>CAWEHG010000033.1:0-525836 GCA_963808715.1 Ignavibacteriota bacterium | reverse complement strand
GATCCCCTTCCCGAGCGACCTGTCGGAGTTGACGACCGCTTCCGTTTCGGGTGGAAGGCTGTACGCGGGGGATGTCTATGTCACGCTCTTCACCGGGAACCGGCGCGAACAACGATGGCTGGGCATACGTCCGTTCCGGTAACGTGAAGACCGGCGCCATCATCGATTCCATCGAACTGAACTCCGGCTCCTTCAATGGCGTCCTGCGCGCCAGCGGGAAGGTGAACATCGAGGGAACGCTTCGACGGAAAGCTGACCATATGCTCGGCGACCAACGTGGTGGTCCAGAACGATCTCTACTACGAACGGAACCCCCGCATCACCCCTTCGAGTGATGATCTGCTCGG
Source organism: Ignavibacteriota bacterium (assembly GCA_963808715.1). GTDB lineage: Bacteria > Bacteroidota > Ignavibacteria > UBA10030 > UBA6906 > CAWEHG01. The sequence goes on along the minus strand of CAWEHG010000033.1, from coordinate 525,489 downwards.
GCTGGTGGCCGAACAGGATGTCGTCATTGCCGACAACAGCGCCAACAACAGCGGGTGCGACATTTTCGGCAACATCTTCACCCGCACGGGTTCCTTCACGGCAGAGAACTACAGCTCCAGGCCGATCGCCACGCTGAACGTCCTTGGGTCCATCGTCCAGAACACCCGGGGTGCCGTGGGGCAGTTCGCAGGGTCCACCCTGAAGAACGGCTTCTCGAAGCGGTACCGGTTCGATGACCGCCTCAACGATCCCGCCGTACGCCCACCGTATTATCCCGGATACTACGTGCGGACCTTCGCCGTAGCGAACTGGTGGGAGAGTTATCGCATCATGGACTTCGACTGAACCCCGTTTCGATCTCGCCGCGCCCTGTCTCCCGCAGGGCGCTTCTGTTTTTCCCCCTTCGTTGATTTTCCTCGCCAAAATCTCTTAATTGTCAGTTGCTATGTCCACTCCCCTGATGAAACAGTACCTGCAGGTGAAGGCCCGGTATCCGGACACGATCCTGCTGTTCCGCATGGGGGATTTCTTCGAGACGTTCGAAGAGGACGCCAGGATCACCGCCAGGGTCCTGGGGATCACGCTCACGAGGCGCGGGAACGGGGCGGCCGGCGAGGTGCCGCTGGCGGGGTTCCCCCACCATGCCCTCGACGCTTACCTGCCAAAGCTCCTCAAGGCGGGGCATCGCGTGGCCGTATGCGAGCAACTTGAGGACCCCAAGCTGGCCAAGGGGATCGTCAAACGCGACGTCGTGGAAGTGGTCACGCCCGGCGTGGCGTTCTCCGACAAGGTGCTGGAGCAGAAGCAGAACAATTTCCTCGCCGCCGTGGCGCTCCCGCACGCCCTCGCGACCGGCGACGACCGCGTCGGACTCGCCTACGTGGACGTCAGCACGGCCGAGTTTCGGGTCAGCGAATTCCCCTTCCGCCGTCTCCCGGAACAGCTGGGAGTTCTGGGCGCCTCCGAGCTCCTGATCCAGCGACGGGACATGGCCTCACTCAAGGAGCTCCTGAAAACCGCTTTCACCGGGCTCTTCACTCCCCTCGAGGACTGGATCCTCAACCGGGAGTACTGCTACGACCTGCTCACCGGCCATTTCCAGACGCAGTCGCTCAAAGGGTTCGGCGTGGAAGAGTTCGACACCGGGATCCTCGCCGCCGGCGCGATCATGAACTATCTGCAGGAGACCCAGAAGGCGAATCTCCCGCACCTCCGCCGGCTGGTTCCGTTCGACGCGGGCTCGTCCATCGTCCTGGACCCTTCCACGAAGCGGAATCTGGAGATCACCGCATCCATGACGGGTGCCTCGGACGGGACGCTGTTCAGCGTGCTGGACCGCACACGAACCCCGATGGGGGGCCGCCTCCTGAAACGCTGGATCCATCAGCCGTTGAACACGCTGGAACCCATCGTCCGCCGGCTGGATGCCGTCGAGGAGGTGACGCGCCTCGCGCGCGTCCGCACCCTGCTCGCCGAGACCCTCGGTCAGATCGGGGACCTCGAGCGCCTTACCACTCGTATCTGCACCGGACGCGCGACACCGCGGGACGTCGTGGCCCTGCGCGGCATTCTGCTCGAGATCGGCGCAACCCGCGATCACCTTCGCGAATGTGCCAGCGCCGAGCTCACCGCGATCCGCGAGGGGCTCACCCCCCTTCCCGACGTGACCGGTCTTATCGAACGGGCCATTGCCCCCGAGCCGCCGCCCAGCCTCGCCGACGGAGGGGTGATCCGGAACGGGTACAATGCCGATCTCGACGCCCTCCGGAACCTCGCCTTCAACGGGAAACAGTGGCTCTCCGACCTGCAGCTGTCCGAACGGGAGCGAACCGGTATCAGCTCCCTGAAGGTCGGCTTCAACAACGTGTTCGGGTACTACATCGAGGTCACGAATACCCACCGCGAGAAGGTCCCGCCGGACTACATCCGCAAGCAGACGCTGACCGGCGCCGAGCGCTACATCACGCCGGGCCTGAAGGAGCAGGAGGAAAAGATCCTCCACGCGGAGGAGCGGATGCTGGCCCTCGAAACCGAGCTGTTCGACGGGATCCGGACACAGATCGCCGCGCACACCGACGCGATCCAGAGGAATGCGCGGTTGCTTGCAGAGGTGGATTGCTTCCTTTCGCTCGCCTCCGCGGCGGTCGAATACAAATACCACCGGCCGGAAGTCAATGACTCCTCCGTCATCGAGATCACCGGAGGCCGGCACCCGGTCATCGAGCGCCTGCTCCCGCCGGGCGAAAAATACACTCCCAACGACATCCGGCTCGACACCGCTGCCGAGCAGATCCTCATTATCACCGGGCCGAACATGAGCGGGAAGTCGAGCTACCTCCGGCAGACGGGGCTGATCGTGCTGCTCGCGCAGATCGGGAGCTTCGTGCCGGCTGCAACGGCGGTGATCGGGCTGGTGGACCGGATCTACACGCGTGTCGGAGCCAGCGACAACATCGCCTCGGGTGAAAGCACGTTCCTCGTGGAGATGCACGAGGCTGCCCACATCGTGAACACGGCGACCGCGCGCAGCCTCATCCTGCTCGACGAGATCGGCCGGGGCACCAGCACCTTTGACGGCATCAGCATCGCCTGGTCGCTGACGGAGTACCTGCATGAGCGGGTGGGAGCCCGCACGCTTTTCGCCACCCACTACCACGAGTTGAACGAGCTCGCCGACCTCTTCCCGCGCGTGCGGAACTACAAGGTGGACGTCCGCGAATACGGCGACCGGGTGATGTTCCTGCACAAGGTGAAGCCCGGGTTCGCGGACCATTCCTACGGCATCGAGGTGGCGCGCATGGCGGGCCTCCCCGAGGAGGTGATCTCCCGTGCGCGCACCATCCTGCGCAATCTTGAAGGATCCGATCTGACCGTGCACGGCACCCCTGCGGGCCGCGTGTCCCGGTCCGATCCCCAGCTGACGCTGTTCGAACTGAAGGATGACGCCCTGCGCGCGGCCCTGGATGCCGTCGACCTCGATCGGATCACCCCGCTCGAGGCCATGCGTCTGCTCGCAGAACTGAAGAACCTACGGAGGGATCAATGACCCAACAAGAGATCCGGCACCTTGTCGCCTACAGCGCCTGGGCCAGCAACCGGGTGTTCGACGCGGTGACCCCGATACCGGGGGAGGACCTCCTGCGCGACCTGAAGAGCAGCCACAAGAGCATCCACGGCACTCTTGTGCACATGGTCTCTGCAGAACGTATCTGGCTGGCACGCGTGCAGGGAGCGACAGAGGCACCCATCCTGGAGGGGACCGATGTTCCCACACTCGCCTCGTTGCGAGCCGTCTGGGAACAGGTCGGCTACGACATGGCACGGTTCCTCGGGGGGATCACCGACAAGAAGCTCCAGGAGAGCATCACGGCGCGGTCGCCCAAAGGCGAGAATTTTACGCATACGATCGCTCAGGTGATCTCCCATGTCGTCGATCATTCCACATACCACCGGGGCCAGGTGATCACGCTGATGCGGCAACTGGGCGTCGTCCCGCCTAATACGGGGATGATCACCTTCTTCCGCGAAACCTCGAAATCACGGTAGATCCTCTTCGCCCCCCGGGGAGGCGACCCCGCTCCCGCCGGAAAACCCCCATTACGCTATCATTTTGGGGGTTTTTCGTGCAATCCCCGTGCTTGGAATTCCCTTCCAGGTTACGTACCTTTGTGTATATCCTCGGCCTTCCCCCCTTTGGGATCAGGTAATCCCGGCCAGGTCCTCAATCTGCTGAATTGCACCGATGGGCTTATACCCTCAACCGAATAAGTGGCAGTGTGGCCCTTTCGCACTGAAGTATGCCCTCATCATGCTCGGTGAGATCGTCGACGAGAACGAGGTCTCCCGCCTCGCCGGGACCCACTGGTGGGCCGGGACCGATGAGATCAAGCTTGCACGGGCGGCCAAGAAATTTAACTGCGAAATGAAGGTCATCCGCCGGAAGAACCCTCTGCGGGCCAAGCGGGAGCTCCTGCTCGGACTCAAGCGGGGGTATCCTTCCCTGCTCTGCGTGGACCAGTGGGGTCACTGGATCACGGTGGTCGGAGCGGAACGGGGGAAATTCATCACGATCGACAGCCGCGAGGCCCCCGTTGTCTGTGTCGAGACCTGGCAGAGCCTCAAGAAGCGCTGGAAATACGAGGAACCCGACCCCGATGATCCGACGCAGAAGCTGATGCTTTACGACCTGCATCCGGTCATTCCGAAGTTCCGCGTCCGCACCAAGGCGCGGTTCTCGCTCAAACAGGCGCGCTACCTCCGGAGGCCGGAGAACCGGCTGTTCGCTTCTCACTGGGACGAATACTTCAACGACATCTGCGCCATCTGCACGCCGAGAACCCCGCGGAGCGCGAACGTGTTCCCGCTCGGCGAGTTGCTGAGGCGCCACGGCACGATGATCCGCGCCCAGGTGGCCTACTGGCACGGCGGTGTCCAGCTTGAACAACTCCGGCGGATCACGGGGAACCTCAAATTCGTGGCCGACACCTACGATCTCGTGGTGCGGCAGGAAGACGAAAAACGCGCCATCGCCGCGATCACCGCGATGCTCACGCTCTGGGCCGCTAGTGCGCGCGGCATCGGCCCCGTGTACGGGAACGGATAACCCGCCGGCCTGACGCCGGCACTACCCTTTGGCGATGGATCAACACAAGCTCTTCAGGACCCTCAAAGCGCTCGGCGAGGCCGACTTCCGCAAGGACGAGCAACTCCTCGTCCACGTGCTCACCAACGTCGTCCAGAACGAAGCATTCCCCATCAAGGGGGCCCGCATCTGGAAACTGGAACCCGCCCTGGGAACCTACCGGCTGATCCACCAGCTCGGCGAGATCGAACAGATCGACCGGAACTTCCGGATACGCGTCCTCGAATATCCCATGTTCCTCTCCCTGCAGAAGAAGGGGACCCTGGTCGGCACCGAGACCAACCGGTACCTCCGCCGCAAAGGGATCACCCACTACTCCGCAACCGGCGTCGGGGAGAAGATCGACTGGAAGGGATACCAGCTCTATCAGTACGTCATCGCGATCAACGCCGAGTACATGAAGCAGGAGATGACGTACTCGCTGAACATCATCGGGACCGCGCTCACCACGGCCCTGCGAAACCGGCGGATCGAGTCGAAGGCCAAGGCGCTCGAAGCGGACCTCGACAAAGCGAGCGCGATCCAGCGCAGCATCCTCCCCGCCCACGAGCACAAGTTCAGCAACTACGAGATGTACGGCGTCTCTATCCCGGACCGGATCGTCGGCGGGGACTTCTTCGACTACCTGCAGGCGACGTCGGACAAGGAGCGGCTCGGGGTGGTGATCGGCGATGCGGCGAGCAAGGGGTTCTCCGCCGCCTCACAGGCCCTGTACGTCTCCGGCGCCCTGCGGATGGGGGTGGAATACCAGACGAAGATCAGCACGCTGATCCGCCGGCTGAACCGGCTGGTCAACCGCACGTTCTCCACGGAACAGTTCATCTCGATGGTGTACGCCGAGCTGACCGATTCGGACAGCGGCCTGGTCATCTACGTCAACGCGGGACACAGCGTGCCGCTGCTCCTCCACGCGGCATCGGGAGAGGTCCAACGCCTTCCGTCCACGGGACATCTGATCGGGCCGTTCCCCGGAGAGAGTTACCGTTCGGAGTACGCCCTGATGGCGAAGGGGGACCTGCTCCTGCTGTATACCGACGGGATCACCGAAGCTTCGAATGAACGCGAGGGGATGTACGGCGAACAACGCCTGGTGCAGGCGCTGCGCGAGAACCGCGGAAAGACCCCGCGCGAGGTGTGCGCCGCGATCCTGGAGGAGGTGCAACTCTTCAGCAAGGACGCCGAGTACTCCGACGACAAGACCCTCGTGGTGATCAAGCGCCTCCGATAGACCTCACTGGGCGATGACCACCTTGCGCGTATCGAAGATCCCCGGGGCCTGCAGGCGGTAGATGTAGACGCCGTTCGGCAAATTGAGCGAGGTGAGCGCCACCTCGTGGGGCCCCTCCTCCTGCTTCCCATCGAACACCCTCACCACCTCCTGCCCCAGGAGATTGAACACCGACAGCCGCACGTGCCCCCCCCGCTGGAGCGTGTACTTGAGCGACGAGGGTGCCGGCGGCAGCTCCGGGACTGACACCGGGATCTCCTCCGTCGCCGATTCCGGGGCCTGCACGGCTCCCGGCTGGTAATTCACCTTCATCCTCTTCACCACCGGAACTGCAAAGGTCATCAACGTCCCATCCGTGGCGGCAACCCGCCACAGGTAGTCGTGGCTGGCCTTCGGCAGAACCATCCGCAGCGTGTCGGCCCCCGTGACGAGCGTGTCGCGGTGCAGCGGACTGTCGAACGCCAGCGATGTATCCAGCTGGACGCGGTAGCTGACGCGGTCTCCGTCGGGATCGGTGGTGGCGGTCCAGGAGAGCTCGACCACGGGGTCGGTGCCCGAGAAGGAAACGATCGTCTCTTCGGTGGTATCGGACAGCGCGAACGGCAGGGGGGGATCGTTCACGTTGGTCACCCGGATCCGCCAGTGCTGCTCCACGGTCCCTGCGCCGTTCTCCGCCAGAAGCGTCACATTCGCCAATCCTGCGAGCGCCTGCGCTTTGGAAGGGATCCAGACGACCGACCAGGTCTCCGGATCCACCGACATGCCGGCGGGAGCGTTCTCCAGCGTCAGGGACGGGGGGGTCCCGGTGAATGTCGGCGTATACCGGTACAACTCACCCCCGATGGCGCGCAGAGGAGGCGACGAGTTGAACGCCGGGGCCACGGGCGAGAGGCGGAACAACCTGCTTCCGAGATAGGGACCGTTGGACAGGACGATCGATCCGGTCGGGCTGACCCGGACGTCCGCGAAGCCGGTATTGGACACGAACAGCTGTTCCAGGGCGAGAGAATCGCCCGTAGGGCGGTATGTCCCCGTCCAGAGGACCGGCGCGAGGTTCCCCGCGATCAGCAACTTGCCGCGCAGCCGGGGGAACGCTTCCCCGCGATAGACCGCCACGCTGCTGAGGGCAGGCTGCTCATCGCCGCCGAACGCCACCAGCGGCTTCCGGCCGATCCCCCGGAGCGGCCAACCGAGGTTCGCTTCCCGTGTCACCAGGTGCACGGCGTTCTTTCCCTGGGTTCCGCCATCGGTGCAGACCATGTCGCCGGTGAGCGGGTCGAAGGCGATGCCCTGGGGATCCCGGACACCGTACGCCCAGATGGGGTTCCTGGGGAACGGATTGTCGGCCGGGAACGATCCGTCAATGTTCACCCGCAGGATCTTCCCCCAGTAGTTCCTCCGTGCCACCACATCCTGGGCCTGGGCGGGGGTTCCGTAGTCGCCCACACCGATGAACAGGGTCCCGTCCGGTCCGAACGCCAGCGCTCCGCCGTTGTTGATGGTTCCGTCATCGCGCCGCGGCACGACCAGCACGAGCCGGGGATCCACTCCCACGCCGCCGGAGTCGGCATACCGTTCCACGACGTTGGACCGGTCGATCTTCCGGGTATAGAAGACGAACACCAATGGAGTATCAGGATAGGCGGGATGGAATGCGAGGCCGCGCAGCCCCTGCTCTCCCTCATCTTCCACCGGCAGGGTCAGGAACGGCTCGGGCTGGATGCCGCGGTCGTACACGCGTACCCGTCCGCTGTTCTTCTCCGTGAAGAAGAACTTTCCGGCCCCGCCCGGCACAAAGGCGACCGAGACCGGATACTGGACGGTGGGCGCGCGGCCGAGCGTATCCACGCGATACGGCTGCGCGGAACCCGCCGCGAACCCGCCCAGAAGGAGAACAACAATGAGACTAGGCCGTACCAAGCGTCAGAAGTCGCTCACCGGTTGATGGAACGATGTCCTACTTCTTATAGAGATAGGGGCATTCCTGCTTGCGCGCGGAGACCCCGTCGTGCACCGCAAAGCTGCCACCACTGAGGATCGATGCGGCGCCATACTCCCCGTTCCTGTTGATCGCGTAGAACGAAACGCTGAACGAGGGACGCCCCGAGGTCATCGCGGAGCCGCCGCATCACGTTGCGGTCGACGATCCGCTTGCAGGCTTCCAGACAGGCTTGCTCCGGCGTCTTCCCCTGCCGCATGAATTCCACGATCATGACGCTGCTGCAGTTCGTCAGGTTCGCTTCCCCCCTGCCGGTCGAGCCTGCCGCGCCGACCGTGTTGTCCACGTACAATCCCGCGCCGATGATCGGAGAATCGCCGACGCGCCCGGGGATCTTGAAGGCCATGCCGCTGGTGGTGGTCACGCAGGAGAGGTCTCCGCTCGCATCCAGGGCACTGCAGTGGATCGTCCCGGTGGGACGGTGGGACCCGTCCAGGAGCTCGCCGATCTCCTCCGTCTCGGGCGTGTGGGGCGGCAGCCAGTCGTCCTGCGTGGAGAGGTTTTCCTTCCACTTCAACCAGGCTTCGCGGGATCTGTCGGTCAGCAGATCTTCCTCCTTGAAGCCGTGGGCCTTCGCGAACCGGAGCGCGCCCTCGCCCACCAGCAGGACGTGGTCCGTCCTTTCCATGACGAGTCGTGCCACCCTGGATGGGTTCTTGATGTTCCTGAGCGACGCTACCGCCCCCGCCCGGTGGGTCGGACCGTGCATGACCGCGGCATCCAGCTCCACCACGCCCTCCTCGTTCGGGAGCCCGCCATATCCCACCGTCATATCGTTCGGATCGTCCTCGACGATGTTCACCCCGGCGATCACCGCGTCGAGTGCACTGGCCCCTCCCTTGATCAACTCCATCGCCTTGGTGACCGCAACAAGTCCGTTCCCGCTGGAGATCACGACCGGTCTGGTCGCGGTCGGGGCAGCGATCGAGCGTTCATAGCGGACGGCAAGCGCGCCGAGACCGGCAAGGGAGGTCTCGCGCAGGAATCGCCGGCGGGTGGTCGACATGGGATCCTCGTGATCGTCAGAGTTGCGGTCCGCGGGAATCACTTCCTGCCAGCGAATATACGAAACCGCGTTGTCATTTGCCTGCACGTTCCCTACATTGGGAGCGATGGTACCTCGCCTTCACTACATCCTCCTCCACAAACCGTTCGGCACCATCTGCCAGTTCTCGCCCGAAGGCAGCCATCCGACCCTCGCGGCGCTCGGGCCGTTTCCACAGGACGTGTATCCCGCCGGTCGCCTGGACACCGACAGCGAAGGGCTGGTGCTGCTCACCAACGACAACGCGTTGAAGCACAGGATTATGGAGCCGAGATTCGCCCACCCACGGACCTATCTGGTCCAGGTCGAGGGGATACCGGGAACAGAGGCCCTGGAGCGCCTTCGAACGCGGCGTCCTCATCCAGGGGCGCACCTCGGCGCCCGCGGAGGCCGAGATGCTCGATCCCGCGCCGGACATCCCGGCTCGCTCGTCGCCCATCAGGATTCGAAAAGAGATCCCCACATCGTGGATCCGGTTGGTATTGCGGGAGGGGAAGAACCGTCAGGTCCGAAGGATGACAGCAGCGGTCGGGCACCCGACGCTGCGGCTGATCCGCACGGCCATCGGGACGCTCACGATCAACGGACTGGCACCGGGCGCGTGGCGCGTCCTGGCCCCGGCCGAGGTCGATGCGCTCCGGGGGTCGGGCGGCTGATCGGCGGATCGTCCGTCGTTACTCCTCATCCGGTTCGGGGGCGGACGGGGGCCGGGGAGGGGGAGGCGGCGGCTTCGACGTGCCGCTCCCGTTGGCAACATCCTCGCGGAAGACCGTGATCCCCCAATAGGCCGGATCGTCCGGCGGATCCACGTTCCAGGCGTTGAACGAGTGGGAGTCGTCGCTCCGGTAGTGAAGCACGTAGTCCCCCTTGTCGAGCAGGAAGGTCATGTTCACCATCCGGTTCTTCCTTCCTCCGCCCGCGTGGAAGGTCATCCCGTAGGTCATCTCCCAGACCACGTTCCCGGACCGGACATCCTCGATCCAGCCGTAGTCGACCATCTCGCGGTTCTGTCCCTCTCCCACGGCGTAGATGCGTACGCGCGTGGTCTTGTCGAGCCCGAATTTCTCCTTGCGGTCCGCGTCATCACCGACCTGCACGATCTGCGCGATGATCCGCCTGTCCTGCTTCACCTTGAGCTTCTGGACCGCCGACGCGGAGAACCCCGGACCGATCCCCATGACCATGATGCCGTAGTGTTCCCTGTCCCGAGGCGGCGCCATGTTCCAACTGCCGTACGCGTGGGAATCGTCCGTCGTGTAGTTCACGACGTAGTCCCCTTTCGGAAGGTCGATCACCTCATCGATCATCCTGTTCTTCGCGGCCCCCCCGGCGTTGACCGTCCGGTCCACGTCCATTGTCCAGACCTTCTCGCGGGTCTTGCCGTCCAGGATGGTGCCGTAGTCCGCCATGATCCGGCGGGAGTTGCTTCGCTCGCCGATGGCGTAGACCCGAAGCCGCATGTCCTCCTTGAGCGTGAACCCTTCGGACCGGTGCTGGTCGTCGCCCACCCTGGTGATCTCGATGATGGTGTTCTGGAATTCGGTGTACGGCACCGGCTTGATCAGTTTGGCATCGGCGGGATCCTCGACCCGGAGGGTGATCCCCCATGCAAAGGGGTCGTACGGCGGTTCGTCGTTCCAGTCGTCCGGCGAATGGCTGTCATCCGTCTGGTAGTAGACGACGTATGTCCCCTTGGCCAGAGTGACGGATTCGTCCGATTCGACGTTCTTACGCCCGCCCCCGGCCCACCGGGCGTTCTGCTTGCGCATCTCCCACACCCGCTCGCGCGTGTCGGCGTTGACGATCCACCCCGCATCTTCGAACGGTCCCTCCGAGTTGCTCAATTCGCCGAGCGCGCGGACGTTCACGGTCACCTGCTTTGCCGCCGTGAACGCGCGGGTGGCCAACGCATCGTCCCCCTGCCGGACGATCGACAACACCACATTCTCCGCAGCCATGGGGACCGAAAACTGGCGGACATCCACCTTTCCGTCCCCTTCGATCCAGAGGTCCATGCCCCAGCGGCGTGAACGCTCCGCCCATTCCTTGCCGATGTCGTCAGACCACCACTGGGTGAACCAGTTCAGGAAGCCTTTCTTTCCTTCTTTCGGTCCGCCGAACAACGGCTTGCTCCGGTGATCGACATTGATGTTGATGTTCGAGAACGCTGTGTGATACGAGAAGGACTGTGCGCAGAAGTACGCCTCGTAGGAACCGGCCGCAAGCGAGACCGTCCCGTCGAATTCCCGGTCTCCCTTGGTCCGCTCGGTGTTCTCCGGCCTCATTTTCCACACCGGCTCCCGGGTCGCGGCGTCGATGATCCATCCCGCGGCGAACATCGATTCGGCCTTGTGACCCCATTCCTGGTCTCCTCCACCGCCGAGCGCCTTGATACGGATCTGCGCTGGGGCGGATAGCGTGAACCCGGCGGACTTCATCTCCGTGGAACTGAAATCCCGGAGACTCGCAAAGGGTTGTTCGCCCGCAAACAACATGCCGGGCAGTAAGATCAGGGAGGAGAAAGCCGTTCGTGTTCGCATGAGCGCCACTTTCGTGGGGGGTCCGTGAACCTCTTACTGATTGTCCTATAAGAGAATACGGCCATCGCCAGGGCTTTGTTGCGTTGTGCAGGACCCGATGCGACGGGCTGGCACACAGTGCATGACCTTGCTTCTGCTCCCCCATCCGTTTACCTTGGAAGCGATGGAATCGCTCGAAACAGCGGTATTTTGCAGGGATCTGGTGAAGGTCTACCGACGTAGGGGCCAGGAACCGATCCAGGCGCTTTCGGGATTGTCCCTCACGATCCAGCGGGGTGAGATCTTCGGGATCCTCGGCAGGAACGGTGCCGGGAAGACCACGCTCCTGCGGATCCTCACGACGCTGATCCCGCCCACCTCCGGGACGGCCGAGATCATGGGCCACGACGTCGTGCGCGAGCCCCTCCAGGTCCGGAAGCACCTGTGCGTGGTGCTGCAGGAAAGCGCGGTGGAGGTGTTCCTCTCGGTGCTGGACAACTTCCGGACCTACGCCCTGTTCCATTCCATCCCGCGCAGGGAATTCCGCGCGAAAGCCGAGGCCGTGATGGACCAGTTCGGCCTGACCGAACATCGCCACAGGCGCGTGATCGACCTGAGCGGCGGACTCAAGCGGAGAGTTCAGGTCGCCAAGGTGTTCATGGTGGACAAGCCGGTCGTGTTCCTGGACGAGGCGACCACCGGCATGGACCCGGTCAACAAGCGGGCCACGCTCGACGCCATCCGCGACCAGGCGCGGCAGGGACGCACGATCGTCCTCACCACGCACATGCTCCAGGAGGCCGAAGAGCTCTGCAACCGGATCGCGATCATCGACCGGGGCACGCTCGCGGCGCTCGGCGACCTGCAGGCGATCAAGGCTCTGGCCTCGAACGTGTACGACGTGAGCATCACCTTCGAATCGCTCTCCCCGGCGACGCTGGAGTTCCTCCGATCGCTGCCGTTGATCGCGCTGAGATGCGACAAGAACACCGCGACCTTCAGCGTGAAGGGGGACGCTGCGCTCGGCGTGCATCACGACCGTGGCGCAGCATCACCGGATCCTGCACTTCGAAGCGGGAAGCGCCAGCCTCGAAGACGTCTTCCTCGAACTGCTGGACCGGGGAGTGGCGCGCCCATGAGCATGATCCTCGCGGTGATGTACCGGGAATTCCGCATCCGCACCACGAGCCTGACCTGGCTCTTCTACGACCTGCTCGTGCCTCTGGTCTACCTGCTCATGTTCGGGATCGGGCTGGACCGGGCTTTCGCCGGCGGCGTCACCGTGCACGGCGTGGCGTACGGCTACAACGCCTTCTTCCTCGCGGGGGTCCTGTCCATGGCCTGTTTCGGGATCGCCATCAACACCTCCTACGGCTTCTTCGTCGACCGGGACAACGGGATCCTGTACGAGTCCCTGACCTACCCCATGTCCCGCGCCCAGTTCCTCATCGGCAAGATCCTCGTCAACTGCGTCATGTCCGTGGTCCAGGCGGCCCTGACGCTCAGTCTCGGCGCCTGGCTGCTGGGCATCCGGCTCGAGGCCGGGTGGCTGCCCGCCACGTTCGCGGTGATGGTCGTGGGGACCGCGGCCTGGTTCTTCGCGCTCGCCGGCTTCGCTCTGCGCATCAGGCGGAACGACGTGTTCAACACGTTCCTCAACGTCGCGTACTTCGTGCTGATGTTCGGCAGCTCGATGTTCTACCCGGTCGAAAGCCTCCCGCGGGCCCTTCGCGCCGTCTCGATAGCGAATCCACTCTCCTGGCACACGGACCTGCTGCGATACTGCACGATCGGAGCGGGAGATCCCGCGGCCGTCGCCCTGGAAGGGGCCGCGTTCATGGTGTTCCTGGCAGCAGCGTTCGTCTTCGCGCTCGACACCCTCCGCCGCGGCATCGTCAAGTGAATTGCTTCTCGTACCCCGTCTGTGTATACTGACGAAATATCGTCCACCATATCCCTGACGTCCGCATGCGTGAATATCTCGACCTGGTCCAGCGTGTTCTCGAACGCGGGGTCCGAAAGAAGAACAGGACCGGGGTCGATACGATCTCCTGCTTCGCCGAACACTATACGGTCGATCTGAGCGCGGGATTCCCCCTGCTGACCACCAAGCGGGTGAACTTCAAGTCGATGCTCCACGAGGTGCTCTGGTACCTCTCCGGAGAGGACCATATCCGCAACCTGCAGAAGCACACGAAGATCTGGGATGCCTGGGCGGATGAGAACGGGAACCTCGACACGGCGTACGGCCGCTACTGGCGACGTTTCCCCAGCGCACGATGGGATCCTGCGTCCGGGAGCCTACGAGGTCGTGGAGGTGGACCAGATCGCGCGCGTGCTGGAGCTTCTCAAGACCGACCCGATGTCGCGGCGCATGGTGGTGACCGCATGGGAACCCGGGAATGCATTCGACAGCAAGCTGCCTCCCTGTCACTACACCTTCGTGTTCAACGTGCAGGGGGCCAGACTGAACTGCCACCTCACTCAACGCTCCGGCGACATCGCCCTCGGGATCCCCTTCAACCTGGCGGCGTATTCGCTCCTGACGCAGATCCTGGCCCGCGAGGCGGGCCTCGAGCCCGGACAGTTCAGCCACACGATCGTCGACGCGCACATCTACGTCAACCATGTCGACGGACTCCGGTAGCAGCTGCAGCGGACCCCCCGGCCGCTTCCACGGCTGGAGATCGCGCAGAAGCCGCTCGAACGAGCTCGGCTTCGACGACTTCACGGTGATCGGTTACGACCCGTACGACCCGATCAAGTTCGAGGTGGCGGTGTGACCCTCGCCCTCATCGCGGCGGTCGCCCGCAACAGGACCATCGGCAGGGACGGGACGCTCCCGTGGCACATCCCCGAGGACCTGAAGCGCTTCAAGACGCCTCACCACCGGGCACACGATCGTCATGGGACGGCGCACCTGGGCATCGATCGGCAAGCCCCTTCCCAACCGCCGCAATGTCATCCTGACATCACATCCGGTTCCGGGCGTGGAGTGCTATCCGAATACTGGGGAGCTCCTCGCCTCGCTCGCCTCGAACCACGGGTCTTCATCATCGGCGGTGCCGCCCTGTACGCGGCGTTTCTCGAAAGGGCCGACGAACTGTACCTGACGTTGGTCCACCGTGACGTCGAAGGGGATACCTTGTTCCCCCCCTACGAACACCTCCTCGGCCCGCTCTTTCGCGAGACCTCCCGAGAAGACCACGACGGTTTCTCGTTCGTCGACTACCACCGCGTCTGACCGCCCCCTCACATTCTTGCGTCCCCCCCTCTTCCGGGACGAGTCGGAAAAATCTCCGCGCTCGGGTAGTATTTCCGGGGGCTTCGTCGCCCATGCATCTGGAGGACCCATGCGCGAAGACGAGAGCGGGCGGGAGCTGATCGAGGACAAGAAGCGGGCGATCGAGCGGGAATTCGGCTGTACCTTCCACAACGGCAACTCCTCCCTGCCTCCGGAAGTGGAGTGGGACTGGCTCCACTACGTCGAGGAATTCGAGCGCCAGCACAGGGTGTGCAGGCAGACGACGGTGCGGCGGTTCATCGGGGACCCGGTGCTTCCCTCCCCTGATTCGCTCCGGCCGGAGCAGGTCCCCGGTGAGCTCGAGCGCCTGCTCGACCTGCTGTCGGATAACGCCGTGATCGTCCACTTCTGCGGGGACGTTTCTGAGCGCGAAATGTACCGGTTCCTCGTGACCGAGCTTCTCCAGGAGATGATGGACGACATCCGGATCCCGGGGATGACCCACAACTTCCTGTATGAGGATTTTCATGCGGAAACCGAGGAAGACCTCTGACCGGGAGCCCTTCCTGTGCTTTGAGGTTCTGCCGGATTTTCCCTACCATTGGGTGCATGAGAACGGTTTCGGTAGGGATCATTGGCCGCGGCGGGCTCGTCCTTGCCTGCCAGCGGAAACGGGACGCCGCCTATCCCCTTAAATGGGAATTCCCCGGCGGCAAGATGGAGGACGGTGAGACCACGGCCCAGGCGCTCGTCCGTGAGCTGCAGGAGGAGCTCGGGATCGAAGCGGTCGTGGGCACGGAATTCCACCGGCAGGAGTGGGTCTATCGCGAAGGGGTGACCGACCCCGCGCGCGATGGATCCTTCCGTGTCTTCTATCATCTCGTCCCGTCTTTCTCCGGCGATCCCGTCAATCGTGCCTTCCACGACATTCGCTGGGTCACCCCCCGTCAGCTCCTGACCATGGATATCCTCGAGGGGAACCGGGAGGTCGTCCAGAAGCTGGCGGACCAGACCCGTGGCTGAAGCGACGGCGCTGCGGATGCGCCCGGCCCCCTACCGCGACCGGATCCGGCGATGGTATCTCCGGAACGGGCGACAACTCCCCTGGAGAGGGACGGGCGATGCCTACCGGATCGTGGTCTCCGAGGTCATGCTCCAGCAGACACAGGTGCACCGGGTCCTTGTGAATATCCGGAGTTCCTCAAGCGGTTTCCGTCGTTCGCTGCCCTGGCCGGCGCGTCGCAGGCGGATGTCGTGCGCGCGTGGAGCGGCCTGGGCTACAACAACCGCGCCGTGCGCCTGCACCGCCTGGCGTTGAAGGTCCGGGAGATGCCCGGGGAACGGCTGCCCCAGAGCACCGGGGAGCTCGTCAGGCTTCCCGGGATCGGAAGATACACCGCCCACGCGATCCTCTGTTCGGTGTTCGGTCGGAGGGTTCCGGTGGTCGATATCAACGTGCGCCGGTTCTTTTCGCGCCTCTTCTGGCCGCATGCCGGCCACCGACAGCCTCCGGACGGAGGAGGAGATCTGGAAGCTCGCCTGGCGCGTCCTTCCCCGGCGGCGGGTCTACGCCTGGAGCCAGGCGCTCATGGATCTGGGCGCGCTGATCTGCACGAGCCGTGCACCGCGGTGCGCGGAATGTCCCGTCGGCCGTCTCTGCAGGTCGAGAGCGGTCATGAAACGCGGAAGTCATCGCGTCGCCCGGAAAGAACCGTCGTGGAACGGGATCCCGGACAGGATCCATCGGGGCAAGGTGGTGGAAGCGCTCCGCTCGAGCGGCGGAGCGCTGACCGCGGACGCGGTCCGGAAGGCCCTGGCCTCACACGGTCGCCCGCCACCGGAGGCATGGCTCGCCCGTCTCCTGGGCGGACTGGAACGTGACGGCGTGATCCGTACGGCAACCGCGGGCGCGGCCCGCCGGCAGCGGGTAACCCTCGCATGAAACGGTATCGCGAGATCGAGGCACTTCGCGAAGAGCATGCGCAACGGCAGCAAGGCCATCCGGTTGCGCCTGGCGGAGTTCGCCTCTGGTGCCGCCGGACGAATGGTTCTTCGAACTGGCCTACTGCCTGCTGACCCCGCAATCGAGTGCGCGGAGCGCAGCTCTGGCCATCGAGGCGCTGCGAGTGGCGGGATTCCCGGAAACGCCGGTGGACCCCGTACCGGCCCTGCGGGGGAACGGTTATTACATTCGATTTCACCTGACGAAGTCGCGCCACCTCCTGGCCGCGGCTGCCCGGCGGACGGAGATCGTCGGGGCGGTGGCCGCGGCGCGCGGATCGGACGGCAGAGACCTCCGCGCCTGGCTCGTGCGTGAGGTCAAGGGACTCGGCTGGAAGGAAGCCTCCCACTTCCTGCGCAACATCGGGTTCCGGGACCTGGCCATCCTGGACCGGCATATTCTGCGGAACCTGCGGCGACACGGGGTGATCCGGACCATACCGGCATCGCTGCCGGAGAGAACGTACCTGGCGATCGAGGCGGCTTTTCTCGCCTTCGCCGCGGCGACAGGTGTGAGTATGGACGAGCTGGATCTGGTATTCTGGAGCCGGGAGACCGGCGAGATCCTCAAATAGGAACGACGATGACCGCACAGCGACACTATCTTGTTCTTGGTGCCGGCATGATGGGCCGGGCGATCGCGCACGATCTGGCGACCGCCGACCCGGCCTGCCGCGTCACGCTCGCCGACATTGACGGCGAAGCCGCGGCGCGCACCGCGCGCTCGATCGGCCCCAACGTCTCGCCGCTGCAGCTCGACGTGCGCGATGCGGCCGGAATACGCCGGGCACTGCAGGGGATCTCGGTCGTCGTGAGCGCCGTCAGCTACTCCGTGAACCTTGACCTCACCCGCGCGGCGATCGAGGCAGGCGTGCATATGTGCGACCTCGGCGGAAACAATTCCGTTGTCGACGCGCAGCTCGCCCTCCGGGGGTCGGCGGAAGCGCGCGGCGTGACGATCGTCCCGAACTGCGGACTGGCCCCCGGTCTGATCAACATCCTGGCCATGACCGCCATGGAACAGTTCGACAGCGTCGAGGCGATCCATTTGCGCGTGGGGGGCCTTCCGCAACACCCGCGGCCCCCGTTGAACTACCAGATCGTCTTTTCCGTTGAAGGTCTGCTGAACGAGTACATCGAGGCGTCCACGGTCATCCGCAACGGGTCTATCGCCGCCGTCGAATCCATGACCGAGGTGGAGGCGCTGGAGTTCCCGGCCCCCTTCGGCACCATGGAAGCCTTCCACACCTCCGGAGGGATCTCGATCCTCCCCCGGCTCCTTTCCGGGAAGGTGGGCACGCTCGACTACAAAACGATCCGCTACCCGGGACACTGCGAACGGTTCCGGATGCTGCTGGACATCGGGTTCGCCGGATCGGAGCCGGTACTGCTGGGCGACACGGTCCGTACCGCCCGCGAGGTCTTCACGGAACTGTTGCGCCGGCGGCTTTCCGGCAACGGGCCGGACGTGGTGCTCGCCCGCGCTGAAGCGACCGGAAGCTCGTCCGGGCGGGGCCGGAGGCTCCGGTACGAGCTGATCGACCATCAGGACCCCGCAACGGGCATGAGCGCCATGATGCGGACCACCGGCTTCCCGACGGCGATCACCGCGCAGATGCTTGCGTCGGGCGTCATCTCCCGGCGGGGTGTCCTCGCCCCCGAAGAGTGCGTC
This sequence comes from Ignavibacteriota bacterium, assembly GCA_963808715.1. Taxonomy (GTDB): domain Bacteria; phylum Bacteroidota; class Ignavibacteria; order UBA10030; family UBA6906; genus CAWEHG01. Next base: position 507,138 of record CAWEHG010000033.1, on the reverse strand, counting down.
CCCGGCGATGACATGATCGCCGCGCTCACCAGGCGGGGGATCCACATCCGTACCATCATCAATGACGAGAGCCGCCCGTGACGACACACCCGCTGTTCGTGCAGATCACCACGCGCGATGGCAGCGCCGATCGCGAGGTCCAGCAACAGTTCCTCGTGCACACGCGGTTCCCACGGTGGGAACTGGTCAAGATCTTCGTGAAGGCATTCTTCCAGCTCAAGGTGCGGTGAACCCATGGCAGACACCAGCTCGTTCGATATCGTTTCGGAGATCGACCTCCAGGAGGTCGACAATGCGGTCAACCAGGCCCGCAAGGAGATCGCCCAGCGCTACGACTTCAAAGGCTCGAAGAGCTCCATCGAGCTGAATGTGAAGGAGAAGCAGCTGGTCATCGCGTCCGACGACGAATTCAAACTCAAAAGCGTCGTGGACGTCCTGGAGGGCAAACTGATCAAGCGCGGGGTCCCGCTGAAAGCGCTGAACTTCGGCGCCGTGGAACCCGGCAGCGGCGCCACCGTCCGCCAGACGGTGGGGCTGCGCGTGGGCATCGACAAGGACAACGCCCGGGTGATCGTGAAACTGATCAAGGACACCAAGCTGAGGGTGCAGGCCCAGATCATGGACGACCAGGTCCGGGTGACCGGCAAGAACAAGGACGACCTCCAGTCGATCATCAAGAAGGTCCGGGAGGCGGATCTCCAATGTGCCGTACAGTTCGTGAACTATCGGTGAATATTCCCCGCCCGGGTCCGTCCTCTCCTGTGACGTCACCCCCGCGCCGAGAACCTATGGTCTTTCGGAGAACATGGATCGCCCTGGTACTGGTGCTGGCTGCGGCGTCGGCCGCCGGGCAGCAGAACAGTATCAGGGTGGAATTCCGCGACGGGTCTCGGCGGCCGACCGAGGTGGGCGTCTTCCGCACGCGCGGCATTCTCTATGTCTCGCTCACCGACCTCGCACAGATCCTGTCGTTGAACCACTACGAGAACCGCGAAGCGCGCAAGCTGGAGATCAAGGCTCCGCCCTATCGCGTCAAGGTCGCGGGGGACAACCCCTTTGTCGTGGTGACCGACCTCCAGCGGCGGCAGAACGTCTACCAGCTCCCGTATCCGGTGATCAACGCCGCGGGGGCGTTCTTCGTCCCGTTGGAGGTCTTTGTCCCCTATCTGGGCCCGCTGTTCGGCAGCACCGCAACCTTCGGCGAGGGGATCCTCGCGATCGGGTCGGCGCCCTCTGCTTCCGCGTTCGACATCCCCACGGTCCGCTTTGAGCCGAAGACGAACGGGCTCGTGATCCGGATCCCCGCCACGAAACGTCTGACGGAGATGGAAAGCTGGCTCAGACCCGATGGGTGGCTGTATCTGACCATCGCTGACGCCCGCGCCGACACGGCCGCGATCAACGCCATTCCGCCGACCGGGATGATCAGGGAGGTGATCGCGTTCCAGTCGCCCACCTCGGTTCAGCTGACCTTCCGGATCCGGGGGAAGGTCGCCTCGTCAGAGATCCTTCAGGACAGCACCGACATTCTCATTGCGCTCCGGATGTCGGACGAGATGGGGGCGGCGCAGACCGTGGATCCTCCCTCCGCACCCGCGATGGTCCCCGCAACGGTGCAGGACAGCTCGGTCGCGGCGGAGCCCGCGGTGCGCGAACCGGTCACGCTCCGCGACACCCGCGCCGACCTCGAGAGCCGGCGGAAACGGTGGGAACTTGATGTGATCGTGATCGACCCCGGCCACGGCGGCATGGATCCAGGAACGATCGGGGTGTCCGGCCTCAAGGAAAAGACCGTCACGCTCGGCGTCGCTCTCAAACTTGGCAAAGCGCTGAAGCGCGGCATGAAGGATGTCCGGGTGGTCTTCACCAGGGACAACGACACCTTCGTCCCACTTTACCGCCGCGGACAGATCGCGAACGAGGTCGGAGGAAAGCTTTTCATCAGCATCCACGCCAATTCGCTGAAACAGAAGCCGAGCCGCACCGAGGGATTCGAGGTCTACCTCCTCCGCCCGGGAAGGACCGAGGAGGCGATCGCGATCGCCGAGCAGGAGAATGCCGTGATACGGCTGGAGGAGGGATACGAAGAGCGGTACCAGGAGCTGACCGACGAGAACTTCATCCTGGTCACGATGGCACAGAGTTCCTACGTGAAGGCGAGCGAAGGTTTCGCTGACCTGGTCCAGCGCCACATGAGCGCCACGGGGATCCGCAATCGCGGCGTGAAACAGGCGGGGTTCCTGGTGCTCGTCGGCGCCGCCATGCCGAATGTCCTGATCGAGACCGGATACGTCTCGAACCGGAACGAGGAAAAGGTTCTCAAGAGCGAGGCCGGGCAGCAGAAGATCGCCGATGCGATCTACCGTGCGATCAGGGAATACAGGGAGGAATACCAGAAGCTCCTGAGGGAAGGAACGGGGTCTCCCCAGGAGTGATCTCGGCGGTCCATCCACGACCCTCTTGGCTCATCCCGCCACCAGCCGCCACACCTGCGCCACGAAGAAGGTGACCAGGAACCCCAGCCCGAGCGGCACCAGCGTCGCCACCGCGGTCCACTTTGCGCTCCCCGTCTCCTTGTAGATCGTGTAGATCGTCGTGGAGCAGGGGTTGTGCAGGAGACTGAAGAGCATCAGATTGACCCCCGTGAGGGTGGTCCAACCGCCGGCGGACAGGATTCCGGCGGTGACCGACAGGGAACCGGTATCGAAGATCACCCCTTCGCCTGCCCCCATGCCGGGTAACCCCGACGTCAGCACGGTCAGCATCAGCACGGTGGGGATCACGATCTCGTTCGCAGGGATGGCGATGATGTAGGCCAGCAGGATCACGCCATTCAGCCCGAACAACATCGCCGCCGGATCGGCCGCGGCCACGAAATGGTGGGCCAGGCTGGCCCCCCCGATCTGCACGTTCGCCACAAGCCAGATGACCACGCCTGCAGGCAGGGCGAACACGATCGCGCGCCACAGGACAAAGACCGTCCGGTCGATCAGGGAGGTGTACAGCGTCCGGAGCAACTGCGGCGGACGGTAGGGCGGCAGTTCGAGGCTGAAGGAAGAGACCTCGCCTTTCAGGACGGATCGCGAGAGCCCCCACGAGACCGCCAAGGAGAACCACACGCCGAGGAGCGCAACGAAAACCACCGCGCCGGCGGTCACCACACCCGCCAGATACGAGGGCGCGACCGCGCCGAGAAAGATCGACGCGATCAGGATCTGTGTCGGCCAGCGGCCGTTGCAGAGCGAGAAATTGTTCGTGATGATCGCGATCAGTCGTTCGCGCGGACTATCGATGACGCGCGCCGCCACCACCCCCGCGGCATTGCAGCCGAAGCCCATGGTCATCGTGAGGGCCTGTTTCCCGTGGGCCCCCACCCGCCGGAAGATCCCGTCCAGGTTGAACGCGACGCGCGGCAGATAGCCGAAATCCTCAAGCAGCGTGAAGATGGGGAAGAACACCGCCATCGGGGGGAGCATGACACTGATCACCCACGCGGCCGACAGGTACGCGCCGTCGACCAGAACACCGCTCAGCCACCAGGGGAGACCGATCGCCGAGGCCACCTCGCGCAGAAGCGGAAGTCCGGCTCCCACCAGCAGATCGCTGATCGCGGCCGAGGGGATATTGGCCCCTTCGACAGTGATCCAGAAGACCAGAGAGAGCAGCAGGACCATGATCGGCAGACCGTAGAGCCGGCTGGTCAGCACGCGGTCAAGCGTCCGGTCGAATGTGACCCGCGCGACCCCGGACCGCACGACCGCCCTGTCGGCGATCCGCGCAGCGTCCTGGTACACCGCCTCGGCGAACGAATCGTGGAAATTCTCGCCCAGTTCCCATCGAACCGCCGCCGCTTCGGTGAGCAGCTCTTCCTTCTTGCCGGTGGTCCGGTCGGTCATGCCGCTCATGGTGTCTCCTCCACCGATGCCCTCCCCGCCGGCCGCACCGCGATGCTCTCCAGTTCTCCGGACTTCACCGCTTCAACGATCCTCGGATCGCCCTCCAGGAGGCGGAACGCCACCCAGCGGGCGTTCGGAAGATCCGGAAATTCCGCGGTGATCTTCTCCGTCAACCGGTCGATCGCGCGCCGGAGGGCCACCGTCCCGCTCTTGATCCGGTGTGGCCGGCATACGTAGGCTCCCGTGGCCACGTCGAAGACGGCCTGCAGAAGCTTCGGGATCCCCTCTCCCTGGCGCGCAGCCGCGAGCACCACGGGGATCCCGAGATCCTTCGAAAGCGTACGATCGTCGACCGTGAGCCCGTGCCTCCGGGCCTCGTCCACGAGATTGACGCACAACACGACACGGTTCGTGATCTCGAGGACCTGCAGGGCGAGATTCAGGTTCCTCTCCAGACGCGTTGCGTCCACGACGATGACCGTCACATCGGGTTGTCCGAACAGCAGGAAGTCGCGCGCGACCTCCTCGTCGACGCTGGTCGAGAGGAGCGAGTACGTTCCCGGAAGATCGACGATCTTGAACCGCTTGCCCCCGAAGGCGAAGGCTCCCTCCGCGCGGGTCACCGTCTTCCCCGGCCAGTTGCCGGTGTGCTGCCGGAGGCCGGTGAGGGCGTTAAAGACCGTGCTCTTGCCGGTGTTCGGGTTGCCGGCGAGCGCCACCACAAAATCGACCTGGTCCAGGCTGATCCCGAGCTTGGTGAGGTTCGCCGTGTTGTGGGCCGGACAGGTCACACATGGGTCGACGTCGCTCATAAGTCTCCCTGCCCCTTGGAACGGACGAAGATCTGTTCGGCCTGCGACCTTCGCAGGGCCACCAGCGTGTCCCGCACGAGATAGGCGATCGGGTCTCCGCCGAAACTCTGCAGCTCGGCGCGGATCGAGGTCCCCGGCACCAGGCCGAGGTCCATCAACCTCCGGCGCACCTGCCCGCGACAGGCCCGGGAGATCCCCTCGATCACCACCTCGTCCCCGTACGTCACATCGGCGAGGAGCCGGAGCGGTTGGGTGCGCCGCTGCTCGGCGGCGATACGGGCCACCGAGACCGCCGAAGCGAATGACGGGGCCAGGACACATTCGGTACCGTTCGCGAGGAAGCTGATCCGGGTCGGCTCCACTTCGGTGACCACCACCTGCATCCCCGGGTGGAGCCCCAGAGCCACCAGCTGCATGTACACCGTCTGCGGTTCGTCCTCCAGGTGGATGATCTGTGCCGCCTCCCCGCTGCGAAGATCGGACAGCGCCACCCCCCGCTGTCCGGGCAGTTCGCCCGCCTCGGTGGGGATCGGGTCGCCGTGGGGATCGAACCGTGGGTGTCCCATACGCGACGAAAGTTCGTCGGCCTCGCGTACCGTGGTTTCGTGTTCCCGCGCTTCCGCAACCCGGTGCCATTCGGTCTCCTGGAGCCCCGTCTCGTCCGCGAGGTAGCGTTCCCACAGACGGTGGATCCGGATGATCCGGAGTGCATAGGAACGACCTTCAGCCGACAGTCGGAGCCGGTCCTGGTCGATCGCGACCAGCCGCAGGGATTCCATACGGGCGATCAGGGTCGTGGCCCGGTCGCCCGAAACCTCCAATGCGCCGGCGAGACTGTGCACCGTCGAGTCCACGTGTTTGTACTCGCAGTCGTAGAGGTGCTTCAAAGCATTCTCGATGGCCTCGCGTTCGGGCAGGGGCCGCCGTTGGCGGAGCCGGGCGAGCAGTCCCGTGCCCGGCCAGAACACGAGTGCCGTGATGGCCAGGAGGACCACCCCTATTGTTAGTGCCTCTCTCGGATCGATCATCGCTGTTCTACTAGTAACGCACGGAGGACTGATTCGGTTCTGTCTACTGATCCTTCTTGAGAAAGAGGTCGTCGGGCAGGCCGCTGTTGAGCCGGTAGTCCGTGAAGATCACGGTGACCTTGCCTTTCCGCGGCCGTCCGGGGCCCTGTGGCGTTTCGGGGGCGTCCGCAGGGGCATCGCTCGAAAACTCCACCACCAGCGAAGAGGGAAGCAGGAACCCCCCCGTTTGCGTATGAGTGAACACCGCTTTCATGCGCCGTCCGTCCGCCGTCCCGCTCTCCAGCCCGTCGACCGTGAGATCCTTCGGATCCACCACCAGGGTGAGGCGCCGGGCCGGACCGGTCTCGCCACGGGAGATCAATTTCAGCCGGAGTTTTGCGCCAGCGGTATCGCGCGACACCGCCTCGACGGCGTATTTTTCCCGTAGCACCCGCGGGTTGAAACGCAGCGCGTCCCTGGGGAGGACGGCGAAGCCCTCCGACTCGAAGTGGGTCTTGTCGGGTTGCTTGAAATACATCCGGACCACCATCGGCGGCACGTCGAGCTTCTCGATGTCGGCCGTCACCGCCAGCGTGACCGCATAATCCTTGATCGGCAGCCACCGTGCCTCGATGTTCTTCAGGACCGTCTCCCCGTCGGGCAGGCCTCTGGATCCCGGACTGTCCGGCGGCGTCCGACCAACCCAGGACCAACAGCGCACACAGAGCCGCAATGGTCTGGCGCCAGGTTCTCATGCCGCCGCACCTCCTTCCAGCCGCTCCTGCCGGGCCACGTACAGGTTGTAGACCCACATCAGGAGCGTGGCAGTGACGCCGATCGCCAGCACCGCGACGAACACCATCGCCGGATTGTCCGATCCCTTCGCGTAGGTCGTGTAGAGCCACCCCGCCAGGTTCCCGCCGGCGAACCAGCCGATCGCGATCGGAAGGAACGCGTAGCCCTGGAACAGCCCCTGCTGTCCCGCCGGGGCGAGATCGGAAATGTACTCATAATACCGCGGCGCCTGGGTCATCTCGCCGACCGAGAGGACCGCGATCCCGGCGATCATCGTCCAGACCGTCGGATGGACCGCGATGATGACCCAGCAGAGGCTCGAGACCGCGAACCCGGCCACGATCGCCGTCCGCGTGGGGACGTTCTTCGTCAGCCGGTTGATGACCAGCTGCAAGGCGATGATCGCCCAGGCTCCCATCGACTGGATGATCTCGAACGGCGCATCAGGGGAGATGAAGTCGCGGATGTAATACGGAACGATCACGAACACCTGCCAGAAGGTGATCCAGTACAGCGAGAAGATCAGGAGGAAGATCATGAACCGGAAGTTCCGGAGCACCACCACCATGTTCCTCATCTTGGCGCCCAGGCTCTCCACGACGGGACCCGAAGGAGCCTGGACCTCCCTGTAGAAGGCGAGGTTGACCAGCAGCATCAGCAGGCAGCTCCCGGCGGACACCAGATACACGTACTGGATCCCGATCCTGTCCCGCACGAAGAAGGCGACCAGGGGCCCCACGGCGGCGCCCATGTTGACGAGCCAGTAGTAGATCGCATACCCCAGCGACTTGACCTGGGGCGCAGAGGTCACCGCGACCGTGCCCAGCACCGACGGCTTGATGAACGAGCCCCCGATGGCGGTGAAGACCAGGATCACGACGAGGACGAGGTAGAGCGGGAGCCCGTCGTAGACCGAACGGAACGGGTCCATCCCGGTGCTGCCGATCAGGAAATAGCCGATGGCGAGGACCAGGAAGGCGAAGGAGAACGCCCGGCGGAATCCGAACTTGTCCGCCAGTGTCCCCGCGAAGATCGGCAGGAGGTAGATCAATCCCCCGAAGATCGACGAAAGCTGCCCGGACTGCAGTTCGTTCAGGCCGAGGTGGTCGCGCAGGAAGATGCTGAGGACCGTCTGTTGCCCGTAGTAGGCAAGACGTTCGAACAGCTCCATTCCGTTGGCCACCCAGAAGGTGGGATGGAACCCCTTGCGGACACCGGAAAGGCCGGAGAAGAGGGTCACGGAGACTCCTGCTGTAATGGAACGGTGCGCCGCATCTCAGAGCCGGAGCAGGTCCGTCTGGACCTCGCCGGTGACCTCGGGAACGCCGTCGTGGCGGATGAACATGTTGATCTCCGTCCGCACCGCCATGGATCCGGCGAAGTAGATCCCCGGTTCGATGGAGAAGCAGCACCCCGGCAGGAGCTGCCGCTCGTCCTTCGTTTCCAGGTTGTCGATGTTCACACCGTTGCCGTGGGTCTCTTCGGTGATCGAGTGGCCGGTGCGGTGGAGGAAGTACTTCCCGTAGCCGGCGTTCTTCACGACCGCCCGGCAGGCGTTGTCCACCTCCCACCCGTAGCAGGGCTTCCCCTGCGCGAAGCGGTCCTGCACGAACCGAACGGCGGCGTCGCGCCCGTTCTTCACCGCGTTCCAGATGTCCACGTACTTTGCCGGGGGATCCTTCCCGATGAACCCCACCCAGGTGATATCGTAGTAGATCGCGCCGGGAACGTCCTTCTTTGCCCACATGTCGATCAGCACCGTGTCGCCGGGCTTGAACGGCGCGTGAGTTCTCGGCCGTCAGGTCGAAATGCGGATCCGAGGGGTGCTCGTTCGTCCCCACCATGGGAGGGTCGATCGTGACCAGCCCCTCTTCGCGGAATCGGCGCATGATGAATTGCTGGACATCGTATTCCGTCGCACCCGTATGTTCGGCCACGGCACGGCGGATCTGATCGAACGCCTCCGCGCGGATCCGGTCCATCACGGCGGCCGCCTCCTTGTGGAGCCGGTACCCTTCCTCGCCGATCACCGAGACGAACAGCTGGACCAGATCGGCCGACGTGACGACCTTGTGCCCCAGCCCCTTGATCAGCTCCACCGTCCCGGCATCGACCATGCCGACATAGGGAACGTTGTTCTTGGGGGAGTACTGCATGGCGATCCGTTTCTTCGCCCCGAGCATCTTGCCGAGCCCGGCATGCAGTTCCTTCCAGGAGAGGTACACGGCCTTTTTTCCCGGGAGGTCGTCGAGCTTCTTTCCTTCCACGACCGACACCAGCTTTCTGGGCTCGCCCCTTGCCGGGATGAAATAGTACCACCGCCGGCTGTTCACCTTCTCGAAGTTGAGCCCCAGCACGCGGTAGGCAAGGTAGTCGCGGTTCCGGAAATCGCACAGCAGCCAGCCGTCCACCTTTCGGTCGCGCAGCGCTTGCTGGATCCGTTGAAGGTCCATGACGTTCTCCTTTGAAATGTCGACGTGCACCACGGATGCGCGGCACAGCGCGCACCCGTCAGCTCAGGATATCCTTCCTCACGAAAATATGCCATGTCACCAGAAGAAAACCAACGTTGAAGCCTGCCAGGATCAGCACGTGGTCGCGAACTTCCGCCCACGGGATCCGGACTTCCAGCGCCTTCTGCCAGACGTTGAGGTAGGTCGTGAACAGGTAGGGCCGGATCGCCGCGAACAGATCCACAGGTACGTTGGAGATGATGTAGCAGACGATGATGATCCCCATCGTCCCGACGATCGGTCCGATCGCGTTCTCTACCAGAGAGGAAAAGAGGAACGAGAGCGATGCCACGGTCCACATCGAGAGGGTTGCCAGGGCGAATCCGAGCAGAAACCGTCCCGGGGCGTCCGCTGCGGGAATGAGCCCCACGGTCTTGCCCAGCACAAGCAGATCCCCGGTCCCGAACAGCGCCGCCCCCAGCCCCAGCGAGAGGAGGGCGAGGAAGGCGATCAGCGCGGCGGTGTAGAGCAGCGTGGTCAGGTACTTGATGAGCAGGATCCGCGTCCGCGACACCGGCCGCGTGAGCAGCAGGCGGAAGGTCCCGGCCGTGGCCTCGCCGGCAAGCTGGTCCCCTGCAGCCAGGGTGATGAGGAACGGGATGTGCACCCAGAGGCTGGCCATCAGGAACTGCGTCACAAAATAGCCGTTCATGATGTTCCCGACCAGGAGGAAGTCCCGGGCGAGACCCCGCGTCATCCCCGACGCGAGGGTGTTCCCCTGGAGCTTGATGGCGATATCCACCAGCGGCACCACGACGGCGATCACGATGAAGGTGATGTACGACCGCCACTTCAGGAAGGTTTTGACGAGTTCGTACCAGAGGATGCGTCCCATGTCACCCTCCCTCCGCGTGGCGGGGCGCGTCATCCCGTCCGAGGCGCCTTCCGTGATCGAGAGGAAGTACTCTTCGAGGGAGCGCCGCGGAACCAGGGCGTGAACTTCGATCCCCGCCTCGACCAGGATCCGGTTGATCGCGGCGGAGCTGTTCTTGGCAAGCGTGCAGGTGACGGTCTCCCCGACCAGCGACACGTCGCTGAGGCCGGGGACCCGTTCAAGCAGGCTGCCGCGGCGGGGGCGGGGGTGGCGGTGATCCGCAGACGCTGCGAGCCTGCGGACAGCAGTTCGTGGACCGTCCCCTGGATCACGAGCTTTCCCTGGTTGATGATGGCCATGCTGGTCGCCGTCTGCTCGATCTCGTGCAGCAGGTGGGAGGAGAGAAACACCGTCCTCGCGTGGTCTTCACACAGCCGCTGAATGAGTTCGCGGACCTCTTTGATCCCCTGGGGATCGAGGCCGGAGGTGGGCTCGTCGAGGATGATGACCTCGGGGCCGCCGAGCAGAGCCTGGGCGATACCGAGGCGCTGTTTCATACCGTGGGAGAATGTCTTGACCTTGTCGTCCGCCCTCCCCAGCAGTCCGACCGTGTCCAGCGCAACGTCAATGTCGCGTTCGCTGGCTCCGCCCCGGAGGGCCGCAACGATCCTGAGGTTCCGCCGCGCCGTGAGGTAGAGGTAGAAGTCCGGGCGTTCGACCAGTCCGCCCACCCTGGAAAGGACCTCCCTGCGGTGGCGGATGACCGATCTTCCGAACAGCTCGACATGGCCCGTCGGTGGGCCGGACCAGGGTCAGGAGCATCCGGATGGTGGTGCTCTTCCCGGCCCCGTTAGGGCCGAGAAAGCCGAAGATCTCTCCTCTGCGGACGGTCAGGCCCAGCTCGCTGACCGCCCACCGCCGTCCGAATCGCTTGCCCAGATTGTGGGTATGCAGAACGGGCTCGTTCTCCATGCTGGAAAGTATACACGGAAATGGCCAGAACAGCAAGCTGGGCGCCCATTCGGCGAATTGACTCTGCTCCTCCATTTCCCTATGTTACCTGCGCCGGAACGCCACCGGCACCCATCCCTCACTCCTGGCCCCGAGCTGCAATGGCAAAGACGACCCGACGGAAGTCCGGCGCTGCACCGCGGAAGACCACACGGACGGTCAGGCGCGCAAGCGCTCCCCGCGCCTCCACCCAAACCGCTGCGTTCCTCGAGAAGCTGCAGCGGAACATCCTCTTCACCAACACGGACGCGTCGCTGTTCCGCAAGCACCGCTCCTTCTTCAAGGCCGAGCGCCACAAGGCCGGGGAGATGATCTTCGACGAGTACTCCAGCGGGCGCGAGCTGTACCTGATCTGCGAAGGGCGGGTCCGCATCAAGAAATACACCAAGTTCGGTGTGGAATCCCTCCTCGCCGTCCTCCACGAAGGCGACTTCTTCGGCGAGCTCTCCCTCATCGACGGCCTGCCCCGGTCCGCGCGCGCCGAAGCCATGGACGACTGCACGGTGGTCTGCCTCAGCCCGGCCCAGTTCCGCACCCTGCTGCGCGAGAGCGAGTCAGTTCGCCCTCAACCTGCTGAACAACCTCGCGGTGCGTCTGCGCACGATGGACCAGACCTTCGTGCTGGAACTCGGGCGGAACGCGCTGGCCTCGAAGAACAAGCTCGACAAGCTCAACATGCTGATCGAGGCGAGCAAGATCGTCAACTCCGCCATCGAGATCGACAAGCTGCTGGTGCTGATCCTGGAGGTCGCGACCCGGAGCATCTTCGCGGACCGCGGAACGCTCTACCTCGTCGACGACGAACACCAACGAGCTCTGGTCGAAGGTCGCGCAGGGAAACAACATGGTGGAGATCCGGCTGCCCGTGGGCAAGGGGCTGGCCGGGTACGTGGCCAAGACCGGGCGAGACGGTCAACATCACCGACGCGTACCAGGACCCCCGGTTCAATCCCGAGATCGACCGGAAGAGCGGCTACAAGACCCACAACGTGCTCTGCATGCCGATGCGGAACAAGGACGGCAAGATCGTCGGGGTCTTCCAGCTGCTCAACAAGCGCGACGGGCGTCTTCGGCCCGGACGACGAGTCGTTCATCGATGCGCTCTCGGTCCACGCGGCGATCGCGATCGAGAACGCCCGGCTCGCACGGGACATGATGCAGAACGAGACGGCTGTCGGCCGTCGGCCGGATGGCCAGCACGATCATCCACGACATCAAGAACCCCATGGGAACCCTGCGGCATGTACGCGCAGGTCATCAAGCGCAAGACCGGCGACGGGGAGGCCTCCCAGCTCGCCGACGAGATCATCCGGCAGATCGACCGGTTCGTGGCCATGACCCAGGAGATCCTGGACTTCTCCCGCGGGATCAGCGAATTGCACCTCGAGGAGACCGACCTCCGGGAGTTGATGGAGGGCGATCCTGCAGTTCATCGAAAAGGACCTGGAGAAGAAGAACGTCGCCCTCGTCCGCGACCTACGAGTACGAGGGGACCTGCGTCATGGACATGGAAAAGTGCAGCGGGTCTGCTACAACCTGGCGAGCAACGCGGGGGACGCCATGCCGCACGGCGGAACGCTCACCGTGACGACCCGCCTGACCGGCGGCATGCTCTGCGTGGAATTCGCGGATACCGGCGGCGGGATCCCGGAAGAGATCCTCGCCAAGGTCACGGAACCGTTCTTCACCTTCGGCAAGAAGCATGGAACCGGCCTGGGCCTGTCGATCGTCAAGAAGATCATGGACGACCACAAGGGGAAGATGGAGATCGTCTCCCAGGTCGGCAAGGGGACGACCATCCGTCTGCTCTTTCCCACGCTCTTGAGGCATTCGCGTACCGGATCGGCCACGGATCACCCGGAAGCGGGGAGTTCGTGGCCGTCCTGTTTCGGCTCCCCCCATGGCATTCCTTGATATTCCCTGCCGGAATGGGTATCTTTTATATCGGCCGTCTTTTCCAGCAGAGCCGGTGAGTTTTCCCCGTACGCCGCGGCGTCCACAGCGGGCACATGGCGGAACTGGCAGACGCGTTGGACTTAGGATCCAATGGAGCGATCCGTGGGGGTTCAACTCCCCCTGTGCCCACCAGACGGCGGTCCGGGGAACCCGGCCGTCAAGGGACCCCGGGTCCTTTTCACGCATTAACGGAGAGGAAGCAGCACAGTGCACGTCCAGATCAACAGCATTTCGCCGGTGCGCTTTGAGGCGGAGATCGAACTGACCCCCGAAGAGCTCCAACCCCATTTTGACCGGGCATACGAGAAGTTCCGGCCGAAGGCGGAGCTGAAGGGTTTCCGCAAGGGAAAGGTCCCGCTCCCGATGATCAAGAAGATCTATGGCGAGGCGATCGAGCACGACGCCCTCGACGACGTCGCCGGCGACACCTACCGCCAGGCCATGGAGGAGCGGAAGGTCCACCCCATCGGGAAGCCCGCGCTCGTGGACATGGACTTCAAGACGGGGCGAGCGGTTCAAGTTCAAGATCGCCTACGACGTCAAGCCGGAGATCACCCTTGGCGAGTACAAGGGGCTCGCGCTGCACCGGCACGTGCGCACCGTGACGGACGACGACCTTCGCGAAGAAATGGATCAGATCCGCCGGGCGAACGGCACCACCGCACCGGCGGAGATCGTCGCGGACGACGAACACGCGGTCGTGGCCGACGTGCAGGAGCTGGACCACACCGGCGCTCCCCTGATCGGGAAGACGATCCGACAACATGCGGTTCGTCCTGTCCGATCCCTCCCTCAGCGCCGAGATCCGCGGCGCACTGCGCAACGCAAAAGTGGGCGACGTGACGCGGGCGGACCTGCCGGCTGACGACGAGAACAAGCGGGCCGAACGCCACCTCGCGGTCACCGTCAAGCAGGTCGAGAAACTGGTGCTCCCCGAGTTCGACGACGCCCTGGTGCAGAAGGTCACCGGCGGCAAAGTGACCTCGGCGGACGAGTTCCGCACCAGCCTCCGGACCGACCTCGAACGCTACTGGCACGACCAGGCGGAGCAGCGGCTGTCCAACGACATGGCTGCCGAGCTCGTGCGGATGCACGAGTTCCCCGTCCCGGACTCGCTGGTCGACACGTTCCTGGACGCGTTCCTCGACGACATCCGGAACCGCTCGCGCGAACGCCAGCTTCCGGCCGGCTTCGACGAGCAGAAGTTCCGCGAGACCAACCGGGCGCACGCCGTCTGGCAGGCGAAGTGGATGCTGCTCAAAGAAGCGATCGCCGAACGGGAGGGGATCACCGTCACCGACGCGGACCTCGAGCAGGCCGCCGCCGCCGAAGCCGGCAGGATGGGGATCGACAAGGAGCGCCTGCTGCAGTACTACAAGTCCTCCGGAGGCGACCGCGGAACGGATCCAGTCCGGACAAGATCACCGCGTTGCTCCGCGAACAGGCGAAGATCACGGATGTCCCGGCCGAACATCACACGCACCATTGACCCAGCGAAAGGTTCACCATGAGCATCCCCGAGATCTACAATCAGCTTGTCCCGATGGTCGTCGAACAGACCGGCAGGGGCGAGCGCGCCTACGACATCTTCTCCCGCCTGCTGAAGGAGCGGATCGTGTTCATCGGCACGCCGATCGACGACACCGTGGCGAGCCTGGTGATCGCCCAGCTGCTCTTCCTTGAATCGGAAGACCCGGACAAGGACATCAACGTGTACATCAACAGCCCGGGCGGCAGCGTCTCGTCCGGCCTCGCGATCTACGACACGATGCAGTACATCCGTCCCGACGTCGCGCACGATCTGCATCGGCCTGGCCGCCAGCATGGGGGCGGTCCTGCTCGCCGGCGGGACGAAGGGCAAGCGCTCGGCCCTCCCGAACTCGCGCATCATGATCCACCAGCCGTGGGGCGGCGTGCAGGGAACCGCCTCCGACATCAGCATCCAGGCCGAAGAGATCCTGAGGACGAAGAAGCGCCTGAACGAGATCCTGGCCGTGCACTGCCGGCCAGCCGCTCGAACGGATCGAAAAGGACACCGATCGCGACCGCTACATGTCGTCGGAGGAATCCCAGGCAGTACGGCCTGATCGACAACGTGTTCGTCAAGAAGAACCGGGAAGCCGAAGAAGATCCACTGGGACGACATGAACAGCACACCAAGGACGGCGACAAGATCCGCTGTTCCTTCTGCGGGCGCACGCCCGAGGAGGTCCAGAGCATCATCGCGGGACCGGACGTCTACATCTGCGACATCTGCGTCGCGAGCTCCGTCGACATCATCCGGAACAACCTCGCCGCATTCCGCGCGCGGCAGGGCCCCGACGCGTCGGCCTCACGCCCGCCGCAGATCAAGAAGGCGCTGGACGACTACGTGATCGGACAGGAACAGGCCAAGAAGAGCCTCGCCGTCGCGGTCTACAACCACTACAAACGGATCGACGCCAAGGACCCGCTCTTCGAGCTCGACGACGTCGAGATCGAAAAGACCAACATCCTGCTGATCGGCCCCACCGGCACGGGGAAGACCCTGCTCGCGCAGACGCTGGCGCGGATCCTGGACCTGCCGTTCGCCATCGCCGACGCCACCACGCTGACCGAGGCGGGCTATGTGGGGGACGACGTCGAGACCATCCTGGTCCACCTGCTCCAGAACGCCGAATACAACGTCGAAAAGGCGGAACGGGGGATCGTGTACATCGACGAGATCGACAAGATCGCCCGCAAGAGCGAAAGCGTCTCGATCACGCGCGACGTGTCCGGCGAGGGCGTGCAGCAGGCCCTGCTGAAGATCCTCGAGGGGACCGTCGCCGGCGTGCCTCCCAAAGGAGGCCGGAAGCACCCCGAGCAGAGCCTGATCAACATCAATACCCGCAACATCCTCTTCATCTGCGGCGGAGCGTTCGAGGGACTGGAGAAGATCATCGCCCGGCGGGTGAACCAGAACCCGATGGGGTTCGGCGCCGACATCAAGCGGAAGAAGGATGCCCATCGCCGACCACTACCTGCCGATGGTGCAGCCGGAGGACCTGATCAAGTTCGGGATGATCCCCGAGTTCGTCGGCCGCGTGCCGCTGATCTCGGCGCTCCACTCGCTGAGCGAGGAGGCGCTGCGGAACATCCTCACCGAGCCGAAGAATGCGATCCTGAAGCAGTACCAGAAGCTCTTCCGGATGGAGGGGGTCGACCTGGAATTCGAGGAGGCGGCGCTGAAGGCGGTGGTGCAGAAGGCGATCGAACGGGGGACGGGCGCGCGGGCACTGCGGTCCATCCTCGAGGAGGTCATGCTCGACATCATGTACCACCTCCCCGAGAAGCCGAACGTCGCTTCGCTGCACCATCACGCGCGACGTCATCGCGCGGAGCAAGGAACCGATCTACCGGTACGAAGAGAAGAAACAATCCGCATAAGACCGGCCCGCCGCCGGTCGGCCCGCGTCAGTAGATGCCGCGGGCGCTCGTCTGGCTTGGTCAACTTCACATCCTGCAGTTGCGACGCCTTCAGCCGGATCTCCAGCCGGTAGTTCTTGTTGGCCCCCGTCGGCACCCACGCAAAGATTCATCTCCCAGCAGTGGAGGTCCCGGTAGACCGAGATCTGCGGAGCGGCGAACTGCCGTGTCCGCATGTCGTAGCTCCCCGTGCTCCCGCTGATCTTCCAGTTCTCCGTCAGGTTGAACGCGAGCGATCCCATCAGCGATGAGCCTATGAACTTCCTGGCCGGATCGGGCTGGCTCTGGTTGAAGTTCCAGCTGAGGTCCAGGCTCCAGGGAATGCTGAAGTCCGGCGTCGGGAGGTCGTACAGGCCGATGTATCCGCGCTTCATCCTGTCGGCGGCGGAATCGGCGGCCGTGCGGACCGGGCCGGCCGTGGACTGCTTCTTCTCCCCCGCCAGGCGGGTGCCGACGCTGATGGTGAAATAGCGTGAGCTGCGCCAGCGGCCCCCCGTTCGAGACCAGGAACTTGTTCACCCGCCTCCCCGCGGCAGGGTTTCCGGGGATCGCTTCGAAAGCGTAGAGATTGAAACTCGCGCTCCCGCCGATGTTGAGAAGGTCGCCGATCGCCGTCCGATAGTTCATGCCGATCTCGCTGAACCGGAGACTGTCCGCGGCAAAGTTGTACGCCACGCCGGCGGAAAGGTTCAGAAGCTGGAATTTGTTCTCCTGCTGGGCGGTGTCGCTGGACGCCGTCTTCATCTCGAAGACGTTCCCCACGTCGAACCCGATCGACTGCCGCTTCCCCGACGGGGCCCCGCCGAACACCTCCCGCTCGAACCGGTTGTACCGGATCTCCCGCCCCGCGCTGTCCTGGTAGGTGGCATAGTACCCGAACCGGTCCTCCGCGAAGTCCGGCTGGACGCTGTACCGCAGCGACGGCGTGAGCTGATGCCGGATCCCCCGGATGCCCAGGATCCGTGGCTGGAGGATCCCGTAGAGCTTCGTGCTGACCGCAATGCCCATGTCGTAGTACCGCACCGCCTCGAATCCGTGTACGTCTTCCGTCGCCACCGAATCCGTTCCGGGCACGACATACTTGCGGACGCTGGTCGGATACCAGAGCTCGCTGTAGTTGAAATAGGGGGAGACGGTAAAATAGCCCAGGCGGGGGGTGAAATTCGGCGTCAGGCGATGCTGGACCCCCATGCGCGACTCCACCAGCGAGCCCGACTCCTGCTTGGTCTGGGTGCGGGTGTTGATGAACGCCCCGTCGTATGCGTAGCCGAAGAGCTCATACCATCGCTCCGTGGACGATCCGCGCCGTGGATCCCGGAACGGATAGCTCTGGCTCCGGCTGAAGTTGATCGACGGGAGCAGATCGCTGATCTCCACCTGCCCCGGAAGCGCCTCGAGATTCTGGTCCCGGCGCACGTTGACCGTGAAGCTGTTGGGCGTCCCTTCCCACCATTTGGAGAAGGTCGCGTTCGAGACCACGTTCTGCCGCAGCAGGTCGTCGTAGCTGGTCGTGGTGTTGCTATAGTAGGAGCCCGTGGTGAAGGTGAAGTTCACGACCAGTCGCGTGGTCGGATCGAATTCCTGGTTGTGGGTGATGTTGAGGTTGAAGTCCCGTTGCTTCGAATACCCGGGGTCGCCCGGCTCCCCGAGCACGGTCGTCTTCATCGCGGCGCTGAGCCCGCCGTTCAGCAGATACCGCAACGCGTACCGGAAATCCCCGTACATCGCCCAGCTCCCGTTCGTGTAGCCGTCGGCTCTCAGGGCAAGGTCCGTGTAGTCGCTCTGCGCCCAGTAGTAGCCCAGATGGAGCAGGTATCTCCCCTGGGAGCTCTCGCCGTAGGCCGGGGCGATCAGTCCGGAACGCCTTCCCCGCTCGCTCGGGAAGACGCCGAACGGAAGCGCGAACACCGGCGCGTCGTCGATCGCCAGATAGACCGGACGCGCGATGATCTTGTCCTTGACCACCACCTTCATGGTGGGGCTGCCGAAGTAGTAGTGAGGGTGTTCGAGGTCGCAGGAGGTGAACCTCCCGGAGGAGACGTACAGCACGTCGTCCCCCACCTTCTTGATCGTCTCCCCGCGGTAGTACGACTTGTCCATCTCGGTGGACCCCAGATCGATCTTGCCCGCTCGCGACCTGAAGTTGTAGTGGACCGTCTGGCCATGGTAGGTCTCCCCGCCGTCCAGCATCTCCGGGAGGCCGCGATAGCGTTTCCCCGTGGAGTCGGCCGTGTCCGGCACCCCCGCCGCGGTCAGCATGGAGGTGTTCCACTGGATATCGATCCGCTCGGCTTTGAGTCCCAGCTCCCGGTACCGGATGCTCCCGTTGCCGAACATCTTCATCGTGCGGGAGGTCAACGCGTAGACGATGGAATCGGAAGAACTGTAGGCGATGAGCGTGTCCACGCCGGAGGGGGAGCGCGGGATGCTGTCTGCAACCACCCCGCGCAACGTGTCGGGCCGCGCGAGGGAAGCTTCGGGGACCTGCCCCTCGGCGCCGGCCGTCAGCAGCATCGCTGCGGTCATTGCAAGACTCCACCGCACGTATTTCGGGGGTCTCCGTGCCATCCTATCGCCGCCGTGATCTCCACCACCCAAGGAGCCGTTCGCGGATCTTCTGCTCGGCGCCGTTGGTGGTCGGACGATAGTACACCTTCGGGCCCACTGCATCGGGAAAATACTGTTGTTCGACGAAGCTCCCCGGGTGGTCGTGGGCGTACTGGTAGTCGCGCCCGTACCCGAGGTCCTTGAGCAGGCCGGTGGAGGCGTTACGGAGGTGCAGGGGCACCGGCGCGTCGGGATGGACCCGCGCGTCTTCTGAGGCTTCACTGAGGGCCACGTACGATGCGTTGCTCTTCGGGCACGAGGCGAGATAGGTGGTCGCCTGCGCCAGAACGATCCGTCCCTCCGGCATCCCCACGTTGTCCACGGCGGCAAAGGTGGTCGTGGCCAGCGTGATGGCGTACGGGTCGGCGTTTCCGATGTCCTCCGATGCCACGATGATCAGACGGCGCGCGATGAACTTGGGATCCTCCCCTCCCTCGAGCATCCGTGCAAGCCAGTAGACGGCCGCGTCGGGGTCGCTCCCCCGGATGCTCTTGATGTAGGCGGAGATGATCGTGTAGTGCTCGTCCCCCACCCGGTCGTACCGCGCCAGCCGCTTCTGAAACGAAGCCTCGATCTCGGCCTTACCCAGGCGGATCGCGCCGTCCTCTCCGGGGCGCGCCAGTCGGACCGCCGTCTCCAGCCCGTTCAGCAACATCCGGGCGTCGCCACCCGAGAGTGCGAACAGCCCATCGCGGTCCTCGACCACGACCGGCCGGCGGGCCAGATAGACGTCGTGCCGCAGGGCGCGGTCGAGGATCACTTCCAGGTCGCCGGCGGTCAGGGGGGACAGGATGTACACTCTGCACCGCGACAGGAGAGGGGAGATCACTTCGAACGACGGGTTCTCGGTCGTCGCCCCGATCAACGTCAGGACGCCGTCCTCCACGCTGTGGAGCAGGGCATCCTGCTGGCTCCTGGTGAACCTGTGGATCTCGTCGATGAACAGAACGGTGGCACGGGCATGGTGGGCCCGGTCCCGGGCGGCTCGGTCGATGATCTCACGGACGTCCTTGACCCCGCTGGCGACCGCGCTGAGCTGATGAAACTCCGCGCGGACGTGGTGCGCCATCAGCCGGGCGAGGGTGGTCTTGCCCGTCCCGGGCGGGCCCCAGAGGATCATGGACGGGACCGCACCGCCTTGCAGCAGGACCCGCAGGGGTTTCCCTTCACCCATCAGGTGTTCCTGCCCGACAAAGTCGTCGACCGTTCTTGGGCGCATCCGCTCGGCAAGGGGGACCGTCTCATCGGGGGGACGTTCGGCTCGGGACGCTTCGAACAGGTCCATGCCAGCCATGCGGGGTCGGTGGTCGGTGATCGGCCGGGAGATCCCGGAGATCACTCCGGCCTGATTTTGGTGGTGTCCACGAGGTAGAGGGTCTCTCCCTGGCGGACCATGCGGTAGTTTTCCCGGGCCTTGCGTTCGATGACCCGGCGATCGGTCCCCAGGGCCAGGGAGTCCGCCCGCAGGCGCCGGCCCTCTTGTTCGGTTTCCCTGATGCGCGTCAGGAGTTCGGTTTTGCGCGCCTGCAGCCTCAGGCGCTGGACGAGCCCGCGGTTACCGAACAGCACGAACGCCAGGACCGGGATCCCGACGATCAGCAGGGCCAGGAGCTTCCGGTTCTTCGCGAGGCGGCGGCCCATCCCGCGCAGATCGAACGACCGGGGCCGTTTCCGGTAGAAGGGAGAATCCATCGATTCAAGGTACGACATGCCCGCATGAAAAAAAAGTGGGTGGCAGCCCGTACAGGCGCTGCCACCCACCGGAGGCACGGCACTCTTTGACTACCGGACGGCCACGTCGACGTTCACGGCGGGGTTTCCCGCGCTCGTGAAGTTGAAGGTCCCGGCCTGCACGTAGGCATTGTAGAAGTACGCGCACCGCTGCTGCACTGCGGCATCATCGTCGAACTGCACCGCCTGCTTCACGGCATAGACCCCGCGGGGGTCGCCGATCCGGCAGAGCGCAAGCGCCGCCACGATTCGCGCCGTGGAGCAGCTTTCGCAGCGCAGGATACCCATCAGGGGGATGACCGCCTTGTCGGACTTCAACTCGCCGAGCATGTATGCCGCACTTTCGCGCAGTCCTTCGTTGTCCGACGCCAGCCCCTGGAGCAGGGTGGCTTCCGCCCGATCGTACTTTTCGGTCGAGCCGAACAGGGTCTTGTCGCCCGCCGAAGCGGACACGGCGATCACCAGGACCATCACACAGAGCATCAGAGCACTGGCTTTCATGACGACCTCCTACTGCTGGTGGTTGGGATTGTGTTCTACCAGGAGATACGGAGAAGCCAGAGGAAGGATGCGGGATTGCGACGAACCGGTCCCGCGGCACGATGAACCGCGGAACGGCGGGAGGAAGCGGTCCGGAAGCGGAGAAACCGGCTACTGCCGGTACCACTCCCTCCCGGGGCGATAGGTATGCTGCAGAGACGACCGCTCGTTGTGTCGGTCAAGAGCGAGCTGGATGAGGCGGTCCAGCAGGCGGGGATACGACAGCCCGCTCGCTTCCCACAGCTTCGGGTACATACTGATCGATGTGAAGCCGGGGATGGTGTTGATCTCGTTGAGGTAGACACGGTGCCCGCGGCGGGTCACGAAGAAGTCCACCCGCGCCATGCCGCTGCAATCCAGGGCCGTGAACGCCCGCGAGGCGATATCCGTGATGCGGCGGCGCACCGCAGCCGGCAGTTTCGCCGGAATGATCGCCGCCGACTTGCCGTCCACGTATTTTGCGTCGTAGTCGTAGAATTCGTTGGAGGGGACGATCTCTCCCGGCACCGACACTTCCGGGTGGTCGTTCCCGAGCACCGCGCATTCGATCTCCCGGAGATCCTCCACCCCCTCTTCCACGATCACCTTCCGGTCGAACTGCGCCGCGAGCGCGAGCCCGTCGAGCAGCTCCTTGCGCGTGTGCGCCTTGGTGATCCCCACGCTGGATCCGGTGTTGGCGGGCTTCACGAACATCGGGTACCCGAGCGCCCTCTGCAGACGCGCGGCCAGCCTCGCGGGGTTGTCGAGACATTCCCGGGAGAGCGCCCACAGGTATTTTGCGACCGGGAGCCCGGCCTGGGTGAACAGCTGCTTCTGCACGATCTTGTCGAGCCCCAGCGCGGATCCCAGCACTCCGGCACCGACGTACGGAATGCCCGCCAGCTCGAACAATCCCTGGACCGTTCCGTCCTCGCCGAACGTACCGTGCAACACCGGGAACACCACGTCCAGCCCCTCCCCCTGTGCACCGTCCAGGGCGAGCAACGCCCGCCGGTTCGGTTCAGGAACCAGGAATCGCTCGGGTTCGTTCTCCGACCCCGTCTTCTCCTTCAACAACCTGAGGGCGTTCCCCGAACTGATCCACTTGCCCTCCGGTGTGATGCCGATGGGGATCACGTCGTATTTCTCCCGGTCGAGAGCCTGCAGTACGGAAGTCGCCGAGACGAGCGATACTTCGTGTTCTCCCGAGCGACCGCCGAACAGGACGCCGATGCGGAGCTTGCGTGTCATGGTCAATCCCTCGATGGACGGCGTGTGTGTGCTGTCACCGGGTCTGTGCCCGGTACCAGCGGACGATGGACGTGGATCTCCGCGGGGTGCGTTCACGGATAACGTAGAAGAGGCGGGTGGCTTCCCGGGGCCAGACGATGCGCCGGAGGTCGTTCATCCACGGCTCCACCTTCCCGTTCGTGCGCACGATCTCGTTGTCCGGACCGACCGCCAGGAACAGCATGTCCGCGTTCTCGCGCAGCCCCTCGACGCCGTCGAGGGATCTGAACGTGTAGCGGATCTCCACCCCCAGCGTGTCGCCCTGGAGCATGAACTGCTTGCCCTGGATCTTCCTGGTGTTCTGTTCGAACATCGCCGCCCCGCTGACGTTGAACGCCGTCAGGAGGCGTGCGACATCAGAAGCGATCGCCGAGTCGGTGGCGCCGTCCGAACGAAGGTTATGCAACCGCAGGGTCGCTTCACCGGAGCCGTCGGCGTTCAGGCGAATGTGGTGTTCGGTGGAATGGACCAGCAGGCAACCGGAGAAGGCCGCCGCCAGCAGCGCCAGCGCGATCGCCAGCCGTGCCCTGGATCCCCACCCGGTCGCGTCAGGCCATACCCGGATTCTGTTCATCGGTATTCCCTCATACGAATCGATCCGACCGCACCCATGCTTCCGCGATCTGCACGGCATTGGTCGCCGCCCCCTTGCGGAGGTTGTCCGCCACTACCCAGAGGTGCATCCCGTTCGGCACGGTGGGGTCCCGCCGCAGCCGCCCGACGAACACTTCGTCCCGTTCCCACGCCATCACGGGCATTGGATAGGCGCCCGCCGCCGGATCGTCCACCACCAGCACGCCGGGCGCGGCCTGGAGCGCGACGCGCACCTCTTGCAGATCGAAAGGCCGCTCGCACTCGACGTTGACCGCTTCGCTGTGTCCCCCGTACACGGGAACGCGGACGCAGGTGGCGGTGACGCGGATCGTGGGATCGGCCATGATCTTCTTGGTCTCGTCGATCATCTTGTGCTCCTCCCGCGTATAGCCGTCCTCAAGGAACATGTCGACCTGCGGCAGGATGTTGTAGGCGATCGGGTGGGGGAACTTCATCTCCCCGACCGGCTGCCGCGCCACTTCTTCCGCAAGCTGGGTCATCCCCTTCTTCCCCGCGCCGGTGACCGACTGGTACGTGGAGACCACGATGCGCCGGATGCGCCACCGGTCGTGGATCGGCTTCAGCGCAACCACCATCTGGATCGTGGAACAGTTGGGATTGGACACGATGCCGCGGTGCGTGAAGAGCGTTTCCCCGTTCACCTCCGGAACGACGAGCGGAACCGAGGGGTCCATCCGGAATGCACTGCTGTTGTCGATGACCAGCGCTCCCGCGGCGACCGCGGCCGGGGCGAACTGACGGCTGACCTCCGCCCCCGCGGAGAAGAGCGCCACCTCCACGTCGCGGAACGCCTCTGCCTGCAGCGGGAACACCGTGTGGTGTTCGCCCGCGAAGGACAGCTGCTGCCCGGCCGACCGCCCGGAGGCCAACAGGCGCAGCTCCCGGACGGGAAAAGAGCGCTCCTCCAGGACCTGCAGCATCTTCCGTCCGACCAATCCGGTGGCACCCACGACGGCCACCGTCACACCTCTTCTGGGGGTCACAGGAGGTCCTCCAGCCGGTCCCGTTCCCGGATGACCTGCACCCGGTCGCCGTCCACCAGGATCTCCGGTGCCCGCAGGCGCGCGTTATAATTCGAGGAAAGGACGTACCCGTAGGCACCTGCGCACATCAGCGAGAGGAAGTCCCCGCGCTTCATCACCGGTAAGACCCGGTCGTGGGCGAAGAAGTCTCCAGATTCGCAGACCGGACCCACCACATCCACGGTCTCCGAGCGGGGGGCTTCCAGTACCAGCGGGACGATCTGGTGATACGAGTGGTACAGGCTGGGACGGATAAGGTCGTTCATGGCGCCGTCCACGATCAGGAAGCTCCGCGACGGGGTCACCTTCCGGAAGAGGACCTGCGTGAGCAGGACGCCTGACTGCGCCACAAGGGCCCGCCCGGGCTGTACCGTGATATGGCAGCCGGTCTCTTTCAGGATCGGCAGGATCTTTTTGAGCATCACCGGAGCTCCCAGGTTCCGTTGCCGGGCATCGTCTTCGGGCAGCCGGGGGTGGTTCACGAAACCGTGGTACTGGACGCCGAATCCGCCGCCGAAGTCGATGTCGTGGATGGTCAATCCCGCTTTCCGGAGGCGTTTGACCAACGCTGCCATCGCCTCAGCCGCCTTGCGCAGCGTCGCCACGCGCATGATCTGCGAGCCGATATGGCTGTGCAGCCCCCGCACGTCGATGCCCGGCAGCGCCTGAGCCCAGCGGAGAATATTGGCTGCCTCCTTCCAGGGCACGCCGAACTTGTTGTGCTTCAGACTGGTGGTGATGTACGCATGGCTGCCGGCATCGATGTCCAGATTGACGCGCAGGAGGACCTTCGCCCTGCGTCCCATGCCCACAGCGAGGTTGTTGATGACCTCGATCTCTTCGCGCGACTCCACGTTGTAGGCGCGGATGTTGTTCTCGAGGGCGTACGCCAGTTCGTCGTCACGCTTCCCGACCCCCGTGAACGTGATCCGGTCCGGAGGGAAACCCGATTGCAGGGCGAGGTAGAGTTCCCCCTTGGAGCCGACATCGGCGCCGAGGCCTACCGAGGCGATCATGGAGAGGATGGCCGGATTCGCGTTCGCCTTCACGGCGTAGCAGGTCAGATGCGGCTCCGTCCCGAAGGCTTCGTCCATCATCCGGGCCTGGGTCATGATGGAGTTCTTGCTGTACACGTAGAGCGGCGTCCCGAACCGCTGGGCAAGGTCCACCAGCGGGACCTGCTCGATCATGAGCATCTCGTTGCGGTACACAAAGTCACGGGTCATGAGGCCTCCGACGGGATCCGGCCCTCAACGGGCGGGCGAAAGTGCGCGAAGTACTTCCGGAAATCCGGCGAGAACCCCTCCGCACGGTAGGCGCCGGACCGCCTGTCCAGCAGGTACCGCCCGCGGTGCTTGCCACGGGCGATCGTTTCCACCATGGTCGCAAGCGCGTCGATATCGTCCTCGGTGTTGTAGCACCCGAGGCTGGCGCGGACCATGCCGGGGAGTCGCGACCGGTCGCCGGACAGGACCTCGGCGGTCAGGATCCGGTCCTCTTCCGGCGTGAGGTTCAGCAGGACCTTGACATACGGATGGGCGCAGAAACAGCCGTCACGGACGCCGATGGCTCCCTCCGCACTCAGGATGGCCGCCACCAGCGAATGATGGATCCCCTCCACGTTGAAGACGATCGTCCCGACCTTGTCGCGCAGGTCGTCCGTGGGTCCGTACAGCGTGACGCCGTCGATGTTCCGGAGGGCCCGGTAGGCGTACTCCAGCAGGTGATGCTCGCGCGTCGCCACCGCATCCATGCCAACGCGATCCAGCACGTCGATCGCCGCGGCGAGCGCAACCCCGCCGATGACGTTCGGGCTGCCGGCTTCCTCCTTGTGGGGAGGACGGGTCCAGTAGACCTCGTCGAGCGTCACCACATCCACCACCCCTCCCCCCACCATGTCGGGGATCCCCTGCAGGAAGAACTCCCGCGGACCGATCAGCGCTCCGGTTCCGAAGGGAGCGTACATCTTGTGGGCCGAGAGGGCGACAAAATCCAGATGGGCCGGATCGTCGTCGGGCAGCATCTCCACTCTGCGGTGCGGGGCGAGCTGTGCGGCATCCACGAACATCTTCGCGCCGGCCTCATGGGCCCAGCGGGCGATCTCGTGAACGGGCGGACAGATCCCGGTGATGTTCGAAGCCCCGGTCATGGCCACGAGCTTCACGCGCCCGCTCTCGCGGCGGAGGATATCCTGAAGCTGGTGCAGGTCCGGGTGGCCGTCCGCCGTCACGCCGATGTGCACGACCCGGGCATGTTTCCGCCAGGGGAGATCATTGGAATGGTGCTCCATCGTCGTCGTCACCACCACGTCCCCCCGGGCGAACCCGAACCGGTTGGCCAGCTTGTTCACGCATTCCGTGGTGTTCTTGCCGAATACGACGGTGTTCCGCGCGGGGTCGGCGCCGACGAACTGTGCCACCCGGTCGTGGGCGTGGTCGAAGACGTCGGTGGCAAGCAACGACTTGAACCCCGTCCCCCGGTGCACCCCCGAGTACCACGGCAGGAAGTCCTCGACCACCTGCATCACGCTGCGGAACGCCGGCGTGCTGGCCGCGTTGTCCAGAAAGACATAGGGGCGCTCGGTCCCGTCGAGCAGCGGGACCGGTGTATCGATCCCGACGATGTCCTTGCGGAGCTGGAGATGGGACGGGACGGCGGGAACATCGTGCTGCATGGTTCACTCTCCGGACTGTCGGGCGGTGCACCGGGACGGCATCCCGGTCAGCCGCGCGGGTGGAACGTGCGGTGGACTTCCTTCAGATATTCGCGATCCACGTGCGTGTAGATCTGCGTCGTCGCAATGTCGGCGTGGCCGAGCATCTCCTGCACCGCACGCAGGTCCGCTCCTCCCTCCAGCAGGTGCGTCGCGAACGAATGCCTGAACGTGTGGGGATGGATCTCCCGGGTCAGGCCGGCCAGGTGTGCGTACTTCTGAACGATCTTCCAGACCGCCATCCGCGTCATCCCCGAGCCGCGGGCGTTGAGAAACACGGAGTCCTGGCTCTTCCCCCTGCGCTGGAGTCCCGGCCGGCAGGTCCTGCGGTACTCCTCGATCCAGCGCAGCGCATGGGTCCCGATCGGAATGACCCGCTCCCGCGACCCCTTGCCGATGACCCGGACCAGCCCTTCCGCCGGATGGAGCTGGTTCTGGCGCAGGGCGGTCAGTTCCGAGACGCGCATGCCGGTCGCATACAGGGTCTCCAGGATCGCTCTGTCCCGGATCCGCAAGTGCCGGGGATCCGGGTCCCGGATCGGTCCGAAGGCCGCAAAGATCGCTTCCACCTCCGGGCGGCTCAGCACTTCCGGGAGAGGGCGCGACAGCTTGGGGCCGTCCACCAGGTCGACCGGATTCCCTTTCGTGATCCGTTCGCCTACGAGATAGCGGTGAAACCCCCGGACCGCCGACAGTGCGCGGGCGATCGAACGCGGAGCCAGGTCGGCATCATGCAAAGACCGGACGTACGCCGAGACGCACCCCGTATCCACGGCTCCGGGGTGTTTGACACCCCGTTCTTTCAGAAAGCCGGCGTACCGCCCCAGGTCGCGCCGGTATGCTGCGCGGGTATGGGGCGAGACGTTCTTTTCGAGGGCGAGGTACCGCAGATACTCCTCGACCAGGCCGGTCATTGTTTGTCGATCTCCCTGATCGTCTGCTGCAGACGGTCGTCAGGAGGCGGCGGCTGCCCGGCCGGGTTTCCGCCCCCTTCCGGGGGGGCCGGCTCCTGCTGGCGGAGCGGCGGTCGCCGCCGGTGCGGGATCTTCCGGAGGCGTCTCAACGGCCTGCGGTGGAGCCTTGCGGACCCGCTTCTTCTCGGGAGCGGGATACTTCACCCTGGTATGGTAGATCCCCACCAGCACGCCGAGGAACGCCTCCTGGATCTTCTTCAGATCCTTCAGCGTCAGCGGACATTCCTCGAGCTCCCCTTCCTCGATCCGCTTCTTGACAAGCTCGTCGATCATCGCCTCCAGCTTCTGCGGCGAGGGGTCATCCAGCGTGCGGACGGCGGCCTCGATCGTATCGGCCAGCATCATGATGCCGGTCTCTCTGGTCTGCGGCTTCGGGCCGGGATACCGGTAGTCTTCCTCGTTGATCTCGTCGATCTTGGTCTCGTCGGGATCCCGCCGTGCAAGTCCGAGGGCCTTATTATAGAAGAAGTCGATGCGCCCCGTGCCGTGGTGCATGGGGATGAATTCGATGACCTCCTGCGGCAGCTTGTATTCGCGCGCGAGAGCGACCCCGTCCTTGACGTGCGCCGCGATGATCAGCGAGCTCATCCGCGGAGCCAGCTTGTCGTGCCTGCTGCGCGACCCCTTCTGGTTCTCGACGAAGTAGGTGGGCTTGACGATCTTGCCGATGTCGTGGAAGTACCCCGCCACCCGCGCGAGGACCTCGTTCGCGCCGACCGCCGCGGCCCCGGCTTCCGCAAGCGTCGCCATCGTCATGCTGTGGTGATAGGTCCCCGGGGCCTGTTCCGCCAGCATCCTCAGCAGTGGATGGTTGAACTGTGCGAGTTCCAGCAGCGTCAGATCGGTGGTGACCCGGAAGAACTTTTCGAGGAACACCAGCAACCCGTAGGTCAGCATCGGCGAGATGAGCGCGTTCGCGACCCCATAGCCGAACTGCTCGGCCATGACTCCCGGCGGCTCGTACCGCCCGAGGCCCAGGGCGAGGATCGTGAGTCCGTACCCGAGCACGATCAGCAGGAACGACCGGAAGATCTGCGTCCGATTCTTCATGTCCCGCACGCTGTACACCGCGAGCGCACCGGCCACCATCGATGCCAGCGCGATCGAGTAATCGTTGCCGCGGATGCCGGCCACCAGCAGCGCCAGCGTGACCGTGCCGTAGAAGCCGACCCGCGAATCGAAGACGATCGTCAGGATCATCGAGGCGGCGGGGACCACGATCAGGTATTCCAGCGGTGCATTGATGTCCAGCTCGCGCGTCGCGTACGCGAGGAAGCCCAACAACAGGATCAGCAGCGCGATCAGGGAAAGCTGGCGGTTGTCGCCGTAGATGCGCTTGCGGAACAGGCGCAGGTAGATCACGTACAGCGCAAGGATCAGCCCCGTCTGGAGAAGGGCTCCCAGCAATTGCGTGGGACTGTCGGCCGGCGAACCACGGTCCGCCTTCGCCCTGCGAAGAGAATCGAGGCGCAGCTTGATCTCGGGGGTGATCCGCTCGTGCTTGCTGACCACCCGCTCATTCTCCTGGACGAACCCCAGAGTGCGGGGCACCGCGTCTTCGGCCACCGACCGGGCCTGTCGCGTCGCCGCCTCGCTGAATCGGACGTTCGGCACGAGGAAGGTCACGCCGATCTTGTAGGCGAGCTGCCCCGTGGCCGTCGGCGCGCGCGAGGTGCGCCGGATCTGTCCTTCCAGAAGCGGGAGCAGATCGTTCCGGTCATAGTACTTGCCGGCGGAGACGATCTCTTCGGTCGTGCCCGTCCGGACGGCGATCTCCGATCGGCGCATGCGGCCTTTGAGGCTGTCGAGCAGACCCACGGTCAGGACCGAACGGAACAGCGGCGAGAGCGCGGCCTCGATCTCCGGAAACGCCGTGGCACCCTCCGGTGATCCCAGGGTCTCCCACTCCCGGTCCGTGAACGGAATGTCCAGCTGGCCGGAGGCTCTGACGAACCGCGAGGAATCCTCCGACAAAGTCGCGGCGTGCCTGCGGAAACTCCTCCGGTACTGCTCGCGCAGCGCGACCGCCTCGCTCAGCTGCCTGAGGAACTGCGAAAGGCGTCCGAGCTGCCGTTCGGCGGCCATCGTGTCGCGCTCGTAGACGTCGTGGACCTTCCGCCTCGCCTCGTCGAGATCCCGGGCGAGGTCCCGCTCGTCGCGCAGGATGGGAAAGGAGAATGGGGCGATCAGGTCCTTGTTGGCCCATACCCCTCCCACCCGGTACTCCATCTCGACGGATTCCCCCCGGGGGAACAGAAGCCCGAGGCCGACGAGCAGGACCGTAAATAGGCCGACTTTCAGGATCCGCTCGCGCGACTCCAGCAGGCTCCTGAAAACGGAGCCGATCCTCTGTTGAGTGGTCTCTTCCGACATGACATAAAATATCGAAAGAATCCCCTAGAAACGCAAAACCCCGCTGGAGGGCGGGGTCGCGTCAGGACGAACAGCGATCAGTTGTCTTTGGCCCCCTGGTCGATCCAATCCACCAGGGCCTTGACCTCGTTTTCGGTCAGTTTGTTCTTCGATTCCTCTCCTGGCTTCTTCTTCTTTTCCACAGGCATCACCTTGCCGAACGGCGGGTGGGGGCCGAGTTTCTTGACGATCAGACTCTCCGCGCCTTTGCCCGGTTCCAGGGCTTTCCCGTGCTCGCCACCCTTCATCAGAGTCTCATAGGTATCCAGCACCAGCTCGCTGGGATTGTAGTTGTCCTCCGCGTGGCATGGGAGACAGTGCTTCTTGATGATCGGGAAGACCTGTTGCTTGAAGGAGACGGGCGCTCGGTCCTCTTCCTGAATTCCCGCCTGCTGGGCCCGGAGGACCGGAGACATCACCAGCATCATTGCAGCCGTCACGATCGCGGTGTTTCGCATGCTTGCCCCCCTGTTAGAGATAGAAATGAAGGATCATCACAAAATCGTTGTCAGGACGGTCATCCGGCTTTTCTTTGGCTATCCTGTACATTGGCCGCACCTCCACCCCACTGACGGGGTAGAACTCCAGACCGAAGCCGTAGCGCGACCTGGACCCTGCCTTCACGGAGGTATCTTCGTCGAAGAAGTCGTAGCTCAACGTCAGCCCGAGCCCATGAACGATCCCGATATTCATTTCCGCCCAGGTCACGAGGCCGGTGGTATTCCCATCCTTCAGGAGATCCGCCTCTCCCAGAAGCGAGAAGCTGTCAAACGAGAACATGCCGAAGCCGCCGTAGCGGTCCTGACGAGTCCCCGTGGGGGTCTTGCTGAAGAACGCATTCCCGCCGAGGCCCAGGTGGATCTGTTCCGACAGGCTGGTAAGCGCCTCGGCTCTGACCAGAGCTGATTTCTGGCTTCCGCTCAGACCGAATCCGTCCGCCGCGTTGTACAGACCGCCCAGGACCGAGAAGATCCCCGGGTTCACGCCCAGCTCGAATCCCGTTCGCTCCGGCCTTCCTGTTTCGGGACTGAATCCCGTCTTCAGTCGGATCCATGCTGTATGGTCGTCGATCCTCAAGCCGTAGCCCGGGGTGAACTTCCCGACCTTCACATACCCGTTCGCCGGAAGGACGTTCAGCATGCCGAAGACCTCGAACCCGCTGTACAATCCCTTGCTCAGGTAGATGTTCACCTTCTTGGCGAGCTTGAAGTTGAGGTGGAGGTTTCCCTCCATTTGCCAGAACGCATTGTTGGTGGAATCGCCCGTTCCGTTCGCCGGTGGAACTTGCCGGTAGTAGTACATCGTCCGGAGGTCGGCTCCCACGCCGAGGAAGTTGGTCAGGAGCGTGCTGAAGTCCTCAAGCTCCAGATCCTTGGACCATTCAGGCACGGGGAGCGTTTCCCGGCCGTATTGTACCCCCAACGTCTGTCGCATCCCGCCACCGGTCGGATTCACGTGGCATGACTGGCATTTCCAGCCTGTCTGGGCAGCGAACCGGGGAAGGGCAAGGGCGTTCGCCGAGATCAGCAGCAGCCCACCAACAACAAGGGTATGGACGAGGCGCATTGAAGATTCCTCCCGTGTGTCCGACGAGGGACGGACAATGGCGCCGCGAAGCCCTGGAGACGTTGCCCCCACCTCTTCCTTCCCCTCTCCGTCTCCGTACCCGCCGTGTGGCGGGCGGGCATCCGCAGCGTTGCTTCAGTTGTTGAGCGCGCCCTGGTCGATCCAGGTGCGCAAGACGGCGATCGTATCCGCGGGGAGCGCCGATCCGTTCAGCGGCATGCGGCTGCCGAACGGAGGCGGGGTCCCCAGCTTCTTGATCAGGTTGCTGTTGGCACCATTTCCCGCGACCACCGCGGGGCCGTGATTCCCGCCGGCGAGGAGCTGCGCCACCGTCCCGACGGACAGACCGCCCGACCCGCCATGGCAACCCGTACAACCATATTGCGTGAGGATCGGCAGGACGCGCGCCTGGAAGGAGACCGACCCCTGGGGCGTGACGGGCCCGCTGCCTGCCGGCGGATCCGGTTCACTGCCGAGGTCTGTGCAGCCAGGAAGCACCGCGGTCATCGCGACCGCAACTACGATCACCGGGACCATCCAGGAACATGACGGACGTTTCATGTGGGATTCCATATTACTTCACCAACGCCATTTTCCGGACCACTACGCCCCCGTCAGACGAGGTAAGTTTGGACAAATAGGTTCCACTTGCAAGTAGCCGACCGTCGAAGACACTCTCGTAAACACCTGGCTGACGGAAATCGTTCACCAGCACGGCCACCTCCTGTCCGAGCAGGTCGTAGACCTTCAGGGTGACAAATGCCGCCTTCGATACCTGAAAACGGAGCACCGTATTGGGGTTGAACGGGTTCGGATAGTTCTGCTCCAGGGTGAAGGCTTCAGGCCGGGTTGTTGGCGATTCCTCCACTGCCGTTGGTGCCGTGACGGTCAGCGGGAGCAGCTGCCCCCGGATCTCCCCGCCCGGGAATGAAGCTGTGTGGAAGTTCGCGTAGATCCTCCGGGCCAACAGCGAGTCCACCAGGGCAGCCGTGAGGGGCTGCGTCAACGCGGTTGAGGACCAGTCTTCGGAGACCGTTGAAGCGGCGGGACCACCGCTGCCGGCAATGATCGCCGCGATCGGCCCGTTCGCCCCTGCCGCACCGGTGTGGAAATGCCCACCGGCACTCAAAGGCCCCGTCAATCCGAAGTAGGTGATGCTGTACCGAAGATCCCGCCTCTCTGCGTTAAGGACGAACGATCCCGTTCCGGTGGCATTGGAGGCGTTTGCCGGAACTTCCTGCCCACCCTCGAACTTCGCGGCATAGCCGATCCCCGTGGTCATCTCCAACTGTCCGCGTATCTCGCCGGAGGGGTTCGAAGCTGTGTGGTAGTTCACATAGACCTTTCCAGACAGGAGGGATTCAGCAAGTGCCGCCGTGAGCGGCTGGGTGACATCCGAAACGCTCCACGTTCCAGAGACCGTGCGCGAAGCCGAATCCCCCGGCAGCGCGATCCCTTTCAGGATGCCGCCGTTGATCCCGGGGAGCCCCCGGTGGAAATGGCCCCCGGCGGACAGCGGCCCGCTCAGCCCGACATACGTGATGTTGTAGGTCAGGACCGTCCGATCGTCATTCAACCAGAGCGATGCTGTCCCGGTAGCGTTGGTTTGCACCGCCGGCACTTCTTTCGAGCCTTCGAGCGAAGCCTGGAATGCCGTCCCGCCGATGAGCGTAAGCTGCCCGCGGATCTCGTTGCCGGGGTTGGCTGACGTGTGGAAATTCACGTAGAGCCGTCCCGCGATCAACGAATCCACCAGCGCGGGGGTCAGGGGCTGCGTACCATCCGTCGATTTCCAGCTCCCCTTGACGGTGGCCGAGGCTGGATCCCCCGGCGATGCGACGGTGCGGACCACGGGGCCGCTGATCCCGGGAGCGCCGGAATGCACATGACCACCGGCGGCGAGTGTCCCACTCAGCCCGCGGTAGGTCACCTGCCAGCGTATCTCATTCCGTTCCGGATCCAGGACGAACGCCCCCGTACCTCCCGCGGTCGTGTTGACGCCGGCCTGGGCTCCATCAAGATTCGCCTCGAAGTGCAGCGCGGTCCCCAGGTCCACCTGTCCCCGGATCTCTCCGCCTGGATTCGCCGCCGTATGGAAGTTCACGTAGACCTTCCCCGCCAGCAACGACTCCACCAGGGCCTTGGTGAGGGGCTGCGAGGCGTCATCGCTCCTCCACGCCCCCGTGATCGTCGCAGAGGCCGCCCCGCCGGGAGAGGCGATCACCTTCACCACCGACCCGGTGGCGCCGGCGCGGCCGGTATGGAAGTGACCTCCGGCGCTCAGCGTTCCGCTCAGCCCCTGATAGGTGACCCTGTACCGCAATTCCGTCCGGGCCGCGTTCAGGGTGAACGCTCCCGTTCCGGAGGCCGACGTGGCGACCGACGGCACCTCCTGGGAACCGCCGAGCGTGGCGGTGAAATGGATCTGCGCGAATGCGGGGATCGACGTGATGATCCCGAGCAGAAGTAGAAGAGTCTTCATGGCTCTGTCCTGTGAGTGGGTGGATGATCGTGAACTACTTCTTGTGCGTGCTGAGCTTGAACAAAGCATACAGAGGGCAGTAGCTGAACGCACTCGTTAGCACGAACACGACCGCCAGCACCCCCAGCACGATCGCGGTGATCCCCGTAACGACATTGGCAAGGATGAGAACTCCCGCGGCAATCGCTACGAGCGTTCGGAAGACGCGGTCAAAGGAACCCATGTTTCTGGTCATGCAGCCTCCTGTCGAATTGTATGATGGTCGTCGGAGAACGTGACCCGGTGTGTTGTTCAGAATCCGTGTCAGTCCGGTTCGCCGTTGCGGTCATCGTCGCGGAACGCCTTGAGGAAGGCCCCCTTGATGGCCGGTTCGATCGCGGCCGCATTGGACGGGTTTCGCGGATCGAACACGAGCCCGTGATGACCAAAGCAGGCGAACGGATCCATGGTGAAGGTGATCCGGGCGATGCCGTCGTCGGATACGGTCAGCGGCGTCTGCAGTTCGAACTCGATCGTGAATTCCGAGCGGGATCGGTAGACGAACGCGGAGTCGTTGTAGGATCCTTTGATGATCATGGAGTACCGCTGGTTGCCGCTGGAGCCGTCGCGAAATTCCGGGTCCGGAGGGATCTCGAGATCTTCCGGCTTGTGGATATCGAACGTGAGCCGGTCGTACGACCCCGGGGCGATGCGCGCCACAGCGACCTCGGAAACCGGCGCGCCGGGAACGAGGCGGAGAACGAAGCTGTCGCTCTTCACATCGGCTGGATCCTCGCTCCCCGCCTGGTGGAACTTGATCCTCCGCACGAGGACCTTGGTGGTGTCGATCACCAGTCCTGGATGGGATACCTTGGCCAGCTGGTGTACCACTTCAGCACCAAGGCTTACGTTCGCCGCCGGAGAAGGCGCTGTCATCGAACTGTCTTTGGTGCATCCGGCAACGAGGCCGGCTGCCGCGAGGGCGAGCAAGCCTCGGAACAACGTCTTGTGGATCATCGGGAACCTCCCTGCATACGGTGAATGGAATGACCAGAGTATTCCAAACGGTGTGCCACCGGGGCGCGGAACCCGAAACGCGCAAGGGAGGATATTCTGGGGGAAACTCGGTGGGTCGTGAGGGAGAGTGTGGCACCGGTGCCACACCTCAACGGGACGTCAGCAGGAACTCTGTGGCCTGGATGCCACAGGTACAGGCGGGACGGGCCTCGCTACAGTGGACTGCAACGGGCTATTCCCGGAACTGTCCCGGGTCGATCGAATACCCGGTAAGCTTCCGGTACACGGTCTTGCGATCTATGTCCATCTCCCGCGCGACCTGGTTGACGTTCCCTTTGTGAAGGCGGAGCATCCCGACGAGATACTTCTCTTCCGCGTCGCGGACGACGGCAGAGAGATACTCCTTGTAGCGGACCGGGGCGGCGCTTCCCGGGACTTCGGGGAGCGCGGTACGGGGAAGTTCCTGTGCGACGGGCAGATCGATACGCCGGATGACGTCTCCTTCACACGTGATGATCGCCCGTGTGATAAGGTTCTCAAGTTCGCGCACATTTCCGCGCCAGTGATAGTTCACCATCGCGGAAAGGACCTCGGGAGCGATGTCGCGCACCCGGCCGTTCGCCAGGGGCGCATGGCGTTCCAGGAGGTGCCGGGCCAGCAACGGGATATCCTCGAGGCGGTCGCGGAGCGGAGGCAGGGCGATCGGGAAGACGTTGAGCCGGTAGAAGAGATCCTCCCGGAACTCCCCCTGGTGCATCATCAGAGCCAGGTCCCTGTTGGTCGCCGCCACAATGCGACAGGTCGCGGCGATCTGTTCGTTTCCCCCCACGCGACTGAACGTCCTTTCCTGCAGCACCCTGAGCAGCTTGGTCTGCACCGCAGGAGCCAGGTCGCCGATCTCGTCGAGGAACAACGTCCCGTCACCCGCCTCTTCGAACCGTCCGGGCTTGCGCTTGAGGGCGCCGGTGAACGCCCCCCTCTCGTAGCCGAAGAGCTCGCTCTCGAGCAAATTGTCGGGGATCGCCGAACAGTTCACGGCCACGAAGGGGTCCTCCCTGCGCACACTGTTGAAGTGCAGGGCTCGTGCGACGAGTTCCTTGCCGGTCCCGCTTTCGCCGGTGATCAGCACCGTGGCATCCGTATCGGCAACCTGACGGATGAGGCGCAGGATCTCGCGCATCGATGCGCTGCGGCTGACGATGTTCGCGAAGCTGTAGATCCGCCCGACCTCCTCCCGGAGGGCCCGGAGTTCGCGGTCCCGCCGGCCGGTTTCCAGCGCCCTGGTCACCTTCA
This sequence comes from Ignavibacteriota bacterium, assembly GCA_963808715.1. Taxonomy (GTDB): domain Bacteria; phylum Bacteroidota; class Ignavibacteria; order UBA10030; family UBA6906; genus CAWEHG01. The sequence goes on along the minus strand of CAWEHG010000033.1, from coordinate 470,667 downwards.
GCAGGAGTTCGTCGTTGTTCGACGGTTTCGTCAGATAGTCCACGGCCCCCAGTTTCATCGCCTCCACCGCGGTGTCGACAGACGCAAAACCGGTCACCATGATGACGGGGAGTCCCGGCCACTCGATCCGCACGCGCCGGAGCAGCTCGATGCCATTCATCTCCCCCATCCGGAGGTCGGTCAGGAGCAGGTCGATGCCCCCCTGTTGCAGTGCGGCCATCGCCTCGGTCCCATCGGTGGCGAGCGATACCGCGAATCCGGCATCGCTCAGCAGGGTGCGGGTCGCGACGCGAAACGCCCTGTCGTCATCGGTGATCAGTATCTGTTCCATATCCCGTTCTCCCGTTCAGGCGCGGGGCAGGACGATCCGGAAGCGGGTGCCCTGTCCGGGGTCGCTTTCCACGGCAATCGTCCCGTTGTGGCGTGTAACGATGGCGTGAACCACCGACAGCCCGAGCCCGACGCCCGAGGCTTCCCGCTTGGTCGTGAAGAAGGCGTCGAAGATCCGCCCGAGGATCTCGGCGGGGATCCCCGTGCCGGTATCAGCGACGGTGATCCCAACGCCACGGTCCTCATGCCGACCGGAGAGAGTGATGGTCCCCCCGCCGGGCATGGCGTCCCGCGCATTTGCGATCAGATTGAACATCACCTGCTTGAGTTTGTCCGCAGACCCGGAGACCGCGGGGAGATCCGGGGCCAGGTCGAGGACGATCCGCACTCCACGGTCTGCAAGCTGTGGCCGGGAGGCGAGGCACACATCCTCCAACAGGCGGCCGACCTCCACCCGTTCCCAGGTCATGTCCACCACCGAACCGCGATACAGATCCAGCATCTGCCGTGTCAGCGCCGCCATGCGGCGCACCTCGTCCATCGCGACCTCCAGGAGTTCGCGCACCGGGGCATTCCCCTCCAGTTTGCGCAGGGAGGAATCCACCAGGCTCTGGATGTTGTGGATCGGGTTATTGACCTCGTGAGAGAGCTGAGCGGTCATCTTCCCGGCGACCGCGAGGCGCTCGTTGCGGACCAGCTCTTCCTGGGCCTGGCGCAGCCGGGTGAGTGCCTCCTCCAGTTCCACGTTCCGCCCGGAGAGGGTCCGGTTGGCGCGGTCCAGTTCGTCGATCTTGTTCCTGAGAGAGGCGCGCATGTCGTCGAACCTGGCCGCCAGAAACGCCAGCTCGTCCTGCAGGTCGTCGGGGGCTACTTCCGCGGATGCGTTCGCCGAAGGTTCAAGATCTCCCCGCGCGATCCTTTCCGCGGCATGCACCATGCGGTCCACCGGAGCGGACACGAACCGCGTGAACATGATGGAGGCCGCCCCCACGACCAGCGCGACGAACACGAGGAAGATCAGCAGTGACCTCTTCCAGGTGTCCGCGGCGGCATCGGACACGTATCGAAACGATATCCGGATGTCTGAAGCGCCGAGAATATACCCGAGCGGCACCCGGTGGCATTTCTGGCAGACCTTTGTCGCGGAAAAGGGGATGACGGCCCGGAAACGGTCATCGACACGGACATATGCGGCGGTCCCTGTGGTCATGACGCGCTGCTGGAGGGCGTCCGGGGGAGGTGTCGATCCCTGTTTTCGCCGCAGGCGGTCCTCAAGTTCCGGTGTCACGACCTCCTCACGCAGTCGGAGGTCGTTGACCAGGAGCGTCAGATCTTCGAACTGATCGAGGGAATCGACCCGGGCGATGAAGGTGCTGTCCACCGCCAGGTTGTTGACCATCATGCTGACCAGCGCTTCCCGGATCAGCTCACCGTAGGTGTGGGCGGTTTGCTGGGCCTGCTCCAGCATCGCCTGTTCCTGGAACCGGTTGTGCACCGCCACGCTCACGGAGATGAAGAGGAGAAAGAGAGGCAGGATCCCGAGCAGGATCTTCTGTGAGAGCGAGAATCGGCGGAAATCCATGTCCAAAAGGTATGTTTTCCCCGTCCGGAATCAAGCCCCACGTTGAATATCGCAGGGGTCTTTTCTATATTGGGGCATGCCGTTGAGCGACCCCACCCTTTCCATCCTTCAGGAGATCGATGTCCTGTCCGGCCGCAAGCTGCTCCGCCGCGACGATCTCGGGATGCTGATCGATTGCGCACAGCGCGTCGACCGGAAGGAACTCCTTGCCGATCTCGCCTTTCAGGCCAAATTCGCCTGGAAGAGCAGGGTCGTCATGCAGAGGATCGGGCAGGGAGCGGAAGGGTACGACCGCCTCGCCGCCGAGTTCACCTCTGCGGTGGAGGAGGTCCGCCGGCACCTCGGGGCGTTGCTCGAAGGATGTCCCGGAGACCGAGGCGCTCCGGCAGCGCACCATGGCCATGACCCCGCAGGCGCTCGAAGAGCTCCTGTCCCTCATGAACGATCTGACATGGTACAAGAATTGGCTGATCGACCGTCGATAGCACATCCGCAGGGAAGCGGCGTCGGCTGGAGGATCGCCCTCACCGTGTTGCTGTTCTCGGGCATTTTCTGGCTCGGCTCCTCCACAACGCGGGCCATCATCGCCAACCACCTGCTCAGTCCGGGGACGATCGAACTCGACCCCTACCTCGCCCCCGAAGCCCAGCGGGAGCTCTTCCGCCTCCTCTCGCTGACCTCTCTGCTGGTGATGACCAGTTATGCTGGAACGTTCCTGAGCGGGATCGTGTTCCTCTGGTGGTCCCCGTTCCGCCTCCGCGAGCACGGCTGGCTGATGCTCTGCGCGATCCTGTTCTTCGTCTTCGTGCCGGTCGAGATCTACACCATGTCCCTGGATGCGCGAATGATCTACGAGGAGTTCTTCACCACATCGGACAACCTCGTGTTCCGTGAGCTGTTCCTCAAGCGGCTGACCGCGCTCAACGGCGCACCGATCGTGGCCATGTGTTGTTACCTGACGATCATCGGGATCGCCGTCTTCCAGCCCTTCCGGCGCCCTCCGGCCGACGCCGCATGAAGCACGAGGAGATCATCAAAGAGCTGCAGGAGGTGGCCGTCCAGATGGGGGTCACCGTCCGCTACGAACGGGGGGATTTCGAAGGAGGCTACTGCATTCTCAAGGACCGGAAGCTCTTGCTCGTGAACAAGCGTCTCACGCCGGTGCGCAAAGCCTCGATCCTGGCCACGGCCCTTTCGGACATCGGGATGGACAACGTGTTCCTTCGCCCCGCTCTGCGCGCGTACGTGGAGGACGAGGTCGCCCGCATGCAACGCGCCATCACCTGAACCCATGATCCGCGCCGTCATCTTCGATCTGGACAACACCCTGGTCGACTTCATGAGCATGAAGAGCCAGGCCGTGACCGCTGCGATCAATTCGATGATCGATGCGGGGCTTTCGCTCACCCACGCCGAGGCGCGGGCGCGCATCGACGCCATCTACAAGGAACGGGGCATAGAGTTCCAGAACGTCTTCGACCAGCTGCTGTACGACGAGTTCCAGAAGGTCGATTACAAGATCCTCTCGGCGGGGATCATCGCCTACCGCCGGGCGCGGGAGGCGGCCCTCGTCCCCTATCCGCATGTGAACATGACCCTGCTCGCGCTGCTCAAGCGGGGGATCAAGCTCGCGGTCGTGTCGGACGCCCCCAGCCGCGAGGCCTGGCTGCGCCTGGTCTACCTCAACCTGCACCACGTGTTCGACCCGGTGGTGACGTTCGACGACACGGGGGAGCGTAAGCCCAGTCCCAAGCCCTTTCGGCGCGCGCTGGAGCTCTTGCAGGTCACGGCGCAGGAAACCGTCATGGTCGGCGACTGGCCCGAGCGCGACGTGGTCGGGGCCGCGCAGCTGGGCATGATCACGGTGTTCGCCCGCTACGGCGACACCTTCGGCACGGTGCACTCCCACGCACACTACGACATCGACGACGTCTCCGAGCTTCTGCGCGTGATCGATCGCGAGAATTCCCGATAAGACACCCCCCGCCCTTCGCGGGGACACAACGGTTCACCACCATGATCACCGGCATCGGCATCGACATTCTCGAGATCGCCCGCCTCCAGCGGACCATCGACACATCGGGCAGGCACTTCCTCGAGAAGATCTTCACTCCGTCCGAGATCGCCTACTGCGAGGCGAAAGCCCATCCGGCACAGCATTTTGCCGCGCGGTTCGCCGCCAAGGAGGCCCTCAGCAAAGCTCTTGCCACCGGCTGGTCGGGCACGTTTCGCTGGAAGGACGTTGAGGTGGTGAACGATCCGTCCGGCCGGCCGAGACTCATCCCGCACGGCCCGCTGGTGGACGCTCTCGGCGACGCCACCGTCCACGTCTCCCTGTCCCACTCCGACTCCCAGGTTGTGGCCGTGGTGGTGCTCGAAGGACATCCCGCGTGATCCGCTCGCTCTACTGGAAGCTCATCTCGGGTTTCGGCCTGATCATCCTCGCGCTGGTGGCGATCAACGGGTTCGCGGTGTTCAGACTCCACGAGGTGCGGAGCACCCTCCGGTCCATGATCGCCGTCGACGTCCACCTCATCGACCTCGCCCGTTCGCTCCGCGCCTCGCTGGCCGACGAGGAGCAGGCGTCGCAGAAGTTCCTGGTGACCCGCGACAGTCTTTACGCCTCGCTGCTGCGCGATCACGCGAGCCACACGGCGGAGGTGCTCGACGCCATGATGGGACTCGCGGCCGATCGATCGGTGCGGAGCGCGCTGCGGCGCATCCGCCGGGGACACGAAGGGCTCTTCCTTGCCATCACCGACCCCTCCCCGCTGCATTCGCTCCCGTCGGAAGCGATCGTGGCCGACAGCATGGCGTCGTACGTCGCTGCGGCGGAGGGGATCCAGCGCGACGTACAACACTCTGTATTCGGCGCCGTGGCCGGCGTGGAGGAGACCACCGACCGGGCCCTGGATGTCGCGCTGATCCTGAGCCTGATCAGTCTTGTGGCGACCGTCGCCACGGCACTCTTCATCACCCGTTCCATCTCCCGACCTCTCCACCTGCTCGAGCAGGGGACGCAACAGGTGGCGCAGGGAGACTTTCGGGCCATTCCCGTCGTGACCCGCGACGAGATCGGACGACTGGCCGTCGCGTTCAACGCGATGAGCGCGCAGCTGGGGAAGATCGACGAGCTGAAAGCCGACATGCTGCACCACATCTCTCATGAACTGCGGGTCCCCCTGCAGTCCGTGATGGCCGCATACTACCTGTTGAGCGAGCAGCACCGGGGGGCGCTCAACGAGGAACAGCTCAGGCTGCTGGGGCTGATCCGCGACAATGTCGACCGGATCGCCCGGTTCAGCAACCAGTTCCTCGACCTCGCGAAGATCGAGGCGGGGGCGATGGAGTTCTCCCTGGCCCCCGTCGCGGTCCCCGAACTCCTGAAACCCCTGATGGACAATATGCATGTCCTTGCCCAGCGGCGGAACATCGCCCTCAGCGTCGAAGGCGAAGAGGTTCCTGCCGTGCTGGGGGACGCCGAAAAACTCGGCGAGGTGCTCACCAACCTGATCGGGAACGCCATCAAGTACACCCGGTCCGGCGGAAGCGTCGCGGTCCGCTACGGCAGGGGCGGGGCGGGGGTACGGATCTCCGTGCAGGATACCGGCATCGGGATCGCTTCGGTGGACCTCCCGCACATTTTCGAGAAGTTCTACCGGGCGCGAGACGCCGGCCGGACCGGAGGAGGGAGCGGGGTGGGGCTCGCGCTGGTCAAAGCGGTCGTCGAAGGACATCACGGACGGATCTCGGTGGTCAGCGAGAAGGGAAAAGGCTCCACGTTCACCGTCGAACTCCCGGCGGCCGCCGCACTCGACCTCGAAAGCGCCCTCGGCATCCGGGCGGGGAAGCCATGACGATGCGTATCGACAGGGATGTGTCTGGTTCTCCTCTCCGCATTCGCGTGGCCGGCGTGTGCCCCTCGCGGAGCGGAAGAGGAATCGGTGCCCGAGGCCCATCGTCAGACCGAGCTGGCCAGAACACTCGAGGCGTCGGGCAACAAGCGCGAAGCCGCCCACGAATACACGATCGTCGCGGAGCACTTCCCCGGTACGCCATATCAGGCTGTTGCCGCACGCAGGGCCGGCCTGCTGTACGCTGATCCCGACAATCCGGGTCGGAGCGACAGCCTTGCCGTCTACTGGCTCGGACAGTACCTGCAGCTCTCCATTCCGCAGGCTGAACGGGAGGAAGTCGAGATCTCTCTGAAGCTGATAGAACAGACCGCGCTGCTGAGGAACACTCTGGTCAGGCTCACGGCGACCCAGGACAGCCTGGCAGCAGCGCTTAAGCGACAGGCTTCGGGCTCGTCGGCGTTGAGCTGGCGGATCGGCGAACTCGAGGGTGAGCTTGAACGGACGAAGACTGAACTCAAGCGATTGAAAGAGATCGACGCCAGAGCGCGATCCCGGCGGAAGCCGTAGCTCTGGCAAAGGACTTCATCTTTTTGGGGTGGAATTCGCGATTTTCCCGACCTTCAGCTGTCCCCTCACCCGTTATGCGGTTGGTTGCAACTTGCCACCGGATTCCGTATTTTTAGGTGATGAAACCTCTCGGGATCAAGAAGCTCTACTACTCCATCAGTGAGGTGAGCAAGATCACCGATCTGGAGCAGTACGTGCTCCGGTACTGGGAATCCGAGTTCGAGCAGCTGAAGCCGGCGAAGAACCGTGCCGGGAACCGGATCTACACCAACCGGGAGATCAAGCTGATCCTGTACATCAAGCAGTTGCTCCGCGATCAGCGGTACACGATCGAGGGGGCGAAGCAGGTCCTGAAGACCTACACGCCCGAGGTGGACACCGGAGAGCAACTGGAGTTGATCGAAGCGCCGAAGCAGCGGCCCAAGATCAAGGACGACCAGTTGCGGACGGACGTGCTGGAGCTGAAGGGGTTTCTGGAAGACCTGGTGAAGAAGCTGGCGTAGCGGCAAGACCTACAACGGAACGTAGCGCAGCCCGGTAGCGCACCTGAATGGGGTTCAGGGGGCCGTGGGTTCAAATCCCACCGTTCCGACAAGCAAGAGCACCCGATGTGTGGGTGCTCTTGGCATTTTCGGGTGGGAGTTGGAGTCCGGGCATCGTTGCCCGGGCTGCCGAACGTGGGAGGACGGCCTTTCGCATCTGAATGCTCCTGTTGAAGAGCTTTCTTATTGGTCCCCTTCCGGCCACTCACTGTCCGGCTTCCGGGGAGGCGACTGGTTCTGCCCGAGCCGGGACGCCGAGATGTCGGCGTAGATGAAGTTCTCCGGCGGGACAGGACTTCCGTGAAGCCGGCGTAAGAGCGAAAGCTGCCCGACATGCGTCATGACGTCGGAGAACGGACCCTGCAGGAGCTGAAGCTCGGTGATCCCCTGCAGAGGCGTTCCGGCCTCGAGGAGCCGCGACAGTTCTTCAAGCATGCCGTGGAACCGGTCGATCTCTGCCTGAATGGTGGGGAGCGGTTCGGGACGGTAGATCCCGCCGAGGAAGAACGTCCGGGCATAACCCAGCACGCTCGTCATGTGGCGCAGGATGGACTCCGGCGTACGGACTCTATTGCCGGCGGCGAATTCCCAGTAGCCTGCCGGCGCATCCCGAATGGCTTTCTGCGCGTGATACGCAAGGGACGCAAGGTAGTGCCTGAGAAATAGCCGATCTCCCGTGTTGGCCATCAGGATCCCTTCTTCCTGTCCGTGCACTACTTTGTGAGACGGAGCGTCACACGCCGGTTCTTCGCCCTTCCGGTGATCGTCGCATTGTCACCGACAGGTTTCGTGGCCCCGTAGCCGACCGCTGTCAACCGCCCCGTCTCGATCCCCTGCTTGGCGATCGCCCCTATGACCGATGTGGCGCGTTGTTCCGAGAGTCGCTGGTTGCCGGCGGCATCCCCGACATTGTCCGTGTGACCCTCGATCACCACCTTGGCCACCGGGTTCCCCTTCATGAACGCGACGATCTTCTCCAGGATGGGTCCGCTCTCCGTCCTCAGGTTCGCCGAGCCGAAATCGAAATAGATGCCGTAGATGTCAACATACCCCTTGCTCTTCAACTGGGAACTGATGTCCGTGGGCCGGCTACCATCGTCAAACGCTCCGAGCTTGCCCAGTTCCGTGTAGGACTCGTGTCCCCAATTCGCCGTGACGATCAGCTTCATCCATCGTCCCTGGACCGGCTCAAGGCGGACTTCCTGATGGTTCTTGTTCCGTTCAAGCCGAAAGCTCGCCACCGTGCGAAAACCTGCCTGAGCACTCTTCTCCGAAACCTGCACCTGCACATCCTTCGCGGAGATCCCCGGCCAACCACCCTCTTCGTCCGGTATGGCGTTGTTGAAGATCAGCGTGGTGAACCACGACGACGACGGCAGTTCGATCACGACCCAGTGCGGGAACGGTGCTCCTTCGGCTGTGCACCAGCAGGGCAATACTCCGGACCAGTTGTCGCTGTCATCGATCAGATTGGTAACGTCCCAGGATCCTTCGTAGTTGCTGCTGGAGGCAACGATCCGTGCACCGGCTTTGGCACTGAGGAGGTTCTTCGCATCCTCACCGACTGCGCGCCCGGTCAGAGCCAGGACAAAGAAGAGCACCCACAGCGATCGCTGGATGTTCATCGCGATTCCCTTTCCAGTAATGGATTGTGATAGTACGTACGGTCCTGCGAATCCACTGCTCGGGATCCTTACCGCACCAATACCATCCTCCGTATCAGCCTCTGACCGCCGGCTTCAAGGGAACTGAAATAGACCCCGCTGGGCAGTCCCCCGGCATTCCAGGAGACGCTGTAGAACCCCGGCGCCTTCGGCTCGTCCACAAGCACCGAGACCTCCCTGCCAAGGAGATCGAACACCCGCAACCTCACGTGCGGGGTCCACTTCCTCCCGCTCCGACTTCCGGTCCGCGTGGTATTTCGAAGCCGATCTCCGACCTGCCGTTGAACGGGTTCGGATAGTTCTGCATCAACTCCGATCCTTGCCGGCACCGGCGCTTCGGCCACGGACGTCACCCCCAGTCCCGCATCCACCCAGGCGGTGTACCAGAGCGATGCCAGCGACACCGTGGCCTCCTGCAGCAGGCGCTGCGTGAATCCCTGACAGTATTGCCAGAGGGCGCTGTAATACGACGCAGGAGCCTGCCCCGAACCGTTCCAGCCGGAGGCCGCTTTGGCGAAATTGTCCCCCTGCATGATCGAATCCACCAACACGTTGGCGCGAACGAGGTAGGCCAGAATGAACGCATACCGATCCGCTACGTACCGCGCGCTGTCGCGCACAGCCACCAGCTGTGCCTGATTGATCATCCCCGTCTCGTATCGCGAATGTATCCCGCCGTTCCCCGTCGAGGCACCGTCGTAGTTCACCGTACAGTGAAGCGGCTGATGACCGTCAGCGACGTAGTGACCCAGGTCTGCGGCTGTCTGGTACGACTTCGTCCAGTCGCGCCGCCGGAGCTGCGCGGTGAGGGAGTCCATCGCCCGGACCGTGGCCCAGGGAAGGATACCGATCTCTTTGACGGTGACCCAGCCGTACGTTGCGATCAGGGATCCGAGGTCGGGGGTGAGATGGCTGAAATCGGGATACAACTCCAGATCGATGAAGTGCTTGGGGGCCTCGGCCGTGTCGGACGACTTCCGGTTGTCCGCATCGCTGGCGTGGTCCCGGAAGAAAGCCTGCTGCGCTGCGATCTGCGATAATGCGGGGGGGAGATGTACCACGGCATTGAAGTTCACGAACTTGTGGCCGGTGCCCCCCCACCCCAGGGCGTCGCCAGTCATACCGGCACAGATCCCGATCACTGCTATCCAACGCATCTTCCCTGTCACGTTGCCCCCCGTGTCTTCGTAAGGTAGAGACATCGCTTTGCAGAATCAACGCGCGGCAAGTCCATGCTGCCCAACGCGTTCGGGACGTGTGCCCGCCGGCACGCCAGCCCCGGACACCGCAACACCTTCCGCCTCTCCCCGTATACACAGGTGAAGGCCCTTGCAGACAGAGGAGGGGATCATGAAACCCACATTCGACATTGTCGAGGCGATCTACGAGCAGATCGTCGAGTTCCTGTTCGCCACCGGACACGTGCCGGGCCGGCTGGTCCTGTCCCCCATTTCCTACAGGCGTCTCCTGGAGATCCGCCGTGATGCTCCCGGATCGCTCCTCTCGCTCGCGACCATCGAGATCGTGATCGACGAGGTTTTGCCCGACACCGAGATCCAGGTGGCGGACTGAGCCATCGACTCCAGCGGCGTCCTCCGAACATTCACGTAAGGGCATCTGCCATGCAAAAACATGTCACGCTTGCGGCCGTCCTGAACATCGTCTACAGGGGTCTGCACCTTTTCCTTGCCATCGGGCTCTTCTTCCTTGGCATCTATTTCCGCGACTTCCTCTGGGCCATCCTGCAGATGGCTCATGCACCGATGCACGATATCCCGTTCGAGGTCTTTGATCTCGTCCCTTTGATCCTTGTCCCCCTGTCGGTGATCATGTTCGTGATCTCCGCTGCAGGGATCGCCGGTGGCATCGGGCTGCTCAAGAACAGGGAGTGGGGACGGATCGTCCTGCTCGTCGTGTCATTCTTCAACATGCTGCGCATCCCTCTCGGGACGATGCTCGGCGTGTATACGCTCTGGGTGCTGATGAATGACGAGACCATCACGCTCTTCACCCCTGCGGCTGCGGCACCGGCAACGAAGGCCCCGTAGGGGCAGGGCCCCGCAGGGGCGAGGGCCCCGTAGGGGCGAGGCTCCGTAGAGGCGGAGTCCGTCTTGATTCTCAGCAGGCTTTTTCGCTCTTTTGCGCTCGAAGATCTTCAAGCCCCCCGGTGAACGCTCGCCGGGGGGCGATCCCACACATCCCCGGCTCGTCGTGGTCGCTCCGATCCTTCCAGGCTTTCACCCGGACCCGAGTATCTGCCGGGTCGGGCATGATTTCTACCTCGTCAACACCAGCCTGGAATACTTCCCCGGCGTCCCTCTTTTTCACAGCACCGATCTTGTGCGTTGGCGGCAGATCGGCCACTGTCTCACACGGCACAGTCAGCTGGATCTCGCCGGAGCCCGGCCATCCCGGGGGATCTTCGCCCCTACGCTTCGCCACCATCGCGGGGTCTTCTACCTGGTCACGACGAACGTTGGCAAGATCGGGAACTTCCTGGTCACCGCCACGGATCCGCGCGGCCCCTGGTCCGAACCCTTGCCCATCGATGACGGATGGTTCGACCCTTCCCTCTTCTTCGACGATGACGGGACGGCCTACTACACGCGCCGCGGCGACCGCGGCATCGTGCAGTCCGTGATCGACGCGACGACAGGCCGTCTGCGATCGTCGCCGCGGATGATCGTGGACCGTTACATCTGTACCGACATAGAGGGGCCGCACCTCTACAAGATCCGCGGCTGGTATTTTCTGATGGCTGCCGAGGGAGGGAGCCGGTTCGGACACGCCGAGGTCATCGGAAGAAGCCGGAGCCCGTGGGGCCCGTTCGAGCCCTGTCCGGCGAACCCGCTGTTCACCCGTCGCGACCGTGGCCACGGGCTGGTCCGGGACGTCGGCCATGGCGACCTCGTCGACGATACTCGGGGGAACTGGTGGATGGTGCTGCACGGCACCAGGAACCTCCATTACAACAGCTTCAGCATCCTGGGACGTGAAACATTTCTTCTCCCCGTGACCTGGACCGCCGAGGATTGGCCCGTGGTCCACGAGGATCCTGAGGCCGGTCACACGTTCCCGGACCCGGCCGGAATTCGTGGTCCGGAGTGCCGCTGGCAGGACGACTTCGAACAGCCGGAACTTGCCCACGAGTGGAACTTTCTGCGGAATCCAGGCACCGACACATGGTCACTTTCGGAGCGCCCGGGTTTCCTCGAGGCTCAAGGGATCCCCCGAGCGACTTGACGACCTGGCTTCGCCGGCGTTCATCGGACGGCGGCAGGAGCATTTCCAGATGACGGCGTCTGCCCTGATGGAGTTCGACCCCTTCCGCCGAACACGAAGAGGCCGGGATGACCGTCCTCATGAACAACGAGCATCATGCCGAGCTGTTCGTTACGGTCCGGAACGGCCGGTCTGTCGTGCTTCTCCGCCGCCGCGTTGGCGAGGTGCTGGATGTCTCGGCACCCGTGACCGCGGACGGACGGGTGGCTGTTCTGGGCATCACCTGCGATGGGACCCGGTACCACTTCTGGTGCGAACGTCCCGATCGCATCGAGCTCGGAACGCTCTCGGCACGCCTTCTGAGCCCTGAGGTCGCCCACGAAGGAGGCGCGTGGTCGGGGATGTACATCGGGTTGTACGCGACCGGCAACGGACGGCCGTGCGCTGGACCGGCCGACTTCGACCGGTTTCTGTACGAAGGGAAGGAACACCTGGCATAGCGTCAGCGGTCAGGTTCACGATACCGAAGCAACTCTGGAGGATCGAACATGTACTGCAGCAACTGCGGAAACACTCTTCAGGAGGGGACCAACTTCTGTCCGAAGTGCGGCACCCCTTCGGCGGCATCCAGGCCGGCGCAGCCGCCGCTCCCGGCAGGAACCCAGGAGCCCGGCCACGGAGCTCTGATCCTCGTGCTCGGGATCCTCAGCCTGGTCATGCTGGGCCCGTTCACCGGCATCCCCGCGTGGGTCATGGGGGTTCGCGACCTCAGGAAGATCCGCGAAGGAAAGATCCCGGCATCGGAACAGACGATGACGCAGATCGGGATGGTCCTCGGGATCGTCGGCACGGTCCTCGGAGCGCTCGCCCTGGCCATCATCGTGATCTCCCTCCTGATCGTCTTCGGGATCCTGACCACGGTGGCCGGCGAGTATCACGAAAGCGCTGGGGCGCTCCTGCTGGTTCTGCCGGTTCTTCTCCCCTGGCGTGGTGTCCGTTCCTGAACTTCGGCGTGGGCGGGGCGCATGCAGGCCCCGCCCGCACCCGCGGATCACCGCGCGTACCGTTTCCAGACCTCGGTCCGGCCGAACAGCGGGATGAGTACATAGCCCCTCAGCTCGAGGGTTGTGCCGTCCTTGAGGGTCATGGTCCCGCTGTAGTCGTTCCCGCTCTCCGGATCGTACACTTTTCCGCCTGACCATTCATCGTCGCCATCGTGTTTGAACCCCCGGAGGAGGACGAGCCCCAGTACGGGCCGTGTCCGCAGTTTCTCGTCGGGGTTCTTGTCGTCCACCACCGCTTTCCCGTCCTTTTCGGGCTCCTTCAACCAGACGATCTTTCCGTGGAACTCCTCGCCTTCGCGGTAGATCTGGACCCGGGCCTTGGATTCGGGCGTGACCCATTCGCCGACGATGGTGTCTGCGGCGATGGTTACCTCCTGAGCCCGCAGTTCAGACGGGGCGGGCACACACCAAGTCACGAGAAGCAGTATGAGAGCAACACCGTGTCGACTGATCATGGCGTTCATCCTTCGTGGGTGGTCTTGAATCCTTTGAGCATCCAGGGGCGGGCGAGATAGAGCCCCAGGGGGGTCAGCAACGCGATCAGGCCGTAGACGAACCACATGGTTTCCGTGTGCAGCTCTGCCGGAGGCGTATCGGCCGGGCAGAAGGTCATGAGGAACCATCCGGAATAGAGGCTGGTCACCACCTTCGTCAGGAACCACGGAAACTGGCCGAGCCCCATGTAGATCCCGGTCATGTCCTTTGGAGCGATCTCGGCCACCCACTGGAGGAAGCGGGGCGACCACATCGCCTCCCCGATCGTCATCAGGATCAGGTAGGCAAAGAGGTTCGGGATCGTGGGGCCAAGGGTCAGGATCAGGGTGGGGGCGGCCATCACCAGCGTCCCTGCGATCATCATGGTGTACGTGGACTTCCTGCTGGTCAGCGCCGTGACCACGGGGGTCAGCACGAAGATCAGCAACGGACTGATGTTCACGAAGAACTCATAGTTCTCACTCACCACGCCGGTGAAAGCCCGATTGCAGTACTGGGGGAGCGTGAGCCAGTTGTGGGCGAACAGGGTCTGGACAGGGATCAGAATGAAGATGAAGAACTGGAATCGGTAGTCGCGGTACGGAAAGTTCCGGAGGTAGTACTTGATCTGCTCCTTCAGGGGTTTGCGCTCGGCGACGTCCGGGGTCGCATCCGGTTCGTTCCCCTCGTTCTGCTGCGCCGAGGCGACCGCCCTCTTCGTCAGGAAGACGGCAACCACGATCATGCCGGCGACCGTCAGGGCCACGTACACCCAGAAGACCCCCGGGATGCCGTAGCCCTTCCGTACGGGGGGCGAAAGCAGTCCGGGGAGGAACCCGCCGAGGTTCATCAGCGCATAGAGCATCGCGTATCCCATTGCGGCGGTGCTCTTGGTCGTGAAGATCCGGACCGCGGCGTAACAGGCGGGTTGATAGATGCCGTAGCCGATGATGATCCCGAGGATCCCTCCCATCGCCACCCAGTGGGGGAGCGACCAGAGCCCGCTCGCCGCGGAGACCTGTGGGCTGATCGCGAGCAAGATCCGCCCGATCATCATGACCAGCAGGGAGATCAGAAGCGCCCGGCGCGGACCGATCAGGTCGACGGTCGCCCCGAGGATCAGCATGGCCAGGGTGATGCCGGCGGTCTGCACCCCCACCATCCGGCCTGCGCTGATGTCGTCGAGCCCGATGGAGGTGTTGAAGAAGATCGCCAGGAGACCGACGACCCCGAAGTAGGTCACCCCCTCGAGAAGGTACGAGAGGTTGATCCCCCAGAGTGCGCGCGGAGCACGCACGAGGTCGATGAACGGCTGGCCGATCTCTTTCAGAGAGTGGCGGATGGACTCTCCCAGCGTGGGATCGTGTGAGGGTTCGGTCTGGGCCATGGGTGGTGCCGTTGGATGTCGGATGAACTAGAACCGGTACACGAGGGAGATCCCGGTCGGCTGAGGGATGACCTGGAAGCCCGTTGCGGGGCGTTCTTCTCCTTCGAACACGGAGACGATCCTTCTGCCCGCCGCCGAAGCGGCCAGAGCGCTGAAGACCACGTCGGAAAACCAGTGATTGCCGGAGTATACTCTTGACAGAGCGGTTGCGGTGGCAAGGCCGTACAATGCCGCGGTGGCCCAGGGGTTGTCGATGCGGGCGGCGAGGACCGACGACAGGGTGAAGGCTGCTGAAGCATGGCCGGAGGGGAACGAGTGGAAGTCTTCGTCGGCTGTGAACGGCGTGAAGAAGTGCGGCCCGTGGCCCGTGTACGGCCGGGCCCGACCGACCACCGCTTTCACCAGTTGCGTGCCGGCGCCGGTGATCAGCAACGCTGTGCCTGCCAGCAGGCCCGTTTCCCGGAGCCAACGATCCCCGCCGACCAACCCGGCAAGGTAGACGCCGCCCGAGAGGATGATCACCACCTTCGTTTCCCCGTACCGGACCACGACGTTCTCCACCCTGTCGAGCCCAGCGGTCTGATTCCTGTCCATCAGACTCTTCACCTCGTCGTCGAGCAGGAAGGCCGCCGCGGTGGCGGCAAGAACGCCGCCGGCCCTGAGCGCGTCGGTTCCGTCCCAGTGGAAGGGGGTGGTGATGGTCGACCATCCTGCGCAGCCGACCCGGCCGGCCTCGTCCAGCAGGGAATGATGCGCCGCGAGGCTGTCGCGCTCGGATCCCGCAATGAGCCCGCACGGCGCGGCACAGGAGAGCAGAAGGACCAACAGCAGCAGCACCGACGCGCGGAAAAGACCAGGACGTGAGCGGAAGAGTGCGGCGGGGATCAGCATGGTGGTCATAATACTCAAATGTGTCCGAAAAGCAAAGCCGGTGGCGGCTCACGGGACGTTTTGCTACCTTGTCCCGCATGACGGACGATTCCACTATCGGTGACCTTTTCTCCGCATCTGGTCCTCTCGCGTCCAGGGCCGGCTTCGAACACCGTCCGCAGCAGGAAGCCATGGCGCGAGCGGTCTGGCAGGCGCTGGTCCGCCGCGAACATCTGGTGGTGGAAGCGCCGACGGGGGTCGGGAAGAGCCTCGCCTACCTCGTTCCCGCTCTCGCCTTTGCGCTGGAGAACGGGCGCAAAGCCGTCGTCTCCACGCACACGAAGACCCTGCAGGACCAGCTCTTCCACAAGGACCTTCCTCTGGCCCTCTCCCTGCTGGGCCGGCGCGCGACGGCGGTGATCCTGAAGGGCCGCCGCAACTATCTCTGCTCCACGCGTCTCCGGCTCGCGCTCGAAGCCCCGGAACTCATGTTCGATGACGCGGTTCGCCCGCAGCTGGAAGCCGTCAGCGAGTGGGCCCGCGGGCGCCACACGGGGGACCTGGGCGAGTTGCCGTTCCTTCCCCTCCCTGCGGTGCGGGATCTTATCTGTTCCGAACCGGTCGTCTGCCGGCCGGACACCTGCGGACCGGAATGTTCGTACCAGCGGACCCGGGAACGGGTGCGCGAGGCCCAGCTCGTCATCATGAATCATGCGCTCTTCTTCTCGCTCCTTCCGGCGGTTCCCCAGGAAGAGCGCCTGCTCTTCGAGAACGACTTCGTGGTGTTCGACGAGGCACACATGCTGGAGGCCGTCGCGACGGAGGGACTCGGGGGAAAGGTCTCCAGACACCAGCTGCTCTCCGCCGTCAGGCGTCTGTACAACGCCCAGACGAAACGCGGTGTGCTGGTGGCCGCCGGTGCGCGGGGATTCCGGAAGTTGTGCCGGAGTTCCGAGCGGGCCATCGACGACTTCTTCGATGCGGTCCGCTCGGAGCTCGGTGCACGCGGGAAGGGACCCTCGTCCCGGCAGGTCCGCATCCGGGAATCACATGCGTTCCCCGATTCCCTGACCCCGTCGCTGAAGGCCTTTGCCTCCGGCATTGCGAAGGTGATGCGCGACGCCGGCGCGGAGGAGAAACGGGAGGTCGAGGTCAGCCTGCGCACCCTCGAGGAGTCGCTGATTCTCCTGGAGGAATTCCTGGAACATCCGGATCCGGAACGGACCTACTGGGTCGAGATCTCCGAGACGCTGCGCGATGCGGTGACCCTCTGCGCGGCGCCGGTCGAGGTCGGCCAGCTCCTGTCTGAACGCCTCTTCCGGAAAGAGATCCCGCTGGTCCTGACCAGTGCCACCCTTTCTCTTGGAGGCGACACGTCCTACGTGCGCCGGCGGCTGGGAATGGCGGCGGCGGAAGTGCTCACCCTTTCGTCCCCTTTCGACCATGCCCGGCAGATGAGAGTGCGCGTTGCGGCTGGCATGCCGCCACCAGACAACCCCCGCTACGCAGAGCTGCTTCCCCAGGCCTTGCTGGAGGCCATCGAGTTGACCGGCGGCCGCGCGCTGGTGCTGTTCACGAACACGGCCACTATGCGCACTGCCGCACAGGCCCTTATCGCGCCTCTGGATGCCCGTGGGATCCCGCTCCTGGTACAGGGCGAGGAGATGGAAAAGCATGCGCTGCTGGAGGAATTCCGGAACACCACCGCCTCCGTACTGTTCGGCCTTGACAGTTTCTGGATGGGCGTGGACGTTCCGGGGGAGGCGCTCTCTCATGTGGTGATCACCAAGCTCCCGTTCGCCGTGCCGAACAACCCCATGGTCGAGGCCAGGACCGATCTCATCACCGCCCGCGGGGGCAATCCGTTCGCCGATTATTCGCTCCCGGAGGCGATCCTGAAATTCCGTCAGGGGGTGGGACGGTTGATCCGTACCTCCGACGACCGGGGAATCGTGACGATCCTCGACTCCCGGATCGCGCGAAAACCCTATGGGAGAATGTTCCTGAACGCTCTGCCACGCTGTCCGGTCGAGATCCTCGGTGAAGACGGGGAGGTGAGAGAGGAAATCCCCGATCTATGGTAAGAAGACGCGAGGATGGGGGGGATCGGGCGAAGCTCTTTGCCCTGAAGGATTTACGGGAATCCCCTCATTTTTTGTTTGAAAATACCAAGGAATCTGCTATCTTTCTAAGCAACAACCACAGGGAGGGTCAATGGGTAAGCCAATGTCAAAGTCCGCGATCATCGGACACTTTGCAGGCAAGTTTGATATGAAGAAGAAAACAGCTGCGACCGTGTTCGAAGAGCTCGCCAACCTCGCGTACAAAGAGGCGAAGAACTCCTTCACACTCCCCGGCATCGGCAAGCTCGTGCTGGTGAACCGCAAGGCTCGCATCGGACGCAATCCGAAGACCGGCGAGCAGATCCAGATCCCGGCGAAGACGGTCGTGAAGTTCCGCGTCGCCAAGGCATGCAAGGAAGCGGTTCTCGCGACCAAGAAGTAACCCGTCGCAGCGCGTTCCTTCCTGACGAAGTTTCGGGTCCCGCCCTCTTCAGGGCGGGACCTTCCATTCGGTCCCCCCCTACCCCGCCGTTTCGTTGAAACTCAGGGCCCTCTTTCGTACATTGATGTCCGATGACGAATCCCATTGCCGCTGTTCGCGCGTTCATTCGCGATCTGGGCCCCGTAGAGCAGGCGCAGGTGGTGGCGTCCACCGCGGTGGTGGTCTCTATGACCACCATCATCAGCGCCATGGCGGTGACCGGGCAGGCGCCGAGGCTGATGGATTTCATCAGTATTCTCACGGTCGGCACGATCGGGTTCGTCAGCGTCTATTTCTCCCTCCATTACAGCCGCCAGCTCGACGAGCAGCGCCGCCAGCTCCTGGCCCTCAACACCATTGCCGAAGCGGTGAACCAGGTCGTGGAACTGGACTACGTGCTGCAGACGGCACTGACCAGGATCACCGACCTGCTGGGACTGCAGTTCGGCTGGATCTATATGCTCGAGGGGAAGACCCTTGGACTCAAGACTTCACGGGGAACGCGGCTCGACTTTCTGGAGCGAAGCGGCCTGGGGACCGATGCGCGCGTGGAGTGGCTGAACAAGCCGCGTGTCCGCTGGGAGCGACTGGGTACCGGCGATGCCCCCGGGGCCTTCCAGGATCTCGAGATCCGGTTCTGGGCGTCGATCCCGCTCCGGACGAAGGAATCCATCTCGGGAGCGCTCATCGTTGCCGGGAGGGACGTCGAGATGTTCTCCGCCAAGCAGGCGGAGCTGATGGAGGCGTTCGGCAACCAGATCAGCGTCGCCCTCACCAACGCCCAGCTCTTCGAACAACTCAAGCGCTCCGAACGCCGGTACGCGGACCTGTTCGAACACGCGCCGGACCTGTACTTCAGCATCGACCGTCGGCACGTGATCCTCGGGTGCAACACGACCGGGGCGGGGATGCTCGGATGTGTCCAGAGCGAGGTGCTGGGCCGAACGTTCGCGGACCTCTTCGTTCCGGAACGCCGGCAGGCCCTCGAAGCCATGGTCGAGCGGATGTTCGCCGAGGGGAAGACCCTCAGGGATGTGGAGGAGCAGATGGTGCGGAAGAACGGCCAGGCCTTCTACGTCAACCTGAACTCTTCGCTGGAGGCCGACGAACGGGGAGCGATCGTGAACGCGCGCATCGTGGCCCGCGACATCACCGATCGCAAGCAGATGGAGGGGGCGTTGCTGCACGCCCAGAAGATCGACAGCATCGGCAACCTTGCCGGCGGGATCGCGCACGATTTCAACAACATCCTCGCGGCTGTGCTCGGCTCCGCGTCCATCATGCGGCGCCGCCTCGCCGAGAAGGCCCCGCTGGCGAAGTACGTCGATATCATCGAGTCCTCCGCCCGCCGCGGCTCGTCGCTCACCCGGCAGCTGCTGACCTTCGCGCGCAAGACCGAGACGCTGGTCCGGCCGGTGGACATCAACGGACTGATCGAAGAGACCCTTCAGCTCTTCCAGCGGAGCGTGACCAAGGAGATCGTCGTGGAAACCGCCCTGACGGCCGAGACCGCCATGGTGAACGGCGACGACGGGCAGATCCAGCAGGCCCTGTTGAATCTGTTCCTCAACGCCCGCGACGCCATGCCCGAAGGCGGACGACTGCGGGTCTCCACCAGCGTGCTGCTCGCGGACGCACACACCACCAGCAGGTTCTCTTCCGTGACCCCCGGTCCCTTCGTCAGGATCACCGTGGCCGACACCGGACGGGGGATCTCCCGGGAGATCCAGACAAGGGTGTTCGAGCCGTTCTTCACCACAAAGGACCACGGCACGGGCCTCGGCCTCTCCGTCGTCTACGGAGTCGTGCAGAGCCACGGGGGGTTCATCGATCTTGACAGCGACGTCGGGCAGGGAGCGACGTTTTCCGTCTATCTCCCACGGACCACGTTGCTCGCACGCGAAGCCGCGCGCAAACGACGGCAGCGGCTCCCCCGGGGGAGCGAGCAGATCCTGCTCGTGGACGACGAGCTGAGCGTCTGCGAGATCGCCCGCGATATGCTTCAGGGACTCGGCTACACGGTGTACGTGACGAACGACGGCCGGGCCGGCGTGGATTTCTACAGGACCCACCAGGCCTCCGTGGATCTGGTGCTCCTGGACGTGAACATGCCGGTGATGGGAGGCAAGGAGGCGTTTGACCTCCTGCGGGCCGTGAATCCCGCTCTCCGGATCATGATCGTCACGGGATACGGGAGGGAGACCGTCGAGACGTCGAAATTCACCAGCGGGGTGAGCGGGTTCATGCAGAAGCCCTTCCAGCTCGAAACCCTTGCGCTCAAGGTGCGGGAGGTCCTCGACCAACCCGTTGCCGCGTCATCCAGCATCGTCTGACATGCCTATGCATCCGTTCTACCGGGAGTTGAAGAGCGCGCGGGAAGCGCGGGGGATCACCCTGCAGGAGATCGCCGCCGCCACCCTGATCAACCTGAAATTCCTTGAGGCGATCGAACAGGGGAACACCACCATCCTGCCGCAAACCTACGTGCGCGCGTTCATCCGGGAATACGCGCAGGTGGTGGGGCTTCCTCCCCAGGAAACCCTCCGCAAGTACGAGGAGGCCTCTACCGGGGTCCACCATCCTCTCGGCGGGGCCTCATCCGCCGCCGAGGAATCGGCGCACGAAGACCTCGCAACCGTCGCTCAGGAGGTGGTCCCCGAACAGCCCCGGCGGGACCCGCGGGTGCTTATCACCCGGATCGGCACGGGCCTGATCATCGTGGCAGCAGCCGGGCTTGCCGCCTACCAGATCTTCCTGCGCCCGGAACCCGCCCCGCCCGTGGAGATCCCGTTCCAGAGCGTGATCGGCGAAAACGAACAGCGGGCCCGCCAGGCCGCCGCGGAACCCGTCCGCCGAGCGCCACAGGCCGTGCCCATCGCCGTGCGCGACAGCATGACCCTGCGTGCGGCAGTGCTGGATACGGTGTGGCTCCAGATCGTCATCGATGGGCAGCCTCCGCGTGACTACATCTTCCCGCCGAAGACCCGGGCTCTCTGGAAGGCACGGGAACGGTTCAGGCTCACCCTCGGGAACGCCGGCGGGGTCGAGTTCACACTGAACGAGAAGGCTCTGGGAGCGCTGGGCAAACGCGGTGCCGTTCTCCGCGACTTCGACCTCACACGCGCCACGCTCGAGCAATGAGCGGACGGCACCCGGACGAATGACCGACATCCCCTCCAAGATCCGGCAACGCGTCGAAAGGCTCCGCGACGAGATCCGCGAACACGACTATCGCTATTACGTGCTCGCGGAACCGACCATCGCCGACGCCGCCTATGACGCCCTGCTGCGCGAACTGCAGGATCTCGAAGCCGCCCATCCGGCGCTCAGGACGCCTGATTCGCCCACCGTCAGAGTGGGCGGACAGCCGACGAAGGAATTCCCCACCGTCACGCACGACCCGCCCATGCTCAGCCTCGCGAACTCCTATTCCGAGGAGGAGATCCGGGACTTCGATAGGCGCGTGCGCGGGCTCCTGGAGGATACGGCGCCGGTCTACGTGGCGGAACTGAAGTTCGATGGTGTTGCCGTCGCACTCCGGTACCGTGATGGCGTGCTGGTGCGGGGCGCGACGCGCGGCGACGGGACGAGCGGGGACGACATCACCAACAATCTCAAGACCATCCGGTCCATACCCCTCCGGCTGCGCAAGTCTTTACCGTCACTGCGCACGGTCGAGGTGCGCGGCGAGGTGTTCATGCACAACGCCGCTTTCGCCGCCATGAACGCCGCCCGCGAGAAGGCCGGCGAAAAGACCTTCGTCAATCCACGGAATGCCACCGCGGGGACGCTCAAGCTCCAGGATCCGGCGCTCGTCGCCGGCCGTCCCCTGAAGATGTATGCCTACACCCTGTTCGCCCCCGAGCACCGATCGGCGTCCCATTTCGAGAATCTCGGGCTTCTCCGCGATCTGGGGCTTCCGGTCAACGAACACGCCCGCCGCTGCGGTTCGATCGACGAGGTCGTCGGGTTCTGGCGGGGATGGGAAGAACGCCGCTCCACCCTCCCCTACGAGATCGACGGCATCGTGGTGAAAGTGGACTCACTCACCGAGCAGGACCGGCTCGGCACCATCGCCAAGAGCCCCCGCTGGGCCATCGCGTTCAAGTTCTCTCCCCGGCAGGCGCAGACGGTCCTCCGGGGGATCGCCATCCAGGTGGGCAGGACGGGAGCGGTCACGCCGGTGGCGGAACTCGAGCCGGTGTTCGTCGGGGGAAGCACGGTGTCCAGGGCCACGCTCCACAACACCGACTACATCGCCGAACTGGACCTGCGGACCGGCGACACCGTTGTCGTGGAGAAGGGCGGCGACGTCATCCCGAAGATCAGCGCCGTGGTGCCGGAGAAGCGCCCGCGCGGCGCCCGCCCGTTCGTGATGCCGGCGGCCTGCCCGGACTGCGGATCCCCGCTGTACCGTGAAGAGGGAGAGGCGAATTTCTACTGCGAGAACGCCGAATGCCCGGCGCAGGTCCGTGGCCGCATTGAACATTTCGCCCATCGCGGGGCGATGGATATCGACGGCCTCGGCGAGGCGGCGGTGGATCAGCTCGTGACCCTGAAGCTGGTGTCGACCTGCGCCGATCTGTACGACCTTCGCCGTCACCGGAAGCTGCTGGTGGGCCTGGAGCGCTGGGGAGAGAAGAGCACCGACAACCTGCTCTCGGCGATCGAGAAGAGCAAGGCGCAGCCCTATGTCCGCGTGCTGTACGCACTCGGGATCCGTCACGTGGGAGCGGGGGTGGCGCGCGTCATTGCCGAGGCCTTTCGCTCGATCGACGCGTTGAGCGGGGCTTCGGTGGAGGAACTTACTGCGGTACCGGCCGTCGGACCGCGCATCGCCGACAGTCTTGTACATTTCTTCGCCGACCGTCACAACCGCGAGATCGTCCGACGCCTGAAGGACGCGGGTCTCATCTTTTCCGCCGCTCCCCGGGCCGCCGGGGGAGCGCTGGCCGGAAAGACCTTTGTCCTCACCGGGACACTGCCGACCCTCTCACGCGAAGAGGCAAAGCGGCTCATCGAATCCAACGGCGGCCGGGTCTCCGGCTCCGTCAGCAAGCAGACCGACTTCGTGCTCGTCGGCGAGGAAGCCGGCTCCAAGCTCGCGAAGGCGCGGGCACTGGGCATCCGGCTCCTCACCGAACGGGAATTCCGCGACCTTCTCCCCTGACCCCCATGCTCGAATCGCTGCGAAGCTCCATCGGCCTCCTGATCACCCGCGTGCGCTTCCGACGATCGCGGGACGCCGTCATCTCGTTCACACGGTCGGTCTCCTCGGCCGACCAGGCGCTTGTTCTCCTGCCGTTCGGCGATCGCGCCCCCCTGCCGGAACCCGAGGTCTTCGCTTCCCTCCGGCGCAGGTTCGCCGACGAGCGCATCACCCTGGTCGGCAACGAGCGGTGCGCGGCGCTGTCGGCACATTTTCCCCGGAGCCGGTTCGTACGCGTGGCGCAGTCCGAACTGAGCGTCTTCTTCCTCCCCCGCAAGACCCTGGTGGAGCGCATCATCGGACAACGGTACGATCTCGCCCTCGACCTCAACCTTGACTTAGTGCTACCCTCGGCATATATTTGCAGGAGGAGCGACGCGCGCGTCCGCGTGGGACTCGAACGCGGAAAGGCGGACCGGTTCTACAATTTCCTGATCCATCCGGATCCTTCGCTCGGCACGCAGCGCCTGTACGAACGCATGCTGGCCTGTCTCGAGATGTTCTAGGGCGGGAGTCTACCGATGAAGTTCGACGTGCACAAGAACGGATCAACCACCGTGCTGGCGGTGAAGGAACGGAAGCTGGACTCCACGATCTCGGCCCAGCTCAAGGGGGAGTTCCTGCTCCTCTGCACGCCCAAGGTCGAGAAGCTGGTCATCGACCTCGCGGAGGTCGAGTTCTGCGACAGCAGCGGGCTCAGCGCGCTGCTGATCGCCGACCGGAAGATGAAGGAGCACGGCGGGGCGGTGAGGCTCGACAACGTGCACAAAAAGGTCCTCGCCCTCCTGAAGATCTCCATGCTCGACCGGGTCTTCGACATCTCCACGTCCAAGCACTGACCCTTCGGTACAACCTCAGGCGATCCGCTCCACCTTGATCAGGTTGGTCGATCCCCGCGCAAAGAAGGGGTGTCCGGCCAGCATCACCACGTTGTCCCCGTGCTGCACCGCCCCGGAATCCACCAGCCGCTGCCGGATGTCGGCAAGAGCCTTGTCCGAGTCGGTCCCCAGCGAAGACATCACCATTCCCTGGATGCCCCAGACCAGGTTGAGCGTACGCAGGGTCTTCTCTGTGTCGGTGATGGCGATGATCGGGGGATCCGGGCGGTACCGGGCCAGTACCCGGGCGGTCTCGCCGGACCGGGTCACGGTAACGATCGCGGCGGCCTTCATCTGCTCCGCCAGGAGACAGGCGGCTCTCCCGATGGCGTCATGTTGGTCGCCCGGCAACATCTCGCGCCAGCGCATGGACGAAGGGCGTTCCCGCAGAACGCTCTCCGCCTTCAGGATGATCCGGTTCATGATCTGCACGGCCTCCACGGGGTACTTGCCCACCGACGTCTCGCCGCTCAGCATCACCGCGTCGCATCCATCCACCACCGCATTCGCCACGTCGCTGGCCTCAGCCCGGGTCGGGCGGGGATTGCTGATCATCGATTCGAGCATCTGCGTCGCCACGATGACCGGCTTTCCCGCCTCGTTGCACTTGCGGATGATCTGCTTCTGCAGCATCGGCACGTCCTCGGGCGGCATCTCCACGCCGAGATCCCCGCGCGCGACCATCACGCCGTCGGCTTCCTGGATAATGGCGTCGGCGTTCTGGATGGCCTGCGGCTTCTCCATCTTGGCGATGATCGGCGTGGTCACGCCGGGCGCCCGCGAAGCGATGGCCTTGCGCAGATCGCGGATGTCAAAGGCGCTCCGGACGAACGAGAGGGCGATGTAATCCACCCCGTTGGAGATCCCGAACAACACGTCGTCCAGGTCCTTGTCGGTGAACGAAGGGGCGCTGACCGGCACGCCGGGAAGGTTGATCCCCTTGCGCGCGGAGAGGGTCCCGCCCACCAGCACCTCGCACCGGACCTCGGGACCCGACACCGCAACGACCTTCATCTGGATCTTGCCGTCGTCCAGCAGGATCAGATGTCCGGGGTGGACGTCCGATGCCAGCGCGGCAAATGTGGTCGAGACGCGCTCGGCGGTCCCGGCGACATCCTCGGTAGTGATGGTGAACGTCCCGCCGGCGACCAGTTCCACCGATGGCGTGGTGAAGGTCCCGACCCGGATCTTGGGCCCCTGCAGGTCCTGCACGAGCGTCAGCTGCTGTCCCGAGCGGGAGATCGCTTCGTGCACCCGCTCGATGTTCGCGCGGTGATCTTCGTGCGATCCGTGGGAGAAGTTCAGGCGTACCACGTCCATGCCCGCGTCGATCATCCAGAGGAGGGTTTCCACCGAGCTGGTGGCTGGGCCGAGCGTACAGACGATCTTGGTCTTGCCGGTGTCCTTCAGATTCATACCTTCCTCTGTTCGAGTGCGTGAACGATGGCGGGGAGAACGGCGCCCGCCGCCCCCTGCAGGAATTCGTGGACCTTCTGTGTCAACGGCGTCGGCTCGGGGTTCACCTCCACGACGTATGCGCCGGCGTCCAGGGCGATCATGGGAAGCGAAGCGGCCGGATAGACGACCGCGGAGGTCCCGATCGAAAAGAAGACGTCGGCCGCGCCCGAGACGCGGACCGCTCCCTCCCATTCCTCCTCCGGCAACTGCTCGCCGAACCAGACCA
The DNA here is from genome assembly GCA_963808715.1 of Ignavibacteriota bacterium. Taxonomy (GTDB): domain Bacteria; phylum Bacteroidota; class Ignavibacteria; order UBA10030; family UBA6906; genus CAWEHG01. Next base: position 444,793 of record CAWEHG010000033.1, on the reverse strand, counting down.
CGTCCGGTCTGACCGTGCCGCCACACTGGAGGCAGTGCGGAACCCCGGTCCGGGCCAGGACCTCCTCGTTCGTGTGCGGCCTGCCGCAGGCCATGCAGTAGTTCCGTTCAATGCTGCCGTGGAGCTCCAGGACCACACTCGAGCCCGCGCGGTGGTGCAAACCGTCGATGTTTTGCGTGACCACGGTGAGCCGCGCCACAAGCCTTTCCAGCCGCGCGAGCGCCTCGTGGCCGGGATTCGGCCGCACCTCCCGCATGATCCGCTTTCGGTGCGCATACCACTCCCAGACCAGTTCGGGGTTCCGCATGAACCCCTGCATGGAGGCGAGCTCCTCGGGTTTGAACCTCGCCCAGATGCCGTCGGGGCTGCGGAACGTGGGAACACCGCTCTCGGCCGACACCCCCGCTCCGGTGAAGGCGACCACGGAGCGGGCCTGCAACAGCCGGTCGAGTATCGTGGCCGAGATCTCCGGGCTCATGGAATAAGCTCCAGCACCCTGTGCGCCCGCTGTACCGCCGAACCCGTCTCCCTGAAGACGCGATAGCCCCCGTTCATCCAGAGGGGGATCTGGTCGTCGAAATGCTCGTGGAACACCTGTCCCGACTGCCCCCCGGCAAGCACGCTCCAGGAATCCCCCCGCAGGTCAAAGATCTGACGGTAGGAGGCGCCGACGATGACGCGGAACGGATCGTTCCAGCTGAATTCCCCGCTCACCAGGGCGGTCGAGGCTCCCGGAGCGGGATACGGACCCTTGCTGAAGAGGATCTGCAGCGGTTTCTGGAGGCTGAACGGATGACTGAGGGTGACCGTGTGCAGATCACCCCAGCGCCAGAAGCCCTGGTCTGCCCCGCGGAGAGCGCGCAGCGTGTCCAGGGCCTCCCGAAGGCTCCTGCGCAACTGGTCGTCGCGCGTTTCCAGGGTGTCGGTCCTGATGTCGTCGAACCAGGGAGAGGTGCCTTCATGCAGCATCCGCGTGAGGATGCGCAGCGGCACGGTGTAGAGGACGACGAAATCGTGGTAGAGGGAGTCCCCCATCTCGTCCCTGAACGTGTTGGCCATGAGGCGGGTCAGGAACTGATGGAAGATCGTGGTGGCGATATCCTCTTTCGTCAGACGAAAGTGCCAGTTGCTGACATATTCGAATGCACGGCGGACGTCGGCCGGCGCCCCGGAGGTGTCACCGAAAGCCAGCAGAAGATACGGGTTGACCTCTTCGGCAAACACCGAGTAACTGTCGTTCTGCATCCGGCCGAAGTCCTGAACGGAGAACTTCTCCCCGGCCTTCCCGAGCAGCGAACGCAGCCGCACGATCCTGGACGGCGGCTCCCAGAGATCGGTGATCCGGTACGGATACGTGTCGTCGGTCAGCTTGTTGTTTGCGCTGGCCACGAACCCTTCCGGAGGATCCAGCATGTGCGGAAGCCTGGCCGGAGGAACGAATCCCGACCACTCCGAGGTGCGGTCCCAGCCCGGTACCGGCAACAAACCGCCCCGCATCCCACGGATCGGGATCTTCGCCCCGCAGTGATACCCGATATGGCCGTGGATGTCGCCGTAGACGAAGTTCTGTCCGGGCACGCCGACGCTCCGCACGCCGGCAATGAACTGCTCCCAGTTCTCGGCCATGGTGATCCGCCGGAAGGCTTCACACTGGTCGTCCGGCTCCTCGCCGGCCCAGCGCATGCTCGCCACGTAGGGGGCCGCCGCGCGGGTAAGCGGCGTCGCGATGTCGGTCACCACCGGGCCGTGCCTGGTCCTGCGAACCCGCACCGTCACCGAACTATCACCCCGGACCCGGATGGTCTCGTCCGTAACGGTCATTCGCTCCCAGACGCCTTCGAACTGGACCCTGTTGCTGTCCGAGGGATCGACCCGCTCGACGAAGAAGTCCGCCTCGTCCGCCATGACGTTCGTGATCCCCCAGGCGATCTGCCGATTCCTTCCCGTGACAAGATAGGGGTATCCCGGAATGCTCATCCCTCGGGCGGATCGCTGCGGGAGCAGAAGCCCCACTTCATACCAGAAGCAGGGAAGCGAAAGGTGCAGGTGCGCGTCGTTGGCGAGCAGCACCGTGCCGGTTGCGGACAGGGACGGGGAGACCACCCAGGCATTGCTCCCGCCGAGGAACGACGCGGGCGCGAAGGCTGCCGCGAAGGAGTGCGAGGTCCGCAGGTACCCCTCGGTCATCGCGGCATACCGCCGCCAGACCTCTGCCGGAACCTCCGGGGCGACGGTGCCCGGATAGACCGGCATCAGGTCCATCGTCTTTTCGAGGCCGACCCGGTCGGCGATGCTGCCCAGGGTGATGTCGGTCCACCACGAGAGATTGAGTTCCCAGGCGACCAGACGCGAGAGGAGAACGCTGTGCACGGGTAGCCACGGCTCGGGAGAATACCCCAGCATGTCAAACTCCACCGGATACCGGCCGCGGTGGATCGCGATGCACGCGTTCACACCGTCGGCATACCATTGGAGCCGGATCTTCGAGCTGTCGCTCAAGCGGTCGTACACCTGGTCGGCGATGCGTGTGAGTCCGACGATGCGGAACATCCGGTCGAACGGCACCGTCGCGCTCCCGAACAGCTCCGACAGCCGTCCCTGGGCGGCGCGTCGTTCCAGGTCCATCTGCCACAGCCGGTCCTGGGCGTGTACGAAGCCCTGGGCCATCAAGAGATCCCGTTCGGTGGAGGCGGTGATCGCCGGGACCCCGTACTCGTCGCGCGCAACCTCCACCCGGGCCCCCAGGCCTTCGAGGCGAAGGCTGCCGTCAGACCGGGGGAACGATTTGGTGAGCTGGTACCACAGGAAGGCAACGAGCAGCACTCCGACGAACAGCAGCAGACCGGAAACGCCGAGGAGGAGTGTGGTTCGATTCTTCACGTGAATGGGGGAAGACGACGAAGTCCATCGTTGCCGATGGACTTCAATATACCAAACCCCTGTGCGGGTTGCAACAGACCGGGCAGGCTCAGAACCGCACGCTCAAGGTGACCAGAACCGTGTTGGTGAGCACGTCCTCGAAGATCGGCGAAAGCGTGTCGTTGTTGATGTGGGAGGTCTTCCACCACCCGCGAGCGTACGCGGCATCGAGCATGGCCGATTGGCCAAGCCGGATCCCCAGCCCCGCGGTGAGATATTTCTGGTCGTATTCCGCGGGGTCGTCCTTGTACGGGGACTGGTTGTAGATGACCCCGGCCCGCAGGCGGATGAACGACAGATCCAGTTCCGCACCTCCCCTGCCGTGCAGGGCTCCCCGCAGGTCGTTCCGCAGGGCCTTGTTCTCGTCCATGACGGCCTGCGGCGCATCGGCGAATTCGGTCGTGGTCCAGTCGATCCAGTCGGCGTCGGCGGAGAGCACGATGAACCCCAGGACCAGCGACGTCCCCGCGCTGAAGATCCACGGTGAGTGGACGTCGTATTCCGTGGCATCGTCATAGCGCGCAGTGTAGAGGGAGCGGCCGTTTGCGTCAGCCGAATAGAACTCGCTGCTCGCCTTGGTCCCGAACGTCTCGCGTATGGTCATCCACATCGGCGTCTGCACTGCCAGCCCGAGCCGGAAGATCCCGGGTTCCCGGTACAGCAGGCCGAGCTTCGTGGTGAAACCTGCAATGTCGCTGTCGATGTATTCGTCCGACAGGATCTGCCGGATGTCGTACGGATACCGGGCCGGGCTGTTGTACACGCCGCGTGTATCCGTCTCCCGGTAGGACCGCTCGTAATGATAGGATCCGGCGACGTAGGTGAGTGTGACACCGACCGAGATGTTCTTGGCGATGTCGACCGCCCCACCGAACGACCAGTAGTCCAGGCCTCCGGTCTCCGTGACGTTCCCGGCCTGTGTGAGGCTGTCATTGATCGGGCTGACGAAGCGACCGCTCGCGTCCACGCTCGCCAGGCCGAGATTCTCCGCGAGCGTCGTGTCGGGCGGAGCGTACTGGCCGTTCGGGGCCCAGGTCTGCACGATGGTACTCAGCGGGTTGAACGCTTCGTACAACAGGGGCCTGCGAAAATTCGAATGGCGCTGGTAACCGAAGGCGACGCTTGCGCCGCCGCGGGTGGTCGGGATGGCGTACAGCAGCCCGATGGCGTTGAGATTGGTGCCGCCAATGCTCGCCGACCCTTCAGCCCCGAAGAATGTGCTGGTATTCTGGTACCCGGCGGTCGACAGGCCCGCCGAGAATTCGCTCATCCGTACCTGGGAGAGCCCGGCCGGGTTCCAGTAGAGCGCGCTGTAGTCGTTGGCGATCCCGGTATAGGCGTTGCCCATGCCGAGCGAACGCGCCCCCACGCCAAGCCCCGGTTCGGAGAAACGGATCGCGTCGTCTCTGGTCTGCCCCGAAGCCGATCCCGCTCCGACGATCAGCACGATCATCGATGCGGTGACGAGGCGAATTGTCGATCGAGGTCTCATGTGCTCCCCTTAGCGTCGGCTACCGGAACGACCCCCGCCTGAGCTGGACTCACCACCCCCGGTCCGGCCTCCTCCCCCCTGTGGACCGCTGCTGGAGGGCGGCGGCGACGAGTGCGAAGCGGGAGGTGGCGGTGAGTAGGATCCGCCACTCGGCCGATCCCCTCCCTGTCGCGGCGATTCCCGCGAAGGCGGAGGTGGCGGGGTGTATGCCGGCACCCGCTCACCCCGCGAGCGGTCACGGGCACTGCCGGTGCGGGTCGGACCAGGAGCGGTCGTCGGCGCAGGACGTGACCCACCTTCGCGTACGCTGGTACTCCCTCCCCTCGGTGACACCGAACGGACCCCGCCCGGCAGGAAAGACGGATTCGAAGATGTTGTCGGCCTGAATGTTCCCGCAGAAGGTGTGGTGCCACCCGTGGCGGCGACTCGCGCGGAACCGGTGTATCTTCCGGATCCGAATGTGCGCACCCCTGACGGCTTCGCATGGTATCCGTAGTACCCGCCTCCGGTCCCGTAATACGGATAGTATGGATAGTACCCGCCCGGCCAGTATCCGGGATAATACGCGGGGTAGTACGGATAGTACCAGGGGTTGTAGTACCAATACGCGCCGTACCCGTAACCGGGGTATCCCCACGGATCCCAGAATGTAGCACCGATGGTCAGTGTCGGTGCCGCCATGTAGTAGTCGGAATAGAACCGCTCCCGCGAGTCGTTATATCCCGACGCCCCGGAGGTATCCTGGGGTGTGTACTCCTGGTCCCCGTCGGCGTACGGATCCTTTTCGTTGGTAGCGAACTGCGTGTAGCAGCCGCTGATCGTGAGACCCGCCGCAAGAAGAGCGAGTCCGAAAAGGATCTGGTTGGTTTTCATAGGAGTACCTCGTCAAGAGTGCATTCAACCATAGGGAAGGCAACAACGATGCCAGCCCTTCGCTCAGAAACAGGCCACAAGAGGGGCGAAATCGACGATCCCGCATCGCGCGCGACGGGAATGTGTTGTCTATTCTGGACACTCGTAGACAGGAATAGACAACGGCCGGCCTCACTGAACGTCCGGGGGAGAGTGGTCAGAACAGGTGGACGAATTCGAACGAAGCCGTGCGGTTCGTGAAAGAGACATTCTGGCTGTTCTTCAGCATGTCCTTGAAGAAGAACCCGAATGTTGCGCCACCCCCGAAAGAGCACCTCAGTCCGGCGCTCAGGTATCCCCTTCCGTTGCTCCCCGAGGAGTTGTCGTTCAAGGCGAGGTTGTATTCCATACCACCGAAACGAACGAAAGAAGGGTCTTGTCCGCCCCGAAGAACACATTCATGTCCCGGTCCCCGTCCGCCCGTTCCAGACTGTAGTTCACCCCTCCGTGAATACTCAGGAAGCCCAGCATCATGTAGTTCTTGCTGAGCGTGGCAAAGAATCCCGGCGATTTGTATGTGTATCTGTCGGATGTCGGAATGTATGCGCCGCGACCCTGGGAACTGAAGCCCAGGACGATGGCCGGGAGGGCGACGTTTTCTTCCAGAGGGCGGAATCGGATCTCGAATCCGGGGAGAGGGTTCATCACGGGGGTGCCAGACCCTACAAGGCCCGATCCACCGTAGGAGATCCCCACACTCCACCAGTCGAATACGCCGTACGACACTCCGGCAAGGAGTCCGCCATCCTGGTAGAACTCCAGATCCCACCCCATGGCCCCGCGGTCGAGCATCCCTGCCGTAGGCAGGTCAACGATGGTGCGAGGTTCAAGTTTCGCACCGGAGCCTGCCGAGCCCTGGGCCTCAAGCGTCGACGGCACGGAGAGCACGGCCAGGCACACCAGCACGGCGTACCGCCGTCCCGCCGTCAGCCACGCTTCCAACTCGTCCCCTCTTTCTTATCTTCCAGCACGATCCCCAGCGCCGTCAGGCCGTCGCGGATCTTGTCAGAAAGGGACCAGAGCTTCTGCGCCCGGATCTCCGTCCGCACTCCGACCAGGAGGCCCATGACTCCGGACACCAGATCTTCCGACCCATCCTTCCCGGCCGCGCCGAATCGGAGGCCCAGGATCCCGCCCCCGAGTTCCTCGAACAGTGCCGCCACGGGTTCCAGGGAGGGGCGGGCCGGGAGCGGACCGGCCAGCATCTGGTTGACGTCGTGGGTGAGGTCGAAGAGCACCGCAAGCGCCTGCGGGGTGTTGAAGTCCTCGTCCATGACCTGCAGGAACCTCGTCCTGTACCGTGGAAGGTCGATCGCGCAGGCGGACCCGGAGGCGGGGGCCCGCTGTGATGCCTCACGCAGATTGCGGATGGTATTGCTCAGCTTCTCCAGACCGCGTGCGGCACCGGCGAGGGCATCGGCGGAAAAGTCCAGCGTGCTCCGGTAGTGGCTCTGCAGCACAAAGAACCGCACGACCTCCGGTCCCCAGCGTGCGAAGGCGTCCTTCAGCGTGGTGAAGTTCCCGAGCGACTTCCCCATCTTGCGGCCGTCGACCGTGACCATATTGTTGTGGAGCCAGTAGCGTACGAACTGCTTGCCCGTCGCCCCTTCGCTCTGGGCGATCTCGCATTCGTGGTGCGGGAACTGGTTCTCCAGACCGCCTCCGTGGATGTCGATGGTCTCCCCCAGGTATTTCATGGACATCGCGGAGCATTCGACGTGCCACCCGGGGAACCCCTCGCCCCAGGGGCTGGGCCACCGCATGATGTGTCCCTGGTCGGCCTCCTTCCAGAGGGCGAAGTCGGCGGGATGCCGCTTTTCGCTCTTCACCTCCACGCGCGCGCCGGCGTCCATCTCGTCGACCGACCGCCGCGACAATTTTCCGTATTCCGCGAACTTCGCCACGTCGAAGTAGACCGACCCGCCGGCCTCGTAGGCCAGCCCTTTCCGGACCAGCTGCTCGATGACGCCGATCTGTTCCGTGATGTGCCCGGTTGCCCGCGGGGAGATGTCCGGGCGCAGAACGTTCAGCGCGTCCATGTCCTCGAAGTAGCTGCGGGTGTAGGTCTCCGCGATCTGCATCGGGTGGATCCGCTCGACCTGCGATTGCCGGAGGATCTTGTCCTCCCCTTCGTCCGCGTCGTCGGACAGGTGCCCGACGTCCGTCATATTCTGGACATAGAGGACCTTGTACCCGAGGAAGCGGAGGTATCGCACGATCACGTCGAACGAAATGTAGCTCTTGGCGTGGCCGAGGTGTGAGTGGCCGTAGACCGTCGGCCCGCAGACGTACATCCCCACGAACGGGGGATGCAGCGGCACGAAGGGTTCGGTCGCGCGCGTGAGAGTGTTGTACAGGGTCAGAGGCATGGATGGTCCGGTCTTTTCATCTATGGTGGTCGCAATGGCTCAGCGCAGGCCCATCAGCTCTCTTGCGCCGGTGAGGCCCGCTTGCGGTGACGTCCGCGCCGCTCATCAGTTTCGCCACTTCGTGGACCTGCTCTTCGAGCGTCAGCCTGCGGAGGGCTGAAGAGGTGCGCCCGCGGTGTTCGGCCTTTTCCACCACGAAGTGCGCGTCGGCCAGTCCGGCGATCTGGGGAAGATGCGTGATCACGACGACCTGATGGAACCCGGACAGAGCCTTCAGGCTGAGTCCCACGGCCTGGGCGATCCGGCCGCTTACTCCAACGTCGATCTCGTCGAAGATGAGCACCGGCAGGCGGTCGGACTTTGCGAGGATGCTTTTCAGGGCGAGCATGACCCGCGAGACCTCGCCTCCCGAGGCGACCTTTACGAGCGGTTTCTCCTCCTCTCCCAGATTGGTGGAGAGGTGGAACTCCACCAGGTCGGACCCCCGGCCGTTGAGCGCCACCCGTTCCTTTCCCTGCACGATGTACGCTTCCCCACCGTCCGCCCCATCGAGCGGCTGCCGGGAGATCCGCGTCGAGAATTTCCCGTGCTGGATCCCCAGTTTCCGCAGCTCTTCCACGACCGCACGGTCCACTTTCCGTGCGACTTCGTGGCGCTTGGCAGAGATACGCTGCGCAAGGACCGAGCACCGTTCCCGGGCTTCCTCGACCTTTCCGGCAAGGGCACTGATGACGCCGTCGAAATTCTCCGCCAGCCGGACCTCTTCGGCGATGGACGTCCGGTAGGCGATGACGGCCTCGATCGAACCGCCGTATTTCTTTCGGAGCATGGAGAGGCGCCCCAGCCGCTGCCGCAGCTCGTCCAGCCGCTCGGGGTTGAACTCGATCCTGGCGTTGTACGACTGGATGAACTTCGCCAGTTCCGCGACCACCGCTTCCGCCGTACTGCATTCGCCGGCGGCCTCGGCGAACTGCTTATCGATGTCCGCCAGGTCATGCAACTGGTTGCGGGCGACCACGAGCTGGTCGCGCACCGAGTGGTCCCCCTCGTAGAGCAGCTCGTACAGCCGGGTGGTGCTCTCGTACAGTCGTTCGGCGTTTTCGAGGATCGTCAGCTGTTGCTCGAGCTGCTCGTCCTCGCCGGCCTGCGGGCCCACCGCGTCGATCTCCTGGAGCTGGAACGCAAGGAATTCCCGGCGCTCCCTGAGCTGCTGTTCCCGCCGGCGAAGCGTATCCAGCTCTCCCGCCTGTCCGCGAAGCTCCTTCAGCGCAGACCCGAACTCCGCCACCATCCCCTCCAGGCCGCCGAAGTCGTCCAGCATCTGGACGTGCGTATCGGTGCGCAGGAGGGACTGGTGTTCGTGCTGCCCGTGGAGGTCCACCAGCAGCTCCCCCACCTGTTTCAGCAGACCGATGGTGATCGGGGAGTCGTTCAGGAAACACCGGCTCTGTCCCTTGGCGGACACCTCACGCCGGACGATCACCTCGTCCGTCGGTTCGATGTCGTTCTCTTCGAAGAGCGACCTGAGTTTCCTGTTGCCGGCAGTGCCGAACACCGCCTCGACCACCGCCCTGTCCGCCCCGCTGCGCACCGCATCGGTGCTGGCGCGATTGCCGATGACGAGCCCCAGCGCGTCGATCAGGATGGATTTCCCGGCGCCGGTCTCTCCCGTCAGGATGATCAGTCCTCCGGAGAGTTCGGCCGTGATCTCCTCGATCAGGGCGTAGTTCTTGATATGCAGGGTCTTCAGCATGTCGCCACCTGTCCTCGCTACAATCTACCCAAGGCGTGCAAAAGATTCAATTGAGCAGAGGGGTCTCTCCGGCGTCCACCGGCCGGGATTCTCCTCCGAAGAAGTGCAGGTCGGGAATGTCGGAGAGTACACCGTGGTAGTAGGCGTACGACAGGAACTCGCGGACGGCGTCGATCGACTCCTCGTCCATCCAGTACGAGAAGCCGTAGAGGTAGGCGCGGATGGAGTCCAATCCCACCTGCTGGAGCGGCGCATGGCGGGATGCCTCGCTGGCCGCCGCATCGACGAATTCCGTGCACGACTCATGCGCCCGCCGGATCGCCTGCCACTGCTCTTCGGTCAACGCGTCCTCGCGGGCGCACCAGAGGCCGTGGACGAACGGCAGTCCGGCCAGTTCTTCCCATTCCTCCACCAGGTCGATCGCATTGCTGTGGACCGCCGTTGCCGCAAGGGCGTCATCGCCGTGGAGCAGGGCCGCATCGGCCCTGGCCATGAGGGCGGGAAGCGGACCGGTGGCAGGAACGATGGTGGGCCGGATGTCGAACGATTCGGAAAGGATGATGCGGGCAAGGACGATCTCGGAGGCGGAGGAGGGGTCGGCGGTGAACGAGCGGATATCCTGCAGCCCCTCGCCGAAATGGAGCGAGACCGCGCTGACGCCCGCCGACGAGGAGAACCCGGCGCCGGGGACGATCAGGTATTCGGACCCATGGCGTGCGAAATCGATCAGCCCGAGGACACCGGCCGCCAGCTCCCGCTCGCGCAGACGGATGGCGATACGGGCCGGGACATCGACCGCGACCGTGAAGCGCCCGTCCGCGGTCAGCGCGTCAACCACCGGACGGGCGGCGAGCGAGGGGGGGATGCCGATGAGTGTGCGCGCGGTCATGACCGGTACAGCGCTGATGCGCCCGGGTGTGTGATGGTACGGGGGACCGTCCGTGGACGGTCAGGCGTTCGTCTTCTGGCGGATCGCTTTGCTGGCCAGTTCGCGCAGATAATACAGCTTCGCCCGGCGGACCGAACCTTCCTTCACCCGGTCGATCTTCGCGATGCGGGGGGAGTGAAGCGGAAAGATCCTCTCCACGCCCACACCATCAGAGATCTTGCGCACGGTGAAGGTGGCGTTCATCCCGGACCCGTGCCGGCCGATCACGACCCCCTGGAACTGCTGGATGCGTTCCTTGTCGCCTTCCACCACGCGCACGTGCACGTTGATGGTGTCGCCCGGGGAAAAGTCCGGCAGGCCCGTTTTGAGCTGGGTCGCTTCAACGAGTTTGAGTTTGTCCATGGTCGTTCTCCGAGTCATGTTCTGATTGCATATCGCCCCGCCGTTCGCGGGTCCGGAGGCGTTGCTGCTCGCGCCGCCACGCCTCGATCTCCTTGTGGTGTCCCGAGAGCAGCACCTCGGGCACGTTCATCCCCCGGAATTCCGCAGGCCGGGTATACGACGGTGCGCCGAGCAGGCCGTCCTGGAAGGAGTCGTCCAGAAGCGACTCCCCGTCGTGCAGGACCCCCGGGATGAGCCGCACCACCGCGTCGGTCACCACCAGCGCCGGAAGTTCCCCTCCGGTCAGCACGTAGTCTCCGATCGAGATCTCCCGGGTGACGAGCTTCTCGCGGATCCGCTCGTCGATCCCCTTGTAATGCCCGCAGAGCAGAAGCAGGTTCGTCTTCAGCGACAGCTCGGTGGCTGTGCTCTGGGTGAACGTCGCGCCGTCCGCGGACAGGTAGATGATCTCGTCGTACCGGCGCTGCGCCTGCAACGCCTCGATACAGTCGAATACCGGGCCGGCCTTCAGGACCATCCCCGCGCCCCCGCCGAACGGGACGTCGTCGATCGTCCGGTGCTTGTCCGACGCGTAGTCCCGGAGATCGTGCACCACGATCTCCGCGAGCCCCTTGTCCCTGGCCCGTTTGATCATGCTTTCGTTCAGCGGGCCGTCGAGAAGCCGGGGAAACCCGGTCACCACGTCGATCCGTATCACCCTTCCACCATTCCTTCGATCAACCTGACCCGCATAAGTCCGTGCGGGAGGTCGATCGTCCTCACGAACATCTTCAGCGCAGGGATCAGGATCTCGCCACGCTCCCCATGAACGCGGTACACGTCGTGCGCGGGATACTTCAGCACCTCCTGCACCGTCCCGAGCGGCGTTCCCGCCTCATCCTCCACCCTGAGCCCGACGATGTCGTGCACGTAGTATCTCCCCTTGCGAAGGGGGGCGCGCCGGGACGGGTCGACGAAGAGCAGGTTTCCGACCATCCGCTCGGCGGCGGTACGATCGGAGACCCCTTCGATGCTCAGGCGGACGCCCCTCCTCTCAACGCTCATGCACCGGACCGCAACGAGCCGGGCTGAGGCCGCATCCTTGCCCGCGTAGACCGCATCGAGCTTCTGGAAGCGCGCCGGGGAGTCCGCGAAATTCTGGACCACCACCTCGCCGTTCACGCCGAACGGTTTCACGATCGTCCCGACCGCCAGCAGTTCGCCGGGTTCGCCGGTGGCGGGAGCCGCCTGTACGGCTGGTCGTTTCATCGGATCCGGTCGACCGGCAGGGGGGTCAGGCCGCGGGTTCCGCCGCGGGTTCCGCGGGGGCGGCGGAGGTCGCACCCTCGGCGGGTGATCCCTGCTTTTTCTTCGCCGCTTTGCGGCGCGCCTTCCGCTCCACGTCGCGGCGGACCTTGTCGGCCTGCAGCATCTGCCACTTTTCCATCTCGGCCGCGATCTTCGCCTCGTCCGTGCCGCGCTTCATCAGCGACCAGCGGAGCCAGAGGCCCTTGCGCTGGAACAGGCTGCGGACGGTATCCGTCGGGAGGGCACCCCGCTTCAGCCACGCGATCACGCGCAGGTCCTTTGTCTCGATGAGCTGGGGGTTCTGCAGGGGGTCATACCGGCCGACCACCTCCAGGAACTTGCCGTTTCGCGCGACACGCGAGTCCGCCGCGACGATGTGGTACAGCGGCATCTTCTTTTTGCCGATGCGGCGCAGGCGCAAATGAACTGCCACGATTGGTCTCCTTTGATCGATGAACAACGGTCCGGTGCGAACGGCGACCCGTCCGGGGTCACATGCCGAGGGGAAGCTTCATCCCTCCCGGATGCCGGCGCTTGCCGAGCGTGCGCATCATCTTCTGCATCTGCTCGTACTGCTTCAAGAGACGGTTGACCTCCTGAACGCTGGTCCCGCTTCCCACGGCGATCCGCTTGCGGCGGCTGCCGTTGAGGATCTGCGGGCGCTGGCGTTCCTCCCGCGTCATGGAGCGGATCATGGCCTCGATCCGCACCAGCGCATGGTCATCCACCGCCACATCCTGCGGCAGCCGGTGCGTCCCCGGCAACATCCCCAGCACCTGACTGAGCGGGCCCATCTTCTTGACCTCCTGCAGCTGCTCCAGGAAGTCCTCGAGGGTGAACTGCTGCTTGCGCAGCTTCGCCTCGAGTTGAGCCGCCTTCTCCTGGTCGAACTGCTGCTGCGCCTTCTCGACCAGCGTCACGATGTCGCCCATCCCCAGGATGCGTGACGCCATCCGATCGGGGTGGAACTTCTCCAGCGCTTCGGGCTTCTCGCCGGTGCCGATGAACTTGATCGGGCGTCCCGACGGTCGCCCGGAGCGACAGCGCCGCCCCGCCGCGCGCGTCACCGTCCATTTTGGTCAGGACCGCGCCGTGAAACTTGAGGCGTTCATTGAAGACGCGCGCCGTGTTGACGGCATCCTGTCCGGTCATCGCGTCCACCACGAACAGGATCTCGTGCGGCGTGACGGCGGCCTTGACGGCCTCCGCCTCCCGCATCATTTCATCATCGACGTGCAGACGCCCCGCAGTGTCGATGATCACGGTGTCACGCGCGTTCTTGCGCGCGTGGTCGACGGCCGCCTGCGCGATCGCGACCGCCCCGAGCGTCCGGTCGGCGAACACCGGGATCCCGATCTGCTTCCCGAGCGCGAGCAGCTGGTCGATGGCCGCGGGACGATGGACGTCGGCCGCCGCCAGCAGCGGATGACGTCCCTGCCCTTTGAGGTACAGGGCCAGCTTCGCGCAGAAGGTCGTCTTCCCGGACCCCTGAAGGCCCGCCACCATGATCACGGTCGGCGGCAACGGCGAGGAGGCGATCTCAGCGCTCGTGAGCCCGAGCAGCGCCACCAGCTCGTCATACAGGACCTTCACGACCTGCTGGCCGGGGGTGATGCTCTGCAAGACCTCAACTGCCCGGTCGACTTCTTCAGGACGCCGTCGACGAACTCTTTCGCCACCTTGTAGTTGACGTCAGCATCCAGCAACACCCGGCGGACCTCACGCAGGGTCTCTGCCACGTTGGCTTCGGTGATCTTCCCCTGCCCCCGCAGCTGCTTGAGGATACCGTCGAGTTTTCTGCTGAGTTCTTCGAACATGGCCTGGCCGCGCAAATGCGCCGGACCTATAACATACGGAAAACAGCAGACTTATGCAATGCTTTGGGGAGAGTCGAACCGGGAGGGAAATGAGGGGGAAGGCCGAGACAGAGCCCGGCCAGCCGTTCCCGGGGCTCCAGCCGGACCCCGGACAGGCCTTTGGCCGGCCATTCCGGGGGATTCAGCCGGCCTGCGAGAGGGCTTCGGCGCCGCTCACGATCTCCAGCAGCTCCTTGGTAATGGTAGCCTGGCGAGCCTTGTTGTACTGGAGCTGAAGGGCCTCGATCATCTCGTCGGCGTTCCGGGTGGCGTTTTCCATGGCCGTCATCCTGGCCCCCAGCTCTGCGGCGTTGGATTCCAGCAGCACCCGCCAGACCTGGAAGTTGAGGTGCCGCGGGAGCAGCGCCCGGAGCAGGGCTTCCTGGCCCGGTTCGTAGATGTAGTTGGCCTGTGGTGCTACGGAGGCTGCCTCTTGCTCGCGCGGGACCGGGAGGAACTGTTCCGTGACGATCCTCTGCTGGCTGGTCGATTTGAATTCGTTGTAGATGATCTCCACCCGGTCGTACTCCCCGGCCACGTAGCCCTTCACGACCTCCCGGACGATCTCCTGGGCGGTCCCGAACACGAGCTTCTGGAACGCGCCGGGGTACCTCCCCGCAAGCCGGAATCCCCTTTTGCCGAAGAAGTCGACCCCTTTTTTGCCGATGCAGAAGAGACGTACCCGGTCTTCCTTGAGCCAGCCGGGATACTTCGTGGCGATCGTGTGCTGCGTCGCGCGGATCAGATTCGTGTTGAAAGCGCCGCAGAGCCCGCGATCGGCCGTCACCACGACCAGCGCCACGGTCCGGACCTCGCGCCCATCCAGCAGCACGTCCCGTCCGGCGGGGACCTGTCCCAGCAGGTTCCGGAGCAATTCGCCGATCTTTCGGGCATACGGGCGCGCCGACACCACATTCTGCTGCGCCTGACGTAGCCGTGCCACGGCGACCATTTTCATCGCCCTGGTGATCTTCTGCGTCTTTTTTACGCCGACGATGCGGCTACGGACTTCTCTCAGTGTGGCCATACGCGGGCCTGTCTGCTCCTTGCGCCGGGGTCAGAAGCGTCGGCTACGCGCCGACGCCCGCCTTGAACGACTCGGTGAACGATTGCAGGGCCTGTTTCAGCGTTTCCACGGTCTTCGCGGACAGGTCCTTGGTTCTCCGCGATCTCCTGCAGGAGGGCGGCATGTTTGCGGTCCATCATCTCGAGCATCCCGGCTTCGTAGCGCTGGACCTTCTCGAGGGGGATCTCGTCGAGATAGCCGTTGGTGCCGGCGAACAGGCTCACCACCTGCCGCTCCATCGACATCGGCTTGTACTGTCCCTGTTTCAGCAGTTCCACCAGGCGCGATCCGCGCCGCAGCTGCGCGAGGGTCGCCTTGTCGAGGTCCGACCCGAACTTCGCGAACGCTTCCAGTTCGCGGTACTGCGCCAGGTCCATGCGGAGCCTGCCCGGCGACCTTCTTCATGGCCTTGATCTGGGCGTTGCCGCCGACGCGCGACACGGAAATGCCGACGTTGATCGCGGGCCGGACGCCGGTGTTGAAGAGGCTGGGCTCGAGGTAGATCTGTCCGTCGGTGATGGAGATGACGTTCGTCGGGATATATGCCGACACGTCGTTCGCCTGCGTTTCGATGACGGGGAGCGCCGTCAGGCTTCCCCCGCCGAGCTCTTCGCTCAGCTTCGAGGCCCGTTCCAGGAGGCGCGAATGCAGGTAGAAGACGTCGCCGGGATAGGCTTCGCGGCCCGGCGGGCGGCGCAGCAGCAGCGACACCTGCCGGTACGCCTGGGCCTGTTTGGTCAGATCGTCATAGACCACCAGGGCGTGCCGTCCGCTGTCGCGGAAGAATTCGCCGAGCGTTGCGCCGGAGTACGGGGCGATGTACTGCATCGGGGCGGGGTCGCTGGCCGTGGCCGCGATGACGGTCGTGTACTCCATCGCCCCTTCCTGCTGCAGCTTGTCCACCACCTGCGCCACGGTCGAGCTCTTCTGGCCGATCGCGACGTAGATGCAGATAGACCGGCTTGACGCCCTTCTTCTTCGGGCCTTCTCGGTGTGCGTGTAGCGCTGGTTGATGATCGCATCGATCGCGACGGCGGTCTTTCCGGTCTGCCGGTCGCCGATGATCAGCTCGCGCTGGCCGCGACCGATCGGGATCATGCCGTCGACCGCCTTGAGGCCGGTCTGGAGCGGCTCCTTCACCGGCTGGCGCTGGATGACGCCGAGGGCCTTGCGTTCGATCGGGCAACACCTGTTCGGTGGTGATCGGTCCGCGGCCGTCGGTCGGCTGCCCGAGCGGATTCACGACGCGGCCGAGCATCGGCTTCGCCGACCGGCATGGAGGCCACGCGGCCGGTGCGCTTGACGGTGTCGCCTTCCTTGATCTCGCTGCTTTCGCCGAAGAGGATGCACCCGACGTTGTCCTCTTCGAGGTTCAGCACCATGCCGAAGACCCCGTGCGGGAACTCGACGAGTTCGCTCATGAGCGCGTTGGTCAGGCCGTACACGCGCGCCACGCCGTCGCCGACCTGGAGCACGGTGCCGACCTCGTAGACTGTCGACTTCCTTCTCGAACCCGGCGAGCTGTTTCCGGAGGATCGCGGAACTTCTTCCGGTCTTACTTCTGCCATTGCCATATCCTTTGCGTCATGGACGTGGTGCCCAGCCCCCTCGACGAACCTTCCGGCGGAGCCGTTCGAGCTGGTGCCGGACGCTGCCGTCCAGCACCGTGTCGCCGATCCTGACCACGAGTCCGCCCCGCGATGGCGGGGTCCTTGGTCGCGCCGGAGGCGGACCTGTTTGCCCGTCTGCCGCTCGAGCGTTCCGGAGAGCGTCGTCTGCTGTCGCCGGCGTGAGCTCCACCGCCGCAGTGACGTCGACGTTGACGACATTCGCGCCGTCGTCCCGCAGGGCGAGGAACTGCTCGACCACGTCGGGCAGCAGCGCTTCGCGCTGTTTCGCGGTCAGCAGCGTGATGAAGAGCAGGGTTTCCGTGGCGACCGTGCTGCCCGAACAGCTCCCGGAACACCGCCTGTCTTCCTGGATCGCGGTGACGATCGGACTGGCCACGAGCAGCCGCAGCTCCCGCGAGCCGGCGAGTATCCGGCCGATGGCCTCGAGGTCGGCGGCGATCGGCGTCCACCGTGCCGCGTTCCTGCGCGACCGCCATGCAGGGCCACGGCATACCGCCGGGCCGCTTTGATGTTCTTCATGAGTCGCCGCCTTGCTGAGGTTCCTGATCGTGGTGTCCACCAGCGTCCGGTGTTTCGCCGCATCGAGATTCGGCGTCCAGGACCTTGCCCGCCACCAGGATGGCCAGGTCGGCCACCTCGGTGCGCAGCTGCACCAGCGCCTGCTCCTTCTCCCGCTGGATCTCGTCCTTGGCCTGCTCGATCATGTGCTGCGAGACTCGCCTGGGCCTTCTCGACGATCTCGGCTTTCAGTCGGTCACCCATCGCCCGCCCTTCCGCGATGATCTTCTGCGCCTGCACCTCGGCCTGCGCCTGTTGCCGCTTGTTCTCCTCCAGCAGCCGCTGCGCCTCGGCGCGCGCGCGCTCCGCCTCCTCGAGCGAGGAACGGATCTTCTCCTCCCGGGCCGCAAGAGCCGCCGAGCAGGGGCTTCCACGCCGTCATGCCGGAGGATCGACCAGGACGATCACGAACGTCAGGATCGTCCAGAGGATCAGTCCAGGGTTGATCTCTAACATGGGCGTCCCTCGGGCTTACTTGGTTGCCAGAATGATGCAGATGGCCAGTGCGAAGAACGTCGCGCCTTCGATCAGCGCCGCCGCGATCAGCATGGAGGTCCGGACCTGTCCGGCGACTTCGGGCTGACGGCCGCTGGCTTCCATCGCCGCCGCGGCGAGCTTGCCGATACCGAGTCCCGCGCCGATGACGGTGAGGGCTGCGCCGATACCGGCCGCCAGATAGCCGAGAGCATTGGCTTCCATGGTGGATCTCCTTCAGAAAGATAGTGGTGTGAGTGTGTCGAGTCAGTGCCCGTGCCCGTCCTCCGCGCCGTGCTCGGCCGCCTGCATGCCGAGCCCCATGAACAGCGAGGTCAGCATCGTGAAGATGTACGCCTGCAGGAAGGCCACGAACAGCTCGAGGAAGTATGATGCCGACCGACGAAACCGACCGGCGCGACGGCGATGATATACGATTGGAAGAGGAAGATCAATCCGATGAGGGACACGATGACCACGTGTCCCCCGGTCATGTTCGCAAAGAGACGGATGCAGAGGGCGAACGGTTTCGTGAAGAGCCCGAGGATCTCGATCGGGACCATGATCGGCCAGAGCGCCCAGTGGACGCCGCCCGTGAGGTGTTCGAGATAGTGCCCGATCCCCTGCGCCCGGATCGCCGAGGCCTGGATCATCACGAACGCGATGATCGCCAGCCCGGCGGTGACGCTGACGTTCCCGGTGGCCGATGGCGCCGTACGGGAAAAGGCCGATCAGGTTCATGGTCAGGATGAAGAAGAACGTCGTCAGCAGGTAGGGCATGTACTTCAGGCCGCCGGGACCCATATTGGGCAGCGCCATCTCGTCGCGGATGAAGACGACCATCACCTCGAAGACGTTTCCGAAGCCCCGCGGGACCGGACGTTTCACGTTCCGCCGGGTCACCCAGATGGCGAGCACGACGATCAGCACCGCGGCCGCCCAGAGGAAGACCACATGCTTCGTGATCGACATGTCGATGGTGATGCCGCCGACGTGGAACGGGGCGAACTGCGGAAGGTGGATCGGACCGAAGGGGGTCTCCAGTTCGCGCGAGTCCTGGACGTGATGGAGCAGTTCGGCGAACACGTTCCCGCCTCCGTGTTCCGCACCGGCGGCGGCCCCGCCGTGCGCCGCCGCATGGGACGCGACCGCATGCGGCACTGTCGCCTGCGGCATCGCCGCATGCAGCGTGTCCGCCGCGACCTGCACTGTGTCACCAGGTGCCATCATAGGATCCCGCTAGTTCTGCTCTTTCGCATCGAACAGGCGCTGGATGAAGACCACCTCCAGGCCGAGATACACCGTATAGAACCCGAGCAACGACAGGGTGAGCGCCAGGGTGTGCATGTGCGCCATCATGATCAACACCAGCATCGAGCCCAGCATGATCGCCAGACGCACCCCCATGCCCCCGATGACCATCTTGAGAAAGGTCGTATAGGAGCGCTGGAACCCGTAGTCGATCATCAGATATCCGGCGACCGCGTTCAGCGTGCTCAGGACGGCTCCGGCCACCACCGCCCAGAGGATCTCCGGCGTCCCCCAGCGCATCAGCGGATAGATTCCCGCCCCCACCGCCACGGCCAGAACCGCACCCACGGCGCTCAAGAACCCGCGCTTGCGATTCACCGTCCCTCCGTTCTCGACCGCCGTGCTTCCTTGTCCGCCTGCCTGCCGAGTGCCATCGCGGTCCTGATGAACTTGATGAATCCTCCGGTGGCACCCGCGATCAGCCCGCACACCGTTCCCCACGGGGCGATCCCCCAGTGTCCGTCGGCCCAGCGGCCGACGAGCAGGAACACCACAACGCTCAATGCCAGCTGCACCCCGAGCGTCAGATAGGTCCCCATGGCGGCCGGCACACGCCGCCCGTCTTCGCTGTCTCCAGGCATCTCTGCACTCTCCGCGCGCGCGGGACACGCCCGTTATCGCTGCGGGCCGCCCTGCGTCGTCATCGCACACTGGCCGTCGAACATCGCCCCCTCGTCCACCACCAGACGGGTCGCCCGGATGTCCCCCTTCATGACCGACTTCCCCTCCAGCACCAGCTTCTCGGTGGCGGTCACGGTGCCGCTGACCTTTCCCGCCAGCGAAACGTTGCGGGCGGAGACGTTCCCCTCGATGACGCCGTTCTCGCCGACCGCGATATTGACCTTCGCCAACAGGTCGCCGTGCAGCCTCCCATCGATGCGGATACTCCCTTCGGTCCTGATCTTCCCCTCGATCACGGTCCCGGCACCCACAAGGCTCAATTCGCTGCTCGCCTCATTCGCCATGCGCTGACTCCTACCTCCTCGATGAACTGAAAAAGAATCCCTCTGGATCCTGCGGCCGACCGTCGTGCCAGACCTCGAAATGGAGATGCGGACCCAGACTGGTCGTCCCCGATGTCCCCAGCAACGCGATCGGCTCGCCCCGCTTCACCGCCGTCTGCATCGTTGCGAGCAACGCCTGATTGTGCTTGTAGACGGTCAGGTATCCGCCGGCGTGCGAAACGATCAGCATATTGCCGTCATCGTACGTCCAGCCCGCGAAGACGACCCGTCCTTCCGCCGCCGCAGATACCAGGCTCCCCCGCTTGCCGGCGAAGTCCATGCCGAAATGACCGCGTGCGGCATCGAAGCCCTGAGAGATGAATCCCTCCACCGGGCGAACCAGAGGGAACGGGACCTCTCCCATCACCGCCGCACCACCGGACACACCGGTCATCGAAACCGGTGTCACATTCCCCGCGGAACCCATCTCCTGCCATGGAACCGGATTCTGCACCTCCGGATCCTCTTCCTGCGGGGCACCCCGCACTGTCCGGGAAGCACGCTGCGTGCCGCCCGTCGAATCTTCGCCCAGCGCCCGCCGCAGCTGGAGGTTGTAGCCTTTCAGCGTCAACACCTCCTCGGCCAGCCCGTTCAACCGTTGCTGCGTCTGCACGATCTGTCTGCCGTACCGCCGCTCCAGACCGGGGTTCGGGATCGGCACATACATGGCCACAGGAGTATACACCAGGACGGCGATCGTCACGGCGATGCTCGCCGCGAATCCCATCAGCAGGAGAAGAACCAGTTTGAATCGACTCAGCCGGAAGTTCCGGGTCCGACGCGCCTCGCCCAGCGAGACGACCGCGATCTCATACTCATGCGGACCCCTTCTCTTCCGCTTCCCCTCCGTTGGCATGTCCGGCCTCAAAAGTTGCGAAATATACACAAATCCGCCCGGAATGTCAACGAGCGATTCCGCTAACCCGTTCAGAATCCAGAACTTGGACGGCCCATCGGTCGAGGATGTACTCCCGCATGTTTCGCTTGTAGACCTCCCGGTCGAACCCCAGCGCGAACGCGTGCAGTTGCTGTGGATCAAAACTGGTTTCGCGGAACCTGACGACCCCCTCCCGCAGGGCGTCCGGCGTTTGCTCCGGAAAGAGGACCCCGGTCCTGAGCGAGGGAGTGTCGATCACCGTCTCCAACGCACCGCCCGCGGCGTAGGCGATCACCGGTTTCCCGGCCGCCATGGCCTCCACCGGGACGATCCCGAAATCCTCCTCGCCCGGGAACAAAACGGCGGTACATCCGGCCATCAGCTCCTCGATGGTCCGGTCGCTCTGCCATCCGAGGAACCGGATGTTGCCGCGAGCGGTCGCGCGGAGCCCTGAAAGCTCTGGACCGTCCCCCACGACGACCAGCCGGTCCCCCGACCGATTGAAGACCTCGACCGCGAGGTCGATCCGTTTGTATGGAACCAGCGCACTGACCACCAGGAAGTACCCTTCGTCGCGGGTAGAGACAGGGAAGCGTGCGGTTTCTACGGGTGGATAGATCACATCGGCTTCGCGGCGGTAGATCTCCCGGATCCTGCGCCGCACGTTCTCCGAGTTCGCGACGAACCATCGTGGCGACGACGCGGTCGACACGTCCCAGCGGCGCAACGGACCGGCGACCAGTCCCATGCCCAGGCGTGTCAGCAGCGATGCGCGGCCGGGACCGAAGTATTCATCGTAGGAGTGCCAGAGGTACCGCATGGGGGTGTGGCAGTAGCAGATGTGCAGCGCCCGTTGAGGCACCCGGACCCCTTTGGCCACGCAGTGGTGCGAGCTGATGACGAGGTCGAACGCAGAGAGATCGAATCGACGGACGGCCGCAGGGAACAGCGGCAGGTAGTGCCGGTATCGTCGCGCCGAGAAGGGGAGGTGCTGCACGAACGAGGTCCGAAGAGGCATCTTCTCGATGGTCGGCGAAACCGACCCGGGGACGTGCACGAGAGCGAACACCGTGGCCTCCGGGAAGACCTCGCACAGCGCCTCCACACATTTTTCTCCTCCCCGCATCGAGGTGAACCATTCGTGAACGATGGCGATATGGGGGGGCCTGTCCATCGGGCTAATATACGAAGTTCCACATTGATTCCCCACGGCCCGATGCCTATATTACGGTATGACGTTGCTGATCGTCTCCCTCGCGTTCGTCCTCCTCTTCATGATCTTCATTTCCCTGGTCCTGCTCGTCATCGGACCGGAAATGCTGCTCCAGCCTCATCGGCGCACGCTCGACTTCTACCGCAAGATCACCACCATCCTCCACCCTTCGGACGCGGGACTCGTCCACGAAGATCTGACGCTCAAGACCGCCGAGGGGATCCCGTTGAGTTGCTGGTTCATCTCCGCCGGACCGGGAGCCCGCGGGACGGTTCTCTACCTGCACGGAGTGAGTGAGAGTAAGGTGGTGGGGCTCCCGCTTGCCGCCGAGCTCCATCGCCGCGGGTTCCACGTGTTCCTGTACGATTCACGCAGGCACGGCGACAGCGGCGGCACACATTGCACGTACGGATTCTACGAGAAACATGACGCCAGCGCGGTGATCTCCTATCTCTGTTCGAGGAGCGACATCACCGTGGGCAGGATCGGGCTGTTCGGAACCTCCATGGGGGCGGCGGTCGCCCTGCAGGTCGCGGCCATGGATCAGCGGGTTTCGGCCGTTGTCGCCGAAAGCGGTTTCGCCACCCTCCGTTCGGTCTTCGACGACTACCAGAAACGGATGATCAAACTCCCCTGGCATTATCTCCGCAACCTGGTGATCAAACGGTCCGAACATCTCGCCCACTTCAAGGCGAATGCGGTCTCGCCCCTCGAGGCGGTCGCGGGCATCCATATCCCCCTGCTCATCACCCATGGCACGGCCGATGACCGGATCAAGTGCATCTACTCGGAGAGCGTCTTCCGGAGGGCGAATGAACCGAAGGAGCTGATGCTGATCCCGGGGGCGAAGCACCACGACATGGCGGAGATGGGCGGAGCGGCGTACCAGCAGAAGATCCTCTCCTTCTTCGAGCGCAACCTGTGAACTCCTACCACCCGAACCAGTAGTTCACCTTCAACATCACGACGTCTTCGTGCGGCAGCAGGAAAGCATCCTGGAAGCTGTCCGCAAAACCCCTCCCGTACTCGCCTGTTTCGCCGTACCGCGCCTGGGTCCAGACGAGGTAGACGGCGCTGCCGGGGAGATACTCCCAGCGGAGCAGCACGTTCGCGTTCAGCGATGTCTGGTTGAAATCGTAGAGTCCGCCGGAGACAGGGACCGGACGGAATGTGGTGGGGGACTCCAGGGCCCGGTACTCCACGTATGTTCCGCGGGCCCAGAGGGTCTGGAAGAAGAACTGCAGCGACAGCGTCCGGGTGAAGGTGAGGATCCCCCGGAACTCGATGTTCGTCTGCTGCAGGTCTCGGTCCGCGAACAACGTCGCGGATCGCCCGTCGATCTGCACGGTCGCATAGTGTCCCGCCTCGTACACAGGGGTCTCCTCGCTCCGGGTGGACTCGAGCAGGACCGCGGGCACGAGTTCCAGCCACGGGAGCGGACGTACGGTCAGCGCAAGCGAGGCCACGACCGAGGCCTTGCTCAGATGGTCCCGCTCGGCGGAGAGGTCGACCTTGCCGGAGAGCGGCCGACGCTCGTCGCTCACGACGTGCAGGCTCAGCCGGTCGGCCGAAGGTCTTTTGTACAACCCGATGATCCCTTTCTGTTCGTCGTCATATGCACGGAACCTGTGCTGGTAGGTCAGCACGGCGTCCCAGAACGCCGTGAAGAAGCCCGCCGCCGACACCTCCAGCTGGGTCAGCGTCGGGTACCCGTCCCAGTTCCACCGGTAATCCGGAACGAACGAAAAGCCGTAGCGGCGGAAGATACTCTGCGGGGTGTTCTGCCAGTAGAGGATCTGGCTGAACCCTCCCAGGTCCCGCGGCCGGGCGAAATATCCGAGGTCGTTGGGCTCGAACCATTTCGTCGCGAAATCGAACGAGGTGTTGTAGTACCAGTGCTCGGCCGAGATCCGTCCGACCAGCAGCCGGCCGGCCTCGCCGGTCTGCACCTGTCCCGGCTGAGGAACCACCCTCGTCCCTGCAATGTACCCGTCCAGCGTATGCGTCTCCTGCGCGAACCGGAGGTTCCAGTCAACCCCGCCCGTCAGCGCGGGGCTCTGCCCTTCACGCGCAGCCGCCGTCCCTTCCACTCCCACCCACGAGCCTCCGTCCATTTCCTGTTTCACCCGGACGACGGAATAGAGCGCACGAGGCTCCGTCGTGATCCTGCTGGAGCCCCCCAGGGAATCGACCACCGTGGCGTATTCCGGCGCGGTCGCCGCGCTGAGGGCGGCGATCGAAAGCCCGGCAGCGTTCCGCCCGCTCACCTTCGCCGCTCCGTAGATGGTGGTCAACTGCGGATTGCTCTCCACGTTCCCCCCCGGCGGCGCCACCACGGAGGAGCTCCCCGAGGGCTGCTTGCCGATCCGCCGTGAGAAGAACAGGCCGAGGGAGGTGTTGTCGACGGTCGTCCCGAACGAGAACATCTGCGCCCCCTCGACGAAGAACGGCCGCTTCTCCGGATACAACGTCTCGAACACCGTCAAATTGAGCACCGCCGCATCCACCTCCACCTGGCCGAAGTCCGGGTTGATGGTGGCGTCCAGCGTGAAATTCCTCCCGAGGCCGTACTTCACATCGACACCGGCGAGTCCGTCGAGGGTCCCGCCCGTGCTGCCGAACGACCGCGAGGCGGAGACGTACGGCTGGACCTCCAGCCTCAGCGGAGGGGTGAGGCCCCTGATCCCCGTCAGAACCCCCCAGCGCGAGATCTGGCTTGCTTCCCCGTGAGGGACCATCACCCAGTCGTCCGTCTCCTTCTTTCTGCTGATGTAGCGCCGGAAGTTGATCCCCCACACGGTATCGCTCTGTCCCGCCGGAGAAGCGTAGGGCGTTGAAAGGGATCGCGAATTCGGCCGACCACCCTTCTTTCACCATGCGCGTCCGCACCTCCCAGACAGCGTCCCACGAAAGATCGTACACCAGCCCTTCCTGCGACAGGATCCCGTCGCTCTTCACCCCCGACACGTTCGTGGAAAAGACAAAGGCCGTCTTCCGGTCGAAGTAGGAATCGATCATCACCGTGACCCGGTCCGCTTCGGTCGACCGGTCGCGCCGCGACAGCTGCCGGACGATCCCCTGCGGATGTCCGTCCAGACAGGTCATCCCGACATACAGCATCTGGTCGTCGTAGAGGATGCGGACCATGGTCCACTCGGTGGAGGGGAAACCCTCGGCAGGTTCATATTGCACGAACTCTCCGACCGCCGGGGCGTTCTTCCATGCGGATTCCGTGAGCAGCCCGTCGATCGCCGGGGGGGTGGAAACGCGCGTCGCGACGATCGTCTTCGGTGACTCGCCGCCGGCATACAACGGGAGGTGGCACAGAAGGAGCAACAACAGGAGTGGAGGATGAGACTTCACGTCGATCGCGGTTCCGGGTTGGCTCAAAATAGTCCGGCCTCCGGTAAGAAGCAACCGGACCCGGCGGCCGCAGCGATCAGGCGCGGTCGAGCGCCACCACGTTCTCGATATGGTACGTATGAGGGAACATATCGACGGGCTGCACAGCCGTGATCCGGAAGTGCCCGCCTGCGCAGAGAAGTCCAAGGTCGCGTGCCTGAGTGGCGGGATTGCAGCTGACATAGACGATCCGCCGGGGCGCAAGAACCGCGATCTCGCGCACCACGGCCTCGTGCATCCCCGCGCGCGGGGGATCGGTGACAATGACCGAGGGGGAAGGGTGCCGTGCGGACAGAGAACGGTCGCCGGTCAGCGTCTCTTTGAGGTCCCCCAGCAGGAACGTGCAGTTCGATACGCCGAGCCGCTGCGCGTTCCGCCCCGCATCGGCGACGGCGGACGCTGACGATTCGATCCCGACGACCTCGCGGGCGTCGTCCGCGAGGTGGAAAGCGATCGTTCCGGTCCCGGAGTAGAGATCGAACACCACGTCGTCGCGCAACACGGCGGCCATGGAGCGAACCGTGTCGTACAGCCGCTCGGCCTGCCGGGTGTTGGTCTGGAAGAAGGAGTTGGCCGAGATACGGTAGGTCCGGTGTCCGATCCTCTCCTCGATGAACCCGGGACCGTGATAGACAAACTCTTCGTCTCCCAGCGCGACCTGCGACTTCCGGGACGTGGTGTTGTTCACGATCGTCGTGATGGCGGGGAAGGCCTCCAGCAGGTGCCGGGTGAGTGCCTGCATCACGGCCGGCCGGTGATCGAGCGTGACGAGGTTGACCATCAACTCGCCGGTCGCCGCACCGGTGCGGATCACCAGGTTCCGGAGATAGCCTGTGTGGGTGACCGTGGAATACCAGTCCAGTCCGCGTTCTTTGGCGAACCGGCGAACGCTGTTCACGATCGCCGCACTGGACTCCGATTGGAGCCAGCATTCGTCCACGTCGAGGACCCGATCGAACCGTTCGGGGATGTGGAGGCCAAGGGCGAAGTCGGACGGATCCGCTGGACTGCCCAGCTCCTGTTTCGACCGCCACCGCTGTCCGAACGAGAACTCCATCTTGTTCCGGTAGTAGAACTCTTCCTGGCTGCCCAGTGTTGGGGCGACCTGCACCCCGGCGAAACCGCCGATCCGTTCGAGGGCGTCCACCACCTGCTGGCGCTTGAAGGCAAGCTGCGCGTCGTAACGCACGTTCTGCCAACGGCAGCCGCCGCAGACGCCAAAGTGGCGGCAGCGCGGTTCCACCCGTAACGGCGAGGGTGAAAGCACTTCCACGGCCACCCCTTCCGCGAAGTTTTTCTTCGCCTTGACGATGCGAACGCGGACGGTGTCTCCCGGGACCGCCCCCTGGACGAAGACCACCATCCCCTCCACCCGGGCGATGCTCTTCCCCTCGAAGGCGAAGTCCTGGAGTTTCAGTTCCAGTTCATCGTTTCGCTTCATCGCCTCCCCCCGGGCCGCCCTCGCGCAGCCGCTCCAGTTCCTCGTTCAGCGTCCCCCACCGGAAGTACCGGTCGGGGAGCTGTGCCTCCAGCTCCTTGTACCGCGCGCTTGCGGCTCTTGCACGCTCCCCGTCCTTGAAGAAGACCGGATCCGCCATCTCCTGTTCGAGCAGCGACTTTTCCCGCTCCAGCTTTGCGATCTCCCGCTCAACGCCGGCGATCTTGTCCTGGAGAGGCTTCGTCCGCGCGTACCGTCGTTGTCGTTCCTCCGCCTCCTGGCGTTTGCGTTCCTTGTCCGTGGCCCTCGGCGGCGGTGACAGCGGCATATTCTCGGTCGTGGCCTGATCCCTGGTCGTGACCTGTTCCCTCGCCCTGGCCTCCAGGTAATCCGAGATGTTCCCCGGGTAGACGCGAAGCCGCCCGCGGCGGAAGTCCACCACCTTGGTGACGATCGGGTCCAGGAAATCCCGGTCGTGGGATACGATGACGTAGCTCCCGTCGAACTCGGCGAGCGCATCCTGCAGCACCAGCTTCGAGCGCATGTCGAGGTGGTTCGTCGGCTCGTCGAGCACCAGCAGGTTCGCAGGCAGCAGAAGCATCTTGGCGAGTGCCAGCCTGCTCTTCTCGCCGCCGGAGAGGACGCGGACGCTCTTGAACACATCGTCGCCGCTGAACAGGAAGCATCCAAGGAGCGAGCGGAGATGTTTGCGGACGTCGCCCACGGCCACCTCTTCGACCGTCCGCAACACGTCGTTCATCGGGTTGAGCTCTTCCGCCTGGTGCTGCGCGAAATAGGAGACCGCGGCCAGATGCCCGGGCACCCGCTCCCCCGCGTCGAACGGCTCGACGCCGGCGATGATCCGGGAGAGGGTGGATTTGCCCGCCCCGTTCACCCCCACGAAGGCCATCCGGTCGCCGCGATCGATCTCGAAGTCCAGCCCATCGAACACCCGGAGGTTCCCGTAGCTCTTCCGGAGCCCCTTCAACTGCATCACCACTCTTCCCGAATGCGGCGCAGGCGGGAAGCTGAAGTGGATCTGCTCTTCGTCGTCCTCCACCTCCACCCGCTCCAACTTCTCCAGCTGCTTGATGCGGCTCTGGACCTGCCGGGCTTTCGTGGCCTTGTACCGGAAGCGCTCGATGAACCGCTCGGTTTGCTTGATCTGCTGCTGCTGATTCTTGTACGCTGCGAGCTGGTGTTCCACCCGCTGCTCCCGCTCGCGCAGGTAGAATGTGTAGTTCCCCGCGTACTGGGTGAGCGAGCCCAGGGAGAGTTCCCAGGTGCTCGTGGTCATGTTGTCGAGGAAGCGCCGGTCGTGGGAGACGATCACCACGGCGCCTTCGTACCCGCGGATATACTCCTCGAGCCACTGCAGGGAGTCCAGATCGAGGTGGTTGGTGGGTTCGTCGAGCAGCAGGAGCGACGGTTGTTGCAGCAGCAGTTTCGCGAGGGCGATGCGCATCTGCCACCCGCCGCTGAACTCCGCGGTGTCTCTCCCGAGGTCGCTCACGTCGAATCCCAGCCCCATGAGGACCTTCTCAATGTTCGCCTTGATGCGAAAGGCATCCGAGGCCTCGAGCCGGTGCTGGAGTTCGCCCGCCACGTCCAGCATCTCCTGGAAATCCGGGGAGGACGTGTCGGCCGTGGCCATCTGCCGGTGCAGCTCGTCAAGGCGCGCCTGCGCCTCGAGAATGTCGCCGAACGCGGTTTCGACCTCGGCATAGAGCGTCCGGCCGGCGACCGCCATCCCTTCCTGCGGCAGGTATCCGACCGACACGAACTTCGCCCTGGCCACCTCGCCCTGTTCGGCCGTCACGTCGCCGACCAGGATCTTGAGCAGCGTGGATTTTCCCGCTCCGTTGCTCCCCACAAGGCCGATGCGGTCGTGTGTACCGATGCGGAACGAGATCTCGTTGAAGAGATACTCCCCGGAGAACTGCACGGACAGGCGAGAGGCGGAGATCATGGGTCAAATATACGAAGATCGCGGCTTTTTTTTGATGGGTGTTTTCGGTACCATCTGCCTATGCTCAATGTCCTCCGACGTCCCTTTGCCGCTCTCGAGGCCCGGCCTGCCGCAGGGTGGATCATCTTCGGGCTCCTGACGCTCTTCCTTCTCTCGTCCTCATTCTCGATCGCGCTGACGCAGATCGGGTATTTCGGTGCGTTGATCCTCTGGGTCGGAACGATGGTCATGCGGCGGGAATTCACGCTTCCCCGGACGCCGCTCGATCTGTTCTTCCTTTTCTATGCGGCGGCGGAGCTGCTGGCGTGTACGTTCGCGATCGACGTCCCGTATGCCTTCCTGTTGCTCCAGCGCCGGCTCCTGATCATCCCGGTCATCTACGTGCTGGTCGGCGCCACCCGTTCGGTGGACGATGTGAAGGTGTTGTTCGGCGCGCTTGTCGCCTCCGCGACCGGCGTGGCGCTTTACAGCTTCATCCCGCTGGTCCTGCACCTCGCGGATTTCCTGGCATTCCGCCGCAGGCTGGGCGAATTCCAGATCTACATGACCGCCGGCGGGATCATGATGATCGCGTTGCTGCTCGTGATCCCGTTCCTCGTTCACCGCTCAACACCCCGGAAGGTCAGGATCGTGCTGGCGCTGGTCGCGCTGCCGATGCTGGTGAACCTCTATTTCACGTTCACCCGCAGCTCGTGGCTGGGAATGATCGCGGGGATCGTGGTGATCGGTGCGTTGCGCTCCCGCAAGGTGCTCTTCACGCTGCTGGCAGCCCTGGTCCTCGTCGTCGCTTTCTCGCCGCCCGCGATCCTGCAGGGAAGGATCCTCGCGATCTTTGACCCGTCGCATCCGTACAACGTGACCCGCGTGAACATGTGGCACGTCGGGTGGAAGGTCTTCCTCGATCACCCGGTCCTGGGGATCGGCGACGTCGGGATGGAAACGATCTGGGCCCGGTATTCCGATCCAGCGTGGAAGGTGGAGGGACACCTGCACAACAACGTGGTGCAGTGGGCGGTCACGATCGGTATCGTTGGACTTGCCGCCATCCTCGCGGTGTTCGTCCGCGCCTGGACCGCCGTGTGGCGGATCGAACGGGAATTGCGCGGGCGGTGGTTCGAAGGATCCCTGGCGCTCGGGGGGCTGGCGGTGATGGCCGGGTTCCACGTGAACGGGCTGTTCGAGTGGAACTTCGGCGACACCGAGATCATCATGCTGATCTGGGCGGTGCTGGGACTGGTCTTCGCCGCGAGCCGACACGCTGCGGCTGCCCCGGACCGGAACGAGGCCGGCGGGTCCGGTCCGGTTACTTGAGATAGTACTTGAGCGGATTCGGATCGACGCGGCACTCCTCCGCGATGCGCAGCCAGGCGATCTTCCCTTCGTCCCTCAGGTGGTACATGTGCGGGACCATCCGGTCCCGCAGCTCGATGGGGGTCATCGGGTTGATGAAGATGCTGGTCCCTCCCTCGAAGCCCGCCGTGACGTTGATGCGCCATTTGATGAGCACGTGCCACGGCATCTTGTACACCGCGTCGATCGGCGTGTAGTACCACTCCTCGTTGCACGAGATCTGGTTGCCCATCGCGGCGTGGATGGCGCGGACCAGGTCGCTCATCCCGCGGATCTCCTCATCGGTGTGCTCGTACGGTCGTCCGGCCCTGCTCCGGGAGTAGATCTCGATGGTGGGGAAGCGGTGCCCGATCCCCGCGAACGCGATGGCGAAGTCGTTCTCCGCGAAGACCAGGTTGTGGTGGGCTGCGAAGTTGGCGCCGTATTCGTTGTAGACGTTCGGGTCCTCGCGCAGCATCCGGAGCTGTCCGGTGATGGAGGCGCCCCATTCGTCGAGGGCCACCAGTTGCTTGTGCAGGTGATCCAGTGAGGCCCCCGCTCCGCGGAGCCAGTTCTGGAAGACGCTGACGTACCGGACGTACCGGTTGTGGAACGCGATGTCCTGGATCGCGTCGATCGTCATTTTGAAATAGTGGTAGTGTTCCTCGTCGGTCAGCTCGCCGGAGGAGACCAGGTCGCCCGGATGGCGCGCCCCCTTCGTGTAGTGCCGCCGGGCGATGATCATCTCGTGTCCGCCGCCGAAGAACGCGTCGGCGGCCGCGAGCTTTTCCGCCAGCGGCAGCCGGTCGATCTGTTCGTCGGTCTTTCCCTCGCGGCGGAGCTTGAAGTGGATGATGTCGGTGACGTGCTTGAGCCCCGCCGGGTTGGCCAGGTAGTCTTCCCGCCAGCGCTGACGGGCGGCGGTCATCTTGTACGCGTAGTTCTTCCTCCAGTAGTCCAGCGTCACGATCTCGAACATGTTCCCCACGCGGCGGAACTCGGCGGTCGTCTCGAAGTAGCGGTCGGGCGGGAGCATGTCGAGGCGTTCGAAGTGTCCATCGTGCTTCACGAGCCGCACCTTCTCGGGAGCCACCTCCATGTACCGCGGCGGGCAGAAGCTGCAGTAGTCCTCCGGGTCGTGGAGCTCAAGCGGGGGCTCGTTCTCCGGCCGCTCGTTGATCATCGGCCTGCCGCGCCGTCCCGCCACAGCCCACACCTCGGTCCCGGTGAACGGATTGACCTGTTTCACCGTCCCGTCCGGCATGATCGTGTAGAACATCATCGTCGATTGCATTTCATGCGCCATTCCGCCTTGTGGCCGCGATCCCCGGACCCCGGGGGTTATCTGCCCGTCACCGCAGAAAGCAGTTTCCGGACCATTTCCCGGCTTTCCCCCTCCGCGTAGAACCGAATGAGGGGCTCGGTCCCCGACGCGCGGACGAGCACCCACCCCTTTTCGAGGAAGAACTTGAATCCGTCGGTGTCCTTCCGGCCGGTCACGGCGTATCCGGCCATCTCCTTGACCCCGCGCCGGAACCTGTTCATGATCGTGGTCTTTTCCTTCTCGGTCAGGTGGAGGTCCACCCGACCGAACTCATGCTGGCCGAACTCATCCATCAGTTCCTGGACCAGCGCCCCGAGCGGCTTGCCCCGCACCGCCATCAGCTCGCAGAGCAGCAGTCCCAGGTAGATCCCGTCCCGCTCCGGAAGGTGTCCTTTCACTCCCAACCCTCCGCTCTCCTCGCCGCCGATCAGCACATCCTTCTCCGTCATCATGCGGCAGATGTGTTTGAACCCGATCGCGGTCTCGTGCAGCGTGAGTCCGTACTTTGCGGCCTGCTTGTCGATCATCGACGAGACCGAGAATGATTTGACCACGTCCCCCCGCAGGCCCTTCTGTTCGAACAGGTATTTGAGCAACAGGGCGAAGATCCGGTGAGAATCCACGAAGTTCCCGTTCTCATCCACGGCACCGACCCGGTCTGCGTCACCGTCCGAGGCGAAACCGATGTCTTTCCCCCCCTGCTTCATCACCGCGATCAGTTCGGGGAGGTTCTGGGCGAGCGGCTCGGGATTCGTGCCGGCGAACGAGGGATTGTATTCGGTGTGAAGCTGCACCAGACCGGGCAGTACCCCGTCCAGCACTCCCTGTCCCGGCGCCGTACATCGAATCGTAGACGATCCGCAGTCCCGAACGCCGGATCCGCTCCAGGTCGATCTTTCCGGCGAGGTCGTCCACGTACCGCTTCGTCATTCCGACCGTCACGATCTTTCCCTTCGCGACGAGGCGGTCGTAGGAGAGGGAGAGCGGCGGGAGTTTCTTGAGTTTCAGAACACGCGCGAGTTCCTTCTCGACCGCCGCGATCATCTCCGGGTGGGCCGGTCCGCCGAATTCTCCCTTGATCTTGAAGCCGCTGTACCGGGGGGGATTGTGGCTCGCCGTGATCACCACGCCGGCGGCGGCGTTGTCGAGCTTCGTCAGGAGCGAGACCATCGGGGTGCTGCTGACCGCATCGGCCAGCACCACTTTGATCCCGGTGTTCGCAATGACCTCGGCCACCCTCCGCGCGAACTCCTTCCCCATGAAGCGGGCGTCGTAGCCGAGGAGAATGCCGTTGCGGATCTTCTTGTGCTTGCGGAAGTAGCGGGCGGTCGCGAACGCGACCCGGTCCAGATTGGCGAAGGTGAAGTCGTCAGCGATCACGCCGCGCCAGCCGTCGGTGCCGAACTTGATGATGGGGGTCATGGGTGGTCCTTGCGTGAGTGCGCCGCCTGCCGCGGGAGGGTGATCCCCTCCCGCGACGACGGCAGCAGATCGTTCATCAGGAGCGTTTGAAGGCAGCCAGGCCAGCGTACCGGGCGCTGGTCCCGAGTTCTTCCTCGATCCTCAGGAGTTGGTTGTACTTTGCGATGCGGTCGGTGCGGCTCGCGGATCCGGTCTTGATCTGGCCGGCGTTGGTGGCCACAGCCACGTCGGCGATCGTGGCGTCCTCGGTCTCTCCCGAGCGGTGGCTGATGACGGTGGTATACCCCGCCCGCTTGGCCATCTCGATCGCCTCGAGGGTTTCGGTCAGCGTGCCGATCTGGTTCAGCTTCACCAGGATCGAGTTCGCCACACCCATGTCGATCCCCTTCTTGAGGAAGCTGGTGTTGGTAACGAACAGGTCGTCCCCGACCAGCTGGATCTTGCCGCCGAGGGCGTCGGTCAGCTTCTTCCAGCCGTCCCAGTCGTTCTCCGCCATCCCATCCTCGATGGAAATGATCGGATACCGGTCCACCCAGGCCGTGTAGAACTTCACCATTTCTTCCGGGGTCTTGGTGGATTTGTCGGACTTGTAGAACAGATACTTTCCGTTGTCCCACATCTCGCTGGAGGCGACATCAAGGGCCAGGTAGATATCCTTGCCGGGAGCATAACCGGCTTTGGTGATGGCCTCCATGATCACCTCCAGGGCCTCGTCATTCGACTTGAGGCTGGGAGCGAAGCCTCCTTCGTCACCGACGGCGGTGTTGTATCCCTTTTTGCCGAGAACCGACTTCAGGGCATGGAAGGTCTCGGTCCCCATCCGGAGCGCTTCCGCGAACGACGGAGCGCTCACCGGGACGATCATGAATTCCTGAACGTCCACATTGTTGTCGGCATGTTTGCCGCCGTTCAGGATGTTCATCATCGGCACCGGGAGTACCCGGGCACCGGTGCCGCCGATATAGCGGTACAGCGGGAGCTTCATCGAGAGTGCGGCCGCTTTTGCCACCGCCAGGGAGACCCCGAGGATGGCGTTGGCTCCGAGCTTCCCCTTGTTCGGGGTCCCGTCGAGCTGGATCATCATGCTGTCGATGCCCACCTGGTCCAGCGCATCGAAGCCGGTCAGTTCCTCCGAGATCGTGTTGTTCACGTGTTCGACCGCATTCAGCACCCCTTTGCCGAGGTACCGGGACTTGTCGCCGTCACGCAGTTCCACGGCCTCGTGTTCGCCGGTGGAGGCGCCGCTCGGCACTGCTGCCCGGCCCGTGATACCGTTCTCCAGGATGACGTCCACTTCAATAGTGGGATTCCCGCGGGAGTCGAGGATCTCACGGGCGATGGCATCAACGATCGTTGTGGTCATGAACTCTCCTTCTGGCGCGATGGTAGGGAAGAAACCAATCGAAATAGTACCTCAAAAAACCGCAAGAATCAATGATTCCGCGGGATACTCATCCAGTCGCACCGGGCGATCCAGGCATTTACCTGCTCCTGCCGGGCCTCGGTCCCGAGATGGTTCAGCGACTCCCAAAAGGGCACTTTTGCCTCCTGAAATCGACCAAGGCGGAACAGGCACTCCCCTGCGGCCCACAAACGGGCGGCCTTCAGCGGCGGGTCGAACCGCCTGTCGTCCACGTCGCGGTACGATGTCAGGGCGCTATCGAACAGTTCCATTCTCTGTGCGACGCGCCCCTTCAGGTAGAGGGCGAGCGGAGATTCATGGGTGGTTGCCACAAGCCTGCCGGCCAGTTCCAGCCTGATGCTGTCAGGCACATCCGCTCGTCAGATAGTCGAAGTACGCGACCGGGTCGGTCTCCGTGAGGGCTCCGATCCTCACCAGTGCCTGTTCGGTCAGTCCGGCGGTGGCGTTGGCTGCAGCGACACGGCGGAAAAGCGATAGTGCGGTGGCCGTGTCGCCTTTCGCCCGGAAGGCATCACCGAAGAGAACGAATAGCGGGAGATACCGGGCCGGCCGCGGATCGATCGCCACCCGGGTCCGGTAGACGGCGATCAACGAATCATATTCTCCCTCGCGATAGGCGCTCGCCAGGTATCCGGCGAGAGACTCGTACGCCCCGGTTTCCCCGTAGATCGCCCGGTAGCGTGACGCCGCCGACCCGTACTCCTTGCGCGCGAAGGCTTCGGCGGCTTCCCGGTTCCGCCGTGCCGCCACACGAGGGCAGACCTTGGCAAACACGCCCGGGCGCCGGAAGAACGCGTCCACCACCAGAGTGTCTTCGCCGCTCACCTGGATCCGGTCAAGGAATCCGCCCCATTCCCCCACAAGCGCTGCCAGAGGCCGCGCGTAGACGGTTTCATAGTCGCTACCGCCGTACACCTGTGCGATGCGGCGGATCCCGTAGCGGTCGATCAGGTACCGGCAGAACGATCCCGCGAGCACGTAGCTTACGGCGGATGAATGGACCGCGAACCCTCTGAACGACATGAGCGAGGTGATGTCCGGCGCGATACCCTGTTTCCGCATCGCCGCGGCATACTGATGCGAGGTCCGCTCCCCGCGGGTTTCGTCGAGCGCCATGGCGAGGCCTTCCACCAGGCCGGTGCTCAGGTTCGCGTCGATGATCGGTTGACCGAACCGCCCGGCGACGACGTGCACCAGCTCGTGTCCGAGCACCCCCTCCATCGATGGAAGACTGACGTGGAGTTGCCGGTTCCAGGGCTTTGCAATGCTCGTGCTGCCGGCGCCGATCAGTTTCTGTTTCGACTCGCTCGACGGGTAGAGATACGATGCGATCGGATCGATCTTGCCGAGGGCGAAGAGGTCCATGAGCCGGGCCAGGAGGAACTCGTGCTCGGCCGCGATCCTCGCGATCCGGCTGCTGTCGCAGCTCTCCGGACGATAGTGGATCGTAAAATGTTCCGTCCGCACCATGCCTCCCAGTGAACGCTGGAGGTGGGTCTCCGTCGTCTCGAAACCCAGTTCACACCGGAAGACATACGTGAGCAGCAGGAAGCCCGTTGCGCCGATGCTCACGAACACCCGCGGAGGTTTCGCAAGCGCGCGCAACAGGGCGGTTCCTTTGGTGACCGTCCGCTCTTCCGGCCGGCAGGTCGACTCGATCAGGAACGCCATCCAGACCAGCAACCCGGCACAGACCAGGGTCAGGATCCGAAAGAGCACCAGCGTCAGTGTCAGCGGAAGCAGCTCGTCGTAGGTGATCCCCGGGAAGTAGCCATAGAACAGGTTGTAGGAGAAGATCGCCGGGGTGTAGTAGCCGAGGGCTATGGCGTACACCACGGAGAGGAGAAAGACAGACCAGTAGATCAGCTGTGCTCGCCGGTAGTGGACCGCGCAGAAATAGCCGAGCGACGAAGTGAAGATGGCGGTGACGAACGGCAGAAGGAGGAAGAACCCCACGCCTTCAGCGGGATCGCAGGCCAGTGGGCCCAGGCCCACCCCGGCGGCCGCGGCACCGAGCATCACCAGGAGGGGAATGCCCAGCAGGGCGAGATTCGCGAGCAGCGAGCGGACGAACGATCGACGTCCGGAGGATCCCCTCCGGAAACCGTCCCTGACCGCAGCGATCGTCAGAGGACCTGCGGTGAATGTGGTCAGCAGGCCGAAGAGAAAAGCGTATTCGAAGCCGAAGGTGTTCAGCAGGGGGATCTGCGTGCATACTCCCGCCGTCACGGCATACACCGCGCCCACGAGTATGGGTCTTCGTCCAGACATTCAGCTCTTCTTCCCCTCGCGCCTCAGCGCCTGTGCGGCTCTTGTCACCCCTGTTCAGAATTCTTCTCCCGCGACCCGCTCAATGTCGGCCCCGAGAGCGCGGAGTTTCTTTTCGATGGCCTCGTAGCCCCGGTCGAGATGATACACCCGCAGTACTTCGGTCGTTCCGCCCGCCACGAGGCCGGCCAGGATGAGCGAAGCGGAGGCCCGCAGGTCGGTCGACATCACCTTCGCTCCCGTAAGCCGTTGCGTGCCCCGCACGATCGCGGCGTTCTCCTTCACCTCGATGTCCGCCCCCAGGCGGATCAGCTCCGGAACATGTTTGAACCGGTCGAGGTAGATCGTGTCGGTGACCACCGAAGTGCCTCCGGCCACCGACATCATGGCGATCCACTGCGCCTGCATATCGGTCGGGAACCCGGGATAGATCGATGCGGTCACGTCGACGGCCCGGATGGGCGCGGGGGCCGAAAGAGAGACCCACCCCTTCCCGGCTCCGCCGGAGGTCGAACCGTATGTGACGGTGCAGCCGGCGTCTTCGAGCTTCGTCAGGACAGCGGAGAGGTGATCCGGGTTCACGTGTTCAAGCCGGATCGTTCCGCCGGTCATCGCCGCGGCGACGAGGAACGTCCCCGCTTCGATCCGGTCGGGGATGGTGTCCGTTTCCACTGCGTGAAGTTCGTTGACTCCTTCGATCTCCAGCCGGTTCGTGCCGACGCCGGTGATCCGGGCCCCCATGGAGACGAGGAATTCCGCGAGCGCCGTGATCTCGGGTTCGATCGCTGCGTTTTCGATCACCGACGCGCCGCGCGCGAGAACGGCCGCCATCAAGACGTTGCCGGTAGCTCCGACGCTGGAGACGTCGAAGTGCACGCGCGCCCCTTTCAGGCGGCCGGCCTTCGCCAGAATATACCCTCCCTCGAGAGAGATCTCCGCGCCGAGCTTTTTCATCCCTTCGATGTGCAGATTCACCGGGCGCGGACCCCAGGCGCATCCACCGGGCATCGACACCTTCGCGCTGCCGAAGCGTCCGAGAAGCGGCCCCAGCACGTAGATCGAGGCCCGCATCTTCTTGACGTGTTCGTAGGGGGCTTCGAAGTTGTTGATGCCGGAGGTCTCCAGGGTCACCACATGGTTGTCGATCGCGACCTTCATCCCCATCGTTCGCAGGAGGGCGGCCATGGTGTTCACGTCGCGCAGAAGGGGGGTGTTCCGGAGCCGGAATGTGCCGGAGGCGAGCATCGCCGCGGGCATCAGCGCGAGGGTGGCGTTCTTTGCGCCGCTGATCTCGACGGTTCCCTGGAGCGGCTTTCCGCCGCGGACCACGAACTTGTCCACCGGACCTCCGGAGTGTGGAACTGACCGTCCAATGTCCCCTTTTCTGTGTGGAAAATCAATGTTTCAACGGCTGCTGGGGCTGTTTCGGGGTTTCGAGTGAAACTTCGAAGATCTTTGACTTTTGGCGATCCATTGTGGAGATTTTGCGTAGAAGAGAGGGAAGTTGGACATGTCGGCATACAAGAGCATACGCGCCAGGAGGACCTCGACCCCCCAACAGGTGGCGGTCACCTCCTGACTCTCATCGAACAATACATCAAGGGCAGAATGAGCACGAACGATCGGCGTATCGCACAGATGGCCTTTGCCTCGGTCTATCCAATGTATGTCGCAAAAGTGAAGAGGAAAGGCCGAACCGAGGAGGAACTGCTTCAGGTCATCAAGTGGTTGACCGGCTTCGATCACAAGAAACTCCGGGGACTGATAAAGGCCGATGTGACCTTTGAAGAATTCTTCCGGCAAGCATCGCTGAACCCCGCCGCGGATCGTATCACCGGAGTGATCTGTGGCTATCGCGTGGAGGACATCAAAGATCCTTTGACCCGGCAGGTCAGGTATCTGGACAAGCTGGTCGATGAATTGGCGAAAGGCAGGACCATGGAGAAGATCCTGCGCGGAACATAGCAGATTCGGGCGCTTCGCCTGGCGGCGCTATGCCCATCGCTCGTGCACTGCAACAGGAGGGGCGTCGGGGGAACGGCCAACACCGATGGGGCTTGCCTTGGGCCGCAGTTCGTGGAGTGCTGGTTCTGTTCGATGTGCGGAAGCCGATGAGTGCGGGATTGTTGCCCTTACGGTCATCGAGGTCGCGGGTGGCTGGCTTGCAGATCCAACGTTGCCGCCCGCACTGTGCTCCGGACTCGGTACCGTGGCATTCCCGTTCTCCATCTTGCAGCCTTCGCTCGGCCTGGGAATTGCCACAGCAAGATCGCCCAATCCAATCGACCCCGTCTTCGGATCTCTCGAACTCCACAGGAGTTGGCATGAACGATCCACGGGTTCCGCCATGGGCATTGGTCGTGTTTTGCACCGTATCTACGCCTGCGCCGTCTATTTCTTCCTGATGGGAATGCTCATGATGGTATTTCCCGAGCTCGTGACAAAGAATGCGGGCGCACAGCATCCGATGATCCTGGGGATCTTGCGCGGTACGGGAGGATCCATTCTTGGTTCGACGGTGTTCTACATTCTGTTGCGCTAAGGCCATTCGAACGAAGGTGGGCCGCGATCGTGATCGCGCTTGCGAATATCCTGGCAATAGTCCTGGACCTCTCTTCCGTTCGCCTGGGAGAGTATACGCTCGAACACGCAATGATCGACGTCCCGGTGGAGACCGTGAGCTTTCTGACCATAGTGATCTTCTACCTGGCACATAGAAGTCATGATGTCGAGGCGTCGCCGGCGACCGCCCAACAGTAGGCCCCTCGCACACCTGGGTGCCCGCAGCCTCACAATTCAGGGTGATCGATGCAACCGGATTCCCACAAACCGATAGACTGGAGAGTCTTCCTGCTCTTCATTCCGGTTGCCTATGTCACGTATCTCTTCCACGAGTTCGGACATTGGAGCGTTGGAGAGATCCTCGGGAACCGCATGGTGTACAGTCTGAACTACGTCTGGCCCAGGGATGGCCACTATCTCCAGCAGAGCCATGATCTGTTCGTCAGCATTGGTGGTCCGGCATTCAGCGTGCTTCAGGCGTGTATCGCTCTCCTGATCATCGAGAGGTTCGGAGCCCTACAGGCCTATCCGCTTGCGTTCTTCCCAATGTTCAATCGATTCTTCTCGGTTCTGCTTGGCGGATTCAGCCGGCAGGATGAAGCCCGGATCTCGGCCCTTCTGGGCACTGGACCCTATCTGATCGCGATTATCGTGCTTGCGATCCTTCTGCTGATAGTCATCAGGTGTAGCCACAGGCTGGGCATAGGACCGCGGATGAACGCTTACTGTTTCACCGTCAGCACCGCATGCCAGCTCCTGGTGATAGGCACGTACGAGCTCATGAAGGATCTAGTTCCGAGACTCCTGGGGTCGGCGAAGGAGTTCGTGCCAAGCCGGGCACACGCTGCAAGGTCATTGGCGGCATTCATGCAGGGAAATCGGGCACGGTGAGAGATATCAAGACCGGAAAGACCGGTCATGTGTCGATCACCGTTGTACAGTCCAATGGGGTGAGATTCAAGACTCTCGCAAAGAACGTGGTTGTTCTGCGAACATGATGTGAACATCCTGCCGTGTGTTGCGGGCATTCACGCTGGTGAAACCCGCCGGCAGACCATACGTACCTCTGGTGTGCGAGGTCCCGAGGCCAACCCGATGAAGATCTTTCGGCCCCGGTGGAAGGCGGTGGGGCCCAGCAATGGACGCAGGATCAGGGGCGAGAAGGACTCATCAACGTCGTGAGGACGCACATGAAGAGACTCTGTATCGTCGGAGCCTCCGGCAAGCTTGGGAGATACATGGTGCAGCACGCGCTGGATCGCGGCTACCAAGTGGTCGGGGTGTGCCGGGAGAAGAGCGTCGGGAAGCTCGACCCGTTCAAAGGACGCATCACTCTTTTTCCGGGAGCAACGAACGACCGTGAGGTCATCAGGAAGGCTGTTGCCGGATGCGACGGGGTGCTCACCGTCCTGGTCCCCTGGGGGCTACAGCAGTATTCGACCGGCACCGCGCAGGCCGTCCTCGATTTCGCTCCCACGGGTGCGCGTCTGGTCTTCTCGTGCGGCTGGCACATCACACGCGATGGACAGGATGTATATTCGAGATCGTTCAAACGGTTCGAAAGATTCTTCACCTGGTTCGCCCGGTTCATTCGCCTTGCGGACCTTGGGGATCAGGTCGAGGCATGCCGGCGGGTCTTTGCCAGCAACACGCGGTGGACCGTCGTCCGCGGGAGTGACCTGGAAGAAGGCGAGAGTCAGGGCTTGCCCGTCTGGAGTCGGCACGTTGGCGACCCCATCCTTGAAAGCAATATCACCCGCCGGGTGGACTTTGCCCTGTTCATGGTCGAGGCTCTCGAGAATGACGCGCTGATCCACGAGGCGCCGGCGATCGTCGGCTGCCGGACACCCTCGGCACTGGCACACGCCGCTGATGCCGGACCACAACATCGCGACCAGCCTGCGTTACGATGATGGGGGAATCTCCCCGGAGCGGTCACGCTGACGAAAGCACGCACCTTTGTCCGTGATGCGCACTGGATGTTCCGGTGCATGCTTGTTCAACGAAGCGTCGGCGGCGGCCTCCACTGTTCGTATGCACAAGGAACGGGAGAGCGTGTATGACGATTGAACTCGGACATGTCTGCGAGCTTGTTCGGTACCCCGTCAAATCGATGGCGGGCGCGGTAACGGAGTCCGCATTCCTCGGATGGCACGGTCTCGACGGTGATCGGCGGTTCGCCTTCCGTCGCGTTGGAGATGACAGCGGCTTTCCATGGCTTTCCGCAAGCCGCGTCGCTGGCGCTCCTTCTGTATCACCCTTTGGGTCTCGACGAGAGTACAGGCGAACCCCTCCCAACGCACGTGCGCACGCCGTCGGGCAGGCAGTTGGCCCTTCGCAGCGCAGACCTCCAGAGAGAGATCGCTGAGCGTCTTGGCAGCGACGTTGAATTGATGAACCTCAAGAACGGGATCTTCGATGATGCCCCGGTGTCGGTGATCAGCCTGGCGACCATTGCCGGCATCGGTGTCGAGGCGGGCGTCGAACTCGATCGAAGGCGCTTCCGGGCCAACATCGTACTTGAGACGAGTGACCGCACGCCGTTCCTCGAGGATGGTTGGCTCGGTGGGACACTGGTGTTCGGGAGCGACGAGTCAGGCCCCGCGGTGACGGTAACGGCCCGAGACGTTCGTTGCATGATGATCAACCTCGACCCGGAGACAGGCGAGCAAGATGCGCGGGTAATGAAGACCGTCGTCCGGCTTAACACGAACAACGCCGGCGTCTATGGGACGGTGGTGCATACCGGCACAATTCACGTTGGCGACCCGGTGAGAATCGTGGTGAACGCACGACGCTGAGGAAGAGATCTTGCAGGCGTTGTGCGAAATGCGCAATACCATTGGAGGACAACTTGAACCTTACCGACAAGCAGGCCTGGCAGATCTCTCTCGCGGCGGCAGTTGTTCTTGCTGGCATCATCTTATCAGGGCCCGTCGCGGTGGTCCTGGTCGAGGTGCTCGCTCCCCAGCCGAGTTGGCAGGGCGTCGCGACATTCATCGGACACTATTCCTGGCTTCAGAGTCTCCCCTATGTGTTCGGGTTCTTGATCACCGGGGGATTTATCTTGCTTGTCTCGTCTATTCCCGCCAGCGACGCGGACGGTCGGCGCCCCCTGCGCAGTGCGGCTCTCGCCTTCAGCGTCATCGCCGCCGGATTGATCTTCTTCAACTATGTGATGCAGACAGCATTCATCCCCCTCTCATTGCACGAGAGCCCGGGGATCGTTGCGGCCACCACGATGGCCAATCCCAACTCCCTCGGGTGGGCACTGGAGATGTATGGTTATGCGATCCTCGGCATCGCCACGGCGTTTCTGGCTCCGCTGTTCAGTGCGTCTCCACGCCAAAGAGTGATCGCACGTCTGTTCGTGCTCAATTGCATACTCAGCGTTGTCGGGGCATTCCTCATGCCGTTGTTTCCTGGTTGGGTGTTGAGCGTCACCGGTATGATAGTGGGCGCTGCATGGAACGTCCTGGTTGCGGTCACCATGGTGCTGGTGCTCCTCGAATTCAAGTTCGGTCGCGTCTAGGGGAGCCGGAGGGGGTTGTATGAACCTGGACGATTCTCTCTGTGCGCACAAGAACCCGGTTGTCGCCTATCGGGCGCGGCGGCTTCTCGCAGCCGAGTCGGAGCGTTCGCCTGCCATGAAGAAGTTGCGCCGGGAGATCGGTTCGTCGCCGATGGCGAGGCGCCTCCTCCTGGCGCTTCACGGCGAGCGTTTCAATCCCTATCGCAAGTGGCAGGGGCCGCACTGGACACTCTACTCACTGGCCGAGATCGGTTTTCCAGCGGGGGAGGAGCGATTGCTTCCCTTGCGTCAGCGCGTCCTGGACTGGATGTTCGCCC
Organism: Ignavibacteriota bacterium; assembly: GCA_963808715.1. Lineage (GTDB taxonomy): Bacteria > Bacteroidota > Ignavibacteria > UBA10030 > UBA6906 > CAWEHG01. The sequence continues at coordinate 401,794 of CAWEHG010000033.1, read as the reverse complement.
CGGCGTTCCTGAAGCCGCCGAGCACGGTGGTTCTCCCCGACCAACCCCGGCGACCGCGGCGCTGTGCTTCCATGGAAGGCAACACGATCTGGTCACAGCTCCTGCTCGGCATCGTCGATCGCGAACGCGTGCCTCTTCTCGTGGAGCGTCTGATCGGCTTCCAGTGGCCGGACGGCGGATGGAATTGCGACAAGCGAGCGGGCGCCCGCACATCCTCCGTGCAGGAAACCCTTCTCCCGCTTCGGGGACTGGCTCTTTGGTCTCGCGTGACGGGGGACGAGCGTGCGCGGCGGGCTGCGGAGCGTGCGGCCGAGTTCCTGCTCGAACGGCGCCTCCTCTGGCGTAAGCGGGATGCCGCCCTCATCAAGCCCGTGTGGGGTGGTCCCGTGGACAAGATCCACTACCCCATCCGGTTTTACGACGTATTGAGTGCGCTCCTGGTGATGGCGGAGATGGGACTGGTTCGCGATCGGCGTTGCAGGGATGCCCTCGATCTGCTTGAGGGCAAGCGCCTGGCCAATGGTATGTTCCCGGTGGAGTGGACCAACGTGAAACGGGCCGATCGGATAGAGACCCGAGGAACATACGCGGACTGGGGCATACATGGCAAGAGGCAGGGCAATCCTTTCGTGACGGTGGATGCGCTCTATGTGCTCGGTGAGGCCGGACGAGCTCCGTGAGGCGTTGTGCCCATGAGGGTCTCGTCGGCTGCAATCGATCGGCTTGCCGCTCACTCCGGCCCTATTCGGGATCGGCGAAGATATCGCGTTGGCAATCGGTTGACGTATGGCTATATTCTTGGCATCATCTCTTCCCTGACGTCATCTACAATCGGTGGCTGGGATCGAGCCGGACAGCGACCTCATAGTGATTGTCTCGGTACATTGCGCGGCGCAGGTGACCCGCAGCCGTTAGACCGCAGGAAACACGTCCTGCGCTCAAGAAAAGGAAAAGTGCATGGCGAAGCTCGTGTTCGGAATGAATCAGTCCCTGGACGGGTACGTCGACCATATGGCGTTCGCGCCAAGCCCGACACTCTTCCGCCACTTCATCGAGCAAGCTCAGGGGCAGGCGGGCAGTGTGTACGGCCGCCGAATGTATGAGGTCATGCGTTACTGGGACGACGACCATCCTGAATGGGATGCGGGGGAACGCGCCTTTGCGGCGGCGTGGCGGAACCAGCCGAAATGGGTCGTCTCGCGCTCGTTGAAGGCGGTCGGCCCCAACGCCACACTTGTTGAGGAAGATCTTGAGGGCGCAATCCGCGAGCTAAAGGCCGAACGCGATGGGGAGATCGAACTTGCTGGCCCGGACTTGGCGCACAGCCTGACCACACTTGACCTGATCGATGAGTATCGAATCTACCTGCATCCCGTCGTCCTTGGTCACGGCAAGCCTTATTTCGCCGGACCCCGGCCGCCGCTCCGCCTCATAGCCAATGACCGGATCGACGAGTCTGTGATCAGGTTGACCTATGTTCCTGCTCAATCTCGCGTCTCCCTGCAATACAATGGCCGCTGACGCTTGGTCATTGGCTGGGCCCAACTGCGGTTTAGCAACGGGTTGCGGCGGACGGTCCGCTGCGCGCCCCGCCGCTGAACCGGAGCGTTAGGCGGTTTCAGGCGGCGCGGCCGAGGCGGGCTTGAGCTTTGTAGAGGTCGTAGGCAACCTGCAGATTCATCCAGAATTCGGATGTGGTACCGAGCACTCGACTGAGCAAGATCGCAGTCTCGGCAGTAACATCACGCTTGCCATTGACAAGCGTGTTCACCCTCTGAACCGGGACGCTCATACGCTTGGCCAGTTCGACCTGCGACAGGCTCATTGGCTGGAGGAATTCCAGGAGAAGAATTTCTCCCGGGTGGGAGGGCATACGCTTCTTGGGAATCATGTTCTACCTATCAGTGATAGTCGACTATTTTGACCCGTTTTGCGTTGTTGCTGGCCCATTGAAATATCACGCGGAACTGATCATTGATCCGTATACTGTGATATGTCGCCAAGTTGCCTTTGAGTCGCTCAAGGCGATTCCCCGGTGGAACGCGAAGATCCTGTAGCTCATGGGCAGCGTTCAACATGTCGAGCTTTCTCCGTGCGACAGGCCAGAACGTCTTTGGCACGCGACGAGCGGCTTTCGTGTCTTCGCCGTTGAAGACATCCTCGGTAGTTTGGTCGCCGAAGTCCAGGATCATGGATCTAAGATACTGCTTTAACACTTACTGTGCAAGAGCTAAATACTCTGCCATAGAACCGCTTCGCCAGCGGCCGACTTCAAGATTGTAGGGCTCTCTTGAGAATTCATGTCCTCAGCGATCTGCACATTGAGTTCGAGCCTTACGAGCCCGCCAGGGTTGATTGCGACATCGTTGTCCTGGCGGGGGATATCGGTGTCGGTACGCGAGGTCTGGAGTGGATTTCCGCCGAGTTTCAACACATACCGGCAATCTATGTGGCGGGCAACCACGAATTCTATGGGAATGCACTTCCTCACCTTAGCAGGAAACTTGCACTATCTTCACAGGCATCCACCGTGACTTTCCTGGAATGCAAAGCAACAACGTTGGACGGGGTGAGGTTTCTTGGGTGTACTCTGTGGACTGATTTCCATGGGACAGGAGACCGCTCCGAGTCAATGCTTGCCGCCCAGGAGAGGATGACTGACTATAGACGTATCCGAACTGGTCCCGGCTTCCGGAAGCTGCGCCCTCAGGATACCCGATTATTGCATGTGGCCTCATTGGATTGGCTCAGAGAAGCAGTGAAATCGTCCGATGAGCCGACGGTAGTAGTGACTCATCATGCACCGAGTTACTCCTCCTTGGGGCACGGGGCTGAGGATGATCCCGTCAGTGCGGCATTTGCATCTCGACTTGATGAATGGATTCGCTCGACCAACATTGTACTGTGGATCCATGGCCACACTCATCGATGTGTGGACTACTCCATCGGCAGCACTCGGATAGTGAGCAACCAGAAGGGCTATCCGGACGAACCGGCAACCGGATTCTTATCCGATTGGGTGATTAATCTCTGACACCTTCCGTGGCCGTCGCCTAACCGGCAACTGCACCTGCTGCCGCGCCCAGGACGGTGTGGTGGGTGTGTTGAGTCATCCGCCAAGGGTGTGGCAAGGTAGTTGATCGGACGTTTTCGTCACGAACAGTCGTTTCGCGGCTCAGGTGAGCCGCATCCGTTAGGCAGCCACGATGTCTCTTGACACACGAAAGGAGATGTTCTGCAATGGATATTCCACGGATCTTCACCATCACCGAGAGTGCTCACCGCATCCACAACCCGATCACACCCGAAAAGCTCGCCACTCTCGGCGCGGCGCTGCGTCTGGAATCTGGGGCCCGAGTGCTCGACCTCGGCAGCGGTTCGGGGGAGATGCTGTGCACCTGGGCACGCGATCACGGCGTCACCGGCATCGGCATCGACATGAGCCAGGTGTTCACCGAGCAAGCGAGAATCCGAGCCGAAGAACTCGGCGTCGCCGATCAAGTCAAGTTCATCCATGGCGATGCTTCCGGCTATGTCTCCGACGAGAAGGTCAGTGTGGCAGCCTGTCTCGGTGCCACCTGGATCGCCGGGGGAGTCGCCGGCACGATCGAGCTCCTGGCGCGGAGCCTGCGCACCGGAGGGATCATCCTCATCGGCGAGCCCTACTGGCGGCAGTTACCTCCGACGGAAGATGTCGCCAGGGGGTGTCTTGCCAGCTCGATCTCCGACTTTCTCATGCTTCCAGAACTCCTCTCGTCTTTCGGCCATCTTGGTTATGACGTCGTCGAAATGGTACTGGCTGACCAGGACGGCTGGGACAGATACGAAGCGGCCAAATGGCTCACCATGCGACGATGGCTTGAAGCCAATCCCAAGGACGAGTTCGCGAAGGACGTTCGAACCAAACTGAGTTCGGAACCAGAGCGCTACGCCGCCTACACGCGCGAATACCTGGGCTGGGGGGTGTTCGCGCTGATGCCGCTTCTCGGCGCAGCGTGATTCGGGCGTTAGGAGGCCTGACGGATCTCCCCTTCCAAGGTGGACACCATGCGCAAACTCGTGTACGCGACCTCCCTTTCACTCGATGGCTACATCGACGCCGAGGCCGGAGACCCGGGTTGGGTCGTTCCCGACGACGAGCTTCACAGGCACTTCAACGATATTGAGCGGGAGATCGATACCCTCCTGTAGGTCCATCTACGATGCGTCCCCGTCAGCGCATAACATGTGTCTTCGGACTGGAGAGCACATCGATGGACGGTCACGGTACGGACTTTCAACCTGAAGATTTCATACGCCGGCGTCGGGACTCGGGTGAGGAGACTGCCCTCGCCCGCCAGCTGCGCTCACTGGCCGCGCACGACAGACATCTGTTCGTTCGAAGGCTTCTCGAATGCAATCTGAGCGTGGGACTCAAGATGATCCGTTGCACCGTCACGGATCGGACCGAGCTCCGGTCGATCTTTGTCTCTCGCCTTTCGGACCTCGACGCCGGTGTTACACAGATCGGAGCCTGGGTGAGAACGTTTCTTCCGAAGCTTGGGTGCAGAGCCGTCATCCACATTCTACGAGACTATCTCGAAGTCGATCCTCTGGCGGTGGGCAGAGCCCTCTACTTCCTTGGACCCCTCATTCCAAGGGACGATGCATCACGCTCCCTGGCGGATGAACTCTGGTCCATGGCTCAAGAACGTAATGCCATTCTCGGTCCCATGATCGTCCCTGATCCACACCAGCCGGGGAAATACCTGTTTCGTCAAATACCGCATGAGTACAAGAAGCCGCCGCCCGGCGCCGGCTGACAAACGGCTGCATCTGCCGGAGCCGCCAGGGCGTCGGTTCTTGTGAGCACTGTCCGCTGCCATGTGTCAAGCGAGGCAACCGGATGAACGTTGGCATTGCCATGGTGCGTCTCGCGGCACAAGCGGCCCGCGTCCGCTAGCGCGCACGATCCCATTCAATTGCAGGGGAATCCTATGAGGAAACTTGTTGCGTCCACGTTTACGTCGCTGGACGGCGTCATGCAGGCGCCCGGAGGACCCGGAGAAGATCCGACCGGCAATTTCACGTTGGGCGGTTGGACGTTCGCTTTCTGGGACGATGCGATGGATCTGTCCGCGGCGGGTTTCGATGGTAAGGATCGAGAGCTTGTGCTCGGCCGCAAAACCTACGAAATCTTCGAGGCCTATTGGCCTCACCAATCGGAAGACCATCCGATCGCGAAAACGTTCAATGCGATAAGAAAGCATGTGGCATCCCGTACGTTGAAGGCATTGAAATGGAACAACTCGTCGTTGCTTGGCGGGGACGTCGTTTCAGCCATCACCGCGCTCAAGGCTCGCCCCGGACACGACCTTCAAATCATCGGCAGCGGCAATCTGATTCAGACGCTGCAAGCCGCATCGCTCATTGACGAGTACAACATATGGGTGTACCCGGTAGTGCTCGGCCGCGGAAAGCGATTGTTTGACAATGGCGCGAAGCCGGGCGCGCTGCGACCTTGTGGCTTCGAAGGTTTCGACAACCGGCGTTGTGATGAGCACCTATGTTCCAGCGGGAGATATTGCATTGGCACGGTGGGCCCAACTGATCCAGCGTGAACGAACTGACCCGGCGTGCCAAGATGACTGCAGAAGCAACGTGAACATGTCGGCCACAAAGCGTGCGCGCTAACAACGCGCTGCAGCGGATAATTGTCACGGCTGCGCCGCGTCAATTGCGGGCAAGCTTGATCCGTTAGCCGGCAAACGGTTCCATGTTTCCTGATTCATCACTCTATGAGTCGAACCAAGATCATCGGTCTGTTTCGCCTGTTCCGTTTCGAACTCCCGTTCACTGCAGGCATCTGCGTGATCCTTGGCCAGATCCTCGCCCTCGGTGCGGTCCCCCGGTTCTCTCAACTTGTCCTCGGCTTCTCAAGTATCTTCTTCATCTCCGCTACCGCCCTTATCCTCAACGACTATTTCGACTTTGAGACCGATACGATCAATGCCCCCGATCGACCTCTTCCGGCAGGATTGGTCTCCAAACAGGAAGTGGTTCTTCTGTCGATCATCGTCGCCCTCGCGGGACTGATCACCAGCGCTCTTGTGGGCCTTGTCGCGTTTCTGGTTGCAGCCGCGGTCTGGCTCGTTGGTCTCGCGTACAACTGGCGTTTCAAGCGTACGGGTTTGTTCGGGAACTTGATGGTCGCCTTTTCGGTCGGCATGACATTCGTGTATGGCGGCATCGTGGTCGGTCATCCGACAGATGGCATTGTCTGGTGGTTTGGTCTTCTGGCGATGCTCTTCGACCTGGGGGAGGAGATCGCATCGGATGCCATGGATGTGGAAGGTGATAAGCTCATCGGTTCCCGCTCACTGGCGATCATCATTGGTGCACAGAATGCCCTCAAGGTGAGTGCGGTCGTCTTCGCCGGAGTCATCATTGTCAGTGTGCTGCCTTTTCTCTTCCGGTGGCTGGAGCTGATCTACCTGATTCCACTGGCTCTGATGGACTCGATAATCGTATATTCGTTGTATCGGCTCTTGGCGCCAGGAGTTGACAGGCCCCGGCGTTTCATCAAATGGATCTATCTTGGTGGTTCTCTGTCGATCTTCTTGTTCATATTGATGCGGTTCGTGCTTTCCTGAACCGGATGTCGGCCACAAGATCCACTGGCAGGTCTATCCGGGGCAGTACCTCGAGACTGGCTTCTGCGATACGACAGGCGGACATCGCTCACCGCTGCGCGGTCGAACTACCGCTTGCCATCGCCAGAACGTGACGGGGCCGGTCGTTGGGCCGGCCGACTTTGGCAGCGCTTGACCTTGGCCCTGAAATCGAGGGCATGGCAGGGCGTCAACTTCGCATGCACATGGTGACCATCAGACCCTGGAGGGGTCTTCGGCCCGATCCATGACCATAAAGACAGGCCGGGCATGGTCTACATACTGCAAGGAACGATCACAGACCATCGAAACGGGGTGTCGACGGACTATGGGCCGGGAGTGGGTCTGGCCCGAGGATAGGAACACCACCCATTGGCTCGAAAACAGAGGAACGACGCGGGCGGTGGAGATCTCCATCGACATCGTGAGGCAGCAGTAGGCCCAGCCCCGGCGTGTCGTCCAGTCACCGTCCACGAATGCGCTGCGGTGGACTCGCTGTCAGTCACTGCGCTTCCTTCTTCTCGCCGCTGGGCTTGGATCGTCAGGCGCTACTCAACCAACGATGAGGCGTCACCATGGATGCACCCCACGATCAAGCGGGTGCGATTTCCCGCTTTCGAGAAGGACCGGCACAGCTGGAAGGTATTGTGACGGGGTTGCCGGATGACGTTCTGGATGCCGTGCCTTCAGGAGGCGGCTGGACGATCCGGCAGATCGTCCACCATATTGTCGACGGGGATGATATCTGGAAGTTGTCCATCAAAATGGCCTTGGGCGATGAGCAGGCCGAGTTTGGACTCGCATGGTACAGGGTGATGTCGCAGCAAGCCTGGGGCGATCGGTGGGCCTATGGGTCGCGATCCATTGACGCGTCGCTGGCTCTCCTGAAGGCCATCCGGGTGCACATCCTTCAACTCCTGGAGAACCTCCCCGGGGCGTGGCATCGTGCCGTGGTGGTCCGCGACCGGGACGGACGTCCCGAACGAATTCCGATCGGGTTCGTGATCGAGATGCAGGCGGATCACCTGTTCCATCATGCCCAACGGATACGTGAAATAGTCGCATCGCGCGGCGGCGTCTGATAAGCAGTTGTATCGGCCGTCGCGCCGCAGGTTCACTGCATTCATTGGGCGTCTCACGAACATCGGAGCATAGCATGGGTCCACTCGGCCGACTTCGATCACGTGCGTGGAAAGCGTTGATGCCTTTCACCAGCACTGCCGCGCTGGCTCAGTCAACACATCCCTTCGTTCCACCGGATTTTGAGGTCCCCGCGAAGCTGGAAACCCAGGAGTTTCGCTTGCGCATGCTCACCGTGAATGATGTCGTCAAGGACTATGACGCCGTCATGACGAGTGTGGCCCATCTGAAGACCATCTGGCCTGGTGACAGCTGGCCCGAGGGCCTCACCTTTGAACAAGATTTGATCGATCTCGGCTGGCACCAGAAGGAATTCCAGTTGCGCCGGTCCTTCGCCTACACGGTCGTAACACCATCAGAGTCGCACGTCATCGGGTGTGTGTACATCAACCCGACCGCAAAGCGGGGCTACGATGCAGTGGTGTATCTGTGGGCGCGGCAAAGCGAGCTTGCGGGCGGACTTGAGTCACGACTGTATTCCGAGGTTCGCGAGTGGATCGCCAGGGAGTGGCCATTCAGAAGGGTGGCATTTCCAGGGCGAAACATCGATTGGGCTGCCTGGCGCAGCATTCCCGATGAGAATCGCTGACCGGATGAACAGCGCATGATTCCAGCATTGATGAGAAGAACGCCTGACGGGGCATTCCGGCAGCCGGCGTCGCTTCGTACCGTCCCCGCCGAACGCCAGCGCCCGGCAGCGTAGGAGGCACCGATGGTGTACGGGAACGACACCCACGACCTGAACCGCTTCGTGCAGGCGCAGGCGGAAGACTACGACCAGGCGTTGTCCGAGATCTGCGCTGGCCGAAAGCGGTCGCACTGGATGTGGTACATCTTCCCTCAGTTCGATGGGCTTGGGTTCAGCGCGACCTCCCGGCGGTACGCGATCAAGAGCCTTGCCGAGGCCGGGGCCTATCTGCGGCATCCGGTTCTCGGCCCTCGGCTGGTGGAGTGCTGTGAGGCATTGGTCCGTGTCAACGGGCGCTCGGCGCACGACATATTCGGCTCGCCGGACGACATGAAGCTGAGATCGTGCGTTACGCTGTTTGCGCGGGTGTCGGTTCCCGGTTCGGTGTTCGAGCGGTTGCTCGGCAAGTATTTCGGGGGGTGCCCGATCAGCAAACCCTTCACCTTCTACGCGCCGCACCGGAAACGCGGTAACTCCTGAGGCACGCCGAAGAGGAGGAACCGGCCGACGGCGCTGTGCACCGCTGCTGTCGAGCATTCGGGAAATGGGAACACTTCAGTATACGGTCCTGATCGATTCGACGTGACCGCCAAGCAACGAATGGAAAGGAACGCGAGCAACTGCTGCACCTGCCCCCCCGACAAAGGCGGTGATGTGGGTGACCACTGCCGTCCGTCAAGTTCCAGGCGAGGGAATCAGATGGACGTTTTCGGGGTTACAGAATGTATGGCGGCGCCTGCAAGCCGCAGCCGAAAGGCTGGTGGTTTGACTGATAGGAGGGTACCGATCGTTCATCTTTTTGGAGGACCGACATGCCAAAACCAGCCAGGAACACGATCTGCCTTTGGTACGATGGCGGTGCCGAGGAGGCGGCGCGGTTCTACGCCAGGACCTTTCCCGACTCGTCCGTGGGCTCGGTGCACCGCGCACCCGGTGACTTTCCCTCAGGGAAGAAGGGGGACGTCCTGACCGTGGAGTTCACCGTGATGGGTATACCGTGCCTCGGGCTCAACGGCGGCCCTGCGTTCAAGCACACCGAAGCGTTCTCGTTCCAGGTCGCCACCGCCGACCAGGCCGAAACGGATCGCTACTGGAACGCGATCATCGGCAACGGCGGGCAGGAGAGCGCGTGCGGCTGGTGCAAGGACAAATGGGGATTGTCCTGGCAGATCACGCCGATCGCCCTCACGAAGGCGATCACCGATCCTGATCCCGCTGCCGCCAAGCGAGCGTTCGATGCGATGATGCAGATGAAGAAGATCGACATCGCTGCGATCGAGGCGGCGCTTCGCGGTTGAGAGGCGGTCCAACAAGCGGCCGCAGAAGACACACTCTTCCTCACCACCACACGACCACGGAGATTCTATGAAGCGAGTCACTGGCATTGGCGGCATCTTCTTCAAGGCCAAAGACGCCCCGGCACTGCAGGCTTGGTACAAGCGGCACCTCGGAATCGATGTCCAGGAATGGGGTGGCACGGCTTTCACCTGGACCGACGGTGAAGGCAAGCCGGTTGCCGGAACAACCATCTGGTCCATTGGTTCGGCACAAGGTGACCACTTTGCGCCCAGCACGGCAACGTTCATGGTCAACTACCGGGTGGAGGATCTCCACGCCCTGGTCAAGGTCCTGCGCGAAGAAGGCTGCAACGTTCTCGAGAAGATCGACGATTCCGAGTACGGGAAGTTCGCCTGGGTCATCGATCCAGAAGGCAACAAGGTGGAACTCTGGCAACCGCCTGCCGGCCAATAACCAGGGCAGTCGACCGCAGAACGAATCTACTCACGGCATATCTGGAAGACTCGCCCCGAGAACCAAGGCCACCCTTTACACGGGGGAACTGTTCCGACACTGCCGACATATCAACTACTTCGGTGATCTTCTCCTTTTCGGTGGATTTGACTTCTCACTCGGCAACTGTGGACCGGTATTGTGCCCGTGGTCATGGGTCTCAACTTCATGTTCTTTCTGATCCCGGCCCATGATGCCTATCTTGCCGCCCGATACGGGACTGAATTCGATGACCATGCTGAGACGTACGAAGAAGCTGGTGCGGCACTGGCACCATGTGATGATGTGGTTTTTTGTCGTCTTCTCCATCGTCCATGTCTATCTCGTGTTCTACCACGACTACGTGGAGGGACGCGGAGTAACGTCGTCGATGGTGGGAGGATGGAAGTTCATCGAGAAGACGAAGTATTGCCGTTCTCCTCGTCCATCCTTGTCCTTGGTGTGGGCAACCTCCTGATGGGCGACGAGGGTGTGGGCGTCCGGGCGGTCGAGTTCCTGCAGCAGCAGGGCGCGCCGACCGGTGTCACGCTTCTCGACGGGGGTACCGGCGGCTTTCATCTTCTGGAGCTGTTCCAGCACTACGACCCGATCATCTTCATTGATGCGACCATGGACGGTGCCCCGGCGGGCACCGTCCGGGTCTTTCGTCCCCGTTTCGCCAGCGACTTCCCCCGCACGTTAAGCGCGCACGATATCGGCCTCCGCGATCTGCTCGAGTCCGCCCAGCTGCTCGGCCCGCTTCCACGGTTGTTCCTCGTCGCGGTGTCCATCGACGCCATTCAATCGATGCAGATGGAGCTTTCACCGCCGGTCGCGGCGGCGCTCCCTGCCATCAAGCATGAGGTCGATCGGATCCTTGCCGGTCTTTGACTTTCTGCGTTCTATTTGTCAACTTCGCTGTATTTTTCCGCGCCACACCTCCGTACTGTCAATACCGATTCCAGCTCCGGCGCTTCTGGTGAACCAATGCCAGAAACCATCAAGAACGAGGAGAACATGGAACCTGAAAGAAACCGGGTCTGTCCTGTAGAACTTGCTCATTCACTCGATAGCAGGATCAGAAGGTGGTTTCAAGATCCACGCAAGATCCTCGCTCCTTACGTCAAAGAAGGGATGACGGTCCTCGATATCGGGTGCGGCCCTGGCTTCTTCTCGATCGAACTGGCAAAGATGGTAGGAAGCAGTGGAAAGGTCGTCTCAGCAGACTTGCAGGAAGGAATGCTGCAGAAAGTCCGCGACAAGATCAGAGGGACAGAATTGGAAGAGAGGATCGAACTTGTACGATGTGATAACGATAGGATCAATGTCCGTCGAAGAGTCGATCTTGTCCTGGCGTTCTTCATGGTTCATGAGGTTCCCGATAAGGATTCCTTTTTTCGACAGCTGAAAGCTATTTTGGACGAACGAGGGCAGTTTCTGCTCATAGAGCCGAAACTTTTCCATGTATCCGGGGATGAATTCGCGCAAACAACCGCACTCGCCGAGAAGGCCGGATTCATGACATCTCAGGGTCCAAGGGTTCGTTTCAGCTGGTCTGTGATGCTACGACATGCCCAGCATTCGCTCAGCTGACGTCCTGAGCATCAACCTTTCCGCACGGCATACGAATGGTCTTCAACACCCATACCGCAGGGAAGCTCCGAAACGTCGGCTTCGTTCTCCTGGGGATCGCCGTTCTTCTGCTCAAGCGGCACTACACGGGCCCCCTCGCCGATCTTTTCCACGCATATGCCGGCAACCTGTCGATCTCCTTTGCACTCTATTTCGTCTTCATCAATCTGTGGCACACTGTGAGATCACGGAGACCTCTGACCGCGGCCATCACGTTATCGGCTGTTGAGCTCTTTGAGGTGTTCGATGGGTTTGGTTTCATGTCCAACACGTACGACCCCATCGATCTTGTTGTGAATGCCGCCGGAGTAGCCCTGGCGTTGTGGGTGGACACCGCGACGAGCGTTCGGGTACAAGACGTCGATTCTCCTCGTTGATGATCCCACTCGTCCTGATCGGCGGGAGTTGTATGCGTTCTGAAGATGTCCATGCAGATTCCTCACGGCATAAATTCGGCGACAGTCCCCGCATATGGAAAAACCACGATCGTATTGCGAAGCGGTTGAACAGCTGGACAAAACGAATGTCCACCGCCTGTATCATGATTCGGCCTACGGATTCCCGGTCCGGGATGACCGTGCCCTCTTTGAGCGGCTCGTCCTGGAGATCAATCAGGCAGGTCTGAGCTGGACCACCATTTTGAACAAACAACGGCATTTCCGCAAGGCCTACGATCGATTCAGCGTCTCGAAGGTCGCTGCATATCGCGGTCCCGACAGGCAGCGACTGCTCCATGATCCTGGGATCATTCGGAACCGCTTGAAGGTCGACGCTGCGATCCACAATGCGCGGGTGATTCTCCGGCTGCGAAAAGAGTTCGGCTCATTCAAGAACTGGCTTGACCATCACCATCCCAGGACCAAAGAGGAGTGGACACGCCTCTTCAAACAGACGTTCACGTTCACCGGAGGAGAGATCGTCAATGAATTTCTGGTGAGTACAGGGTATCTCCCGGGCTCGCACATTGAACGCTGTCCCATTCATAAGAAGGTTCTTCGAGCCCGTCCCGCCTGGTCAAGGAAGTGAATCACGGCTGTTCCCTTCTTCATCACTACGATACGGGTGTGTCATGTCACTCAATGCGATCTTTTCCCATATCAATCTCCTGGCAGTTCTCGTCGCCGGCATTGCCCATATGGCCTGTGGTCTGATCTGGTTCATGCCGGGATTCTTCGGCAGGCAATGGATGGAACTCACCAAACAAGAGCTGAAGCCTGCTCGCGAGTGGATCGCGGCGGGCGTCTTCGGACACCAGCTCATCTCCCTGGTGCTGGCGGTGATCGTCTACCTTGCCGACGCCACCACCATCATCGAAGGAGTGGGCGTCGGCGTTCTCGTGTGGGTCGGTTTCGTCGTCACCCTGGAGGCCGGCGAACTGATCTGGGAGAAGATCCCTTTCAGGCTTTTCGCGATCCGTATCGGCAATCACCTCGTAGCACTCAGTGTTGCCGGCGCCATTCTTGCGAGCTGGCGATAGGTGCCCGCCCGCCGGGTGGGCTGCGGAGAGTCATCAGACAAACAGCACTCGCGATGTCCGAATCTTCTGGAGAACGACATGCATATCATGGAACAGCGCACACTCGGAATACTCATCCTCGTGCTGCTCGCCGCGCTCGTTGCCGTCAAACGAGTCACGACCGGGTCGATCCTGGAGAGGCCTGAAGGGGGTCTTCTTCTCTGGCTGGTCAACATCTTCAATCTTTTCTTCCTCTTGATCGCCAATCCCCTTGCCGCGGTCCTGCTCATCAGCGGAGACTTCGAGGGGATCGATCCCACCGCTCTGAGCATCGCCCCGGGATGGCTTCAAATGACCGTGGAGGCCTTGGGCGCGGTAGTCTACCTCCTTGGTTTTGTCCTGATGGGTTGGGCATTGATCTCATTGCGGACCAATTACCAACTGGGGGGGAGCCGCCCCCGGGTCACCGACAGGTTGGTCATCAGCGGTCCGTACGCGTTCATCCGGCATCCGATGTACACGGCAGCACTGTGCATCGCCTTTGGACTTGCGTGTCTGATCGGGTCTCTGGGTTGCTTTGCCGCCTTTGTCATCTATCTCCTGCTCATTCTCCGCCTTCTTCCTTTCGAGGAGGAGCGCTTGCTGCATGCATATGGCGATCACTACGCCACGTATCAACAGAACGTGAAGAAGCTCGTTCCTTTCCTGTTCTGACGCGGGAAATCCATCGCGCTTGAAGTGTTTGACCTGCCTCCACGATCGCGGTCTTTGACTTTCTGCGCTCCATTCCAGAAATTGACCGTATATTCCCTTGTGCTGGTCGCATCCCCGGAGGTCCTTTGCGTGCCGGGGTCCACGATGGTAGCGTTGCATGCCGTGCGCGCGAATCTCGCTGTCGTCTGCGAATATGACTGAAAGTGCAGGATGAAAGGCCTTTGGGCTGCTGGTTTGACGTGTTTGCTGCTGCTCGCATCTTGCGAGGATCTCGGTACCACCTACCCAGGATCGCCTTTCGGGACCTTCGCCTACAGGGCCTTCGACACCCTGAAGGTCGAAGTGGAGCGGGGAACCCTGGCGCTCTACGGAAGCGATTCGACGGTCACCGGGCACTGGCGATTTGAGGACGGAAGATCCGGTGAGCTGGAGGGGATCGCGAGGAACAGCGTCATTGCGCTCAACCTGAACCCGGTATACACCGACAACAACCTGATCCTCCACGGCACCCTCTCGCGCGATGCGATCGCGGGGAGCTGGGAACAGATCGGCTTCGCGGGCGTGCTGGCTCGGGGTTCCTTTGTCGCGGTCAGGATGCCTAGAGGAAGACCCTCTGTTCCCCCCGTACCGAAATGCCACCAGGCGGCCAGCGACTCATAACCATACTCAGAAGGGACAACAACCATCCATATCAAACGTCTCACACCACCACCATGTCGCACTCACAGGGACCGTATGCCACCGTATTCCACCGTCCGCCTCCACCGCGTGCTGCGCGCACCCGCCGAGCGCATCTATCGGGCGTTCCTGGATCCCGATGCCATGGTGAAATGGTTGCCGCCCCATGGTTTCACGGGGAAGGTCGACCACGTAGATGCAAGGGTCGGCGGTACGTACAAGATGTCGTTCACGAACTTCAGCACCGGTCAGAGCCATTCGTTCGGCGGCAAGTATCTGGAACTCGTCCCCGATGAGCTGATCAGCAACACGGACCTGTTTGACGACCCGAATCTTCCCGGCACCATGAAGACCACCGTCCGGCTCACGAAGGTGTCGGTTGGCACCGAGGTCAACATCGTTCAGGAAGGGATCCCGGACGCCATCCCTCCCGAGGCGTGCTATCTGGGGTGGCAGGAATCCCTGGAGTTGCTGGCGAAGCTGGTCGAGGCCGAGATCCCCGGGTAGTACGCCCGCCTGTTCGGGGAGGATTCCCAACGGACCTTTTTCACCGCATACATCGACTCCATGAGACCACTGCTTGCACTTATTGTCTTCGTCACCGCTCTGGGGTGCACCGACCTGGGCGAGGAGATCCCACCGGACATTCCGGTCATCCGGCTCCTGACGGCGCCCGATACCGTTGTTGCCGAAGGGCGTCGCCTGTTTCTCACCACCTACCTGTGGCGGGATTTCATGCCCATCAGCCCCCCTGGTGGGAAGCCGCTTATTGCGATCGCCTACGTGACCGCCACCGACACCGGGCAATTGTCCCCAACGATCACCGCCGACGCCATCTGGGTCGTGCACGACTCCCTCGCGTGGAAAGGGTGGTTTGAAAACGAAGCGACTCCCGCCGGGCGAAAGCAGGCCCAACCGGCTCGTGAAGGTCGCACGCAATGGCCCCGCCTGGGGCCCGCACATCTTTGTCGACGTCATCGTTCGGATCCTCGACGGGCGCGGCAACAGCCACCTGCTGCGGGCGGCGCACCAGTGGATCGATCGTACGGACTGATCTCCTTCATCGGAGGCACCTATGGCAACGCTTCCTGTTGCTCTGCGGTCCCGATAGAGGGGATCGGGACGTAGCTTCCTGAACGTGTCGGCCGCAAAGGAATCCTGATGAAGACACCTGCGATTGTGGACGCATACATCGCGATGTTTCCGAAAGAGGTCCAGGAGAAGCTTCGGCAACTCCGGAGAGCGATCCTGGAGGCCGCGCCCGAGGCCAGGGAGAGCATCAGTTACCGCATGCCCTACTACAGCTGCAACGGGCGTCTGGCCTATTTCTCGGCGTTCGAGAACCGCATCGGCCTCTATGTTCCCCACGCCGGTGATCGAAGAACACGAGAAGGAGCTGAGAGCATACGTTACTGCGAAGGCCACTGTCCGCCTTCCGATCGACAGGGCCGTACCGGTCCGACTGGTCAAGAAGCTGGTCAGGGCCAGGCTGAAGCTGAACCGGGCCGATCGCTGACGATGCGCGGTCCATCACCCATATCTCCCGAGGTGATCATGAAGAAGAGCTTGCTCGCGGTATTGGCATCGGGCGCATGGGTCAGCGCTTCGGAGTTTGCTCGCAATGAACTCGTCGTTCAAGTCCTCATGGATCGAGAAATTCAGCAGCAACGGGATGATCTTTCCTTCCGACCTCATGAACAATGCCCTGTGGGGTCTCTG
Organism: Ignavibacteriota bacterium; assembly: GCA_963808715.1. Classification (GTDB taxonomy): domain Bacteria; phylum Bacteroidota; class Ignavibacteria; order UBA10030; family UBA6906; genus CAWEHG01. Next base: position 385,347 of record CAWEHG010000033.1, on the reverse strand, counting down.
GAGTTTCATGCTTGCCGGCTCCGTTGTCTTCCTGCTGAAGAGAATGCGGTTCGTCGAGGTCGTCCTCGTGGCATGGTCCATGGCGTTCGTGATGATGTGGATCGTCATCGGCAACCTGAATGTCCTACCGTCCGGTCTGCTGCCGTTCGCGATTCCCTGGAGTATCGTTGAAGTCACGATCGCCGCGTGGCTGGGCAAGAAGGTCCTCGGGATCTGACCCGTTGTCGATCGTCGATACAGAGCGCCCCGAACACGTGATGACAGGGGCGACCATGAAACCGTCGGGTGAAGAAGCCGGTCATGGCCCGGCCGGCACTGAACCGGGCCGATAGCCGACGATTTGCGGTTTATATGCTACGTCCTTGTGAGGAGGGCTCCGGATTTCCCCTTCAACCACGACATTGGCGATCGACACCGATGGGCTCTCAAAGTCGTTCGGCCCGGTTCGTGCGGTCGAACTGGTCAGCCTTCGTGTAAGATCCGGGGAGGTCTATGGCTTTCTCGGGCTGAACGGGGCTGGGAAGACCACGACCATCCGTGCCCTTCTGGGAATGATCCACCCGACGGCCGGGACCGTGCGAGTGCTCGGACAAACGATCGGCCCCTACGGCCAAGGCCCCTGGGGCAGGGTGGGCCATCTCGTCGAGGCCCCCGCCGCCTATCCTGAACTGACCGTTCTCGAGAACCTGGAGATCGCCCGCCGCCTTCAACGGATCACCGACAAGGGCGTAACGTCCCGCTGTGTTGAGAGCCTCGGACTCGGACCGTATTCCCGGAGAAGGGCGGGAACCCTCTCCAGCGGGAACCTCCAGCGGCTTGCCCTCGCCCGCGCCCTGTTGCACGAACCTGAATTGCTCATCCTTGACGAACCCGCGAACGGGCTTGATCCCGCCGGAGTGGTGGAGATCCGCGAGCTCCTGGCGGGGCTCAGCCGCGACAGAGGCGTGACCGTATTTATGTCGAGCCACATACTGACCGAAGTGGACCGCCTCGCGACGCGGATCGGCATCATCCACAGAGGCAGATTGATCGAGGAACTCGATTCCGAACGACTGCAAAAGCTCCGTTTTCAGCGCCTCGAGATCACGACGCGGGACCCCGGGGCTGCGCAACGTGTCCTGGCAGCCGCGGGCTACGCTCTTGATCGGGAGGGAGGCACGATCTTTCTGAGTGATCCGCGCGCGATCGAATCACCCGACCTCGTGGCAACTCTCCTGGTTGACGCCGGAACTCCACCGCTCCGATTGGCGGTCACGAAAGAAGACCTGGAGGAGCATTTTCTCCGTCTGACGGGGGGATCGGCATGAAGACATTGATCTCCGCTCTCTGGACCGAGACACTCAAGGCGCGACGCTCGAAGATCGCCATCCTGACCGCAGCGGGATTCCTGCTTCTCCCATTCGCGGGCGGATTGTTCATGGTCATTCTCAAAGATCCCGAAAGGGCCCGCTCCTTGGGGCTGATCAGCCAGAAAGCCCGTCTCACCGCCGGGGCAGCCGACTGGTCAGCATTCCTCGGCATGATCGCTCAGGGAGGGGCCGGCCTGGGAGCGGTCGTCTTCACCCTGATCACGGCATGGGTGTTCGGTCGCGAGTTTTCCGATCATACCGTGAAGGAATTGCTCTCCCTCCCTACCCCGCGTTCCGTGATCGTCAGCGCAAAATTCCTGCTGATCGTCGCATGGTCACTGATGCTCGCGCTGGTGACTTATCTTGTCGGACTCGGCGTCGGCGCCGCGGTCAGCATTCCGGGCTGGTCGGAACAACTCGGTTGGTCGTCGTTTGCGGCGATCATGCTGGTCGCGGTCCTCACCATCATGCTGATGCCCATCGTCGCATTCGCTGCCAGCATCGGACGCGGATACCTCCCGCCCGTCGGATGGACCGTACTTGCACTTGCGCTTGCGAACATCGCGGTCGCTCTGGGGTGGGGAGAGTGGTTCCCGTGGGCGGTCCCGCTTCTCATCGCGAGGACCGTGACCCCCGACGCGGAACCGGTTGCTCTTCACAGCGTGATCGTGGTTTCGGTGACGTTCCTCGCCGGGCTGGCAGCGACCGTTCTCTGGTGGCGCCGTGCAGATCAGGCGAAGTGAGTGCCGCGATCCCAACACACTTCTTCGGGAGGATGATCGATGGCTGGACCCCTCCATCAGTACCTGGCAGCTGACCATGACAGGCTCGACGATCTCCTGCGACGCGCCACCGCACGGCCGGGCGCGATCGACGCGGAGGCCTATGCGGAGTTCCGCAAGGGGATCGTGCGGCACATCGGGATCGAAGAGAAGATCATGCTCCCGGCCATCAGCCGGGCCCGGGGAGGCACCCCTGCGGAGGATGCGGAACGCATGAGGCTTGATCACGGTGCACTTGTTGCGCTGCTCGTACCACCTCCCTCGCCCTTCATTCTTGCCACCCTCCGCTCCATCCTCCCGAACCACAACGTCCTGGAGGAACGGGAGGATGGGGTGTACGATCTGTTCGACACGTTGATGGGATCGGAGACTGACTCGATGCTCGAACGCCTCCGATCAGCACCCGAGGTCCCGGTGCTGCCCCACAATGCGCGTCCCGAGATCCTCGAGGCGACCCGTCGCGCACTCCAACGGGCGGGCTACACACTCCAGGATGGAACGGCATAGATGGATCACGTATACATTGACCTCCACACGCCGAACTTCCATCCCCTGCCCGTCATGGCTGGCCTGGATGGTCGAACTTGACAACCCTTTCGCAAGGGACCATAACGCTTGACCACCCCGCTGGCGAAGGCGGTCGGCCCCGAGGGCGAGGTTGTCGCCATCGACATGCAGCCGAAGATGTTCCGTCGGGTCTGCACCATGCAACTTGAAAAGTCGAAGGGGTGATGACCCGTGGCCCCGATCGCGACACCGCGCCTGGATCTTGTGCCGGCAGCACTCGCTGTGCTTGATGCAGAGCTCACGTCACGTGCCGAACTTGCGTCGGTACTCGGTGCGGAGGTCCCGGAGGACTGGCCGCCGGGGGAATACGACCTCTCGGCCATCAGGTACTTCAGAGACCACCTTGCCGCGGATCCGGACGCAGCGGATTGGCTCTCGTGGTATGTCATGCTCCGTCCGGTTGGCTCCGACGTCCCACGCTGGTCGCAGCGGCCGGCTTCTTCGGGCCGCCCGACGCCCGTGGCTCCGTGGAGATCGGATATTCTGTCGTCCCTGCGTTCAGCGGACAAGGCTTCGCAACGGAGATCGTGCGGGCCCTCGCGGACCACGCGTTTGCCACGGGGAGGGTTCGCCGGATCGTCGCGCACACGACCGCCGGGAACAGTGGTTCGGTGAAGGTGTTGGACCGCGCAGGCTTCGCCTTCGTTGGCCCCGGCAGGGATGCAGGAACCGTAGAATACGTGATGCCTTATCCACAGAAGGAGAAGAGATGAGATCGAATTACCCGCGAGTGATCCGCAATGTGCTCGGCGTTGTGCTGATTGTTCTATCGCTCAACGCCTTCGGCGGGGGATGCTACGGCATGGCCGGAGCTGAAGGGATCCCCCTTGAATGGTTGCAGGGAAGCCCTTTCCAGAGCTACTTTCTTCCCAGCCTGATCCTCTTCGTTGTGGTTGGCGGCTCATTCCTCTTTGCGGCAATCGCCGTGTTCCGCCGCACGCGCTTCGCACGGACCGCCGTCACCTGCTCCGTGGGCATTGTCTTGGTCTGGCTTGCCGTACAAGTGCTCATCATCGGCTATGTCTCCTGGCTGCAGCCCGCGATCGCCATCGCTGGCCTGCTCGCACTCGCCCTCTCCCGGACGCTTCCGGGGAGCGGCGTTCATCCAAACAACTCCGTCAAGGATCCATGAACCTCCCATTCACTCCCGAACAATTCCTATCGGTCTTCCAGCAGTACAATCTGACCGTGTGGCCGGCACAGGTTGTTCTCAATCTGGCTGCCCTGGCGGCGATCGCGTTCGCGATACGCCCGTCCTCGTTCTCCAGCCGCGTTATCGCCGGGATCCTTACATTCCTCTGGCTGTGGACCGGGCTCGCCTACCACATAGCGTTCTTCGCCCCCATCAATCCCGCAGCGAAGCTGTTCGGAGCGTTCAACGTTCTCCAGGGAATGGTGTTCCTCATGTACGGCGTCGTTCGAGACAAACTTTGATTTGGATTCCGCCCTGATGTCCGCGGCATCGTCGGAGCGCTTCTCATCCTCTACGCTCTGGTCATCTATCCGGTGCTGGGGCACTCGTTCGGTCACGCATACCCCAGCTCTCCGACATTCGGGCTCCCCTGCCCGACCACGATCTTCACGTTCGGCATCCTGCTCTGGACCGTGAGGAAGGTCCCAAAAGTGATCCTGGCGATCCCATTTCTCTGGTCACTGATCGGTTTTTCGGCCGCGCTGACCATGGGGATCTACGAAGACATTGGATTGCTGGTCTCCGGCGTTTTCGCCACAGCGCTGATCATGACCAGACCTTTTACTGACCCGACCCGACACGATGCAGAGAAACCGTGACGCCGGTCCGATCCGGCAGATCGGTCTTTCAACCTCACCCGGAGTATTGCATTCCCCATAGGCGTTCGGTATCATTTCAGCGCTAGCCCGAACTGTACGCCGTTTCCTCACGATTCGGATCCTCCGATGACCCATTCCGTCGCCAAAGGCCTTCACTCCACGCTGATCGGCATCCTGACCAACGCACTTCTGGCCGGCATCAAAGGAACCGCGGGGGTTCTGGGGAACTCCTACGCGCTCATCGCCGACGCGATCGAGTCCACCACCGACATCGCCAGCTCGCTCATCGTGTGGGTGGGCCTCAAGGTCTCCGGCCTGCCGCCGGACGCGGATCACCCCTACGGACACGGGAAAGCGGAGCCGATCGCGGCGGCTTTGGTCTCCATGGCGTTGCTCGGCGCGGCGATCTGGATCGCCGTACAGAGCGTCGGGGAGATCCTCACGCCGCATACGTCACCCGCCCCGTTCACGCTGCTCGTTCTCCTGCTGGTCGTGGCCACGAAGGAGACCCTTTTCCGGTTCGTCTTCCGCGTCGGGTCCGAGATCAGCAGCACGGCGGTCAAGAGCGACGCCTGGCACCACCGGAGCGATGCGATCACGTCGGCCGCCGCGTTCGTCGGGATCAGTGTTTCTCTGATCGGCGGACCGGGATTCGAAGGTGCCGACGACTGGGCGGCGCTGTTTGCATCGGCCATCATCGCCGTCAACGCCTACCGGATCCTCCGTCCGGCACTCGACGAGGTGATGGACGCGGCCCCGTCCACCGCGATCGTAGATGCGATCCGGACGGTCGCCCCGCGGGTCCACGGCGTCGAGGCCGTGGAAAAATGCCGGGTCCGGAAGATGGGGTTCTCCCACTATGTCGATCTGCACATCGAGGTCCGGAGCGATCTCACCGTTCAGCAGGGACACGCCATCGCCCACGCCGTACGTGCAGCGGTGCGTGCGGAGATCCCCCAGGTCAGCGACGTCCTGGTCCACGTGGAACCCGCCGGAGCGGCGAAGAGCGCTTCGACGGACCCCGCCGGAACCATCGCGCGCCGGGATCACGAACCTCCGCCGGCCGTACATGCCTGGGGATGGGCCTACCACCACATGGGGATCCCGACCGACAGGGCGGTGCAGGACGAGGAGCATCTGCCTCACCTGAAGATCCATGTCAGCGGTTTCTCCACGAGTCCCTTCGGGATCGAATGGATGCGCTTCGATGAGGATTGTCGGATCCACGAGATCATCAAACGCGTCCCCCATATCGCCTTCGAGGTTCCGGACCTGGACCGCGCCCTGGAGGAACACCCGTTCGAACTGATTTCCCCGCCGAGTGTTCCATCCGCCGGCGTACGCGCCGCGATGATCCTCCACAACGGTGCGCCGGTCGAACTCATCGAGTTCCGCCCTCAGCGGTGAAACATCCGCAGAACTCAACAGCGCCATTACACTCCATTATCGCAGAGACCTTATGGCACAACGACTCGTCGTTCTCGTGTTCTGTGCGGCCATCCTTGCCACGTTCAGCGGCTGCTTTCCCGGAGGAAGCACCTATTCGCCTCAGGAGCCCGCAGGTTTCTTTTCCGGTGTGTGGCACGGCTGGATCGCCCCGCTGTCGTTGATCGTTGGGATCTTCAAGGACGGGATCAGGATCTACGAGCCCAACAATACCGGCTGGTGGTACGATCTCGGATTCTACGTGGCGGTGATCGCTGGATTCGGCGGGATCGCCCTGTTCCGGAAGGGCCGGAAGCACCAGTCATCGCACAAATGACTTCTTTGTTGAGGGTCGGTGCTTTTCGGCTTTGAAACAACGCTGACACTACTCACTGCGGTATGGTTCGGCACCTGGTACCAGGGCGAACGGCTAACGTGCGGTGGAGTCCGTGCATGAACGGGTCTGAGCCTTCGGAACGGTCGTTGCATCTCAGGTATTCCCCGCCTATCTTTTGGTTCAACACCATTCCATGTCCGCCCTGCACCCCTACGTACGACGTTTAGGCTTGCTGGCCGCTGCGTGTTTGATCGCCGCAGCGATCACGGCCGCTCTCCTGGCCCAGGTCCGCCAGCCGATCACGGTGATCGACGATCTGGGCAGGACCGTCACGATGAACACTCCTGCCCGCAGGATCGTCTCGCTTGCCCCCAGCATCACCGAATGCCTTTTCGAAATAGGCGCCGGCGACCAGGTCGCCGGCGTGACGGACTATTGTACCGCCCCCGAGGCTGCACGCTCGAAGCCGCGCGTGGGCGGGATGGTGAACCCCTCCATGGAAGCGATCGTGAACCTGCAGCCCGACCTGGTGCTGATCAGCATGGAAGGGAACCTGAAGGAGGACATGCTCCGGCTGACCGGTCTGCAGATCCCCGTGTTCGTCACCAATCCTCGCACGCTGCAGGGGATCCGGACGTCGATCGTTCAGTTGGGCCGGCTGCTCGGCCGCGAGACCGCCGCCGCCGACGTGGTCCGGCGGATGCAGGCGCGTGAGGATTCCTTGCGGGCCGCCGTTCCCCCGGCGAAGGTCGATGTCCTGCTCGCCGTTTCCATCCGCCCGCTCATGGTGGCGGGCAAGGGGACCTTCCTGCACGAGCTTCTGGAAGCCGCCGGCGCCCGAAATCTGGGGGCCCTCGCCCGGGGCACCTACCCCACGCTCAGCAGGGAGATGGTGTTGCGCTACGACCCGTCTGTGCTGCTCCTGTTGAGCGACACCGGCGCCGATTCCGCCACGCTCCGAACGATGTTCGCGGAGTGGCCGCACCTCTCGGCGGTCCGGTCCGGACGAGTTCACATGTTGAACGCCGATCTCTTCTCGCGCCCCGGTCCGAGGGCTGAGGAAGGACTGGCACTTCTGATCACCCTACTCCACAAACGCCCATGACCCCTCGATCGAAACGCCCCTCCCCGAAACGCCGGCCCCGGCGGGCGGGTGCCCGGCGTGCGCCCCGCAAAGTGTTTCTCGCGGTCGCCGGCAACATCGGCGCCGGCAAGTCCTCCCTCACCCGCCTGTTGAGCGAAAGAACAGGCTGGAAGGCCTTCTTCGAATCCGTGGAGGACAATCCGTACCTCGGCGACTTCTACGCGGATATGAAGCGATGGTCGTTCAATCTGCAGGTCTACTTCCTCTCCAACCGGTTCCGCAGCCACAAGGCCATCGCGGAAGGACCCGAGTCGGTGATCCTGGACCGCGTGATCTACGAGGACGCGGAGATTTTCGCGCGTAACCTGCACGAGATCGGCCGGATGGATGACCGGGATTACGAGAACTACGTGGCGTTGTACGGGGTGATGACGGAGTTCCTGCGCCCGCCGGACCTGCTCATCTACCTGCGGGCCAACGTGGAGACGCTCCTGAAGCAGATCGCGCTCCGGGGACGGGATTTCGAGCGGAGCATCAGCCGGGAGTATCTTGAACAGCTCAACGGCCACTACGAATCGTGGATCTCGCGCTACACGCGGGGCAAACTGCTGATCATCGAGTCGGACGGGATCGACTTCGTCAACCGGAAAGACGATCTGGAGGCGGTGGTCAAGCAGATCCACCGGAAACTCGGCCGCTGAAGGCGGGGTCTCAGAAGAAGAGCATCTTCGCGGCCATCACGAAGAGGAACATTGCAAAGACCTTCCTGAGCATTGCCGTGTCGGTCCGGTGGGCGAGTTTCGCCCCGGCGCCCGCCAGGAGGACCGTTCCGGCCACGACCGGCAGCGCGTGCAGGTAGTCGACATACCCCAGGGTGTACCCGGGGAGCAGAGGATTCCCCCACCCGCGGACGACGTAGCCGGCCACCGCCGCCAGGGCGGTGATCACGATGGCTGCGCTGGAGGTACCCAGCGCCCGTTTCAGCGGGAAGTGCAGCAACGAGTACATGATCGGGATCGAGAAGACCCCTCCGCCCACCCCTGCAAGGGGTGAGATCACTCCCACCACTACTCCTGTCGCCGTAAGGGGCACGATCCCGAGTCGCGGGCGCTGCTCCCCCTTGGGCTTACGGGTCTCCGAGAGCAGGCGCAGCGCCGATATGAGGACCACTGCACCGAAGATCCGCTGCAGGGTCTTCCCCTGGAGGACCGACGCAAGCACCGCGCCGCCCAGCGCCCCCACCACGCTGGCGAGGCCGATCACCAGCACCGCCCTCCAGACCACGTGGCCGTTCCGGTGGTACTCGCGCGCCGACACTGAAGAGGTGAAGACGATGATGAAGAGGCTGGTCCCGAACGCCAGGTGGGTGGCAACGAGCGACGAGACGCCGACGCTCTGGTAGTAGTAGAGAAGGATCGGAACGAGCACGATCCCTCCGCCGACACCGAAGTACCCTGCAAGGAAACCGGCAAAACACCCCCCGGCGAACAGCAGCAGCAACTGGAGAAGATCCATGGGCGCGGATTATCCTCCGAGTTTCTTGGTGTACAATTTCTTGTTCTTCAGGATCCCGACCGCCGCTTTGAGCTGCGCGTCATCCACGAACGACTCCTCGATGCGGCCCCGTTCCCCCGTCTGCCGGGCGGCGAACTCCGCGGACAACTCGTGGAGGATGTGGTCGCGATAGCGGTCCATGCCCCGGGCCTTTTCCTTCTTCAGCGCCACCCCCAGGCTGTCCAGCTCCGCCGATGATCGTGCGGCTGTAGTGGTAGCGTTCCGAGAGCTCCCGGAGTTCGCGGATCTTTTCCGTGCTCTCCTCCTGGTACTCGAACTTCTCTGCGTCCAGGAATTTCCGGAAGGCCGTGAAGACCGTGTCCCCGACCTTCCCGATCCCGCCGTTGCGGTGCTCGCCAAAGTAGCGATTGGCGAATTTGAAGACCATTCCCTTCCGCTGCAGGTCGCGCACCATCGGTCCGGGATCCTCCGGAGCGACGGTGGAGTCAGGCTGGATCCCTCCGTGTTCGACGACCTTGCGCCCACGGGCGGTCTTGAAACTCTGCTTCTGGCTGTCCGGGTGTTGCACGAACATCCCCGAGCGCTCCCGGAGCGCATAGTCGATCTCCTGGATGCTCCGGCCGCTCGGGATGTAGTAGCGGGCGGTGGTGATCTTCAGCTGCGCCCCGTAGTCGAGGGGAACGATGGTCTGCACAAGCCCTTTGCCGAACGTCCGCTGTCCCGACGACGAGCGCCCGGTCGAGGTCCTGCAGGCTCCCGCAGACGATCTCGCTCGCGCTGGCGCTTCCGCGGTCGGTGAGGCACACCAGGGGAACCGCCGGGAGCAGCGGCTCCTCCGCGGTCGTGTAGTTCCTCTCCGCCTCTGGCTGGCGGCCCTTCGTGCGGACCACCATGGCTCCCGCGCGGAACGAACTTGCTCACCACGTCCACCGCGGCGTCCAGCAGCCCTCCCGGGTTGCCGCGGAGGTCCAGAACCATCCCCTTGATCTCCCCCTTCGCTTTGAGATCTCTGATCGCCTGCCGGACCTCTTCGCCCGTCGGACGGGAGAAGCGTTCCAGGCGGATGTAGGCGATCGCCGTCGCCGACGAAATCGGCGAACGTCATGTTCTTGACGCGGATCTCTTCGCGGATCAGGACGAACTCCAGCGGCGCGGTCTCCCCTTCCCGCTCCACCTTCAGCGCGGACCTCGGTTCCCGGCTCGCCGCGGGTCATCCCGCGCACGTCGTCGGGTCTCTTGCCGGTCACCGGCTTGCCGTCCACTTCGATGAACCGGTCGCCGGGGATCACCCCTGCCTCTGGGCGGAGTATCCATCCATCACCGTGATCACCCGGACCGCTCCGTCCCGCACGCCGATCGTTACGCCGATCCCGCCGTACTTGCCGCTGGTCATCAGGTCGACCTCTTCCCCATCCTCCCGGTCGATGAAGACGGTGTAGGGATCCAGCATGCCGAGCATCCCTTCGATGCCGGCCTGCATGAACTTCTCGGGATCGACCTCGTCCACGTAGTTCCCCGCGACCTCCTTGTAGACCCGCCCGAAGAGGTTGATGCCCCGGTTGATCTTCAGGAAGAGGTCCGAGTCCGCCGGGGGGAGGAATCCCGAAGCGATCAGAAAGATCACCGCTCCCGCCGGGATCAGGAGTTTGCTGCGCACGCTTGACGTCAAGGGAAACAGCTTCATGTTCCGCTCCGTTTCTGCTGAATGTCCTGATACACCCGCCAGATGGCGGCACCGATCTCGTCGATCGTCCCCATCCCGTTCACCCGTACGAACCGCTTCTCCTGGTCCGCCATGGCCTGGTAGCCGCAGCGCACGCGCTCGATAGAATTCCCCTCCGCCGCTCTCCATCCGGTCGAAAGGAACCCCTGCGGCGGTCTTCCGTCGCCCGATCTCCTCGATGGGGATGTCCACGAAGATCGTCAGGTCCGGCACGAGGCCGGCGGAGGCAATGGCGTTGATCCGACCGATCGCCTGCAGGTCGAGTCCCCGACCGTACCCCTGATATGCCGTCGTGGAATCGTAGAACCGGTCGCAGACGACCGTCTCCCCCCTTCCCAGCGCCGGAAGAATGACCTCCTGCACCAGTTGCGACCGGCTGGCGGAGAACAGCAGCAGCTCCGCCATGGGAGACATCTCCAGGTGTTCCCGGTCCAGGAGGATCTCCCGGATCCGTTCGGAGATCCTCGTGCCGCCCGGTTCGCGCAGGAAGAGGACCGATCCTTGTGCGTCGGCCTTCACCCGCTCAACGAACCGGGTCGCCTGGGTCGTCTTCCCGCTGAAGTCCAGCCCTTCGAACGTGATGAACATGTGCAAACGTAAGCATTTTGCCGTTGCGGCACAAGGAACCCGCGGCGGCCGGGGGGCTGACCGGGGTCGCCTTGCAGAAGAACTGAGTATTCTGTAGCTTCTGTGGATGCCTTCCAACACCCGCCGACATACGCCCGCCAAACGCCCAGCCGCCGCACCATCCCGAGAGCAACGGAGAGTCGATTCGCGGGAGGAGGATTCGCGCCTGATCCAGCAGGCGATCGCGGGGCGACGACCTCGCGTACAAGCGCCTGATGGAGAAGTACCACGATGCGATCTTCAACTTCATTTTCCGGATGGTGCACGACCGGGAACAGGTCGAGGACCTTACCCAGGAAGCGTTCATCAAAGCGTTCAGTTCGTTGAAGAGCTTCAACGAGGAATACGCCTTTTCGACGTGGCTGTACAAGATCGCCACCAACAATTGCATCGACTACATCCGGAAGCGGAAACTCCAGATGTACTCGATCGACAAACCGATCGAGTCGCGGGACAGCGACTTCACGTTCGAACTGCCCGACGAGGGCTATGAGGCGGACCGCGAGCTCATCGACGACCAGCGCGCCCGGATGCTGAAAGAGGCCATCGAGCAACTTCCGGAGAAATACCGGCGGGTCATCCACCTCCGCCACGTGGACGAGAAGAGTTACGAAGAGATCGCGGCGATGCTGAAACTCCCCATCGGCACCGTCAAGGCCCATATCTTCCGGGCCAGGGAGATGCTCTACAAACAGCTCAAACACCAGATCCGCCATTATTGACGGGGCGATCCGGCGCACGCCGCAACTTTGCGCTGCGAAGGGCGTATTCTAGAGTGGAACCATGAGACTCACGACCTTCATAGCGACCTCCGCCCTGGCCCTGGCGCCACTGACCGGCTCCGCCCAGGATCCCATCCGGTTCAAGGAGATCGGCCGCACGACCGAAAAGGAGCTCAATGTCGTCCTCTCCTCTTCGTTCGGGACCGTCATTCTGAGCCGGGGAGAGGCCGGAAAGGTCGTCACCGCGGAAGCGGGGGACGGCACCGAATCCTCCAAGATGGCCTTCGACTATTCCATTCGCAACCGTGTCGGATACCTCGAGGCCACGCTCGGGGACGTGAACAAGGACGAGGAGGGAAAACATTCCTTCTCCATGAAGGGGTTCGAACGCGGCAAGTGGTACCTCAAGTTCACCGACGCGGTCCCGATCTCGTTCGACATCCAGCTGGGCGTGGGTCGGGGCGACTTCGACCTCTCCGGGCTCCAGATCAAGGACTTCAATCTCGCTTCGGGCGCGAGCGACGTCACGCTCGCCTTCGATACGCCCAACACCACGAGCATCGACAACATCACGATCGAGTCGGGGCTCAGCAAGTTCGACGGCCGCAACCTGGGCAACGCCCGGTTCAAGCATCTGCGGTTCCAGGGAGGGGTGGGGTCCTATACGCTGGATTTCAGCGGGGACATCCGCACGGAAGTGGACGTGGACCTGGAGGTGGGACTCGGTGTGCTGACGATCTACATCCCGCGCGCGGTGGGCGCGCGTATCTCGTACGAACAGAGTTGGGCATCCCGCATCGACTGCGACAGGGATTTCGAACCGACCGACGAGAACACCTACACGAGCGGCAACTACGGATCGGCCCAGGGCAAAATGAATCTCCGGATCGACTCCGGCCTGGGCAGCATCAAGATCCGCCGGCGGTAACCCTCCCTTCTGCCTTACCGTGACCAGAGGAAGAACGGCGCCCAGAGGTGCGGGGCGGCGAACTTCGGATCTTTGATCATCTCCAGCTGTGCTTTCCGGTATGCAGCGTCGGCACCCACGCCGGATTGAAGACCGGCATAGAAGCCCGCCCAGAATGTCTTTTTCGCCCCCCGCGTCGGCACGTACGAATTCAACACCACGGTGCTGTTTCCCCCCGCGAGGAAAACATACGGCTCCGCAGGATGGATCTGGGTATGCCCGTCCGAGAGATTCGATAGCGCGACAACGCCGAACGCCTTCAACGAGAGCAGGTCTCCGAGTGATGCCCGCGCATACGTGACAGCGGATTTCCCGTCCGAGAGGAGCATGTGACCGTTCCCCGGGCGCCGGTCGTCCAGCGCGAGTTCCACGGCCAGATGGAGCACGTCCGCATGTTCGCCACGCAGCGTTCCGATGGTCGCCTCCGCCCCGAAGTGCAGGCGGACATCCTTGTAGAACGAGCGGATATCCCGCAGTTCGTATTCCACGTCCCACGACGTTTCCCCCGGACATCCGAGGGCCGCCACCTCCGTCACGCTCCCCGGCGAGGTCTGCGGTAACAGCAGGGTTGACACCGAGGGGAGGTAGCTCACGGTGAACCGTTCTGCAAGATAGGGATCGGAGGGGAGGGCGCTCTTGCGCAGGGCATGGATCGGCAGCGATGCGAGGTCCCGCGGAAGGATGACGATCAGTTTCTTCATCCCTGCCATGTCGCGCTCCACCGGCCTGAGCAGCGCCTCATACAGTCCTCGCGACAGCTCCAGGGTGCGCTGGTCCGCCTGCCGCGGCCTGATCTGTTCCGAGTCAGTGATCGCCGTGCGCGCCTGGAGGAAACCGAGGTATTCGCGGCGCAACGCGCTGACCTGTTCCTGCGCTACCGCCGACATCTGAACGGCCAGCCCTCCCGGGGAAAGGGCGAAGACGTAGACCGATCGCGGCGTCGTGACCGGGAAAAGCACCACCGTCGCCGGAGGCAGCGTCCTCTGGGCCTCGGCCACACCGGCAGTCCCAACGCGGAAGCACGGCCCGAGCGAAGGCGCCGCACGCAACACCTCTTCTGCGCGCCGGTCGAGCGCCGACGATTCCCTCGCGATGACCTTCCTGACCTCCTCGGCCGGGCGGCCGCGCAGACGGTCCCGAGACGATCGCCACGAGTTGCCGCTGCGCTCCCACGACGTGTCCGCGCGTTTCCTGCCACGCGTCGATCAGGGTGTTCACGGCCCCGTCGCCCGTCGATCGGGCCGCTTGCGGAGAGGACGTCGAACATCTCGCGTTGCAGGCGGCGCTCGGCGTACCAGAAGGCCTGTTCGTGCTTTCCGGTCTGCAGAAGGACGTCCAGAAGTCCGTCGTACGGGGAGGTGAGCGGCGTTCCACCCGCGGCGGATTCGCATTCGACACAATAGGAATCGCCGTCGTGCCACGACAACCACTGTTCCGAGGAGTTCATGGCCGCGGTATACAACTGGACGGCGTCGGGGAGCTGTCCGTTCCGCCGGAAGGCCTGTCCCATCAGCGTCAACGCATAGGCCGTTCCGCGGCCGTAGCCGACCGCAACGAACAGGTCGCGCGCCGACTGAAACTTCTTCACCGCTTCCGGAAGCGAGCTCTCCAGTTCGCAGAGACCGAGCTGGGCGGTCAGATACCCTTCGGCGATCCGGTGCTCCAGCGCGATCGCCGCGCTGAGGGCGGCGCGGTAGAAGCGCAGCGCCTGCGGGAGTTGACGAACGCGGAGATACAGGTTGCCGACCCGGGTAAGGAACTCCAGACGCTGTCTCCTGAGTCCGCGGGCGCGGTCGGCCAGCGCAAGGGCCTGCGCGTAGGCGCCGAGGGCGTCGTTGTTCTTTCCGACCCCTTCGAGGGCACGCGCTTCGCAACCGATCGCCGAGGCCGCAAGCACCGAATCGCGAGCCTGCAGCGCCATCGAGTAGGCACCTGCGAAATGGGCGGCGCCGAGGTCGTGTGTCCCCCGCTCCAGGAACGACAGCCCGAAGGCCATCTGGATCTGCGCGCGCCCTGAGATATCTCCCGCCGCGACATAGTAGGCGGCGAGTTCATCGAGGATCTTCTTCTCCTGTTCGCGCAGGTCCAGCTCTCGGCAGAGCGGCAGCATGTCCCATTCCACGGCACGCACGCCCGCGCTGTCGCCGAAGACCCTCGTCAGACGGAGGAGCTCGGTCAGCATCTCCAGAGCTTTCCGCTCCCTCCCCATCTGGCGGTAGAGGGAGGCGATCGTCCGGGTGATGTCGCGTACAATGGGCCGTTCGGCGATGGCGCGGTAGCTCTTCGCGGCCTCGCCATAGAAGACCAGGGCGCTGTCGAATTCGCCGGACGCGGCGTGAAGGTCCGCCAGCATCCGCTGAGACTCCGCCACGCGGGCGGTGCGACCCAGACGGAGGTCAAGGGCGATAGCGAGCGAGAACTGGCGACGGCCTTCGGGAGCGTCGCCGCGGGCGGCAGCCGCGCGGGCGGCGGCGTAGACCGCATCGGCCTGTTTCTGCTCGGGGGGAATCTCGTTGCTGCATCCGGCAAGCAGGAACAGCAGCAGGATGGGAACCGCGGCACGGGAGATCATCACGGAGGAATATAGAAAAGTCAGAGGTGAGTTACCAGCGACCGGATCTTCCGCGGGTGATCCGTGATGACCCCGTCGGCGCCAAAGCGCAGGACTCTCTGCAGGTGCCGTGCGGTGTTGACGCCGTAGACGAGCACGGTCATCCCGTGCTCGCGCGCGTCCCGCACGAAGCGCTTGCGGAGCTGGGCGCTGCTGCAGATGAAGACCGATGCCCCGGTGCGCCTCGCAAGGACCGATGGACGGGTGCGCAGGTCACGAACAGCCATATAGAGGGCGCCGGTGGGGATGCCGGCGGCATACGGACGGAAGATCTTCAGGAACCGGTGGTCGAACGAGGAAACGAGGAGGCGGCGGCGTTCCGGCGGAAGGGAATCTCCGAGGCGCGAGGCCAGCAGATGCCGGCGTTTCCGGTCACCGTCGGTCTTGACCTCGATGTTCACTCCCAGGCGGGGCGGGAGCCGATGCAGCACCTCGCGGAGGGTGGGGATCCGCTCCCCCGCGAACCTGTCGCTGAACCAGCGCCCGGCGTCCAGTGTGCGCAGATGCGCCAGCGTATGATCACTGACCCGTCTCCACCCGCGGGCTGTCCGGCCAAGCCGCCGGTCATGGAACACCACCGGTTCACCATCCCGGCTCAGGCGAACGTCCAGCTCTACCATGTCGGCCCCCTGCCGGTCGGCCAGGAGAAAGGCCGCCATCGTGTTCTCCGGCGCTTCTCCGGAGCTCCCCCGGTGGCCGATGATGAGGAGGGGTGGTCTCACCGCACGGGGTCACGCAGCAGGAGTCTGATCTCCCGATGGACGACGTCGATGGAATTCAGGGCGTTGATCTTGACCACCACCCCTTCCGCCTCGAAGTAGTGGAGGACCGGTTCGGTCTGCTGATGGTAGACCCCGAGCCGTTCGCGGACGGTTTCTGCGGAATCGTCCCGCCGCTCGACGAGCGCCGAGCCGCAATCCGGACAGCCTGTCCCGGCCGCCACCCCGTCGATCTCGGCATTGAAGATCCTGCCGTCCTTCGGACAGAGCAGGCGGTGGCTGAGCCGGCGGATGATCTCTTCATCGTCCAGCTCGAACTTGAGGACGTGGTAGTCCGTGATCCCCAGCTCGCGGAACAGCGTCGACAGGGCCTTGGCCTGTGCCAGCGTGCGCGGGAATCCGTCGAGGATGAACCCGTTATGCACTCGGGGTGAGGACAACACGTCCCGAACGATGCGGATCATCACGTCATCCGGAACGAGCTGCCCCGAGTCCATGATGGCCTTCGCCTGTTTTCCCACAGGGGTCCCATCGGCCACGGCGCTCCGGAGCATGTCGCCGGTCGAGATGTGGGGGATCCCCAGTTCCTGCGACAGGAGCTTGGACTGTGTTCCCTTCCCCACGCCGGGCGGCCCGAAGATGATCATGCGCAGCGGTATTCCGTTCACCATGGGACCCTTTCCTTGGTACGCCGACGTGAGCGCGCTTCCTGCCCGACCAGCTGGCCGCAGGCGGCCGTGATGTCTTCACCGGCGCTGCTTCGCACCATGACCGTCAGATGAGCATGCCGGAGCCGATCCACGATCTCCGCCTGCCTCCGGGAGGCGGACAGTCCGGCACCGGCCGGCCGGGGACCCGCGAAAGCGATCGGGTGGAACGGAATGACGTTGATCTTGCTCGGCACCTTCCGGGCGAACGCGATCAATCGGCGGACCTCCGCCTCCGAATCGTTGACGCCATCGAAGAAGATGAATTCGTACGTGACGCGAAGCCGGGTCCGTGCGTAGTAGTCCGCTACCGCTCGCAAGAGTGCGTCCAGATCATACCGCCGGTTGATCGGCATCAGCGCGCTGCGGGTCTCGTCCACTGCGCTGTGGAGCGACACCGCCAGCTTCATCTTCCGCTGCTCATCCCCCATTCGCCGGATCCCGTCGACCCACCCTGCGGTCGAAACGGTGACCCGTCGCGCCGCGACCCCCATACCCGCGGTGAAGATCTCCGCCGCCTGCATCACCGGCCCGTAGTTCAGGAGCGGTTCGCCCATCCCCATGAAGACCACGTTGGTGATCCTGCGGCGGGTGAGCCGGCGGGCCTCCAGGAACTGTCCGACGATCTCCCCGGAGGTGAGGTTGCGCGTGAAACCCATCGTACCCGTCGCACAGAACGCGCAATCGAGCGGACACCCCACCTGCGTCGAGACGCACAGGGTCAGCCGTTGCTGCTCTTCTTCGGCGGCGGCCTCGTTCCCCACAAAAGCGGAGGCCGGAGGGATCAGGACGGACTCGATCGTCCCACCGCGCGGAAGGCCGAACACGAACTTGGTGGTGCCGTCGGCCGGAGATTCCTGCCGGGCCACCACCGCGGGGCGGTCGATGGTGGCCTCCTCTTCGAGCCTCTTCCGTACGGCCTTGCCGAGGTCGGTCATCGACGCGAAGTCGACGGCCCCTTTCGCATAGAGCCACTGGAACAGCTGTCCTCCGCGGTAGGTGGACTCGCCCAGTGACCGTGCGAACGTCGCAAGCTCTTCGCGGCTCAGGCCCAGCAGGTCGCGTTTCATGCAACGAAATCTACGAAACGCGGGCTACGCAATCAAGGCGCCGCCGGGCAACAACCGGGAGATCAATTGACCCTGGTGTTGGCCTGGGCGTAGACTTCGACGATCAGCTGCAGGCCCGTCGGCACCGGCGAAGGTGCGACGCTGCCGGTGGCCCCCACGGTGAACGTGGTGGAGGCGGATCCCTGCGTGAAGATCTTCACCAGTTCGTCCACCCCGGCCGCGTTCGTCGTGATCAGCGTGGAACCTCCGAGCAGCGACTGCGCCGACTTGAACGCCGACCAGTCGCCGGCGAACGTACAGAGGGTCTTGCCATTCACCGTCGCCGTGCTGGCGTTCACCTTCCCGCCGGCATAGTTGCCCGTGACGGAGATCTTGATGTCATAGACCTGCCCGCCGCTGACATTGCCCAGGTATTCTTCGCCGATCAGCGAACCCACGGCAAGGGTGACCGTCCCGTTGAAGCTGGTGGTCGAACCGGAACCGAGGGGAATGCTTGCGGTCATCGGTGGTACGTTCACCGGTATGGTGATGTCTTCGTTGATACACGTTGCTCCGGTCGTCGCCAGCGCGGCCACGAGACCGGCATACAGCAGGATCTTTTTCATGAGTGATTGTCCTTCGTCTTGTGCATGCGCTCGTGAAGGTCCGTCAGTTGCCGAAGCCGATGCCGCCAGAGAAGTGGGTCACTTTTCCGAAGTTGGCATCCGCGAAGAGCTTGAAGAACCCGAGGCTCAGACTGAGTCCCGCCGTCACCCGGAATTTGTTGGCTCCTTCCAGGTCGAACGCGATCGTGCCCGGAGCGTTGGGGTCGGTCGACTCGTATTTCACCGCCATGGAGCTGCTCTCGGCGGCAAGCGCACCGTAGACCGTCAGGACCGAGAACTGCTTGCTGGCCTGCAATCCGTACGAGTATCCGCTGCAGTCGAACAACTGTCCTCCGCCCTCGCTCCAGTCCACCGTCGTTACGCCGTACGTGTAGAACGCCGCGACGTCCAGGGGAATGACGGAGATCCACTGGCTGATGCTGTGCTGAATGCCGAACCCCCAGGTTTTTCCCTCCGGCATGGCCTCGCCGAGTTTCGGGATGAAGACGTACCGGACCGCAGCCCGTGTGCCGAAGACGTCGCCGATGGTCAGCTGCGGGGCTACCAGCGGGAAGATCGAGGTGTTGAAGATCCCGTCCGGTGCCCTGTATGAGGTGCCGGGGTTGACGGAACTGGGGACCACCGTCCCCTTGCCTCCAAAGATCGTCGCCGTGGTGAAGGTCGCCGGGGTGAACCCCGTGGGTGCGGTGGCCGTGTAGGACTTCTGGTCGTCCCCCACGATCCCTCCCATCCCGATGAAGTCAAGCTCGATGTGGAAGCCCAGTCGGGAGACCGAGGCGGTATGGAACCACCCGGCGTTCGTGTTCGCCCCGTGCAGGTCGGCGAGAGGCTGCATGTATCCTATCCCGTTGTCACCGGTCAGGGATTTCAAAGCGTCTTCGATCGGGGTCTGCGCGCGCGCGTTGCCTCCTGCCAGAACGAGCACCAGCGCAGCGAGACAGAGTAGCCGGGGAGATCTTCTCATGCCTTCTCCTCTCTGAAATTGTGGGTGTCTGGAAACAGCGTCCATGCCATAACATCCGCCTCGGTAGGCCGAAACGGTGTGATACGGGTCACTCGCCCGGTGTCACCGGTCCATCTTCAGCGCTTCGAGGACCCGCTGCATGTCCTGGGGGAGCTCGGAATCGAACGACAGCAGCGTTCCCGAGGCCGGATGAACGAATCCGATGGTTTTGGCGTGCAACGCCTGGCGGTCGATGAGTTTCAGGAGCTTCTGAACCTCCTGCCGCTGCGCGGTGGTCCCCGGCCCGGCCACGATCCGGCGGCCGTTGTAGGTCGGGTCGCCGAAGACCGGGTGATGGACATGGGCCAGATGGACCCTGATCTGGTGGGTCCGGCCCGTGCGGAGCTTCAGCGCGACCAGCGTCAGATACGCGAATTCCCGGAGTACCTGGTATTCCGTCGCGGCGGGTTTTCCGCCCTCCACGACAGCCATCTTCTTCCGGTCAGACTTGCTGCGACCGAGGTCCGCTTCGATCAGCCCTTCCCTCGCGGTGAAACGCCCCCAGACGATCGCCTGATATTGGCGATCGATGGTGCGGCGGGCGAACTGCCGCGCCAGGAAGGCATGCGCATGATCGTTCTTCGCGACCACCATCAGTCCCGAGGTCTCTTTGTCCAGACGGTGGACGATCCCGGGCCGGGTCGGCTCGTGCATCGATGAGAGGCGTCCGCAGTGGTACAGCAGTGCGTTGACCAGCGTTCCCGTGTAATTGCCGTAGGCCGGATGGGTGACCATGCCGGCGGGCTTGTTCACGACGATCACATCGTCGTCCTCGTACCGTATGTCCAGCGGGATCTCTTCGGGCCGGGCCTCCTGCGGAGGCGGTTTGGGCAGGGTGACGTGGATGACCTCTCCCGGGGAGACCGGGTGGCTGGGACGGACGGGCCGGCCGTTGACCAGGACCGCTCCCTCCCGGATCGCCCGCTGGACCTTGTTCCTGGTCGCGTTCTCGACGTGGTTCACCAGGAAGATATCGAGGCGTTCCCGCTTCTTGCCGCCGGGTACGACGATGTCGAATGCGTGAGGCATGCTGGGATCCGGTGCGCAGGCGCGCGGCTTCACCACCGGCCGGTGCGTTGCGCAGCACCGGTATGCGGCGCTACGGAGCCGCCGGGACCTCGGGTTCCGCGGAACGGTGGAACAACACCAGCAGGATCACCCCCACGGTGACGCAGGCGTCAGCGACATTGAACACCGCCCAGCGCGTGATCTGGAAGCTGCCGATGCTGATGTCGAAAAAGTCGAGATCCAGGAAGTCCACCACCCTGCCGTAGAACAGCGGGGCGCTGCCGAAAAACACGCCGTAGAAGAGCCGGTCGATCAGGTTGCCGACCGCTCCTCCGAGGATCATGGCCAGCGCCAGGCGGAACTTCAGATCGGTGCGGCGGACGTGATACAGGTAGACCACGATGGCGATACTGGCAAGCAGGGAGAAGATCGAGAAAAACAGCTTCCCTCCGATGTCCAGCCCGAAGGCCATCCCGGGGTTCTCGATGTAGGTCAGGCGGAAAAAGTCCCCCAGGACCTGCCGGCTGGACGCCGTAGGGCATCCCCGGCCAGTCGATCCCCAGGGCGGGAAGGGACACGCCCCGGACCGCAGCTTGCTCAGCTGGTCCGCGATCACGATGACCAGCGAGAGGAACAGGACCCGCACCGGTTATTTCCCCTGCTGCTTGCGCGTGATGGCCAGCCTGTCCGCGGTCGCAGGGGAGGCCGGTGTTCTTGTACTCCGCACAGGTCGTGGCAGTGGGGACCGCCTCGAGGCGCTCTTTCGGCACCAGCAGGCCGCACACCTTGCAGCTGCCGTAGGTGCCTTCATCGATCCGCGTCAGTGCGTCGTCGAGCTGAACGACGAACTTGCTCCCCCGCGACGCGAACAGGAAGGTCTTCTCCCGTTCCATCGCATCGGTCCCCTGCTCCATATGGAGAGAGTAGTTGGAGCTCTCGCTGATGTACTCGCCCGTCGTCACGTCCATCATGCTCTCTTTCAGCTGCTCCAGCTCCTCGATCGTCTCTTTGCGCTTCTCGAGAATGATCTCGCGAAAGCGCTTGAGGTCGGCCGCCGAGAACGTCTTGGGGCCGAGATCGATGTCCGGTACGCGCGCTCCCGGTTTCTTGCTCACGGGGGCCGCCGGCCGGGTCTTCGCGGTCTTTCCCTTCTTGCCCTGCGGGCCGCGGGCAATGGTCTTTTTCTTCGCTGCGGTTTTGGCAGCCGCTTTAGCGGGCTTCTTCGCCATGAGCTGATCCTTCTGGTTTATGAAGATAACGCGGCACGCCGGGTCACCACCACATCCACCCGTTCGCCGTTCACATCCACCGCGACGGTCTGGTCGCCGTTCCGTTTCCCCGGCACGAGTTCCACCGCCAGGACCTCCCTGCAGATGTACTCCCGCATCCGTTCGAGTCGCTTCGAGACATCCGGGGTCGCGTCGAACGCGACGCTGATCCGGTCGGTCACCTCGAATCCCGCATCCTTGCGCAGGTTCTGGATCCGGTTCACGAACTCCCGCGCGAACCCCTCGTCCAGAAGCTGATCGTCAAGTCTGGTGTCCAGCGCGACCGTCAGGGCCCCGTCCGACTCCACCAGCCATCCCTGGATGTCCTCCCGCATGATGTCGACGTCCTCGCGGGCGATCGACGCACGGGTTGCCCGCCACCACCAGGTGCACGGTACCCGACCGTTCAAGCTGGCCGATCTCCGCGGCGGTCATCTCTTTGATCCGCGCGGCGACCTGCTGGACCGACTTCCCGAATTTCGGACCGATCGACTTGAAGTTCGGCTTCGCGCGCTTGGTGCACGATCCCCGAATCGTCCGTCACGAACTCCATCGCCTTGACGTTGATCTCCTCGAGGATCACCTCTTCCATCCGGTGCACCGCTGCCCGTTCGGCTTCGTCGGCCACCGGCAGAATGATGCGCCGCAGGGGCTGGCGCACCTTCAGGTTGGACTTCACGCGCATGGCCCGGACGAGCATCACGATCCGTTCGGCACGCTCCATCCGCTCTTCGAGTTCGGCATCCATCGGCCGCGGGGTCCGGCACGCGGCATCGACGACAGGTGGACCGACTCGGCCGGTCTCCAGGCGCGTGACGGCCGTTCAGGTTCCTGTAGAGTTCCTCGGCGATGAACGGGGCGAACGGTGCGGTCAGCTTCGCCACCGTCACGAGGCACTCGTACAGCGTCTGGTACGCCGCGGTCTTGTCCTTCCCCATCTCGCTCTTCCAGAAACGCCGGCGGTTCCGCCGGACGTACCAGTTCGACAGCTTGTCGATCGTGAAGTCGCTGACGACTCCGGGCCGCCTGCGTGACGTCGTACGACTCCATGGACGCCCGGTAACCCTGCACCAGCGACTGCAGCGCCGACAGGATCCAGCGGTCGATCTCCGGACGCTCAGCCACCGGGATGCGCGGTTCGGCGTAGGTGAACCGGTCGATGTTCGCGTACAGCGCGAAGAACGCGTAGGTGTTCACGAGCGTCCCGAAGAACTTCCGCTGCACTTCCGCCAGCCCGTCTTCGTCGAACATCGTCGGGCGCCAGGGCGGACTGTTCGTCACCAGGTACCAGCGGGTCGTGTCCGCGCCGTATCGCGAGAGCGTGTCGAAGGGATTCACCGTGTTCCCCTTCGACTTCGACATCTTCTGCCCGTCCTTGTCGAGGATCAGCTCGTTGACGATCACGTTCCTGTACGCCGGCTTCCCGAACAGGAACGTACTGATCGCGTGGAGCGAGTAGAACCAGCCGCGGGTCTGGTCGATCCCCTCGCAGATGAATTCCGCCGGGATACTGCTCACCGGCGTCGATCTTCTCCCGGTTCTCGAAGGGATAGTGCCACTGGGCGAAGGGCATCGCGCCCGAATCGAACCAGACGTCGATCAGCTCGGGGGTTCGCCGCATCGTGCCGCCGCAGGAACAGGTGAAGGTCACCGCGTCGACGGACGGCTTGTGCAGATCGAGCGGTTCGGGGACGTTCTGCCCTTCCCGCAGTTCCGCCATACTCCCCACGCATTTCTGTGCTCCGCAGTCCGCGCAGATCCAGACCGGCAGCGGCGTACCCCAGAACCGGTCGCGCGAAAGCGCCCAGTCCTTGTTCTCTTCGAGCCAGTTGCCGAACCGTCCCTCGCCGACCTCCGGGGGAACCCAGTTGATCTGCCGGTTCAGGTCGATCATGCGCTGCTTCGTACGACGTGGTCTTGATGTACCACGAGTCGCGCGCATAGTAGAGCAGCGGGGTGTCGCATCGCCAGCAGTGCGGGTAGCTGTGGGTGATCGTCTCTTTCTTGAGAGGATCCCGCGCTCCTTCAGGTACGCGGATGATGTCCGCGATCGGCGTCCTTGACGAACTTCCCGGCGAAGTCCGGCACGTCCGGACCGAACTCCCCGCTGCGGTTGACCGGATGGATGGTCGGGAGATCCGTTCGCCCGCGAAAGCTGGTAGTCGTCCTCGCCGTACGCCGGAGCGATGTGGACGATACCCGTACCGTCCTCCGTCGTCACGAAGTCCGCCTCGACCACGTAGAAGGCTTTCTCGCTCCACCGGATGGTAGCTGAACATCCGGTGGTATTCCTTCCCGGCAAGGTCCTTCCCCTTGTAGCGTTCCACCACCTCGGGTAGTCGCCGTCCAGGACGGAGAGACGCGCTTCGGCAAGGATCAGGTACTCGCCCTCGTGCCGGACCTTGACGTAGTCGACGTCCGGGGCAACCGCCAGCGCGACGTTCGAGATCAGGGTCCACGGGGTGGTCGTCCAGACCAGGAACGATGTGTCGGCGGACTCCTTCAGCCGGAGGCGCACGTAGACGCTCGGGTCCTTGACGTCGTCGTAGCCCAGGGAAACTTCGTGCGAGGAGAGGGGGGTCTCGCACCGCGGGCAGTACGGCTGGATCTTGTACCCTTTGTAGATGAGCCCCTCGTCGAAGAAGCGCTTGAGGGCCCACCAGACCGATTCGATGTAGTCGTTCTCGAACGTGACGTAGGGCCGGGTCAGATCCACCCAGTAGCCCATCTGTTCCGTCATCCGCTCCCATTCGGCCTTGTACTTCCAGACCGATTCGCGGCACTTGACATTGAACTCTGCCACGCCGTAACGAACGATGTCTTCCTTGTGTTTGAAGCCCAGGCTGCTTCTCCACCTCGATCTCCACGGGAAGGCCGTGCGTGTCCCATCCCGCCTTCCGGTGCACCTGGAAGCCGCGCATGGTCTTGTAGCGGCACACCAGGTCCTTCAGCGTGCGTGCTCATGACGTGATGGATACCAGGGCGCCCGTTGGCCGTGGGGGGTCCCCGAAGAAGTTGAAGCCCGGCCGCCCTTCGCGGGACGAGATGCTCTGCTCGAAGATCCGCCGTTCCTTCCAGAAGCGGAGGATCTCCTGCTCGAGCGCGGGGTAGGACAGTCTGTCGGTCAGCTCTTTGAACATGGCCTCAGGATCCCCGCTCTGCGGGAAGGCGTTCCACCACCGCCTTCATGATCGCGGTCAGGTGTCGGTTCGGTCCGGTTGGCGACGGCGATGATGTCCGCCACGTTCGCCGGCTGCAGCGCGTCCGGAAAACACTCGTCGGTGATGATGGAAAACCCGAGCACCTTCATCCCCATGTGGTTCGCGACGATGTTCTCCGGAACAGTGGACATCCCCACCGCGTCCGCGCCGATCAGGCGGAGGAAGCGGTACTCGGCGCGCGTTTCCAGGTTCGGCCCGGGCACCGCCACGAAGACCCCTCGTTCCGTGCGGATCTTCATCTGGAGCGCCACCTCTTCGGCCAGCCGGATCAGCTCCCTGCTGTAGGGCTCCGACATGTCGGGGAACCGGGGTCCCAGCGTCTCGTCGTTCGGCCCGATCAGCGGGTTGTCGCCGAGCAGGTTGATGTGGTCGGTGATCACCATGATCGTCCCGCGGCTGAACTGCGGGTTCATCCCCCCTGCGGCATTGGAGATCAGGAGGGTCCGCACGCCGAGCAGGCTTCATGACCCGGACGGGAAAGGTCACCTGTTGCAGCGAGTAGCCTTCGTACATAGTGGAACCGCCCCTGCATCGCCACCACCCGCTTCCCGGCCGAGCGTACCAAAGATCAGCTTGCCGTGATGGGATTCCACCGTGGAGACCGGAAAATGGGGGATCTCCGCGTAGTCCACCACCAGCTCCTGCGTGGATCTCCCGCACCAGGCCGCCGAGGCCCGTTCCCAGGATGATGCCGATGGCCGGCTCCAGGGGGGTCTTGCCCCGCAGGAACCGGACCGCCTCTTCAATGTGTTTTCGTTGCTCGGTCATTGTCGATGTTCTTCAGAACCTGGTCGATCTCCACCTTCTCTTTGCCGGTCCCCAGCGATGGAGTCGCCGGAGAACCGGTCGTCGCCACTCATCTCGAGGGTCCGGATGAGGTCCAGCTCGGCGCTCAGCAGCACCCGCAGCCTTCCGATCAGGGACTCCTTCCGCGAGCGGAGGTTCGACAGCTCGTTGTTGGATCTGGCCAGATCGCTGTTCGCCTGCTCGACGATCTTCGAGGCTTTCTGCTCGGCCTCTTTGACGATCAACTCGGCTTCCTTGCGCGCCGACTCATAGGTGCGCCCGGTGGCCTCCTGCGCCTGCAGCAGCGTCTGCTGCAGGGTCTTCTCGATCTGCCGGTAGTCCTTGAGCTGAACCTCCAGTTCCACGACCCGTTCCCGCATCTCCTTCTGCTGGCGGAGGAGCTCTTCGTACTCGTTGGCCATCATGTCCATGAAGGTGTCCACCTCCACGGGGTCGTAGCCGCGCAGGATCTTCTTGAATTCCTGCTTGCGGATGTCCAGCGGGGTCAGATTCTTCATGCATCCGCTTCCTCGTTCTCGGATCCGAAGATGGCCGTCCCGATGCGGATGATGGTCGCACCTTCGTCGATCGCCACCTCGAAATCGCCCGTCATCCCCATGGAGAGGTGCCGGACAGGCGCGTTCCGCTGCCCGGTCTCCGCGATCCTGTCGCGGAGCATACGCAGCGTACGGAACATCGGTCTCGACCCTTCCGGGTCGGGAAGGAATGGGCCGATCGTCATCAGCCCGACCACCCGGAGACTCTCGAACACGTCCAGACTCCCCACGAACGCCGGGGCGAGCTCCGGTGAAACACCGAATTTCGATCCTTCGGCCGTTGTGTTGACCTCTACCAGGACCTCCGCAACGGTTCCGGCCTTCTCCGCCCGCCGGTCGATCTCACGGGCCAGGGCAAGGTCATCGACCGAATGGATCAGATGGACCCAGGGGACGATGGACCGCACCTTGTTTGACTGCAGGTGGCCGATGAAATGCCACCGGATCCGCTCTCCGGCCAGGGCCTCCCGCTTGCCGAGCAGCTCCTGAACGTAGTTCTCCCCGAAATCGGTCATCCCGGCCTCTGCCGCCTGCCGGAGCGCGTCAGCCGGGAAGGTCTTGGACACGGCCACGAGGGTCACGTCCGCAGGATCCCTTCCCGACCGGAGGCAGGCCTGCCGGACCCGCCCTCTGAGAACGTCTAAATTCGCGGAAATCATTAAAAACCAAGGGCTTAATATAACCCAATCCCCCCTGAAAATCAATCGCTTGACTTCCCCCCATGAATTGGTTTACTTACCGCCGGACACCGTTTTCGCCCCCCGGAGGAGGGTTCCCGGGAGGGGCGGGCGGGTTCCTGGAGCACAAAAACGATGGGAATCAACGACTTCAGCGGCTTCGACGACGAGAATGAGGACGATCCCTCGAAATGGGACGGCTTCGAAGACGAGCTGAAGAAATACCGCGACATGCTGAAGGGGGACGCCTCCTCGCTGACGAACATCGAGGCCCTGGAGGAGATCGTCAATTACTACTTCGAGCGCGAGCGGTACGGGGATGCCCTGCACTTCATCGAGCAGCTGCTGAGGCTGGTCCCCTACAGCGCCGACAACTGGCAGCGCAAGGGGGTGATCCTCAGCAACCTCGGCAAGTTCGAGGACGCCGTCGTCTGCTATGACCATGCCCTGAACCTCAACCCCGTGGACCCTGAGATCCTGGTCAACAAGGGGATCGCCCTGGATGACCTCGGAAAGCAGGAGGAGGCCCTTTCCTGCTTCGAGCAGGCGCTCGAGATCGACCCCGCCCATGAGGACGCCTGGTTCAACAAAGGGATCTCCCTGGAGAAGGCCGGCCGGTTCGACGATGCGGCCCAGATCTTCCGGTTCATCGTGGAGGGGACGCCCGAACACAAGGAAGCGTGGTACGAACTGGGCTATTGTTACGATTATCTCGACCGCCCCGTGGAGTCGCTCCGCTGCTACGAAGAGCACCTGAAGCTCGACCCGTACAACCACAACGCCTGGTACAACCGGGGCATCGTCCTGAACAAGATGATGCGGTACCATCGCGCCCTCGAGAGTTACGACACCGCCCTGGCCATCCACGAAAAGTTCCCCGCGGCGTTCTATAACAAAGGAAACGCCTTCGCCAACCTGGGCCGCCTGCACGATGCGGTGACCTGCTACAAAGAGACGATCCGGCTCGAGCCGCGCGACATCCCGGCATGGCACAATCTCGGGAACGCCTACGAGGAGCTGGGGGAGTTCCAGGAGGCCATCAAGTGCTTCACCCTGGCGATCCAGCACGACCCCGGACACTACGAGTCGTACTTCGGCCGGGGAAGCTGCTACGATTCGCTCGAACAGTTCCGGCGGGCGCTGACCGACTACAACAAAGCCCTGGCGATCCGCAAAGATTATCCCGAGCTCTGGTACGCCAAGGCGGACCTGCTGTACAACATGGGCCGTGCCCGCGAATCGCTCGTCTGCTACAGGATGGTCACGAAGTTCGAACCGGGCAATGCGGACGCCTGGTTCGACTACGGTGACACACTCTATGAGCTGGGCTACTACAAGCAGGCGCTGAAGGCGCTCGAGAAATCGATCGAAGCGAATCCCCACCTGGCCGAGCCGTACTACACCCGCGCGAAGGTGCTGATGGTCGTGAACCGGCCGACCGACGCGATCGAGTCCCTCCGACACGCCTTCCAGATCGATCCGGCGAAACGCCGCCAGTTCGAGGAGGAGTTCCCCGGCGTGAAGTCGGTCAAGGAATTCCGGCACCTCCTGATGAACCGGAGCTGATCCCCGCAGAAGCGGCCGCACACGCCGTCGAGTGTTCCGGCCTCCACCCCTTCAGGTTGCATCTCCTCAGACGTTCCCGTATTTTGGCGCATGCACGGACACGTGGTCCAGGTCAACGTTTCCCCCGGCGGCGTTCCGAAGAAGCCCGTTCCTTCCGCCCGCATCGGTTTCGAGCGGGTGGAGGGGGACGATTGGAACGACAGGAAGCACCACGGCCTCCCCGGCCAGGCGGTCTGCCTGTTCTCCGTCGAACTGATCGAGGAATTGAAGGCGGAGGGGTTTCCGCTCTTTCCCGGCGCCCTCGGCGAGAACCTCACCACGGCCGGACTCGCGTACGGGGCCATCCGTCCGGGACAGATCTTCCGCATCGGCGCCGAAGCCGAGATCCGCATCACGAAGGTGCGCCAGCCCTGCCGCACGATCCAGGTGTACGGCGAACGGATCATGAAGGCGACGTACGACGCCGACGTCCGCGCCGGACGCACCTCGTCCCGGCTCTGGGGTCGCTCGGGGTTCTATGCCGAGGTTCTCGCGGAAGGGACGGTCCGCCCCGGCGATCCCATCACGCTCAAGGAGGCTTCATGAAACGCGCGGTATGGGGGGTGTTCCTGCTTTCCGTTCTCTCGGGGATGCTCGCGGGATGTTCGCCCGATCCACTTGACGGGGTGATCGTTTTCCAGTCCGGCAGGGACGGGAACTTCGAGATCTACTCCATGCGGGCCGACGGGACCGATCAGCGGCGCCTTACCAGCTCCGCATCGAACGATATCACTCCCCGGTGGTCGCCGGACGGACGATCGATCGCTTTCGCCTCGGACCGCGACGGGAACTGGGAGATCTATACGATGCACGCCGACGGTTCCCAGCAGCGCCGGCTCACCAGCGGCCAGGGAACGAACACCGCCCCCTCCTGGTCCCCCGACGGCGCAAAGATCCTGTTCGTGTCGACACGCGACGCCATCAACGGCGAGATCTACCGGATGAACCCCGATGGAAGCGGCACAGAGCGGCTGACCCGCGACTCGACCGTCAAAGAGCATCCGGTGATGTCCCGCGTCGGTGGGCAGATCGTGTACGGTATCAACTACCTGGGCCGGCAGTTCCTCGCCGTCCTCGACCCGAACAGCGGGCTCAGCACCACCATCACTCCGGGGGACTTCAACAGCGTTGAGCCCACGTTCGACGCGTATGGTGTGAAGGTGCTCTTCGCCGCCGACCGTGACGGGGTACCCGAGATCTATGAGGTCAGCAAGTCCGGGGCCGACCTGAAACGGTTGACCTGGGGCGGCCTGGGAGCTCGCACGCCGTGCGCCACCCCTTCGAACAACCACATCCTGATATCGGAAAAAGGGAACATTTACCTGTATTCACTTATGGAGCGGTCCAGAAAGATGCTCTCGTTCAGAGGGGACAGCGCGCCCGACTGGCATCCCCGCTGACCGCGATGACGACCCGATCGTTCCCCGGAGCACACCCATGACCTTCACGGAGATCCTGCGTTCCGTCCAGCAGAAACAGAACAGCCTGTTGTGTGTGGGATTGGATACCGACCCCGCGAAGATCCCATCGGTATTCAGGAACGCGCCGGACGGCATGGTGGAGTTCAACCGACGCATCATCGAGGCTACTGCTGACCTCGTTTGCGCCTACAAATTGAACCTGGCATTCTATGAATGTCGCGGTGAGGCCGGCTGGGGGATGCTCCGGCGCACGCTCCGGCACATTCCCGCGGGGATCGTGACGATCGGCGACGGAAAACGGGGGGACATCGGCAACACCTCCGCCATGTACGCGAAGGCGCTGCGGGAAGAGCTCGGATTCGGCGCATGCACGGTCAACCCCTACATGGGCGAAGATTCCGTTGTCCCGTTCCTCTCGGCGCCGGAACACGGCGTGTTCATCCTCGCAGTGACCTCCAACCCCGGCGCAAGGGATTTCCAGTACCTGAAGGTCAACGGGAAGCCGCTCTACGAGAGAGTGATCGCGAGAGTAAAACGCTGGGACGCGCAGAAGAACTGCGGGCTGGTCGTCGGAGCAACGCGCCCGGCCGAACTCAAGCGGGTCCGCGCCCTCGCTCCGGAAATGCCGTTCCTGATCCCCGGGATCGGCGCTCAGGGAGGCGATCTGCGCCAGGCGGTACGGTACGGCTGCACAAAGGCGGGGGACCTCGCCGTCGTGAACGCCAGCAGAAGCGTGATCTATGCCTCCGCCGGAGAAGACTTCGCGGATGCGGCCAGGAAGAACGCTCTGCAACTCCGGGACGAGATGAACCGGTACCGGGAAGTGTACTTCCGATGACGATGTCGGAGAAGGAGCTCCGGCTCCTCTGGCATCACCAGCTGCTTGATCAGATGCGCCTCTCCACCACCGACGGGAGGCGCGTCGTCGTTTTCTCCCCCGGGTCCGAGAACCATGACGGCGGCCCGGACTTCCGCGAGGCCCGCATCCGCATCGGCAACACGACCTACGTCGGGGACGTCGAGGTGCATCTCCGCCCCGGACAGTGGTTCGCCCACCGCCATCACATCGACCCTCACTACAACAACGTTGTGCTCCACGTGGTCCTGTCGGACGACCGTATTGTCACGAGGACCTCCGGCGGCCGGGGGATCCCGGTGGTACCGATCGGCGGGTGTCTTTCGGGCACCCCGCCGCCGAGCCCCTGTCCGGAAGTCAGGCCGCAGGTCCCGGCCGGGATCATCCGCATGACGGCCCGGTCACTCGGTATCGAACGGCTGGAGCGGAAGACCCGAACGGCAGAAGAGCGACTGCTCGAGATCGCCGTCGCAACAGGCATGTCTGTTTCAGGGGAGGCGATGGATCAACTGCTCTACGAGGGGCTGATGGAAGGGATGGGGTACGCGAAGAACAGGGTTCCCTTCCTGTTCCTCGCAAGGTCGGTGAGCCTGGAGGCGCTCCGGCGATTCGGCCTGGAGGACAGGGAAACCGTTGCCGCCATCCTGTTCGGTGCCGCCGGATTGCTGCCCCGGTCGGTCGCCGACACGGAGAGTCAGTCTGTATGTCCGGTCTCTCCGCCGGCGATGGGCGCGGCTCCGCCCCGTGCTTCGAGTACCGCTGCTGCACCCGGCCGACTGGCTCTTCTTCCGGCTCAGGCCCGCCAACTTCCCTCCAGCCCGGCTCGCAGCCGTTGCGGGTCTGCTCCCTGTGCTCTTCGGCCGGCAAACTCTCCATGGGATCCTGTCCCGCGCCGCCGATGAGGCCGTATCACCCCGCACCTGGTGGGGCGAACTGCGGAAGATCTTTGCCGTCTCTCCCGATCCGTTCTGGTCGCGGCACGTGCACTTCGCCGGTCCGGTGCGGAAGCGGATGAGCTGTCTCGGACAGGAGCGGCTGCTGGACCTTGCAGCCAATCTGCTCATCCCGGTGGCCGTACTTCTCGCGCGGCGTTCTGAAGGCCGCAATGTCCTCCGCCGCTGCGTGGCGCTGCTCGAGTCCCTTCCGCCGGCTTCGCTCGACTCGCGGGTCCGTACGCTCGCCCGCACATCTGCCGAACCCCTGCGCCCCGCGAATCTGCTCGAGCATCAGGGGATGCTCGAGTTCGCGGGGCGTCTCGCCCGCGGGGAAGACGCCGCCGCATTGACGCGGCGCGCCGCCCCGGGATCCGCGATCAGAACGTAATGCCGACCGTGATCGGAATGTAAGTGCTGTTGGTCCCCTCGGTAAAGATGAGACAGTACTTGATCTCGGCGAACAGCTTGACCCCGAGCTTGAAGTCGGCGCCCGCGCCGATGTTGACCATGGTCTCCCCGCTGCTGCTGCTCGCCGGCACGGTCGCTCCCGGAGTTCCTGAGATCGAAGTCTTCGCCTCGTCCCTATTGAGCCAGGCGAGACCGATCCCGCCGGTGATATACGGCGTCAGCACGGGGATCGGCAGGATGTTCAGCTTCCCGTTGGCGCTGATCGAGTAGATGCCCAGCGCTCCCCCTCGATGTTCATCTGATTGACCGCGTTGCCGAAGAGCGGGCGATATGCTTCGCGGAACTTCTCTTCGTCCACCGCGAAATGGATATAGTCGCCGGAGAAGCGGAAGCTGAAGGCGATCAGGCTGATGTCGAGATGCACGCCTCCACCGAGCCCCAGACCGTAGGCATCCTTCAGGGCTTCGCCCCCGGCGATCTCCGGCGGCGGAATGTTGCTGATCGTGAAGTTCGCGTGCGCGCCGAAATCGACCCCCTGGGAGAAGGCCATCGAGGACACAAGACCAGCGTCAGGACAACGGCGAGAACTGTGCGTTTCATTCAACCTCCTGTAGTGATGTGTGAACGTTCAGGTTTTCTGCTGTTTCTTCTTGGCCGCCGGAAAGAGAATGTTGTTCAGGATCAGACGGTATCCGGGCGAGTTCTTGTGCAGCGAAAGGTCGGTCGGCGGATCGCCCACCGCGTGCTGGTAGTCCTCGGGATCGTGCCCGCCGTAGAACGTGAAGGTCCCCCGCCCGAAGTTGCCGTGCAGGTACCGCACCTGCTCGGTCCCTTCCCGTTCCGCCATGATCACGACCGACTTCTTGATCAGCGGTTTCTTGAAGCCCGTGGTCTGCCCGAGGAAGCCCTTGATGCACGTTGACGTGGTTCTGCGTGAGCATGGTGGGGACCGGGTCGAACTTCGCGGAGAACTCGAACAGCGTGAAATAGTCCGTTTCGGGATTCTGCAGCCCCAGGAGGTCGCTGGGGGGCTGGTCGATGTCCGAGTACTCGTACCGAAGCGGGATTCATCTCCAGCGTGAAGTCCGTGAAGGCGAGGGTTCCGGAGAAATCCAGCCGCCGCTGGGCGTCCCGGTCCGGCGGATCGCCGTCGTACATGACGTCGCAGATGTCCGCCTGTTCGGCGGCAAGGGCGATGTCGTACGTGTCGGTGGCCGAGCACATGGCGAACATGAACCCGCCCCCGGCGACGTACTCCCGGATGGCGCGCGCCACGGCTCTTCTTCATCTCCGAGACCTTCTTGAATCCCAGTTTGCGCCGCCTCGCGTTCCAGCATGACCTGTTGCTCCTGGTACCAGCGAAGCGCTGGCGAAGCTGGCGTAGAACTTTCCGTACTGGCCGGTGAAATCCTCGTGGTGCAGGTGCAGCCAGTCGTACTCGGAGAGCTTCCCCTGCAGCACCTCCTCGTCCCAGAGCTTCTCGTACGGTATCTCGGCGTATTCCAGCGCGAGGGTGACCGCGTCGTCCCAGGGCTTGAACCCGGGCGGAACGTACACCGCCACGCGGGGCCTTTTCCAGCCGGACGACGTCCATGTTGTTGTCTTCCCGCTGGACCTCGGCGTAGATCGCCGCGGCCCTGGCCGCGTCCGCTGGTTCCGTGGCGACGCCCCGGACGCGGCACTCCTTCTCGATCAGTTCGTAGCGGTCGACCAGGAAGGACCCGCCCCGGTAGTTCAGCAGCCAGTCCACGTCCATCCCCTTCGTGAGGATCCAGTACGCGATCCCGTAGGCCTTCAGGTGGTCGGTCTGGGAGAGATCCATCGGGATCAGGAGTTTTCCCTGGGCGGACGCGGCGCCGCCCCCGGTCACGAGCATGCCGAACAACACCAGGATCGCCGGTGCGGCCGTACACCACCTGCGGAGTCGCTTCACAGCGTCCCTCCTCTCAGGATCCTGATCCGCTGCCGCGCTTCTGACGTCAGAACCGAGGCAGGGTGGTCGGCCAGCAGTTTTTCGTACGCTGCGATCGCCCGCATCGGATCGTGCAGGCGGATCTCATACACCGTTCCCAGTCGGAAGAGGGCTTTGTCCAGCACCGAACTCTTTTCTCTGAACTCGTTGAGCAGCCGCTCGTACGTTGCCGCCGCTTCCGTGTAGCGGCCGGTCGCCTCGTGCAGCGACGCGATCCTGAGCAGGGCGTCGTCGATCAGCAGAGCGGCGGGAAACTGGCGCACGATGGCCGTGAACTCCTGCACCGCTTCCGGATACCGGTGCTGCCGCGACAGGAATTCGGCTCGGCCGTACTGCACGAGGGCCGCCGGTGCCGTCAGCGCGTTCTCCTGGAGGAACGCCTGCAGCTGGATCGCATCGTTGGCGTAGTCGGCCTGCAGATTGACCACGAGCGTCTCGAGGCGCAGGCCCGCCTGCGCATGGCGGCCGCCGAAGAAGTCGATCTCCGCCAGGCGGAAGGTCGCCTCGTCCGCCTGGTCCGGCTGCACGTCGGAGGCGGCGCCGGCGGAAAGGAAGAGGTCTCGCGCGCGGAGCGTATCTCCACGCGCGAGAAGTACCGAACCGCTGCGCAGTACGGCGGCCCATCGCAGCGCGGCATCCCTCTTCCCCTCCTCGGCCGCGGCGGTGAACGAGGCCAGCGCCCCCTCCAGGTCGAAGTACCGGTCCATACGGATCGTGCCGATCTGGAAATGGGCGCGCGCGGAAAACTCGCTCCCCGGGTAATCCGTGGTAATGCGCTGGAATTCGGTGACGGCGTCGGCGTAGCGCGGCACGGCTTCCGGAGCGGGGAGGGTCCCCGTTGCGACGCCCGGACTGTCAGCCGCCGCGCCGGTCTCCTGGAGGGACCGGGCATACCAGTAGCGAGCACCCGGGAGCCGTTCTTTCGCCAGCCCTCCTCCGATGGCCTCGCGAAACGCCCTGGCAGCGACATCATACGCCCTGACCGTAAAGGCCCGTTCGCCGAAGCCGATGAGTGCCACGCCGCGCGCGGAGGTCCCTTCGTCACGCTTCCTGGCCACGGCGAAAGCCTCCTCGTAGAGCCGGCCCTCCATGTACAGCCACTCCAGCAGTTCCAGCAGCCTCGGGTGTGTCTGTCGTTCGTTCCAGCGGAGGAGAACCTCGCAGCGCGGCGCTCCGTCCATCTTCCTTCCCCGTGTACGCGGCCATGCGCCCCTGGACATAGGCGATCTGCGAAGGGTTCTCCAGCAGCCAGCGGACGTACTCTTCGGTCGCGGTCCGGTAGTCCATCATGACCACGGAGAGTTGCGCGAGCTCCATCACGAACAGCGCGGGATCGTGGCACGCCTCCCTGCCGCGACGGTAGACGGCAGCCGCACGGTCCAGCAGCCGGCTCTCGATCATCGTGGAAGCGATCGCCCGATAGGCCGCAGCGGAGGAGGGGTAGGCGGCGATCGCACGATCCCAGGCTTCCAGGGCCTCGGCTTCGCGTCCGGACCGATAGTAGATCGTCCCCAGGAGGCTCAACAGCGTGATGTCGGCGGGTGAGGCGGCCAGCCTGCCGCGGACCAACAGGACGGCATCTTCGTACCGCTTGAGATGCATGTACATCCGCTGGAGACCGTCGAAATACGCATAGGTCTCGGGTTTCGCCTTCAGCAGTTCGGAGTACAGTCCGGCTGCGCGCTCGAATTCCCCCGCCTGCTCGAGTCCCTGGGCAAGACGGAACCGGGTCGCTTCATCGAGCGTTTGTGCCGGAAGCAGGGATGGCGCAGCTGTCAGGCAAGCCCAACACCATGCAAACGGAGAACACCGCGGAACGTGCGCCGGTCATGAAGAAATATAGCGTTTTCACCCCTTCGCTGCACCTTGAAATCCTCTCGTTGAATGTGTAACTTGAAAAACGCGTGAAAACCGAAAAAGGCATAGCGATCCTCGGGTCCACCGGCTCGATCGGACGCAGCAGTCTCGAGGTCATCGCCCGATTCCCCGGCAGGTTCGCGGTCCGGTATCTGACCGCACACAGGAATCTGGCGCTGTTGCAGGAACAGATCCAGCAGGTGCGGCCGCGCGGCGTGGTGGTGCTTGAGGAGGCCAATGCTTCGAAAGTACGCGCGTTCGTCAATGGCACCGTGGAGGTCCTGAGCGGCGAGGAGGGGCTCCGGGAGGTGGTGACCCGCGAGGACGTGGACGTGGTCATCAGTTCGCTCGTGGGCTTCGCAGGGCTCAAGCCGACACTCTGGGGCCTGGAAGCCGGCAAGCGCATCGCGCTGGCCAACAAGGAGACCCTCGTGGTGGGCGGGGAACTCATCATGGACCTTGTCCGGGCGAGGGGTCTCGAGTTGCTTCCGGTGGACAGCGAGCACAGCGCGATCCTGCAGTGCCTGCAGGGGGAAGAGATCGGGAGCGTGAAACGGTTGCTGCTCACCGCCTCCGGCGGCCCATTCCTGAACGTCCCGAAGAGCTCGTTCGACGCCCTCACGCCCGAACAGGCCCTGAATCACCCCACCTGGAGCATGGGGAACAAGATCACCATCGACTCCGCCACGCTGATGAACAAGGGGCTGGAGGTCATTGAGGCTCACTGGCTCTTCGGACTCCCGGCCGACAGCATCGACGTCGTGATCCATCCCCAGTCGATCATCCACTCCATGGTGGAATTCGCGGACGGGTCGGTGAAGGCCCAGCTCGGGGCTCCGGACATGAAGCTTCCGATCCAGTATGCGCTCACCTTCCCCGAACGCCCGGCCTCGATGTACACGCGCCTCGACCTCACGGCGCTCGGAACCCTGACCTTTCACGAACCCGACCTCGAGAAGTTCCGTTGCCTTGCCCTTGCCTACGAGGCCCTCTCGGCGGGGGGAACCGCCCCCGCGGTCCTGAACGCGGCGAACGAGGTGGCGGTCGGCCTGTTCCTCGAACGTCGGATCGCGTTCTCTGCGATCCCGGCGCTGATCGAGGAGGCTCTTGGCGCGCACGACGTTCGCCGGGGAGCCACGCTGGAAGACCTGGTGGAGGTGGACCGGGAAACGAGGGAGTTCGTTAGAAACAACATCGGGGTGTCATGGAGATCCTAAGCAGCATCCTGCGGTCCATCTTCAGTTCCGGGTCGTACGTCTTCTATTTCTTCCTGACCCTGACCATCGTGGTCATCGTCCACGAGCTCGGACACTTTCTCACGGCCGTCATGTTCAGGATGAAGGTGGAGCGGTTCTCGTTCCTCGGCCTCGGCCCACCGGTCCGCTTCGAGCCGTTGTTCGCAAGATTCGAATCGAGCCGGCTTGTCGCGAAGATCGACCGGGGAGGGAGTTTTCGCCGCTTCCTCGGTCGCCTTACCTGGCTGCGCAGGATCAGCCTGAGCAAAACGGTCGGTGACACCGAATACTGCATCTGCTGGATCCCGTTCGGTGGCTATGTGAAGATCGCCGGGATGATCGACGAGAGCCTGGACAAGGACAGCATCGGGAAGGCTCCCCAGCCGTGGGAATTTCGCTCGCACCCCGCCTGGCAGCGCTTTGTCGTGCTGGTCGCCGGGGTCACGATGAACTTCTTGCTCGCGGTCCTGATCTTTTCCTCCTCGGCGTTCATCCAGGGGAAGGCCGTGCAGGAAACCACCAGGGTCGGCTACGTTGTGGAGGAGAGCGGTCCGGCCAGGGCGGGACTCCGCACCGGCGACACGATCCTCCGGATCAACGACCGTCCGGTCAGCAACTGGGAAGAGGTGATGACCGGCATCTATGTCGAGTCCCACGGCCAGGAGGTGCGGGTCGTGGTCAGCCGTGACGGACGGGAAGAGACGCTGCTCATCCCGGAGGCGCCTCCGCCGGATCTTTCGCGCGTCGGCGTGGCGCTCGTGCCGGCCCAGACCAGCGTCCTGGTCACGGCGGTCGATCCGGGCAAACCGGCCCAGGCGGCCGGGCTCAAGCCCGGCGACATCCTCGTGCGCCTCGATACGATCGCCATCCGCTACGACGCGAAGGTCCGCGAGATCGTCAGGACGTTCGCGGGCAAACCCATGGCGATCGAATGGCAGCGGGGCGACAGCTCGCTGCGGGGGACCGTCACTCCCACCGCGGAAGGGCGGATCGGCATCGCGTTCCGGGCAAAATACGATGGCCCGACCAGTCGGATCGAATACTCGGTCTTCGGGGGGATCGCCCAGGGCTTCTCCAGCAGCATCTCCTACTGCAGGCTTATCATCGAATCGCTCTGGCTGGCCATCGTCGGGAAGACCTCCGTCTCCGATTCCGTGGGAGGACCCCTGACGATCGCCCAGGTCGCCACCCAGTACGCGTCGTACGGAGTGCTGGCCTACCTGGATTTTCTCGCGATGCTCAGTCTGAGCCTCGCGGTCTTCAACATCCTGATCCCTATCCCGGTACTGGACGGCGGGCAGGTGCTGCTCCTGGGTTTCGATGAGGTCTACCGGCGGGTGACCGGCAAAACCGTCAAGGATGAGACGAAGATCAAGGTTCTCCAGGCCGGTATGGTGCTGGTGCTTGCTCTGATGGCCTTCGCGTTGTTCGTGGATTTCAAGAGGTTCTTCTAGTGTCGTGTGCGCCGCGGAGCCGGAAGGTCCCGGGCTGCTGTTCTTCATCATGACAGGGTTGCTGCATCTGATGCGCTACCCGAGCGATCGTTCCATCATCTGGGGGAGATCCGAATGAGGCCCGCTGCTTTGCTCGTCGCGGCCGCGCTCGCCGCTCAGGCGTTCGCGCAACCCGCCGCGGTCACCGTCACCACCCAGAACGCGGTGGTGGACGCCCTCACCTACGCCGATATTGATTTCTACCACTCCACCAGTCCGCAGTGGCTCTTCACGATCGACCTGCGGTGTGTCCCGCCGGTGACCAGTGCCCAGGTGACCATGACCGTCCACGTGGACCTCGCCCTCTCGAACGGCGAGAGCTACACCGATGCGGTGCTGATGGTCACGCAACCCTTCACGGTGGCGCCCACGAGGACATTCACGAACCTGGATTTTGTCAATTCGCCGCTCGTCCGGGATTTCACCATCAAGCAGGAGGTGAAGGACCGCTACGAGGGCGCTATCCGGTCCAGCCAGGCGCTCCCCGC
Source organism: Ignavibacteriota bacterium (assembly GCA_963808715.1). GTDB lineage: Bacteria > Bacteroidota > Ignavibacteria > UBA10030 > UBA6906 > CAWEHG01. The sequence continues at coordinate 345,956 of CAWEHG010000033.1, read as the reverse complement.
AGGCACCTACACCATACGCGTTGATGTGCTGGTGTCGGGCCAGACGAGGCCGGAGACCGGCGCCTTTGCGTTCGTCCTGACGAACCCGACCGCCATCGAGCTGACCGCCCCGATGGATGACGACCAGTTCGTGAACCGGTTCCCGCTGTTCCAGTGGCGCTTCGACGGACAACTCTCCCGGATCCGCATCTTCGAGCGGCTGCCGGGGCAGACGAGTCTCGAGGAGGCCACCTCCGGGGTACCGCATGCGACGGCCGAGGTTTCCACCAACTCGTACCAGTACCCGTCGGCCGGGGTGCGCGCGCTTGAGCCCGGAAAGACCTATGTCTGGTACGTCGAGGGGCTTGCGCGTACGGCCGGCAATCTGAGCGCCTCCATGCGCAGCGCCCTCCGATCGTTCAGCGTCGCCACCGAAGGCCAGTCGTCGCTGCAGAACTATCTCGACGAGCTGGAGAGGGCTTTGGGGCCGAAATACAGCGCGCTGTTCGACAGGATCCGCGCGGACAGGATGGTCCTCACCGGCGAGATGCGGGTGGACGGATCGCCGATCTTCTCTCCGGATCTCCTGCGACTCATCACCCAGTTCCGCAACGATCCGGACGGGGTGCTCAATGCAACCATCGAATGATCGGGGAGGACCGACCATGACGAAGAGCTTTGTTCTGGGTCTCTGCCTCGCCCTTTCCACCCCGGACTCCCTCGGCCAGACGGCGCCGATCGGCCTCCTGAGCAAGGTGATCAACGAGGTGTCGCGCAAGGAAGAGAAGACCGACTGGGCGAAGGCCTCCAAGGGAGACCTGGTCGCCACCGGCAATCGCATCCGTACCGGCGTCAAGTCGTTCGCGCTGATCAAGTTCAACGACAACACCATGGTCCGCGTCCGCGAGGAATCGGAGGTCACGCTGGCCGGGACGCATGCCGCCGGCGCCTTTTCGAAGTCCGTCGACCTGACCAACGGCGCGGTCGGATTCAAGGTCCAGCGCCAGCGGAGCGGAGAGGAATTTCGCTTCACTTCACCCACATCCGTCGCGTCTGTCCGCGGTACGGAGGGGTTCTTCGCGACCTCGGCGGCCGGCGACACCCTGACGATCATCAAAGGGCTGGTCGGCCTGCGGAATCTCTCTTCCCAGACCTCCGTGGACGTCGGTGAAGGGTTCACGGGGATCTCCAACCCGGATGGGTCCGTCACCAGCCGGGAGGCGACACGCGAGGAGCGCCGCAAGGCGATGGACGCCCTTCGCACGGGAGAACGGCCGCGGCAGCTGAAGCTTCAGCTCAAGGCCCCTGACGGCGAGAAGCAGGAACTGATCATCGACTTCAAAGAATAGCGCGCGCGGAGGAGATCGTATGCCTTTCTGTTCCGGTGCACGACCGCGGCCGTCCCATGCCCATGATGCCGGACGGTGGACCCGGATCGTTTTCCTGCTGATGACGGCGCTCGCGGGAGTGACCCCGTTCGCCCGCTCCCAGGTGTCTGACCGGATCTCAAGCCTCACGCCGGACGAGGCCATCGCCAACGCCCCTGTCACGATCCAGGCGAATCTGCGCCAGGGCGGGACCATCGAACGGGTCTATCTCCTGTACAGGCCGTTCGGCGAAAGCCAGTTCACGCCGGTCCAGATGGACCTGAGCGGGAACCTGGCGAGCACCACGCTCCCTTCCCGGGTGACGGTCCAGCCGTTCATCGAGATCTACCTCGTGCTCGTCGACCGTTCCGGAAGATCAGAAACGTACCCGCTGGGCGAGACCCCCGATCCCCTGACGACCCCTCCCGCACACACCCTGCAGCTGCCCGTTCGCTCCTTTGACGAGACCGATGAGCAGGTGGTCTTCCTGAGCCCCGATCGGGGGAACGTGCTCGAAGCGGACGAGGTGCTGATATCCGTCTCCCTGTTGCGCGCGGATACGATGGTCGTCAAGAGGGCGACCCAGATCTTCTTCGACGGCATGGACGTGACGTCCGCCGCGGTGTTCAGCGGCGACCTGATCGTGCTGGCCCCCGAGAACACGGGCAGGTCGCTCGCACCCGGCCCGCACCGGGTGAACGTGCGCCTGTATGACCGGAACGGGAATCTGTACCGGGTGGCCGCGCTGACCTTTCTGGTGAAGGGGGAGGTCCAGTACTCCACCGCAACGCCGCTGCTCCCGGGCTTCACTCCTAACGTTTCGGTCTATGGTGAATCGCGCAATGAGCAGGTCGGCTCCATCGGTACGTGGTACAACCGGATGGGCTATACCTTTTCGGGCAAGTACGGATTGTGGCGTTTTCTCTCGAACGGATTCCTGACCTCCGACGAGAAATCCAACCGCCAGCCCCAGAACCGCTTCTATGCGGGGGTGGAGCACCCCCTCTTCCGTGCCGGCTACGGCGACGCCTACCCGGTGCTTCCCGACCTGATCCTCAGCGGCAAGCGCGTTCGCGGCGCCCACGGCGCCGCGCGGCTCGGGTTCTTCAACCTGGACGTGACCTACGGCTCCACGGTGCGGAGCGTGGAAGGCGTTGTGACCGACACGTTCCCGGCCGAAAGCCTCGGCGTCCACCAGCTGCAACATCCCGGTATGACCTACGGGCAGCTTCCTGACGGCAGCTGGGGGGCGGTCCAGTACGGCACGTACCAGCGGGAACTGTTCGCCATCCGGCCGAGTTTCGGCTCGGGAGAAACCTGGCAGCTCGGCTTCACCTGGCTGAAGGCCAAGGACGACATGTCCTCCATCCGCTACGGCGTACGACCCCAGGAGAACCTGGTCGTGGGATCCGACCTGGTCGCCAGGTTTGACGGCGGCAGGATCCTCTTCAACGCCCAGGGGTCCTTCAGCGCCCTCAACATCGACATCAGCAGCGGCAACATCAGCAACGAACTGGTCGGGCAGCTCTTCCCCGGGGATTCCTCCGAGGTGGTGAAGTGGCGCGACAGGTTCAGCAAGCTGATCACCGTCAACGAGTACCTGCGGCCGCTTTCCGTCGACAAGCCCGCAACGCTCGCGTACGACCTCTCGCTGACCCTGCACTACTTCGACAACGTGCTCAACGCGCGGTACCTGTTCCACGGGATCGACTATGTTTCGCTGGGAGCGACGTTCGTCCGCCGCGACGTCCAGGGATACTCGCTCACCGATCGGCTGCGCCTGGCGGGGAACGCGTGGTTCCTGAACATCGGGTACGAACATCTGCAGGACAACACGATCCAGACCAAGGTGGCCACCACGACCTACACCACCCTCTCGCTGGCCATCAGCTACTATCCCACGGGAACCCCCGCCACGTTCACCGGGGGATACTCGCGATACCGCAGCGAGAACCCGCTCGGGCTGCTGGGACCGGATTCCCTGAACGCCGTGGACGACGTCACCAACCGGTTCTATCTTCAATCCACCTACGACGTCCATCTGATCACCCGCCATACGCTCGGTGTCCGGTTCTCGTCGTCGGTCCGCAACGACCAGACGGTCCGCCGTCTCGACGTCCAGAACTTCTCCGCCGGGGTCTCCGTCACGACACGCTACGCCATCCCTCTGGAAACCACGCTGGACGCCTCGTTGAATCTCAACACCCTGCCTGTGAGCGGGAGCCGCGGAGCCACATCTTCTCTGGACTACACCTCCCTCGCCCTCCAGGGGAGGTACGAACTGCTGCGCGACGTGTTCGCGTGCACCGCGCAGCTGAGCGGGACATTCGGCGACATCGGCCGGACCGTCTTCGACGTGGGGGGCGAATGGTACGCCCTGACCGCGTTCCGCCTGTCGCTGGAATACGCGCACTTCACGAACACCGGCAATCCTTCTGAAGGCTTCGTGAGCCTGCGCGGACGCTACGAGTTATGATCCTGCCCAGCGGCAAACGCCTCCAGCGGTGGATCAACGGAGGTCTGATCGTTCTCGTGACCACCGCGATCGTCGTCCTGCTCACGCAGGACACCTTCCTCCGGCCGGACTTTCTGGCGCGGCTCGAACTCTCCACGATCGACTACCGCTTCGGCCTCAGGGGCCCGCGACCGCTCGACTCTTCACGGGTGGTGATCGTGGAGATCTCCGAGGAGTCGTTCACGTCGCTTCCGGAACGTTTCCCCTGGCCACGGTCGTACTACGCGCATCTGATCCGGAACCTCCACCGCGCCGGCGCCCGCGTCGTGGGGCTGGACCTGATCCTGGGCGGGAACGATGCGCGGAGCCCGGCGAACGACGACAGCCTGCGCGCAGCGATCCGCTCCACGGGGATCGTGGTGCTCGCGGGAAAGCGTGAACAGGATGACCTCTCCCTCATCCGGACCACCCGCTCCAACGACTTCGGCAACACGTTCATCGAGAAGAACGGATCGTTCGGCTTTGTGAACATCCGCAACGATCCGGACGGCATCTACCGGTCGTACGCGCCGATGTTCGGTGTGGCGCAGTCCGATGGCGACGACTATCTGGTCCCGACATTCGCGTTCGCCGTCCTGAACCGCTACCTCGGCTACCCTTCCACGACGGTTCCGGTACCCGCTCCCTCCGCGTTCCTCTATGGGGACCGGAAGATCCCCCGGAGCGATCCCGGGACCTTCCTGGTCTCGTACTACGGCCCCACCGGCACATTCCCCCGGCTGAAGTTCCACGACCTCATCGACGACGAAGAGTTCACCACGAGCGAAGAGCGGTCGCTGGGCGAGCAGATCAACACCTTCAGCGATCCCGAGAACGGGTACCTGCAGAGCGGCGTGTTGCGCGACAAGATCGTGCTCGTGGGGGTGACCGTCCCGGAGTACAAGGATCTCTTCCCTGTCTCCATCGCCCAGGGAAGGCAGAAGGGGGACAACATGATGTACGGCGTGGAGATCCACGCCAACGTGATCGAGAACGTCCTTCGGGGCGATTTTCTCCGTATCCTCCCGTGGTGGCTCGACGTGCTGATGATCCTGGTGTGCGTGGCGGCGACCTTTATCGGCGTCGCGTTGCCCAAGGTCTCCAGCACCGCGTCCGATCTGTTGATCGAAACCACCAGCATCCTTGCGGTGCTGGCCCTGCTGGCGGTGATCGGCGGCGTGGCCGACATGTTGTTCCGCCATGCCGGCGTGATCGTGTCCGTCACGGGTCTCGGCCTCGCGGTGATCATGGGGTACGCTGCGAGTACGACCTATCACTACGTGGCGGAGCGGCGGCAGCGCGCGATGATCAAGAGCATGTTCAGCACCTACCTCAACCCGTCGCTCGTCGATGAGCTGGTGGCCCACCCCGAACGGCTTGTGCTGGGGGGACGGCGGGAGGAGCTGACCGTGCTGTTCAGCGATATCGAGGGCTTCACCGGACTTTCCCAGTCGATGCCGCCGGAAGACCTGGTCGCGCTGTTGAACGAGTACCTCGACACCATGTCGGAGGTCATCTTCGAGCATGACGGCACGGTGGACAAATACGAGGGGGATGCGATCATGGCGTTCTGGGGAGCGCCTCTTCCCCAGCAGGATCACGCGCTGCGAGCCTGCACCGCCGCGCTCCGGATGCTCCGTACGCTGGACGCCATGAACGCGCGGTGGACCACGGAAGGAAAGCCTCCCCTCAACATCCGGATCGGCATCAACACCGGTCCGATGGTGGTGGGGAACATGGGTTCGCAGAAGAAGTTCGCCTATACGGTCATCGGCGACAGCGTGAACGTGGCTTCACGCCTGGAGGGAGCGAACCGGGAATACCACACGAGGGTCATGGTGGCGGAGAGGACCCACGAACTGGTGCGCGACCGGATCGCGGGACGCGTTCTGGACCGTATCACCGTGAGAGGCCGGACGCAGCCGGTAAGCGTGTACGAATTGCTCTACCTCCGGGGCGAACCCGTGGCTTCCGAAGTCGTCGAGATGCTGGAGCGCTACAACGAGGGCATGGCCCTCTACCAGCAGCAGCACTGGACGGAGGCTCGGAAGAAGTTCGACCTGGCCCTGGAGGCCCAACCGGAAGACCATCCGTCCCGCATCTACCTGTCGCGCGCCGCCATGTACGAAAAGAGTCCCCCTCCGGAGTGGACGGGATTGTTCCGCAGCCAGTAGCTCATCGCTTCATCACGGCCACGAAACCCGATTGCAGGGCGTAGACCTGGGCGGTCTCCTCCGCTCCGAGTTTTGGGGTCACCAGGGCGTGGACGGCATACAACGTTCCGCCGGCGTTCACGAGCATCGTCCGCTTCACATCCGCCCCCGCACCAACCCGCACGGAATATGAACAGACCTTCTTCCCGTTGACCGTCCCCAGCTCCGGCTGTTGCGTGACCTCATGGGCTCCCGTCGCAGACTCCAGACCGAGCTGAAGCCCGGCCACTTCCAGCAGGCCGTTCCCCGCCAGCGCCGTGCTCGCCTGTGCGTCGAGGTGTACGGGGTCCACGGCGATCGTGGCGCCGTAATCGCCGCGGACCAGCCAGACCAGGTGTCCGGCCCCCTGGGGGTCGCGCGAACCGTCGAGCCACCCTTCGGGGATCCGGTAGCGAAGCTGTCCGTCGGCGGCCAGAAGCACTTCGGGATGAAACGCCCGGCCGGTCACTTCGGGGGTGGTCGAGCAGCCGGGGAGGGCGGCAAGCAGACCGGCAAGGAATGCCGGAAGAAGAGACCGGGCCCTCATTCCTTCACGCGCCGGTATTGCTCCGATTCCAGCGTGAAGATGATGGAGATCCGGTGGGAACTGCCTGGCTGGTCGATCGCGTCGAACTTCGCGAAGGAGTAGTCGATGTTCAGCTTGGGGAGGTGCAGGCCGGCACCGAAGGTCACCTGCTTGACGTCGCTGTAGCCGACGCGCAGTGCCACGAGCTCTTTGAAGCTATACTCGAGCCCGCCGTGCAGGTCGGCGCTCACGCTGCCGACGTGGAACGTCGACGCGGTGCGGCGGTTCTCGAAGCGCAGGTCGCACTGCACGACCGGCGTGAACCGGCCTCCCAGCGCGTCCACGCGGTATGCGGAGCCGAGCTTCACCGTTGGGGCGATCAGCTCGTTGCGGCCTGTATCCCACGCGAGCAACGTGGTGGTCACATCCTGCAGCGTGGCCCCCAGGGTCAGTTCGGGGAGAGGAGCATACCAGAAACCCAGGTCGAACCCGAACCCGGTGGCGCTGTTCTCCCCCAGGTCGCGGCGGAGCAGCTTGATGCTTGCGCCGTACGAGAAGTCTCCGTCGGCGGCCCGGGCGTAGGTGAAAAAGAGCGCCCAGTCGGCGGCGTTGAAGTATTTGACACGAGCCGGGTCGATCCTGCTGAACTGTGTCGGGTCGGTCGTGGGGTTGCCGTTGATGTCGAGTGCCGCGTCGCGCGTATCGGGGATGTCGTCCACGCCGACCCGGATCAGGCTGACGCCGAGGCTGGAGGTCCGTCCGACGGGGAAGGCGGCGGCGCCGTAGTCGTGGTTCACAAGGCTGCCGAACTGCTCGTCGTGCATCAGCACGAACTGGGGGTATTTCAGAAGAGAAAGCCCCGCGGGGTTCCAGTAGCCGGCGGTGACGTCGTTCGAAAGCGCGACGTAGGCGCTGCCGAGTCCGAGCGCCCGTCCGCCGACGCCGAGGGAGAGGAATTCACCTGCGTATTTCGCGACGCCGGTCCAGCCGGCGGAGGCGCAGGCCGGGATCAGGAGAACAGCCAGGAGCGCCACGACGGCCGCTGCGAAACCCCGATACCACATACTCTTACGCACCGCTGTCGCCAAACGCTCTCCTGTCACGCGAGTCCTTGTACTGTCCCGGTCACCCTTCATGACTTCCTCCCCGCATCCTCCTCAACTTCCCAAAATCCGGGACGAGATGCAACCACTCCACGCCACAGCAGGCAGGGCGGGACTCATCCCAGCGGTTCCGCCCCCAGTTCCCGCCTGAGCACTTCCAGAATCGGGTTGTCTGCAGCTGGCGGGGGCGGCTGCGTTGACGCCGCTGGGGGTACGGCAGGATCGGACCGTCGCGGTGCGTCCTGCACCACCTCCGCGTCGATCCGGACGGTGGCATGGAACACCTGCTCGAACACATTCTGCAGCAGCTCCCGGCTGCGGCTGACCGTCACCGATTGATATTCGTTCTCGCACCCGAACCGGACGGCGTTCCCGGCGATCCCGGCGAGCCATGAAGATTCGAGGACCGACGCCAGCGAGATCTTCTGCTTCCGCACCGCGGCAACGTATTCTCCCCACCGCGTACGGACCTCGTTCTCCGAGATCACCGCTGCGGCCCGCGGACGACCAGCTGTTGGTTGTTCAACAGGCGAGGGAGCGGACCGTTGTGCCGGCGAAGGGAGGACCGGCTCACGAGAAGCCGACACGGGTGCTGCCGGGGATTGAGCCGCCGGCGACGGGGCAACACGGATCGGGAGAGCCGCGGGTTGGCCGGCCATTGCCTGTTCGGGCTTCACTCGTTCGGGCACCGCCCGTTCGGGCACTGCCCGTTCGGGCACTGCCCGTTCAGGCGTGACACCGCCCGTTCGGCCGCGGCGATCGGTGCGTCGATCCCTACTTCACCGGCTTTTTTTTTCAGCTCGTCCAACCGCTCGAGCAGGTCGCCGACGTCCGCGGCGCCGGGGAGAAGCACCAGCTGTACCATGTCCGCTTCCAGCTTGAACCGGGGTTGCGTCGCGTACCGGAGGGATGACTCCGTCCCGCCCACGAACCGCTGGTAGCGGAGAAGATCCGTGGCGGAAAAATGGTCGGCTTCCTGCTGGTACCGTTTCCGGTAGACGTCCGAGGTCTCCACAAGCGCCGCGGAACCTGTCGCGCGCACCACCAGCAGGTTCCGGAAGTGTTCCAGGAGCCCGGAGACGAAGTCCCGGAGATCCTGCCCGTTCGAGACAAGCTCCTGGACCAGCGCCAGGACCCCCTGCGCGTCGCGGGTCTTGAGGAGATCGGTCACCCGGAAGTAGACCTCCTGGTCCACGATGTTGAGGGCGTCCAGGATCTGCTTGAGCGTGATGTCGCGGCCGCACAGCGAGACCACCTGGTCGAAGAGGCTCTGCGCGTCGCGCAGGGAGCCGTCCCCTTTGCGCGCGATCAGCAGGAGAGCGTTGTCGTCGATGGCGAGCTGTTCCTGCCGGGCGATCTCCCGGAGGTTCGCCATGATCTGGTCGATGCTGATGCGCCGGAAATCGAAGCGCTGGCACCGCGACTGGATCGTGGCCGGGACCTTGTGCATCTCGGTGGTGGCGAAGATGAAGAGCACGCTGGGCGGAGGTTCCTCGAGCGTCTTCAGGAGGGCGTTGAAGGCCTCCTTCGTCAGCATGTGCACTTCGTCGATGATGTAGACCTTGTAGCGGCCCTTCGTGGGGGCATAGCGGACCGACTCGCGGAGGTTGCGGATCTCTTCCACGCCCCGGTTCGAGGCGCCGTCGATCTCCAGCACGTCGAAGCTCCGCCCTTCGGTGATCTCCCGGCACGACTCGCACTCGTTGTCCGGGTTGTTGTCCACAGGCGACGCGCAGTTGAGGGCCTTGGCCAGCAGCCGGGCCGTTGTGGTCTTCCCGACCCCTCGCGGTCCGCTGAACAGGTAGGCGTGCGCGAGCCTGCCGGAGGCGATCGCATTCCGCAGCGTCACGGTCACGTGGCTCTGCCCCGCCACTTCCTCGAAGCGGATGGGACGCCATTTTCTCGCGGTGACTATGTACTCAGCCATCGTTCCTGCCGTGGTTGCTGAACAAGTGCGGACGGGTCTTCGTCACGACGACGTAACGTTCTTTGAACCGGGTTTTCGCTCTCCCTGCGCGCCGCGCGCGAAGACATAGGGGATCGCCTCTTCGATCGTTGCGATGGGAACCAGCGTGAGTCCCTCCTTCACCCTGGCGGGGATCTCCGCGAGGTCCTTTTCGTTCTCCTGCGGGATCAGCACGGTCACGATGCCGGACCGCTGCGCGGCCAGCAGCTTCTCGTTCAGCCCGCCGATGCTGAGGACCTCGCCGCGCAGGGTGATCTCGCCGGTCATGGCCACGTCGTTCCGCGCCGGTTTTCCGCTGACGGCCGAATACATCGCCATCGCCATGGTGATACCCGCCGACGGACCGTCCTTCGGGATCGCCCCTTCCGGAAGGTGGATGTGGATCTCCTTCCCTTTCGTGAATGTCGCGGGGAGCCCGAGCCGGGTCGCGTTCGACCGCAGATAGCTGAGCGCGGCCTGCGCCGATTCCTTCATCACGTCCCCCAGCTGGCCGGTCAGGGTCAGCTTCTCGGTGCCTCTCATGACCGTCACGTCGACGCTGAGGATGTCGCCGCCGACGCTGGTCCACGCCAGTCCCGTCACCGACCCCACGCGTCCGGTCTCCGCGCGCTTGCGGTTCCGGAACCGGGGGACGCCGAGGTAGCGCTCGATCTGCGGACCGTCGACACTCACGCGGACCTGTTTTCCCTTTTTCTCCCGCTTCTTGTCCTGCTTCTTTTCCTGCCGCCGCTCCACGATCTCCTTCGCCACCTTGCGGCAGACGGAGGCGATCTCGCGTTCGAGGTTGCGCACCCCCGCTTCGCGCGTGTATTCGGTCGCGATCTTGTCGATCGAGCCATCGGGCAGCACCATGTCGGACGTCGGTGATGCCGTGTTCCTTCATCTGCTTCGGCAGGATGTGCCTCCGGGCGATCTCCCGCTTCTCGTGCAGGAGATACCCCGGCAGCTCGATGATCTCCATCCGGTCCTGCAGGGGGAGCGGAATGTTGTAGCGGACGTTCGCCGTCGTGATGAACATGACGTGCGACAGGTCGTAGTCCACGTCGAGGTAGTGGTCGTTGAACTCCACGTTCTGCTCGGGGTCCAGCACCTCCAGCAGCGCGGCGGACGGATCCCCGCGGAAGTCCATGCTCATCTTGTCCACCTCGTCCAGCAGCATCACCGGATTCACCACGCCGGCCTTCTTCATCGACTGGATGATCTTGCCGGGCATGGAGCCGATGTAGGTCCGCCGGTGGCCGCGGATCTCCGCCTCGTCGCGTACGCCGCCCAGCGAGATCCGGACGAGCTTGCGGCCGATCGCACGCGCGATCGACTTCGCCAGCGAGGTCTTCCCGACACCGGGAGGTCCCACGAAACAGAGGATCTGTCCCCGGATCTCCCGCACCAGGTTCAGCACCGCGATGTGCTCCAGGATCCGGTCTTTCGGCTTCTCCAGCCCGAAGTGGTCCTCGTTCAGGATCTTCCGGACGTGGTCCACCCGCAGGTGGTCCTTGGTCCGCGCCTGCCACGGCACGGCGAGCATCCAGTCGAGGTAGCTGCGGAGGACCGTCGACTCCGGCGACATCGGTGGCGTCTTGCGGAGCTTCGACAGCTCTTCGAGGGCCTTCTCCTCCGCCGGCTTGGGCATCCTGACGCGCTGGATCTCCTCCCGCAGCTTCACCAGCTCGGGCGAGGATCTCCTCGTCGCCAAGCTCGTCCTGCAGGATGCGGATCTGTTCCTGGATGAAATACTTGCGCTGCGACTTGGCGATGTTGTCGTGGACCTTGGAGTCGATGTCCTTTTCGATCTTCAGGACGTCGTTCTCGGAATTCAGGATCCGGATCAGCTCGTGCAGCTGCTCACGCATGCTCGTCAGCTCCAGCAGCTTCTGCTTGACGTCGACGTTCTGCTGGATATTCGAGGCGATGTAGAAGAGCTTGCGCTGCGGTTCGCGGGTGTTCTCGAAGGCCACCAGTGCTTCGCTCGGCACGTTCCGGTTGAGATGCACGTATTCGGCGAAGAGGCTGCCGGTGTGTCGGAGCAGCGCGTCCATTTCCGAGTCCATCTGCACCGCCGCCGGGTGCGTCTCCACCTCCGCCTCGAGGAACTTGTCGTTCTTCAGGAAGCGGCGGATGGAGGCCTGCACCAGCCCGTCCACCAGGATCTTCATCAATCCGTTGGGGAGCTTCAGGATCTGGATGATCTTGGCGATCGTCCCTTCGTGGTAGATATCGTCGCGGCCGGGTTCTTCGGTGATGGAGTTCTTCTGCGCCGAGAGAAAGATGTACTTCTCGTGTTCCAGGGCCTCGTTGACCGCGCGCAGCGAGGATTCGCGGCCGACGAGGACGGGGAAGATCATGTACGGGAAGACCACCACGTCGCGCAGCGGAAGGACCGGAAGGCTGGTCGGGAGCGCGTCGACATCAGTACCGGGGGAACTCTTGTCGGGTGCGTTGTGCATCGGGAGGCAGGGTCCGGAGAAAGAAAAAGCTGTCTCAGGGACAGCTCTTCAGTATACCACAAATACCGAGGTTTGTCAAGAATCGGCGCGCGCGCCGCTCATTGGACGGCGGAGTCAAGGAACGCCAGACGCATCTGGTCCTTCAGTTCCTCCTTCGGCATATGCGACACGGCTGCACAGAGGGTCCGTTCCGTGGCCCAGAGCACCAGCGATTCGCCGTCGGCCAGTTCAGCGGAATACCATCCGGTGGCGAGCAACTGCGTGCGGATCTCCTCGGGGATCCGCAGGATCTCGCCGCGCTGGACGGTCTTCCAGCAAGTCTCGAACACATAGAGCGTGCCGGTGCCGCTCCGGTACATGAGGTGCGCCAGCGGCACCCCCTCGTGATCGTTCACCGCTCCGCCCACAAGCGTCCAGTCCTGCGTGCGCGGGACCAGGATCGGGAACGTCGTGCGGTGGACGAGGAACTCCCGGATCTCTTCCGCATCGGCGGTGACCTTCTGCGGCAGGATCATGCCGCTGAGCACGCGCTGGTAGTTGACAAGGGACTGAGCGATGATGTCATTGCCGGCAACCGACGATTCGCGGAAGACACTGCGTACCGTACCGCCGGGTCGCGCGAAGATGACGACAAAGGCGACACACGCGATCGTGAACGCGATCGCGGGTTTCGTGGCCGGCCGCTCGAGGAGCAGGCGCCACCAGACCCGCGACCGGAACCACGGACGGTGCTTCTCCTCATTGAGGGCTTCCAGCGTGGAGGCCACGACCCCGGACGGGGTTCGCTGCATCTTCATACAGCGGCATACCACCCGTTTGGTGCTGAGCTCCATCTCGTATTCGGAGCGGCAGGGAGGGCACTTGCTGGCGTGGTCCAGAAAGGCCTCCTGGTCGGAGGGATCAAGATGCCGGTCGACGGCTGGGGTGATCCGCTGTTGAAAATCGCTGCAATTCACCGTGATCCGCCATCACAGGTACCAATGTTCACTGATCTTCCCTCACGGTCTTGCTGGAAATGAATCCGCGCTCTCTGGCATACGCGAACAACCTGGCCCGCAACAACTTTCGGCCTCTGTGGAGGCGCGAACGCACAGTACCCACCGGACAATCAACGAACTCTGCGATCTCCTCGTACGGGAGCCCCTCGATGTCGCTCAGGATCACCACCGTGCGGAAGTCCTCGGGGAGTTCCGAGATCGCCCCCGCCACCTCGTCTTCCAGCAGGTTCCCGAAGATCGACTGCTGCAGGTCGTTGGGATCGGCGCTTTCGTCGCGGATCGAGGCATAGAAGTTCTGTACCTCGTCGTAATCCACCGTGTCCGGCTCCTTGGAAACCTTCCGGTAGCGGTTGATATACGAGTTCTTCAAAATTCTGAACAGCCACGCGCGGATATTGGTTCCCTGCTCGTACTTGTCCCAGAAGCGAAAAGCTTTGAGGAAGGTCTCCTGCACGAGATCATCGGCATCGGCAGGATCATTGGTCATTCTGAGGGCGTAGTTGTAGAGGATGTCGGCATGAGGGAGCGCCTCATGTTCGAATGCCTTGTGCTTCTCGGTTTTTGCAGCAGCGGCCATGATCTAAAATACGACAAATTTAGTCCACGTTCAAGACAGGCCCGGCAGGACGGATCCCTCCAGCGGTTCATCGATCTTCAGCTGTTCTGCCCGGACCACGACTCCTCCGGCATCCAGTGTTCGCAGGGCACCGTAGAGCTCCACGTCCCCAACCTCCTTCAGGACCAGCACACCGCCCAGGGCTCTCTCTCGCATGAGCGCCAGCCCGACCACCTCCGACCAGCCGCTAGCGGCCTGGAGCCGGACGTTGCGCACGATCAGATCGACCATCATCCTCCCGTTGACCGGCAGCGAGGTGTAGTCGGCGAGGTCCGCTTCCTCCACCGTTCCTTCAGCGATCGCCGACAGGGCGCAGAGCAGACCCGTAAAATTCAGTCGCCGCACGTGGTTCTTGTCCGGGTCTTCCGGCCACTGACCGGATTCGATCAGCAATGTCGGAGTCCCCAGAGCCTGAAAGAGGTCGCCGAACGCCCGCGGCTCGTACGCGTCGTCGTAGGTGGCCAGATGTCCTGCCGCAAAGGGGTGCAGTGCCCGTGCAATGACGGCGCCAAGTTTCATGGCGGCGAGGCGGTTGGGAGTGATCGTCCGCGCCTCGTCCGGCGGAGGCGCCAGCAACGCCATTGCGGCGACCGCCCTGGACCGCCCGACGGAACTCACGCTCTGGTCGTGCAGGTTGAACGCGAACGATGGCCGGAGTCTGGCATGGACATCCCGGAGGATCCGTGCTTCAGGCGTGCGGAGTGCGATTGCGTCCCGGTTCATGTCGATCAGTGCCGCAGTACAGCGGTGCGGCCGCTCCGCCCCGTCAGGGTTGAGCATCGGGATGACGGACACGGTCAGCCGTCTGAAGATGTTTTCCAGCCACGCCGGCGCCGGGTGACACCGGACCAGGAACGAAAACAGGTCGCAGAGCGCCAGCGTCGCCGTGGGCTCGTCGCCGTGCATCTGCGACCAGAGCAGCACGCGGGTTGGACCCTCGCCGAACCGCACCTCCAGGATACGGCGCCGTTCCAGCGAGGACCCGACTTCCGTGACCGTCATGCGCCGGCCGTCGCTCCGCGCGAGCGTTTCCAGCACGGCGATCACCTCCGCATGGCGGCAGTTCCCGGGATGCAGCCGGTCGTTCCGGTACCGGCCATGTGATGCGAACAGTGCCGCGATCTCATCGACGGTCACGCTTCCTCACGGTCGGGGATTCTCCTGTTGCTCCATCCTCTCCATCGCTTCGAAATACTTGCGGATCAGCTCCTGATAATCACGGGTGTACCCCGCGTCGAGTTCTTTCAACAGATCGCGCCGCGGACGTCCCTGCAGATCCTTCTGCAGCAATCCCGGGGGGCTTCCCCGCCGGATGTTCGATCCCACGTCCGCCTTCCGCCGCTTCTCGAAATCCCGTTCTCGCGCCGACCGCTGCGCGTCCAGCAGCCTGGAGACGATCCGTTCCTGTCGCTGGATCGTTTCGGACCGGACATCTCCCCGCGAGAGTTCACTCTGCACTTCCATCATCTCGCGCGCGATCTGGTTCAGGTCCCCCAGCATCTTGCTCAGTTCCCCGCGGCTTGCCGCTTCGCGGGAGAGTTGTTCGAGGGACTTCCGCACGATCGCCTGCTCCGCGGCCAGACGCGCCATCCCGGCCGCCTGTTCCTGTGTCATGGATTGCAGTCCGCGGGTTCCCTGGTTGATCCCCTGCTGCTGGCCCGTCAGCCCCTGGAGCCGCATCATGAACCCGCCCATGCCCCCGCCCTGTCCCCCTCCCTGCATCATCCCGTTGATCGCCTCCTGAACCTGTTGTGCCGCCGCGTTGAGCGAACCCATTGCCGCTCCCTGCTGTTGCGACGCAGCGGAGGCGTTCCGGTCCTCCAGCGCGTCGACCGACTGCCCCATGGAACGCATGGCCTCACCCAGCGACTTGCCCATTTCCGGCGACACGGCGAACGACTTCTGTCCCACGCGCGACATCCTGTCCGCCACCTGTCCGAGATCGCGCATCACATCCATCTGCTCCTGGGCGTTCTGCCGCATCTGGGGCGACGCCGGGTCGAGCCCGCGTGTCTGGTTCTTCAGATCTTCCTGCTTCCGCGACAGCGAGACCAGGTCCTGAAGCGCCCGTCGCATCTCGTTGACGATCTGCCGCTGCTGCTGGCGCTGCATGGCCTGCTTCGCCTGCTGGAGCTGCTGCGCCGCGCGGTCCATCTTCTGCATGGCCTGTTGCTGCCCTTCCGAGGCTTCGGAGAACTGGCCCGATCGCATCTGCTCCGCGATCTCCGAGAGCTGTTCCATCAGGCCGCTCTCCTGCAGGCTCTTGCGCGCCTCCGCCATCTCCTGCAGCGGCATTTCCGAGGGGAATTCCTCCATCCGCTTCTGGACGTCATCGAGGGTCTTCGCGGCCTCGGCGGCAGCCTTGCGCAGTTCCTCCTGGCGCCGGGCCAGTTCGTCCGCGGTCTTCGCGTCGGGCTTGCCGCCGGCCTCTTCCAGTCCCCGTTTCGCCTCCTCCTGCTGCTGGCGCATCTCATCCACCCGCCGGGCGAGTTCGTCCAGCTTCTGTTCCGCCTGGATACGTTTCAGCAGGTTCAGCGTCCGCTCGATCCCCTTGCGGAAGTTCTCTTCGGAGAACTGGAACGACGTCAGGGCCTGCCGCATCATGTCCGGATTCATCTGCTGCATGGCGTCCTGCATGCGCTTCAGCGCGTCCGCGAGCTCCGGGGAGTTGATCTCCTGCATGAGTTGCTGGAGCTCCTGGAACTTCTCCATGGTCTCGGGCGAGAGGATCTTGTTGTCCTGCATCGTGCGGACGTTCTCCTTCATCGCCTGCTCGGCCTCCGCGAGTTTCTTCTGGATCTGCTCGTAGTTCTTGAGGAGCTGCTGGGCCTTTTGCTGGTCCTGCCAGTCCATCTTCTGCTCTTCCTTGCGCATCTCGTTCCGGAGTTCGTCCGCGTCCTTGCGCGCCTCTTCGACCCGCTGCATCGTTTCCTGGAGCGTTTCGATCGTTTGCTCGTTGCCCCGGTCCACGTCCGCAAAGACCTCGTCGAGCGACGGAAGGCGGAGCGTGTATATCTCGCTGACAGCCGACTTCGGACCCGATACCCGGTCGTTGTCGAACACCTCCACGTAGTACTGGACCTGATCTTCCGGCACGAGGGCGAGCGGTTTCAGATCCCAGGTGTAGGGCAGGATGACCTGCGTACGTTCGTCCGCCGGCATGGGCAGCTCGACAAAGGTGAAGTTCTCCGACGGGGTCCCATACCGGGAATGGGCCAGGCGATAGGCCAGACGTGCGCCGGAACAGCCGAAGTCGTCGGTCAGGCTGAAGACCATAGCGAGCGACGACGCTTCGGTGACATCCAGGTTCATCCCCGGAACGGGGATCGACGCGGTCGGGAACCGGTCGGGAAGATACGGTCACCGCGTATTCCACCGGATCGATGCTCTGCAACCCCTGCGGATCTGTCAGCCGCACGGTATATGAACCCTCCCTGCGCACGGTCCACTCCGCGCCGGCGCGGAGGCCGTTGACCCTCATGGAGACCCGGGAACTGTCGTTGAACACCAGCAGAGCGTCGGCCAGCGCATGGTTGGCCTCCACCTCGACGTTCACCCGGGTTCCCTTCAGGGCGGTGATGCTGCCGACGTTGTCCTCGAGCGACGACGCCGGCATGCGGCTGTACGCGGGAGGCGTAAGGTGGATACGAAGCAGACGCGCCACCGGCCGGTCCGAGACGTGCAGCCGGTATTCCGGGCTGGCGATCTCCAGCGCTTCGACGAAGTAGTCCGTGGTTGTCCGTATGGAAGGAAGCTTCTCGCGGAACGAGCCGTCGGCGGCCGGGGTGAGCCTGCGGCGGTCGGGGTTGACCTGCCCCTCGGGGCGGACCGCCAGCACGATCTCGTCCGGATGTTCCCCTTCGACCCTGATCCGCACCTCCACGCTCTCTCCCCGAACGATCTCTTTGTTCCCGGGTTCGACGAGGAACCTGAGAGACGCGGGGCGGTCGAACCGTTCCCCGTGCCGGAACAGGCGATCCGCCGCGGGAAGCAGGGCCGAAGGCATGATCACGAGCAGCATCGCCATCACACCTGCGGAGGTCAGGAAGAGGTCCCGGGCCCGGCGCACCGAGGCACGATCCACCACGGCCGCGAAGTCCAGTCCTTGCGTTTCGCGGTCCAGGTCAAGGAACGCCGCCTCCACGAGGGCAGGAGAGGAGAGCGAGACATCCGCTCCCCGCAGCTGCAGCACGTTCACCAGCCGGTCCGCCACGGCAGGGAACTGTGTTCCCACTGCGGCCGCGATCTCCGCCTCCGAAGCACCCTTAAGGATGCCGGCATGGCGGAGCAGAGGAACGCCGGCAAGCACGACCAGTGCCGCTCCCAGTCCCGCAACCGCGAGCCAGAACAACACCGTCCGCAGGGCCGGACCCATGAACGCCAGGCTCTCTATCCCGGCCAGCAGCAGCAGCACCGCAACGCCGAGCGTTCCACAGAGCAGCAGTCCACGGGCGGTCGCCGCACGGTCCACCTGCCTGCGGACATGCGCCAGGCGCCCTGCCAGTCCGTGGTGAATGATGTCAACGCGTTCGTTCATGCTCGCTGTATGGGGGCGGAGCGCTATCGTGTGAGAGCTTGCAGGACAATGTTCGTGCCGAACCGCAGGGCTTCCTGCCGCTTGTCTTCCGGATCCTTGTGCACGTCAGGATCGGCCCAGCCGTCGCTCGGATTGGATTCGACCGTGTAGTACATGACGAGCCGGCCGCGGTGGAACAGTCCCAGTCCGCGGGGCGGTTTCTTGTCGTGTTCGTGGGTCTTCGGGGGACCGTTGGGAAACTCGAACGGCAGGTGGTAGATCGGATGCGTGAACGGCAGCTCGACCGGTTCCTGGCCCGGGAACACCTTGCGGATCTCCCTGCGGAACGCGCGGTCCATTCCGTAGTCGTCGTCCGCATACAGGAACCCGCCGTTCTCCAGATACGTGCGGAGCCGCCGGACCTCGGTCTCCGACAGGGCGATGTTTCCGTGACCGGTCAGGAAGACGAATGGATACGAAAAGAAGCTTTCGCTGGTGATCTCCACGAACTGGTAGCGGGCATCGACCTCGATCCCCGCGGCCTTCTGAACGAATCTCAGCAGGTTCACTTCCGCCGATGGGTCGTTGTACCAGTCGCCGCCTCCGGCATATTTCACCCGCGCGATCGCAAAGGCACTTGGCGGCGGCTTCGGCTGTCCCCCACACAGATCCGGCAAAGCCAGACCGAGGAGCAGCGCGCCGCACCACCACCGGTGCGAGATTCTCCGTATCCTCATGTAAAAAGGTAGAGAACCGGGGAGGAAGAATCAAATTTGCCCTCGGCAGGGAATGCGGCCTGGCGTTCAGGCGGAACACCGCAGAAGAGCCGCCGCCTGTGGGCTGTTGCACTTCGGCGGAGCGCTCCATACATTCTTTCGTATCCAGAGCTTGCCCGCATGGCTTCCACCCGCCGAGCATTTCTGAAGGAAACGGTTTTCGGCGTCATCGCTCTTGCTCTGGCGCGGCCGTTTTCCTCCCTGGGAGCTTCCTCCGGAGAGCCCCCCGGCCTGGCCTTCTTTTCGGAAGAGGAGCATGCCGTGCTTGCTGCCGCAGCGCAACGGCTTCTTGGCATCTCCGGAGAAGGCAGCTCGCCTGCTATCGACGTCCCCCTCAGGGCCGACCGGTTCCTCTCCACGGAGGATCCCGAGGTTCAGGAGCAATTCCATCTGTTGCTCACGATCTTCAACTCGCAGATCGCCGCATTCGTCTTCAACCTGAAGTTCTCCTGCTTCCTCGAGATGGGCCCGCAGTCGCAGGACGACTATCTTGAAGGCTGGATGACGAGTCGGCTGGGCTTCCGGCGGACCGCGTTTCAGGGACTCAAGCGCCTCTGCATGAGCATGTACTACACCCATCCCGCATCGTTCGCCCCGATCGGGTACGCTCCAATGGTCCATCCACCGGAGGAGCGATGATCATCAGGGGAAGAGACCTGACCGGTCCGGTGCGCGAAACCGCCGACGTGGTGATCGTCGGGTCAGGATGCGGCGGAGGAGCCAGCGCGAAGGTCCTCGCCCAGGCCGGCAAGAGGGTAACGGTCCTCGAGGAGGGAGGGGCTTACGCCCCCTCCGACTTCGACGGATCGGAACAGTCCGCCTACCAGAACCTCTACCGCCGCCGCGCGGGGCAGAGCACCGACGATCTGGCCATCACGGTGCTCCAGGGCCGCTGTGTAGGGGGAAGCAGCACGGTCAACTGGATGACCTCCCTCCGAACCCCCGAGTTCACGTTGAAGGCCTGGCGCCGGGAGCTGGGGATCGACGGCTGGAGCACCGCCGACCTCGAGCCGTACTTCGAGCGGGTCGAACGGTACCTGCGGATCGCCCCGGAGCCCGACTCGCGCCACAACGGCAACAACCGCATCCTGCTGGAGGGGGCAAGGGCGCTCGGGTACCGCGTCCGGACGACCGGCAGAAACGCACGGGAGTGCGTGCAGGCGGGATTGTGCGGGCTCGGCTGCCCGTTCGGCGCCAAGCTCTCCGTTGACACCACGTACATCCCCGATGCCGTGAAGGCCGGGGCTCAGGTGTACGCCGACTGCCGCGCGGAGAATATCGAGCTCCACGGCCGCACCAAGCGTGTCCGCGCGCGGGTGGTGAACGGAGCGGCACCGGGCACTGAAGTGATCCATCGAAGCCCCGGTGGTGATCATCTCGGCAAGTGCCATCCAGTCGCCGGTGTTGCTCCTGCGATCGGGACTGGCGAACGCGAGCAACCATGTCGGCCGGAATCTCACGTTTCACCTGACCACGGGGGTCATCGGGGAATACGACCGGATCATTGATCCCGGAAGCGGGATCCCCCAGTCGGTCATGTGCGATGAATTTCTCAACCGGCAGGGGGACGGGGGTGGGTTCTGGATCGAAGCGGTGCCGGTCTATCCGGCGCTGGCGGGGCTTTCCCTCCCTGCCTTCGGCAAAGTTCACCGCGAGTTCATGGAAGACTTCCGGCACCTCGGCGCGCTCATCGTGCTGGTCAAGGAGACCGATTCTTCCGGTACGGTCCGGGCGAACGGCCGTGGGGCGGCCGTGATCAAGTATGAGCAGGGGACGCGTGACCGGGAGGTATTGCGGCAGGCGGTCGGTGAGGCCGCAAAGATCCACTTCGCCGCCGGAGCACGGTCGGTGATCACGCTCCATGCGCGCGTCGCCAGGATGAGGTCCCCCGGCGAGATCAATGATGTCCTGGAAGACGCCTCGTGGGGACCGAACCAGCTTGCCCTCTTCAGCGCCCATCCTCTCGGGACCTGCCGCATGTCGCGCGATCCGCATGCGGGAGTTGTGGACTCGCACTGCCAGACGCACGATGTCCGGGGTCTGTTCGTCGTCGATGGGAGCATCACTCCGTCGTCCCTCGGCGTGAATCCACAGATGACCCTTCTCGCCATGGCCGAGAAGGCGTCGGAATGGATCGCCGACAACCACCACCGGATCTCCGCGGGGTCGTAGCCGCCCGTCACTTCGCCGCGCCGAAGACCTCTTTTCGCACCGTCACTTTCTCCAGCAGCTCCGGCACCACGCGCACACCCAGCCCCGGTCCCTTCGGGACGGCCATCGTTCCGTCCGCGGCCACCTCGAACGGCGGGTCCACGATATCCTCGCGATAGTAGCGCTTGCTCGCCGAGATATCTCCGGGCAGAGTGAAGTTCGGAAGCGACGCGAGGGCCACGTTCCCTGCACGGCCGATCCCCGACTCCAGCATCCCGCCGTGCCAGACCGGGACCTTCTGCGAGGCGCAGAGGTCGTGGATCGCCCTGGACGTTGTGAACCCTCCCACGCGCCCGGGTTTGATGTTGATGATCTTGCAGCTCTGCAACTCCAGCGCCGCGCGCGCATCGGCGAGGGAGTGAATGCTCTCGTCCAGGCAGATCGGTGTTCGCAGCTCCCTCTGAAGCTTGCAGTGATCGTAGATGTCGTCGTACCCCAGCGGCTGCTCGATGAGGAGAAGCCTGTGGTGGTCCATCGCTTTGAACGTCCCGATATCCTCGAGCGCGTAGGCGGAGTTCGCGTCCACCTGGAAGAGGATATCGGGATACTCGCGGCGCACCGCCTCGACGAAGACGAGATCCCGTCCGGGGGCGATCTTGATCTTGATCCGCCGGTACCCTTCGCGGAGGTATCCCTCCACCGACCGGAGCAGGTGTGCGGGGAGGCCTGGATGCCGATGCTGACGCCGACGTCGATCCGGTCGCGCGTACCCCCCAGCAACGAGGAAAGGGAGATCCCCCGCGCGCAGGCGAACAGGTCCCAGAGCGCCGCCTCCAATCCCGCCTTGGCCATCATGTGCCCCCGGACCCGTTCGTTCAGGGCGATTGCTTCGTCGATCGAGGCGATGTTCCGCCCCAGGACCGACGGGATCAGGAAGTCCCGGAGGATGTGCCAGGCTGTCTGAACGGTCTCGTATGAGTAGAACGGGGTTCCTTCGGCGACGCTTTCCCCCCACCCGGTCACCCCTTCGCCGTCGACGCGGACGATGATGTGTTCCTCGTCCTTCTCGATCCCCATGGAGGTCTCGAACGGCGTGATCAGTTCCATCCGGATGTGGCGTAATTCGATCCTCTCAATGCGCATGCGTATCCTCGTTCGTGTGACCGTGCGTGATATCTTCCCGGCTCTTCAGGGCCGGCGTTCTGTGCCGGGGTTTCCGTGCTCCCCGGACCTTGTGTTCTCCAGCAATTCGCCTATGGTGACGAGCTCGAACCCTCTTGCCCGCAGACGGGAGATGATCTCGAGGCAGTGCCTCGGCCGTATGCCATCCCCGCCCGTTGGCATGCATCACAACGATCGATCCGTTCCGCGCCTTGCGGACGACATACTCGATCAGCCTGTCGGAAGTTGCCTGCGAGTCAGGGTCTCCGGAGGCGAGGTCGTACATGACCGTTCTCAGTGCCCAGCACGGCGGCGGTCTCCACAACGGCCGCAGACCATTCCCCGTAGGGAGGCCGGAACCATCGGGCGGTCGCGGCCCGTGAGCGAGCGCAGGATCTCCTGGGTCCTGCGCAGCTCCTTGGCGATGCCTCGTCCCATCGAGCATCGGCATATGCGGATGCAGGTATGAGTGGTTGCCCAGTTCGAACTGTGACAGCGATGCCAGCAGGCGGGTTTCGGACGGGTGGTCGGTCATCCACTTCCCTCCGAGGAAAAAGGTCGCCCGGGTCTGAGTCTCGACCAGGACGTCGATCACTCCGCGGTCGACCTTGCTCGGCGCCCGTGTGGCGCACGCATCAAATGTCAGCGCGATCCTCTTCTCCGTGCGGGAGCCGGCGTTGACCACTCCCGTGGGAACCGTCCGGGGATGCCGGCGACCTGCGACCGAAGTGGCGAGAAGGACGCCCGCCAGCGTTGACCGGCCGCGCGAGGCGGACATGCCCGTTGCTCTACGCATGCCCCGCCGCTCCCGGAGATTTCCCCTGTGCACCAGGGACGGCCCCTTCTTCCATAAGCTTCTTTGCCCGTTGCACCGCCTCCGTCAGAGACCCGCACACGTTGTCTTCGCCGATCCGGTCCAGGAGCCCGGAATTCGTGATGGCGAAGAGCGGCTGCTTGTGGATCCCCGAGAGGATGAAATGGCTCTTCTGATGCTGGAGCTGTGTTGCCAGATCCTCGAGAGCGCGCAGGCCGGTGGCGTCGATCGCCAGCAGGTGCTGCGTTTCCAGGATCAGCACCTTCGGGGTCTTCTCCAGCGGCCGCATGGACTCCGTGAACTGGTCCACGGCACCGAAGAAGAGCGAGCCGTACACCTCGAACACGTCCACCCCGGGCGGGATCGCGGCCTTTGCGCCGTCCTCCTCCTCCTCACCCTCTTCCTGGAGATCGCGTGTCAGCGCGTTCACCTGGCTCACCTCTGCCATGCGGCGCATGAACAGCAGTGCCGCGAGTACGATCCCCACCTCGATCGCGACCGTCAGATCGATCACCACCGTCAGGAAGAAGGTCACCAGCATCACCGCGATATCACTGAGCGGGCTCTTCAGGATCTTCAGGAACGAGTGCCACTCGCTCATGTGGTAGGCGACCACGACCAGGATCGCCGCCAGCGCCGGCATCGGGATCAGTGCGGCCCACTGCCCCGCAACGAGCATGATCAGCAGGAGGGTGATCGCGTGGACGATCCCCGCCACCGGCGTGCGGCCCCCCATCTTCACGTTGGTCGCCGTGCGCGCGATCGCCCCGGTCGCGGGGATACCGCCGAAGATCGGCGAGAGGATGTTCGCCACTCCCTGGGCCACCAGCTCCATGTTGGACCGGTGGCGCTTCCGGATCATCCCGTCCGCCACGACGGCGGAGAGCAGCGACTCGATCCCGCCGAGCAGAGCGATCGTCATGGCCGGGGAGAAGAGCTCCGTGATCGTCTTCCAGGAGACCTGCGGCAGATGCGGCGCGGGAAGCCCGGTGGGGACCGCTCCGAACCTCGACCCGATCGTCTCGACCGGGATCCGGAACAGCTGGACCGCAGCCGTCGCCAGCACCAGTGCCACGAGTGAGGCGGGCACCCGGTGCGTGATCCGCGGCCAGAAGATCAGGATCGCGAGCGTTCCGGCTCCGACCGCGAGTGCGGGGGTGTTGATCCCGGTGCTGTGGCCGGCATAGGCCATCCATTTCTCCACAAAGTCCGCGGGCAGGGGTTGGATCTGCAGTCCCAGCAGATCGTTGAGCTGAGAGGAGAAGATGATCAGCGCGATCCCGCTCGTGAACCCGACCGTGAGCGGATACGGCACGAAACGCAGCAGCGTTCCCAGCCTAGCGAAGCCCATGGCCATGAGCAACACGCCGGCGATCACCGTGGCCACCGCGAGCCCATCCACACCGTGTTTCTGGACGATCCCGAAAACGATCACAATGAAGGCTCCGGTCGGTCCGGCGATCTGCACGCGACTTCCTCCAAGAACAGAGACGACCAGACCGGCGATCACTGCGGTGTAGAGCCCCTGTTCCGGTTTGACCCCCGAGGCGATGGCGAATGCGATCGCCAGCGGCAGAGCAACGATCCCCACGATCACACCGGCGCCCACATCCGCGAGGAACTGGTCTTTGCTGTATCCGGTCTTCAGGACCGTGAACAACTTCGGTTTAAGCTGACTGTGCACGATCGGTACCTTTCCGGGTGTCATGGCCGGTGGGCCAGTTCGAGGATGTCCCGAACCTCCAGCACGCGATCCCTGTGACCCCTGGTCGCCGCGCCGAGCATCGCCCGGCCGAGCTCCTCCAGTGTGCACACGCTCCGCGGGAACAGCACGCGCATCACCGGATAGAGGGCTCCGGCGACCCTCATGATCGGCTTGATGTTCTTCTGTCCCTTCGTGGGCCGCATCAGTCCGGGTCTGAAGTTGTAGACCGCCTTGAATGGCAGCCGGGAGAGCTGGTTCTCCGTTCTTCCCTTCACGCGGGCCCACATGATCCGTCCCTGTTCGGTACCGTCGGTGGCCTGCCCGGAGACATAGCAGAAGGTCATCGACGGATTGAGTCGGGCCAGCGTGCCGGCGACCTGCATCGTCAGGTCGTAGGTGGTCCGTGTGTATTCCGCTTCTTTCATCCCGACGGAGGAGACCCCGAGGCAGAAGAAACACGCGTCATACCCCTGCAGGCGCGGTTCCAGCGAGGAGTGGTCAAAGAGATCCTGGTGGAGGATCTCCGTGAGTTTTTCGTGGGCGATGCCGCACGGCCGCCTGCCGATGACCAGCACGTCCGTCACTTCGCGATGTTCCAGGATCTCGAGGAGAACGCCCTCGCCGACCATTCCGCTGGCACCAAAGAGTATGACGTTCATGCTGTTCCCTGTCGTTGTTGGATCGGGCGTTCTTCTGTGACGTTCAACGCGGCGGCGGCGACACCGCGCAGCATCCCCGCGAACACCAGCTGATGGACGGGATAGAGTGCGTACCAGTACATCAGTCCGAAAAGCCCGACGGGATCGAAGATCGCGGTCTGTCGGATCGTCGAGGATCCTCCGGTACCGGCGACCTCGAATTCCAGCCACGCGCGTCCCGGAAGTTTCATTTCGGCAGCCAGGCGCAGCAGGCGATCCGGCTCGAACACTTCCACCCGCCAGAAGTCGAGCGGATCACCCACACGCACCTCGTCCTGCAACACCCGTCCCCGGCGCATTCCCACACCACCCACCAGCAGGTCCAGGAACCCCCGCAGTTTCCAGAGCCCGTTCCATGCGTACCATCCCGTGGTTCCGCCGATCCGGCGCACGGGCGCCATCGCCGCGGCGGGGGGGACCGCGACCCTGATCGTACGGGAATCCACCAGTCGTGTACCGAACCGCACCCCGCCCCACGATCGGATCGCTCCTGCTGCCGAAAGCGCATCGGACCATCGCGTCGTGGCGAACGTCTTTTCCTCGTTTGCCAGTGCGTGACGTAGCGCGTCTTCCATTCCCATCGGCCGGATGTTGAACACCGCGGCGGCAGCCTCGTCTCGCACCACTGTCGAGTGGACGATGCTCTCGATGAGCGTCCGCCCGATGCGTGCGTACAGCGGCGTCACGAGTCCGAGCCAGAGGCTCGAAAGGAACGGCGTGAGCACCGGGACGGGGATCATCACGATCCTTCTCCCACGGAGGCGCGCGTACGCGCGCATGATCTCCGCATAGGAGACCCGATCCGCTCCGCCGATCTCGTAGATGTGCGATCCTTCCTCGCTGAGACTCAACGCCGCGAGGAGGTACGCGTTCAGATCGTCGATCGCGATCGGCTGGGCAGCCATGGACACCCACCGCGGGGTGAGCATGACCGGAAGCCGGTCGACCAGCGATCGGATCAGCTCGAAGGAGAGGCTTCCGGAGCCGATGACGATCGAGGCCCGGAGTTCCAGCACGGGGACCCCCGAGCGGCGCAGGATCTCGCCCACCTCGTGTCTGCTTCGGAGATGCGGCGAGAGCGCTTCGTCGTCGTTTCCCAGTCCCCCGAGGTAGATGATCCGCCGCACACCCGCCAGGAGCGCCGCCTGTGCGAAGTTCTCCGCACCCCGCCGGTCCATCGCCTCGAACGCGCTGCCCGAACCCATCGAGTGGACCAGGTAGTACGCGATATCCACGCCCGCAAGAGCTTCGTTCAGACTATGGGGGTCGAGGATATCCGCCGCGACGATCTCCGTCGTAGGGGATACCCGGGATCTGAGGAACTCCGGGCGTCGGGCCAGACACCGCACCCTGTGGCCGGCTTTCTGGAGCTCCTGCAGGAGACGTCCGCCGACATATCCCGTAGCCCCCGTGAGGAGGATCAACGGACGAGATTCCCGTGCCACTTCCTTGCCGGTCACCGGCTTCTTCTGTCATCACACGCTCTCCCTCATACGTCATGCCTGGCGGATCTTCCGCCCCTCATTGTATCCGCGCTCTCCGAAGGGCTGAAGTTTTTCCACCCAGATCTCCTCCAGAAGCGTCAGCTCGTCCGCGAGGTCGAAGTGCGGATCGTCTTTCACTTTCACCACTTCCAGGATCTCGAACACGAACTTCTCCGCCCCGTACGTGTTCCAGTCCTTCTGGAGGGCCTCGTTCCGGTGGGTCCCGATCGTGAGCATGAACCTGTGGCCGTTCAGCGGCCCCTCGAGATTCAGGCTGCTCCCGAGGAGCACTTTGCCATTCGCGGTGTTCTTCACCTGGAACACCCCCGCGACCCTGGGGCGTTCTTTGTACTGCCGTTTGAGTTCGCGTTTCTTGTCGGTCATGTCACGGCCGCGGAGTCGTCAGCACCCCTGTTGCGGGGGCAAGGTCAACATAGAACGTGAAGGTCCCATTGAGCAGTGTTCTGATCGAAGGTTTTCCGAAGAACCTTCCACAGACCACGCCCGTGTCATCGAATTGTTGGATCTTCACAAGGCCGGCCGGAATCGTTTCCCTCCACTCGTAGTGATAGTCCGTGCGGACGTCCACCCAGACGGATGCCGTCTCCGGAAGGCGGCCTGAGCCACGGTCGATCAGCACAAGATGTGTCGCTTCGTACTGTTCGGGGTACTGGCGTGCCAGCCAGAGATGAATCGTGTCTGCCTTTCGCTCGGCTTGCCAGCTGCTCTTCCGCCCCGGATAGTAGTTGACCCATGCGTCGTTCGCCGTCACCGGCACGGAAAGGTCGTAGTTGACGGTGGACAGTGCCAGCGTATCGACGGACTCCGTGACCGTGAACCTGCCTGTCTGCCCGGTCCACGACCACCCATCCACCCTGATCGGGCCGGACGTAGCGCCGAAAGGAACGAATGTATATGCAGTGGAATCCCTGATGCTGTCTGAGCGGACCGTCTCGCCGGTGCCGGGGAACCCCATCCAGCAATCCGCGCCGGTCGTGAACCGGATGTCATAGATCGCCAGGACCGACCCTATGCGGCCGGCTGCCGGACTGATGCGGAGTTCAACGGCAGGTTCCTTCTCGTTGTCGGTTGGTGGCGCGGACCCAAGGTCGTTGCAGCCGCACACGCTTAGCGCCACAAGGACGAACCACAGTTCTGCGTTTGCCACTGCTTCACCTCATTGTTCGGTCCCGCGTCGTCCTCGCCGCAATGCGCGTTCGGTGCCCCTCCCGGTCCGATAGGTCAGCCGGATCACGCCATCCGCATAGGTTCGCGTGGACTCCAGAATGAGTGGAACCGTGCGCGGACGGGGCGAAGCCAGCGGGATCCCCTCCCCGATCAACACGGGGATGACGTGGATCATGAATTCGTCCACCATTCCTTCGTCGAGGAACGACGCAATGATGCGGGCGCCTCCCATCAGCCAGATGTTCTTTCCCGGCTTTAAGCGCAGCCGTTGGACGAACTCTGTGACAGGCTCGTTCACGAACTCGGCACCCATCTGCCGTGGCGCCCCGCCTCTGGCGGTGAACACGTAGTGTCGGATGCTCTTTCCGAAGATTGCCAGACCCCCGTGTCGGAGCGCGAATTCGTACGTCGTCCGCCCCCACACGATCGTATCGATTGACCGGAGAAACCTCTTGAGGCCGTAGTCGCCGGCGGCGCCTTCACGTTCAAGCCAGCCCACGTCGCCGTCAGAGCGGGCGATGTATCCGTCCGCGCTGGTGGCGATATAGACCACGACCTTCCGGGGGCGCTTCTTCACGACAGCGCACTTTTCACTTTTGAGACCGCGTCCTTGCCATAGTAGTTGCAGACCCCCTTTTTCGCCTGAGGCTTGATACCTAAGGTCTGTATGGCCTTCTTCACCTTCGCATCAGACACGCCAAGGATCTTCGCGATGTTTCCCGCGGTAAGCAGATCTGGGGTTGCCATTGGTCTCTCTCCCTATGGTCAAGTGGTACGTGGTGTATCAGCGTTGTTCGGCGGATCTGGGCTTCTCCAGGATCGAACGGACCGCGGGCAGCGTGGCCTTCGTCACCAGGGCGAGGACGGTGTCCCCTTCCCGGAGCTCCGTCCCTCCGCTCGGCACGATGAATTCATCGTCCCGGCCGATCAGGACGACCAGCGTTCCCGACGGAAGGTGCAGGTCGATGATGGAGCTCCCATCGGCCGCAGACCCGTAGGGAACGATCAGGTCGACCAGTTCGGTATCGACCCCTTCCACGGGGGCGAATTCAATGGGATAGCGGCGCTTCGGTTCTGCCGGTGCGTCAACGCGCAGAACCCGTGCCACCGCCGGGATCGACCACCCCTGCAGCAGAGCCGACGTCAGCACGATGAAGAACACGATATTGAAGATCAGCTGGGCATCCGGTATCCCCGCCAGCAGGGGGAACGTAGCAAGAACGATCGGGGCAGCGCCACGCAATCCGACCCATGACACGAACAGTTTCTCGCGCCACCGGATCTTTGCGAGCGACAGTGCGAGCAGCACGCTGACGGGCCGCGCAACGAACATCAGGAACGCGGAGATCAGCAGACCGATCCCGATCACCGGAACGACTTGTGACGGGAAGACCAGCAGGCCGAGGGTGAGGAACAACGTGATCTGACTCAGCCAGGCCAGGCCGTCAAAGAAGCGCAGCAGGCTCTTCTTGTGTACGAACTCGCTGTTCCCCGCCACCAATCCGGCCACGTAGACCGCAAGGAATCCGCTCCCTCCGATCGTGGTCGTGGCCCCATAGATGAGCCCGGCAAAGGCCAGGGAAAAGACCGGGTAGATCCCTTCGTACGTCAGCCTGAGGCGGTTCATCAGCCACACCATGGATCTTCCCAGCCCCAACCCTGCGGCGGCGCCCAGGACCATTTGCATGACGAAGAGCCACGCGATCGAGCCGAAAGAGGTCGCGGGATTCGTCATCAGCTGGAGCAGCCCCACGGTCAGGAATACCGCCATCGGGTCGTTGCTGCCGGATTCCAGTTCCAGCAGGGGCCGCAGCTGCCCGCGGAGCCGGGCGTTGCGCGAGCGAAACACAGAGAAGACCGCGGCTGCATCCGTTGATGATACCACGGCTCCCAGCAGGAGCCCGCTGAGAAACGATATGTGGAACACGATCGATACAAAGAGTCCGACCACAACCGCGGTGACCCAGACCCCCAGTGTCGCCAGGCTTGTTGCCTGCCAGAAGACCGGCTTCACCTCGCGCCATCGCGTGTCCAGCCCACCGGCAAACAGGATGAGGGCCAGTCCGATGATCCCCACCGACTGCGCCAGCCGGGCGTCGTCGAAGTAGATCCCCCCGGGGCCTTCGGAACCCGCCAGCATGCCGATGCTGAGGAAGAGCAGCAATACCGGTACGCCGAGGTTGTCGGAGAGCTTCGCCAGGGCGATGCTGGCGAGGATCAACGCCGATCCGATCAGCAGCAGGTATTCAATGGCCATCAGCGCTCGCCTTCAGTTCGCCATGTCGGGGTGCCGAGCCGGAACAACGAGCAGTCCCGTCTCTTCCATGACTCACAATGCCATGAACAGGTATCCGCACACCCACCAGTCCCAGCGCGAGTGCGAGTCCCCGCAGTATCCAGCTCCCCTGGACGCGGCCGGACCACCTCGCCCCCACCTGGGCGCCCAGGATCACGCCGACTCCCAGGAAGAGTGTGAGCCAGGCGCCCTGTGTGAACACTCCGGAGGCGACATGCACGGCTGTGCCGGACAGCGCCATGACGGCCAGGACGAAATGCGAGGTTGCCGTGGCGATGTGCACCGGAAACCCCATCAGGTGAACCAGCACCGGAACGTGGATGATGCCACCACCGATACCCAGCAGACTGGAGAGGTAGCCCACGGCCAGGCTGATGATGACACCCGTACGGGCGTCATACGTGATCGTGTGTTTCGTTCCGTCCGCTTCAACGAGTGCCCGCACGACCCTGAAGACAGAGGTTCTTTGCTTCGTGTCTCCTTTCCCCGTGCCGGATGGAGCAGCAGAATCGCGGAGGCCGCGATGAGTATGACACCAAAGACCCCGTCAAAAAGCCTTCGAGGGAGATAGCCGGTGGTCAGAGCCCCGAAGATCGCGCCAGGGACCGTGGCGGCCGAGAAGAGCAGTCCGGAGCGATAGTCGATCCGCTTCAACCCGCGCGTAGGCCCACGACCCCGAAGCCGCATTGAAGAAGACGACCGCAAGGGAGATGCTTGTCAGCAGTTCCGGGCTCTGCCCTGGATACAGCACGAGAAGAACGGGCATCAGCACGAACCCGCCGCCGGCGCCGATCAGCGTTCCGTATGCACCGACAAGGAATCCCAGGGGGATCGCCCAGAGTGCATCACCCATGCGTGGAGCCTCGCTTCATAGTGAACGGAACCTATCGTGTTCGCCGCCGAAACCGCCGGTGGTGCCCATGGAGAAGCCACTCGTCGATGGCTGAAGCGGGATGGCTCTGCAAGATGGTCGCGAGGGGGGCGAGAAAGTCAACCCGGACTTCTGCGGGAGGTTGGGCAGACAAGGGCGGCGGGGCCGCCGTCGCCGGCAGCCCCGTTCGCCCCATGACACAACGATCAGTCCATGATCTTCCTGAGGAACGCCGGCTTGTCGGGATCGCTTTTGTCGATCTTCTCCTTCCCTTCCGGCGCTCCGTCCTGGCGGTTGGAGGGGAACCGCAGTTCCACGCCGCGGCGTTCGTAGGCCGGCACGTCGAAGCGCGCCAGGTCGTCGGGTCCGGCGGGGATCCGCTCCACCTTCTTCACCTCGCGCGGGACCCGCACCGCGGGTGGCGTGCGGCGGTTGAACCCGGTCGCAATGACGGTGACCATGAGGGCGTCTTCCATTTCGGGGTCCACCACCGCTCCCAGGATCACGTTCGCGTCCTCGCCCGCCGCCTCGTGGATGATCCCTGTCGCCTCGTCGACCTCGAAGAGGCTCATGTTCGATCCGCCGGTGATGTTCACCAGCACCCCCTGCGCGCCGACGATCGAGATCTCGTCCAGCAGCGGACTGGAGATCGCGAGATGGGCCGCTTCCGTGGCCCGGTTCTCGCCACTGGCGATCCCGGTCCCCATCACGGCGTCTCCCATCTCCCGCA
Organism: Ignavibacteriota bacterium; assembly: GCA_963808715.1. Taxonomy (GTDB): domain Bacteria; phylum Bacteroidota; class Ignavibacteria; order UBA10030; family UBA6906; genus CAWEHG01. The sequence continues at coordinate 313,881 of CAWEHG010000033.1, read as the reverse complement.
TCACCGTGCGCACGTCCGCGAAGTCCACGTTGATCAGTCCCGGCACCGTGATCAGTTCAGAGATCCCGCGGGTCGCGCCGTGCAGGACCTGGTTCGCGATGTCGAACGCCTGGGTCAGCGGCGTGTTCTTCTCGACGATCGAGAGCAACTTCTGGTTCGGGATCACGATCAGCGTGTCGACGTGCTTCTTCAGCTCTTCGAGGCCCGACTCCGCCTGTCCGAGCCGCTTCTTCCCCTCGCAGTGGAAGGGACGCGTCACGATCCCGACCACCAGGGCGCCGACGCTTCTCGCGATGTTCGCCACCACAGGCGCTCCTCCCGTTCCCGTCCCGCCGCCCATGCCGGCCGTGATGAACACCATGTCGCTTCCCGCAAGCGCCCGTGCGATCTCCTCCCGGTCCTCCTCCACCGCCCGCTGTCCCACGGACGGATCCGCCCCTGCACCGAGCCCGCGCGTCAGGTTCTTGCCGATCTGGATCTTGTTGGGCGCCTCGTTCCGTTCCAGCGCCTGCAGGTCGGTATTGATCGCATAGAAATCGACCCCATGCAGCCCCTGGCGGATCATGCTATTGATGGCGTTCCCCCCGCCGCCACCCACGCCCACAACGCGAATCCTCGCGCCGCGATCCGGGCCATTGTCGAGTTCGATCACAGGTATTCTCCTTGTTGTTGTGAAATTCTTGAACATGTGCCGCGTCCTGTCCGGACGTTCGGCGGCGTATGCTCTGACGTATGCTCTAAAGGTTGTCGAACCAATCCTTGACCTTGCCCATGAAACCGCCCATCGACATCGCCCTCCCCTTCTGCCGTACTTCGCCGACCGGCGTACCGGCCGGGTGTTTGAAGCCGTGGTAGACGAGTCCCACCGCCGTGGAATAGGCAGGATTCTCGATCTCGCGGACGAGGCCGCCGGAGAACCCGGTCGGGATCCCGATCTTGACCGGCAAGCCGAGCACGTCACGCGCCAGATCCGCCGTTCCCTTGACCAGCGCCCCGCCGCCGGTGAGGACGACGCCGCCGGACAGGTGCTTGGAGTAGCCCGAGCGTTTGATCTCCAGCGACGCGATCTCGAAGATCTCCTCCATGCGCGGCTGGATGATCTGGGCCAGCAGCCGTTTGTCGATCTCGATGGGGGCACGCCCGCCCACTCCGGGCAGGACCAGCGGCTCGTTGCTGGTCACTGCCGGCACGTACGCACATCCGTGCTCCCTCTTCAGTTTCTCCGCCTGCTCGCCCAGGATCCCCAGCCCCTTGCGGATGTCGTCCGTCACCTTTTTCCCCGCGATGCCGATCACCGCCGTGTGGCGGATCGTCCGCTCCTCGAATACCGCAAGATCCGTCGTCCCACCACCCACATCCAGCAGGGCGATCCCGATCTCTTTCTCTTCGTCGTCCAGTACCGCGTAGCTCGACGCCAGCGGCTCCAGCACCATGTCGCTGATCTCCAGGCCCGCCTTCTGGACGCAGCGGTAGATGTTCTGTGCGGCGCTCACGAGTCCCGTGATGATGTGAACGTTCGCCTCCATCCGGATCCCGGACATCCCCAGCGGGTCGTAGACACCGTCCTGTCCGTCGATGATGAACTGCTGCGGGATCACGTGGATGATCTTGCGCTCCATCGGGAGGGCGATCTTCTTCGTATCCTCCAGCAGACGGTCGATGTCGCCCTGCGTGACCTCGTGGTCCGGGCCGCTGATGCTGATCACTCCCCGGCTCTGGAAGCTCTGGATGTGGTCCCCGGCGATCCCGACGATCACCGATTTGATCGCCACGCCGGAGGTCGCCTCCGCTTCCCGTATCGCGTTGCTGATGGCCGCCGTGGTGCGGTCCACGTGGGTCACCACGCCGCGCGACATCCCTTCGGAGATCGCCCGTCCGAGCCCCAGGACGTTGATCCGTCCGTGTTCGTCCCGCCCGGCGACCACAGCGCAGATCTTCGTGGTACCGATATCAAGTCCGACGACTATGTTGTCCATGATTCTTCCCGGTTCGTGTCAGTTCTGTGCCCATCGCACCACCACCTGGTTCCGGAACCGCAGATCCACATACTGCAACTGGTGCACGTCGCGTTGCGGCACGATCTCGCTCCAGAACGCTTCGAACTTCGCCATTTTCTCCGCCGTATCACCGCGGCCGAACACCACGGGCACGCCCGCCTCGGCCGTAAAGACCACGATCTCCCTCCCCCGTTCCACGTGGACCTCGGAGACCCTCCGGTACGCCTCGTCCCCGATCCGGCGGGCCATCGCCAGGACCTGCAGCGCCTCCAGAGCGGTGCTGTCCGCCAGCCGTTTGCCGGCGGTCGGAACGCCCACAACGCCGGTCAGCAGCGGCAGGTCGAACGACACGTCGGAGGTCATCGCCGGCAGCACCATTCCGTCGGCATCCACGTAGACCTGCGGGACCTGCGGGATCGCCGCTATCGGCATCCGCTCCTCCACCTCCAACACGATCTCTCCCGGGATCTCGCGCCGTGCGTATGCGGAACGGAGGTACGGGTTCTGCCGTACCCGGGTTTGGACCGCCGCGAGGTCAACGCCGAACAGCCTGGAGCCTCGGGGGACAGAAGCCAGCCGGAGCAGATCGGCATCCGGCACGATCCTGTTCCCCTCACACCGCACGGCCGTCACCTTCAGGTGTTCTTTCCATCCGTTCGCCTCCACAACGGCAACGACCACTCCCGCAGCGAGTGCCACCGCCCCTGCGATTCGTGCGAACCCGCGCAGCCGTGCGACGGCCTCCGCCTTCATCCGCGCCCTCCCGACAGCAGGGCGATGAATTCCTCGCCGAACTTCCAGATGTCCCCGGCCCCCATGGTGATGATCATGTCGCCCTGTTGCCTCTGCTGCATCAGGAAGGCCGGGACCTTCCGCTTGTCGGCGACGTAGTGGACCTGCTTGTGGCCGAACTCCTTTGCCGCGTTCGCGATCAGCTCTCCGCTGATGCCCTGGATAGGCTCTTCACGGGCCGGGTAGACGTCGGTGATCACCAGGACGTCCGCGTTGAAGAAGGACCGTCCGAACTCATCGTAGAAATCCCTCGTGCGCGAATACAGGTGCGGCTGGAACACGCACACGACCCTTCGGCGCCAGCCGGCTTTCGCGCCGGCCAGCGTGGCCTTGATCTCCGTGGGGTGGTGCGCGTAGTCGTCGATGACGGTCACCCCGGCGGTCTCGGCCTTGATCTCCCACCGCCGGAACACGCCGGTGAACTTCTCGATCCCTGCCTTGATCTGCGCGAAGGGGACCTTGAGCCGGAGTCCCACCGTGATCGCTGCCAGCGCGTTCTGTACGTTGTGCTTCCCGGGGATCTGCAGCGTGATCTCACCGAGATCCTTGCCCTCCTCCACGACGACGAACGTCGAGGTGTTCTGCTTGTGCCGCAGGTCGACCGCCTGTACGTCCGCCTGGCCGTTCAGACCGTAGGTGACGATCTTCTTCTTGATCTTCGGCATGATATCCTGGAGCGCGGGTTCGTCCAGGCACAGGACCACGAATCCATAGAAGGGCGCCTTGTTGGCGAACTGGATGAACGCCGATTTGATGTCTTCCAGGTCACGGTAGCAATCCAGGTGATCCGTTTCGAGTGTCGTGAGGACCGCGATGGTCGGCGTGATGGACAGGAACGAGCGATCGTACTCGTCCGCCTCCACGACGATGAACTCCCCCTTGCCGAGCCGAGCGTTGGAACCCGCGAGTCCCCGCAGGCGGCCGCCGACGATCACGGTCGGGTCGATCCCCCCCTCCATCAGCACGAGGCTGACCATGGAGGTCGTGGTCGTTTTGCCGTGCGTGCCGGCGATCCCGATGCCGTACTTCAGCCGCATGACCTCCGCGAGCATCTCCGCCCGCCGGATCACGGGGATCTTTCTCTGCTGCGCCTCCACCAGCTCCGGATTGTCGAACTGCACGGCGGAGGAGTAGACCAGCGCGTCCACGTCCGGCTCCAGGTTCGCCGCGGCGTGGCCGATATAGACCTTCGCCCCGAGCGATCTCAGACGCTCGGTGTTGTCGCTCTCGGCCTTGTCGGATCCCGTGATCAGGAACTCCTGATCGATCAGGATCTCCGCAATGCCGCTCATGCCGATGCCGCCGATACCGACGAAATGCAGCTTCTTGATGGACTTGAACATGGATCGATCTCAGCGGTCAGTGAATTTTCCCCAGCGGCCATGCTTGCGCGCCGGGACCTTCGCCGCGATGCGCTGCATTTCCGCGACCAGTTCCTTCTCTTTTTCGTAGCGGCCGACGCGGACCCGGAAAACACGCCGCCGGTCCCGCAGCTTGATCATGATCACCTGGAAGCGTCCGCTGGTCTGTACGCCGCGCCTCCCGGCCGATGTGTATCCACTCGATGTGCGTCACGGGCAGTACGCGCTGATGCCAGCGGTTCTGGAAGGTGATCGTTGTCTCGGTGATGATCAACCGCCGCCTGCGGATCAGGTTCAAGAGCAGGGATACCAGCGACATCGCCACGAAGAAGACGATCACGTACATCAGCGGATCGTCCAGCACGTATTCCAGCTTCTTCTCGATCAACTTCCCCCGGATCCCCCCGTAGACCAGCAGCGTCAGCAGATAGATCACCGCCGACTGGTAATAGAAATCCAGCTTGTATCGGAAGATCCGTTCCTGCTGTTCCGCCATGATGACTCCAGCTTCCGCTTCGTCCCTATGTCCGTCCCATGCGGGGGTTCTGCCCCAGATCCAGGATCGCCCGGGCGATCCGTTCCGCCGCGTCGGGCCTACCGATCTCCCGCGCTCTGGACGCCATGCACCCGCAGCCGGGCGGGATCCGACAACAACCTTCGCACCGCGGGGAGCAGTTGCGCGCCGATCTCTCCGTCGGCGACCAGCTCTGCCGCCCCCGCATCCACCAGTGTTTCGGCGTTCAGCCGCTGGTGATCCGCGGCGGCCAGCGGGTACGGCACCAGGACCGACGGCACTCCGGCGTTCGTCAGTTCCGACAGCGTGCTGGCCCCCGACCGGCAGACCGCCAGGTCGGCGACCGCATAGGCGTGGTCCATCTCCCCGATGAACGGCAGGACCACCGCCAGCTTCGGATTCACCGCAACCCGGTCTCCCACCGCGTCCTTCACCCGGTCGTACTCCTGTTCGCCGGTGGACCAGAGCACCTGGATCCCTTCCGACACCAGGGGTTCCAGCGCGCCGATCATCGCCGTGTTCAACGTTCCCGCCCCCTGGCTCCCGCCGGTCACCAGCACGGTCTGCCGCGACGGGTCCAGACCGAACGCCCGCGCCCCAACCTCCCGCGTGACGTTCCCGATGGTCGCGCGCGACGGGTTGCCCGGTGAGGAACACCCTTGCTCCCCGCCGCAGCCAGCGGCGCGTGACCTCGAAGGTGATGTGCACTTCGTCCACACGACCGGCCAGCAGTCGCGTCGTCACACCCGGATAACTGTTCTGTTCCTGAATGACCGTGGGGATGCCCATGCGCACGGCCATGTACAGCGGCGGGCCGCAGACATACCCCCCCGTCCCCACCACCACATCGGGCCTGATCCGCCGGAGGATCCTGCGCGACTGCCAGAGCGCCGCCACCAGCCTGAACGGGAAGAGCAGGTTCGCCGGCGTAAGAGACCGTCGCAGTCCGCTGACCCGTATGGCATGGAACTCATATCCGTGCCTCGGTACCACCCGGCCTTCGATCCTGTCGCGGGTGCCGATGAAGGCGATCACCACATCCGGCGAAAGCCGCCGCAGCGCGTCGGCGATCGCCAGAGCCGGATACAGGTGGCCGCCCGTCCCGCCTCCCGCCAGGACGACCTTCATTTGTAGACCTGCCCGACCGCCGGCGCGGGCGTCGGCCGCGCAACCGCCGGGTCGCGCAGCCGGGGATAGAGATCCGTCTGCCGCGAGATGCTCAACAGCACGCCGACCGCCGCGCAGGAGAAGATCATCGACGTCCCGCCGTAGCTCACGAACGGCATCGGCACGCCGGTGGTCGGCAGGATCCCCAGCGTCACCCCCGCATTCACCACCGCGTAGAGCGCGAACGACAGGGAGATGCCGAGCGCCAGGTTGCGCCCGAAGGGGGTCGGGGCGTGCGCCGCGATCCGCATCCCGCGCGCCGCCAGCAGGACGAACAGCCCCATGATCACCACTGCGCCGATGAACCCATACTCCTCTCCCACGATCGAGAAGACGAAGTCGCCGTACGATTCCGGCAGGAACAGGTCCCGCTGTTTGCTGTTCCCCGGACCCAGTCCGAAGATCCCCCCGTTACCGAACCCGATCAAGCCCTGGCGCAGCTGATGGCTCATCGCGTCCACGTTGGTGAAACCCCGCAGGAACACCATCACCCGTTCGAGACCGTAGCGCGAACCGACGATGTAGGCCGCGAGCAGGGGCACCCCCGCGCCGAGGGTGATCCCGATATGGCTCAGCCTTGCGCCTCCGAGGAACAACATGATCACCCCCGTCAGGAACAGGATCGCTCCCGTGCTCCTGTTCGGCTGCAGCAGGATGAACACCGTCGTGAGCAGGATCCAGATCATTCCGGGGAGGAACCCCTGCTTCCAATCACGCATGACCTCCCCTTTCTTGGCCATCATCGCGCTCAGGTGGGCCACCAGGGCGAACCGCGCGAGATCGGCCGGCTGGAAGCTCACGAACCCCAACCGCAGCCAACGTCTCGCGCCGTTCTCCACGGTGCCGAACAGGAGCGTTGCCACCAGCAGAACGATGGCGATGATCAGCACTGGCTTGCTGATCTTTTCGTACACGCCGTACGGGATCTGCATGAAGACGAAGATCGCCAGGAATCCCGCGAGCACTTTCACGGCGTGACTTCCCAGGAGCCGGTCGCTCTCACCCCACTTCAGCATCATCCATGTGGCGCTGGCACTGTAGACCACGCCGAGGCTCAGGACCATGAGCAGCAGGACGGCGACCAGCGTCCAGACGTCCATATGGTTGCGATGAGCGGGCATGGGTTCACGCCGGCGTTACGCCGGCCGTCCTCCTGTTCACAGTTCCCTGACCAGTTGCGCGAACACCCGTCCCCGGTGCTCGTAGTTATCGAACCAATCGAACGATGCGCAGGCCGGTGAAAGGAGCACGATGTCGCCCGGCTTCGCGGCCCCGGCACCCAGCTGGACGGCCTCCGCCATCGTCCGTGCGATACGCACCGGGACGATGCCGGCGAAGGCTCCGGCGACCTTGTCCGCTGACTCGCCGATGGCGACGATCTCGCGCACGGACCTCCGCACAAGCTCCTCCAATCGGCGGTAGTCGTTCCCTTTGTCCCGTCCCCCGAGCATCAGCACGATCGGGGCGGAATAGCTCTGCAACGCATACCAGACGGAATCGATGTTCGTCGCCTTGGAATCGTTCACGAAGGTGACGCCGTTCCGTTCGCGCACCACTTCGAGGCGGTGTTCCACTCCGCGAAAGTTGCGGAGCGTCGCGCGCATCGATGCCTCGCCGATACCCGAGACGTGTCCTGCCAGCACCGCCGCCATCGCGTTGTACAGGTTGTGCCGTCCCGGGATGCTGATCTCGGCGGCCGCAAGCAGGTCGGAGGTGCGGCCTCCGATCGCGAGGCGGACCGTGCCGTCCTTCACCCAGGCGCCTTCGCCGGGGTGTTCTTCCAGACCAAAGGACAACCGCCGGATCCCCGGATCCGCGCGGTCTGCCACCAGCCGGGCCGTCACTTCGTCGTCCCGGTTGTAGACCAGCACGTCTCCCGACCGCTGATGTTCGAACACCCGCGCCTTCGCCGCGGCATACCGCTCAAACGAGTTCCCGTACCGGTCGAGGTGGTCCGGGGTGATGTTGAGCAGCACCGACACCGCCGGGCGGAACTCCCGGACATGGTCCAGCTGAAAGCTGCTGACCTCCAGGATCGCGGTCCCGCCCGGCGGGATCGAGTCCACCACCTGCGAGAACGCCACGCCGATGTTCCCCGCGACCGCCGACGGCAGCCGCGCATCCGTGAACATCCTTCCCGCGAGCGTCGTGGTGGTCGTCTTCCCGTTGGTCCCGGTGATCGCCAGCATCGGTCCCCGGTGGAACCAGCTGGCCACCTCGAGTTCGCTGATGACCTCCACCTTTCGCGCCAGGGCATCCTGGACGATCGGCGCATCGGAGGGGACCCCCGGACTGATCACCAGCACATCGGACCCGAGCAGCCGCGGGGAATGTCCTCCGAATTCCGCTTCGATCCCTGCAGCCTCCAACTCCCGTGCGGCTTCGGCCATCCGTTCACGCGGGGCGCGGTCACTGACCAGCACCGCCGCGCCGTGCTGCCGCAGCAGGCCGGCCACCGCCCTGCCGCTCCGCGCCGCGCCGAGAACGCCGAATGTCCGACCCGCGATGTTCATCCGATCACCGGCTCCGGAACATCAGCGCACCTTGAACGTCGCCAGCGTGACGATCATCAGCAGGATCGCCACGATGTAGAACCGCGTCACGATCTTCGGCTCCGGCCATCCGAGCATCTCGAAATGGTGGTGCAGCGGGGCCATCCGGAACACCCGCCGGCCTTCGCCGTACTTCCGCCGGGAATACTTGAAATAGAACCGCTGGATGATCACCGACATCGTCTCCGCCAGGAACACCCCTCCCAGGGTCGGCAGCAGCAGCTCCTTCTTGATCAGCACGCAGAGCGCACCGAGCGCACCGCCCAGGGCCAGCGATCCCGTGTCCCCCATGAACACCTGCGCCGGATAGGCGTTGAACCAGAGGAACCCGAGCGCCGCTCCGACAAGCGCCGCACAGAAGATCGCCAGCTCGCCGTTTCCACGGAGGAACGGGATGGCCAGGTATTCGCTCCAGATCGTGCTCCCGGACATGTAACTGATGACCGCCAGGGTCATCCCCACGATCCCGACGGTCCCGATCGCCAGCCCGTCAAGTCCGTCGGTAAGGTTCACCGCGTTCGATGTATAGGTGATGAGGAAGACCACCATCGGGATATACAGCACCCCGAAATCGAACTCGACGTTCTTCAGGAACGGGACCGTCGTGGCGGTATTGAGCTTCCACAGGTCCGGGTCGATCCATGACGGGAAGAAATAGATGATGCTCCCCACCACCAGACCGACGCACACCTGTCCGATGATCTTGTACCAGCCGATCAGCCCCTTGGGCTTCTTCTTCACCACTTTCAGATAGTCGTCCAGGAACCCGACCGCACCGAGAGCCACGGTCACGAACAGGATCAGGACGACGTACATATTGAGGAGGTTTCCCCACAACAACGTCGGGATCACCACCGCCGCCAGCACGATGAGTCCTCCCATCGTTGGCGTCCCGGCCTTCGTCAGATGGGTCTTCGGGGCCTCCAGCTTCGCCGCCTCTCCGATCTGGTGCCTGCGGAGCAGCTGGATGATCCGGGGGCCAAGCCAGAAGGCGATGATCAGCGCCGTGACTGCCGCCGCGGCCGCGCGGAACGTCAGGAACCGGACCACGCCGAACCCCGGCGGATGATACAAGACCTCGAGCCATTCAAAAAGATGGTAGAGCATGACCTTTCACTCCGGGCGCCGTTGCCGCAGGAACACGACCACATCCTCCATCGCCATGCCACGCGACCCTTTGACCAGGACCACGTCACCGGGGGCTACCAGCTCGGCCAGGTACTCCGCCAGCATGTTCTTCTGTTCATAGTGGACCGCGAAGGCGACCTGTGAGCGTTCATGGAGCAGCCGGGCCTGGTCGCCGTACGTCAGCAGACAATCGATCCCGGCATCAGACACCTGCTCGCCCAGGCGGCGGTGCGCGTCCGCCGACGCCGGACCCAGCTCTTTCATATCCGCCAGGACCGCGATCCGTTTTCCTTCGGTCCGCACGCCGGCCAGGGTGGCCACCGCCGCAGCCATGGAGTCCGGGTTGGCGTTGTAGCTGTCGTTCAGCACCGTCACCCCTCCGAGCACCAGGGTTTCCATCCGCTTGCTTACCGGCTGGAATCCGTGCAACGCCTCCGCGATCTGCCGCGCCGGCACGCCGAACGCCACGCCGGCCGCGGCCGCGGCAAGCGCGTTCTGTGCATTGTGTTTTCCGGGAAACGACAGGGCGATCGAGACCGGACGCCGTGTCCCGGACCTCTGCATCTCGAAGGCTGGGTTTCCGCGGGCGTCGAGGCGGAGCCTCCTGCCGTGGACGCGGGCCCCGCGGGCGGAGAATCCGAACGTCACCCGGTGACGGACCCTTGCCGCGAGACGTGCCACGCGGCGGTCGTCCGCGTTCACGATCGCTGTCCCGCCACGCATACCCGCAACCGCTTCGAAGAGGGCCCCCTCTTCCCGCGCAACGCCGTCCAGGTCCCCGAAGAACTCCAGATGCTCGCTCCCGATGTTCGTGATCAGTGCGTGTGTCGGACGGGCGATGCCGCACAGGGACGCGATCTCGCCGGGATGGTTCGTTCCCAGCTCCAGCACCGCCACGTCGTGCCTGCCGGTCAGACCGAACAGCGTCTGCGGCACGCCGATCTGGTTGTTCAGGTTCCCCTGCGTGGAGAGCACGCGGTATTTCGTGCGGAGCACCGCCGCCACCATCTCTTTTGTCGTCGTCTTTCCGTTGCTCCCGCCGATGGCCAGCACCGGGATGGAGAAGCGCTGCCGGTGTAACCCCGCAAGCTCTCCCAGCGCGGTCAACGGGTCGTCCACCACCAGGATCGCACGATCCGCGAACTTCGCCGTATCGAAGTCCCCGGCCACCACCGCGGCCACCGCACCACGGGCGAACGCCTCCGCAACGAAGGTGCGCCCGTCGAACCGTTCTCCCCGCAGTGCCACGAAGAGACTCCCGCGCGCGATCGTGCGCGTATCGGTGGAGATCCCCGTCACCGGTACGCCCACGAGCCGTTCCCGGCGCAGGAATTCCCGGTGCCGTACGCGAGAGAGATCCCTCGCGGTGAGTCTCATCGGACCTCCCGGATGAACTTCTCCACTTCCTCGCGGTCGTCGAGGTGCGACTTGACCCCGCGGATCGACTGATAGTCTTCGTGACCCTTTCCGGCGACGAGCACGACATCACCCGCGCCGGCCAGGCTGAGCGCGGTCCGGATCGCCAGCCGCCGGTCCGGCTCCACCCGCACGTCCTTTCCGCGGTCAACCCCCACCAGGATCTCGCCGATGATCCGTTCCGGTTCCTCGAAACGCGGGTTGTCGCTCGTGACGATGATGATGTCGCTCATCCCCGACGCGATCCGCCCCATGATCGGCCGTTTGCCCCGGTCGCGGTCCCCGCCGCAACCGAACACGCAGATGATCCGCCCCGCGTCCTTCGGCATCACTCCACGGATCGTGGAGAGACAGTTCTCCAGCGCGTCCGGCGTATGCGCATAGTCGATCACTGCGACCCAGCCGGACGGCGACGGGATCTGCTCGAACCGTCCTCTGACCGCCTTCAGCGCTTCCACGCCGCGCGCGATCTGCGCGGACGGGAGACCCAGCGCCAGACCCGTGGCCGCCGCCGCCAGTACGTTGGCCACGTTGAAGCGACCGGTCAACGAAGACCGGACCGGGAATCGCTCGCCGTTCCACTCCATCGTGAGGGACATGCCGGTCATGGTCATCGATACGTCCGTTGCCCTCAGGGCCCCCGCGGAACCGTAGGTAACGCAGCGCGCGGAGGTTCCCATCACGATGGACTGCCCGTAGGGATCATCGGCGTTCGTGACCGCCACGGCTTCCTGGTCCAGCCCTTCAAACAGGATCTTCTTCGCGGCGAAGTACGATTCCATCGACCCGTGGAAGTCCAGGTGGTCCTGCGTCAGGTTCGTGAAGACCCCCGCGGCGAACCGGCTCCCGGACACTCTGCTCATCGCCAGGGCGTGGGAGGAGACCTCCATGACCACCGACGTACATCCGCGTTGACGCATCGTTTCAAACAGCTGCTGCAGTTCCAGCGACTCGGGAGTCGTGTGGGTCGCCGGGATCTCCTCGGATCCCGCCAGGTATCGGATCGTGCCGACCAGCCCCACCGTCTCGCCTGCGGCTTCCAGCACCGACTTGATGATGTGGGTGGTGGTCGTCTTGCCGTTGGTGCCCGTCACCCCGATGAGCCGGAGTCCGGCCGACGGGCGACCGTAAAAGTTGGAAGCGCATTGCGCCAGCGCCTTGCGTGAGTCCGGAACAACGATCTTCAGCACCCGGGCATGGAGAAAGTAGAAATCGTGCACAGCATCGTCGTTCTCCACGATCACCGCGACCGCACCCCGCTCCACCGCCTGCTGGACGAACGCGTGACCGTCCACCGCCGTCCCCCGGATGGCCACGAACAGGTCTCCCCGTTCCACCTTCCGCGAATCGTACTGTACGGTCCGCACGTTCACGTCGTGCGTCAGCACGTGTTTGCCGTACTGCATGGCGAACAGTTTCGTGACCCGGACCCCCTCGAGCAGTTTTGCGAGCGTCATTCAGTTCAGATTCACGAGGGACAGCGTTTTCGGCTCGCAGCGGACGGTGACCCGTGTTCCCGCGCGCACCTTGGTGCCGGCAGCGGGCGTCTGGGCCGTTACCGTTCCTGAACCCGTCAGGACCGGATCCAGCCGGTGCAGCGCCAGCGAACTCGCGGCGCGACGCATCGACAACCCCGTCAGGGGCGGGACGATGGTGAAACCGTCCTCCGTTCCGGTACCGGAGGGTGTCGTCAGCGTGACGGTCACCCTGCCGCCCCGCGCGAGCCTCGTGCCGGCGGCGGGGGTCTGGCTTTTGACGATCGTGCCGCTCCCTTTCGTCTCGATCTCATAGCCCCTCCCCGCGAATTCGCTCCGGGCGTCGGCCAGGGAGAGGGCGATCACATCCGGCACCGCGGCCGCCTGCACTTCCGGCGACGTGCGCCGTCCGCGGCCACCGAGGACCGACACCTTGCGCGCGATCTCGCGGAAGATGGGGGCGCTGGCCATACCGCCCGTCTGGCCTCCTTCCCTGGGATGATCGAGCATCACCAGGCACACGATCTCCGGCGCGTTCGCCGGGAAGAATCCCACGAACGACGCGGTGTGCCGGTCGGTCTCGTACTTCCCGTCCACGTTCTTGCGCGCCGTCCCGGTCTTCCCTGCGATCCGCAGGCCGGGCACCCGGGCGGCCGTTCCCGTTCCCCGCTCCACCACCCCCTCCAGGAAACGGGTCATCATCTGCGCGGTCGCCTTGGTGATGACCCGGCGGATCTGCTGCGGCCGTCCCTGTTCGAGAAGCTCGCCGTGCTCGTCCACCACGGCCTTGAGAATGTAGGGCTTCACCAGCATCCCGCCGTTGGCGATCACGGAGTAGGCGGTGGCGATCTGCAGGGGTGTCACCCCCACTTCGTAGCCGATCGCCATGCTGTTGAGTGTCGTGCCCGACCAGAGGTGCGGCCGCTTGAGATCGCCGGCGATCTCTCCGGGAAGCTCGACGCCGGTCTCCGTCCCGAACCCGTATTGCCGTGCCATCCGGTAGAACCGTTCGTTGCCAACGACGTCCGAGACCTTCGCGATCACGATGTTGCTGGAGAACTCCACGGCCTCCTGGAAGGTCAGCGAGGAATACGGATGTGTATCGGTGATGGGAAGCCTCTCCCTGCCGATCACGCGCACGTAGCGCCCGTTCTCGGCGTTGAATCGCTGCGCGGGCTTTACCAGGGCGTCCTCCAGCGCCGCGCTGGCTACCACCAGCTTGAACATCGAACCGGGCTCGAACATGTCGGCCACCACGCGGATGCGCGACACCGCGTCTGACGGCAGGGCCGGATTGAACCCCGGATACTGCGACACCGCCAGGACCTCCCCTGTTGAGGGGTTCATCATCACCGCCAGCCCCCCTTCGGCCCTGGTCCCTTCGACCCCGCGTCGCAGCTCTTCCTCGACGATCGTCTGGTAGTCGATATCGATGGTCAGTGCCACATCCTTGCCGTTCACCGGTTCCCTGCGCGGGTAGTCGACCGAGGGACGGGGTTGGTTCAGGCCGTCGTTCTGCATGGTGACCGAGCCGTTCTGTCCCTTCAGCACCGCGTCATACTGATACTCGATCCCGGTGATTCCCTTGTTATCGATGTTCGTGGACCCGACGATCTGTCCGGCGACGGCCCCGTAGTGGTAGATCCTGCGGGGTTCGTTCACCACCAGTATTCCCTTGTATTTCTTTGTGTCAATGAACGTCGCGAACTGGGGCGGTACCGATCGTTCCAGCCAGACGAACCGCCGCCCCTTTTCCTGCAGCAGGGCAAGGTAGTGGCTGCGCGGTTTCCCGAACACCTGGGCGAATCTCCCCGCGATCGCTCCTGCGTTGTTCCCGGTCCTCTGTGGATCCGCGACGAACGAGGCGTTCACCAGGTTGGAAACGATGAGGCGGCCGTTTCGGTCCGCGATGTTCCCGCGGGAGGCCAGCAGCCCCACCGGCACTTCGTATTGTGCTTTCGCTTTCCTCTGATAGTAGGACGCGTCGATCACCTGCACCTGGATCAGGCGGAGCACCACGACCACGAAAGCCGCCAGCAGGGTGATCTTCACCCACCGAACGCGTTTGTCGGATTGTGTCATGGCGCCGGCCCCCGTGCACGTCCCTCAGCGGGGGGATTCCTCCTGCCGCAATCGTTCCACCTTCTCCGGGTCGAGCTCCAGCAACACGGGCTGTTCTCCCGGAGGCAGGTACTGCAGCTGGAGCTCACCGGTGGCGATCCTGCCGATCTGCTCCAGGGCCGTCTTCCGGTTCACCGCCGCGCGCAGCACGTTGTTGATGTTGCTCAACGAATCCGCGCGGATCTCCAGCCGGTTCACCTCGAACGCAAGCTGGTTCACCGTGAGGATGTTGTTCACGTACACCACGATCGCAAAGCCCGCCGCGAACACCGCGATGACGATGTTGAAGGTGGAGAGGCGCCTGCCGGCGGCCCGTTTGTTCCCCCGTACCGGGGACGACCGCTGTGTCGTGGCAGGTTCCCTGCGGCGGTCCTTCCCGCCGCGCGCGGGCGCCGAGTTCTTCTTCGCATATTCCAGGAGGTCGTTCATCAGCGCGGCTGTTCGTGATCCGTCCGTTCTGCCACCCGCATCTTCGCGCTCCTCGCGCGGGGGTTCTGCTCCACCTCCCCGGGCGCGGGCACCACGGCCTTCCGTGTGACCAGCCTGAAGCGGACCGGACCGGGAACGACCGGGAGCAGCGCACGACCGGGAGCGGGGGTCGATTCGCGCCTCATGAATTCCTTGACGATCCGGTCCTCGAGCGAATGGTACGAGATGACGACCAGCCTTCCGCCTTCGGCCAGGAGAGCCGGGGTCGCGGAGAGCAGGCTCTCCAACTGGTCCAGCTCGCCGTTCACCTCGATCCGGATCGCCTGGAACACTCTGGCCAGGGATTTCACTGCAAATGCGCCTCCCACCGCCGCCGCGACCGCCTCACGGAGCGCACCGGTAGTGCGAACCGGGCGGCGCCGGCAGATCTCCCGCGCGACGCGACGCGAATGCCGCTCTTCGCCGAACCGCCACAGGACGTCGGCGAGCTTCGACGTGTTCGTACGTGTTCACGACCTCCATGGCGCTCAGGCCCTGGCGGCCATCCATGCGCATGTCGAGCGGCGCATCGGCCCGGAACGTGAAGCCGCGCGAGCCGTCGTCCAGCTGACGCGACGACACTCCGAGGTCCAGCAGCAGACCGGCGACTCTCCCGATGTTCAACGCCGCCAGCTCGGCCGCAAGCGCAGCGAACGGCGCGTGCACGAAGGTCAGGCGCGCGACCGAACGCGGCGAGACGCTCACGCGCCGCGGCGATCGCCTCTGCATCGCGATCAACACAGATCACACGCCCGTCCGCGGCGAGACGTTCGCAGATCTTCTCTGCGTGGCCGCCGCCGCCGACGGTGGCGTCAACGTACGTCCGGGAACCGGAAATGTTCAGGAACGCAACGGCTTCTTCACAAAGAACCGGAGCGTGGTACATTGCTCATTTCCGCAGGACCCGCTGGGCGACGGCCTCGTACGGTTCCTCCTGGGTGGCGCGGTACTGCTCGTACACCGCGGGATTCCAGAGTTCGATCCGTTCGAGGACGCCGAGGATCAACACGTCGTTCTCGATGCCTGCGTACTGCAGCAACTCCCGGGGCACGGTGATCCGGGACTGGCCGTCCAGGGTGGAGTCCGTCGCTTTCTCGAGCAGCGTTCGCGTGAAGAACCGGTTCTGCCGGTCGGTCGTGGAGAGCTCGCGGATGGCCCGCTCGAGTCGCTCCCACTCGTCGAAGGGGTAGACGAACAGGCACCGTTCGTATCCGCGGGTGATCACGAACGTTTCGTTCGCGTCGGTGGAGAGGAACTTCCGCAGTTTCGCCGGTATGTTGATCCTACCCTTGTCGTCGACCGAGTAGTTGTAGGATCCTTTGAATGAGGACATGGCCCAATTGGATGAAATTCTTACCCACGACTACCCACTTTTCCCCACAGTGGAAATAAGATAGTGTTTGGTGGGTGAAAGTCAAGCAGAGAGGCTGGAAATGGCGTGTTTTCGCGGGCTTTGCGGCGTATTTCGAGGGTTCAGATCGTTCGAATCAGGGGTCGCCCGGTGTCATCGCAGGATTCCCCACGAATACCCCCGCGCGGGAGAAGATCGGTTCTATTGGCCTTCCTCCAGGCGGACGAGGATCTGGCGGGCGTGTTCCAGAACCTGCAGCCGGTCCTCCGACTGCGGAAGCGATGCCACGTAGCGGAGTGATGTCCCGGCCTGCGAGAGGGCTCCTCCCTTGCGTGTGGACACTGCCTGCATGATCTTCTGGAACCGCTCGCTTTCGTAGAAAGCGGTATGGGTGTCGGGCGGGAACTCGATCTCCATCGTCGTGGGACCGATGGTCACTCTGACGAAGCCCATCGCCTCGGCGTGAAGCCGGATCCGAACCGCCGCCAGCAGGTGCTCCGCCTCCACCGGCAGAGCGCCGAACCGGTCCACCAGTTCTTCGCGCACCTCGGTGATCTGCTCCTCGCTTCCCATCGCATAGAGGCGCCGGTAGATGGCGAGCCGCTCGGTGTCATCCCGCACATACGTGTCGGGGATCAGTGCGTCGAACCGCACTTCCACCACGGTCTCGGCTTTGCGTGCGGCGGGCGCGGACGTCCGGTCAAAGAGCTCTGTGAACTCCTCCTCCTTCAGCTCCTGCACCGCTTCTTCCAGGATGCGGGTATACGTTTCGAACCCCATCGATTCGATGAACCCGCTCTGTTCGGCCCCGAGCAGGTTCCCCGCGCCGCGGATCTCGAGGTCCCGCATGGCGAGGTTGAACCCCGAGCCGAGTTCGGTGAACTCCTGTACAGCCTGCAGCCGACGGATCGTGTTCCGCGGGAGCGTGCTGATCGGGGGCGTAAGCAGGTACGCGTATGCCTGGACGTTCGAGCGACCGACCCGTCCGCGCAGCTGGTAGAGTTCCGCCATGCCGAACCGGTCCGCGCGGTTGATGATCATCGTGTTGACGTTCGGGATGTCGATGCCCGACTCGATGATCTTCGTGGCCAGCAGAACGTCCACCCGGCGTTCCAGGAAATCCAGCATCACCTCTTCGAGCTCGTGCGCGTGCATCTGTCCGTGCGCCGTACGGATGCGGATGTTCGGCACGAGCCGCTGGAGGCGCCCCCGGAGGTCGTCCATGTCGTGGACCCGGTCGTGCACGACGTACACCTGGCCGCCATGGTGCAGTTCGCGGAGGATCGCATCGCGGACGAGGTCGTCCTCCCACTGGGCGATCTCCGTGACGATCGGCAGGCGGTTCCGCGGCGGCGTGGCAATGACCGACAGGTCGCGCGCGCCCATCAGCGAGAAATGGAGCGTCCGCGGGATGGGGGTGGCGGTCAGCGACAGCGTGTCGACCGAGACGCGCAGCTGGCGGAGCTTCTCCTTCGCGGCGACGCCGAAGCGGTGTTCCTCGTCGATCACCAGCAGCCCGAGGTCCTTGAACGCCACGTCTTTGGACAGGAGGCGGTGCGTGCCGATCACGATGTCGATACGCCGCGCCGCCAGCCCTTCCAGGATCTCCCGCTGTTGCTGCTTTGTCTTCAGACGCGAGAGCACCTCGATTACCACGCCGTAGCGGCCGAGCCGGTCGAGGAACGTGTGAAAGTGCTGGATCGCCAGGATCGTGGTCGGGACCAGCACCGCGACCTGTTTTGAATCCATCACCGCTTTGAACGCGGCCCGCACCGCCACCTCCGTCTTGCCGAAGCCGACGTCCCCGCAGATCAGCCGGTCCATGGGTGCGGGATCGGTCATGTCCTGTTTCACGTCCTGGGTGGCCCTGGCCTGATCCGGAGTGTCTTCGTAGATGAACGAGGCTTCGAGCTCCTGCTGCCACGGGGTGTCCGCGCGGAAGGCGAAGCCCTCCAGGTGTTTTCTCCGCGCGTAGAGCGCGATCAGTTCTCGCGCGATCTCCTTTACGCGTCCGCGCGTCCGCGCTTTCAGGCGTTCCCACTCCGGACTTCCAAGCCTGGTGAGCTTTGGTACGTGCCCCTCTTTGGAGGAGTACTTCTTCAGCTTGTTGATATAGTTCAGGTTGACATAGAGCCGGTCTTTCTCTGCATACAGGACCGATGCCACCTCCTGGTCCACGTTCATCACCCGGATCTTCTTCAGTCCGTCGAAGATGCCGATGCCGAAATCTTCGTGGACCACGAAGTCGCCTTTGCGGACCTGCTGGAACTCCCGCTCGGTGAAGCCTTTGAACCGGACCGCCCGGCGACGGCCGCGGCGTCTGAGGCGTCCGAAGATCTGGTGCTCGGTGAAGACCGCCAGTCCTCCGGCGGGAAAGAGGAACCCGCCGTGCACCGATTCCTGCGTGTAGGTGACACGTACCGGTTCGTCGGCCGCTTCGTCGGTCCCGGCGAACGAGCTGAGCAGATCCGCGATCCTGTTCATCTCCGCCTGACCGTCGCACGAGACCCAGGTGCTCAGGCCGTCTTCCTGGAGCCTTCGCAGCTCTGCATGCAGGATCTTGACGCTGCCATTCATGGCCGGTTGCGGGGAGGCTCCGAAGTCGAGAGAAGGCGGGGAGCCGAGCGAGAGGAAGTTGAGGCGCGGGTAGTATCCCAGAAGCTCGCGGCATTCGGTCGCGGACTTCCGGGCCGGGTGATGCGACAGCGCATCGACGGCGCTCCAGAGCAGATCCGGATCGACCAGTACCACCATCGCCGCCGCGTCGCAGAAGTCGAGCAACGAGGAGGTCCTTGCGGGCGCAGCATCGGGGTCCGTGCGGAGGAAGTCTGGGACAATAACGGCTATAGAAAGATCCCGGACCGACCGCTGCGAGATCGGCTCGAACTCCCGGATGGAATCGATCGTGTCGCCGAAGAACTCCAGGCGCACCGGGTTCTCGCCGACGAACGGGAAGATATCCAGGATACCCCCCCGGACCGCGAACTCCCCCCGCTCCCCCACGAACTCGCTCCGCTCGAAGCCCAGTTCCTGCAGGCGCCGGACGACGGTCTGCAACCCTGCCTCCGTTCCTGCCTCGAGGCTGAAGGTCCGTTCGCGTATGGTCCCCGGCGCGGGAAGCGGCGTCGACAATCCTTCCGGCCCGGCAACCACGATGTGCGCATCCCCTTCCGCCAGAGCCCGGAGTGCCGGCGCATCCCCCACGGCGTTCCCGCTCAGGAAGTGGACCTGCTCTCCGCCGATCAGCGCTGCGAGGTCGTCGCGGAACTGTTCGGCCGACGACGACTCCGGAAGCAGGAGCACCAGCTGGCGCTGCACATGCTCGTGCACCCCCGCCACGACGAACGCCCCCAGCGATCCGGCCAGCCCCCCGACCGCCAGCGTTCCGGGCGCTTCGAGCTTTCCGGCCTCCTCCAGCAGGCGCAGGAAAGGAGCGCTGCGTTTGACCGATGCGGAGATCTCCTTCAGCATGCTTCGCGTCAACGTTTCAGACCGATCGCCTCGCGCACGAAGCCACCCGCCGCCTCGATCCGTCGCCGCGCCTCCGCGAGGTCCACCCGGGCGGCGATCATGACGATCGCACTCTTGACGTGTCCCCCCGCGCGTTCCAGATAGTTCGCCGCGGTTTCGTAGTCCGCGCCCGTGGCCATTCCGATGATCCGCTTCGACCGCTCCACCAGTTTCTGGTTCGTGAGCTGCAGGTCCACCATCATGTTCTCGTACACCTTTCCGAGCTTCACCATCGCCGTGGTGGTCAACATGTTGAGGACCAGCTTCTGCGCGGTCCCCGATTTCATACGCGTGGAACCCATCAGCACCTCCGGACCCACTTCAGGGCAGATCGCGACGTCGACCAGAATGTCGAACTCCGCCCTCGGGTTCGTCGTAACGTAGATCGTCTTGGCGCCCAGCTCCCGCGCGCGGGCCACCGCACCCACGACATACGGCGTTCGCCGGCTTGCGGCGATCCCGCAAACCGTGTCCTTCCCGCTCACGCCGAGCGCGTCCATATCCTTGGCCGCCTGCTGCGGATCGTCCTCCGCCCCCTCCTGCGAACGGAACATCGCCGCCGGACCCCCCGCCATCACGCCGAGCACCATGGCCGGGTCCGTCCCGAACGTGGGAGGGCATTCCGATGCGTCCACCACTCCCAGCCTTCCGCTGGTCCCCGCGCCGACATAGATCAGCCTGCCGCCACCGCGGAGCGAGGCCACGACCAGTTCGACCGCCTGCGCGATGTACGGGATCTCGCGCTCCACCGCAAGCGGCACAAGTTTGTCCTGGGCATTGATCAACCGCAGCACCCCTTCCGTGGAGAGGCGGTCGAGGTCCATGGTCACGGGGTTTCGCTGCTCGGTCAGCAGTTTTGCGAGGGCATCAGCAAGGGTCTTGCTCATTGCAATAACGGTTATTAAAGGATCAGTGAATTCGTACCACGACGATCTTCTTCCCTTCCAGTCCCGCCTCTGCACTGCCCGGGAAGACCAGCGGCACCACGCGCATGTCCACACCCTTCCCCCTCATCTTCGCACGCGCCAACTCCTCCTCGAGGTCCCCACCTTTGAACGCGACGAGCATCGGACCTCCGGGAACTCCCCGGTCGTACAGCTTCGCTGACCACTTCAGGAGATCCTCCAGCGGCGCCACCGCGCGGGCGATCACCACGCCGTACCTCCGCTCGTGTCCGGGCCCCAGCTGCTCCGCCCTTCCGCACACGACCTCAACATTCGGGAGGCCAAGCTCCGACACCATGGTCGAAAGCGCGGCACTCTTCTTCGCGATCGAATCCACCAGCACGACTCTCAGGTCGGGCCGCACGATCGCCAACGGGATCCCCGGTAGTCCTCCGCCGGAACCCAGGTCCATCACGGTCGCCGCCACGGGAAGGTCCGCCACGAACAATATCGAGACGCTGTGCAGCAGGTGCGCTGACCAGAGGTTCTCCGTGTCGCGGCGCGATACCAGATTCACCCTGACGTTCCATTCCCGGAGCAGATCGGCGTAACGCTCCAGCCTGGCCAGAGCGGGTTCGTCCAACGCAAGTCCGTTCTTCCGGCAGACTCCGGCGAACTCCAGCACGTTTCTCGGGTGGTCAGACAGTTCGGTCATGATGTTTCACGTGGAACATCAGCGGACAAGGGTGATCATCAGGACCGCGACGTCGGCCGGCGTCACCCCGCTGATCCGCGATGCCTGCCCGAGGGAACGGGGGCGCACGTTCTGCAGCTTCTCCCTCCCCTCGGCACTGAGAGAACGTACCGCACGATAGTCGAATGCTTCCGGGATGGAGACCCCTTCGTTCTTTTCGAACAGATGCACCTGCTCCTCCTGACGCCGCAGGTACCCCTCGTATTTTGTTTCGATCTCGACCTGCTGCGAGCTTTCCGGGTCGCCGCGCAGTGCTGCCAGATGTTCGTGCATGTCCACCAGGGGGAGGCGCAGCAAAGCAGCGATCGAGACTTCGGGTCTCCTGAGGAGCTGCTCCAGAGAAACTGAGCCGCCGGGGATCCCCGATCCGTCTCCAGCCAGGAGCTCCTCGGCCTGCGCCCCGTTCACACGCACCTGGCGCAGCATCTGTTTCCCCAACCGGACACGCTCCTCCTTCCGGTCGAGTTTCTCCATGACGTCCCGGGGAATGAGTCCAAGGCGATGGCCCTTGCGCATGAGCCGCGAATCGGCATTGTCCTGGCGGAGCAACAGACGGTACTCCGCGCGCGAAGTGAACATTCTGTACGGTTCGTCGGTCCCTTTGTTGATCAGATCGTCGATCAGTACCCCGATGTATGCTTCGTCGCGCCTGAGGACGAATGGATCCTCGCCCCGCACCTTCAGCGCAGCATTGATCCCGGCAACCATCCCCTGCGCGGCCGCCTCCTCGTACCCGCTCGTTCCGTTGATCTGCCCGGCAAAGAAGAGCCCGCCGACCAGTTTCGTTTCCAGCGTGTGACGCACCTGGTGAGGCGGGAAGTAGTCGTACTCGACGGCGTACCCCGGTCGGATGATCGACGACTTCTCCAGACCCGGGACGGTCTCGATCGCCCGCTGCTGGATGTCCAGGGGAAGACTTGTGGAGAAGCCGTTGACATAGACGACGTCCGTCTCGTATCCCTCCGGTTCAAGAAAGAGGTGATGCCGGTCCCGACCGGCGAACCGGTTGATCTTGTCTTCAATGGACGGGCAATACCGCGGCCCCACCCCCTGGATCCTCCCGGTGAACATCGGGGAGCGGCTGAAACCAAGCCGGAGGATGTCATGGGTCCGCGGGTTCGTGTAGGTCAGGTACATCGGGATCTGCCGGTTGGTGATCCTGACGGTCTGATAGGAGAATGGTTGCGGAACGGGATCCGGATCCTGGATCTCCGTCTTCGAGAGGTCGATCGTCCGCATACTCAGGCGCGGCGGGGTTCCGGTCTTCAGGCGTCCGGCCACGAATCCGAGGTTCCTGAGTCTCTCCGTCACCCCGGTGGAGGCCCCTTCACCGTAACGCCCCCCCACCGTGGTGGTCTCGCCCGTATGCATGACCCCGTTCAGGAACGTGCCGCTGCACAGCACGAGAGCTCGGCAGCGCACCGTGCTTCCGCCGGCAAGTCTGATCGCCGCGATCTCTCCGCTCTCCACGATCACATCGGCAAGGGCGTCTTCGACCAGGCGCAACCCCTGCTGTGCATCGAGTCTGGCCGCCGCTTCGCGGTTGTACCATTCCCGATCGTTCTGGGAGCGGGGAGACCATACGGCCGGGCCTTTGGAGCGGTTCAGTATGCGGAAGTGGATCCCCGTTGCATCGGCGAGTTTCCCCATTTCGCCTCCGAGGGCGTCGATCTCCCGGACGAGGTGTCCTTTTGCGGTCCCTCCAATGGCCGGGTTGCACGACATCCTGCCTGTTGCGCGGCGATCCATGGTCACAAGAAGTGTGGAACACCCCATCCGTGACGCCGCAAGCGAGGCCTCGATCCCTGCGTGCCCGGCACCCACCACGACCACGTCGACAGCGGTATGTTCCACGTGAAACATCGTTCACTTTCCTATGCAGAAACGGGAGAAGATGTCATTCAGCACGTCGCTGCTGGTCATCTCGCCCGTGATCGAGGCAAGTGCCTGAGCGGATTCTCTCAGGTCGGAGGCAACGAATTCATGCGTCAGGCCCGAGCGCAGGCTCTCGATCCCTCGTTCGAGGGACATGAGTGCGCTCTGGACGGCGGCAAGATGTCTCAGATTCGATAGTCGTACAGTATCGTCGCCTGCAAGGTCTCCCACGCTCTTCAGGAGCGCGGACCTGAGCTCAGCGAGTCCCTGACCTGTCCTTGCAGAAACGAAAACGCTGCAGACCGGGGAGAGCGCTTTCTCCAGCTCTTCCACCGGCGATGGCCCCTGCAGGTCGGCCTTGTTCAGGGCAAGGACCACTTTCTGGTCTTCGCTTCTGAGCATGACCGGCTCCGGGATCTCTTCGGCCGAGTGCGGGATCGAGGCGTCCACGACATAGAGGATGACATCAGCGGACCTGACTGCGGTCCGGCTCCGCGCGATCCCCTGTTCCTCTGCCACGTTGTCCGGCTCGCGCAGTCCTGCTGTATCAACAAGCCTGAATCCGATCCCATCGATAGCGATCTGCTCTTCGAGCGAATCCCGCGTCGTTCCGGGAAGATGTGTTACGATCGCCCGTTCTTCCTGGAGCAACGCATTGAACAGACTGGATTTCCCGGCGTTGGGGAGTCCCGCGAGGACCACCAGCACGCCATCTTTGATCAGACGGCCCCCCGAGAAGGAGGCTTCGAGCCGGCGCAGTTTCTCTGCGAGCATCGTCGCCCGCTCAGTTGATTCCCGGTCCGAGACCACCTCCAGCCCTTCATCGGCGAAGTCCAGATCCAATTCCAATAACGCACATAAAGAAAGCAATTCCTGTCTCAAACCGGCGACCCCTGAGGAGAGGCGTCCGTGCAGCTGTTCGAGCGAGAGTCTCTGCGCGCGGGCGCTTCTCGCAGCGATCAGATCCGCCACCGCTTCAGCCTGCGCCAGGTCCATCCTTCCGTTGAGGAAGGCCCGCCGGGTGAATTCTCCCGGCTCCGCGGCCCGCGCACCCGCGGAGAGCAGGACACCCAGCACCGACTCCGCCACGCGCCGCCCGCCGTGGCAGCTGATCTCCACGACATCCTCGCCCGTATACGACCGCGGCGCGCGAAAGACCGACACCACCACGTCGTCGACCGGAACGCCGTCGATCGCCACGATCCTCCCCACGTGAAGCGTATGCCCGGCGGCATCCCGCAATGCGGTACCACCGCGGAAGGCCGCGTCGCCGACCCGCAGCGCTTCTCCCCCGCTCATACGCACCACCGCCAGAGCACCCTCTCCTGGCGCCGTGGCGATCGCTGCTATCGTGTCATCCTCGCGCGCGTGCATGTCTCACACAGGTGTTCAAACTACTCATTTCCATTCTGACCCGCAATGTGCGCCCCTGATAACAGACGACCCGGCCTTCCGGGGCCGGGTCGTGAGGTGCGCGACACATACCATGCGTTCTACTTCAGCTTCGGCAGATCCTTGGTGATCCTCCCGAGGAACCCGCCCCCGCCCTTCTTGACCTCCACTTTGCGCAGAGGCTCCTCTGCGTGCTGGCGGTTGAAGATCATCTGCTGTCCGATCGAGAGCACGTTGAAGACGAAGTAGTAGAGGTTCAATCCGGACGGGAACCCGTTGAACAGCAGCGTCATCAACACCGGCATCATGTAGATCATCGCCTTCTGGCGGGGATCGGTGACCGACATCTTCTGCTGCACGAACATCGTCACACCCATCGCCAGCGCCACGCCGCTCAGGCTCGAGATCCCGAAGAACGGGATCGTCATCGGCAGATCGACGATACTGTCGGGGATCGAGAGATCCGTGATCCACCAGACGAAGTGCGCCTGACGCAGTTCGATGGAAGAACGGAAGACGGCGTACAACGCGAACAGGATCGGCATCTGCAGGAGCAGCGGCAGGCATCCTGACGCGGGGTTCACACCGTACTCCTTGTACAGGTTCATCACCTGCTGGTTCATCTTCTGCGGGTCGTCCTTGTACTTCTCCCGGATCTCGTTCATCATCGGCGTGAGCGCCTGCATCTTGCGCATCGAGCGCATGCTGGTCTTGGTGAGCGGCGTGAGCGCGATCTTGATGATGATGGAGAAGACGATGATGATGATCCCGTAGTTGGGGATGAACATCCGGAGGAATTTGAAGAGGGGGATCATCACGTACTCGGAGATCGGACGGATGATCCAGGCCGCGCCCAGGTCCATCATGTCGGTCAGGCCGCGCCCGTACGACTTGATGATGTCGTACTCCAGCGGTCCGAGGTAGAGGGTCAACGACGCCGATTCGGTCGGTGCTCCTTTGAGCGGCATCTTGAGACCAAGGGTGTAGATCTCTTGAGTGCCGTTATTGGGGCGCTGCTCCGCAACTCCCTCCAGGTACGCCCCCTGGCTCTTGCCGGGATCCGCCAGCATGGCGATGGCAAAGTACTTGTTCCGCGCCGCGACCCAGTCGGTGCTCCCGTTGAGGTCCGACTTCACCGGCTCGCCCACATTGGTCGCATCCAGGTCTGCCAGCTCCCCTCCGGATGAGGCGTAGGCCATGGCGAAGCTCGACTCGTCGGTGCTGTTGTACTCCGCGTTCGGCAGTCCGTGCTCCCAGACCACCTGGTACTCGAAGTTGGAGATGACCGTGCTGAGGTTGACGAACTTCAGACCGGCCTGCAGGGCGTAGGACCCGTTGGTGAACTTCAACGTCTTCACCAGTGACCCGCCGTTCTCAGTGGGAAGGGTGAGCACCGCTTCGTAACTCTCCTCGCCGGAAAGGGTGATCGTCCGGAGATTGCTGAACGCCGCGTCGAAGAAGAGCTCCCGGGTGTTGATCAGCCTGCCGTCGGCCGACGTGAAGAGCAGGCCGAAGTCGCCTCCCTTACCATGCACCACCAGGTCCACCGGCCGTTTGTCCCAGGTAAGGTACTTCTTGAGCACCCAGCTGCGGATCGCACCGCCCCGGGAGCTGATCTCCGCACGGTACAGGTCGGTCTCTACGATGAGAACCTTCTCCACTCCGGCAGAACGCTGAGAGAAGAACCTGCCCATGTCGGCCGTCTTGAGCGTCCCTGGAGCCGGTGCGGCCGGCGTATCGCTCGGAGCCTGCGGGGGAGGGTTCTCGCGGATCTTTACCGCGACCGTGTCCTTTCCCGCGGGGGGTGCGGGCTGGGGTGGGGGGGCCTGGAACCACATCCACACCAACATGACCAGTCCAATAAGGATGAAACCGAGCGTTGTCTGCTTATCCATGTGACACCTCTCCGTCAGGCCGGATCATATCCGCCGGGGTGGAAGGGATTGCAGCGACCGATGCGTTTGATCGCCCGCCAGGCGCCCTGAAGGGCGCCGTATTTGTTCAGCGCATCCACTGCATATGTGGAACAGGTAGGAGAGAACCTGCACGTGTTCGGGGGCAACAGGGGGGACACCAGTAGTTGATAGGCCCTGACACAGAAGATGAGGATCGTCTTCACGGGGTTTCCGACGCCACCAGCCGGATGAGTCTCTTGGTCAATTGCGCCATCAGGGGCTCAACGTCCCTCAACCGCACACGCCGCGGATCGACGCCCCGTCGGACCTGCACGACCATGTCTGCCCTGGCCGAAGCACCTGATAGAGCCGTGCACACCGCCGGCTTTTCGCGCCGCACACCCTCCCGTACCAGCCGTCGAAGCCGATTCCGCTGGACAGCCGTGAAGTCCTTTGCCGGGACGGAGATACCGACTCGGAACCCCGTCGGTGCACCCCGCTCGACAAGCATGTAGGATCGCAGGAACCCCGCGTCCCATCGGAGCCCGCTGCGCATCACCACGCGGAAGGCCCCCAGACCACGGAGCGTTCCGGAGACCATGCTAACGCTCGTCGCTCACCGACAGTTTCTTGCGGCCCTTGGCCCGCCGGCGCGAGAGAACGGCACGACCGGTCTTGGACGCCATGCGCGCCCTGAATCCGTGGGTGTTCTTCCGCTTGCGGTTGTGTGGCTGGAACGTTCGTTTCATGGTTCCGAAACTCCTGTCTTCGCGTTGACAAAAAGGAGGGTTGCCCATCCGGCAATCCTCCAAGGCATAAGCATATCAATGTACGAAACCACGCTTACAGACTCAACGAAAATCTCTTCATGCCCTGCCCAAAACCCCTTGCGGAACCTCGATCCGTGTTGTATCATACTCAAGCTGCTTACGCACACTGTCTGTTGATATTCTGTGGATAACTTGTCGTGCAGTGATGTTTCCGCTTCAGGATCTTCGACTTCATCCACATGTTGGTCAGGTAGCATGAAGGGGACGCCGCAACTACTTGATCCATAACGCGTAACCGGCGGGGCAGTTGACCTGCAGATGTTGATAAGGTATTGAAACAATTTGCGGATGTTTGACATTTTGGTGCGATGTTCACATCGTGGTGGATAACCTCAGATATCCTGTTGAAAACACCGTATCCTGTTGATATTCCAATGGAAAACACGAATTCGCTTGCCTATCAGCCTTCCGATACCGACGAAGCGCAGCACGTGTGGAGTGCATGTCTCGACGTCGTCCGCGAGAAGGTGAATATGCGGAGCTTCCGAACCTGGTTCGAGCCGATCGTTCCGCTTCACCTGCGTTCCGGCGTTCTCACCGTCCAGGTTCCCAGCCAGTTCTTCTACGACTGGATCGAGGAACACTACTACGGGATCATCAGCGCGACCCTCGCTCAGGTGCTCGGCGCAGGGGCCACGCTGGAATACGCCATCAGATCAGAGGATGCTTCGGCAAAGACGGATTACCCGATTCTGCCCCCCGTGGACTTCGAGGAAAAGAAGGCCCTCGATGCGCCGACGCCGCTTCCTGCGCGGCCGAAGGCCAGCGAGCCGGCTCCCGTTCAGGAGAGTTTCCACACGAACATCAACCCCCGATACACGTTCGAGAACTTCATCAAGGGAGATAGCAACCAGATGGCTTGTGCCGCCGCTTCGGCGGTAGCCAATAATCCCGGCGGCACCTCGTTCAATCCCCTGGTCATCTACGGGGGAACCGGGCTCGGGAAGACCCATCTGATCCAGGCCATCGGTAATTTCGCGATCGCCCATGGCAAGGCCAGGCGTGTCTCGTATGTGTCGTCCGAGAAATTCACGGTCGACTTTGTGGACGCCATCCAGCACGCCCGCGTGGAAGCCTTCACCAGCTTCTATCGCAGCATGGACGTCCTGATCGTTGACGACATCCAGTTCCTCTCCGGCAAACCCAGGACCCTCGACAACTTCTTCCACACCTTCAACGAGCTGCACCAGCTGGGGAAACAGATCGTCCTCTCTTCCGACCGGCCCCCCAAGGAGCTCAAGGAACTCGACGAGCGGTTGATCTCCCGGTTCCAGTGGGGCCTGGTGTCCGATATTCAGCCCCCGGATCTGGAAACCCGCATCGCGATCCTTCGAAAGAAGAGCGAAAGCGACGGCATTGAACTTCCTCAGGACGTCGTCGAGTTCGTCGCCGCCAACGTGACCTCCAATATCCGCGAACTCGAGGGGTGTCTCATCAGCCTTCTCGCCAGAGCCTCGCTGGAAGGGAGGGAGATCAACATCGACCTGGCAAGAGACGTCCTCCGGGTCGTGGTCGGTGATGTCCGTTCTCCGATCAGCATCGAAATGATCCAGCGGACGGTCTGTGAGTACTTCACCCTGCCGGAGGACCTCCTCCGGGCCAAGACGCGCAAGCAAGAGATCGTCAATGCCCGTCAGATCGCCATGTACCTCGCGAAGGAGCTGACCAATTCTTCCCTGAAGACCATCGGTCTCCACTTCGGCGGCAGGGATCACAGCACGGTTATCCACGCATACCAGTCGGTGGAAGATCAGATGCGGATCGATACCAAGTACCAGGCAACCGTTGCGCAACTCAGGCGCCGATTGCAGATGCTTGGACATATAGCGTGATCCGCTCCCGCGACGTACCGGTCAGATCGTGCCGGTGACCAACGGGTGAACAACACGGTGGACCGGTTGTTCCTTCATGTCAGTAGACTGTGGGTAACCTCAAGAGCATGTCGCCGTTCGCCGAACGACCGTCCGGTCTGTGGATGCTTTCGGATCTTGTCCACCTGCCCCCATTCATTCTCTACTTGAACTCCCCGTGCGAATACTCTTTCAACATCGTGATCCATGTTCGCTCCGCACGACTTGTACACATATCCACGGTCCTTATAAGTAGTAGTATTCTCTAGCTAGAGTCTTTTTCTTCTTATATCACTAAGTCTGTGAACATCCGTCTTTCGTGGATTCTTTTGATGAAATTCGCTATATTATACGGGTTTAACCGTATTTCAGCGTTGCTGAGACACCCACCCATGGAGAGATCATGAAATTCACGGGAAACAGCACCGAACTCCAGCGCACCCTGTTGAAGATCGGCGGGGTCATACCGTCGAAGTCGTCCATGCCTATCGTTGAGCATATACTCTTCGATCTGTCCAAGGACATGCTTACGCTGACCGGCAGCGACATGAGTGTGACGCTGACGATCGGACAGAAGGTTCACGGGTTCGAGGATGGGAAGATCGCGCTCCCGGCCAAGCTGTTGCTCGATACCATGAAGTCGCTTCCGGATACGCAGATCACGTTTCACATCGATACGGCACTGAACAAGGTCCGGATATCCACGGACACCGGTGAATATGGAATGACGGGTCTGGGGGCCAAGGAATATCCGCTCAACACGAATTTCAAGGAGGAGTCCAAGACGACGCTGGACGCTGCTGTTCTCCGCAGGATCATCCAGCATACCCTCTTCGCCGTCAGTACCGACGAGTTACGGCCGGCCATGATGGGAGTGCTGCTCCAACTGGCCGGCCAGGAGATGCGTGCGGTGGCCACCGATGGGCACCGCCTGGTGAAATACGGATACCGGCCGGAGAAAGCGTCGTCCCTGAAAAAGGACGTGGTGATCCCTGCCAAGTCGCTCGCCGTACTCTCCAAGATCCTCGAGGACAAGGAGTGCCAGGTTTCCTTCTCTCAGCAGCATGTCCGGTTTCATTTCGGCGACACCGTGCTGGAGTCGCGCCTGATCGAAGATCGTTATCCGAACTACGAAGCGGTGATCCCGGGTGACAACACCAAGATCATGAAGGTGAAGCGGGAACAGCTCATCTCGTCAACCCGTCGGGTCGCTCTGTACGCAAACCCGTCGACACACATGGTGCGGCTCGACATCGGGAGTGACGCCGTGCAGTTGAGAGCGCAGGACCAGGAATTCGGCTGGGAAGCCACGGAAAAGATCGCCTGCGACTTTTCCGGAGGTGAGATCGCGATCGGTTTCAACTCCCTGTACCTCATCGATATTCTCACCCATCTCGAAGGGGACGAGGTCGAATTCAAGCTCAGCGTCCCCACGAAAGCCGGCCTGGTGGCACCGAAAAAGACCGGCGAGCGCGAAGAGGTGATCATGCTGGTGATGCCGGTCCGGCTGAACGCGTAAACCACCGGACTGCGGCAGCGCATGCATGTCCAGAGGATCTCGCTCGAACATTTCCGGAACCATAGCACAACGACCGTCGATCTCGGCGCCGGGGTCAACGTCCTGCTGGGGAACAACGGGCAGGGCAAGACGAATATCCTCGAAGCGCTCTCGTTCATCGGGCTGACGAAGAGTTTCTTCGGCGCTCCGGACCGGGTCGTGATGCAGTTCGGGGCGGAAAGCTTCCGGATCGAAGCGGCCGTACGCGAGGACCGCGGGAACGAGAACACCGTTCGGGTGGCGTACGATGACCGGACGGGAGAGAAGCGGTTCCTCATCAACGGCGTCGAGCCGGAGCGGCGGTCGGCGGTGATAGGCCGTTTCCCGTTCGTTGTTCTCTCGCCTGAACACGACGCGATCACCTCCGGTTCGCCGGGCGAACGCCGGCGATGGATCGACATCCTGCTGAGCCAGGTCAGCTCGATGTACCTCGAGGATCTCCTGGAATACAGGCGGGCCCTGCAGCAACGGAACAGGATCCTCCTGGATGCCCGTCTGGAGCAGCGCGTTGCGGGGGACATGATCGAGCCCTGGACGGAGGCGCTCATCCGCCACGGCGCGGAGGTCCTCCGGCGCCGCCGGGAATTCGTAGGCGCGTTCCGCGACCGTTTTGCTGCGGAATATGCGCGGCTTGCCGGAGGAAGCGAACACGCGGGGATCGACTACCGCTGCAGCATCGAAGATGACGGGGCCGGCACGCTCGAAGGAGTGGCGCAGGTGTTCCGCGCGGCGCTGGATCGCCGGCGCAACGACGAGATGCGCCGCGGTTCGACGCTGGTGGGTCCGCACCGCGACGATCTGGCCTTCACCCTGGAGGGCGTCCGGCTTCAGGACTACGGTTCGCAGGGACAGCACAAGACCTGCCTGGTGGCGCTGAAGTTCGCGGAGAGGGATTTTCTGGCGGATCAGCGGGACGAAGCCCCGCAATTCCTGCTGGATGACCTGTTCAGCGAGTTGGACGCGGACCGCTCGGGCCGGATCCTTGAACGACTGGGCCGCATGGGACAGTGTGTGGTCACCACAACCGATGCGGAGGCATTCACGACGCCACCATTTCCGGTGAGCAGATATCGTGTCGAAGCGGGAACATGCCGGCAGACCTGACAGGGCGGGAAGGACCCGCGGCAGCAGGATCGTGTCCGCCGGCGATGCCCTGCGGTCGTTTCTGGACGACGCCGGCCTCCTCGAAACGGTGTCGAGGTATCGGGCACTCACGCTCTGGCCCGAAGTGGTGGGACCGCAGATCGCCGCGGTGACCTCGGCGAAGCGTCTGGAACACGGCATCCTGTTCGTGGGGGTGACCACCGCTCCGTGGCGTGCGGAGTTGACGATGCGGCGAGGAGAGATCGCCAGGAGGATCAACGAGGCGACTGGCAGCGACGTGGTGAAGGATATCCGATTCCGGTAGACCAGGATCAGAAGCATGGCGAAGACGAAAACCGAAAAGACCAAACCACCCGCCGAGATGTCCGGCGAGTACACCTCCGAGGACGATCACCGTCCTGAAGGGCCTCGAAGCCGTGCGGCGCAGGCCCGCGATGTACATCGGCGACGTGAGCGTGCGCGGTCTGCACCATCTGGTGTACGAGGTGGTGGACAACTCGATCGACGAGGCGCTGGCCGGGTACGCGAAGAATATCGAGGTCATCATCAACAAGGACGGCTCGGTCACGGTCATCGACGACGGCCGCGGCATTCCGACCGACATCCACAAAGAAGAGAAACGGTCCGCCCTCGAGGTCGTGATGACCGTCCTCCACGCCGGGGGCAAGTTCGACAAGAACACGTACAAGGTGTCGGGCGGGCTGCACGGCGTCGGGGTGTCGGTCGTGAACGCGCTGAGCGAATGGCTCGAGGCGGAGGTCTACCGGGACGGGAAGGTCTGGTTCCAGAAGTACAAGCGGGGCGAACCCGTGGCGGCGGCCAAGGTCACCGGGAAGGCGGAGAAGGGGAAGACCGGCACGCGGATCACGTTCATGCCCGACGGCCAGATCTTCAAGAACCGGGTCTTCAAGTTCGAAACCGTGGCCGAACGCCTGCGGGAGCTCGCATTCCTCAACCCGGAGGTCACGCCTGCGCATCGCCGACCAGCGCACCAAGAACGAGCAGGAAGAGATGTTCCACTTCAAGGGCGGGCTGGTCGAGTTCGTCCAGTACATCGACACCACGCGCCCCTCGATCATGCGCAAGGTCTTCTTCGCGCAG
The DNA here is from genome assembly GCA_963808715.1 of Ignavibacteriota bacterium. Taxonomy (GTDB): domain Bacteria; phylum Bacteroidota; class Ignavibacteria; order UBA10030; family UBA6906; genus CAWEHG01. Next base: position 280,786 of record CAWEHG010000033.1, on the reverse strand, counting down.
GGGTCCGACAAGGACGAGAACGGCCGGACGGTGGAGGTGGAGGCGGCGTTCCAGTACAACGACCAGTACAGCGAGAACATCTTCACCTATGTCAACAACATCAACACGCACGAGGGCGGAACGCACCTGGTCGGCTTCCGGACGGCCCTCACGCGCACGCTGAACAACTACGCGTACAAGAACGGCATCCTGAAGGAAGGCGGCATCGTTCTCACCGGCGACGACTTCCGCGAGGGCTTCACCGGGGTCCTCAGCGTGAAGGTCCCCGAGCCGCAGTTCGAAGGGCAGACCAAGACGAAGCTCGGCAACAGCGAGGTGAAGAGCATCGTCGAGGGGGTGATCGGGCCGGCGCTCGCCACGTGGCTGGACGAGAACCCCGGCGACGCGAAGCGGATCCTGGACAAGTCGCATGCGGGCGGCGGAGGCGCGGGAAGCGGCGCGCAAGGCACGCGACCTGACGCGGCGGAAGAACGCCCTCAGCTCCGGCGGACTTCCCGGCAAGCTGGCCGACTGTTCGCATCAACGATCCCGAGCATTGCGAGCTCTACCTCGTGGAGGGCGATTCCGCCGGCGGCAGCGCGAAACAGGGACGCGACCGGCGCTTCCAGGCGATCCTCCCGCTGAAGGGAAAGATCCTGAACGTGGAGAAGGCGCGCCTGCACAAGATCCTGGAGAACGAAGAGATCCGGAACATCTTCACCGCCATCGGCGCCGGAGTGGGCGAGGAGTTCGACGCCGCAAAGGTGCGGTACGGCAAGATCATCCTCATGTGCGACGCGGACGTGGACGGCTCGCACATCCGCACGCTGCTCCTGACGCTCTTCTACCGGCACATGAAGGAGCTGATCGAGCTCGGACACGTCTACATCGCCCAGCCGCCCGCTCTACAAGGTGAAGAAGGGAAAGCAGGAGGTCTACGCGTACGACGACGACGAACGCGACGAGGTGATCAAACGTCTGACGCGGGAAGAAGCAGGACCAGAAGGAGCCGGAAGAGGCTGAGGCGCCCACGAGGAAGGGGCGGTGGTCCTGGGCGACGGGATCGCGATCTCGCGGTTCAAAGGCCTCGGGGAGATGAACCCCGAGCAGCTCTGGTCGACCACGATGAACCCGGAGACGCGCACGATCCTTCAGGTCGCCATCGAGAACGCCGCGGACGCGGACCGGACGTTCTCCATCCTCATGGGAGACGAGGTGGAGCCGCGGCGCGAATTCATCGAAAAGAACGCGAAGTACGTCACGGAACCTGGACGTGTAGCGGCAACGGGCCGCCAGGCGGCGGACCCCGGCGTCCACAGAGAGACAGACCAGCATGGCCACAGTGAACGAAAAAATCGTCCCGGTCGACATCGAAGACGAGATGCAGGGATCGTACATCGACTACTCGATGTCGGTCATCGTGGCGCGCGCCCTGCCCGACGTGCGCGACGGCCTCAAGCCGGTCCACCGCCGCGTCCTCTTCGGGATGCAGGATCTGGGGCTCGCGGCGAACCGCCCGTACAAGAAGTCCGCCCGTATCGTCGGCGAAGTGCTCGGCAAATACCATCCGCACGGCGACTCCGCGGTGTACGACACGATGGTCCGCATGGCGCAGGACTTCTCCATGCGGTATCCGCTCGTGGACGGGCAGGGGAACTTCGGCTCGGTCGACGGCGACTCCGCCGGCGGCCATGCGGTACACCGAAGCGCGCCTCTCCCGCATCGCGGAAGAGATGCTGCGCGACCTCGAGAAGAACACGGTCGACTTCACGCCGAACTTCGACGACACGCTCCGGGAGCCGTCGGTCCTCCCGGCGCATGGTCCCGAACCTGCTGGTCAACGGCGTCGAGCGGCATCGCGGTCGGCATGGCCACGAACATCCCGCCGCACAATCTGGGCGAGGTGATCGACGGCTGCGTCGCCTTCATCAAGGACGAGGGGATCACCGACGAGCAGCTGATGAAGCTCATCAAGGCGCCCGACTTCCCGACCGGCGGCATCATCTACGGGTACGACGGGGTACGCAACGCCTACACCACGGGGCGGGGCAGCATCGTCGTCCGCGCCCGGGCCACCATCGAAACCGGCAAGAACGACCGCCAGAGCATCATCGTCACCGAGATCCCGTATCAGGTGAACAAGGCCAACCTGATCGAGAAGATCGCCGACCTGGTCAACGACAAGAAGCTCGAGGACATCTCCGACATCCGCGACGAGTCGGACCGCGACGGCATGCGGATCGTGATCGAGCTGAAGCGCGACGCCAACGCCGAGGTGGTGCTGAACAACCTGTACAAGCACACGCAGATGCAGACCACCTTCGGCGTGATCATGCTCGCCCTGGTCGAAGGCCGCCCGAAGATCCTGACGCTGCGCGAGATGATCCGGCACTTCATCGAGCACCGGAACGAGGTCGTCGTGCGCCGGTCGAAGTTCGAGCTGGACGAGGCCGAAAAGCGCGCGCACATCCTCGAGGGGTACATCATCGCGCTCGACAACATCGACGCGATCATCAAGCTGATCAAGGCGTCGAAGGACGTCGACACGGCCAGGGCCGGCCTGATGAAGAAGTTCAAGCTCTCCGAGATCCAGGCCAAGGCGATCCTCGACATGCGGCTGCAGCGGCTCACCGGCCTGGAACGGAAGAAGATCGAGGACGAGTACCGCGAAACGATCAAACTGATCGAGCGGCTGAAGGCGATCCTGAAAAGCAAGCAGCTCCAGATGGAGATCATCCGGGAAGAGCTGCTCGCAGATCAAGGAGAAGTACGGCGACGAGCGCCGGACCGAGATCGTCTACAAGGCGGAGGAGTTCAGCATCGAGGACATGATCGCCGAAGAGCAGGTGGTCATCACCATCAGCCACGGCGGCTTCATCAAGCGGACCCCGGTCAGCGGCTACCGGCGTCAGTCCCGGGGCGGACGAGGGAGCACCGGCGCGGCGACGCCGCGAAGATGACTTCATCGAGCACCTCTTCGTCGCCGTCACGCACGACTACTTCATGCTCTTCACCAACAAGGGACGCTGCTACTGGCTCAAGGTGTTCGAGATCCCGGAAGGCGGGCGAGCCTCGCGGGGCAAGTCGATCGCCAACCTGATCGCCAAGGAGCAGGACGAGACGATCGCCTCGTACGTTACCGTGAAGAACTTCGGCGACGCCGCTCTTCCTCATGATGGTGACCGACCAGGGGATGATCAAGAAGACCGCCCCTGGAGGAGTTCGGCAATCCGAGACGCACCGGCATCAACGCGATCGGCCTCGGAAAGAACGACCACCTTATCGACGTCCAGCTGACGGACGGAAACACGGACGTGATCATCGGCACACGCGCCGGCATGGCGATCCGCTTCACCGAGAACGAGGTGCGGCCCATGGGACGGGGCGCGTCAGGCGTGCGGGCGATCCGCCTCGGCAAGGGGGACAACGTGGTCGGGTTCGTGGCGATGCGCCGCACCGGCACGACCATTCTCGTGGCCACCGAGAACGGGTTCGGCAAGCGGAGCGAGACCGATGAGTACCGGGTCAGCCACCGCGGCGGCAAGGGGATCTTCACGGTCAAGACCACCGAGAAGACCGGCAAGATGGTGGCGATCAAGGAAGTCGTGGACAAGGACGACGTCGTGATCGTCACCACCTCCGGGATCGTCATCCGCCAGCACGCCAAGGAGATCCGGGTGACCGGCAGGAACACCCAGGGGGTGCGCCTGATCCGTCTGGACGAGAAGGATGCCATCTCCGACGTGGCGGCGGTGATCGCCGACGAGGATGACGAGGTGGAAGTGAACGGTAAGGAATCTCCCCCTCCGGCCGGGGGAGGAGGACCTCAAGAGGACCTCTTTGAGGAAAAAAAAACGCCCGCGGGAAAGCCGACGAAGTCCGGGGGGAAAGCGATAACGAAGGCGAAGGCTCCTGAGCCGCCCCCGCGACAACGCGCGCGCAAGAGTGCTCCCGAACAGCGGAAACCTTCTCCGCCGAAGACCGTTCCATCGAAACATACGCCGCCTGCGGGCAAGACTCCGCCCGGGAAGAAACCCCCGACGAAGCCTCCCCGGCGGGGAAAGTAGCCGGGACTACAGCATACCGCTCCGTTTCCGGATGAACCATTCGGCGGCGAGCAGCAGTATCACCAGGGCAAGCAGCAACGGCCAGTGCCGGAACTCGACGGTGCTGGCCGTTCGTTGTTCCACGGGGACGAACGACGCCTGCGCGCGGAGCGCTTCGCCGAACGCCGCAAGTTCGCCGGGGAGGAAGAACCTACCACCCGTCCGCGAGGCAAGAAGGCGCAGCTGCTCTACCGCCATCCGCGTCTCGAAGGCCTCCAGGTCCAGCGCCCCCACCAGAAGCCGGCCGCTGTCCGCACCCACAACGTTCTCGCCGATCGATGCTCGTCCTGCATATCGGTAGTTCCCTTCGGGGAGGGGCGAGAATTCTCCGGTGTACCTTCCGCCTCCAGCCGCCGACAGAGTGATACCTCCCGAAAACTCCCTCCCCGTCAGCGTCACGGTCACCTCGGCATTGTCCACGGAGCGGGCGGCTGCGTCGGCGACCCGACCTTCGAACTCTACCGGCTCGAGCGGGGTGACCACTGCTCGCACAGGCGCGATCCGCACGGGGCGAGTGTCGTCGCGCGTTGTGAGCCACCGGACCGCAGTGGAGAGAAACGAGGCATAGAACGTGGAGATCTCGGGGTTCCCCTGTGCCATCAGCCTCCAGCGCCACAGGCCATACGCGAGAATGGCCACGGTCCTGGATCCACCGACCGACCGCACGATCAGGAGCGGGTCTGGCAGTTGGACTGACTGCAACCGCGCCGTGGCCAGCACGGTTGCTCCGGGTTTGGGAAGGTAGGTCGTAGAGGTCCGGAAAAGTGGCGGAAGCGCACCCCAGGAAGAAAGGCCGATACTGCTGTCCGGCGTCAGCAAGGGGTGATCACGGTGGCCTGTGTGTGGGACCACGAATACGCTCTGTTCCGTTCCCCGCAGGTCGCCCGTGGCAAATGGCAGCAGATCGCCGAAAGTCCCTAGCTCTTCCGTGGTCCAGGGACCGTCCGGCCACAAACAGTACGGGAACGCGCCGCCGGAGGACCGTCCCGGCGATGCGGCGGACCGATACGTCGCTGGCTCCGGATCCAGGGTAGCCCAGCATGACCAGACAGTCGCACGAATCGAGCGTCGACGCGGAGGGGTCCCCTTCGAAGAATCCGCCGTCGGGTTTCTGGGTGAATGCCCGCACGAGGATGTTCGGATCCTCCTGCAGCGTCTGCCGCATGATCGCCTGATCGGGCCCCGGAGCACCGCTGAGCATGACGACGGAGAGTCGCTCCTTCAGCACGACGGCCTGGAACGAGCGCCGGTTGTTGTCGGTGGTGAGCTCGCCGGGAAGGGTGGAGAGGCGCGCCGTGAAGAGCCGCGTTCCCTCGCCACGGGGGGTGAATGTCAATGGGACGCCATACTCTGAGACGCCGGAACGGAGGGTGAGTTCCGTTCGGACAAGTTCACGCTCCCCGTCGGAGATGGCGATGCCGACGCGTTCGCCGCCGTATCCTGCGCTTTTCACCCGGATCTCTGCGGGCGTGGGAACTCCGGCGAGCATCACCCGGTTGGCGGAGATCCCGGTGATCATCAGGTCCCGCTGTTCGGCGGAATCGCCGACCCCGATGGCATACACGGGCAACCGGAGGTCCTCGGCCGCATAGAGCGGATTCGGACCGGCGGTGGCGTTGCCATCGGTGAGCAGCAGAACTGCGCGCGCGCCCCCCGGGGTCTCACCCGATGCGCGGAGTGCACGGGCGATGTTGGTGGACGGCTCGTCGAACCGCAGGGACTCCGGCATGGAGGATCGGGGTCCGGAGACCGATGACCCGAAGGAGTAGACCGCCAGGTCCGTTCCCTCGGGGACCACGCCGGGGAGGAGCCCGAGGGTACGCGACAACACCGAATCCCTCCGGCCAGAGGCGTCTCGCAAGCGCATACTGCTGCTGTTGTCGATCAACACGGCGAGCAGGGGGTGGCGGGAGGAAACGAACACGGCGCGGATCACCGGTTCGAACAGGAGCAGCACGAGCAGGGAAAGTGCGGTTCCGCGGAGGATCGTCAGGACCACCCGAAGGGGGGCAGAGACGGGGGGAAGTGTGCGCCTATACGACAGGAAGGCTGCCGCGTACGCTGCCAGCACCGCCAGGGCGACGGCGAGCGCCGGCGAACTCAGGCCGATCTCGAACGATGGCACGACGGCAGCTCCGGTAGGGTGATCCGGACGGTTACGGCATTTCCCGTACGAGGCGTTCCACGATCTCGATCGCGGTGACGCCGTCCGCCTCGGCGTTGAAGTTCGGGACGATCCGGTGGCGCAGGACCGGGCCGGTGACCGCGCGGACGTCGCCGATGTCCGGCGTATGGCGCCCGGTCAGCAGCGCGCGGGTCTTGGCGCCGAGCACCAGATACTGCGAAGCGCGGGGACCCGCCCCCCAGCTCAACCAGTCGCGGATGAACTTCGGCGCCTCGGCGTTCCGGGGCCGCGTGCGGGTGGCCAGACCGACGGCGTATTCCACGACGTTGTCTGCGACCGGGACGCGGCGGACCAGCTCCTGGAACGCGATGATCTGCTTGCCGGTGATGACCCGGGAGAGCTCGGGCAGGTACTGGCTCGTGGTCGCCTTGACGATCCGGACCTCGTCGGGCTGCGAGGGATAGTCGAGCCAGAGGTTGAACATGAAGCGGTCCAGCTGCGCTTCGGGCAGGGGGTAGGTACCTTCCTGCTCGATGGGATTCTGCGTCGCGAGCACGAAGAACGGTTCCTCCAGCGTATAGGTCCGGCCCGCGGCGGTGACGCGGTGCTCCTGCATGGCCTCCAGCAGAGCGGCCTGCGTTTTCGGCGGCGTCCGGTTGATCTCGTCGGCCAGCACGATGTTCGCGAAGACCGGTCCCCGGATGAACTTGAAGCTTTTGGTGCCGGAGGAGGTCTGTTCCTCGATGATCTCGGTGCCGGTGATGTCGCTGGGCATCAGGTCCGGCGTGAACTGGATCCGGCTGAACGACAGGTCGAGGACCTCCGAAAGGGTCCGGATCAGCAGCGTCTTGGCGAGCCCCGGTACGCCGACGAGCAGGCAGTGGCCCCGGGACAGCAGGGCGATGAGGAGATGTTCCACGACCTCCTCCTGCCCGACGATCACCTTCCCGATCTCCGCACGAAGGGTGTCGTAGGCGGAGCGGAGATCTGCGGCGGCACGGACATCGTCGCGGGACGAAGAGTTGCTGCTATTGGCCACGGGGTCCTCGCTTACGGTCGCACGGTCCAGTAGATCTTGGTACGCAGATCCTCGATCCAGACCTGGAAATCCCGTTGACGTTTGAAATTCAGCGCGATAGCTTCGATCCGGTAGTAGTCATTGTCGAGGGTCATGGTATGGGCCGGGGTCCGCTTCTTCACCAGCACGATGTGATAGCCGTAACCGGAGCCGACCGGCAGGCGCTCCGGCCTGCTGATCTCCCCCACCTTGAGATCGGCGACGGTGGCATACCACGCCTTGTCGAGCTGTTCCAGTTCGACGGTCCCGTAGGATCCCCCGATCATGGCGCTCTCTTTGTCTTCCGAGTTGAGCTTCGCCAGCTCCGCGAAGCTGGCGCCGTTCAGCACGGCGGTGCGCAGACTGTCGAGCAGGCGGACCGCGAGCGGTATCCGCCTCGTCCGAACGTGCAAAGCGAAGCAGGATGTGACGCGCGTGAACCGCGTCGCCACGCCGTTCGAGAAGCTGGATCAGATGGATGCCGAATTCCGTTTCCACCGGACCGGACAGTTGTTTCTCAGAAAGGGAGAAAGCGGCGGTTTCAAACTCTTTGACGAACTGTCCGCGGCGCACCCAGCCCAGATCCCCGTTCTGTTGTGCGGAACCCTGGTCCTGGGAGTAGGCCTTCGCAAGGGAGCCGAAGTCCGCGCCGGCCAGGATGCTGTCGCGGAGAGCGGCGATCCTGTTGACGGCCTCGGTGCGCACCCGGTCGCTGGCCCTGGGCCGGACGAAGATGTGCGCCAGTTCGACCTCCTCGGCCACGCGCGGCAGGCTGTCGCGATACGACGCGAAGAACTCCTGAACTTCGCGCCGGCTGATCTGCGTTGCGCCGAACCGTTGCTGCTGCAACCGCTGGGCGAGGAGATTCTTCCGGAGTTCGTCGCGGTACTCCCGCTTGATCTTGCTGAGCGGCATCCCGTAGTATCTCTTCGAGCTTCTGTTCGGAGCCCACCTGCTGGATCCGCTGCTGGATCACGCGGTCCATCTGCTGCTGAACCTCTTCGTCGCTCACGTCGACGCTGTCGATGATGGCTTTGGCGACGATCAGCTTCTCGTTGATCATCGACTGCAGCACCTGGTCCTGGATCCCCGGAGTGGCGGGGTCGAGGCGGTTGTTCATGATATGGAACTGGACCTGGGCCTTGAGTTCGGACTCCAGGATCGGATCGTTCTGGACGACCGCGACGATCCGGTCCAGGGTTTGCGCGCCGGCTCCCGGAAAAGCGAGGACGACCAGCACTGCCAGGCCGGTTCCGAGGATGGACCGTGATGATCTCATTCGTGCTCCACAAGTGTGTCCGTCCGCATGACGCGGATGTCGGCGGCGCGGCGCGATCGCAGGGTTGCGACGAGGCGTTCGTACTGTCTGCGCCGGCGTTCGATCAGGAATCGCGCGGCGATCTCCGGGCGGACGTACTCGAAGTCCGCCACCTCCCCCTGCAGCTTCAGGGAGTGGACCTGCAGGATGGCGTAGCCCTGCTCGGTCCTGACCGCGTACGATGGTTCGTCCCTTGCCAGCGTCCGCGCGAGACGCCAGAGCTCCTGGGGCAACAACGTGGAAGCCTGGAAATACTGTCTCCGGTTCAGCCGGAGGAGTTCCGGGGCTCCGAGGGAGTCAGAACCGATCGCCGCGATCGCGGATTCCCAGCCCTGTCCGCGCAGGAGCGACGAACGGAAGATGTTCGCCTGTTCCCGTTCGGGAAACACGGCGAGGCTGATCAGCGCGACGTCTTCCTTGAGCGTGAACTCGCGCTCATTCGCGCGAAAGAACGCCTGGGCGGAATCCATGCTTGACACCGTGTCGTCATGCGAAACCGACACCTCCTTGTCGAGGAGCGCGGAGATGGCCAGACTCTTCCGCGCGGCCTCCAGCTGCCGGCGGAGATCGTCGGAATCCGCGAGGCCGCGGCGCGTAGCCTCCTGGTACAGCAGTTCCGAGATCACCCACTCGCTCACGAAGTCGGAAGAGGGCTCGGAAACTCCCGCCGCGGAGTCGGCCCCCACTGCGCGCAGATCGCGATCGGTGAGCTCCGCGGTCCCCACCCGCGCGACCACAGAGGGCCGGGCGGGTTCCCGGGAGCAGCCGGACGACCACCAGAACGCCCCTGCCGCCAGCGTCAGGAAACAGAGTCCCCGTATGTCAACGGGTGGGGGCAAAGGCCTGTTGGAGCAGCTCTTTGTGTTCGGTCACCGGGAACTCCTTCTTGAGGCCGTCGATCCACACCGATTCCAGTCGTTTCGCTTCGTAGTCCTGGAAGGAGGACGACACCTCGGGCGCGGCCTCTTCAAAGGTCTTCTGACGCGGCTCCTCGCGTCCGCTCAGCTGGACGACGCAATAGAAGCCCTTGTAGGGGAACGGCGGGGTGAGATCCCCGATGCGGAGGGTGTCCGCGCGCTTTGCGCGTTCGTCCGCGTCCCGCGCCAGAAGGTACGAAAGCGGCGGCCCGGGCATCCTCGCCCGCCGGCCCACGATGTCAACGTTCACCGTGTTGTTGCTCTCGGCCATCACCTTCACCAGGCTGTCGATGGCCGGAGGGGGTCCCTGCGGCATCGTCGACACCGACACACGGCGGTCGGAGATCTTCAGCTTCTTGACCAGTTCGGCCCGTACGGCCTGCAGGCGTTGCTGCGCGAGTTTCAGGTTCCCGGCTTTCTGCGTGTTGGTATCCGGCCACGCGGTGACGACGATCCGCAGAGTGGAATCCATCCGGAGCTCGGCAGCCGCCTGCGCGATCGACGTGCGCGAGGAGCGAGAGAGCTGGACGGACCGCTTGGCGAACTTCGCGGTGAACCGGATGGGACGACCGGCGCGCGCGGAATCCGCGCGGTACACTTCGATCGCCGGCGTCCCCGCCTTCATCTGGTCGTACACCCACTGTGCATCCGCTTCGACAGGACAGGTGGCGACCAGCAGATTCAACCGCTCGGGGAAAGTGTATTTCTCCCTGGTGGCCTGGTGGTGGATCCGGAGCAACGAGTCACTTGTCACGATCCGTTTCCAGACACGGTCCTGTTCGACCTCATACAGAAGGATGCCGTCGTTGTAGTCCCGCAGGATCGTGGCGAACTCGGGGTTCGACCGGTTGAGCGACTCGGCCTTCGCGGAGTAGGCGAACGCCTCCGCGACCTTTTCGACGGATTCCGAGAACGGCCGCAGGAGGAGCGCCGTTGAATTCAGATCGGGCCGGGCCCTCATGGACGAGAGGACGCTGTCGACCGAAACGCTCCCCCCGGTGAAGGTCATCAGCGCACCGGCGAGGATCTGGCGCGGCACCCCGGCGGTTCCCGCGCTGTCACGCACGGTCTTCGTGGAATCGCAGGCCGCAAGCAAGGCCACCAGCAAGGAATCGTTGCGGCGGTAGCCGACCTCACGCTTCATCTTCGCCACGAACGCGGCATAGTCGTCGTTGAAGCGGCTTTGCTGATAGGTCTGCTGGATCTCCGGCTTCAGTTCGTCGTAGGACTTCATCGGCCGTTCTTCGGTGCAGTGGATCAGGTGATACCCCCAGGCGGTCCTCACGACCTGGGAGACCTGCCCCACCTTCAGTACGAACGCGGAGTCGTCGAACGGACGAGGCCACCGGCGCCGCGGGAAGAAGCCCAGGTCGCCACCCTTCTCCGCCGAACCCGGGTCTTCGGAATACTTCATCGCCAGCGAGTCGAAACGTTTTCCGGAGGCAAGGCTGTCCTGGAACGCCTTGATGCGTTTGTAGCTGGCGGCTGTGTCCTCGGGCGTGGGCTGTGCGTTCGGGAAACGGATCATCAGATGGCTGGCCCGGATCTCGCCACGGGTCGGGCGACGGTCCACCACCTTGATGACGTGAAGACCGAACTGCGAACGGACGGGCACGGAGGTGATCTCTCCGGGCTTCATGGCATAGGCAGCGTCCTCGAAGGGGCCCACCATCTGGCCCCCCGTGAAGTAGTAGAGGTCCCCCTTGTTCTCCTGAGCGGAGGGATCCTTGGAGAACGAGACGGCAAGCTGGCCGAAGTCCTTACCCGCCTTCGCCTCCTGAATGATCTCCTTTGCCCTGGTGTACGCCGCGAGGGAGTCAGCACTGCTGGCGTTCTGCGTGAGCTCGATCAGGATGTGGCTGGCGCGGATCTCCTCCCGACGGCGATCATACAGCCTCCGTGCACCGGGTGCCGTGACCTCCCGTTCCGTTAGATACGACGAGGCCAGGCTTCCCCGGTATTGGGCGAGCTCGCCCTTCACTTCCGGAGAATTCTGTACGCCGCTACGATAGGCATCGGCCAGTTTCAGCTTGTACTTGATGACCAGGGAGAGGAACTTTTCCCGCTCCTCCTGGCTGGCGGCGGCACCGGCTTCCCGCGTACCGTTGCTCTTGGTGAAGAATTTCTCGTAGTCTCCGAGCGAGATCTTCTCCTGCCCGACGGTGGCCACCACCTGGTCCTGAACCGAGGGGGAACAGCCGGCAATGAGCAGCAAAGCGAGAACGGGAAGTATGGAAACCAGCGTTCGGGGAAAGCCCCCGCGCAGCGTATGGAAGTCGGTCATGGTATGCCCGGAATGCAGTTAATCTGTGATGAATGAATGAGTTACAGCACAGTAACCTAACCAAAAGGGGTCTGAAAAGCAAACAACACCGTCCGGATCCCGAGACCCGGCTAGACGCTCTCCAGAGCCCGGTCGACGTCCGCGACCAGGTCCTCCAGGTCCTCCACCCCCACCGAGATTCGGACCATCCCCGGGGTGACCCCGTGACGCTTCAGCTCGCCTGCGGTCATATTGACGTGGGAGGAGTAGACCGGGATGCTCACGAGGGTCTCCGTTCCGCCGAGGGACATGGCGTTCACCGCCACCGAGAGAGCGTCACAGAATCTTACGGCCCCGCGGACCCCTCCTTTCACCTCGATGGTGATCATGCCACCGAATCCGTTCCCCGACATCTGCCTGCAGGCGACGACGTGCTGCGGGTGGGACGGGAGTCCGGGATAGAGGACGAAATTCACCTTTGGGTGTTTCTCCAGGTGGGCGGCCAAGGCCAGGGCGCTGCTGTTCTGCCGGTGCACGCGCAGCTCGAACGTGTTGAGGCTCCGCAACAGCAGAAACGCCGCGAACGGATCGGTACAACCACCCAGGTACTTCAGCATCGTATGTGCACCCCGCACGAAGGGAGCCGATCCCGCCACGACCCCTCCAAGAAGGTCGGAATGGCCTCCGAGATACTTGGTCGCGCTTTCGGTCATGGCGTCCGCCCCGAGCGCGACCGGGTTCTGATTGATGACCGTTGCGAAGGTGTTGTCGGCGAGGATCAGGATCCGTTTCCCATGCTTCCGTTCGGCGGCGCGGGTGGCACGCACCAGGGCCTCAATGTCGACGATGTCGAGGGTGGGATTCGTGGGGGTTTCGAAGTAGACGACCCGGGTGCGCCGCGAGGTCATCCGCGGGATCTCCTCCAGCCTGTCCGGGCGCACGTAGCGTGTGCGGATGCCGAGGCGAGGAAGGACGTCGCGGAAGAACCGGTATGTTCCGCCGTACAGCGCCGGCGTGCTGAGGATCTCATCGCCCGATCCGGCGACGGAGAGGATGGCCGAGGAGATCGCCGCCATACCCGAGGAGAAGAGGAGGGCCTTTTCCGTGCGCATCAGCAGCGCCAGACGTTCTTCTGCCTCTCCGACGGTCGGGTTGTGGTATCGGGAGTAGACAAGCACTTCGGGATCCCCTGCCGCGTAGCGGACCGCGTCGCGCGAGTCTGCAAGGCGGTAGGTCGAGGTCTGGACGATCGGCGGCGCCACGGGACCGCGGTGCGGGAAGAGCCTCGCACCATGGATGGCCCTCGTCGCGACGCCCAGGCGTCGGGGGTCCGGTGGTTTTCTGGTCTTGGACATTGATGCTCCTCCGGCAAGTGGGTACGGGTCAACGGTGGCGGACGCAGGTCGGCGCCCGCAAGCGCTTCAGGATTCCTCGGGCGATGGGAGTCGGGGAACGGCGAAGATCACCTGTTCCCGTTCGATGGTCACGGTCCCGGGCTTCGCCCCCCGGGGTTTGTGGACGTACTTTCGTTCCGTCATCGCCACGGGGACGAGACGGGCGGTCTTCATCTTGCTGTAGTAGGCGGCGATCCCGGCCGCCTGCTCCTTGGCGCGTTTTCCGGGTGCGCCTGCGGCCGAGCCGACGCGCAGGATCACATGGGAACCGCTCGAGCCTCTTGCATGGAACCAGAGGTCGTTGGGGCGCGAATGCCGGAGTGTCAGCAGATCGTTGTTCTCGCTGCTCTTGCCTGCCCAGACCTCGAATCCCCCCTCCACCGTGAAGGTGCGGAACAGGGGCGCCTCGCGCGGCTCACCCTTCTCACCGATGCCGAACTCGTGCATTGCTGTCGCGTGCTCCTTGAGGAAGACGGTGAGTGCTTCGGGACCATCGACCGCAGCCATTGCCGCGAGCAGGTCTGAGGCCCGCCGGCATCGTTCGCCCAGCACCACCTGCCGTTCGGCGGCCTCCACGCGCGCGGCCTTCGACCGTTTGGCCTTCTCGAAATAGCGCTGGGCGTTCTGCGACGGTGAAAGGCGGAGATCCATCGGGATGTCGACCGTTGCGCCATCCGAGGGGAGGGTGACCGTTTCCACGCCCGGCGGGACTTCGGAAAGATGTTCGAGCAACAGGCCGCCGAACCGTTCGTACTGTTCTGCCCTGCGGGAGGCTTCCAGGTCATGCTGCACGGCATCCAGCGTGCGGCGCATCCGGTCCAGCTGCCGCTCCAACGTGCCGACGATCAGCTCTTTGCGGCCGGAAAGGGCGGTGGAGGAGCGGCGGGTATACAGGACGCTCCGGATCGCGGCGTGAAGATCGTTGGCCGGTTCGGCAGCGGACTCGTCCCGGCGTGTAAGCCGGACGGGCGACAGCAAAGGCGGCGCACCGGCGATGGAGCGGTAGAGCACGGGGTGCGGATGTTCGAGCTCCTCGAGCAGGAGGACAAGGGAGCGCCTCAGAGCGGCGATGGTTTCTCCGGAATGCGGTCCCGGGGCATCGGCCACTCCGGCGCGGGCGACCACTTCCAGGGCGAGTACAGGTCCGAGACCGGGGACCGCCTTCCTGAGGATGCCGGTGGGAACGGCCGCGGGTTGAGCGAGGAGTTCCAGCGAGGTCAGATCCACGGGTGGAGCCGGTGGGGCCGGGACATAGGGTGTTCCGGCGAGGCGAGCCGGATCCTTGAATGCGGCGGCGACCACACCTTCGCGTACGAGAAGAACGTTGGCCCGGGCGCCGAAGAACCGGGCGACGATCTGTCTCCCGTCGGCCAGGAGGATCGAGAGTATCCGGTCGGAGGGGTGGGTGGACACTCCCGCAATGACGGCACCGGAGCAGTCCTGGAAGATCCCCGTGGAGTTTCTGCGGGACCGTGTGAAGGCCGGGTGGAGGAAGCAGCAGTTCGCCTCCCGCCGGCAGCACAGGACGAGAGCTCCCTGCGTGCGGGCGAAGGAGATGACCAGTTCGTCCCGTTCCTGGGTGTAGATTTCCGTTATTGCGTCGCCCCGTAACCTGGTCTCCAGATCCCGGGCGACCTCCCGCAATATGTAGTGGTTTCCGATCATGTTGACAACTCTGGAAATATACCGAAAATGGGTCCGAAGTGCCAAGAATAGAACCACGGGCATGTGGACAACCTGTGGGCTGCCGGGGGGAACGGGGGTGGGAAACTTGCGGTTGCAGGTCCGCCGTGGTTTTCTTATCATTACTAGCCTGAGGGTTTCCGGAACTATGATCGCCAGCATGACAGGATACGGGCGTGCCGAGGCACGCGCACACGGTGTGACCGCAACGGTGGAACTCCGGGGGGTCAACAGCCGCTATCTGGAGGTGTCCGCCCGTCTTCCCCGGTCGCTCTCCCGCCGGGAGAACGACGTCAAGGAGGCATTGCGGTCGCGGATCTCGCGCGGGAAACTGACCGTCACCGTCAATCTGGAGAGGGAATCCGACGGGGATATCCCGCTGTCGGTCAACGTGCAGGCGGCGCGGTCATACCACAAGCTGCTCAACGATCTGCGGAAAGCCGTCCGGTCGACGGAACGGGTGCGTCTGGCGCACCTGCTCCAGTTCCCCGAGGTGTTCGAATCGCGGGAGGCCGATGCCACGGACGAGCGCGAATGGACGGTCGCCAGGAAGGCGCTGGATGCGGCGGCAGACATGCTGCACGAAATGCGGACGAAGGAGGGGGCGGAGCTGGCCAATGATTTCCGCGCGCGGCTGAGCCTGTTGGAGCAGCGCGTCGAAGAGGTGGAGCGGCAGTCCAGAGGACAGGTTCCCCGCGAGCGGGCGCGCCTCCGTGAGCGGATCGGCCAGCTGCTGGAGCAGGAGCGTATCGATGAAGGGCGGCTGGAGATGGAGCTGACGATGCTGGCGGACAGGCTGGACGTGACCGAGGAATGCGTGCGGTTCCGGAGCCACACGAAGTTCTTCCGCGAGGCCATCGACGACAAAGAGCCTGCCGGCCGGAAACTGAACTTCCTGGTGCAGGAGATGAACCGGGAAGTCAACACCATGGGATCGAAATCGAACGACACCGGCATCGCGCATCTGGTCGTCGGGATGAAAGAGGAGCTCGAGAAGATCCGGGAGCAGCTCCAGAACATCGAGTGACCATGCCGGACGGCGGACGCCTGATCGTGATCTCCGCGCCGAGCGGAGCGGGCAAGACCACCATCGCGCAGGAGATCTTGCGCCTGAATCCTTCGCTGGCGTTTTCGGTCTCCGCGACGACCCGGCCGCGCCGTGTGTCGGAGACCGACGGCAAGGATTACGTGTTCCTGGGGAAGGAAGAGTTCCGCCGGCGGGTGGAGGCCGGGGAGTTCGTCGAGTGGGAGGAGATCTACGGGGAACTCTACGGCACCCTCCGGTCGGCCATCGACGGAGCGCTTGCGGAGGGAAAGCACCTGCTGTTCGACGTGGACGTGAAGGGGGGGCTCTCCATCAAGCAGGCCTACCCTCAGGCGCTGCTGATCTTCATCGCTCCGCCGAGCGCTGAGGCGCTCCGGCAGCGATTGATCGCGCGCCACACGGAGAACGCGGAAACCCTTGCGCGGCGGCTCGCGCGGGTGCCGATGGAAATGTCGCTGGGAGAACGGTTCGACCACACCGTCGTGAACGACGATCTGGCGGCCGCGATCCGGGAAGTACAAACGCTTGTATCACCGTTTCTGTTCACGAGGTCCTGAGGAGGATGTATGCCCATTAAGCCGATCGATCTGGAGTTCTTCAACAAGACCGGCAAGAACGTCCACGAGTGCATCGTCGCGGCGTCGAAACGCGCACGGCAGCTCAACGACGAAGTGAAGATCGAGTTCAACCAGCGGGTGGAGATGATCACGACCCGCACGGAGACGGAAGGGGAAGAGACCGACGTCAACCCCGACCAGCTGAAGGTGAGCCTCGAATTCGAGAAACGTCCCAAGCCGACCGATGTCGCGCTGGACGAGCTGATGTCCGGCACGCTGGAGTGGCGTACCGCGAGCATGAGGAGCCGGTGGTGGAGAAGGACGAAGAGAAGGAAGAGGCGGAACAGGAGTAGGTTCTCCCGACGGCGGGCCACCGCATGCTACAGGGCAGACATATCGTGCTGGGTGTGAGCGGCGGGATCGCCGCCTACAAGTGCGCCCAGCTGACACGCGACCTGGTACGCGCCGGGGCGGAGGTCCAGGTCGTGATGACCCCCTCGGCCGCCGAGTTCGTGACCCCGCTGACCCTGGCGACACTCTCCCGCCGATCCGTCCTGACCGAGATGTTCCCCGGGCAGTCCGACCACTGGACGAAACACATCGAGCTCGGCCTCTGGGCCGACGTGATGATGGTCGCTCCCGCCACCGCGAACACGATCGCGAAGCTTGCCCACGGCCATGCGGACAATTTCCTGACCACCCTCGCGCTCGCGATGCGGGCGCCCCTGGTCCTCGCCCCTTCGATGGACATGGACATGTTCCTGCATCCGGCCACGCAGGAGAACCTGGCCCTGCTGCGCCGGCGTGGAGCCCACATCATCGAACCGGAGGAAGGCGAACTGGCCAGCGGCCTGCGTGGTCCCGGAAGACTTCCCGAACCCGCAGCGTTGCTTGCAGCGCTGGACCGCCTCCTCTCGGGGGGAGATCTCTCCGGAATTCACGTGCTGATCACCGCCGGACCCACGCACGAGCCGATCGATCCGGTCCGATTCCTCGCCAACGCGTCGTCGGGCAAGATGGGATTTGCGCTTGCGGCGGTCGCGGCGGGCCGGGGAGCGCAGGTCACGCTGGTCGCCGGCCCGGTCCAGTTGGAGACCCCGCGCGGGGTCCGCAGGATCGACGTGGTCACCGGCGCCGAGATGCACGAAGCGGTGGCGCGGGAATTCCCTTCGGCCAGAGTGCTCGTTGCCGCCGCCGCCGTGGCCGATTTCACCCCCGCGGTCCGCTCCTCCGCCAAGATCAAGCGCGACGAGATGGACGGTGACGCCATGACCCTTTCGCTGGTCCGGAACCCCGACATCCTTGCCGGGGCAGGATCACAGAAGCGGGGGGATCAGGTCCTGGTGGGCTTCGCCCTGGAGACGGAGGCGGGCGAAGCGAACGCGCGGAAGAAACTTGCCACCAAACACCTCGACCTGATCGTCCTGAACTCCATTGCGGACGAAGGGGCAGGATTCGGGGTGGACACCAACGTCGTGACCTTGTTCGGCGCCGACGGCAGCGCTGAGCGCCTCCCGAAGCTTCCCAAGATGGACGTGGCGCAACGGATCTTCGATCGGGTGGCCCGTCTGCTCGTCGCACCGGCCGGCAGGTGACGACAGGCGACCGGTGCCCCGCACCTCCTCCATGGCCAGCATCTACAACGATATCCGGGAATTCCTCCGGCAGGAACGCGAACTCTTCGGCGAGTCCCTGCTGATCGGGCAACGTGCCGCGGCAGCGCACTCGCCGCCCGCAGGCACACCAGAACCTCCGGCCACAGACATGGACACCCTGTTCGATCTTCCGTCGCCCGCGAAGCCGCCGTTGACGAGCGAGCCGTGGGGAACCGCGGCCTCGGTCCAGGAACTGGACGCCGCGATCAACCAGTGCCAGCGCTGTGCGCTGGGACAGACGCGCACCCGGTTCGTCTTCGGCGTCGGCGACCCGCGGGCAACGCTGATGGTCATCGGCGAAGCGCCCGGGGCGGATGAAGACCTCCAGGGGGAACCGTTCGTCGGGCGGGCGGGGCAATTGTTGAACAAGATCCTGGAGGCCGTTCAGTTCAGGCGCGACCAGGTCTACATCTGCAACATCCTCAAGTGTCGTCCGCCGGGAAACCGGAAGCCCCAGCCGGGAGAGGTCGAGCAGTGTCTCCCGTATCTGCGCAAACAGATCCAGCTCGTCCGTCCGAAGCTGATCCTCTGCCTCGGCCTGACCGCGGCGGAGACGCTGCTGGAGACGACGGAAAGCCTGGGCAAACTGCGCGGGAAGGTCCTGCGCTTCGAGGGGATCCCCCTGATGGTGACCTACCATCCGGCGGCACTGCTGCGCAATCCGAACTGGAAACGGCCGACCTGGGAAGATGTCCAGGCGGTGCGGGTACTGCATGATCAGCTGGTGGCGGGAACGGCCGGCCTCTGAGGGAGAAGGACGTATGGCAGACACGACGCGGCGCAGTATCGATCTCGCTCCCGAACGGGTTCCGACGGAAGGGCGCGTGCCGCCCGCGGCAGTGGACATCGAGGAACAGGTCCTCGGTGCCATGCTGCTGGAACGCGAGGCGATCTCCAAAGTGCTCGAGGTGCTGGACCCGGACACCTTCCATTCGGAACGGAACCGGAGGATCTTTGAAGCGATCGTGGTCCTGTTCGAGCGGAACGAGCCGGCCGACAGCATCACCGTGGGCGAAGAATTGCGCCGGCAGGGGCGGCTGGACAGCGTCGGCGGGGAGGCCTACCTCGTCGAGCTGACCATGAAGGTGACCTCCGGGGCGAACGTCGAGTTCCATGCACGCATCATCCTCGAGAAAGCGCTGCTCCGCAAGCTGATCTCCGAAACGAGTATGATCGCCGGCCGGGCGTACCAGCAGACCGAAGACGCTTTCGACATGCTCGACCAGGCGGAGCAGGCGATCTTCAAGATCTCCGAGTGGCGCCTGAAGAAGAGCTTCGTCTCCATGAAGGATGCGGTGCACGACACCATGGAGATGCTGGACAAGATCCACAACAAGCACGACGGCGTCACGGGGGTCCCGACAGGATTCCCAAAGATCGACAGCCTCACCGGCGGGTGGCAATCGTCGGACCTGATCATCGTCGCCGGCCGCCCGAGCTCCGGCAAGACCGCCTTCGCGCTGTCGCTTGCAGCCAACGCCGCCATGCACCGCGCGCGGCCGACCGCGGTGGGCATCTTCTCCCTCGAGATGTCGACGCGGCAGCTCATCCTCCGCCTCATGTGTGCTCAGGGGCGCCTCGACGCGCACGCGCTCCGAACCGGGCGCTTTCCCGATGCGGAGTGGCGCAGGGTGGCCATGGCCGCCGGCGAGATCGCCAAGGCGAAGATCTTCATCGACGATACCCCGGGCCTCAGCATCCTGGAACTCCGTGCGAAAGCCCGCCGCCTGCGGGCCGAACACGATGCCGGCCTCATCATCGTGGATTACCTTCAGCTCATGCAGGGACCGAAAAGCGCGGAGAACCGCGAGAAGGAGATCTCCGCCATCAGCCGCTCCCTCAAGGGACTGGCCAAGGAGCTGGACCTTCCCGTCATCGCGCTGTCGCAGCTCAGCCGTGCCGTCGAAGGGCGTCCCGACAAGCGGCCGATCCTCTCCGACCTTCGCGAATCGGGGGCCATCGAACAGGATGCGGACGTGGTGATCTTCGTGCACCGGGAGGAGATGTTCGCCGACCCCAAGGCGGAGAGCACTCAGGAGAAGAAGGGAAAAGCGGAGATCATCATCGGCAAACAACGTAACGGGCCGATCGCCGACGTGGACCTCCGCTTCGTCAAGGAATACGCGCGATTCGAAAACCCCGCCCCCCAGGGGCTCGAGGTGTACATCCCGGTGGACGACGGGAATTCGTTCTGACCGTCCGGACGCCTGGTCACCATTGCCAGGAGAGGATCCGTGGAAAGATTCACCAGACGCCGTTTCATCGAGCGCCTGCTGCTCGGCGGGAGCGGGTTGCTTGCGCTGCGAGCAGGGATGTCGGCGGCGCAGGACGAGACCGGGGACCGCGAGGCCGAGGACCGGCGGATCTTCGCCCGGGTCGTCGCTGAAGCCGCGACGAACGGCTACGGCACCAAACCGATCGGCGAGGTCATGGGTGCGGTGGGGCTCGGGTTTCTGGGGGTCCCCTATGTCGCCCATTCGCTTGAAGGACAAAGCGAAGAGCGCCTGGTGGTGAACCTGCGCGCGTTCGATTGTACGACCTTCATGGAAAGCGTCCTTGTGCTCTCCCGGTGCATCCGGTCCGGGCAGACGACCTTCGACGACTACCAGCGGGAATTGCAGACGATCCGCTACCGCGGCGGGATCATCGAGAGGTACGAGAGCCGGCTCCACTATTTCACCGACTGGGTCCAGGACAACGCCGTCAAAGGCACGGTCCGGGATGTCACCCGCGAATGCGGAGGGGAACGGGACAACCGGTCCATCTCCTTCATGACGGCTCACGTCGCGTCGTATCCCCGGCTGGCCGATAACGCCGCCCTGGCCGCCATCCGCAATATCGAACACCGGCTCTCCGCCAGTGAACGCTACCTCCTGCCCAAGGCGCGGGTGGAAGCGGCCTCCGACCTGCTTGCCACGGGAGACATCATCGGGATCACGACGACACTGCCGGGAATGGACGTCTCCCACGTGGGGCTCGCGGTCCGATCGGGAGGAAAGGTGAAGTTCCTCCATGCGCCCCTCTCCGGCGCGGTGGTCACCCTCACCGCGTCGACGCTGTCGGACTACCTGGCGAAGAACGACAAGCAGACCGGCATCATCGTTGCACGGCCCGTGGATCCGGCGTAGGACACGGGGATCAACTCACTATCCGAGGACACCACCATGACACAACGGATCATCGTGCGTACATGCGCTCTTGTGCTCCTGACCATGATCGGCACCGCCCTCCTGGCGCAGGGATTGTACTATGAGAGCGTGACCAAAGGAGGCATGCTTGGCGACAAAGAGATCTCTTCGAGCACCTATCTGATGCCCAAGATGTTCAAACACGTGTCGCAACCGGAGGGCAGCGCGGTCATCATCCGGATGGATCAACAGAAGATGTACAACGTCGATCCGAAGGAAAAGACCTACTCCGAGATGACCTTCGAGGAAATGGAACAGCAGATGAAGAAGATGTCGGCGAAGATGGACTCGCAGATGGCACAGCTCGAAGAGTCGATGAAGGACATGCCCCCGGAGCAACGGAAGATGATGGAAGGGATGATGGGGTCAAAGATGGGGAAGCCAGGGGCTGAAGTCCAGTCTGGTGCGCACGGATGAGAAGAAGAAGGTGAGTGGTTTCAACTGCATGAAGTACGTGGCGAAAGAGGGGGAGAAGGACCTCATGACGCTCTGGGCCACGAAGGAGGTACGCGGGTTCGAATCGCTCCGCAAAGACTACGAAGCGCTGACAAAACGGATGATGAGCATGAATCCAGGCTTCATGAAGGGGCTGGTGGATGCGATGCTCAAGGTGGACGGCTTCCCGATGGAGACCGAATGGGGAGGCTTGACGGTCATGGTGACGAAAGTGGAACCCCGTGCTACGGGCGCGGCGGAATTCGCCGTTCCCGCCGGATACACGAAGGTCAAGCCGGCGATGATGAAAGAGGAAGCGACGGACGAGGCTCCACACTGATGCCACGGCCTCCGCTCCGCCGCCCGTGCGGCGGAGCGGAGGGTTAGTCCCAGATCCCCGGGATCCTGGCGCCGCAGTTCCCGCACGCACCCTTCCGCATCGCCGTTCCCGTCACGCTGAACCCCCGCCGTTCGATCAACGTCGTGCCGCACGACGGACAGACCGTGTTCTCCAGCGCTCCGGTGCTCCCCGGCAGATTGCCC
Source organism: Ignavibacteriota bacterium (assembly GCA_963808715.1). GTDB lineage: Bacteria > Bacteroidota > Ignavibacteria > UBA10030 > UBA6906 > CAWEHG01. The sequence goes on along the minus strand of CAWEHG010000033.1, from coordinate 258,521 downwards.
GCATAGACGAACCGGAGGCCGGCGGTCCTGCCGATCTCCGCCGCCGCAACCAGCGTACGTGCGGGGGTCCGCGGGGGATCGGTCATGCGGTAGTCCGGATGGAACGCGGTCACATGCCACGGGATGTCGGGGGAAACGGAAGCAAGAAAGCCGGCGATCTCGCCGAGCTCTTCCGGCGAGTCGTTGAATCCGGGGACCACCAGAGTGACCACCTCGAGCCACACCCCCATCCCGGGGAGCGCCCCGATGGTGTCCAGCACGTGCTGCAGCGATCCGCCCAGCCGCTGGTAGTTCTTCTGGCGGAAGCTCTTCAGGTCGATCTTGAAGAAGTCGATGTGCGGACGCAGGTACTCCAGCACTTCCGGGGTCGCATTGCCGTTCGAGACGTATCCGCAACGGATGCCGTGGCGGCGCGCGAGACCGAAGATCTCCACGGCCCACTCGGTGGTGATGAGCGGCTCGTTGTAGGTGCTCGTGAGCACCGGGATCCTGCCTTCGACGGCGATGCTGACGATCCGTTCCGCGGTCACGGGTTCCGGGCCGGCCACCGCCTCCTCGTCCCGCAAGGTCTGCGACGAGATCCAGTTCTGGCAGTACTCACAGTGGTAGTCGCACCCCAGCATCCCGAAACTCAGGGCGGACGCGCCGGGAAGCACATGGAAGAACGGCTTCTTCTCGATGGGGTCCGTGGCGAGGCCGGCGACGTACCCCGACGGGACTTTCAGCACACCGGAGTCGTTGAAGCGGACCCTGCAGATCCCCTCCCGGCCGGGAAGGATCTTGCACCGGTGGCCACAGGCGTAGCAGAGAACCGCGCCGTGATCGAGCGGGCTGACAAGTACCCCGGCACGCGTGTGGCGTGCCAGTCGCTCCCGCAAGGGCGTTCCGTTCACCGTCGTCGCCATTGTGCCGTCTCTCCGAGTCTTCCCTACTCCCACGTATGCCCGGTGTGCCAACCGGGGATCCCCCCGCCTTCCGGATTCAGTTCCCGGTACAGAACCGCCTCGGCCGCGAAGCCGAAGATCCGCAAGCCTATCCGCTGTACAACGAAAAGCTGTTGCACGATCACGGTCGCGACCAGAGCAATGGGGGAGGAGGTGCCCAGCAGTTCCACAAGGCCGACGTAGACGGCTGCCAGCAACAGGAAGAGCAGGACCAGAAGGATCTGCAGCTTGATCGTCCTTCCCAGGCGCCGGTACACGAAACGCACGCCTCGCCAGGCGCTCCGCCGCATCGCGGTGCCATCCGTCAGTACCGTGTCGATCCGGGCGTAATCATACACCATGACCACGAGGACCAGCATCAACAGCACGGACAGCAACTCGAGGCCCATCACGATGGTCTGCGGGATCTCACTCTGTGCTCCGGCCTCCCACAGCCCCAGCAGCGCGAAGACCGCCGCCAGCAGGGGGACCGAAAGCAGCACTCCTCCGCCGAAGACCATGGCCGCCAGCCGGAAGAACCTGCCACAGTACCTTGCGGCACCCGCAAAGAAGTCGGCGGCGGTCACTACCATGCCGTCCTGACGCACGGTGGCGATGATGCCTCCCGAGAGGAAGACATTCACAGCGAAATAGGCGAGTGCGGCGCCAACCGTAGCGTCGAACAGCGCCCCGAGGGCCCCCCGCTGGGAGCGCGCAAGGTCGAAGACCAACGTGAAATCAAATCCGGAAAGCAGGACCCCGTAATCCGTGGATGAGGCCGCGGTCATCAAGGTGGCGCGCAGCGCGTAAGCGAACGGCAGAACCACCAGAAGATCGACCGCATACAGAATACCGACACCGATCCGGGCGTTGATGGAGCGCTGGTATCCCTTCTCAAGGGCGTCGAGAGCTTTGATGGTCATGGCGGGGTCCTATCCGAATGCCGCGATCGTCTGAAGCAGGTTCTGGAGCCAGAAGATCAGCTTGGTGGTGTACTTCCAGACCGGTCCGGTGCTCGGAGCAAGGGTCCTGCTATTGTTGCTGAGATCCGCATCGAGGGCGAGGATCCCTTCGGGATCGACCTTCGCCCAGACGACCTTCTCCGGCCGCCGGTAGGTGAATTCGGTCACGCGGGCGGCGCCGTCCCACTCCTCAAGAACCTCGTTCCCGTTGTCGAAATGGACGAGCACGCTCACGGGGATCCGCACCTCCCCCAGCCTGCTCACGACCACCCGGGATTCGAAGAGAGGGGCGGTCGATGTGTCGGATCCGGGACGGGCGGACCGATTCGCCCGGAGCGACGTGAGCTGGTAATCGCAGAGTCCCGTTCCGTAGAGGGTTTGGTCAAAGAACCAGTCCAGATTCTCTCCGAACCGCGTGCCGTGGAGCCGCCGGACAACCTCGTTGCAGGTGGCGACAAAATCCTTCCCGTCGGGATGCCTGAATGACCACCGCTCGAAATACGTGCGCATGACCGAGTCCATCGACGCGCGGCCGAGCATCCGCTCCATCGTGGTCAGAACGGCGGCGGTCTTGTTGTACGTGATGGCACCGTAGGTGCCGCGTCGGAAACCGCCACGGAACGGTGGCGATCGGTGCGGCCTTCGGGTTCCGACTGCCGCAGATACCCCTCGCGGGTGACCTCGAAATCTCCGATGCGCAGCCCGGCAAGATCCAGCACGGAGGTCTTCGTGCCATAGGTCTCGTCCATGATCCGCGTCTCATAATACTGGGTGAGTCCCTCGTCGAGCCATGCCTCTTCGGATTCGTTGTTGGCCACCATCCCGTACCAGTAGTTGTGGCCAAGCTCGTGTACGACCACCAGTTCCGGCAGGCGCTGCCATTCCCCCACCGCCCAGTGCGTCCGGCAGTGATCAGGGTCGGATACTCCATCCCTCGCGGCTTCCGAGGCGTTGTGTGCCGGGTCCACGATCGTCAGCACGGGATAGGGATACCGGCCCACATGTCGCGTCGAGGTAGGCGAACGTGGTTTTTGCGGCGCTGGATGTACCGTGCGCGCCTGAGCGACCTGCGGGGCTGCATCAGCGTCACGGATCAGCACGTGTTCCCATCGGTCGGTGACCTCGACGAAGCCCGGCGAAGCGGTCCACGCGAAGTCATGCATATCCTCCGCATGATACAGGTCACCGTGCGGGTCGTGTCCGGGTTCAGCCGTTCAGCGACACGGGAGCCCGTCGCCCCCACGACATAGTTCGGAGGGGACGGTGATGGAGACGTCATACACGCCGAAGTCCGCATAGAACTCTCCCATCGGATGATACTGGTGGCCGTTCCACCTCCCCGCACTGCCGATCGTGTGCCGGCAGGTTCATACACGGCGATCTTCGGGAACCACTGGCCGACCATGAAGAAGTCGCCGACGAGGCCGGACCGCCGCGTCACCGTGGGCAATTTGGCAGTGAACCCGATGCGCAGGCGTCATGGATCTGCCGCGGGGGGATTGGACCCGAAGCGGGGAAGTCTCGCGCCAGCGTTCGATCCTTGTCGTTGCCGTCGTCGGGCTGGATGAACTCCAGCGCCCGCGGTCAGATCTTCGCCGTCGGCGGTTCGCAGGGAGATGATGTCGATCCATCCCGCTTTCCGCTCCCGGGGCTCAACGTTCCCCGGTCGCCTTTGCCCCATTCCCGCATCATGGTCGACTGGTTGTTCCGGAAGGCATTCAGATAGAGATGAAACTGCAGATCCTGAATGACGTCGTTGGAGGGGTTCTTCCAGGTGAGCACCTCTTCCCCTTTCAGGGTCTTCGTCTGCGGGTCAAGCGACACAGAGATGACGTAACTGGCCGTGCGCGGGCTGAGGGGGGTCTGGAACCATGTCTGCGCGTCCGCCGCGGTGCACGTACACACGAATATCAACATCGCGGCCACGGGACAGGGGCGGGGGTATCGGGTCATCGGGAACCTCGCGGGTGGACAGGCAAGGATACGCAAATCCGCCACAAGGGTCAATCCGGTGGTATTTCTGGCCACATTCCGATATATTGGCAGGAACTTCCAGCGATCGGCGCATTCCCATGCACCTCCAGTTCCAGGGCGCGGCGAGGACCGTCACCGGTTCGATGCACGTGGTCACCGTCAACGGCACCACGATCCTGCTCGACTGCGGGATCTTTCACGGTCGCCGCGAGGAGGCGTGGCTCCGGAACACCACGTTTCCTTTCGATCCGGGGTCCATCGATGCGGTGGTCCTCTCCCACGCGCACATCGACCACAGCGGGAACCTGCCAACGCTGGTCCGGCAGGGATTCTCCGGTCCGATCTACTGCACGCACGCCACCCGGAGCCTGTGTGAGGTGATGCTCAAGGACAGCGCCTATATCCAGGAACGGGACGCTGAGTTCATGACCAAGAGGCACCGGAAGAAGGGACTGCCCGCTGTCGCGCCGCTCTACACCCAGGAAGACGCAGCGGAGGCGATGAAGCTGTTCAAGGGCAACGCGTACGGGGAGCAGTTCCCCGTCAGCGACGGGATAGAGTGCCGGTTCGAGGATGCGGGGCACATCCTGGGATCGGCGAGTGTGGCCCTGACGCTCAGCGAGAACGGGAGGACCGTCGGGCTTGCGTACACGGGGGACCTCGGCCGCAGCCACCTGCCGATCCTCCGGGACCCGGTCTTTCTCGGCGGTCCGCAGCAGTACCTGATCACGGAAAGCACGTACGGCGGGCGCTTCCACCGTCCGGTGGAAGAGATGGAAACCCAGATCCTCCAGCCGTTGCTCCGGGCCTGTGAGCGCAAGGGAAAGGTGATCATCCCCGCCTTCAGTGTGGGACGCACGCAGGAGATCGTGTTCGTGCTCCACAAGCTCCGCTCCCGGGGAAAGCTCGGTGATCTTCCCGTGTATGTGGACAGCCCCCTGTCCGTCAACGTCACGGGGGTCTTCCGTGCCCATCCCGAATGTTTCGACGAAGAGACCCTGGCAATGCTGCACGCCCACGAGGATCCTTTCGGGTTCGACACGCTGACCTATGTGAAGACCCTCGAGGAGTCCATGGCCCTGAACGAACGCGCCGGGCCGTTCGTGGTCATCGCGGCCTCGGGCATGTGTGAGGCAGGGCGGGTGGTGCATCACCTGGCGAACTCCGTGGGAGATCCCCGGAACATGGTACTGATCGTGGGGTACCAGGCCGAGAACACCCTGGGCAAGCGGCTCGTGATGGGAGAGCCTCTGGTGAACATTTTCGGCGAGCCGCACGACGTGAAGGCCGAAGTGGTGGTCCTCAACTCGTTCAGCGCACACGCGGATCGGAACGAGTTGCTGGACTACCTCAAGCAGTTCGACACGCGGGAGATGAAAGGGGTGTTCGTGGTGCATGGGGACGCCGACCAGTCGGAGAAGCTGGGAACGGGACTGCGAGAGACGGGGTTCGCGCGTATCACCATTCCGGCGCGCGGAGACCGGGCCGATCTGTCCTGACCATCGCCTGCAGGCCGTTGCCGGGGTGGCCGTCCTGTTCCTGGGTCTGGCTTCCTTTGCGCTCGGCCAGGGAACGCAGCGGGGAGACGACCTTTTTTCCCTCGCGGCCGACTCGGCCTCCCGGGCACGCGGGGGATCCATCCTCTTCGACCGGCATCTCAACACCTACAACTGGATCGGACGGCTGCTGATCGACACCACCGCGGCTTCGGGACGCTGGACCGTCGCGGGGTCGTACGCCTCGAACGTCATTCAGCTCGAAGGATCTCCCCGACGGAAACTCCAGAGCACGCAACAGATGCTGGACCTGGGAGGGACGGTGCCGCTGGGAGACCCGGTGGTCTGCGCTTGGGCGCTGGTCCACCCTGTCGTACGCCGACGACAAGAGTGTCGGGCTCAACAACTCCGCCGCGACGTCCGCCCTGGCCGGGATCGGATATGCGCCGCTCCCGTTCCTCGAGTTTGCCGCTCTCGGGGGCTTCCGCTGGGACCGGCAGGGAGACATCACTGATCGGGGCCCGGCCTTCGATCTGCAGGGTTCGTTGACGGGTCTGGACCTCGAGGGGACCGGCATCAGCGGGATGCTCCGCTACCGGGAAGACCGGATCAGCCCCCGCACGCTCGGGGACAGGTCGGGCAGGGTTTCCGTGCGGAAGGAGTTCTCTCCGGGCACGGGCGACAGCCTGGACGCGGTCTACCTCCGGAGCCAGCGGGAGTTCTATTCTCTGTCCGACAACAGCATCGAATCCCGTATCGAGCATTCGTTCGGGGTCGCGAACCTGCTCCGCTACGCCCTGGATCCGGCGGTCGGTGTGGGATTGTATGCGGGGCTGACCGGACGGGTGCTGGACAAGGATCTCCGGACGTGGCGGCAGGACGTCGTGGGGCAGCCGCGGTTCGGGACACGGATCGACGAGTTCAGGCTGGACACGTACCTGCAGCTGGAGTACCGGCCGGAGGACCCGCGGACACACGCGTGGTTGCGCATGTCGTACCTGGAGCGGAACGAGGAACACAGGGCGTTGAGGGGCTCCTCGTCCTCGTCGCTGTCGCAGATCCTGTTCCAGGAACGTGACCGTCAGGAGCAGAGCAAAGACAACCTGGCACGAAGGACGACCCTGTCGGGGTCGGCGGCGGTTCCGCTGTCGGGTTCCGACGCGGTCATGTTCGCAGGCTCTGCGAGCATCCTACGGTACGATACTCCCAGCACGCTGAACGTTGAGGAACGCGACGAGCAACTGCTTGCGGGGATGATCGGCACCCGTCACCGGTTGAGCGGAGTGCTGGACCTGGAGACGGTGCTGGACGGCTACGTCAGTCACGTCGTCTACCTGTTGCAGGAGCGGAGCGCCAACAACAACAGGAATTACGTCCTCCGTCTGGCCCCGCGGACGACGTACCGGCCGCGCCCGTGGCTGACCAGTGTGAACACCGCGGAGGTGCTTGCGAACTACACGGTGTACGACTATGAGCAATCCGGGAGCCAGATCAAGAGTTTTTCGTATCGCCAGTTCGCCTGGATCGATTCGACGGCGATCACCCTGACGCAGACGGTCGGCATCGATCTGTTCGCGTACCTGAAGGTCTATGAGCGCGGGCAGCTGGACTGGCAGGAATTCGCGGAGCGGACGGAGAACACGACCACCGACAAGACCGTGGCCTTGCAGGTCCGGTATGCGCCGTTCTCCGCCTCGGTCTTTGCGGTGGGGTTCAAGTTCTTCAGCCAGGCGAGGTACGTTTTTGATGCTGCGGGGAAGCGCCTGTCTTCGTATCTTCGTAGTATGGGGCCGACGTGTATGATCCTCTGGAATCCGGGGTCGCACAGCCAGATCGCCTTCGGTGGGTGGTATGAACACCGCAGCCCGGCCGAGACGGCGGGCGGTACCACAGCAACGTTCACCATGAACATCATGTTTGCTTTGTAGGGGGACCCGTGGCGAAACGGAAACAATCGACCTTCCGACTGAGCTTGGCCAGCAATCCGAGGCACATCCATAAAGTGGAGGTGTTCCTGAAGAAGGTCGATGCCGTTGCGCGTCTGGATGAGATCCAGATGCACAAGGTGATGGTGTCCCTCACGGAAGCGGTGAACAATGCGATCGTTCACGGGAACGGAGCCAACCCCGAAAAGCGGGTCGCGATACTCTGCCGGATGCTTCCGGGGTGGATCCTGTTCCAGGTCACCGACGAGGGGAGGGGGTTCGATCCCTCGGCGGTGGTGAGCCCTCTCCGGGAGGAGAACCTGTTGCGGGAAAGCGGACGGGGGATCTTTCTGATGCGGACCCTGATGGACAAGGTGGAGATCGAGCCGTCGCGCAAGGGGACCGAGGTGCGCCTCTGGCTGGAGACCGCCAAGTAGTTCCCCGCGGTCGTTCCTACTTCGGTCCCCTCGTCACATCCTCGATCCAACGGCCCCTGCCCGTGGTTTCCATCCAGAAGCTGACCACCTGGACCCCCACGCACGGCGGGTTCTCGCCGAACCAGATCGTCGCGTCAACCCCGTCGCCGGTGAAGTCGACACGATAGGCCGGGAACACGATGCTCTCACCATCCACTGCAGCGACCACGTATTCCAATCCGTCACGGATCTCCCCGTAGACCGGCGATCCCCCCGAACCGTCCATCGAGCCGACGCGCCATTGCACCAGGGGACCAAGCGTGAAGGCCGCGACCCGGTCCCACGTCCGGGGGAGCGTGGTATCGGATCTGAGCGAGGCGATGGCGGAGAGGAAGCCATAGAGGTAGACGTCACCTCCGGCCTCGAAGCGGTAGAGGACCGTGTCGGTGACGCCTCCCACCGTCGAATCGGCGATCACCGTCACTCCGTCCCGGCCGTTCCGGCGCGCGGAGGCCGCAACGACCGTCCAGAGGGAACGCCTCCTGGAGGACTGGATGACGTACCCCGAGGGGCTGATATCGTAGAGGTTGTAGCGGAACACGTCGCCGGTGCGGAACGATGGCTGGTATCGGAGGGCGGTCGATGGTCCGAAGGACGAAACATTCTCGCGGCACGAGATGAACATGAGCGGAAGCAGCAACAGGATCGCGGGGAGGGAGCGCCGGAGAAGATGCGTGGTCATGCGGCGGCCAGCGGGAGTCACCTCCGCGGGATCCGGAGCGATTCCGGATCCCGCGTGAGGTGTGACGGGGTTACAGCTTCAGCTTCGCGATGTTGCCCTTCACGTCGTTGGCGGAGCGCTCAAGGGCGGCCTGCTCGTCGGCGGAGAGCTTGATCTGGATGATCTGTTCCATGCCGTTGCGGCCGATCTTGATCGGGATGCCGACGACGGTGTCACGGATGCCGAATTCACCCTGCAGGTAGACGGCGCACGGAAGGATCCGCTTCTGGTCCTTCAGGATGGCCTCGACCATCTCCACTGCGGCGGCGGCCGGTGCATAGTACGCGCTTCCGGTCTTCAGGAAGTTGACGATCTCGATCCCGCCGTCGCGGGTACGTTTGACCAGCCGGTCCAGCGTCGCCTGGTCCATCAGCTCCGCGATCGGGATCCCGGCCACGGTCGAATAGCGGACCAGGGGGACCATGGAGTCACCGTGTCCGCCGAGCACGAAGGCAGTGACGTCCTTGACGGACACATTCAGTTCCATCGCGATGAACGTCCGGAAGCGGGCGGTGTCCAGCACGCCGGCCATGCCGATGACCCGTTCCCGCGGGAAACCGCTGGCCTTCATCGCCACATAGGTCATCACGTCGAGCGGATTGGCGACGACGACGATGATCGCTTTGGGGGATCTCGGGGCGGCCTGCTCTGTGCACGATTTGACGATCCCGGTGTTGGTGTTCATCAGGTCGTCGCGGCTCATCCCCGGTTTGCGGGCGACCCCGGCGGTGATGACGATGACATCCGAGTTCGCGGTCTCGTCGTACCCGTTCGTGCCGACGACGCGCACGTCGGTCCTGCCGACGGGCGACGACTCGTACATGTCGAGAGCTTTCCCCTGGGGGATGCCTTCGAGGACGTCGACGAGGATCACCTCATTGGCCAGCTCCCTGTCCACCAGGCGCTGGGCAGTGGTGGCACCGACGTTGCCGGCGCCGATCACGGTGACTTTCATGGGTGTTCTCCGGGGAAATGTGGATGGGAAGGGTGAAAAAGAGAAGTCCCTCCGGAAACGGAGGGACTTCACGCTTTGCGGCACGTCCTGCAGGGCGCATACTCAGGCCTTCGGAAGGACGCTCACGATCTTCTTGCTTTTTCTGAGCTTCTTGAACTGGACAACGCCTGCTGCGGTGGCGAACAGCGTATCGTCGCCGCCGATGCCCACGTTGGTTCCCGGCGCGAATCTTGTCCCGCGCTGACGTACGATGATGCTCCCCGCGCTCACGGCCTCTCCGCCGAAGCGCTTGACCCCGAGCCGCTGAGCGTTGCTGTCGCGTCCGTTGCGGGAACTGCCTACACCCTTTTTGTGTGCCATCTCACTTACCGATGCTTGTGATTTCGACCCTGGTGAACCCCTGCCGGTGCCCGCGCGTGACCCGGTATCCCTTGCGTTTCTTCTTCTTGAACACGATCACCTTCTCGTCCCGGCCATGATCGAGGATCGTCCCCCGGACGGAGGCGCTGCTGACCAGAGGGGTGCCGACGGTCACCGAAGCGTCGTCGCCGAGCAACAGGACCCGATCGAACTTCACCGCATCACCCGCTTTTCCCTCCAACGAAGGGACCTGGATCGTGTCCTTGGGGGCGACTTTGAACTGCTGGCCGGCGATCTCCACGACTGCGTACATGCTGATATCCTTTGCTGAACAGATCCGAAAGTTGCTGGACACTCAAGGTACACAGACAGGCCCACAAAGTCAACCCCCCGGATGTTCTTTCGTGTGGTCATGGTGCCGGTGTTCCGCGGGGAGGGCGAAGCCCAGGATCCTCAGACCATTGAGGATCACGGCCAGGGAGGCTCCATCGTCTGCCAGGAGGGCCATCCAGAGGGTCGCGTGCCCGGTCAGGGCGAGCAGGAAGAACACGGCCTTGAGACCCAGGGCGATGGCGATATTCTGGCGGATGATGCGGATCGCCTGACGACTCAGGGCAAAGAGGTGGGGGAGTTTCAAGAGGTCGTCGGACATCAGGACGACGTCGGCGGTTTCGAGAGCCGCGTCGGTTCCGGCCACCCCCATGGCCACCCCCACGGAAGCGGCAGCCAGGGCAGGGGAATCGTTGATGCCGTCGCCGACCATCACCACGCCCCCATGCCGGGCCTTCAGCCGCTCCACGATCGCGACCTTGTCTTCCGGCAGCAGGCCCGCGTTCACCCGGTCGAGGCCGACGGTCCGGGCGAGGTGCGCTGCCACAGACGGCTGGTCTCCCGAGAGCATCACCATGTGACGGATGCCGATCTTTTGCAGAGATGCCAGGGCGATCCGGCCGTGCGGGCGGGCGCGGTCTTCCAGGGCAAAAAGGCACATCGGCGTGTTCTCCGAGAGGAGGACCATCGTCATGAATCCCGAACCGGAGAAATGATCGAGGTTCGCCGCAAGTGCCGGCGAGAGCGCCCCCGCCTCTTCTGCCAGCCGGCGGTTCCCCAGAGTGTACGCCCTGCCTTCGACCGTTGCGCGCACTCCCAGGCCGGGCATGGCCTCGAAGGAGGTCGCTCCGCCCGGGGGAGGGGCAATGTTTCGCCTCCGCCCCTCTTCAAGGATCGCCGCAGCGAGGTGGTGCTCGGAATGCTGCTCGATGGCGCAGGCGATCCGCAGGGCCTCCTCCGCCGTGGACGATCCCAGGGGGGTCACCGCCGTCACGCGCACCCGTCCTTCTGTCAGTGTGCCGGTCTTGTCGAAGGCGATGGTCTCCGCGGCGGCGAGCGTCTCGAGATACCTGCCCCCCTTCACCAGAATGCCATGCCGCGCGGCGTTGGTGAGAGCGCTGACAAGCGTGACGGGCGTGGAGATGACAAGAGCGCACGGACAGGCGATGACCAGAAGGACGAGGGCACGGTAAAGCCATTCTCCGAACGGCGCGCCGAACACAAGCGGAGGAACTGTGGCAACCAGGACCGCGATGCCGAGGACCGAGGGGGTATAGATCCGCGCAAACCGGTCGATGAACATCTGCACGGGGGCGCGGCGGCTCTGGGCCTCTTCCACCTGATGGATGATGCGTTGGAGGGTCGTGTTCTCGAACTCCGTGGTCACGCGCACGGTGAGTACGCCGTTCCCGTTGATCGCGCCGGAGAAGACCGCATCACCGGGGGCCTTGGCAACGGGCACGGACTCGCCGGTGATCGGCGCTTCGTTGAGGGTCGAGGCTCCTTCCGTCACCACGCCGTCCAACGGGACCTGTTCGCCCGGGCGGACCACGAGCAGGTCTCCGGGGCGCACCTGGTCCGCCGGCAGCAACACCTCATGGCCGCCCCGGAGGACCGACGCTTCGTGCGGGGACAGGGAGAGCAACGACTGAAGTGCGCGGCGCGCCCGTGACGTACTGAGGTTTTCCAGAAGCAGTGAGACCGCGAACAGCACGATCACCATCGCGGCCTCGGTCCAGCGGTCGATGGCCAGTGCTCCGAAGACGGCAACCGACATCAGGACGTTCATATCCAGCGCTCGCAGGCGCGCCGCCGCGAAGGCCTTAAGGAAGATCTGCCGTCCACCCACCAGGATCGCCGCGAGCAACAGGATCCGCCCGGCGAGCGGCGAGCTGTCGAGCAATAGACCGCCCGCGGCAGTGAGCGCGAGTGCGGCCGCGGCGGCCAGAACCCCGGCGAACCGTTCGGCGAACCGGGGTTCGGGCTCCGCCTCCCGTCGGGGGCGCGCGTCGAATCCAGCAGCGCGGACCTCCTGGACCACCCGTTCGGAGGGGATCGGATGTTCGATCCTGAGCTCGCCGGTGATGAGGTTGAAGTCGTAGCGGCCGGCCCCCACCACGCCATCGAGCTTCTTGCGCAGGACCCCTTCCTCGCTGGCGCAGCAGACCCCGGAGACAAGATAGCGGACCCGTTCCTCAGCCATCGGTCCCCTCCGCCGGTGGCATCCGGCTTTCCATGATCTGGAGGCGGGCTTTCAAGAACTCGTAGAGGCGCCGGGAGGTGGCGATGCAGAACAGCATCGCCAGGGCGCCCCCCATCAGGTCCACGACGTAGTGGTATCGCTGATAGACGGTGGCAATGATCAGGAGGACGCCGATCACCGTCAGCAGGTACCGCCACCGCGACCGGTAGGCATACGCCATATACAGCAACACCAGCATCATCATCGTGTGGCCGCTCGGGAACACATCACGCTGGGTTTCGGCGATCGCCACTTCGTTCGGCACGTTCATGGGGATGGACTCCCCTGCGTTGACGAACCACCGGAGCGACGGCGTCAGCCAGAGGCCGGGGAGTTCCTGATCCAGGGCGGAAAAATCGTGCAGCGTGAAGCGCGGACCGATGGCCGGGAGCGTGAAGTACCCGAGGTACGAAAGGAAGAACCCGTAGACACAGGTGAACATGAACAGATGGAACAGGTCGAAGTTCCTGCGTCTGTACAGCTCGAAACCGACGAGCAGGAACAGAAAGTAGAACGAGGTGTAGGCCAGCTGCAAGACCTCCGTCAGCACCGGATGGGCGAACTGCGAGATCCAGTGCGTGGGATCCACGCCGAACAGCCAGCGGTCCGCCGCAATGAGCAGCTCATCGTAATCCCGCCCGTGGAGCGGGTGAACCATGAAGTAGAGCTCTTTGAACGACAGGAAGACCCCGGGGGCGATATACCAGTCGTGGAGGTAGCGGATCACGCGGATGCCGGTGGTGTGGCGGAAGTACGCCAGGCAGCAGATCCCGGAAACGACCGCGACGTTGATGGCGACAAGCTCCTTCCAGCGAGGGATTCGGGAAGCGAAGATCAGATCGATAAGCGACAGCATGGCAAGGAACCCGATCAGGAGCACGTCGGCGGAATGGAAATAGCGGGTCAGGCGGCGAATGTTCACGCGGGATCCCCTCCGCCTTCCGCGGCGCGGAGGTCGTTGCCCAGGCGGACCAGCTCTTCGACCGTAAGTTCTTCGGGGCGTTGTTGGAGGCGGAGAGCCTCGGGAAGCGCCCGTCCGCGGCGGGCCAGGAACTCCCGGAGCGAATGCCGGAGCATCTTCCTTCGGGTTCCGAACACCGACCGCACCATCGCGCGGAACAGCGTTTCGTCCAGCAGCGGGTACCGGGGAACCGGCAGGATCCGGAGGTGCACGAGCGAAGAGACGACGCTGGGCCGGGGGTAGAACGCCGTCGGCTGCACGTCGAACAGCAGACGTGGCTCGGTGAACAGCTGGAAGAACACCGACAGGATGCCGTACTCCTTGGTCCGCGGGGAAGCGACGAGGCGCTGTGCGACCTCTTTCTGCATCATGATGGTGGCGTCCTCGACCGCGGTGCGGTGCTCCAGCACGTGAAACAGGATCGGCGAGGTGATATTGTACGGGATGTTGCCGACCACCCGGAGCGCTCGTCCGGCTTCCCGCGCCATCGCCGACAGGTCCGTCGTCAGGATATCGGCATGGAGGACCGTCACCCGTTCGCCGGCGTACTGTACCCGGAGAGCCTCAGACGCCCGGTCGTCCAATTCCACCAGGATCAGGCGTCGGACCGCGGGGGCAAGATACTGCGTAAGCGCCCCCTCTCCAGGCCCGATCTCGACCACCGTCTCGTCGGGGCGCGGCGATACGGACAGAACGATCTTCCTCGCGATATTGTCGTCTCGGAGGAAATTCTGCCCGAGGGACCTTTTGGGGCGGGATCCCGGCCGGCGGTATGAGAAATGAGCTGTCTGCAAGTGGAACGTGTAAAAGTATACCCAAAAGGGCAGGAAATGTCAACGAAACAGGCCGCTTTCGTTGATTCTCAAGGGTGAAATCGCTATTTTCCAAACAACTCCTCCTTATCCTTCAGCCATCTTATCACAGAAGTACAATCACCTAATAGAGTATGGCGGACCAAACCCCCGAAACACCACAGCCGGCTGAACAGCAACAGCGCCAGCCGCAGCAACAACGCCGTCCCCAGCCCCGTCCCCAGCCCCGTCCCCAGCACCAGCAGCAGGGAGGAGTGGATCTCACTGTTCTCATCCCTCTCTTCAACGAGGAAGGGTCGCTGAAGGAGCTGCACCAGCAACTGCGCCAGACCCTTAACCGAATGAACATCCGGTACGAGTTGCTGTTCGTGGACGACGGCAGCACCGACCGCTCATTCCAGGTCCTGCGCGACCTGAAGAGGATGGATCATCACGTCAAGATCATCCGGTTCAGGCGGAACTACGGAAAATCCGCCGCGCTCTCCGTAGGCTTCGACAAGGCCCAGGGGAACGTGGTGATCACCATGGATGCGGACCTGCAGGACGATCCCGCCGAGATCCCTTCGCTGAAGAGAAAGATCGAGGACGGATTCGACCTCGTGTCTGGGTGGAAAAAGGTTCGCCGGGACCCCATCAGCAAGACCATCCCGTCCAAGTTCTTCAACTTCGTGACCAGCCGGATGTCGGGAGTCCGCCTGCACGACATGAACTGCGGACTGAAAGCCTATCGACGGGAGGTTGTCAAGACCGTCAAGGTCTACGGCGAACTCCACCGCTATATCCCCGTGCTCGCCCACTGGGAAGGGTTCAAGGTCGGCGAGATCGTGGTGAATCACCGGCCCAGAAAGTATGGCCGGACGAAGTTCGGCATCGGCAGGTTCTGGAAGGGGTTCCTGGACCTGATGACGGTCGTGTTCACGACGCGCTACCTGCGCAATCCCCTGCACCTCTTCGGGTTCTGGGGGGTCCTGGCCTTCATGGCGGGACTGGTCATCGATGCGTGGCTGGTCGTCGAATGGGCCCGGGGCCTGACCTCCCTCAGCAACCGCCCGCTCTTTACGGGGGGGATCCTGCTGATGATCGTCGGCGTGCAGTTCATCTCCATCGGGCTCCTCGGCGAGATGATCAGCAAGACGAGGCGCGCGGAAGAAGAGTATTCCATCAGGGAATTCATCAAGTAGTCCTTCGCCGAAAGGCCGGACACGACCTGGTACACAGGATGCCGCCTCCCGGTCCCGGGAGGCGGTTCGTTGCTGACGGTCCATCCCCATGAAGAAACAGAAAAAACCTCTTACCGTGGCCCCTTCGATCGCGGCCCGCAGGCTCGACGCCGCGCTCCTGCTCGCCGTGCTTGCCGGGTTCGTCCTTGTCGCCCGCCGCTTCGATTTCCTCCAGGACGACGCCTACATCACCTTCCGGTACATCAAGAACTTCATCGCGGGGCACGGGCTCGTCTTCAATATCGGGGAGCGGGTGGAAGGGTATACCACGTTCCTCTGGACGATCCTGCTGGCGCTCCCGATGACACTTGGACTGGACGTGCTGTCGTTGTCGAGAACGCTGGGGATCGTTTTCTCCCTCGGAACCATCGCGTTGCTCTGGCCGGTTTCGCGCCAGCTGGGGGCAGAGACACGGCCGGTGGCGTTCCGCCTCATCGCCCCTGTGCTGCTGGCGTCGTGCGGCGCATTCGCCTACTGGACCGTCAGCGGCATGGAAACGGCGATGTTCTCGTTCCTCGCGGTTCTGGGTGTGGCCGTCTACCTCCGCGAGAGGAACCGCGAGGTTCGTTTCCCGATGACCCCCGTCGTCTACGTCGCCCTGTCGTTGACGAGACCCGAGGGGATGTTCCTGTTCGGGTTGCTGGGACTTCACCGGCTGCTGGAGACCGCCCTCGGTCCCCGGGAAGAGCGCTGGCCGAGAGTTCGCCAGCTTGTGGTGTGGACCCTCTGGTATGCGGTCCCGATCGGCGGCTTCACCCTCTGGCGCCTTTCGTATTACGGCCACTTCTTCCCGAACACGTACTACGCGAAGGCGGGATTCTCGAACGAGTATCTCGCCGCCGGCTGGGACTACTTCCTGGCCTACGCGAGGAACTACCTGCTGGGCGGCTGGCTCCTGGCCGTGCCGGTGGCGATCCTGCTCTGGAGAAAGCGGACCAGCGAGGTCCTGTACCTGATCGGGCTGGTCCTCGCCTACTGCGGATACATCATCTCGGTGGGGGGAGACGTTCTGCACGCACACCGGTTCTTCCTCGCGATCGCACCCTTCATCTACCTCCTGGTCCAGGAGAGCCTCGCAGCGCTCCATACGATGGTTCGGGGACCGCAGACCCTCGCTCGCCTCGCGGTGTACGGCGTCGCCCTTGCGCTGGCCTACACGACGTATACATCCCCCCTTCCCCAGCTGCTGGACGTGGAGGCAAAGGAAAAGGGGCTCGTGGAGCACATGTCGATGCTGGGACGGTGGATCAAGGGCAATTCACCTCCCGGGGCCGTGATGGCCGCCTCGACCATAGGGGCGATCTCGTACTACGGCGAGATCCCGGTGATCGACATGCTGGGGTTGACCGATTCGACGATCGCCCATCGACCGGAGCGGATCGAAGGGATCAAGAGCGTCTGGCGTGAGCGGAAGTACAACGTCTCCTACGTGTTGTCCCGGAGCCCGCACTGGATCAGCTTCTCCACCGGGATCAAGCCGAGCGCATTCGCGGAGCGAGCCCTGTTCACCCGCGCGGAGTTCAGGCGGTGGTACTATCCGTACTATTTCGAGCTTGTGCCGGGCGGAGGATATGTCGACGTCCTCTACAAGAGGGCCGAGCAGCCCCTTCCCGTCACCGCGGACACTGCCGGTGTGGACAACGAGTTCATCAACCTCTATTATGACGGCGTCAACCGGGTCTCGAGGTGGCCGGCAGATGCGCTGACGCTGTTCCGCAAGGCCGAGGCGATCGCGCCGGCGGATTTCGGGCTGCTCCACCAGATGATGGCGGAGGCATACGGCACGCTCCGGAGGGAGGCGGAAGCTGCACGCGAGGACAGCATCGCGGTCGCCCGGGACCCGCGGCTGCTGGCCAGCCGCTTGCGGCTGGGGGAGGCGGCATTCAGACGGAAGGACTTCGTGCGTGCCCGCGAACAGTTTTCCGCGGTGACCGCGTTGCACCCGCAGTATTCCGGGGGTTGGAGGGCGCTGGTGCAGACGGCGATCGCGATGGGGGACACCGCGCAGGCCAGGGAGGTCTACGAACGTTCGCTCCGCTTCGCCGCCCCGCCCGCGGGCGGGCCAAACACGATCCGGCAACCAGGCCGCTGACCGATGAAGATCGCGCTTGTGGGGACCGCAGCTCCGTACCGGGGGGGCATTGCACACTGGAACATGCAGCTCGCGGAAGCCCTGGCGGGCCACCACACGGTGGAGATCTTCAACTTCCGGCGGCAATATCCCGGGTTCCTCTTTCCGGGGTCCTCGCAGTTCGAAGACGATGCTCCGTCTCCTGCGATCCCCGCGCCACGGCTGGTGGACTCGATGAATCCCCTGAACTGGATCTCCGTAGGGCGGAGGATCCGCCGGGCGTCACCTGACCTGATCATCTTCCGTTTCTGGCTCCCGTTCTTCGGCCCGTGCTTCGGCACCATCGCCCGTGTTGCGAAGCGCGGCTCCTCCGCGCGGGTCCTGTTCATCTGCGATAACGTCCTCCCGCACGAGCGGCGACCGTTCGACCGGGCATTGACCCGTTACGCGTTCCGCCAGGCAGATGCATTCCTTGTGCAGTCGGCGTCGGTCGAGAAGGAACTGCTGGAGTTCTGGCCCGGGGCGCGGTACCGGACGGCCCCTCACCCGGTATATAACAGGTTCGGCGACCGAACGGACCGGGACGCTGCGCGCGTCAGACTCGGCCTGCGGGGGCGCCGCGTGGTGCTCTTCTTCGGATACGTCCGCGCGTATAAAGGTCTGGATGTGCTTCTGGAGGCGATCGGGCTCCTCGACCCCGCGCTGGACGTGGAGCTGGTGGTGGCGGGCGAGTTCTACGAGGACCGTAACGCGTACGACGATCGGATACGCGCCCTTCCGTCCGGGACGAGGGTCACGGTACACGCAGAGTACACGCCCACCGATCGGGTACGAGACTATTTCTCTGCCGCCGACGTGGTGGTATTGCCGTACCGATCAGCGACCCAGAGCGGCATCGCGCAGATCGCATACAACTTCGACGTCCCCGTCATCGCTTCGGACGTCGGAGGACTCGCAGAAGTCGTGAAAGATGGTGTGACGGGATCGGTCGTTCCCCCCGGTGATGCCCGTGCGCTGGCGAACTCGATCACCGCCTTTTTCGGCAGCGGTGTTGCCGACCGGTTCCGGCAGAACGTCCATGCGGAGAAGTCCCGATACAGCTGGGAGCACATGGTGCGGACGATCGAAGGGCTGGCGGAGGAGATACGATGAGCAAAAAGCGCCCCGCGCCACCCGTCCCGTTCGTGCGGCTCTTCCCCTGGCTGGACCTCTCGCCCCGAGTGATGACCGGCCTCTGGCTGGGATACCTTGCGGTCCTGGCTGTCGTGGCGTTCTCGTACCACCGGATCGGCGACTATGCGGTGGAGACCGACTTCTACTGGATCTACGCCCCGCACGCCTCGGCGCTCCTGCAGGGGACGCTGCTGCTCGATCAGTTCCGCGGGCCCGGCTACGAGATCCTGCTGGCGGCGGCCGGATGGCTGACCGGCGACATGTTCCGCGCGGGAATGATCCTGTCGCTCCTCTCGGCGGGAGCGGTCCTGTGGCTGACGCACCGGCTGGTGAACGCGCTCTTCGGAAGCGAGACCGCGATCCTGACCTGCGCCGGCCTTGCGCTCAACCATGCGTTCCTGATCGCCTCGTACACGGCAGCGACCGACATGGTCTTCATGTTCCTGGCCCTGCTCGTGGTCTACCTGTTCCTCCGCCAGGGGTCTCTGCTCAACGCGCTCCTTGCGGGACTCGTGTCCGGCTTCGCGTACATCACGCGGTACAACGCCATCGCCTTGTTCGTTGCGGTTCCTGCGGCGTTACTGGTGCTGAACGTCCATGACCGCCCCTGGAAGGAGCGGATCCGTGCGGCGTTCGTCTACCTTGCCGGCGCAATGGTGTTCGTGCTCCCCTGGGGCATCTACACGTGGTTCGCCACGGGGCGGTTCACCTACAACAACAACTTCTACAACATCGCCTACGAGATGTACGGGAAGGGGAAGCTGGGGTGGGACGAGTACTGGGGTACGATGGCTCCGCGTTTTTCGTCCTACTGGGATGTCGTCGCGTATGATCCGGCCCGGTTCTTTTCACAGCTCGCCTCCAATGCCGTCGAGCACTTCTGGAACGATGCCACGCTCCTGGTGGCCGCTCCGCTGGGGGTGTTCGCGATCGGAGGGATCGTAGCGCTGGCGCGCACCGGCGTGGACCGGCGCCAGGGAACGCTGTTCCTGATCGCGGGACTCTACTACCTCGTACTGCTTCCGGTCTTCTACGGGGAGCGCTTCAGCCTCTTCCTGGTTCCGGTGATGCTGGTGCTGTCGGTGCTCTTTTTCCGCTGGCGGGCGCTGCCGGACGTCGGGTTCCCTTCCTTCGGACTGAAACACCTCGTTCTCCTGGGCGTGCTGGGGTACAGTGCGGTCCACAGCTACCAGCGGGTCGGCGCGGAGATCGGTGCGGGTCCGGTGGAGATCCTGGACGTCCGCGACGCATACGCCCGGGTGGTCGGTACCGGCGACGGACAGGCCCGCGTCGCGGCCCGCAAACCGCACATCGCGTACTATCTGAAGATGCAGTACGTGATCTTCCCCAACGTCGGAACGGTCCCGCTGCTGCTGGAATCGCTCCGCAAGGACAGCGTGGACTATCTCTACTTCAGCACGGTGGAGGCGGGCATGCGGCCGCAGTTCCGATTCCTGCTCGAGCCCAGGTCGGCGCCGCCGGACCTGCTCCCGGTGCTGAAGGTGGACTATCCACCAGCGGTGCTGTATCGTCTGCGGAAGGCTGCGGGGGAATGATGCCGCCGGTCTGGATCATCGTCGTCAACTGGAATCAGCAGCAACTGACGCTGGAGTGCCTCGCCTCGTTGCGTGCGGCGGCGGATCCGGCGTGCCGCGTTCTCCTGGTGGACAACGGGTCCACCGACGGATCGGCCGCCGCGGTGCGGCGGGAGTTTCCTGAGGTCGAAGTGCTGGAGACCGGCGTCAACCTGTTGTATGCCGGGGGCAACAACGCAGGTATCGTCCGCGCCCTGGCTGGGGGAGCACAGCTCATCGTGCTGCTGAACAACGACACGGTCGTGGATCCCGGGTGCATGCGCCACCTGCGGTCCCGCATGGAGGCGGATCCCCGCTGCGGGATCGCGGGGCCGAAGATCTACTATGCCGGGGCCCGTGACCGGATCTGGTACGCCGGGGGCGAGATGTCGTTCTGGAAGGGCGAGCTGTGGCATCGCGGCATCCGCGAATCCGACCGTGGGCAATATGATGTTCCGGGGAAGACGGGCTATGTGACCGGGTGTTGTCTGATGATCCGCCGCGAGGCGTTGGAGCGGGCGGGGATGCTGGACGAATCCTTCCGCATGTACGGGGAGGACGCCGACCTCTGTATGCGGGTCCGGCGGGCGGGCTTCGACATCCTGTACGAACCCGCCGCGCGCGTGTGGCACAAGATCTCCGTCAGCTCCGGCGGACATCTTACCTGGTCGAAGCAGCGGCGGAAGGCAGTCAGCATGGTCCGGTTCTTCATCCGGCATGCGGCATGGTACCAGCTCCCGGTGATGCTGTTCCTGGCCCCGCTCGCGCACGCGGCCGCGGCGATCCGGTATCTCCTGACAGCAAGGCGATGAAGGTGGAATTCGGCAAGCACATCGGCAAAGGGATCTGGGGCGTTGCGGGCAAGGGCCTGCCGGTCCTCTACGGGTTCGCCTACGTGCTGCTGGTGATCCGCGTGCTGCCGGAGGAGGAGTTCGGAACCTTTGTGCTGATCCAGGAGGTGTTCCTGGTGATCTCCGGACTTGCTGCAGCGTTCGCTCTGCAGCCGCTGCTGAAGTTCGCCGCGGAGGAACGGACGGACACGGCCGGCGTGATCACGGTGTCGCTGCTTCTGCAGGCCGCGTTCCTGGTCCCGACGAGCCTGCTCGTGGTGGCGCTCCGCCCGGTGGCGGTTTCGGTGTTCCACGCCGGATCCCTCGGCGCGGTCTGGAACTACATCCCGGCCATGCTGGCCGCATCCTTCGCCAGGAATTTCACCCTGATCGTGCTGCAGACCAGGTTCCGCGTGCGCGAAGTGTTCTGGGTGGATGCGGCGCACTTTCTCGGCGCGCCCGGATTGATCTGGGTGCTTTCCCGGATGCACGAGTTCGACACTGCCGAGGATCTGATCGTGATCAACCTGATCTCGCTCTCCGCCTCCTCCGTGCTTGGACTCTGGCTCTCGCGTTCGCTTGTGCGCGTGACGGCGCACCCGCGGCGGGAGGACTACCGGCAGATGTGGGACTATGGCAAGTATTCCCTGGGCGGGGTGGCCAGCTACCTGGTCTACTCGAAGGCCGACACGTTCATCCTTGCCGGCTTCACGGGCCCGCTGCAGGTGGCGCTCTACAATTCGGTGAAGGTCTTCACGCGCGTCTACGAGATGGTCGGACAGGTGGTGCAAATGTTCGTCCTTCCTGCGGCCTCGATGCTGTCGTCACGGGGGGAACAGGGATCGTTGCGTGCGGTGGTGGAGAAGTCCATCCTGTTTCTCACGGTCGCATTGTTGCCGGTCAGCGCGGTGTTCCTCCTGGCCCCGTCGCTGGTCCTGCAGGTTCTGTACCAGGGGAAATACGCGGAAGCGGCGCCGCTCCTGCGGATCTTCGGCCTGCTCTCGTTCGTCGTTCCGCTGTATGCCGTCTGTTCCAACGCGTTGATGGGTCTGGGGAGGGCCAGGGAGGGGTTCCTGCTCGGGCTGGCGATGCTGGTGATCTCGCTCGCTTCATACTTCGCGCTTATCCCGCCGTGGGCGGCCACCGGGGCAGCGTTGGGGTTCGTGTTTTCCTCCTTCGTGCTGGGCGTGCTCTCGGCGCGTGTGGCTGTCGCCTATGTACCGTTCACCGCCGCGGGGGTGCTGCGGCGGGTCATGGATATCACGGTGTTTGTCTCCACCCATGCCCGACGATTCGTCTCACGCTGATGACCAGTCGACCGGCGCGCATGCCCGCCGGACGCGTCTTGCCCGCAACTCGGTCTGGAACACGATCGGCTGGGCGGGCGTGCTGGCGATGACCATCGGGACGCTCCCGTGGTTTCTCCGCCTGCTGGGCGAGACGCAGTACGGGCTTCTGGCGCTGGTGATGAGCATCGTGGCCCCGCTCGGCGTTCTGGATTTTGGGATGTCGGACGCCACGATCAAGTACCTGGCAGAAAGCATCGGGCGCGGGGACATGGACGCCGCCAAGCGGTATGCCCACAGCAGCCTGGCGTTCAGCGCTCTGGTCGGGCTGCTCGGGGCTGTGGCGATCATCGCGGCGGCGGATCCGCTCGTGACGGGGCTCTTCAAGATCCCCACCGAGCACCAGGATGTGGCGCGCGCATCCATACGCTGGGTGGGCGTGCTCTGGTGCTTCATGCAGGTACGGCAGACGCTGATGGGCGTGGTGACGGCGCTCCAGCGGTACGACGTTCTCGCGGTGGGTACCGTGCTCACGCAGGGGAGCGTTATCGGTGCCGGGCTCTGGATCCTGATGTCCGGCGGGCACCTGGCGGAGATGCTGCGGACGCAGGCGCTCGTTGCCGCCGGGTTCGCTGCGCTCTGGTGTGTCCTGGCATGGCGGCTGTTCCCCCCCATACGCCTGCCGGTGCGGGTGGATCTGCACTCCCTGCGGAAGACGTTCGGCTTCGGGTTCTGGCAGATGGTGAACACGCTGGGCGGGATCCTTTCGTACCAGTCCCAGCGCTGGCTCCTGGGGATCCTGCTGCCGGTGCGCACCGTCGGGTACTACAACATCGGCGCGCAGGTGGTGAACATCGGCTACATGGCGTCGTACAAGGTCGGCCAGGTGTTGTTTCCCGAAGTGAGCCACATGCAGGGGCGCGGCGACGAGGGAGGGGCGGCTCGGCTGGCAGTGAACGCTTCATGGCTGCTGACGACGCTCTCGGCGATGATCTTTGTGCCGCTGGTGGTCTTCGCCCACGATCTGCTGCGCCTCTACCTCGGGATGTCGATGGCGGACAACAGCACGGTGGTCCTCCGCATCCTTGCCATCGGCACCGCGGTCGGCTGCACGTTCGCGATCCCGAGCTTCTACCTGCTGGGGACCGGGCGGTCGCAGTGGCTCGCGGCAATGTCGCTGCTGTACGGGGTTGCGACGCTTGCGGGGTGTCTCGTGTTCATCCCGATCCTGGGGATCGCCGGCGCGGGATGGGGCATGAGCGTGGCGACGGTGGTGCATCTCGGCATGCTCTGGGTTCTCTGGCGCCGGGTCCTGAGAATGTGGATCCCCGGAGGGACCTATGCGGCGTCGGTGTTCGGACCGCTCGTCCTGGCCGGCGTCCTCGCGGCCGGGATGGTGGTCTGGCGGGACGCGCTTCCCTGGCAGCCCGGATGGGTCGGGCTCGGTGCCGGCGCTTTTGTGCTCTCGTTCTGTACACTGGCGGCACTGCTCCTGATCGACGTCGTGCTGCCCGGTGGTCAGGCCAGACACGCCCTGCTCCGGAAGGTCCTGGGGTCGATCCTCACCGCCGTGCGGAACCGGCTCGGTCTGCGGTGAGGGACTTCTTCACTGTGATTTTTTCATATATTGAGGCATTCGCAACGATCGGGATCGACCGTGCGGAACATGCGGAAAAGCCGGACCACGGAGTTGCTCGCTGACCGACCGCGGAGATCGGGCAAGCGCCTTCGACACCCGGGCTGTGAACCAACACGGACCCCCCGCCTGCGGAGATGGGCCGCGATCCCTATGACCGATCTTCAGCGACTTCACGACCTTCCGCTCGATCTGGCGCGCCGCGTCAAATACGGAGCGGCCATCCTGGGCATGCCCGGACAGCGTCGGCATCTGTTCCGGTGGTTGCGCTCGGCCGGACCGGGCTACCTCCTGGAGGAGCCTTCGCCATGGATGACGTTCGATGCCATCCAGGTTCTCGACGATCACCTCCGTCCGGGGATGCGCGTGTTCGAGTACGGCAGCGGAGGCTCCACGCTCTTCTGGGCGAAGAAGGAGGCGACGGTCGTCTCCGTGGAACACGATCCGCTCTGGTTCAGGTCCTTACGCGACCGGCTGACGTCCTCCTCCGCCGTGGATTACCGGCTCGTAGAACCCGAACCCGGGGTGCACGCGTCCGACGGAGCGCCGGGTGATCCCCTCGCCTATGCGTCCGACGATGAACGGTTCCGGGGGAGCAACTTCAAGCGATACGTGTCACAGATCGATCAGTTCCCTGAGGCGAGTTTCGATCTCGTAAGCATCGACGGGCGCGCCCGACCCTCATGTATCATGCACGCCGCCCCGAAGGTGAAGCCGGGAGGACTGCTGGTACTCGACAACGCCGAACGGCCGTACTATCTCGAACGGACCCGCAGGTTCATCGCCGCATTCGAGGAGCGCGCGTATCCGGGAGTCTTGCCTTCGACGAGGCACGTTTCGCAGACGAACATCTACAGGCGCCTGCTGCCCGGGGAGCACCGGTGAGGAGCGCGTCATGAGAATCGTCGTCATTAGCGACTGGTTCGCAGAGCAGACGGGATACGCGGAGAACTGCCTGCCCAAAGCGCTTGCCGCGCTCGGCCATGAAGTGCACCTGGTGACGTCGAACGTCCAGCCGTACTACAACTCGCCCACCTACCGGCAGACGTACGAACGGTTCCTCGGCCCGCCCGTGGTGGATTGCTGCATCAAGCGGATCGACGGATACACCCTCCATCGCCTGCCCCACCGCGAGTGGCGCAGACGTGTCCACCCGGGAGGATTGTTCTCGACGTTGAGGCAGCTGAAGCCGCAAGTGGTGCAGACCTTCGATATCCACACGCCCTCGACGTACATCGCGGTCCTCGGCAGGATCACCGGCAGATACAGGCTGTTCCTCGAGGCGCACGACCATGCGTCGGTGCAGAGCCGGTCGGAAGCGCTCCCCGTGCGACGCCGCATGCTCCTGTGGACCTGGAGGAACGTGCTGGGCCCCTTCGTGAGCCGCTTCAGCGAACGATGTTATCCGATCAGTCCCGATGCGGCGGAGATCGCCATACACGATCACGGGATCGAGGCGAGCAAGATCCTGGTGGAGTCTCTTGGCGTGGACGCCGAGGTGTTCCGTCCTGCGGATTCGCCGGAAGAGGCCGAAGGCCGCGCGCGGCTGCGAAAGGACCTCGGGATCACGGACGGCGAGATCGTGTGCGTCTATTCCGGGCGGTTTTCCGCCGACAAGAACCCGCTCTGTCTCGCGAAAGCGGTGGATCTCCTCGTGGGGGAAGGACACCCGTTCCGGGGCCTCTTCGTGGGGAACGGGCCCCAGGAGTCCGAGATCCGAGCCCTCCGGGGAAATGTGGTCCATGAGTTCGTGCCGTTCAACGAGGTCGCCCGGTTCTACCACGCGTCGGAGATCGGGGTATGGCCCAGACAGGAATCCACCAGTCAACTCGACGCGGCGGCGTGCGGCCTCCCGCTCGTCCTGAGCGACACGATCACCGTTCGCGAACGGGTGGAAGGGAACGGGCTTCTGTACAGGGAGGACGATGACGAAGACCTCGCTCGCAAGCTTCTGGATCTTCGCGATGCGGCGGTCCGGAAACGCCTCGGTGCATTCGGGGCGGTGAAGGTTCGCGAGCACTACAGCTGGGACGTGATCGCCCGGCGGCGCATCCATGACTACGAGGAAGCCCTTGGCCGCTCCTGACGCAAGACGGATCGTGAAGGACATCATGCCACCGCTCGTTCTACGGACGGTGGGTCTCATCAAAACCCTCGGAGCGGGACGGTTCCGGTTCGCCGGGCCGTACGCCACCTGGGAAGAGGCCGCGTCCAGGTCCACCGGCTATGACGCCACGGGCATTCTGGAGCGGGTGCGGGAAGCGACCCGGCAGGTCACGCGCGGTGAGGCGGCGTTCGAACGGGACTCGATCACGTTCCGGGATCCGGAACATCCCTATCCGTTGCTGGCGGTGCTGCTGCGTGCGGCCATCGAGAGCTACGGTCGTTTGTCGGTGCTGGACTACGGCGGATCGCTCGGGAGCGTCTATTATCAGTGCAGGACATTCCTCCGGGCGTTGACGACCGTGCGATGGTCCGTGGTGGAACAGCCGGCGTTCGTCGAATGCGGGATGCGCGAATTCCAGACCGACGAGCTCCGCTTCTATCCGACGGTCGAAGAGAGTGTCCGGGCAGACCGTCCGGATGTTGCTCTCCTGTCGAGTGTCCTGCAGTACCTTCCCGATCCGTACGCGATCTGCCGGGAGATCGCGAGTGCCGGACCCCGGTATATCGTGATCGACCGGACCCCGGTGCACGAAAAACCGGACGATGCCATCGTTGTCCAGCACGTCCCGGCATCCATCTATCGGGCGAGCTATCCCTGTCGGATCTTTTCGCGTCAGGGGCTGTTCCGTCTTTTCGGTGATGACTATCTTCTGTTCTCCACCTTCGAATCTCTGAAGTTCGAGGCGCTTGAACGGACCTTGAACGCCAGATACGAAGGGCTGGTGTTTCAGAAACGCGATGCCCATCATCCCCTGTCGCAGCCATGAGCATCATCGAGAGAGTGCTGCAGCACCCGGATCTGATCGCCGAACCGCCCGTACTTCTTGACGTGGGGGCCTCCGGCGGCATCTTCCCGGACTGGAAGACCATCGCCCCGTTCGCAGTCTGCATCGCCTTCGACCCCGATGACCGGGAAATGGGGTACGTCGAACACAGTTCGTCGGGATTCAAACGGCTGGTGGTGTACAACTCCATCCTTCACGACCGGGAAGTTGAGCGCGCGGAATTTCACCTCACGAGATCCCCCTACTGTTCGAGCGTCCTGCCTCCGCTCGCGGATGACCTCGCGGTCTGGGCATTCCACCGCCTCTTCGATGTCGTGGAGAAAACGACACTCCCCGCGGTCACCATCTCGCGGGTCCTTGCGGAACAGCGCCTGAGCCGGATCGACTGGTTCAAGTCGGATTCACAGGGGATGGACCTGCGGCTCTTCCAGAGCCTCGGGGAGGAGCACCTTCGGCGGGTGTTGATGGCGCAATTCGAGCCGGGGATCATCGATGCCTATGGAGGAGAGGATTCCCTGGCGGACGTGCTGGCGTTCATGCACGACCGCGGCTTCTGGATGGCCGACATGACCGTCCACGGGTCGCAGCGCATCGGCGACGCCGCCCGCAACGAGCTCTCCGCAATGCTGGCGCGGAACGTGCACCACCTGGTGAAGACCTCTCCCGGATGGGCGGAGGTCACGTATCTTAACAGGTTCACGGGGGACTGGACCCGGCGCGACCTGTTGCTGGGGTGGGTGATGGCCACCATCCGCGGCCAGCATGGATTCGCCCTCGAGCTGGCGCTCAAAGGCCGGGCGGCCTACGGAGATCAACCCTTCGGGGAACTCCGCCGGGGGTCTCTTGTACGCATGCGATTTCGGTCACCCGTCATGGCCCTCCAGGGTGGGCTGGCGATCCTCCGTGCAGTGAAACATCGACTCTTTTAGGACGAGACACCCATGGAATCGTTCCGAAACGCGCGCGTGCTGATCACCGGCGGGCTGGGGTTCATCGGCTCCAACCTCGCTCGCCGCCTCGTGGAGGCAGGTGCCCGGGTCACGCTGGTCGACAGCCTGATCCCCGAGTACGGTGGGAACCTCTTCAACGTAGAGGACCTCCGCGGGAAGGTGACCGTGAATATCGCGGACGTGCGCGACGAGCACAGCATGAAACACCTTGTTCTGGGACAGGACGTCCTGTTCAACCTGGCCGGGCAGACCAGCCACATGGATTCGATGCAGCATCCGATCACGGACCTGGAGATCAACGCGAAGGCGCAGCTGTACATCCTCGAGGCCTGCCGGCGGTCCAACCCGGGGGTCAAGATCGTCTTCGCCAGCACGCGTCAGATCTACGGGAAACCCGACTACCTGCCGGTGGACGAGCGCCATCCCCTGCGGCCGGTCGACATCAACGGGGTGAACAAGCTGGCAGGGGAATGGTACCATCTTCTGTACCATAGCGTCTACGGAGTACGCACCACGATCCTGCGCCTCACGAACACGATCGGTCCGGGCATGCGCGTAAAAGATGCCCGCCAGACGTTCGTCGGCGTGTGGGTGAGGGCGCTGATCGAGGGCAAACCCTTCGAGGTCTGGGGAGGAGAGCAGCTGCGTGACTTCAACGACGTGGACGACGTCGTTGCGGCATGCCTCCTGGCGGCCGCAAGGGACGAGGCGGACGGTCGGGTCTTCAATCTTGGTGGCAAGGAGGTGGTAAGCCTCGACCGCCTGGCCGAACTGCTTGTGGCGGCGAATCGAGGAGGATCGTTCGTGCGCAAGGAGTTTCCCCCGGAACGGAAGAAGATCGACATCGGGGACTTCTACGCCGATGCCAGCCTCATCCGGACGACGATCGGATGGGAGCCGACGGTGACCCTTACCGACACGCTCGCACGGACCGTGAGCTACTACCGGCAGCATCTCGCACAGTATCGTTGAGGACGATCATGGAGCGCATTCTCCAGACCAACCCGAGACTGAACTACCTGGCCCACCGTGCGGAGATCGATGCCGCCGTATCGCGCGTCATGGAGCACGGATGGTACATCCTGGGAGAGGAGGTCGCGGCATTCGAAAGAGAATTCGCTGCCTATCTGGGTGTCGGACAGGCCTTCGGGGTCGGGAACGGCACCGACGCGCTGCACGTGGCGCTTCGCGCGCTGGGGATCGGTCCGGGTGACGAAGTGGTGACGGTGTCCCACACAGCGGTGGCGACCGTGGCTGCGATCGAATTGTGCGGCGCGACGCCGGTACTGGTGGATGTGGACCCGCACGGGTTCACCCTGATCCCCGAACAGCTCGAAGAGGTGTTCGGGCCGAAGACCCGGGCGGTGATCGCCGTTCACCTGTACGGCCGGCCCGCGGATCTCGACCGGGTGATCGCCATTGCACGCAGGCACAACGTCCGGGTGATCGAAGATTGCGCCCAGGCGCACGGAGCCCGGTACCGGGAGAAACGTACGGGCTGGTTCGGCGACCTCGCGGCGTTCAGTTTCTATCCGACGAAGAACCTCGGGGCGCTGGGCGACGGGGGCCTGGTGGCGACCAACGATCCCGAGCTTGCCGAAAGGGTGAAGCTGGTGCGCGAGTATGGTTGGAAGGACCGATACGTCAGCGCCATCGCGGGGTTCAATTCCCGGCTCGACGAACTCCAGGCCTCGCTGCTGCGGGTCAAGCTCCGCTCGCTCGATGGCGAGAACGCGCGTCGGCGGGCGATCGCCGGGCGGTATGCCACGCTGTTGCAGGGCGCTGCGATCTCCCTGCCGGAATCGCCGGCCGAACAACCGGGACATGTGTACCACCAGTACGTCATCCAGGTGGACAACCGCGACGCCGTTCGGGAAGCCCTGAACCGGCGCGGGATCCACACGCTGATCCACTATCCGGTGCCGGTCCATCTCCAACCAGCATACGCCGGACGCGTGCGGTGCGCGGCTTCGATGCAACACACGGAGCGACTCGCGGGGAGGATCCTGAGTCTTCCGATGTACGCGGAACTG
Organism: Ignavibacteriota bacterium; assembly: GCA_963808715.1. Lineage (GTDB taxonomy): Bacteria > Bacteroidota > Ignavibacteria > UBA10030 > UBA6906 > CAWEHG01. The sequence continues at coordinate 228,660 of CAWEHG010000033.1, read as the reverse complement.
ACCGACGAACAGGTCGACCGGATCGGCCGCGAAGTGGTGGCCGCGCTCCGGGGCGGCGCATGACGCGACACTTCTGCACATATTTCGATTCGGTGTACCTTCCCCGGGGGCTTGCGCTCTACCGGTCGATGCTCACCCATGCGGGGAGCTTCCGTCTCTGGGTCCTGTGCCTCGACGACGAAACGCACAGGATCCTGGCGGCGCTCTCCTACCCGGAGATCGTCGCCATACGCCTTGAGGAAGTGGAGCGCGGAGACCAGGAGCTGTTGCAGGCGAAGGGGAACCGGTCGCAGGTGGAGTACTACTTTACGCTGACGCCGTCGCTCCCGCAGTGGATCCTGAAGACCGCTCCGGAGGTGGAGATGGTGACGTACGTCGATGCGGACCTGTTCCTCTTTTCCGACGCGGCGCCGCTCTTCGACGAGCTGGGTGCGGGATCGGTGCTGATCATCGAACACCGCTTTTCTCCGCGGCTGCAGGCCAAAGGGCGCAACAACGTCGGCCGGTTCAACGTCGGCTGGCTTACGTTCCGGAGGGATGCCGAAGGACTGGCCTGCCTGGAACGGTGGCGGGACCAGTGCATCGAGTGGTGTTACGACCGGGAGGAGGACGGTAAGTTTGCCGATCAGAAGTACCTTGATGACTGGCCCGGGCGCTACCACTCCCTCGTGATCCTGCAGCACCCGGGAGGGAACCTGGCTCCCTGGAACGTCGAGAACTACAGAATTCGCGCCGGCCACGACGGTCGAGTCACGGTGGATGGGCGTCCAGTGGTCTTCTACCATTTTCAGGGCCTCAAACACCTGTACGGGCCCGTGTATGAATCAGGGTTCGGGCACTACAAGATCCGGCTTCCCCGCGCGGTCCGCAGAGGTCTCTATCGCCCGTACCTGAAGGCGCTGCACGAGGTCATGGAAGAGGTTCGCGGCCGCACGGGCTTCGACGCCTCGGCCGGAACGAAACGCCTCCACCAGCGGCCGACCCTCTGGCTCAAACTCAAAGGAGTGCTCAAATTCCTCCGCGACATGGTCTTCCGGCAGAGCTTCGTGATCTACCGGCCTCCCCGCAGGGGGACCAATGGCTGAGATCACTCCCCGGGTCGTCCTGCTCGTCCCCGTGTACAACCGCCGGGAGATCACCCGCGAATTCCTCGTGGCGGTGCGGAAGATCGACCACACGCCGTTGGAGATCGTTGTTGTGGACGACGGCTCTCCTGACGGAACGGCGAACATGATCGAGCGTGAATTTCCGGAGGTCCGCCTGCTCCGGACACCGGGGGACTACTGGTGGTCGAAGTGCATGAACGCCGGGCTTCGGGCCGTGTTGCCCGAGAAACCCGACTACATTCTGACGCTGAACGACGATGTGTCCTTCGATCCTTCATTCCTGCGTCATCTTGTCGGCCGTGCGCAGCGGGAGCCGCGAACCCTGGTGGGGTCCATGATCTACTATCAGGAACAGCCCGACCGGGTCTGGTATGCGGGGGGGAAGATCGGGTGGTTTCGCGGGGAGCTGCTCCACCGGACGACCACGGAAGACGGGACGTTGCGTTGGCTGACCGGTATGGGGGTCCTGATCCCGTCGGAAGTGTTCGCCGAGGTCGGGGTGTACGATGAAAAACACTTTCCCCAGTACGTGGCGGATGCGGAGCTCTCCATGCGGGCCCGCGCCCGCGGATACGGGCTGGCGGTGGAGCCGTTGAGCAGGATCTGGAACAGAACCGGCGAATCGTCCCACGTGATCGACCGGAAGTCGGTGACGTTCCGGACCTTCTTCCTGCCGTTCCGCTCGATACGCTCGGCGTACGAGTTCAGGATGCGCCGCGCGTTGTACCGGTTGTACTGGCCGACGTGGCTGAGGCCGGTCGCGCTTTCGGTCTTCGTCGCCCGGGTCCTTCGCAAACAGACCACCCGGCTGATCCTCTCGTCCGTGTATCGCCGGCGGGGAGCGAACGGATGAATGTCGTGGTCCACAACGCCAGCTGGAGCACGTTCGGCGGGGGGGAAAAATACAGCTGCGCCATCGCCGATGTTCTGGGAGCCGCCGGCCACCGGGTGACGATCCTCGCGGACCGGCCGGAGATCACGCTGGAAAAACTCCGGTCGTATTTCAACCTCGAGCTTCAGCGTTCAGAAGTCGTTCAGTGCGACCGACGTGACGCCACGGAACACCTGACCCGGGCCGACCTTGCGTGCATCGTGTCGAACTTCCGTCCGTACGGCACTCCGGGCCGGAGCACCCTCTATGTGTTGCAGATTCCCTACCCTCCCATTACATTGACATCGGTAGCTGCCCGGTTTCTGCAGGGAGACATCAGAGAAGCAGCGAAGGATGTGTTGCGGAGGCGTTTGTTCGCGGATGCCCGGAAAGCGGACGTCATCCTTGTCTATTCGGAGTTCGTCCGTGAGTGCCTGAAGCGCAACCACGGCCTGGAATCCGCGGTGCTCTATCCGCCGATCGACGACTTCCATCAGGATGTTCCGAAGGAGCGGGCGATCCTGAGCGTGGGACGTATCTTCCGGGGGTTGTACAACGACAAGCGCTACGACGTGATGCTGGAGGCGTTCCGCCGCCTCTGCGGAGCGGACCGCGCCGGCGGCTGGGAATACTGGATCGCCGGGAGCTGCGGGGCCGATCCGGCTTCACAGGAATACCTGGCTGAGCTTCAGAAGAGGGCTTCGGGAATCCCCGTCCGCTTCTTCGTCAACGCGCCATACGGGACGTTACGCTCTCTGTATGCCCGGGCAACGATCTTCTGGCATGCAGCGGGTTTCGGCGTGGACGAACGGCGAGAGCCGCACCGGACGGAGCACTTCGGAATGTCCACGGTCGAGGCGATGTCGGCCTCCTGCGTTCCGGTCGTGGTCAACAACGGCGGCCAGCGGGAGATCGTCACGCACGGGGTCAACGGGTTCCTCTGGAACACCGTGGAGGAACTGGTCTCACATACCGCCGAACTCTGCGGAGCCGCCCTGGATCCATTTCGCGAACAGGCACGCCGCCGGTACGCGGACTTCAGCCGGGCGGAGTTCGGAAAGCGCCTGCAATCCATCGTTAACAGCATCGGGGTCACGTTATGACGAAAACCCACAAACATCCGCCCAAACCGGTCCCGCAGAAACCGTCGTTCTTCAGCTCCCTGTCGCCGGCCATGCAGGACGCCGTCTGCATCGCGGTGCTGTACCTGGTGACCCTGTTCGTCTTCCGGGCGATGGTGTTCGACAACGCGGCGTTCCAGACGGGCGGCGACACCGCGAACGCCCACAGCTACTATCAGGTTGGGACGACGCTGGAACAGCAGGAAGGGGTGGACGCGATCTGGATGCCCTATTTCTTCAGCGGCATGCCGACGTTCGGCAACGTCGCCTATGTGCCGCACAACGTCAGCTACGTGCAGACCGCGGTCGTGTGGCTCCTGAACTGGTTCTTCCTGCACCAGACCTGGACGTGGCTGGTGGTCTACTACTTCCTGGGGGCGGTGTTCATGTTCTTCCTCCTCAGGGTTCTGGGCTTCGACCGCCTCCCCTCGCTGTTCGGCGCGCTGACGTTTCTCCTGAGCCCGTATGGCATCGGCCTGGCGGGTGAGGGACACGGCTCGAAGCTGATGGCGCTCAACTACCTCCCCGCGGTGTTCCTGCTGACCCACATGCTCGTGGAACGAAGGAATCTGCTCTCGTTCGGTCTCCTGTCGGCCGCCGTTGGCACGCTGATGCTGACCAATCACATGCAGATCGTCTACTATGTCTTTCTGCTGGTGGGCCTGTATCTCCTGATGCGGGTGGTTCTGGAAGCGAAGTCCGCGCCGCTGCAGGCGGCCTTGAAGTCGGTGATGTTCGCCGGGGCGTTGCTCGTGGGGTTCGCGATCGCCTCCTATATCTACCTGTCGGTCTACGACTACTCCGGCTACTCGATCAGGGGCGGGGGGACCGGGCAGGCGACGTCAGGCGGCCTTGCCTATGACTATGCGACCGGATGGTCCTGGCATCCCCTGGAGATGCTCACGCTGCTCATTCCCGGGTTCTTCGGGATGAAGGTGGAGCTCTACTGGGGATCGATGCAGCCCTGGACCAACTCGAGCGTCTATGCCGGCCTTCTTCCGCTGGCGCTCTCCGTCGTTGCGCTGGTCTATCGCCGAACGGCGTTGGTGGTCTTCCTGGGGGTCGTCACCCTGCTCGCCGTGCTCCTGTCGATGGGCAACAACGTGCCGTTGCTGTACGACCTGTGCTTTGCGTATCTCCCCTTCTTCAACAAGTTCCGGGCGCCGGCGATGATCCTGCACCTGCTTCCCTTCTTGCTGGGGATCATGGGGACCTACGGCCTGACCTTCCTCCTGGCGTCGCACGAGCGGATCTCCGGGAAGGACGGCGCACAGGCGCGCAAGACCATCCTCTATGCGGTGATCGTCCTGGTGGGCCTGGCCGTGCTGGTGCTGGCGGGCCGGCAGGGGATGTTCACCTCGGTTGCGGGATCGCTGCTCCGGGGAGATGAACTGCAGCAGGTGCGCCAGCAGTACGGCGCAAGAACCGAGCAGGTCATTCCGCAGATCCCCGTCGTGATCAATCGGTTCGATCTGCTCTGGAAGGATCTGGTGAAGTTCCTGCTGCTGGCGGCAGCGGCGCTGGGAGCCTATTCGGCGTTCGCACGGAAGCGACTCTCCGCCACCGCATTCACGGTGGCTGTCCTGGCACTCCTGACCATCGATCTGATGCTGGTCGCGGGGAAATACATCGAGCCGAAACCCAGCGCGGTGCTGGAACAGAGCTTCGCGCCGGACGCGACCATCTCCTACCTGAAGCAGCAACCGGGCCTCTTCCGGGTCTTCCCGCTCGGGCAGTTGTTCATGGACAACACGCTTCCCTACCATCAACTGCAGTCGGTCGGCGGGTACAGTCCTGCGAAGCTGAAGATCTATCAGACCCTGCTGGATTCCTGTATGTACAACGCACCGGACCGCACCTTCCCGTTGAACATGGCGGTGGTGAACATGCTCAACGTGGAATTCCTGCAGGCGCCGGGACGACTGCCGGAGGGAAAGTTCGAGACGGTGTACGAGGATGCGGCGAAACGCATGGTCACCTACCGGAATCCCCACGCGCTGCCCCGTGCCTGGTATGCGCGGGAGATCGCCGTCCGGACCACCGACCATGACGTCTTCGCCGCACTGAACGACCCCGCATTCGACCCGTCGCAGACGGCGGTACTCTACGCGCCTCCGGGGGAGCAGGTATCTCCGCCGGACAGCGGCGCCGCTCCCGTGATCACCCGGTACCGGTCGCGGGAGATCACCCTGACCTCCGACGTTTCGGCGCCGGCCCTGCTGGTGCTGAGCGAGATCTACTATCCGGCCGGATGGAAGGCCTTCCTCGACGGGAAGGAGATCCCGATCCACCGGACGAACTACCTGTTGCGCTCGGTCGTGGTGCCGGCGGGAAAACACGAAGTGGTGTTCACGTACGATCCTCCTCTCTATCGGGTGGGGTACATGCTCTCCAACATCGGCTGGGCGGTGGCGCTCCTGTGCATCGGGGTCGGAGCGTTCACGTTCTTCCGCAAACGTCCACCGGCCACACAATGAAGAAGATCTCCCTCCCCGCACTCTTCGTCGCGGCCCTGTTCGGCCTGATCGTCTGGCTTTCCGCCGTGATGCGGGAGACCTACCAGGTGACGATCGACGCCCCGTTGCGCCTCGTGAATCTCCCGGAGGGGTACGCGGTGAAGACCCCCGTGCCGCGTATGTTGCGCCTCCGCCTGCGCGGAGAGGGGTGGCCTCTCGCAGCACTGATGCTCGGGTCAAAACCGGAGATCGTCTATCCCGTCGTCCTTTCAAGCGGATCCGAAGGGGTGTTCCGACGGGTGCGAATGAGCCACATGCTGACATTCGCCGAGGTCGCAGAGCGGGCGTCGCTCAGGCCGGGCGTCACCCTGGTGGCGGTGCAGCCGGACTCGCTGCTGCTGGAGCTTGACCGGTTCGCACGGAAACGTGTTCCGGTGATACCCGACTTCGCCATCTCGTTCCGCGAAGGGTACGGCCAGAGCGGGCCGGCGGCGGTGGTCCCCGACAGCGTGATGATCAGCGGTGCCGAGTCGGTGCTGGCGGGGATCGATGATTGGAAGACGGCGCGGCAGGTATTCTCCGACGTTCGGGTCCCCATCGACGTTGACCTGGGCCTTGCCGGGAGCGAGGTCTACGACGTCACGCCTTCCGCAGAGCGGGTCCGACTGTCGATCGCGGTGGAACCGTTCGCCGAGAAGGTGTTCAACGGCCTTCCGGTGGATATCCTGGAGCCGCCGGCCGACCGGGAGGTCATCTTCCTTCCGCCGAAGATCGAGGTGGTGGTTCGCGGAGGGATCAAGCGGCTGTCGAATCTCGGGAACAGGGATCTCCGGGTCACCGTGCCGTACGGGACGATCGTTTCGGACACCTCCGGGGTGGTGGACCCTGCCGTGGCCCAGCCCCCCGGGGTGCAGATCGTCAGCAAAAAACCGGAGAGAGTGCAATACATCGTGAGGAAGAGACAATGAGACTGTGCATCAACATCGACCACGTGGCAACGCTGCGTGAGGCCCGCGGAGGGGTCGAACCAGACCCCGTGGCGGCAGCCGTGCTCTGCGAACTGGCCGGCGCCGATGGGATCGTCTTCCACCTGCGCGAAGACCGTCGGCACATCAACGACCGGGACGTCCATCTGCTCCGCGAGACCGTCAAGACGAAACTGGACATGGAAATGGCGGCGACGGAAGAGATCATCCGGATCGCCGTCGAAACCCTCCCCGAGCTGGTGACGCTTGTGCCGGAACGCCGGCAGGAGTTGACGACGGAAGGGGGACTCGACATTGCGGGGCACAAACACGTCCTGCGTGACGCGGTCAAGGAGCTCCAGCGGCACGACATCGAGGTGAGCCTGTTCGTGGATCCCGTGATCGCGCAGATCGAGGCAGCGAAAGAGGTGGGGGCGGACAAGATCGAGATCCACACCGGCGAGTACGCGAACGCGCGGCATCCCCGCCGCCAGGGGGAACTGCTGGAAGTGGTCCGCGCGGCAGCCAGGCTCGCACGGGAGCTCGGCATGGGGGTGAATGCCGGCCACGGGCTCAACTATGTCAACATTGTTCCGTTCCGCGGGATCGAAGAGGTCGAAGAGGTGAGCATCGGCCACGCGATCATCGCGCGGGCGCTCTTCGTCGGCATGGAGCGCGCGGTGCGCGAGATGCGCGAACTGGTGCACTGAACCAGGAACGGCGAACGCGCAAAGACGATCGTCAGCGAAGCTGCGCACCGGGCTTTCGCCGGACACCGGGTTGCAGCCCCGACCGCTGTACCGCCTCCAGATAGTGCCTGTTGAACGCGGGAGTGCTTACCCACCCGTCCCCATCCCAGTACTGGATCCCCCGCATATACTCCTCGAAGTACCCCTTGTCGGGAATGGCCCGGATCTTTCCCTCCTCCAGGAGCCGTGTCGCGAGCATATCGTAGGTCTCTCCGGTGCTCACCCCGGTCGCCCTGAGAAACCTGTCGAAATACACATAATACGAAGCGGTCAGATCGCGCCCGTTGTCGTCGATGGTGCCCGCGACATCATCCATGTGAATGAAGAAGCTCCGCTGGTCGGACCGGAATTCCATCCGGAGGGCGCTGGAGGACTTCCGCTTGAAGTGATACGCGGCGCCGACGACCGTTTCAGGGAGCAGGAGGTAGTACTTCTCCAGGCCGGGGCGGAGACCGTCGGGCACATACGCACCCTGTGCCGGAGAGTGCCCTCCGATGAAACGCGTATCAAAGACCGCAAGGAACGGCCTGCGGTAGGCGTTGTTGATGCCGCAACAGAGGAGTTCCGGCAGGCCGTCGTCATCGAGGTCCGTGGTATAGAGCACGGAAGCGATGTGGCCGACGTGGACGTAGGTGGCAAGCGTGGCCCCGGTCCGCAGGTCCAGTCTCCGGAGCAACGCAGGAAAGAACATGTTGTTCGCGGTCAGGAACAGGCCGGGGGCCCCGGAACTGTCCGGGGAGCCGACGACGATGCTGCTCAGAGAGTAGATCCCATCGGCGGCGTCCGGGCTTCCGGAAAAACCCGTGGTGTCGGTCACCGGTACGTCCCAGAATACGGTCCGTGATCTCAGGTCTTGCGCACGCACATGAGATGTGGAGGCCGCTGACGCGTCGGGCCGGATGCCGTAGACGAGATCCTCGCTTCCGTTCCCATCGACGTCGACGAAACTGTGGAGCTGGGCGTCCGAGGTTCCCGGGACCTTCCTGGTCATGTACGCGACGGTTCCCTGGCCGACCCGGACCTCGTCGATGACGTTGTGATGGTGATTCCGGACGACGAGCATCTCCCCTTCGTAGGTCGCCGATGCCGGTCGCATATCAAGGGGGGGAGACAACAACAGGGCAATGATCAGGAGCAGGAGGATGAGCGCTGCGCCGAACGCGACGGGGCCGCGTCGTTTCCAGAACCATCGGGCGGCATGGTCTGCGCGGGAATGTTCGACCCTGCGGATGATCCTGAGATCGGAGAAGACGTCGTGCAGGCGGTCCACGCCGACCACTTCCAGGGTGCGGGCGGGATACCGCGCATGGAGCGTCGCGATGGTGTGACGCGCGGCATCGAGCTGAGCGCGCGGAACCACGAGGACCTCCGACGGGGAAAAAAAGACCGTCCGAACTTTGACCGCAAGCGTCGGCTGGTCGACAGCGGTGATCCCGCCCGTCAGAAGGATCCCGCCGGTGAAGGCCACTGCGGGCTGGAGGGCGTACGTCACCCGCTGGTTCGTGTGTTCGAGGATCCCCGCGTAGATCAGCGCGGCCATCGCGAGGTCCGCCGAAGAGCCCTCGTGCAACAGGTGGGGGGGAAGAAACGTGATCCTGCCGGCGATGTGCCGTTGGGCGATGTGCGGTGCGGTCTGCGCCAGATAGGTGCGCGCGGCCTTTGCTGCCGCGGATGCGAGCGCCCCGGCCCCCCACCCCGGCTGGAGATCCGACACGTTAGCGACGATATCGTCCTGCATATCACTGCTCGTTGATGTGACGCGGAAATCAGCAGTGACGAGGGTCCCGAGAAGATCGTGCGGGGCCGCGGTGCCGATCAGACGCTCGATGACGGGGATCAGAGCGCGTGCAGGGCGTGTGTGGCGGTACGTTTCCCATTCCCTGAAGAGCTGCTCAAGGCGAACAGACGTGTGGAAGCCCAGCCGGTCCCGCTCAGCGTACAAGAGCCGCATCATCTCGAAGGGGGTCGAGTCCGGGGGAGCCGTGGTGGTGGACCGTGCTTCACCCAGCACGCGGAGCACACCTTCCTGATCACCCACGAACGCGTGTGCCGCCGCCTGAATGAGATGGAATCCCTCCAGCGTCTGCTGAACCGTCACTTTTGTGCCGGCGTCGTCCACACGGGATTCCAGAGAGCCAAGCCGCTCCCCGATCCCGGCCAGCTCTAGAGGGTCGTGGCCGGCGACCGGCAGCGCACGGATCACGGCCTGGTAGATCTGAGCGACATCGAGCAGATACGACTGGAACGCCTGTGCGTCATCGCCAAGGAACTGCAGGAAACGGTCCAGGAGGAACAGACAGCGGACCGGAGACGTGTGGGCGGAACAGAGCGCAGCCGCGTCCCGGTATCGCTGTTCCACCTCGAGAGGGTTCACCATGAGAGCGCTCGGTCCTACTCGTTGGAGAGGGTCGGAAGGAGGACCGCCGTCTTGAGAGAGGGGTGTTGCCGGGGGCTGACCGGCGTGGTGGACCAGCCATGTCCGTCCCAGTACCGGATGGTCTTCTGCAGCCGTTCAAAATAGCGGCGATCGGGCACGGCGCGAAGGACGCCTTTACGAACGAGATCACTGGCCATTGCATCGTACGTATCACCCTGCGCAATATGACGGATACGGAAGTCAAAACCAAACGCATAGTTGAGGACGACCGCAGGACCATCCCCGGCACCGTCGTCCACGCTAACGGAAATAGTCCTGTTGCCGGCCTCAACGGCCACCGCGAGGGCCGAGTTGTTGTCCCTTACGGAACGGAAGCATTCGCCCACGACAGTTCTCGGCATGAGCAGGTACCACCGTTCGTTCGCCGGAGGGATGCCGTCCGGTTCGTAGGCAGGCAGGTCCGGGGAATGTCCCGCGATCCGGCGGGCATCCAGGCAGAACAATGCGGCCATATTGAATGCATTGTTGACCGCGCATCCAACGACCTCGTTGTTCCCGTCGCCATCCACGTCGACCATGACGAGATCCATGATGTTGCCGGCATGGAGATACTCCCCGTGTTCGGAGCCGTCGGCCGGGTCGATCGCCGTCAACACCCCGGGAAACGACGGTGAATGATTGGCGATCAACAGGAGCTCCCGCTTTCCGTCCGCGTTCACATCGCCAAGGGCGAAGCCATTCATCATGTAATTGGTCCCCTCCGCCTCCGGCTTCTCAGGAAACGTATACGACCGCCGCCGTTCGACCTTCCAGAGGGACTGCTGCCGGGCGATCGACCAGCAACGGAGAAGATCGACGCCTCCCGTTCCTTCCCACGCCTTCTCGATGAAGATGACTTCGTTCGTTCCGTCCGAGTCGACGTCCAGAAAGACCGAGGTGTTGAAACGGTACGCCCCGCGGATCCCTCTTGCATGGACACCGGTGACCGGCCCGACCTCCAGGGTCGCGAGGGTGTCGGACGACGAGTTCATCAGGATGAGGTGTTCGCCGGCGTACACGGCGGCCACGGGATTGCGGTCGATCGGACCGATGAGCATCTTTGCGAGGATGGCCACCAAGGCCACGCTGAGGGCGAGCGGAGCGAGAATCGAACGGCGCCTCCAGGTCCCCCGGAGCAGATGCGCGCTGAGGCTGATGACCTGCTGACGGATGATCCGCAGATCGAAGAACACCTCGCGCAGGTGGGAGACGCCGATCACGTCCAGCGGCCGCTCGGGATATCGCTCCTGCAGGAGGCGCACCTCCTTTTCTACCGGGCCGAGCTGCGTGCGGGGAACCACCAGCGTATCGATGCGGGAGAAGAAGACCGCGCGTGTCTTGGGGGCGAGCGACGCGGGTTCGACGGGAAGGACTGTGCCATCCGGATGCACGACGCCGGTCAGGGCGACACCGGGCCTGATGCGGTAGACCAACCGCTGGTTGCCATGCCTGAGGGCGGCGGCGTAGAAGAGCGCGGCGATGCCCAGCCCCGCAGAGTCTCCCTCATGCAAGGCCGGATGCTGGTCGAGGGTCACCACCCCGGACAAGGTCCGATGTCTGAGTCTCGGAGCGGTGGCATTCAGCAGCTGCCGGGCGGCGGCGACCGGAGCCTCCACAAGGCTGTTGCCGATCGTTTCGGCACCGTACACCGCGATGGCGGTCTCGAGCCGGTCTCCCGCCGGTCCCCCGGGTCCCGTGATGCGCAGGGTGACCCTCCGCAGGACGCCCTGCGACTCCTCGGGGTGGCTCCCGAAGCCGCGTTCCACAACGGGGACCCGGACGGTGTCTGCGTCGTCCGCCGGAGGATCCTTCCACTGGGCGAGCAGAGCCTTGATGCAGCCGAAGGCGAAAGGATCGGCATCGGACAACCGGGGGGCGATCCAGTGAAGCATGGCCCGACGGTCGCGGCGAACCTCCCCGGGGACCTGCCCCAGCCACGGCGGGGCGACGGTGGCGTAGCGGCTGTCGAGGACCGCGATCAGGGCGCGGACATCGCCGACGTACATCAGGGCGTGGCAGAGGGCCAAACGGAGAGAGTCCTGTGCTCCCGTCAATCGCTCGTCGGTCGCCACCTCCGGCAACGCTTCGCGGATGCGGCCCAGGATCTCCAGGGGTCGGCGCAGTTCGTCGGGTGCCAGGGCAATGGGTTCGGCGGCCTTCAACAGGGGACAAAGGAGGTCAAGGGCATCGAGGACGTAGGACTCGTAACGCGACGCGACGGGACCCAGTCTGTCAAGAAAGTCAATGATCCGCATCCCGCGCTTCCACGAGACCGCAGGCTGCGAGAGAGCGAAGAGGAGGTTCTGATACGACTGTTCGATGTCGAGCGGATTGAGCATAGGTATAGCCCCCATCGCCGGGGCCGTCAGGGATCTGCTGGAGCGCACCCGGCCGGAGAGCGGGGGGATGTGAGGCTATCCGGCCGCAGGACCTGCGTACAACCGCAAGACGAGTTCCGCAGGAGGACCGGGAATAGCGATGCGACCTTCGCCGTTCTGCAGAGGGATCAGATACGCAGTGCCATGGGGAGCCTTCAGGGTCAGAGCACTGACCTCTCCTCCGGGTCGGGAACAGCGTGCGGACAGCATGGAGGACGCTGTGTCATACGTCAGGTCGACTGTGCACCGGCCTTTCGCAAGGAGCAGGTCTGCCGTGGCGGAACCCTGTTCACGCAGAAGATCCCCGTTGACCGTCTGGGCAGCGATGGGGAAGTGCGCGATCGCTTCCAGCGAAGACCATTCGTTCGGACGGCGGCCCTCGGCCCACTGGAATTCCGCCTGACCCTTCTCATCCAGCACGAACCCGGCGGGGACCTCGGGAAAATCGACGAGCACTCCCTCCAGCTTCCGGGGATCGTCGGCATGGAGGAAGAGATGATAGGATGCCTCTTCCTTTTCGGCGCGGATCCTCAGAACTATGTGGTCCCGTTCGGAAGCCAGCGTGGCGACCGTTCCACTGGTGGGCTGGGGCGATGCGCTCATGGCCGCCATGACGGAAATGTACGTGTTTCCGAGGGGTGCCCCGGAGGCAACGGGACGGTATGGCCGTAGCCGGATGATCGATGGGAGTGGCATGAGGCGGGCCATAATGGCTTCCACCTCACTTGAGCGCGAATCGGCGTATTCGGTCAATTCCCGGTAATATTCCTGCAGGAATGCGGCCAATCCCCTGCAGGCAGGGCAGTTCGGAATGTGACGTTCCATCGCCTTGAGGACCTCGGGGGCCAGAATTGCGGGATTCTGGACAAAAAGGTCGATTGTTCGCTCGTCAAAATGCAGCATTGTGCCGGGCTCCGAACCATGAATTCTTAGGTACAACTGTGATCGCGTGCGGAATCTTTTTCAACTGAGTTCCCGCTCCACGGATGCGAAGAACTCCTGCTTTGTCAGTTTGACGAGGTATTCGAGATGTCCCTGGTGACTGCGCCGGTATTCCGACCGGGTGATCCCGGGCCGGTGGATGCACAGGTAGTCGTAGAAGGTGCCCCCGTCACCGTTTCCCAGGATGTACTGATCGTGCAGAATGTCGAACACCGAACGGAGATAGAGCGCAAAAGTGTCGGGATCGATCTTTCCCCTTCCCACATACGAGGGAGACATCCGTGCCTGCACGGTATGGACCGCGGCATCCAGGAGTGGCCGCCGGTCGTCGGGAAAGTCCTCATCCTCCGCCAGGGCCGCCGGGCCGAGCCGGACGAAGCAGTTGCGGATGCCGAGGGCGACGCTGATCAGGGGAAGACCTTTCCGGTACCAGCCCTGCTCGTCCAGAACCGCGACGACCGCACCCGCGACCTGCCGCATCGACATCCCGGCCTGGAGGCGCGGCGTGAGGTGCGCCTCAAAGTACTCCGCGGACATCTCCGGGAGGATCGCCGGTTCGTCGACGGAGGTGCTGACGAATACCCAGGCATCGTGTCCGACGCGGCGCGAAACCAGGCGGTGGTTGGTGCGGAGGGCGTTCTTGAAGTTGCGGAGCAGCTTCTGCAGGGAGGGATCCCCCTGTTTCCAGAGCCTGCAGAGCTCCTGATGCACCCTGCTGAACACGAGACGCCGCGTGCAGGAGAGCAGTTCTGCGTCGGACAGGCGATCCCATCTGGCCGCTTCAAAGTAGTGGCGCAGGAGACGGAACTCGCCGCCGGCGGTGCGTTCGAAGAGGGAACCGAGACAATCGGTAGCGATGTCCTCGACGCTCAGGCCTGTCGTGGATGGGTGATGGGTGTCCGACCGAAGCCTGCCGCGCAGGCAGACCATGGCCATGGCATGGCACGTTTCGACGAGGCCGCGCACGTGGGAGGGGAGGGGAGTGTCGGACAGAACGGAAGCGAGCTGCGTGCGCAACGACATCGAAGTGCTCGTCATGCCATGCCGGTGCTCGTCAGGTGGAGCGGCGGGTCAGTCGCGCGATTCAAGCTTCCGGATATCGTCGCGCAACGCCGCGGCTTTCTCGTAGTTCTCCTTGTCGATCGCCTCCCGCAGTTGCTGCTGAAGCTGTTCCAACCGGGAGGCCTTGGAGGGTGGAGTCCCGGGCTTCTGCGTCTGCGGCTTCTGCGGCGTCCGATGCTGATCATCCTCCTCTTCCTCGGGGACGAATGCCGCCTCGTCCATGACCACCGAGGAGACGAAGATCTGCACACCGTAGCGGACCGCAAGGGCGATCGCGTCGCTGGGACGCGAATCGATCTGCTGGTTGTCGATGTTCAACTTCGCGTAGAACGTGCCGTCGCGCAGATCGTCGATCACGATGTCCTGCAGTTCCGCGCCGAAGGCCGTGATGAGGTTCTTCATCAGGTCGTGCGTGAGGGGGCGCGGTGGCTTGATCCCCTCCATTTCGAGGGCAATGGACTGCGCTTCGGCGGCCCCGATGATGATGGGCAGACGGCGAGCGCCGTTGACCTCACGCAGGATAAGGGCGTAGGCGCCGCCACTTTGGGGATTCGTCGACAGCCCCAGGATATCCACCAGCACGCGTTCCACTGCTGCCTCCGCGGTTACTTTCCGAGAGCGCTCTTCAACTGCGTGGTCAGTGCCGGGAGGATCTCGAACACGTCCCCCACGATCCCGTAGTCCGCCACCTGGAAGATCGGCGCGTCTTTGTCCTTGTTGATGGCAACGATACACTTGGAGGAGGACATGCCCGCAAGGTGTTGTACGGCCCCCGAGATCGCGCACGCGACGTACAGCGTCGGCGCGACCGTTTTGCCGGTCTGTCCGACCTGTTCCTCGTGGGGGCGCCAGCCGGCATCCACCACGGCCCGTGATGCGCCCACCGCGGCGCCGAGCACGTCGGCGAGTTGTTCGACGAGTGTGAAATGTTCCGGAGCCTTCAGACCCCGGCCGCCCGAGACCACGATGTCGGCCTCGGTGACGTCCGGACGACCCGTTGAGACGGTGGTGTCTTTGACCACGGAGCCCAGGTCCGCATCATCCACCGGCACGGAACCCTGTTCGATCACGGCAACGGATGGGCCCGCGACGGCGGTGAACACGTTCGGCCTCAGGGTATACACCTTCACCGGCGTAGTGACGCGCATTTCGGCGATGGCCTTCCCCGCGTAGACGGGGCGCGACACGATGAGCTGGTCCCCCCGGACCTCATAGGCGGTGCAGTCGGTCGCCAGACCGGCGCCGAGTTTCACCGCAACGCGGGGGGCGAGATCCTTGCCCATCTGGCTGGCGGAAAAGAAGATCATTTCCGCCTGCTGTTGCCTGGCGACTTCGGCGATGACCTTCGCATATCCGGTATTGGAGTGGCTGGCCAGCGCCGGCTGATCCACCACGATCACTTTCGAGGCACCGTAGGGGCCGACCTCGGCCGCGAGGTGCGCAACGCCGTGACCGGCCACCAGGGCGACGACGGTTCCCCCCATCTGTTTCGCGACGGTCGCGGCAGCGAACACGGCTTCGCACGACGATCTTTTGAGTTTCTGTTCCCTGACTTCGGTGAAGACGAGGATCGTCATAGGACCTTGGCCTCCTCCCTGAGCAGCCGGACCAGTTCCGGGACGGCGCTCGCGTCGGTACCGACGATCCTTCCTGCTCCCTTTGCCGCAGGGCGCTTCATCGTAAGCGTTTCGGTCCGTGGTGCCGTGGACTGTGCGGGCTTCTCCTCGATCGGCTTCGATTTTGCGGCCATGATCCCCTTCAGGGAAGGATAGCGGGGCTCGTTGAGCCCTTTCTGTGCGAGGAAAACCGCGGGGAGCTTCGCTTCCACCACTTCATGTCCCCCCTCGATCTCGCGCTCGCACCGTACGACGCGATCCGCGATCTCCATCTTGACCACCACGGCGACCGACGGCAGGTTCAGCAGCTCCGCCACCATGGTGCCGACGGCCGCGTCATCGTGGTCGATGGACTGTTTTCCGAACAGGATGATGTCGGGTGCCAGCGCGCGCAGCTCTTCGGCCAGGCCGTGTGCCACGCCGAAGGAATCCCGGGGGGTATCGTCCTTCAGCAGCACCGCCTTGTCCACCCCCATGGCGAGAGTCTTCCGGAGAGTCTCTTTGTGCGGATCCCCGCCGAGGCTGATCGCGATCACCTCGCCCTTGAACTTCTCGCGGATACGCAGACCCTCCTCGATCGCGAATTCGTCGTACGGATTCAGGATGAAGCTCACCCCGGTCCGGTCGATCGAGACGTTGTCAGGGCCGATCTTGATCTTGGTTTCGGTGTCGGGTACGTGGTTGACGCAGACGGCGACCTTCATTCTCCCTCCTTCCATGAGCGCAGCGGCGGGCGCCCGCCCCCGTCGGGGGTACAGACAGGCGCGGAGCAGGTGGTGGAACGCCTGAAAAGATACCAAGGGTCCGCCAAAAAGGCAAGGTCGTTGATTCTGAGCCCGCTTTTTGATATACTATATGTTCAGGGCAGTCATCAACTCTCTCAGAAGGTCGTCGGATGGCACAGCATGAATCAGCGGAAAAGCGCGCGCGCTCGACGAAGCGCCGGGCTGCACGGAACGCACAGTGGAAATCCCGGATGCGGAACGCGGTGAAAAGGGTGCGCGAGGCGAAGGACAAGGAGAAGGGGAGCGCGGAGCTGAAGAAGACCGTCAAGCTGCTCGACCAGCTGGCGGCCAAAGGGGTGATCCACAAGAACAAGGCGGCGAACTACAAATCGGCGCTGACCCTGCTGGTCAACAAGATGAAGTGAACCCTGGTTGCGGTCAGCGGCCGACCGGCGTGAACGCCGCCGGACGCTGACCGTGGCTTACGGATTCTTCCCTCCTCCTTCTCCTCGCTGGCGTGCCAGCTCCTGCAGCTGCTTGATACGTTCCCGGAAGCGGGTCTCCTGTTCTGGACGGTGTTCGGCGAGCGTCTTGTAGGCGTCGATCGCTTCGCCGAATTCCCCCTGGCTCGCATAGATCTCCGCCAGCGTCGGCGTCACGAAGAGTCCCCGGGCTTTCGCCTGATCCTCCAGGGGCTCCTTTCCGCCGAGGAAGTCCCCCAGCGACTGCCGGTCCGCGGTCCCCTCCAGACGCCGTCCCTGTTCGAGCCGGAAGGCAGCGAATTCCGCCTCAGCGGAATACTCCGCGTCACGTACCAGCTTCTGCAGCATGGGATTGTCGGGCAGGACGGCAAGGGCGGTCCGGTAGGCGATGAGGCTCTCGGGAAGACGCTTCAGCCTCTCGAAGCACCGGCCCAGCACCAGGTGTCCCGTGGCGTACCACGGACAGGCGCGGGTCCCCTCGAGGGACTGGCGCAGGGCCTCTTCGACCCGGCCCTGGTCGAGGTGTTCGGCCGCCGTTTGTACCCAGCGGGTCTGCATGAGCGATTCCCGGCCGACATATGCCTGGCGAGCCAGGCGTGTCGTATGGACAGAATGGACACGATGGAAAAACCGCTGAAGAAGAGCAGCTGGAAAGGGACCGCGGCGATCTCGAGGAAGACGATCGACGCCACGAGGCCGACCAGGCAGTAGAGCGCGAGCACGATCTCGACAATGACGGTGGCGTTCAGCTTGATCGGGACGTACTGCTTGCCGGTCCAGGAGTCTTTCTTGTCTTTGATGCTGTACTTCGGTGTCCGCACAAACTCGCTGCGCTTCTTGAACAGTCCTTCGATGACCGCCCGGCTGTTGTTCACCGCGAAACCCATGCTGCCGGCCATGAACACGGGGAACAGGAAGAGCCGGCGTCGCCAGTCGGTGTAGACGTCGCGCTGGGAGAAGAGATAGAACAGGAACGAGCCGATGAAGGCGAAGACGAACACCGACATGAACGTGAAATACTCGTTGTACATGCCGGAATGCTTGATGAACACCAGCGGCACGTTCAGCACGCCCGCCAGCACGATGAACGGGAAGACGATATTGTTGGTCAGGTGGAACGTGGCGTGGATCTTGATCCGTGTCGGAAGCGACGAACGCCACACTTCCGGAAGGATCTTCCGGGCGGTCTCGATCGCCCCTTTTGTCCACCGGAACTGCTGCGACTTCAGCGCGTTGATCTCCGACGGAAGCTCTGCCGGGCTCGTGACGTTGTTCAGGTAGACGAACCGCCAGCCGCGGAGCTGGGCCCGATAGCTCAGGTCCAGGTCTTCGGTGAGCGTGTCGGACTGCCAGTTGCCGGCGTCCTCGATGCAGGACCGGCGCCAGACCCCCGCGGTGCCGTTGAAATTGATGAAGAGCCCCACCTTGTTCCTGACGGCCTGTTCGATCACGAAGTGGCCGTCCAGCGCCATCGCCTGTGTCCGGGTGAGGAGCGAATACTCGGAGTTGAGGTGCTCCCAGCGGGTCTGCACCATGCCGACCTTCGGGTCCTGGACGAGATGCGGGATCGTTTTGAGCAGGAAGTCGCGCTTTGGAATGAAGTCGGCGTCAAAGATCGCGATGAACTCTCCGCGAGCGGTCGTCATCCCTTCGCGCAGCGCGCCGGCCTTGAACCCGGCCCGGTCGACGCGACGGACGTGCTTGATGTCGAAGCCCTGCTTCCGGTAGCGTTCGACGTACGAGGACACGACGTCCACGGTATCGTCCGTCGAGTCGTCCAGCAGCTGGATCTCCAGCTTGTCCTTCGGGTAGACGATGGCGCAGGCAGCGTCGATGAGCCGCCCGACAACGTAGAGCTCGTTGTACACCGGGAGCTGCACCGTCACCACCGGGTATTGCACGATCTCGTCCGCCTCCCGGGCCTTTCGGGACCGGAACTTCAGGTAGTAGTAGATCATGATGAACCCGTGTGAGCCGAAGATGAAGAGAATGCTCAGCGAGCCGATGTATGTAAGAAGTATGACCTGTTCCATGATGGTTCCGAAGAGTGGATCAGTGATGGTACGTATTCCGTGGTTCACCAGCCGGAGACGGTCTCCAGCAGGACATCATCGGTCAGCTTGGCGAGCGCATCCTTGAGGCCGACCTGCCTCATGGACAACCCGCCGCCCGAGTCGTAATCTCCCCAATTCGAAAAGCTCTTCTCCCAGGTCTTGCGCTTCAAACGGAGGTCCTGGAAGGCGAACCGCACCGTGACCGTGATGCGGCGTTTGCTGACCTGCTCCCCGGGTTGAATGACCTGGGGCACATCGGCGATGGTGAGGATGGTTCCCTCGAGCATGCAGTCGGCGGAGGCGCGGTCGGCCACCTGCAGGCTGTTGTCGGCGATGAACTTCGTGGTCAGTTCGCGGGTGAACTGTTCCCGCAATCCCGGCTCACCGAAATTCGACTGATCGTCGACCACCGGGATGGCGATCGTCCGCAGATGGGCCGGCACGGAGGCTCCCGTGAACGAATAACATCCTGCAATGGCCAGCAGGAACAGCGGCAGCCCCGCGACCGTGAAACGTATTTCCCTCCCGGGTATCTGCACGCGAGTTCCCTATCCCAGACCGTATTCCTTGATCTTGCGATACAGCGTCCGCTCGCTGATATTCAGGGCACGGGCCGCGCTGCGGCGGTTCCCCTGATAATGCTCCAGCGCCTCCACGATCATCTTGCGTTCCATCTCCTCAAGCGTGAGCGAGCGGTTGTTCTCCGCGACGGCCATCGGGTCGCGCTCCTGTCGCGCGGTCTCGAGTGAACGCCCGAGCTCGGCGATCTCCTGCCGAACCTCCAGCAGGTTCCCTTTGATGTCCAGCAGCGCGCGCAGGATCAGCTCACGCTCGGCCTGTTCGACGCTCTTGGCGAGGGGGACCGGGAGGTTCCGTTCGTCCGGAGCCATATGCTCCTTAAGGTACGGCCTGACGTCCTCGGCCGTCACGGTCCTCCCTTTACCGAGGACCAGGAGGCTCTCCACCAGGTTGCGGAGCTCGCGGACGTTGCCGGGCCACGCATACCCGATCAGCAATTGCAGCGCCTCCGGCGAGAAACCGGCGAACGGGATGGCGTTTCGTGCGCTCAGATCGGCTGCAAAATGGCCCACCAGTTCCGCGATATCCTCGGGCCTCGTCCGAAGAGGGGGCACGAGGATATTGACGGACCGGAGGCGGAAATACAGGTCCGCGCGGAAGCGGCCAGTACGGACCTCCGTTTCGAGGTCCTTGTTGGTGGCGGCGATCACGCGCACGTTCACCCGGCGCGGCAAGGAACTCCCGACGCGGACGAACTCGCCGTTCTCCATCACGCGCAGGAACTTGACCTGGGCGGAGAGCGGCAATTCGCCGATCTCGTCCAGGAAGATCGTACCGCCATCCGCGAGTTCGAAGTATCCCTTGCGCTGTTCGGAGGCGCCGGTGAACGAGCCGCGTTCGTGACCGAACAGCTCGCTTTCGATGATCCCTTCCGGGATGGCGCCGCAGTTCACGGTCACCAGGGGTTTCGAAGCCCGCGCACTGAGAGCGTGGATGGCCTTCGCGATCACTTCCTTCCCCACGCCGCTCTCGCCGGTCACGAGGACCGTGATCTCCGTTGGAGCGACCTGGCGGACGACGTCGCGGATCTTCCTGATCGCGGGGGAGTTCCCGACGACCGCGGAAAGCGCGTCCGGCGGCGGAGCCGCCGATGTGGCGAGAAGGCCCTGCATGACCTATCGGGTCACCACGATCGACGGGGTGTTGAGCCGCTTCTGCAGGTCCGCGGAGCGAGCCTTGGCGGCCTCGTAGGTCGGGAAACTGCCCACCAGAACGATGAACAGCGACCGGCCGTCCTTGACCTTGTTCACGATCTCGACCTCGAGCCCCTCGGCCTCCAGTTGCCCTTTCTGGCGCTCCGCGTTCGCCTGGGTGCTGAAGGCACCCACCTGCAGCGCGAACTG
This sequence comes from Ignavibacteriota bacterium, assembly GCA_963808715.1. Classification (GTDB taxonomy): domain Bacteria; phylum Bacteroidota; class Ignavibacteria; order UBA10030; family UBA6906; genus CAWEHG01. Next base: position 207,795 of record CAWEHG010000033.1, on the reverse strand, counting down.
CTGGGCAGCGGCAGACTCCGTCTGGACCGGCATTCCGGGCGTGACCAGCACCGCGCCGGAATCTTCGCGGGCGGGCGTGGCGGGAAGGACGGTGGTGTCTCGGGTCGCGGCGGCCTGGAGGAACGGCGAGGACGGGTAGTCGCGCTTCAGCTGCTGGAGCTTCAGGTCCGCCGTGCGGTAGAGACCGATGGAGTACCAGAACTGGTACACGCGGTACAGCGCGTCGTCAGCCCACTCGCTCTTCGGGAAGTTGTCGACGATGCTTTGATAGATCTTCACCGCCTCGGCACCGTTGGTGGTGATCCGCGCCTGGACGAAGAGCAGCCCTGGATGATTCGGGTACTTGGAGAGCAGCGCCGGCATTTCCTGCCGGACCTTGAACATCTCCCCTTTGTCGACCTGGACGAGCAGGGAATTGACGGTCTGGTCGACGTTCTGTGAGATGGCGGGCAGAACGGCAAGACAGAAGAGCAGGATCAGCGACAGGGTCTTCACGCGTGTGCCTCCGGAGAAGAGAAACGTGTGCCAAACAGCGTTGCAGAATTCACCCGGTCGATCCGGATGTCCACGAACTCACCGGCCGCCTCGCCATGGCGAGGAAATACCACGGATCTGTTGGTGTCCGTGCGGCCGGTGAGGTCCGCGTCGGACTTTTTGCTCGGTCCTTCAATGAGGACCCTCTCCACGCTGCCCACCAGCGCGCTGTTGATCGCAAGGGAGATCTCGTGCTGGAGCGTGGTGACCTCGTTCACGCGGCGTCCCTTGTCGTCCTCACCGATGTCGTCGGCCAACTCCCAGGCCTTCGTCCCTTCCCGCGCGGAGTATTTGAACGTGTAGGCTCCGTCGAACCGGACCTCCCGCAGCAGGTCCATGGTGCGCCTGTGGTCGGCCTCGGTCTCCGTCGGGAACCCGGAGATGATGTCCGTGGTGAGGGCGACCCCCGGGATGCGCCGCCGCAGCCGTTCCACGAGCCGCAGGTAGTGGTCCGAGGTATAGGTGCGGTTCATCAGCTCAAGGATGCGGTCGGAGCCCGACTGGACCGGCAGGTGGACATACTTGCACAGGTTGTCGTGGGCGGCGATCGTGTCGATGAGCCGGTCGCTCATGTCCTGAGGATGCGACGTGGTGAACCGGATCCGGATCGCCGGGTCGACCGCAGCAACGGCCTGCATCAGGTCAGCGAAGTCCCGCTCGCCGTCACGGTAGGAGTTCACGTTCTGTCCGAGCAGGGTCACCTCGCGGAAACCCTGCGCGGAAAGTCGCGAGACCTCATCGGTGATGCTGTTGAGGGAACGGCTGCGCTCCCTGCCGCGGGTGAAGGGAACCACGCAGAAGGAGCAGAACTTGTCGCATCCTCGCATCACCGAAAGCCAGGCGCTGATTCCGTCTGTGCGCAACGGCTCGATGTCCTCGTAGTTCTCGACCCGCGAGAGGCGCACGGCGATCCCCTTCTCCCCGAACATCGCCCGTTCCATGAGATCGGGGAGCTTGCGATACTCGTCCGGCCCGACGACCAGATCCGCGAGCCGCTCTTCTTCGATGAAACGTGCCCGCAGCCGCTCCGCCATGCATCCCAGGATCCCGACCACCAGAGCCGGATTCCCACGACGGAACGAGTTGATGTACCCGAGCCGCCCGTAGATCCGCTGCTCCGCGTTGTCGCGGATCGCGCAGGTGTTCAGCAGGACCACATCCGCCTCGCGGATCTCGCCCGTAAGGGCATAGCCGCGCGCATGAAGGATCCCGCCAACGACCTCCGTGTCCGCCTCGTTCATCTGGCAGCCGTAGGTCTCTATGTAGACTCGCCGTGAATTCACTGGAAATGCCTGGTGAGACTGCGGAAAGAGCAGGCTAATCTATCCATAGGGTGACAAGAATGCAATTCGCCAAGATGAGAAATGCGTTAATTGTTTTTAATTTTGAGGGTTTTTGAGGATTTTGGCCCCTGGAGGTGCCAATTCGTCATACTCGCAGGGTTTTGATATGCCTGATCAGTTTCGTATCTTTTTTGGGGTTTTTGCGATGTACCCCTACCACTATTCAATTCATGAAGAGCAGAGAATCGTATGAATCTGATGGAGAATGTGCTGGCCAAAGCGCAGGGACTCAACAAAACCATCGTATTTCCTGACGCGACGGACGAACGGGCGATCCAGGCCGCCCGGCAACTCGTGGACAGGAAGATCGTCAAGCCGGTGCTCGTGGGAGACAAGGCCACGATCGGTGCTCAGGCTGCAAAGGTGAACGTTACGCTTGCAGGGATAGAGGTGATCGATCCTGCCGGGTCTCCGAAGCTGGAAGAGTTCGCCCGGATCTTCCACGACCTCAGGAAACACAAGGGACTGACGCCGGAGGAAGCCCGGAAACAGATGCAGCACCCGCTCTTCTACGGGGCGATGATGGTCCGGCAGGGGCTGGCGGACGGCAGCGTGGCAGGATCGCTCTCCACGACCGGCGACGTGCTCCGGGCCGCGATCCAGGTGATCGGCCTCGCGGAGAACATCACGATCGTCTCGAGTTTCTTTCTGATGGTGTTCCCGCAGAAGGTCTATTCGTTCGCCGACTGCGCGGTGGTTCCCGACCCGACCGCCGAGCAGCTCGCCGACATCGGCATCTCCACGGCCGACAACCACCGCCGGCTGACCGGCGAAGAGCCGCGTGTGGCAATGCTCTCGTTCTCGACCAAGGGGAGCGCAAGCCATCTCCTGGTGGAAAAGGTACAGCAGGCCACAGCCATCTTCCGGAAGAAGCGCCCGGACCTGCTGATGGACGGGGAGGTGCAGCTGGACACGGCCATCGTCCCGAAGGTCGCGGCCTCGAAGGCTCCCGGGAGCCCGATCGCAGGGAACGCGAACGTGCTGATCTTCCCGGATCTGAACGCAGGAAACATCGGATACAAGATGGCCCAGCGCATGGCGGGCGCCGAAGCGATCGGACCCGTCGTGCAGGGGCTCCGCAAACCGGCCTTCGACCTCTCGCGCGGTTGCAGCGTGAGCGACATCTTCCACGTGGCGGCGATCAATGCCGTTGTCGGAGCGGTCTGAGAACCCTTGTTCCGCAACCTCGTCAACATCCACGACGTCGTCGCGTTCGCGGAGAAGATCCGCGGTCCCCGCTCAGTCGTGCATCGGCTCACGCCGCTGTCGCGCGACCGGATCCGTGCCGCATGGCGCCACACGGCCGCGCCGGCAAGCGGCTGGTGGGACATTCCCGACGTGCGCCGGCGCTGGAATGGCATGGTGACGGATTCGCCGGACCGGACGGCGGTCGAGCATGTACTGGAGCGCCACTTCATCGGACGCCGTGACCTGCGGATGTTGTCGCTTGGCTGCGGTACGGGAGAGAAGGAGCTGGAGTGGCTGGAGAGCGGACGGATCAAGCGACTGGACGGGGTGGACCTGTCCCCGGAGCGGATCGCGTTCGCCTCCACCCGTGCGGCGGAGAGGGGGTTCTCCGAAAAGTCGTTCTTCCAGGTGGCGGATGCGAGGCGGCTCGCGCTGCAGCGGGGTTCGGTCGACCTGGTGCTCCTGGACGGGGCCCTGCATCACCTCGCTCCCGTTCGCCCGGTCCTCGGGTCCGTGGCACGAGCGCTGGCCCCCGGGGGACTCCTGGTCCTGATCGACTTCGTGGGTCCGTCGAGGTTCCAGTGGACCGACGCCCAGCTCGAAGCTGTAGAGAGGCTGCTGGCGAAGATCCCCGGGGAATACAGGCGCCGATGGCAGGACGGCAGGCCGAAATCGAGGGTCTACAGGCCGGGAAGGTTGAGCATGCGGATCAGCGATCCTTCAGAGGCCGCTGAATCCTCGGAGATCCTCCCCGCGCTGAGGGAACGGTTCGAGCTGCTGGAAGTGAAGGATCTCGGCGGGACGATCCTGCATCTGCTCTTCAAAGACATCGCCCACCACTACATCACACCGGACACCACCGCGCAGCGGATCCTGGCATCGGCATTCGAGGCGGAAGACCGGGCGCTCCAGAGCGGGCAACTGCCGAGCGACTTCGTCTTCGCGGTGGCCCGGCCCGCAGGACCTCCGCCTACCGCCGGAACAGACTGACCAGCCAGGCCACGCCAAGGAGGAAGGAAGCCACGGCCACGATCATCGGCGACGCCGGGAAATCCAGGATGAATGCGAGGATGAGTCCTGCCGCAGGGGCCAGGATGCCGATCAGACCCACCACAAGGTAGATCGACCGCACACGCTTCGCGATGAGCAATGCGGTGATCGCAGGGACGACAAGAAAACCGAACACGAAGGTGTCTCCCACCATGTGCGTGGCGAAGGAGATGACGAGACCCGCCGACAGATAGAACACCAGATCCCAGAACTGCACTGCGTAGCCCTGCGTGGCTGCGGTTTCGGGGTCACAGGAGACTATGGCGAATTCCTTCCGGAACAGCACGTGAAGCACAAGCACCACCGCGGATCCCCCCGCCATGAGGTAGAACAATTCCGGGGTGACGAACAGGATGTCTCCCCGAAGCAGGCTCTCGATCTCTGACGCCTCCACCCTTGGCGTCTTCTGGAGTATGAGGATCCGGAGAGCGATCGAAGTCACGAACACCACCCCAAGGACCGCATCCCTCGGAACCTTCTTGCCGGTCAACAGGCGGGAGATCACCAGGATGGTGAAGAAGACGGAGACCACCGATCCGAGCGTATGCGGGAGGGAAAAGAGGAACGTCAGGGTCAGGCCGACCACCGACACCTGTGTCAGCACGGCCCCGAGGAACACCACCCGGCGCGCCACGATATGGACCCCCAGGAACCCGCACACCACCCCGACCAGAATGCTCCCGGCGAGTGCCAGCGGGAAATCCTGGAGGATGGTGCGGACGGCCTCAATGATCGGCATGGGCCCTCCCCGGGATGATCGATATGGTGTCCCCTTCGTGCACGACCCGGATGGGAACGCGGTACAGGGACGAAAGCCGTTCGGAGGTAAGGACCTCCTCACGGTTCCCGACGACCACGAACTCGCGCTCGACGAGTGCGATCGTGTCCGCATGATTCGCGACATCATCGAGAAGATGTGTCACCATGATGACCGTCAGGCGATCTTCACGGCGCAACGTGCTGGCGAGTTCCAGAATGGCGAGCCGCGAGGACAGATCCATCCCGTTCGTTGGCTCATCGAGGATCAACACATCCGGTTCGGCGGACAGGGCCCGGGCGATGAGTGTCCGCTGTTTCTGACCGCCCGAAAGGTCGCGGAATCGGCGGTCCTGCAGATCCGTGATCCCCGCATGTGCCAGGCTGCGGTCGACGATCGCCCGGTCTTCGCTGCTCAGACCCCGGAACAGGCCGATCCTCCGGAACCTGCCCATGTTGACCACCTCACGCACGGTATAGGGGAGGATGAGGTCGATGCTGTCGCGCTGTGGGACGTAACCGTACCGGAGTGTTCCGCCGCCCGGCCGATGCTCGGCGATGGTCCCCGAAAAAGGCGGAAGGATCCCCAGGATCGCCCGCAGAATGGTGGTTTTCCCCGCACCGTTGGGGCCCACCATGCCGAAGAAGTCTCCCTCTTCCACGGTGAAGGTAACGTCCCGGACGATCACCTTCCGGCCGTAGCCGATGGTCACGTTGGTGAATTCTATCAGCGGTCTGCTCATGGTCGATGGCCCGTCAGGTTCGGATCAACGGGATGAAGCAGCGCACCACGGCAGGAGTCTGGGGTTCTATTCGAACGCTCACCGGAGGGCCTCCGCCAGGGTCCGCACATTGTAGCTCATGAGTCCAACATAGTCCTTCGCCTCTTCGACCCCTCCAGAGGAGGTGGCCAACCGGATCACTTTGGAGCCGCCGGAACGAGCGATCTGTTCCGCCGCGCTTGCGTCGTAGAACGGCTCCACCACGATCGCCTTGATGCCGGACGACCGCACGAGCTGGAGGAGTTCCGACGTGTGTCCGGGCGTCGGCTGAATACCGGGCTTGGGTTCGACCTGCCCTGCGACCGTCAGATTCAGCCACTGCGCGAAATAGCTCCAGCTTGTGTGAAACGTGACGATCTTGGCACCTGTGAACGGCCGCATGATCTGTTCCCATTCCCTGACAGAAGCGTCGAGACGCTTGAGATAGGCCTCGGCGTTGGCGTGGAAGAGTTGCGCGTCGGCGGGCGAAACAGCCGACAGGGCCGACACGATATCGTGAACCATGATCCGGACATTCCGCGGATCCAGCCAGTAGTGCGGATTGCCGAACCGGTGGACGTCTCCCATGCTCGCGTCGACCTTGCCCGGGACCTCCAGCTTCTGGATCTTCTTCGAGAGATCGACCACGGTAAGAGAGCTGTTCCGCGAACCGTCGATGATCTGCGGCGCCCAGATCTCGAGATCCATGCCGACCAGGAAGAAGAGATCGGCCGATTTCAGTTTCATCATGTAGCTCGGCTTGACCTCGATGAAATGGGGGTTCTGGTTCCCACGGACGATGAAATCGACCGTCACCTTCTCGCCCCCCACGTGCTGTACGAATTCTGCAAGATCGGGGAGCGACGTGACGACCCGGATAGCGGCCCCGGCGGACGAAAGCGCGAACACCACAAGGCCGGCAATGATCATGTGTCGCATGGATGTCGTTCCTTCCAGATTAGAATGGATGGGCCTTGTGCGGACCAAGAGAAAAGAGCACCTGCAGGGCCAGCTGGTTCACCGTCGAAGCGATCCCCGGGGTTTCGTTCGTGGTCCGCTGGTACTGCAGACGGACGCCTATCGTTTCTTCCACCGGATAGTAACCGGCGAACAGGCTGACGGCATGTGCCCGGTCATCGGCGGAATAGGGGGTCTGACTCCAGTCATACCGTGCGCCGATCGAAAAGATCTTCAGGAACTGAAGATCGGCAAAGACATATGCCCCTCCCGTGTGAAGACTCCATCCCTCCGGCGCATCGTTCCCGTCGAAGTCCTGATACACCGTACGCGTATTGTAGAGATATTCTCCCTGAACCACCAGCGCGGTGTAGGAACTCGGCCGATACTTGTACTTCAGATCCACGTTGACGTACCAGAACCGTTCGTGACGATACGGATCGTGGATCCCGGTGTATCCGCTGAGGCCCAGTTCCATGTCGGAATCATCGGTGAGCGGGAAGAAACTCTGGAGGCGCACCAATCCCGCGTAGGGAAGGGATCCCCCCGTGGAGTCCGGCATGCCCGTGACCGAGCCGATCGCCTGTCCCCGGAGGAGATCGGCGGTCAGCGACGTGTAGATATCGCCCGTCGGCAGGAGAATACTGGCGGAGATGCCCAGATCGTTCAATCCCTCTTCGCCCAGGAACCTCTCCTGGGACAGCGGCTGGGTGATGAACGGCCACGTATGTGGATGCATCATGTTGATCTTCCCGAATCCCGCCCGGTATTTGCCGAACCGGAGATTCAGGTCCAAAGGAAGACCCCGCAGAATGGTGGCATACACCTCCTCGAGCCCGAGCTTGGCGTTTTCCACGTCGGGGCCCGGGATCGTCAGAACAACATCGGCTTTGGCGTAGGGGTTCAGATAGCTCTGGATGGCGATCTCAAGCTCTTCGAACGAGAGATCCGGACGGCTCCAGACTCGTTGCTCCGGCAATTGACCACCATCATTGGTGTCGATCCGGAATCGTGGGATCACGCTGATGTCGGGGTTGAGCGTGGTCTGTGCGGCGACGGGCAACGCCGTTGCAGCGATGGCACAAATGAACAGAAGGAATCGGTTCATGGATTTCCTGTCGGTTGCCGGCGATCATGAACAAACTGAGGGCCGGAGCCTTTCCCTGGAGGACAGAGTGGCCCGGACGATCCGATTGGCACAGAATGATACTGCCGCTGGAGGACTTATGAAAGGGGGGGACCGCGGGTTCCTGACGCAAAGAGGTCGACGCAGCCGGAGACCGGATCGCTGTACGACGGTACGATGAGGAGCACTTCCGCCGAAAAGCGCGCCATCGCGCAAGGAGTAAGGATGGCAAAACGGGACAGGCCGCTCAGGCAGATCGGGCACCGAGCGCTGTCCTCGACGGGGATGTGGATCTCCCGCTCACCGCAACCGTGAGCGGAGAACGCGGGAGAGTTCCCGTCCGATGGACCGGCAGAATGGTCGTGCGTGCCGAATCCCGCTGTGCCGGTGAGGGCATAGGAGGAGATGAGCACGAATACCAGCAAACGGTCAGGGAACGCGGTCATGCGGGGAAGGGGGATTCTGTCTCAGGACAGGAGGTTGATTCCGTCGCTCGATGTCCGTAAATTGTATCACAGAAGTTTCTGGAGCATATCACGAAGGCTGCTGCCGGTACCCCTCGCTGATCCTCAGATAGCTCCATCCCGTTAGGGTTCACAACAGAGGTCTCCCATGAAAGGTTCCCGTGTGGTGATTCTGGCGGTTCTGTGCCTGCCCTTGCTCATCGCAGCGACCTGGCTCGACGAGGGGATGTGGCTGCTGGATTCCGTCGGCAAACTGCCTCTCGCACAGTTCAAGGACCGGGGATTCGAACTGACCCCGGAACAGATCTACAGCGCATCCGGCCCCAGTCTGAAGGATGCGATCGTGCTTCTGGGTGGAGGCACGTCATCGTTCGTCTCCCCCGAAGGACTGATGGTGACGAACCACCACGTCGCGTTCGGCGGCATACAGCAGCTGAGCAGCGTCCAGGACGACTACCTGAAGAACGGTTTCTGGGCGAGATCCAGGGCCGAAGAGCTCTCGACGACCTACACGGCCCAGGTCGTCACCGAAATGAAAGAGGTCACCGGAGAGGTCCTGGGGGCGGTCAAAGAGGGAATGAGTCAGGATGAACGGGCCAGGGCCATCAGCGCGAAGAGCGCCGAGATCGAGAAAGCCGCGGTGCAGGACGCGGACCACGTTGCGCGAGTGAGCGATATGTGGAGCGGCTTGAAGTACTATGTCACGATCTACCGGGTCATCAACGATGTCCGGCTGGTGTACGCGCCTCCGAGCGCCATCGGGAACTACGGTGGGGAGACCGACAACTGGATCTGGCCCCGTCACACGGGTGATTTCTCCCTGATGCGAGCGTACGTCGGGAAGGACGGGAAGTCCGCCAAATACTCCAAAGAGAACGTCCCGTTCGTGCCGAGGAAATACCTGCCGGTCTCCGCCGCCGGGTTCGCCGACGGCAGCTTCGCCATGATCATGGGATTTCCCGGGCGGACCTTCCGGTACCGTGAGGCCGCCGCGGTGGAGCTGGCGCGCGACGAATCGCTGCCGCTGAGCATTGAGCTCTTCAAGGCCCAGATCGATGTCATGGAGAACGCCTGGAGGAACAACAGGGCGCTGCAGATCAAGCTGGCGAGCCGCCACCGCGGCCTGGCCAACACCTACAAGAACTACATCGGGACGCTGGCGGGCATGCGCCGGGCGGACGTGGTCGGCGTGAAACAGCGCGCCGAACAGGATTTTGCCACCTATCTCAAGTCCTCGTCAGAACTCACTCAGAGATACGGTACCCTCTTCACGGACTTCCGCAAGATCACCGAAGAGCAGAAAGCGATCAACCGGAAGAACATCGTGGCAACCAGCGTCATGGGAAATGTGAGTATGCTGCGCCTCGCCGCCCGGTTCCGCTCGCAGGCGACAGGCAGGGACACGGTTGCGGTACCCGGACCACGCGGCGGCCGTGATGGAGGGACGATCCAGGAGTTCATCAAGAACGTGTTCAGGACCTTCGATGAGGAGGTGGACCGACGGACATTGTCCGTGCTGATCCTGAGATCGCTGGATCAGCCCGCCGATCAGCAATTCACCCCGTTCCGGGAGCTGGCAGGGAACACGACCGGAGCCGACCGGGAGAAGAAGGTCGAAGAGTATGTCGAGGATCTGTACGAAGACACGGAGCTGCGGACGCCGGAGGGGGCGGAGAAACTCCTGGCCAAAGGTGCGGCGGATATCCTCGATGATCCCATGGTGAAGCTCGCGGTCGCGCTGAACGCGGAGATCGCTCCGGTGACGGCGAAGATGGGGAAGATCACCATGGCCCAGACAGCCCTGCGGGCGAAGTACGTCGAGGCCCTGGTGGGCTGGAAGAGATCCACCCTCATCTACCCGGACGCGAACCGGACCATGCGGTTCACCTACGGGACGGTGAAGTCCTTTCACCCGCGCGACGCGGTGGAATACGGATCGATGACCTCGCTGACGGGGGTGATGGAGAAGGAGACCGGCGAGGGGGATTTCGTCGTCCCCGCGAAGCTCAAGGAGCTCTGGGCGAAAAAGGACTTCGGCCGCTACGCCGATCCGCGCACGGGTGACGTCCCGGTGGCGTTCATCGCGAACCTGGACATCACCGGCGGGAACTCCGGGAGTCCGGTCATCAACGGCAAGGGAGAGTTCATCGGCTGCGCGTTCGACGGGAACTGGGAAGGGGTCGTGGGCGACTACTTCTTCGATGAGCCGCTCAACCGGACCATCAGCGTCGACGCACGGTACATGTTGTTCGTGCTGGACAAGTTCTCGGGGGCGGACAACATCCTCAAGGAACTCTCCATCAGGTAGAGACAACGCTCAGGGGCGGCAGATCTTTCCGAGCATCACCCTGCGCCTGGCACCGGTGACCCGCGGCAGGTTCGCGGGGTTCCCCGCCATGGTCTCGTTCGCCAGCACCGCGAAGCAGACGGCCTCCTTCGCGTCCGCATCCACCCCGAACTCGTCCGCCCTCCGGACGCGCGACGGCGCAAAATACCGCTGCAGCTCGTCCAGGAAGAACCTGTTCCTTGCCCCGCCCCCGCTCACCACCAGCTCGTCGACGGCCACCCGCCGCGCCACGAACCGGCGGTAGGCGTCATACACCGCGAAAGCGGTGAACTGCGACGCTGTGGCGATGATGTCCTCCCTGTCGTATCCCCGGGCGTGTTTCAGGAACTCCCCCACGAACTGTTCGCCGAATTCCTCCCGCCCCGTGGATTTCGGCGGGCGATGCTTCAGGTAGGGATGCTGCATCAGGCGGTTGAAGAGCTGCATGGAAACCGCTCCGCTGGAGGCGACGCGGCCCTGCTCGTCGTAGGATTTGCCATAGAATTCGTGCATGAGCGAATCCACCACCATGTTCCCCGGGCCGGTGTCGAACGCGGTGACCCGGTCCGCCGTGCAGTCGCGGGGAAGGACCGTAATGTTGGCGATGCCCCCGATGTTCAGGACAAGGCGGTTCAGCGAGCGGGACCGGAAGACGAGCCAGTCGAAGTAGGGAACCAGAGGTGCACCCTGCCCGCCCGCGGCCATGTCCGCGACGCGGAAGTCCCCCACCGTCGTAATGCCCGTGAGGGTGGCGAGCGCGGAAGGGTCTCCGATCTGCAGTGTGGCCGACACCGACGTGCCGAACCACCGGACCGGCCGCGGCACGTGGTGGATCGTCTGGCCGTGGGATCCGATCAGGTCGATGTCGCGCAGGCGCACCCTCGCCTTGCGCGCGAGGGTGGCGACGGCGTCGGCGTACAGCGAGGCCAGAAGGAAGTTCAGGCGTGCGATCTCATCGACGCGGCTTGTCTCTGGAACGGAGTTGCGGAGGAGGACCTGCCGGAGCCCCCGCGGGAACGGCCGTTCGAGAAAGGCCAACTGCCTGAACCGGGTCCTCGTACCGGAACCACGGATGCGGAGCAACACGGCATCAATGCCGTCGAGCGACGTGCCCGACATGAGTCCAACCACCAGCCTGTCAGTTGCCATGGGTGATGTCCCGGAGATGAGTTCAGGGAGTGAATCGGCCGATCAGGGAGTCCGGAAGCCACCCTTCGAGTGAGCCGATGGTCACAAAGACCATCCCTGCGTCCGCGCCCGGATCGTGCGGGTGACCGGGGACGAGGAATGGAAGGAACGCCTTCCTCGCTACCGCTTCGCTGAGCGGCGGGATCGGAAGGGAAACCGAAGACGCGCCGGGATCCGGGGAGGCGAAGAGGCGGATCAGTGACGATCCGCGGGGATCTCCCCGGAAGGTCGCCTTGCCCGTGGCACTGAACATGGCGTCGTCGCCCACTTCGGGTACGAATCTCGCGCGCCCGGGCTCGAACGTCAACGGAAGCGGAACGCTGAACCAGGCGATCCGCACCCTGGCGTAGACCACCTGCCCCGCGTTCAGTGTCGCCGGGAGATCGGCGTCACGGAAGTGTTCGGTGGGACCGGTGAATTGCTGCAGGGTGCCCGCCGGACCGAAACCGAAGAACCGGTACCGTTCGCTTCCGGCGACCCCGGCGGAGTCGGACCTGACACACACGACCGCGCGAGAGCCGGCGCGTATCGTCCGCGTACGTATGGTCCTGCGCGGAGCGAGTCCGGTGCCCGGGATGAGCCGGACGGGATGGTCCACCCGTGCGACGACCTTCTGGCGCCAGAGAAGGACGAATGCAGCATCGGTGCCGACGTGGGGTTCCTGTGAGGCGGCGAGCCGGCGGACCGCCACGAATACCGTGTCCCGTCCCGGGGAGTCGGAGACGATCGGCTCGAGCAGCCATCGTTCAAGAGCGTTCGTGCTGGAATCACGGCCTTCGGCCGTCGTCACGCGGAGATCGACCCGGTTGGGCTCATCGGCCTTCGTGAAGGAAACGCGCGCGCCCTCGGCAGGCTCTTCCCGGAACCTGATGGCGTTCATGCCTGAAGGGATGGCCAGCGCGTCCGCCGGTTCCGCGGCCGCCGGCGGGGAATCCACCCGGGGCTCCGGTCCCCCGGCCGGCCGGTCGCTCCGGCATCCGGCCAGAAGCAGCGTCAGGAACAGCGTGCCCCGGCACAGGGGCCCGCAGGGGGTTGTCCACACGTCTCCTCTTCCGTATCTTGTACCCATGAAAACGCGCATGCTCCTGGGCACCCACGTATCCGTGGCCGGCGGCATTCACGCCGCTTTCGAGCGGGGTGAACGCATCGGATGCACCACGATGCAGGTGTTCGTGAAGAACAGCAACCAGTGGGAAGGGAAACCGCTGACGCCGGACGACATCGGAAGCTACAAAACGGCCGCAGCGAAATCAACCATAATGCCGGTCTTCGCCCACGCGGCCTACCTGATCAACCTCTGCGCGAAGAACCTTGACGTGCGCGCGAAGTCGCGGCGTGCTTTCCGCGACGAACTCACCCGCTGTGACGCTCTGGGCGTCAGGGGACTGATCGTTCACCCCGGCGCGCATATGGGCGAGGGCGAGGCGACGGGCATCAGGGAGATCGCGGCGTCGCTGAACGCCGTGCATGACCAGACGGGCAGGGATCACCCCCCTCAGCATCCTGGAGACCACGGCGGGTCAGGGAACCGCGGTCGGGTATCGGTTCGAGCACCTGCGCGACATCCTGGCGCTGGTGCGCGACCGCCATCGCGTGGCCGTTTGCATGGACACCGCACATCTCTTCGCGGCGGGATACGACATCAGCACGGAAGAAGGGTGGGAGGCGACCATCACCGCGTTCGAGCGGATCGTCGGGCTCCGGTCGCTGGCCGCCATCCACGTCAACGATTCGAAGAAGCCGCTCGGGTCGCGCGTGGACCGCCACGAGCACATCGGCAAAGGGCTCATCGGCCTGGCCGGATTCCGGATGCTGATGAACGACCGCCGCCTCGCCGGCGTACCGAAGATCCTGGAGACCGAAAAGAGCGACGACATGCATGAGGACGTCGAAAACATGGCACTGCTACGATCGCTGGTCGCGGCGGAAGGTGCCCCCGTGACTCCGCGGGGCCGGGTTGCATTTGCCCGTGAGGGCATGTACCTTTTTCCACCACCAGCAACGAGGTTGACATGAAGTGGTCGATGGCGTGGCTCGTGACACTCCTCCAGGGCGTCCATGCGCCTTCGCGCAGCCGGTCTTTCCCGTACGGGATACCGGCGAGAGCCGCGAGTCGCGCCTACGACGTCCTCCACTACCGGATCGAGGTGGCGATTCGACGAATCGAAGAAGATGGTCACCGGGAAGACCACGATCACGCTTGTGCCGTTCGTCGACAGGCTCGTACACGTTGAACTGGATGCCGAGAAGCTGAAGATCACCGCCGTGACCGGCCCCCGGGGCACTCCGCTCGGGTACGGGTCAAACCCGCAACCCTTGCGATCGGCCTTGCACGGCCGGCCTCCCCGGCGGACACCGTCAGGCTGACGGTCGACTACACCGCGATCCCCAGGAAGGGGCTGTATTTCGTCCAGCCGGACTCCGCCTATCCGCGGAAGCCGTGGCAGATCTGGACGCAGGGGGAGGACATGGACAACCACTTCTGGTTCCCCTGCTACGATTTCCCGAACGACTTCGCCACGGTCGAGGTCCTTGTCACGGTCAGGGACCGCTACGTCGCGTTGTCCAACGGCCGCCTGCTGAAGGTGACGAAAGACCCCAAAACTCGGACGAGCACCTACCACTGGAAGATCTCCAGACCGATCGTGTCGTACCTGGTGATGCTGGCCATCGGAGAGTATGCCGTCATCAGCGATCGGGCGGGTTCGCTGCCGGTCGACTACTACGTCTATCCGCACCACGTTGATGACGCGAAGGCCTCTTTCCGCGAGACGCCGGACATGATCCGGTTCTTCGGCGAGAAGATCGGCTTCGCCTATCCGTGGGAGAAGTACGCGCAGGTGCTCATCCATGAGTTCGTCGCCGGAGGGATGGAAAACGCCAGCGCGACGTCGCTCACGGACGAAGGGGCGGTCTTCAGCCCGCGAGAGCGGCTGGACGAGACCGCGACCAGCCTGATCGCCCACGAACTGGCCCACCAGTGGTGGGGCGACGTCGTGACCTGCAAGGATTGGCGGCACCTCTGGCTCAACGAGAGTTTCGCCACGTATTTTGATCCCCTCTACTTCGAGTACCGATACGGGCGGGACGAATTCGAGACGCGGCTGCGGGAGAACCAATTGAATGCCATTCGGACCGACCGGTCGCTCGGGCGGAAACCGATCGTGAGCGTCGGCTCCTACGGCAACAACGTCTATTCACGCGGCGCGACGGTCCTGCACATGCTGCGCAACCTGCTGGGCGACCGGCTCTTCTGGAAATCCGTCAATCTCTACATCACCCGGCACCAGTTCTCTCCCGTGGAGACCAATGACCTGAAGCGTGCCGTCGAGGACGCGACCGGGCAGAATCTCTACTGGTTCTTCGACCAATGGGTGTACGGGGCGGGGTACCCGGAGTTCACGGTCACCTCCGCGTACAACGACTCCGCGAAAACGGTCACGCTGTCCGTCGAGCAGACGCAGAAGCAGGACAGCCTCACGGGGACCTTCCAGGTGCCGGTCAACATCCGCGTGGTCACCGCGGAGGGGAGCAGTCGTGACGCGCGTGCAGATCGCATCACGCGAGACCACCCTGGCTCTCCCGGCGCCGGGCAAACCGCTCACCGTGATCTTCGACGAGGGGAACACCATCCTGAAACAGCTTCACTTCCGCCGTCCTGCGGGGGAGTGGGTCTACCAGGCGCAGCATGCGGAACATGCGATCGACAGGATCCTTGCGGTCCAGGAACTGGCCAAAGATACGACCGCTGCCCGGGAGGTGGGCGTGTTCGCGGCGATCGCCGGGAACGACCCCTTCTATGCCGTACGCCGCGAGGCGGTCAAGGGGCTTGCGGATGCACGCGTGGCGACCGCGGCGGGAACGGAGATCGCTCTCGTTGCGGCGACCGCGGACAGGAACGCAGCGGTACGGAGCGCCGCCGCCTCCGGGCTCGCACGGTATCGCTCCGAGCCGGTACGGTCCGCGCTCCAGAGATGCCTCGGGGATTCGAGTTATGCGGTCATGGCCGCCGCAATGTCGTCGCTCGCGCGGGTGGATTCGGCCCACGCGAAAGAGTGGCTCCCCCGCTATCTCGGGGTCCCGTCGCGCAACGAGGTGCTTGCCAGTACCGCCCTCGGGTTGATCTCGCGGGCGGATTCCGCGCAGGGGGTTGCCCTCGCGATGGAGCGGATCCGGGCCGGCTATCCGGACCGCGTTCGGGGACAGTCGCTTTCCATCCTCCGGCGGCCGCTGAAACAGTCTCCCGAGGTGGAACAGATCTTCATCGGCCTGCTCGGGGACCGGATCCGCTGGGTCCGGTGGTCCGCGGTGAACGCACTTGGCGATAACGGGGGAAAGGCTTCGCTCGCCGCTCTGGAGGCCGTTGCTGCGGATGCCAACAATGACCTGGCGACGCAGGCCCGCGAGGCAGCGGAAAAGGTCGCCGCACGACTTAAGGACAACCACTAGCACCGGAGTCTTCATGACCAAGCAGGCAACAGTGTTGGGCCTCCTCATCGTTGTTCTGACGGCAGGGATCGTCTGGTCCGGCTGCGCAAAGAAACATGACGCCGCGGCACCGAAGAAGATCGCCGGCATTGTGTTCCAGGAGGACCAGTTCTTCCGCCTGGTGCTGTTCGGCATGCGCGACGCCGCGCGGAAGAACGGGGTCGAGTTGCTGGAGGCCAACAGTGTAGGGAAACCCGACAAGGAGATCCAGCTGGTGAACACCTACATCGCCAGCGGCGTGGACGCCATCGTCGTTTCCCCGCTGAGCGCGAAGGCTTCGCTCAGCGCGCTGAACCGGCGCCGCGAGAAGGGTATCACGGTGGTGACCTACAACACCACGGTCGAGGGGGACATCCCCGCCGCATTCATCGAGAGCGATCAGGTGGATCTGGGGGCGATCGACCGGCGGGCGGAGCGAAGGCCTATATCGAGACAGCATCTGGGCGGCAAGGCACAGGTCGCGATCCTGGCATTCCTCTCGCAGGCTCCGGAGCAGAGCATGGCGCGGGTCTCCGGGTTCAAAGAGCGAGGTGACGAAGCTTCCCGGCGTGAGATCGTCGCGGAGCAGGACGCGTGGCTGGCCGAACAGGCGGTGAAGAAAGCCGGGGATATTCTCACCGCCCACCCTGAGCGTGAACATCATCTGGGCCGCCAACGAAGGAGGCACCGTCGGCGCGGTGATGGCGGTGAAGAACGCCGGCCGGGCGGGCAAGGTCGCCGTGTTCGGGACCGACACCGGCGAACAGATGCTGGACTTCCTGCTCGCGGACGACGACATCCTGCAGGCGATCACCGGCCAGCGCCCGTTCGAGATCGGGTCGATGGCGGTGGAGCGGCCGTCAAGGTCGCTGAAGGGCGAGCCGGTCAGAAGAAGGTCTCCCTGCCCGGCATGCTGTTGACCCGCGCAGAGCCCGAAGAGGTCCGCGTCGTTCAAGGAACGGCTGAAGGAACTGACGCAAGTAAGCATGCGCCTCGCTTCGAGATCCGGACTCGCCTGCGGAAGGAGTATCCGGGCACGGTTGCGCTGGACGACGTCTCGCTCCGGTTCGAGGGGGGGAAGATCCATGCCGCTGATCGGAAAGAACGGCGCGGGGAAGAGCACGCTCGTCAAGATCCTCGCCGGGGCGGTGCAGCCGACTGCGGGCGAGCTGCTGGTGGACGGCGAGCCGGTGCCGCTTCGCTCTCCGCGGGACGCCCTCCGATGCGGCATCGCCGCCGTTCACCAGGAGCTGAGCCTCGTCCCGGAGCTGACGGTCGCCGAGAACATCCTTCTGGGCCGGCTCCCCGGCCGGAGGCTCCGGCGGGATCCTGATCGACTGGGAGCAGACCTTCGCCAGCGCACGACGGATCCTCGACCGGCTCGAACTCTCGCTCGACGTGCGGCAAGACCGCCGGAAGCCTCGGCGTCGCCCAGCAACAGATGGTGGAGATCGCCAAGGCGATGTCGTACGAGCCCGCGGTGCTGATGCTGGACGAGCCGACCTCCGCGCTGGCGCAGCATGAGACCGACAGTCTGTTCGCCCTCCTCCGCACGCTCGCCGCGCAAGGGGTGGTGATCCTCTACATCACCCACCGGCTCCAGGAACTCCGCCGGATCGCCGACACGGTGACCGTTCTGCGCGACGGCGAGCTGCGTCGGCACCGTCGCGGATCGCTGATGCGACCCCCGCAACGCATCGTCCGGATGATGTTCGGAGAGGTGACCCAGCAGGTCCGCCCGGCAGACCTCCGGCGGGCGCGAGCCGGTCCTGCAGGTGCGGGGCCTCAGCCGGCCGGGGCGTTCGAACAGGTCTCCTTCACGCTCCATCGCGGGGGAGATCCTCGGCATCGCCGGGTTGCTGGGTTCGGGCCGGACGGAATTGCTGCGCGCGCTCTTCGGCGCCGACCGGGCGACGCCGGGGAGGTCGTGATCGGCGGGAAGCGTGGTCCGGCCCGCGTCTCCCGTCACAGATGAAACGCTCTGGGGGTGGCCCTTGCGCCGGAGAAACGGAAGGAGGAAGGGCTGGTCCAGATCCTCAGCACCCGGGCCAATATCTGCCTGGCCAGCCTCGACCGAATCGCGCGCCGCGGCATCACCGACGCGCGCCCGGGAACGCGACGTGGTCCGCCGCCGGATCGAGGAAGCTTCGATCATAGCGTCCCCGACCCGGAGGCCCCGGTATCGTCGCTGAGCGGCGGGAACCAGCAGAAGGTCGTGCTCGGGAACTGGCTGGACACAGAGCCCGGCCGTGATGCTGCTCGATGAGCCGACCCGCGGGATCGACGTTCGGGCAAAGCAGCAGATCTTCCAGATCATGCGCGACCTGAGCCGCAGAGGGATCGGCATCGCTGGTGGTCTCCAGCGAACTCGAGGAACTGCTGGATGTCTGCCACCGGATTCTCGTCATGAACAAAGGGCGGATCACCGGAGAAGTGGATCCCGCCACCGACCCACCTCGACGCACCTGTTCGCCGCCTGCATGGAGTGACCGTGAGCATCGCTCAACCAGTATGTGCTCGAAGCCGTCCTGCTCGTCCTCTGCGTATTCCTTGCCCTGACCGCCCCGGGCTTTCTGACCACGGAGAACGCCCTCAACGTCCTGCGCAACGTCTCGATGCAGGGAGTGATCGCTCTGGGGATGACGATGGTGATCATCGCGGGGGAGATCGATCTGAGCGTCGGCTCGGCGGTGGCGTTTTCGGGGTGCCTGACCGCCTTCCTCACCGGGTCACCTTTCGGCGGTGGGGCTGCCGCTTCCTCTCGCCGTTTCCCTGGCTGTGGCCGTCGCCCTGACGCTGGGATTCGCCGGGGGTGCCTTCGCCGGGTTGATGCGGGCGCGCTACCAGGTGCCGACGTTCATCAGCACCCTGGCGTCTGATGACCGGACTGAACGGCGCCGCGGAGCTCATCACCAACGGCTTCCCCCTGACACCGTTCCCGGAGTGGTACAATTACTTCGGTGGCGGATACCTGGCGGGGATCCCGTTCCCCGCGCTCGTGTTCCTCTCCGCCTTCCTGCGTCGTCCACTTTCTGATGAACAACACCCCATTCGGCCGATCCGTGTATGCGGTCGGCGGGAACGCCGAAGCCGCACGGCTCAGCGGGATCGACGTCGGGCGGGTGAAGATCGCCGTGCTCGGTTCGACCGCCATGCTCGCCGCGCTGAGCGGCGTGATGCAGTCGTCGGAGATCATGTCCGGTACGGCGACCACGGCGAAGGGATGGGAGCTGGATGTCATCGCCGCGGTGATCATCGGCGGCACCAGTCTCCTGGGCGGGGTGGGGAAAGTGTGGGGGACCATGGTGGGGATGGTCTTTCTCGGCGTGATCATCAACGGCATGACGCTGCTCAATGTCAGCGAATACTGGCAGCACGTGGTGCGCGGGGTGCTGATCCTTGCGGCGGTCTTCATCAACAGACTGCAGCAGAGGGAACCGTAACATGGAACACCGCACGCAGAGGCGAAGCGGGTGAACGGCCGGACGCGCATACTGTCCGCGTTCCGCGGTGAAGAGCCGGACACCGCCCCGATCATGCTGCACAACTTCATGATGGCGGCGCGGGAGGCCGGTATCTCGATGCGGGAGTTCCGCGAGCGCCCCGAGGCGGTCGCGAAGGCCTTCATCCAGGCGGTCGAACGCTACGGGTACGATGGCGTGCTGGTGGATATCGACACCGTGACGCTGGCAGGCGCCGCAGGCGTGCCGGTGGACCTCCCCGACGACGAGCCCGCGCGCGTGCGCGGAAGGCTGCTGGAGGATCTGGCGGGCGCTGCGGACCTGGCGCCGGTGAACGTCGGAGACTCCTCCCGCGTTGCCGTCTGGCTCGAAGCGACGCGACTGCTCAAGAAATACTTCGGCGACGAGATCGCCATCCGTGGGAACTGCGACCAGGCCCCGTTCACCCTCGCCGCGCTTCTCCGGGGCATGGATGCGTGGATGATGGACCTTCTGGATCCTGCATGCGCTGAACATGCGCAGCTCCTGCTGGACCACTGCGCGGGGATCACGCTCCAGTTCCTCAGGCTCATGGCGGTGGCGGGGGCCGACATCCTGTCGAACGGCGACAGCAGCGCAGGGCCGGACATGGTCTCTCCGGCCCTCTACCGGCGCTTCGCGCTCCCCTGGGAGCGGAAGATCGTCGAGGAATCTCACCGGCTGGGCCTTCCGTACGTGCTCCACATCTGCGGCAACACGGGCCCCATCCTTGACGACATGCTTCACACCGGAGCGGACGGGCTGGAGCTGGACTACAAGACCGATGCGTCCCTGGCCCGGACGAAGCTGGGCCACCGGACCGTGTTCATCGGCAACATCGATCCGAGCGGCGTGCTCGCGCTCGGTATGCCCGCCGAGGTCGCGCGAGCGCACGCTCACGTTGAGAACAGTATTCGCCGGCACGCCGCGGTTCATCCTGAACGCGGGTTGCGCCATCCCGGCAACTACGCCCGCCGAAAACCTCCGGGCAATGATCTCGGCCAGCCGCGGGTGGCGAGGGCCCGTGGTCGGATCGGCGCAGGAGCGGGCATGACCGACCTGAAGACCCTGGGATGGTCCGAATCGTTCGCCGCGGACTTCGCCCACTTCGCGGCGCGCGGCTGCATTCCCGCCCGCGTGGCGGTCCAGCAGCGCGGCCAGTACCTGCTCTACACCGACCGGGGAGAACTCCACGGTGAAGCCGCCGGGAAGATCCACTACACCGCTCGCGGCTCGGACGATTTTCCCGCGGTCGGAGACTGGGTGGCTGTCAAGCCCACCGGGTCCGGCGACCGGGCGCTCATCGAAGGGATCCTCCCGCGGAAGACAGAGTTCTCCCGGAAGGTCCCCGGGATCAGGGCGGCCAAACAGGTCCTCGCATCGAACATCGACGTGGTGTTCCTCGTCAGCGGTCTGGACGGCGACTTCAACGCGAGGAGGCTGGAACGGTATATGGTGCTGGCGAAACGGAGCGGCGCCACGCCGATCGTGCTGCTGAACAAAGCCGACCTGCTCGACGACCCGACGGACCTGCTGCACGAGGCGGAGGCCGCAGCGCAGGGGGCGCAGGTGGTTCTGATGAGTGCCAGGACACAGCTGGGATTCGATATCCTGCGTTCGCATCTGGGCCATGGGATCACCGGGGCGCTCCTGGGTTCCTCCGGCGTGGGAAAGTCGACGATTCTCAATCGCCTGCTGGGGGAGGAACGGTTTCGCACACAGGAAGTCCGGGACAGTGACAGCAGGGGGCGCCATACGACGGCGCAGCGCGAGCTGGTGCTGATCCCGTCCGGAGGCCTGCTCATCGACACCCCCGGGATGAGGGAACTCCAGCTCTGGGACGAGGGCGATGGGATCCAGGCGTCGTTCGACGACATCGAACAGCTTGCCCTGCGGTGCAGGTTCACGGATTGCCGGCACGAGAACGAACCGGGATGCGCGGTCCAGCGAGCTCTGGAAGAAGGGACGCTGGAAGAAGACCGACTGGAAGGCTACCGGAAGCTTCTGCGGGAACTGGGGTATCAGGCACGGAAGACCGACAAACCTTCGTCGATCGCTGAAAAGAAGCGATGGAAGAAGATCACGAAGGATTTTCGAAAGTGGAACAAAAAGAAATAGGACGACTCATACGCCGGACTTCGGTCCCCCGAGGATCCGTGCGGGGAGCATCACGAGGGATCGGAGCAACGTGAAGACCCCGTCCACCGCGATCCCCAGCAGCCTGAACGGCAGCGTCAGAAGCCACACCACAGGATAGAGCACGAGCGCCAGCAGCGCTACGGGCCAGCAGAGGACCAGCAGGATCGCCCACAGCAGGAATTTCGCCATACACCCTCCGAAGGCAGGAAGACCTGTCAGGCCTTCATCGGCCTGACAGGTCCTGTCCCGCGTTGCTCAGAAGAACACCTACTTCACCATCTCCGTCACGGCCTTTCCGCCGCCCATTGCTGCGGGAAGTTCGGATTCCGACTTGACCAGCCGGCCGTCGGCCGTGAACCACATCTTGCTCGCCCCGCTTTCGCCGTCGGTGGGGGTGACGTCGACGACGAAGGCCTCAAACGCACCGGCGGGCGTGGTGACCTGCTGCTTCCCGGTCACAGCGATCGCCATCGGCCGCACCTTCTGGGTCATCAGGTCGAAGACCTGAACGCTTGCCGTGTAGCCTTCGGTCAGCGACAGCGTCCCCATGGGGACTTCCAGTCCGGCGCTTTCTGACACCACCGGGCCGGTCGACTTGACGTCCACGGGCATGGTCGTGCCCCGGCCGGACATGGTTCCCTTCACACCTTCCGGCGAGAAGGTCAGCGAGATGCTCCCGCCTCCCTGGTCCACCGAACGGCGGAGGGAAAGCAGTGTTGCGGGGTCGATGTCCACCGTGTCGTTCGCCGAACCCATCATGCCGGTGGAGGCGTCCACGACGCGCCACACGTTCTTCCCCCCGACCTTCACGGAGGAGAGCGTCCGGGTGGTGTTCATGCTGACCTTCTGTCCCATGGCGGCGAAGGTCGTGGTGTATTTCACGGTGGAGGCCTTCATGGATCTGGGTTGGAACACCACCGCCGGGGCCAGGACCGCAGCCGCGCGTCCGGGCATCTTGACGGTCTTGACGTCCACCATCAGCGCGTCGAGCTTCTTCTGAATGTCAGGGGCGACGGCTTCCTGAAAACGCCCGCCAAGGGTGTTGGCGAAGAACTTCTCCATCGCTGTGTAGGCGGCCATCCGGTTCTCCCGGCCGGCGAATCCGTGTCCCTCGTCCGGAGCGACCATGTACTCGACCTTCCGTCCGAGGTCACGCATCGCCACCACGATCTGGTCCGACTCTGCCTGCTTCACGCGGGGGTCGTTCGCCCCCTGGATGACCAGCAGCGGGGCCTTGATGTTCGCCGCAAAGTTCAGCGGCGACTGCGCTTCCAGGACCTTCACCTCCTCGGGCTTCTCGATGTCGCCGACGCGAATAGCGAACGTGCGCTTCATCGGGGCCCAGTACGGCGGGATCGACTTCAGCAGCGTGATGATGTTGGACGGTCCCACGTACGACACGCCGGCCGCATACAGCTCGGGCGTGAACGCCAGCCCGGCCAGCGTGGCATAGCCGCCGTACGATCCGCCGAAGATCCCGACACGTTTCGGGTCGGCGATGTTCTCCTTGATCAGGTACGCAACGGCGTCGGAAATGTCGTGCTGCATGAACCCGGTTCCCCACTGCTTGTTCCCGGCGTTGAGGTACTTCTTTCCGTAGCCGGTAGAACCCCGGAAGTTGGGCATCAGGACCGCGTAGCCGCGGTTGGCGAGGTACTGGGCGACGGAGTTGTAGCCCCACATGTCGCGGGCCCAGGGGCCACCGTGGATATACATGATGGTCGGCAGATTCTGTGCCGGGATCCCCTTCGGCAGCGTCAGATAGGCGTGGATCTCCATGCCATCGCGTGACTTGTAGCGGACGGGCTTCATCGGCGCGAGCTGTGCCGTGGGAAGCTTGGGGCGGGTCCGGTACATGAAGCTGATCTTGCCGGATTTTCTGTCGAACATGTACACCGTGCCCGGATCCGTATCACTGGAGACGCTCACGATCCAGACGCTCTCGTCGGCGGTCATGCTGCCGAGACCGATCTGGCCGTCCGGGAACCGCTCCTTCAGCTTCTCCCAGTCGGCGGCGAATTGCTTCTGCCGCGGATAGACGCGCACCTTGTCGCCGACGTACACGGTGGCGAGCAGTTCGTCGGTGACGTCCGAGAAGATCGCGCTGCCGAAGTCCACTTCGTTCAGCGGGTCCCGCTCCACCAGCGTCGTCTTCTTCGTGGTGAGGTTGAACATCACCAGTTCGGTCTTGTCCAGCTCGTCCCCCTTATTGGTGGTCATGTAGAAGACGTTGCCGCTGGGCATGAACCGGACGGTGTTGCATCCCTCGTCGGCGTTCACCGAATACAGGAAGACCAGCGTGTCGGGATCTACGCGCAGGATCTCCGTGCCGCCATCCGGGGTCTGGCGGATGGCCAGGCGGAGTTTTCCCTGCAGATCCACTTCCCATCCGGCGACGTTCTGGTCGTTCTTCCTGACCAGGGTCCGCTCGCCGGTGACGATGTTCAGCCGGTAGACGTCGTGCAGATCCGCGCGGCGGTCGTTCAGTCCGACCAGGATCTCCGCGGGGTTCTGTTTCGGGACGTCGATGATCATGGCCCGAACCTTCGCCATGGGGGTCAGGTCACGTGCCGGCGGCACGGGTGTGCCGGGTGCGGCGGGGTCCACCGCGTAGATCCTGTAGTTCTCGTCGCCACCCTTGTCCTGCGCGTAGAGGACGTATTTGCCGTCGCGCGACCAGAAATATGACGTTACCGGACGGGTCGTATCGGACGTGATCGGTTTCGCCTTCTCAAACGGGTCGGCGACCGCCTTGACCCAGATGTTACGTACACCTTTGAACGGCTTCAGGAACGAGATGGTGGCCCCGTCGGGAGAGATCTGCGTTCCGGAGATCTCCGGGTCGCCGAAGAACAGCTCCCGGTCAATGATCGGAGGAAGCTGGGCCGGCGCAAGTGGCGCGAGGAAGACGGCAAGAACGAAACAGAGGAGCGGAATACGCATCGAAGAACTCCAGGGGTTGTGATGGATGGAAAACAGTATAACATATGGAATACGAGTCAGGAATCCAAAAGTTCCGTCTTTTCGCGTGATTTCAGCGAATTTCCTGGCCCGCGAGATCGGCCCGTTGTATTCCGGCGGGGCGATCACTACATTCCCCCCACGCTGTCCAACATCCATACCCATCCCCGAGGGAGGTCTCATGAACAAGAAGGTGCTGATCGGCTTTGTGGTGGTGTTCGTCCTGACGTTTCTTCTGGACTACGTCGTGAACATGTACGTCATGATGGCGGATTACGAGGCGACGAAACAGCTCTGGCGCGCCCCCGAAGAGATGAAGATGGGGGTCATCGTCGTGAGCCAGCTCTTCTTCGCATTCTTCTTCACGCTCATCTTCTCCAAGGGCTACGAAGGGAAAGGGGTCCAGGAGGGGGTGCGCTACGGGGTGTATGTGGCGCTGATGATGGTCCTCCCCGCCGCGTATATGACCTTCGCCACCATGCCGGTCCCCTACTCGCTCTCGCTCAAGTGGTTCCTGTCGGGGCTCGTGCAGAGACATGCTCTACGGGATCGCGCTCGCGCTGGTGTTCGGCAAGAAGGGTGAAGCGAAGGCGTAGCAGATGGCGAACATCCTCCGGCCTTCCTCCGGTGCGCTTGCCGGCGGGAGGCCGGAGTGTTTCGCAGAGACAACGACAGAGCGGAGGAGGCTCAGGCTTCGGGGAGCGGATCGTCGAGGTGGGGGTCGGGCAGCTCCGTGCGCGCGATGAAGAGTTTGGCACACGATTCTCCCTGGAACTTGCCGGTGTGTTTGCAGCGCTTCAGGTTCTCCTGGATCGCCTTGAGATCGCCGGCGTCTCCGGAGAAGCAGAAATCGTCCAGACTTGCTCCGCACTCCGTGCAGAACATCGTCGGTTGCTGCTTCTTCCGTCCCTCGGGGATCTGTGGCTTCATGTGGGCACCTGGTATCTTCAATATAGGGAGAGGGGGGAAGAGGTGCAACGAGTGGCAAACCGGCTCCGGGCGGATCACTTCGTCATGAGGATCCTGCCGAGGATACGGGGATCGTCGCCGACAGTTTCGCGGAACACCCGGGCGAGCTCCGGATTGTCCTGCAGGCGCATAGCGGTATTGTGGCCGGGATCGGCATCGTTCCGCCACCCTTCGTTCCACCAGGAAAAGCCGATCACGCGGGGCCATCTGCCGCCCACCATGTCGTCCAGGGCCTCTCGCGCCCAGGCTTCCTGGCTCCCCAGCGGACTCCCCTGCGTGGCTCCGAATTCGCAGACGACGACAGGCGTTCCCGGCGCCATGGCGGTGAGACGCGCGTACACCGGGTCCAGGAGATCCCGGAACCGCGGCCATGCCTGGTCTTCCGGCTTCTGTGCCCCGTACGCGCTTACGCCGAGCCAGTCGATCCAGTCGGAACCCGGGTAGAAGTGTTCGAGACGGTTCCAGGCACCGACAGGCGCATCACCGCTGTTCACATGGAACACCCAGGTGATGTTGCGGGAGCCTTCCTCCCGCGACAGGCGGATGATGTGCCGGTACGCGTCACGGAACCGCTCTGGACCGTCGGCCTCCCTGTCGCTTCCGTACTTGTCCGGTATTCCGCCGCCGTTTCCCAAACCGTTCCACGGAAACCAATCCCCATTCACCTCGGTGCCGTACTCCACGATGAGCGGTGTGCCGAACTCCAGGGCCGAACGGAACCAGTCGCGCAGGTCTTCATCGAACATGCCGTCGAGGATGTGCTGGAGCGTGTAGGTCGATTCTGCACGCCAGTGTCTGGAGTCGCTGCGCAGCATCAGGCGGATGAACGGGACACTGCCGGCATCGCGGATCATGCGTGCCCTCGCAACCGGAAAGGCCCGGCCGCGGAACCAGTCGTGTGAAAAATAGACCCAGGCCAGAGGCTTGCCGGTCAGCTGCTCGTACTCGCGAAGACTTTCGAGGGTGACGTCGTCTTCCCTGCCCGAGGCGTTTCCCGGAAAGGCGCCGTGGTACAGCGAGCCGGGCGGAGGGGGCTGGATGATCGGAGGCGGATGGTCCGAAGGATCGAACGTGCGGCAACCCTGACCGGCCGCGGCGAGGCAGAGGAAAGCAACCCCGAACACCGGGGTGACATTGCGGAGGAACGAGGAGGTCCCACCAGAGCGCGGCTGTCGTTTGAACATTCCGCCTACGTTCCCGGCCATGCCGACCGGACGAAGAGAAGCTTCTCGGCTTCCTGGAACGACTGCCCCCCCTCGTGATGGTTGAAGGTCCAGGTGCGGATCTCCTTCGGGCCCGCGTAAT
The DNA here is from genome assembly GCA_963808715.1 of Ignavibacteriota bacterium. Lineage (GTDB taxonomy): Bacteria > Bacteroidota > Ignavibacteria > UBA10030 > UBA6906 > CAWEHG01. The sequence continues at coordinate 180,782 of CAWEHG010000033.1, read as the reverse complement.
GATTGTAGGCTGCGAACACGGTGCGCGGCGGGCAGACCTCGTCCATCAGACCTGCGGAGAACAGCGCGCGTGCCCTGCCGCGGGCGGCGAAATGCATCCCGTCGAAATACGAAAGGGTCCGGAAGACGTTCGCCGATCCGGTGGCGGTGGATCTGGCAGAACCGCGTGATCTCCCGATACGGGTCGGCGTCGGTGATCTCCACCGCGGCGGAGAAGTGGCAAAGAAACGGAACGTCCGGCATCAACAGAGCGATCTGCGGATCGAGCCCGGCGGCCGCGATGGCGATCCCTCCTCCCTGGCTCCCGCCGGTCACCGCGATCCTTTCCCGGTCGATCGCCGGATGCGCCCGTGCGGCTTCGACGATCCGCACCGCATCGGCGAATACGCGGCGATAGTAATAGGTGGCCGGGTCAAGGACCCCCCGGGTCATGAATCCCGGCGCCTGAGGATTACTCCCCTCCGGTTCAGGATCGGGCGTATCTCCGGGCGACCAGGTGCTCCCCTGCCCCCGGGTGTCCATGATGAAGTGTGCATATCCGGCGGAACTCCAGAGAAGACGGTCGATGGCCATCCCCCTGCCGCCTCCGTATCCGATGTACTCGACGATCGCGGGGACCCTCCCGGTCCGTTGCCGCGGGAGCAGGAGCCAACCGCGGATCGTCTGACCGCCGTAGCCGCGGTAGGAGAGGTCGAACACCTCCAGCGTGCGAAGGCCGGCGTCGACCGGCTCGTACCGCGCGTCGAGCGGGAACGCGCGGGTGGCGTCAAGCGTGTCCTGCCAGAACCGGTCAAAGTCGGCCGGTTCGTTTCGTTGCGGAACGTAGGTGCGAAGCTGGTCGAGAGGGAGATCGAAGAACACGTTGCTGTTCCTTCTCTGGAATTCGTGAGCACTACCTGGCAGGTGCGCTGACCAGTCTTTCGAAATTGGGGTCCCCGCGCAATCCGGCAAGGTCGGTATCTGCGTTCGCCTGCTGCCGGAGCTTCGGATTGTAGCGGAGGGCCCCCTCGAGGGCGTCGAGCGCTTCGAAACGTTTGCCGGCGGCGAGGCGGACGACCGCAAGATCGTACAGGACCTCAGGATTCACCGGGGCAAGGGCGGCTGCCCGCTCGAGATGCGGCAGGGCCTCCGCCGGCTTCCGGCGCGTGAACAGTGTCCAGCCTTCGTTCCAGGCGTAGTTCATCTGCGCGAACGTGAGGAGGCGTCCAAGCTCGGTGAAAGGTTCCGCGTGATCGTCGACGCGGATATCGATGGCCCGGTCAGTGAATCCTCCGTATCCGGCCCCCTTCTTGACCACCACCATCGCCGCCGACTGTTTGCCCCGGGAATCCCCTCCGTTCTGATCGCCTGCCACCAGCGCGGCATAGAGACGATCGGCAAGCGTCCCCTGCTTCTGGAGGAACGCCTGCTCCATTGCCGCCACCACGGCCTCGCCCGCGAGGATGTTCCCCTGGATCGCATAGTTGCGTCCGTTCCTGCCTCCCGCCCAGGGGACGCACCCGGAGCCGGTATAGGTGGCGCTTCGGCCGTCGGCAGCAACAAGGCCGAGCTGCCGCCGCAGGGGATCGGCATCGTCCTTGAGCAGCGTCTTGATGGCGTCCCCGGGGGCCATTCCTTTCGCCATGAGGTCGAGTCCGAGCCATCCGAAGCTGGTGTTGGCGAAAGACTGGGTTGCCACCGCCCCCACGTTGGCCCTTGCCCAGGGGACCACGGTCCCGACGGCGAAGAAGCGGGAGGCCACGGCAACACCGAGCTCCCCGTTGACGGAATCGCGAGCCACAATGGAGAACGTCGAGACCGGGACATCATGGTCACTGCCGCCGGGAAGGGCGGCGAGGAACAGCAACGCTGCGAGATGGGAGAGCATATTTCCTCTGTCTGCTACATGAACCACTTTTTCGTGTGATGGACAGCGTCGCCGAAGCGTCGCATGAATTCCAATTCCTCAACAGAGAGGGGGCCGTCGCCCAACGAGGCGAGATTCTCGGCCAGCTGCCGTTCGTTCCGCGGGGCGGTCAGGACGGCGTGGACGGCGGAATGGGAGAGCGCGAACCGGTAGGTCATACCGGCCGTCGGGATCTGCTCGCCCCGCGGCCAGCGCGCAGGAGCTCTCAGAAGATAGGTCCACCGGGTCGCCGTGTAACTGATCACCCCGGGATCGCTGGGTTGAAGATGAGGAAAGATGTCCTGTTCCGCACCCCGGTGGGCGGCGTTGTAGCGGAGCATGAGCACGTCCATGCTCCCCTCGGCGGCCAGCCTTCCGAGAAATTTCCGGTCGTGACAGGAAAGGCCGATGAAACGCACCTTCCCCTCGTCGCGCAGCCTGAACATCTCCTCGCGGGCGGAGGGAGGGAACTGCTCTTCCTTCATCACTCCCAGGAACAGGAAGAGATCGATGTACTCCGTCCCGAACTGCCGCAGGCGCTTCTCGAGCGTCCGCCGGATGTTCTGGTATCCCCAGAGGTAGTTGTACGGACCCGTGGCGATAACGAAACGTTCGCGTCCGCTCCGGAGCACGTCGCGCATCACCGACGTGAGCTGCGTGTCGAGGCCGAATCCGAAGAAGAGATTCATGCCGGCGTCCACCGCCCGCCGTACGGTCGATGCCCCGGGCCGATAGGAAGCTGACAGCCCCAACCGGTGGACCTTCAGACCCGTCCGGCCGAGAACGGTATGGGTGAATGATGGATCCATGGGAGAGCAGCCTTGCGTATGAAGCGACGGGAGGTCCCCCCCGTCCTACGAAGCGGACGTCCGGAACGACCGGATCGCCGCGGGACCGGGGGCTCCCCTAAACATATCGAGGCTTTTTGAGGTAAGCAAGTCGCCTGACCGTTTCCGGAGCGACCGCAGGCTGGCAAAGGAGAGAGGAGAACGTTCTTCGAGTCTCGCAGCATAGGACAAGGGGACGGAGGATCCCATGGAGGCCACGGCCTCACAGACGAGCATCATGGAGGAGCCTCGGATGAGGCGCAGCAGCGTCTTCCGTTTCCGGTCGGCAGGCTCCGGGAAGTCCGCGGCCATGCGATCCGCGTAGCCGAGGAGCCTGTTGATCAGCAGGGGGAGTTCTTCCGGCGATCGGCATCCGGTGAACACCGTCGTGTGGCCGCCGGATCGGTCCTCGTGGAGATCCTGCAGATCGTCGATCATCTGGAGGACCGTACCGAAGCCGAAGATCCATCTGCAGGCGACCTCCGGCAGAGTACCCTCCAGAAGGAACCCGTGCGCGAGGACCGAGGTTCCTCCCTTGGCGAATGTCAGACGGAGCACGGTCTCCCGGTCGCCCTGTCGCGGTCCCCGGTGAAGCAGCAGGCTGTCGGACTGGGCGGCGTGGATGGCCAGGAGGCTCTGGTACACCAGAGGAAAACGCTGCCGCGGCCACTCCCGTTCGATCTCGCCGATCAGGTGCCAGATCCGCTCCTCCCGGTCCGAGATGGTGGCAGAAGGGATCCGCCCCCCGAGCCTGTCCCCCAGCCGGAAGATGAACGAACGCTTCTCCTCCGGGAGAAGCTCCGGAGCATCCAGCAGGTTGTCGGTATACGGATAGAGAAGGCTGTAGGCGAAACAGGAGGGGGTGACCTCCACGGGACAGCCGCAGAGGATCTGGATGCTGTTCATGACCCAGAGGTTCCTGAGCGCCTGAGCGAGGCTCTCCGCGGAAAGTGTCCCGTCGAACGACCGCGCATCCGCCGCGAACCGTTCTCCGGCGTCCGCCATCTCTTCCAGCAGGGCGCGGCACATCTCCCTGTCCGCGCCTGTCCCATCATCCATCTGCGCCACAAGCTCGATGGCACGAGAGGTTCCCTCGCGCCGCGGAGGCTTTCGCGTGGAATATCGGCGGACAAGCTCTTCCGCCGCCAGTTCTCGCCGCGACTGTTCCGCCCTCGTGTGTACCGGGGCATGTTCGGGGAACCCGCAGGATCCGCGCTCCCAGACGGAAGCCCAATCCCGGGTCAGGGCCTCCACGATTCCCGCGACCCCGCATGGGGGACGCGAGAGAATTTCTTGAGAAACGGCGAAGGGGCGAATCGTGCGATCACGGCGGTCGGCATGCGGTAAGCTCCTGCCCATGATACGGCCGCAGGAGGAAGGTGTTGCGGCGGCGTTCCCGAACGTCAGGGAGCTGGGCCTTTCGGCCGTATCGGAAAGCTTGAACCGGATGCGCAGGGCGCCCTCTTCATGTGAGGCGGACACCATCCGGAGTACGCCGATCTCGGCGGTGTTCCCCACGTGGGAACCGCTGCACGGGCAGGCGTCGTAGTCGCCGATGTGAACGATGCGGACCGTCTCGCCGGCGCTGTCGGGGAGTCTCGCCAGGTCGAACCTGCGGGCCGCCTCGGGCCGGTCCAGAAGCTCCTCCCATACCGGCAGGTCGAGGGCGATGACCTCGTTCACGCGGCGCTCCAGATCGGAGAGCTCTTCCTGCGTGAGGGGACGCGGGAACTGGATGTCGACCTTCGACTTCTTCTTCTCGAGATGGGTCGTGAAGGGTCTTCCGCAACCGTAGAGCCGCACCATCGTACCGCTCAGGATATGTTCTGCGCTGTGCATGCGCGGGTCGACCGATTTCGGCTGGCCGGATTCCATGCGGTCACCGTCCCATCAGGTTGAGCACTTTCGCTCCGCGGATCCGTTTGGCCTTGAGCTGGATCAACGCCTCGTTGGCCTCCTCGAGTCGGAAGAGCTGGACCTCGGGCCTGATCGGTACTTCCGCGGCAAGGGTCAGGAATTCGCTCACGTCGTTGCGGGTGACGTTGGCAACGGTCTTGATCTCCTTCTCCATCCAGAGGTGCGACGGATAGTCCATGTTCGAGAGGAGGTCGCGGTCCTGAGCTTCCTTGCGGATGGCGTTGATGACGAGGCGGCCACCCGGAGCGAGATTGTTCAGGGCGTGCAGGACCGGACCCCAGACGGGAGTGGTGTCGATCGCGCAATGGAGTGGTTCGGGGGGAACCTCGTCCGGCACGCCGGTCCAGAAGGCGCCCAGCTCCGCGGCGAAGAGCCGTTCGCCCTCGTTGCGGGCGAAGACAAAGACCTTCGTATCGGGGTACTCGTGAGCCACCAGCTTCAGGACCAGATGTGCGGAGGCTCCGAATCCGACCAGCCCCAGGTTCTGGCCGTTTTCCGGCCGGGCAAGCATGAGCGAACGGTAGCCGACCGCTCCCGCGCAGAGGAGGGGCGCGGCTTCCAGGGGAGAGAACTGCTCGGGGATGGAGTATGCAAAGTTTTCGCCGATCGTCATCAGTTCAGCGTAGCCGCCGTTCACGTCCCTTCCGGTGGCCGCGAATTCGGCGCAGAGGTTCTCCCTTCCCGACCGGCAGTATTCGCAGTAACCACAGACCATGTTGATCCACGCGACGCCCACGCGTTGGCCTGGTGCGAACCGTGTTGCGTACCGGCCGACATCCACCACCGTCCCCACGACCTGATGTCCCGGGATCACCGGGAGGGAGGACGGGGGCATCCGTCCCTCGATCTCGTCGAGTTCCGTATGGCAGACGCCGCACGCCTCCACTTGAACCAGGAGCTCGTATTCTCCGGGCAGCGGGTCCCGTACCTCTTCGAGGGACAGCGGCTGCGTTCCGGGGATCACGGGCTGCAATTCCCGCAAGAGCATAGCCTTCACAGGCGGCCTCCAGAACGATTCACAAGGATATGACGAGACAGATACGAAAAAGCGGGATGGCAGTCAAGCACATGCCCCCCCCGGCGGACCCTCACACCTTCTGCACCGCATAGCGCAGGACGGTCCTGAGCTTCTCCGGCTTCGCCCTCCGTGGGTCGCCGTAGCTGCCGGCCGGCGGCTATGTACTCGTGTGGATGAGGACGATCCTGACGGCGATGAACAGGAGGATCAGCCCTCCAATGATCTCTGCGGCCCGCCCGAACCGGACGTGGATACGGTTCCCGAGCAGGATCCCCAGGAACGAGACGGTACCCGCCACGAATCCGATGATGAAACTGGCGAGCCAGATCCCCGTGTCCATGAACGCCAGCGTGAGGCCGACCGCGAGGGCATCGATGCTGGTGGCGGTGGCCAGGGCGAGCAGGGCGATCCCCCTGCTCGGATCATCCACCCTGCCAGAGAAGACGGGGACTTCTCCCGATCGCATCATATGCACCCCGACCGTTCCCAGAAGGACAAAGGCGATCCAGTGGTCCACGGGGGCGATCAGGGGTTCCAGGGTCGTGCCCGCCGCCCAGCCGAGCACCGGCATCAGGAACTGGAACAGGCCGAAATGGAACGAGAGCCGGAATCGTGCGCGTCCGTTCTGGAGCCTCCCTGCCGCTGCCACGGCCATTGCTACCACGCCGGCGTCGATCGAGAGCGCAAGGGCCAGCAAAATGATCTCGAACGTATGCATGGCAGCCCCTACGACCTCACCAGCAGGCTGCAGCAGGTCACCCCTCCCTCGGCCTTGGCGAGCTCGGAGACGCCGACAGTCCGGACGTTGATGCCCGCGCGATCGAGGCGTTGGGCCGTTCGGGGGAAATCGGCGGGATAGACGACCGGTCCGTCGACGAACAGGGCGTTCGCACCGCGGGGCTCTTCCGGGCTGACGTCGATCCACTCCAGGCCGGCGAAGTATCCGGGGTCCACCCACTGCCGGTTGATCAGCACGGTTGCCGGGCCGACCTGGGTCACCGCCGATTTGAGATGGAGGCAGCCCTGGACCGGTACGGCCATCACGGAGTAGCCGAACGGGTTGATGTGGGCGCGAAGTTGCTCGATCCCCGCGGCGTCACTCCGGCCTGAGACCCCGACGTACAGGGCCGAGCCGATGCGAAGAACGTCGCCGCCATCGAGCGTCCCGGGCGGCTCGATCCTCCTGATGATCCGGTAGGGCGCGAGCGCCTTCTCGATGGAGACCGTCTCCGGGCGACGCGACGGAGCCCCGGGACGCGTGATGATGGCGAGATCATCCAGAACGATCGCCGCATCCTCCACGAAGACCGCATCCGGAAGGTCCGGTTCTGCGGGGAGCGACCGCACGCGGCATCCCAGCTCCGCCAGGCAAGACTCGTACGACGCGTGTTGCTTCCGGGCGAGCTCAAGGTCGATGGGCTCGCGTTCGAGATGGGTCAGCTCGCACTGCGCGATCGAAGGACTTACCTGGCGGGTGATGGCGAGAAGCATGGGTCCAAAGTCCCCTGATGGTTCTGGAGTATGACGCTCAGCGGAGGAAGAACCCGTTCCGGAACGGGTCCTCCGGATCCATCCAGAGCTCGTTCCGTCCGGTGAAGTAGGCGCACCCGCCGACCTCCGGGATGACGGCAGGGTACGGGCCAAGGGTGGTCGTTGCCACGGCCTCCACGGTCATCGTGCTCCCGACGATGCTCTCGATGGTGATGGTCCGTCCGGGCGCCAGCTCTCCACGGGCATGATGCAGAGCCGCTCGTGCGCTGACCCCCGTACCGGTGGGTGAGCGGTCCACCTCGCCGTCGGCGAAGATGCAGACGTTCCGGCTGTGGCGTTCGGGGTGGTGCGCCTTCGCCGTGAAGATGGTGCCGTAGAGGAAGCTGAGCTCCGGCTCGATCGGATGTGTGATCTCCAGAGCCGACATGACCGCGGCCTTGATGCGGCGACCCGCATCGATCAGTGCGGGCAGGCGGTCCGGGGTCAGCGGAAGGCCCAGGTCCTCGGCCTCGACGAAGGCGTAGAATGCCCCTCCGTAAGCCACATCGTACCGTACCGTACCGAATCCGGTCACATCGACGTACTGATCCCGCCTGTAGACGAACGAGGGGACATTCCGGAATACCACATGGCGTTCTTTCTCCATCAGTGCGCGTGCGTGGACCTTGCCCGCGGGGACGTTCATGACGATCTCCTGATGAGGCCCGGTCTTCCGGACCATGCCCGTTTCCGTCAGGAAGCGCGTGAGGGCGATGATCGCATGCCCGCACATGGTGCTGTATCCTTCGTTATGCAGGAAGAACACGTCGGCGTCCGCGTCGGCCGACGGGGTGACGACCGCTCCGTACATGTCTGCATGCCCCCTGGGTTCCCAGAGCAGTGCGGTGCGAAGGTGATCATAGTGGTCGCGGAAATGGCGCCGCTTCTCAAGCACTGTCGTTCCCCGGATCTCCGGCAGACCGGACACGAACACGCGCAAGGGTTCGCCGCCCGTATGCATGTCGATCGCAGCGATCTTCAGCCAGTGGTCTGGTGGGTGCCATGAAGTGGGAAGTGGCTCCATGGAATTCCTCACAGGGCGATGTGGTGGCCGGCGTTCCCCCGACGGGCGGTCCCTCACCGTCGCAGGCGCTTCCGCTCCTCGATCAGGGGGACCAGAAGCTTGTGCCCCTGGTCCCAGACGCGCAGATCGAGACGTCCCATCCGGTGCAGTCGTTGTGCGGAGTCGAAATCGATGCGAAGGGCGAGGGTCCGGCAATCGGCCGCCCGGCAGAGCGCCGGCGCATTCCCGTGGATACTACATCCTCGCTCCCCCAGGTAGACGCAGTTGCCCTCGGGAGTGTGGGCGATCATGAGGGCTCCCGGGGCGTACGGGTGTGGTTCCGTCTGGTATCCGCGGTCCAGATCCTCCGGTTCCAGCCGTATCGCATCGCCCTGGCAGCAGAGGGTACACCCGTTGCAGGGGACCTGCGTGACCGGCAGCGCCTTGCCCATGGGCCATCCCCCTACGATCCGGCGGAATCGCGGTACTCGATCGCGGCGCGGACGAACTCCCTGAAGAGCGGATGGGCGTTCGTTGCGCGGGACTTGAGCTCCGGGTGGAACTGGCCGGCGACGAACCACGGATGGTCGGGCAGTTCGATCATCTCGACCAGATTGTTGTCGGGGCAGACGCCGCTGAAGATCATCCCCTTCGCGGCGAGCAGTTCCTTGAAGGCGTTGTTCACCTCGTACCGATGGCGGTGGCGTTCCGAGATCACGTCGGCCTTGTAGGCCTTGTGGGCCTTGGTCCCCTTGTCGATCCGGCAGGCGTAGGCTCCCAGCCGCATGGTGCCGCCGTATTCCTTCACCTTCTTCTGCTCCAGCATCATGTCGATCACGTTCTGCTCCGTCTGCCGGAACTCGGTGCTGTTGGCGTTGGCCAGGCCGCAGACGTTGCGGGCGAACTCGATGACGGCGCACTGGAGTCCGAGGCAGATCCCGAAGAAGGGGATCCGGTTGGTCCGCACGTAATTGACGGCCCGGATCTTCCCCTCGATCCCCCGTTCGCCGAACCCCGGGGCCACGAGCAGGCCCGACGAGGCCCTGCAGGTGGACTTCCGGGCCGTCGCGTTCGATGTCCTCGGCGCGAACCCACACGAGCTCCACCCCGGCGGAGTTCGCCGCTCCCGCGTGGACGAACGCTTCGGCGATGCTCTTGTACGCGTCCTGATGGTCGGTGTACTTCCCGCAGATCCCGATGCGCACCGTGCCCGACGGGTGTCTTGATCCGCTCGACGAGCTTCTTCCAGTCGCGCAGGTTGGGCCGGGGGCAGGTGAGATCCAGTTTTTCGAGGATGATCTCGTCCACCTCCTGCTCGGCGTAGAGCAGGGGGACCTCGTAGATGGTCGAGACATCGCGGCCGTCCACGACGCATTCGGGTTCGACGTTCGTGAACAGGGCGATCTTCTCCCGGACCTCCTTCGACAGCGGGCGGTCCGAGCGGCAGATGAGCATGTCGGGCTGGATCCCGAGTTCCAGCAGGGCCTTGACGCTGTGCTGCGTCGGCTTCGTCTTGATCTCCCCGGCGGACGTGATGTACGGGACCAGCGTGACGTGGATGGCCATGGCGTTGGTGCGGCCGAGCATGAACATCAACTGGCGCATGGCTTCCAGGAACGGGAGGCTCTCGATGTCCCCCACGGTCCCGCCCACCTCGGTGATGACCACGTCGTACTCGCCGTTGTCGCCGATCTTCTGGAACCGGCGCTTGATCTCGTCGGTGATGTGCGGGATGACCTGCACCGTGGCGCCGAGGTAGTCGCCGCGCCGCTCCTTCGAGATCACCTCGTGGTAGATCTGCCCCGTGGTGGAGTTGTTCTCTCGTTTTGTCGTGATGTCGAGGAACCGCTCGTAGTGGCCCGAGGTCGAGGTCGGTCTCGGCGCCGTCGTCGGTGACGTACACCTCGCCGTGCTGGAACGGGTTCATCGTGCCCGGGTCCACGTTCAGGTAGGGATCGAACTTCTGGATGGTCACCCGCAGGCCGCGCGATTTCAGCAGCAGCCCGATGGACGATGACGCGATGCCTTTGCCGAGCGACGACACCACGCCGCCGGTCACGAAGATGTATTTTACCTGCCGCCGTCGAGCCACTGCTGTTCCTCCATCATGGGATCTCCCGGCGCCTCCGCAGCAGGAGCTTCTCCGGCAGGACGATGCCGCCGGAGAGCACCAGCTTGAGGCCTTCCTCGATCGTGAGGTCGAGGTGGATCGCTTCGGCTTTGGGGATCAAGCACGAGGAAGCCGGAGGTCGGGTTGGGGGGATTGGGGATGTACACGTTCAGGAAATCGATAAGGGAGCCGTCGTCCGCGGCGTAGCTCATCTCGTTGGTCACGAAACCGATGCAGTAGAGCCCTTTGCGGGGGTACTCGGTCATCACGACCTCGCGGAAGGTGCGGCTCTTGCCCCCCGTGACGAAGGCGCCGACGAGGTCCTTGATCGCGCTGTAGACCGAACGGACGAACGGGATCGTCCGCAGAAGGTTCTCGAACCACGCGAAGAACAGCCGCCCGACCAGGTTGCGGGTGAGCAGGCCCACCAGCAGGATCAGGACGATCATCGTTACGAAGCCCAGCCCCGGTATGGGGAACCCGATCCATTGCTCCAGCATGGGAGAGAGGATGCCGTCCACCCAGTTCAGCATGGCGCGGAAGAACCAGTAGGTCAGGCCCACGGGAATGATGACGCCGATGCCGCGCAGGAACGTCGTGCGCAGGTGTCCGAAAAATGACTTGTGTCCGATCTCTGTCGTGGTCATGTCATCATGGCGCGAACGCGTTCGAGGTCCTGGGGGGTGTCTACCGGAACACTCTCGTGTTCGGTGACCACCGCGCCGATCCCGTGTCCGTGCTCCAGGATCCGGAGTTGTTCGAGCTTCTCCGCCTGCTCGAGCGGCGTGGGGGTCATCGCGGCGTACGCCAGCAGGGAGGTCCGTCGGAAAACATACAGACCAAAATGCTTGTAGCACGTCGCGTGTTCCGGCCAACGTCCGGCTTCCGCGCCCCGCACGTGCGGGATAGGGGAGCGGGAGAAATAGAGACAGCGGCCGCGCCGGTCCAGAACCGCCTTCACCACCGCGGGGTTCACCATGTCCGCGGGGTCGGTGATCCTCCGGACGACGGTACCGACCTCGAGGGTCGGGTTCTCCAGCACCAGCCGGACGGTCTGGTCGATCATGTCCGGCGGGATCAGCGGTTCATCTCCCTGGACGTTGACGACGATCTCCGTTCCTTCGAGGTCCCGCGCGACGAGGGCGATCCGATCCGACCCGCTCGCGCACTCCACGGGGGTCAAACGGACCTCCCCCCCGAAGGAGCGGACCGACATCGGCGATCCGCTCATCATCCGTCGCCACGATCACCCGCTGCACCGTGGTGGCCCGCGCAGCCCGTTCGTACACGTGCTGCACCATCGGCTTGCCGCGGATGTCGGCCAGCGGCTTCGCCGGGAGACGCTCCGACGCATACCGTGCCGGGATGATCGCGACCACCTGTGCCGGAGCGTGTCCCTTCATGGCCGTCCCTACCGGTCCGCGATGACCCTGGGGACCGCGAAATGGTCTCCCGAACGCTGAGGCGCATTCCGGAAGACCTCATCGCTCGGCAGCCCCGGTCGTGGAGTATCGGTGCGGAAGGTGTTCGTGAGATCACCCACATGTGCGAGCGGCTCCACGGCGTCGGTCGGGACCCCGTTCAGATCCTCCATGTACGCGAGGATCATGTTGAGATCCCGGAGCAGCACCCGCTGCTCCTCGTCGGTGAAGCTTAACCGCGCGAGCAGGGCGATCTGTTGCACCCCGGCGATGGTGACGGACACGTTCTCCTCTTACTGGTCGATGTAATGCCGCTCGATCGCCGCGCGCACCTGCTCCAGAAGCCGCAGCTCGGTTTCCCGGCCCCCCTCCGTGTCGATCGGGATCGGGGGATCGAGGAACAGGTCCACCGTGCCGGGCCGTATGCGGAGCGAGTGTTTGGGGACGATCGTATAACTTCCATTGATGGTCATGGGGATGACCGGCACCCCCGAGCGGACCGCCAGATTGAAGGCCCCGCGCTTGAACGGCTGCAACCGGCCGTCGAGCGACCGGGTCCCCTCGGCGAACACCAGTACGGAGACACCGCCGCGGATCCGCTCCACCGCTCTGTCGAGGCTCTTCATCGCCTCCGCACCTCTTCCCCGGTCGATCCCGATATAGCTGCCCCAGCGGAGGCCCCAACCGAAGACCGGGATCCTCTCAAGCTCCTTCTTGTACACGAGCCGCACGTCATCGGGGACCCCGGCAGCAACGATCGGGATATCGAACATGCTGGCATGGTTGGAGACGTAGATGTAGTTGCGCGACCGGTCGATCTGTTCCAGCCCGTGGACCTTCAGGCGGACGCCGAAGATCTTCAACAGCCCCAGCGACCAGAACCGCGCGTGGGCATGGTAGAAACGGCCGTGACGATCGAACGGAACCGAGAACAGGACCGCTATCGCCACCAGGATGGTCAGGGCCACCCCGGCTGCAAATCGCACCACGCCGAGGGCGGTCTGGATCATGCGGACCTCCGGACGGAGTGCTGTCCGGCAAGCAGCGGAACGGCATGGAATCGCACGGTCCGGCCCGAAAGGCGTGTGACGGGGGTGTTCGGGAGCTGCCGCGGCTGGCTCTTCCGGGATAGTGGGGCAGGGAACACCAGGACGAACCCTTCCGGCACCATGGCAGCTTCGGATACGATGGGGAGGCAGTGGTTTGCACAATGTACTCAATTGTGTGACCAAAGGCAAAGCCGCCGGCGACGGCGGTTTGTGGCGGAACGAACCCGGGCATTTGCCCCCGAAGAAAATTTCCCGTACTATGCGTCTGTCTCACTGATCCTCACACAGTTCTGCCCGATCCTATCCACCGTTCACCGTCCCGGTGAACAACAGAAGGAGTCTCCACATGGCAATGATCCGCAAACAGGAAGCCCTTGACTACCACAGCCAGGGGCGACGGGGCAAGATCGAGGTTGTCCCGACGAAGCCCTGCGCGACGCAGCGCGACCTCTCCATGGCCTACACGCCGGGAGTGGCCGAGCCCTGCCGGGAGATCCACGCGAATCCCGCGGATGCCTACAAGTATACCAGCAAAGGCAATCTGGTCGCCGTGGTGAGCAATGGAACCGCCGTGCTCGGTCTCGGCGACATCGGCGCGCTGGCCGGGAAGCCGGTCATGGAAGGCAAAGGAGTGCTGTTCAAGAGATTCGCCGACGTCGACGTGTTCGACATCGAACTCGACACGCACGACCCGGACGAGATCATCAGGATCGTCAAGGCGCTGGAGCCGACCTTCGGCGGGATCAATCTCGAAGACATCAAGGCGCCGGAATGCTTCTACATCGAGGAAACGCTCAAGAAGCAGATGAGCATCCCGGTATTTCATGACGACCAGCACGGCACGGCCATCATCTCCGGTGCAGCCCTGGTCAACGCGCTGCTGATGGTCAACAAGAAGATCGACGAGATCAAAGTGGTCTTCAGCGGCGCGGGGGCGGCGGGCATCGCGTGTGCGAAATTCTACATCACCCTGGGCGTGAAGCGCGAGAACCTCATGCTGGTGGATACCAAAGGGGTCGTCTACAAGGGGCGGACCGACGGCATGAATCCGTACAAGGAGTTCTTCGCGGTCGACACGAAGGCCCGCACGCTGGCGGATGCGATGAAGGGTGCCGACGTGTTCGCCGGGGTCTCCGTCAAGGGAGTGTTGACCAAGGAGATGGTCAAGACCATGGCGCGTGATCCGATCATCTTTGCGATGGCGAACCCGGATCCCGAGATCTCTCCGGAAGACGCGATGGATGCACGCAAAGACGTCATCATCGCCACCGGTCGCTCCGACTATCCGAACCAGATCAACAACGTGCTCGGCTTCCCGTTCATCTTCCGCGGCGCGCTGGACGTGATGGCTACCGCGATCAACGACGAGATGAAGCTTGCGGCCGCGAACGCCCTGGCCACGCTGGCCAAGGAGGACGTTCCGGATTCGGTGATCAAGGCGTACGGCGGACAAAAGCTGAAGTTCGGCAGGGAATACCTGGTTCCCAAACCGCTGGATCCGCGGGTGCTGCTGTGGGAGGCGACCGCCGTGGCGAAAGCCGCCATGGAAACTGGTGTCGCCCGGAAACCGATCGAGAACCTGGACGCCTATCGCGACCAGCTCGAGAGCCGCTTCGGACAGTCGAAGGCGATCATGCGCGGGGTCATCCATAAGGCCCAGGCGGCGCCCAAGCGGATCGTCTTTCCCGAAGGCGAGGAAGAGAAGATCCTGCGTGCCGCGCAGATCATCATGGACGAAGAGATCGCCCTGCCGATCCTGCTGGGCAATCCCGACGTGATCAACAGCCGCGTGAAGAACCTCGACCTGGATCTGAAAGGGATCGAGATCGTGGACCCCGCCAAGGGACCGAAGTTCGAGGCCTATGCCGGATCCTTCTTCGACCTCCGCAAGCGGAAGGGGATCACGCTGGATGAGGCCCGCAGCATGATGCACCGGCCGATCGATTACGGGATGATGATGGTGCATTCGGGTGATGCGGACGGGCTTGTGGGGGGCCTGACCGAACCGTACCCCGAAACGATCCGCCCCGCCCTGCAGATCGTCCGATCGCGGCCCGGGATCTCGACGATCGCCGGGATGTACATGCTGGTCTTCAAGAACGACGTGAAGTTCATCGCCGATGCCACCGTCAACTTCAACCCGACTGCGGAGCAGCTCGCGGACATCGCCCTGCTGGCGGCGGAAAAGGTGAAGGACTTCAACATCGAGCCGCGCATCGCCATGCTGTCGTTCAGCAACTTCGGCAGCACCCGCCATCCATCGGCGGAGAAGATGGCCCGGGCGGCGGAGCTGGTGAAGCAGCGGAAGCCCGACCTGATGGTGGACGGCGAGATGATGGCGGATACCGCCGTGTCGCCGGAGATCCTGGACGCGCTCTTCCCGTTCAGTACCCTGAAGGGAGCGGCGAACCTGCTGGTCTGCCCGAACCTGGAATCGGCCAACATCGCGTACAAGCTGCTGGCCAAACTGGGCGGCGCGGAGATGGTGGGACCGATCCTGCTGGGGATCAAGAAGCCGGTCTACGTGCTCATTCCGGGGAACGAAGTGGCGGACATCGTCAACGTCACCGCCATGGCGGTCCGCGATGCGCAGGAGACGACGAAGTAAACACGCCCACAGGGCAGGACACGCGAACACGGGCCGGCGACGGCCCGTGTTCCGTTATACGCCGCCCTGTTTCTCCGCCTTCTTCCGGTCCGTGCGCAACTTCGCGAGCGATGCTGCGATCGCCACGGTCAGGATCACCCCCACCACCAGCAGCGACACCCCGATGGGCACCGGCACGAAGTGGTCCAGCAGCATCTTCAGGCCGATGAAGATGAGCACGAACGAGAGTCCGTGGCTCAGGTAGTGGAACGTGTCCATCACCCCGGCGAGCAGGAAGTAGGTGGCGCGCAGGCCGAGGATCGCAAAGACGTTGGAGGAGTAGACGATGAAGGGATCCTGCGTCACGCCGAAGACGGCGGGGATGGAGTCCACCGCAAAAACGATGTCGGTGGTTTCGATCGTCAGCAGCACGAGGAACAAGCGGCGTGAGGTGCAACCGGCCGCCGATCCGGACGAAGAACTTCGCCGGTGTCGAACCCCGGAGCGACCGGGAACAGCCTGCGCGCCGTGCGGATGAAGATGTTCTTGTCGGGATGCACCTCCAGGGAATCGCTGGAGAGCATCTTCCAACCGCTGATGATGAGGATGACCCCGAAAATGTAGAGGACCCATTCGAACCGGCTGATCAGGGCCGTGCCGGCGGCGATGAAGATGGAGCGGGTGACCAGCGCTCCGACGACCCCCCAGAACAACGCCCGGTGATGGTACCGCGGTGGCACGCCGAAGTACGAAAAGATGAGGACGAACACGAAGATGTTGTCGAACGAGAGTGCGCGCTCGATGAGGTAGCCGGTGAAGAATTCCAGCGCCTTCGTGGACCCCGACCAGACGTACACACCGGCGTTGAAGACCAGCGCAAGCACCGTCCAGACGATGCTCCAGACGATCGCCTCTTTCAGCGAGATCGTGTGGGCCTTCCGGTTGAACACGCCGAGGTCGATCGCCAGCATCAACAGGATGAAGACGTTGAACAGAACGAACAGGGTGATCTCCGCGCTCATGGGTGCTCCGCCGGTGGTTCATGGTCCAACAGCCCCCGCATCCACTCCCGGACGTCGGCGGTCCCATCGTCGCTGATCCCGTGCCCGATCGGGTACTCCCGGTAGGTCAGGCGGGCGTGGGGACCGTCGAGGAGCTTCCGGGCGTGGCGGGCCATCGCGACCGGAATGACCTCGTCCACGGTCCCGTGGGCCAGGAAGATCGAGGGAAGCTCCGGGTCCCCCCACCGGAACGGGAGCGGCACCCCCTCCGGGACGTAGCCGCTGTGGGCAACGACGCCCCGGAACATTTCCGGCGCCGTAAGCGCCATCGCGAGCGACATCACCGCCCCCATGCTGAACCCGAACAGAAAAACCCTGGAAGGATCCACCGGATAACCTCCCACGGCGTCACGGATACATCGGTCGAGAGCGCGAAAACTCGTCGTGAACGATCCGTGCTCGGGCTGTCCGACCGGTCCCCCCAGCGCGTACCAGGTGTACCCCCCTCCCTCCCAGGAGAGGGGAGCCCGGACGCTCAGCACGATCAGCCTCGGGTCAAACGCCGGGGCCAGCCCGAGCAGGTCCTCCTCGTCGGCTCCTCGCCCGTGGATCAGAACGAGCAAGGGGTGCGGTCCGGCAGAGGGGCCCTCCGGCATCAGCACGCGGTGGAACAGGGTCGTGGCTATCGTCTTCATCGGATACGCCGTTGCGGTGGAAGTTCGTTCACCGGAGGTACTGCGCGAGCCAGCCGAACACCGTATTGTGCCAGAACTCGCTGTTCGCCGGCTTCGCGACGAAGTGGCTCTCGTCGTGGAAGAAGACGAACTTCGACGGGACCCCCTGCCGCTGCAGCGCCGTGAAGAGCTGCATGGCCTCGGTGTACGGAATACGGAAGTCGTACGCCCCGTGGATGACCAGGTGCGGCGTCCTGAAGTTCTTCGCATACGAATGCGGTGAGAAGCGCGCGTACTCTTCGGGCTTGTCCCATGGCGTCCCTCCGTGGTCCCACTCGTCGAACCAGACCTCGTCCGTCGCGCCGTACATGCTGACGAAATTGTAGACGCCGCAGTGCGTGATCAGGGTGGCGAATCGCTCGGGAACCTTCGCCTGGAACCAGTTGACCATGTACCCTCCGAACGAAGCCCCGGCCGCGGCTGTCCGCCTGGCATCGACGAACGGCATCGCCTGAACGTGATCCAGCCCCTTCATCAGGTCGGTGAACACCTTGCCGCCCCAGTCGCCGCTGATCTCGTCCACGAACTGCTGGCCGAACCCGGTGCTCCCGCGGGGGTTGGGGGCGAAGATGACGTATCCCTGCGCGGCCCAGAGAGCCATGTTCCAGCGGTAGTGCCACCCGTTCTCCGTTGCTCCCTGCGGACCGCCATGGACCATCATCACGAGCGGGTACTTCTTCGCCGGGTCAAATCCCGGTGGCTTGTAGAGCCACCCCTGGATCGAGGTTCCCCCGTCGCCCGCCCACGTGATGCTTTCCGGCGCGGGGATGTCCAGCGTGGCGAACAACCGTATCATTGACCGAGGTCACGGCGTTGAGGCCCGAGCCGTCGACCATTGCACGGAAGAGTTCCGCCGCGCGCACGGCCGTCGACCGGGAAAAGAGTAGCGTCCGGCTGTCGGGGCTCACGCACACCGAGGTGTTGTATCCGCCGGAAACCACGGCGCGGACGTCGTTCCCCTTCAGCGTCACCGCGTACAGGTTCTTGTTCGCCTTCGCTTCCGCCGGGAAATAGAGCGCCTTCCCATCGGGGGACCAGACGGGTGTTTCGACGGAGGAGTCGAAGGTCTCGGTCAAAGACCTGCTCGTTCCCTTGGCGCGGTCCAGCAGCATCAACTGCCAGCGGTCCGCTTCGAATCCCGGACGCTTCTGCGCCCGATAGGCGATGTACTTGCCATCGGGCGAATACCTCGGATAGCCATCGGCTGCGGGATTGGTGGTCAGCTGCTTCGGGGTCCCTCCGGCGACCGGGACCACGTACAGATCGTGATTGGTGCTCCAGGCTTCCTCCCGGACAGGCAGCGGCGTGGCGGTGTAGACGAGCTCCTTCCCGTCGGGGGAAAAGGCGAAGTCCGTCCCGGCAGAGAAGGTGGACGACGACGGGACCGCGTCGCGGTCGCCGGGGGTGAGGTCGACGGGCGTACCCGAGGGGAACGCTTGGATGAAGATATGCAGTCGCTTCCCGTGCACCCAGTCGTTCCAGTGCCTGTAGAGCAGCCTTGTGAACACCTCCGCCTTCACTCTCCCCTTCTCAAGCCGCTCGAGGGCGATTCGATTGAGAGAATCGCTCGTCGGGAAAGGCTTGTCGGAGTTCTCCGGGAACACCGCGGAGACGAAGGCAACGGACCTTCCATCGGGAGCCCATACGGGCTGCGAGGCCCCGGTGGAAAGGGTCGTGAACTGTCTCGGTTCACCGCCGTCGGCGGGCAGCATCCAGATCTGGCCCTCGCCGCTCCGGCTCGATTCGAACGCGATCCATTTCCCGTCGGGCGACCAGACGGGGTTGCCGTCGCTGGCGGGATTCGTCGTCAGGCGGCGCGCCTGGCTTCCGTCCACCGCGCTGATCCAGAGGTCGGAGGTGTTCTTGTTCGCGGCGAGGTCGGCGGTGCCCAGCACGTAGGCCACCCACTTTCCGTCGGGCGACAGGGCGGGGGCGCTGAGACGTTTCATGGCGAACAGGTCGCCGGTCTGCATCGGCCGCTTCTGCTGCGCTGAGAGCGTCGACAGGAAGGCGGCCAACAACACAAGGACGGCAATGAACGGTCGTCGCATGGGATCCCTCTTGATGTTGATGTCAGAACGTTTCGCCGCGGCCAGGGTGTGTGCCACTCAGCTCCCGGGCAGCCGGAACGGAAGCGTGCGCAGACGCTGGCCCGTGAGGGCGAACACCGCGTTGCCGATCGCCGGTGCGGCCGGTGGCAGCCCGGGCTCGCCCGTTCCACTCGGCGGTTCCGTGCTCCTGGCAATGACGGTGTCGACGACCGGCATCTCGTCGATCGTCATGATCGGATAGTCATTGAAATTCTCCTGCACCACCCGACCGTCACGGATGGTGATATCGCCTTTCAGGGCCGCGGTGGCGCCGTAAACGAACCCTCCCTCCATCTGGGCCTCGATCCCGTCGGGATTGATGGCGATGCCACAGTCGATCGCGGCGGTCACACGGTGAAGACGGATCTCCCTCTTTGCGGAGACGGAGATCTCCACGACCTGCACCGTGGGGGTGCGGAAGAACGAGGGGGGAGAAATGGCGATCCCCCGCGCGTGGCCGGCCGGGAGGGGTGTCCCCCAGCCGCTCCGCTCCGCCGCCAGTCGCAGCACCGCCTTCAGACGAGGCGCGTCGGTCACCAGAGATTCGCGAAACGCGAGAGGGTCCTTCCCTGCTGCGTGGGCGAGCTCGTCGATAAAGGATTCGGTGGCGAAGACGTTCTGGGAGGGGTAGACCGAGCGCCACGATCCGATGGGGACCGGCGTGTTCGACATGATGTACTCCACGCGGAAATTGGGGATCGTGTAGAGGAGGTCCGCGGCCCCCTTGATGGCGCTCTTGTCGAGCCCATCCTTGATCCGCCCCGGCTCCCCCTGCTCGTCGATGGAAGGGGCCACGATGCGATGACGGAGAGCGATCAACCGGCCCTGCTTGTCCAGCCCTCCGGTCAGCAGGTGGTAGCTGGCCGGTCGGTACCAGTCGTGCTGCATATCGTCTTCACGGGTCCAGGTCACCTTGACGGGCGCCCGGAGCGCCTTCGAGGTTTCCACCGCGTCGGCGAGGACGTCAGGCTCGAATCTTCTCCCGAAGCCGCCTCCGAGCAGCGTCGTATGCACGACGACATCCGCCGAAGAGAGTCCGGTGATCTTCATGGCCGCGGCCTGGAATCCCTGCGGGTCCTGCGTGGAGACCCAGATCTCACAGCGCTTCTCGGTCGCGTGGGCAACACAGTTCATCGGTTCCATGGTTGCGTGAGCGAGGAACGGAACCTCGTAGACCGCCTCGACGCGGCGGAAGGCGCCGGCGAGAGCCGCCTCCACGTCCCCCTCGGAGCGGCCGATAGCCCCCGGTTTCGAGGCGGCGTCGAGGAACTGCTTTCGGATCCCCTCGCTGGAGAGTTTCGCGTGCGGGCCCATGTCCCAATCGATCTCCAGAGCATCGCGCGACCTGAACGCGGCCCATGTGGAATCTGCGACGACCGCAATGCCGCTCGAGATCCGGACTGTCGACCTGAACCCCGGGACCCTGCGGGCGCCGGCGTCGTTCCATGATCGTGCGGAGCCCCCGAACGCCGGGCAGCGGACCACGGTCGCGTAGAGCATCCCCGGCAGACGGATGTCGATCCCGAACAGTGCCGAGCCGTCCACTTTGGAAGGGGTGTCGGTCCGCGGCATGCGGGTGCCGATGATCCGGAACTGCGAGGGGTCCTTGAGGGTGACCTTGTCGGGAACCGGAAGTTCGGCGGCCCGCGGGGCAAGCTCACCGTACGAAAGGGTGCGGCCCGTGGATGCGTGGAGGACCTTTCCTGCCGCGGTCCGGCACTCGGATTCAGCGACGTTCCATTGTTTCGCCGCGGCGCTGACCAGCATCGCGCGCGCGGTCGCCCCGGCCTTGCGGAGCTTCTCCCAGGAGGTACGGACACTGGTGCTGCCGCCCGTTCCCTGGCTTCCGTATTTCTCGTCGGCGAGCGCTTGTTCCACCCGGACCGACGCCCAATCGGCATCAAGCTCCTCGGCCAGGATCATCGGAAGGGACGTGCGGACCCCCTGCCCCATTTCGGATCTCGCCACGACGATGGTGATCGTACCGTCCCGGTCGATCCGGAGCCACGCATTCGGCGCGAAGGGCGATCCCCCGTCCTGCCCCTGCGCACGCAGGGTCAGTCGGACGTCAAGCAGCAATCCGGCGCCTGCGGTGGACACGACCTTGATAAAATCCCTGCGGCGGGGAGAGAATGTGCGGTTCATCGCCCACCTCCCTTCTCCGCGGCTTGATGGATCGCCTTTCGGATGCGCTGATAGGTTCCGCAACGGCAGAGGACACCCCCCATCGCCTCGTCGATCTGCTGATCGGTGGGGTGGGGGTGGGCCGAGAGCAGGGCAACCGCGGTCAGGATCTGACCTGACTGGCAGTAGCCGCATTGCGGGACCTCGTTCGCGATCCAGGCCCGCTGTACCGGGTGGCTCCGGTCGCCGGAAAGACCTTCGATGCTCAGGACCTTCCTGCCGGCGACGGTTTCGACCGGCGTGATGCAGGAACGGACCGGCATGCCGTCCAGAAGGACGGTACATGAACCGCACAGACCCTTCCCGCAGCTGTACTTTGTTCCGGTCAACCCCAGCGTATCGCGGAGCACCCAGAGCAAGGGTGTGTCAGGTGCAACGTCCACCGTCCGCTTCGTGCCGTTGAGAGTGAATTCGAAAGAGGCCATACGGATCACCCTGGATTGTTGTTCCGGTTCTCCATCTATGACGCTCGACCTGCCATGCTCAGTATCCTACCGCCTTCCCTTTCCCGGCCGGCTCCGCCATCCCCAGCCACACGCCGTTGACACGGAGGATCGTGGAGATGGACGATCCCGGTGGCGTTTCCTTGACCGCATGTCCCATTGCGCGCAGATGTTCCAGTATCGCCGGAGCGAAGGCCCCCTTGTCCACCTCGAGCGTGTCCGGCAGGTGCTGGTGGTGGATCCGCGGCGAGATCATGGCCGAATCAAGGGGAAGGTGGTGGTCCAGCACGTTGGAGATCACCTGGAACACGCCGCTGATGATCCGCGGTCCGCCCGCGCCCCCCGTGACCATCAGGACGCGGCCTGCGCTGTCGAGCACGATCGCCGGAGACATGGACGAAAGCATCCGTTTGCCCGGAGCGATGGCGTTGGCTTCGCCCTGGACAAGGCCGAACACGTTCTGGGTTCCCGGGTGCGCGGCAAAGTCGTCCATCTCGTCGTTGAGCAGGAACCCCGCGCCCCCGACAAGAACGGCTGAACCGTATCCCAGATTGAGCGTGGTGGTCATGGCGACGGCGTTGCCGTGGCCGTCGACGATGGAAAAATGGGTCGTATGGGGAGGATCCACGGCGCGGGAAGTTTTGCCGTAGCCGACCTCGCGGGAAGGGGTTGCGCGATCGGGCCGGATGGTTGACCGTCGGTCCGCCGCATACGCAGTGGAGACCAGCAGGCTCTCCGGTATGGGGACGAAATCCGGGTCGCCAAGGTAATGATTGCGGTCCGCGTACGACCGGCGCATCGCCTCCGCCAGCAGGTGGATCGTCTTCACCGAATTCCAGCCGGACGCCGTGAGATCGTAGCCGTCGAGGATGTTCCCGATCATCGACAACGTGATGCCGCCCGAAGATGGGGGCGGCATGGAGAAGATCGTGTGGCCGCGGTAGCGGAAAAGCACAGGCGTTCGCCAGATGGCACGATAGGCGCGAAGGTCGTCGTGCGTGATGAGGCCTCCTCCCCGCTTCATCTCGGCCACCAGCAGATCGGCCGTCGGTCCTGCGTAAAACCCCCTGGGACCCTCCGCGGCGATCCTTTCGAGCGCACTGGCAAGGTCCGGATTCTTCCAGAGCAGGCCGACCTCGGGAGGTCTGCCCCCCGGCAGGAACAGCGCAGCGGATGTTGGGTAGAGGGAGAACCGGGCGGAATCCGCGCGAATGGACCCCTGCAAACGCTCATCGATGGCGAATCCTTCCCGTGCCATGCGGATGGCCGGCGCCAGGAGTTCGGCCCAGGGACGTGTTCCGAACCGCTGGTGGAACTCCCACAAGCCAGCCACCGTGCCCGGGACTCCTGCCGAACGATGTCCGAGTGTGGAAGAGACCACCTGCTTCCCCGTCCCGTCAAGGAACATGTTTCTCCCGGCTGAGGCCGGAGCGGCCTCCCGGAAATCGAGCGCCACCGTGAGGCTATCGCCGATGCGGGCCACGATGAAGCCCCCGCCGCCGATGTTCCCGGCGGACGGATGGACAACGGCGAGAACGAACGCAGTGGCGACCGTCGCGTCCACTGCCGTACCCCCCTCCCCGAGGATCTCGGCCCCGACCTGTGAGGCCAGTGGTGCGGTCGTTGCCACCATGCCCTGACGCCCCTCGGCCACCAGGGGTTCTTGTCCGTCATGGCGGTCGACGGCGAGCTTCCCGGGAAGTTCGCAGCTCGCGAGCGTAAACGCGAGGACGACCGCAGCACACCAGCGAAGAGAGGTCAAGAGAGATCCCGGGTCGAAGAATTTCATAATATACGGTTTTCGGCGCACATCCGGCAAGCGATGAGGCTGTTGCTGGTAATTCCCGTTGCTGGCATTTCGAAGTGAATCGATGCATATTGAGAACGGACCGAGGGAGTTATGCCATGCAAAGATCGCGCGAGAAGACCCGCAAAGAACACGACCTGCTGGGGGACCGGGAGCTCCCGGACCGCCTCTATTATGGTATCCAGACGCTGCGCGCGGTGGAGAACTTTCACACGACCGGCGTGCCGATCTCGCACTACCCCGACCTGGTCAGGTCGCTGGCGATGGTGAAGCTGGCGGCAGCCAGGGCGAACCGGGCCCTGGGGCTGCTCACGGGTCCGGTGGCCGGGGCCATCGGGAAGGCCTGCGACGAGGTCCTCTCGGGGAAACTGGACGCGCATTTTGTGGTCGACATGATCCAGGGCGGGGCGGGGACTTCGACCAACATGAACGCGAACGAGGTGATCGCCAACCGGGCCCTGGAGCACCTGGGCCACCGCCGGGGAGAGTACCGCTACTGCCACCCGAACAATCACGTCAACCTCTCGCAGTCCACGAACGATGTCTACCCGACCGCGGTCAAGATCGCGATCGTGTTCGGGAGCGAAAAAGTGGTGTCGGTGCTTGAGTCGCTGATCGATGCGTTCCGGGTGAAGGGGCGGGAATTCGCGCCGCTGATCAAGATGGGGCGCACCCAGCTCCAGGACGCCGTCCCGATGACGCTCGGGCAGGAGTTCGAGGCGTACGCCACCACCCTGTCGGAAGAGATCGATCGCCTCCGGCAAAACGCGCGGCTGTTCCTGGAGGTGAATCTCGGCGGAACGGCCATCGGCACCGGGATCACGGCGGATCCCGACTACGGGACGAAAGTGATCGCCTTTCTGCGCGAAACCACGGGTCTGGAGGTCGTGCTCGCCCCCAACCTGGTGGAAGCCACGCAGGATACCGGGGCCTTCGTGATGTTCTCGTCGGCCCTGAAACGTCTTGCCGTGAAGCTCTCCAAGATCTGCAACGACCTGCGGCTTCTTTCGTCCGGGCCCAGAACAGGGCTTGCGGAGATCAACCTCCCGCCGATGCAGCCCGGTTCGTCGATCATGCCCGGCAAGGTGAATCCGGTGATCCCGGAAATGGTGAACCAGGTGGCCTTCAAGGTGATCGGGAACGACCTGACGGTGACCCTGGCGGCCGAGGCGGGTCAGCTGGAGTTGAACGTCATGGAGCCGGTCATCGTCCAGAGCATCATGGAATCGATGGAGATGCTCAAGAACGCGATGCACACGCTCGAAGAGCGGTGCATCCGCGGCATCACGGCCAATCCCGATCGGCTCAGGCGCATGGTGGAGCGGAGCATCGGCATCGTCACGGGGCTGACGCCGGTGCTCGGCTACGATGTTTGCACGGACCTGGCGCAGGAAGCGCTGAAGACCGATCGCGGCGTCTACGAACTTGTGCTGGAGCGGAAACTGCTGACCCGGGCCGAACTGGACAGGCTGCTCGACCCGCAGGCGATGGTGCGGCCGCAGAGGATCCGGACGCGCCGGCAGCAGGACCGCGACATCTGAGGGGGCCCGGCCGCTCCCCCCACCGCACGACCCTTCGAGGAACCCGACCCATGCATCGCTCACCCCGGTATCGTTTCGAGATCAAGAACCATGAACTGGACCCCCGGAAGCGGGTCCCGCTGGGGGTGCTGTACGGTTTTCTGCAGGAGGCGGCGGACATGCATGCAACCTCCCTCGGATTCGATTCCGGCACCATGCTGCGGAAGAACCTGGTCTGGATGCTTGTGCGGGTCCATCTTCGTCTGGAAGGGGGCCTGACGGACCGCCAGGTGATCGAGGTGGATACGTGGCCCTCGAAGGTGGAGAGCCGGTTCGCCTACCGCGACTACCGGATCTACCGGGAGGGGGAGGCGAAGCCCTTCGGGGCCGCCACCAGCACCTGGATCCTGATCGACATCACCCGGAACCGGCCGGCGGTCGTGACGGGTCTCTTTGCCCCGGAGTATCATCTGGGTGCCGACCGTGCTCACGAGCTTCCGGCGCCCCTGATACGCACCACGGGACCGGAGATCTCCGGGCGGATCTTCCCGGTCCGCCGTTCGGACATCGACCTGAACGGGCACGTGAACAACCTGCACTACGTGGAATGGCTTGCCGAGAGCGTGCCGTTCGAGGTCTGGGACGCCCACACGGTCAACGAGCTCTATGTGGAGTTCAAGAAGCAGGTCAGGTTCGGGGAAACGGTCACCTCAAGCGTGCATCCGGCGGGGCCGCTGGCCTTTGCGCACCGCATGGTTTCCGACGGGCAGGGCGGGGAGATCCTTGCCGGGTTCACCCTCTGGCAATAACGGGCATCAATGATGCCCTCCGGGACGCCACCGGGCGCTTTGATTCTCCCCCGCGTTTCTGCTATATTCTCTCTCCTACCCACCATCACCGGTACGACGTCATGGCGACCCAGAATCCGCGGCAGACGATGCCGTCGCTGGAGGACGAAAACCAGCGCCTGAAGCGCGCGGTGGAAGAACTCTCGATCCTCAACGACCTTGCCCGGGCGATCGGTGCGTCCGTGAACTCCGAAGAGATCATGCGCACCATCATCCACCGGTCCCTGCGCGCCATCGGGGCCGAACAGGGGGTGATCACCCTCGTGGACCGGGACGCCGACGATTCCATGAAGACCCTCCTCCGGACCAGCGTCAGCTCGGGCGAACGGGAACAGTACCACTTCAATCAGAACCTGCTCGGATGGATGCACATCAACAAGAAACCGTTGATGATCAATGACCCGACCCACGACGACCGGTTCTCAGGCGTCCGGTGGGACGCCACGGTCCGGTCGCTGGTCTGCGTCCCCCTGATGATCAAATCGCAGCTGCGCGGCGTGCTGACGGTGTACAACAAGAAGGACCATGGGCAGTTCACCGAGGAGGACCAGCGCCTGCTGGCCATCATCGCGGGACAATCTGCCCAGGTCGTCGAGAACGCCCGCCTCTACGAGGCCGAAACGGCTCTCCTGAAAGTGCGGGAAGAGCTGCGCATGGCCAGCACCATACAGATCGATCTGCTGCCGAAAAGCGGTCCGCCGGTCTTCGGGTATGACATCGCGGGAAGAAGCGTGCCGGCCCAGGTGGTGGGGGGAGACTACTTCGACTTCATCCCCGTGAGCGAGCCGCGCTATGCGATCTGCCTCGGGGACGTCTCGGGCAAGGGCCTCCCGGCCTCGCTCCTGATGGCCAACCTGCAAGCCACCCTGCGCGGACAGACCATCCTCGACGTTCCACCAAGTCTCTGCGTGCGGCGGTCCAACCGCCTGCTCTTCCAGAGCACTTCGTCCGACAAGTTCGTCACGCTCTTCGTGGGGATCCTGGATCCGGTGACGCACAGCCTGTCGTATACCAACGCCGGTCACGAAAGCCCCTTCCTGCTCCGGGCGAACGGCGAATGTGTCAGGCTCACCACGGGCGGCGTGGTCCTCAGTATCCTGGAGGACTTTCCCTACCAGGAGGAGACGGTCCACTTCGGACCGGGAGACATCCTGGTCATCTACTCCGACGGGATCACGGAAGCCATCAATCCGGACGAGCGCGCCTACGGCGAGCAGCTGCTGAACGACCTGCTCCTCGAGGCACGCAACGATACCGCTGCCGGGATCATCGAGCGGATCATCGCGTCGGTGAACAGCCACGCCGGACCGGCTCCGCAGATGGACGATATGACGATCGTTGTGGTCAAACGTTCCATGGAGGGATGATCGGCATGGTTCCGGGAAGCACGCGGGTGATGAAACGGACGGCATGGTGGATCACACGTTGTGCCGTCGCCCTGGCTCTATGTTCTGGAATGGACGAGGCGGTCGCTCAGGCGCTCCGGTACCCCGTCACCCCGGCCGGTGATCAGGTCGATGACTACTTCGGAACCCGCGTACCGGACCCCTACCGGTGGCTGGAGAGCGATACAGCCTCCGCAGTGCGGCACTGGATCAAGGAGCAGAACGCGGTCACGTTCAGATATCTCGACAGCATTCCGTTCCGCCCGGCGCTGAAGGAACGCCTCACGGAACTGATGGACTACCGGCGAAGCACCCTCCCCTCGCGGCACCGGCAATGGTTCGTCTTCTCGCAAAATGACGGGCTCCAGAACCAGAACGTGCTCTACATCCAGCGGGGCTTCGGCGGAACGCCGGAGGTGTTGCTGGATCCCAACCGGCTGTCCCCCGACGGCACGACACGCCTGGCCATGACCTCCCTGTCGCATGACGCTCGCTTCCTTGCCTACGGACTCTCCCGCGGAGGCTCGGACTGGATGGAGATCCGCGTGATGGAGATCGCCGGGCGGAAGGAGCAGCCCGACCGGCTCCAGTGGGTGAAGATCTCCGGAGCGGCATGGTGGGGAAATGGATTCTTCTACAGCCGGTTCGATGCGCCGGGGGACCCTGCCGGCGCGCTTACCGCTGCCAATGAAAACCACCGGGTGTTCTATCACCGACTGGGGACGCTTCAGTCCCTGGATTCGCTCGTCTTCGAGGATCCCGCGAACCCGCGCCGGTTCCACTCCGCGGCGACCTCGGACGACGGCCGGTTCCTCTACCTGAGCGTCTCGGACGGATCGAAAGGGACCGATGGAAACGCCCTGTACGCCATGGATCTGCTGCGGCCGGGACGGAGATTCGTTCCGATCTCCGAAGCCTTCGACCACCAGTTCCGCGTCATGGATAACCTGGGGGACCAGCTGATCGTCCTGACCGACTCCGGTGCTCCGAACCGGAGGGTGGTTCTGATCGATCTTGAGAAACCCGAAGAGAGCCACTGGCGCACGATCCTGCCGGAACGACGCGAGCCTCTGCGGTCGGCACTGTTCGCAGGGGGAAAGCTCATCGCATCGTACATGAAGGACGTGACGAGCAGGGTGTACACGTACGATCTCAACGGCATCCAGCTGAACGAGATCGCGCTGCCTGGTCCGGGGACCGTCGCAGGATTCTCGGGTCGGCCGAATGACCCGAGGATCTTCTTCGCTTTCTCGTCGTTCACGGCCCCTCCCGCGACCTACCTGTACGACATCCTGGAAGACACGCTGGCGGTGTACCGGCGGTCCAGCGTGGCGTTCGATCCGGAGGCCTTCGAGACCAGGCAGGTCTTCTACCAGGGGAAAGACGGTACCAGGATACCGATGTTCATCGTTGCGAAGAAGGGGCTGCGACAGAGCGGCACGAACCCGCTGCTCCTTTACGGTTACGGAGGCTTCAACATCAGCCTGCAGCCCGCCTTCAACCCGCTCCTTGTGGCCCTGCTGGAACAGGGATGCATCTATGCCGTTGCCAACATCCGTGGCGGCGGGGAGTACGGCGAGGCATGGCACCTGGCCGGTACCAAGGCCAACAAGCAGAACGTCTTCAACGACTTCATCGCTGCGGCGGAATGGCTCGTGGCGAACAGGTACACCTCCTCCTCCAGGCTGGCGATCCAGGGAGGATCCAACGGGGGGCTGCTCGTGGGGGCGGTCGTCAATCAGCGGCCGGAACTCTTCCGCGTCGCCCTGCCCGCGGTCGGGGTGATGGATATGCTCCGCTACCACACATTCACGATCGGGAGCAGCTGGATCTCCGATTATGGGTCGAGCCAGGACTCCGTGGGCTTCCGCACCCTGTACGCGTATTCCCCGCTGCACAACATCCGGGAAGGAAGGAACTATCCTGCCCTGCTGGCGACGACGGCCGATCACGACGACCGGGTCGTGCCGGCGCATTCGTTCAAGTACATCGCGACGCTGCAGGAGCGGTATCGCGGACCAAACCCGGTCCTGCTCCGCGTCGAGACCCGCTCCGGGCACGGGGCAAGTTCCACCGCCAAGGCGATCGATCTGACGACCGACACCTATGCGTTCATGATGTATTCTCTGGGAATGACACCGGATTTCACCGCCCGGCAACAGAAGCGCTGACGCGTTCCCCGATCGATCCGCGCCGGCGCCCGCACCAACCACCATCAAGCAAGGAAACATCTCCATGGCGAACGTGAATACCAAGAAAGGGGTCATCGGCATCCTGACCGGCGGCGGCGACGTACCCGGTCTCAACCCGGCCATCCGCGCGGTCACCATTCGCGCCCTGCGCGAAGGATACCAGGTCATCGGCATCCGGCGGGGGTGGGGCGGGATGATCGACATCGTTCGGGAGAAAGACCACGACAACAGCGACAACTACCAGACCCTGACGGAAGAGATCGTCAACCGGGCAGGTCGCACCGGCGGGACGTTCCTCCATACGTCGCGAACGAACCCCATCAAGGTCAAGAAAAGCTCCGTTCCGGCCCACCTGGCCGGGACGTATACCGCCGACGTGAACGACCTCACCCCGGAAGTCCTCAAGAACCTGGACTGGCTCGGGATCGACTACCTCATCCCGATCGGCGGCGACGACACGCTCAGCTTCGGCGTGCGGCTCTACCAGGAGGGGATGAAGGTGGTGGCGATCCCCAAGACGATGGACAACGACGTCCCGGGAACGGACTACTGCATCGGGTTCAGCACCTGCGTCACCCGCACGATCCAGCTCACCAACACCCTGAGGACGTCGGCCGGTTCGCACGAGCGCTTCCTGGTGCTGGAGGTGTTCGGCCGCTATGCCGGGTTCACCGCCATCCTCCCGACGATGGCCGGGGCCGCGAACCGCTGCGTGATCCCCGAGTACAAGTTCGACATCGAACAGCTGACGCAGCTTCTGATGGATGACCGCAAGAAGAACCCCAGCCGGTACTCCGTGGTGCTGGTGTCCGAGGGGGCGATGTTCCAGGGCGGGGAGATGGTGTTCAAGGAGGACTCCGCCGACGCCTTCGGCCACAAGAAACTCGGCGGCATCGGCGACCTGGTCTCGGAAGAGATCACCAGGATCTCCGGGAAGTTCAACGGGGGCAAGAGCATCAACGTCATCAATCAGAAACTCGGGTACCTTGTCCGCGGCGGCGACCCCGACGCCATCGATTCCATCGTGCCGATGGCGTACGGCAACCTCGCGCTCGACCTGATCCTGGGGAAGGTCCACGGGCGCCTGGTGGTGCTGAAGAACGGCCGGTATGACAATATGCCGATCGACGCGGTGACCGCGACGAAGAAGATCGTCAACGTCAAGGAACACTACAACACCGAACGCCTGCGGCCGCACTACCGCAGCTTCGAGATGAAGCCGCTGTTCCTGATGACCGGGGAATGACGCGGGACCGAGCACGCTAAAGCGATACCCCCGGCGGGACCGTTCCCGCCGGGGCCACTGTTCCTATCCATCCAGTCACGCGAGGAGTTCGCTGCGATGCGTTCTCTCCCCCGTTCCGTTCGGGCACCGCTTCGCGCTCTCGTGATGTTCCTGCCGCTACTCCTCCCGGGCTGTGCCTCGACGGACGTGGCCTGGATCCCGGCGGCTTCGTGGAAGAGTCCCTTCGGCGGACGAGAATGCCCTGCGACAGCAATATCCCGGAGCGGGGGCCATCCACCTCGTCGACGAAGCGAGGATGGAGATCTTCGGCCAGGGCGAGGTGGGGTTCAGCGAGTTCACGCACCACCGCGCCACTCGCATCCTGAATGCCGCAGGGCACCGGCACGCGTACGTGGTGATCCCGTACGGCGAAGGGAACACGGTGACCGGCCTGACCGCAAGGACGATCACGCCGGACGGTGCCGTGATCCCGCTCGATCCGGCGAACGTCTTCGACGTTTCGCTCTATCCCAGCTTCATCTTCTTTTCCGACCAGCGGGCGAAGATCTTCACGATGCCCGCCGTGGAGAACGGCTCCGTTGTGGAGTACTCCTACGGGGTGACCGTCCGCGGGCGGACCCTGTGGCACGGCTGGTCGTTCCAGGCGGACGTCCCCGTCCTGCGCTCCAGCTTCACCCTGGTCCGGCCGGCGGAGTGGGAGGTTGACCACCGCCTGTACGGCACATCCGTGGTTCCCCGCGAAACGCGGGCCCCCCAGGGATTCAAGACCGCCACGGAATGGACGCTGCATGCCGTTTCACCCCTGATAGCGGAGGCCGCGGCGCCCACCGTGCGGGAACGGTCCATCCGGCTGGCTATTGCCCCCCTGGGATTCCGGGCGTGGGACGATGTCGCCCACTGGTACGACGGGCTCGCCCGGGCGCGCATGCGCCCCGACGCGGCATCACGTGCGCGGCTGGCCTCGATCCTCCAGGGCGCGGAGTCCGAGAAGGACAAACTCCGCAGGATCTACGAGTGGGTTCGGGACAACGTCCGCTACGTGGCGGTCGAGATCGGGATCGGCGGATTCCAGCCGCACGACGCCAACGAGGTGTGCGCCAACCTCTACGGCGACTGCAAGGACATGGCCGGACTCCTCTGCATGCTGGGTCGCGAGGCGGGCCTGCAGGTCGACCCGGTCCTGGTGAGCACCTGGCAGAACGGGCCGCCCGACACGACCCTGCCGTCGCCACTGCAGTTCAACCACGTGATCGCGTACGCGCGGTCCTCAGGGATCTGGATGGATGCGACCGACAAAGGCGCACCGTTCGGCCAGCTGCCGTGGTACGACCAGGGGCTCCCGGTCCTCGTCGTGGGAGCCGACGGGAGGGCGGAGATCCGCACGACCGCCCGCTCTCCCGTGGACGCCCAGGCGGTGGCGCTTTTCTGGGACGTGCAGTTGGGGTCGAACGGATCGGCGCGGGTACACGGACGCACACTCTTCACCGGGGTGGTGGCCGCCGAACTGAGGGACGAACTGTTCTACCGCGATCCACCAGGCCAGCGGCGCTGGATGGAATCGTACCTCGCAGCACGATGCCCGGGGATCCTGCTCGACTCGATGCAGATCATCGGCCTCGACCCGCCGGCCGACACGCTTGAGCTGGGATACGCGTTCGCGACCCCCGTGTTCGCCACGTCACGGGGAGGGACGCTGATCCTCCGTCCCGGCCTTCTCCACGCGTCGGAGCTGCCGGACCATTTCCGGTCGCGCGAAAGAACCTCGCCGGTCCGTCTCCGCTTCGGCATGGTCACCGACACGAAGATCCTCCTGCGAGGCGCAGGGCCCTTGACCACGGAAACCGTCTCGGACAGCGTGAGATCGAGTTACGGGAGCGCGAGACGCGCGTGCACGGCGACCAACGGCGTGGTCACGTACGAAAGCCGGCTCAGGCTCAACGGCGAGGACGTTCCCCCGGCATCCTATCCGCTCTTTCAGGCCTTCCTGGACTCGGTGAGGGCGATGGACCTGCGTGAGACCCAGATCACGGGTGTCCGGTGACCTCCCCGCGCGCAGAACAGGTACGGGCTATGCTGGAAGTGCCGAGGACGTTCTCGGCGCTTGGTGCGATCTTCGAGCGACTGGATGTGGTTCTGGAGGACCCCCGCGTCGACGACCGAACCGTCTTTGTGATCCGGCTCGCTGTCGAAGAGCTGTTCACCAACATGGTGAAGTACAACCCTGATGGGGACCCTGCGATCAGGATCACCATCGTGCTGGACAGCGGGTCGATCACGGTCAGCATGGTGGACCGGGGCGGCAGACCGTTCGACGTGACCGCCGCGCGCACCCCCGATCTGGATCTGTCGATGGAAGAGCGCCGCGTCGGCGGATTGGGACTCCACCTCGTACAGACGCTCGTGGATCGGCTGGAGTACAGCCACGAAGATGCTCAGACGACGATCACGTTCATCAAGACACTGGAGCAACGATGATGTTTTCCATCGCACAGGGGGAACGGGGTGAGATCATCCTGGGGGGCAGGTTCGACGCCTCAAGGGTGGATGAAGCCAATGCGGTCTTCGACCATCTGACCGCCACCACCAGGGTGAACTTCAGCGGCCTGGAGTACATCTCCAGTGCGGGGCTGGGGGTTCTCCTGAAGACGCAGAAACGGCTAGCAGGGACCGGGCAGGCCCTGATCCTCTATAATATGAACAAGTTGATACGGGATGTCTTCAGAATCGCCCGTTTTGACATTATTTTCACGATCGAGGAGTAGGAGCAGCTTCGCCAGGTTTTCGTCTCTCTTCCACCAACTTTTTGGACCGGCCAGAGTACTTATGACAGAACCGGATGACACCGAATTCGTGAGGCGGACGCTCGCCGGTGACCGGGAGGCATTCGGTTCCCTCGTAGGTCGATACCAGAAGCCGTTGTTCAATCTCGCCTACGGGATCCTGGATGATGCGGACGAAGCAGAGGAGATCGCCCAGGCGGCGTTTGTGAAGGCTTTCGAGAATCTCGCCTCGTACGATCCCTCCCGGAAGTTCTTCAGCTGGCTCTACCGCATCGCGTTGAACGAAGCGTTAACCTCCGCCAACAGAAGGCGGCGGTTCTCCAGGATCGAAGCAGACGTTGAGGACGACGGTGGTGGGGGTTCGTCGGAAGAGCGGACGGAAGACGAGGAGATGCTCAGGGCGGCGGTGACTGCGCTCAAACCGGACCACCGGGCTGTCGTGGTGTTGAAGCATCTGCAGGGGCTGTCGTACACGGAGATCAGCCAGATTCTCAATACCCCCGAGAAGACCGTGAAGTCACGCCTCTTCTCCGCGCGGCTGGCGTTGCGCAGAGTTCTGGAACAGAAAGGATTCACCTTCCATGGTTAGCGCGCGAGATCAAGAGCTGGTGCAGCGGGCGATCGACGGGGACCTGTCTCCGGCCGACCGTATCCGCTTTCAGGAACTCCTGGACCGGGATCCCGAGGTCCGGAGACTGCATGATGAACTGCGCGCCGCGTTCGCGGCACTTGCATCCGTTCGTCCGCTCGAACCCCCGGCCACGCTCAGGCCCGCGGTGATGCGCGCGATCGCTACGGCTCCCGCTTCCCGTGCGCACGAATCCGTTGCGGCGGCTGCGGGAAACGGTCCAAACGATATTCGAATCCATTATCATACCATCCACCAAGGAGGCAGGCATGAGTTCCGTCAAAGGATCCTCGAAATACGGCTGGATGATCGCCGGTTCGGTCGTGGCGATCGTCGCCGTGGTCTATTTCTCGTTCTACTATCCCCCGACCCCCGCAGATGATGCGCAGGGAACGATCGGGGCCGCGCAGAAGTACCGGTCCGAACAGATCACCGACAAGGACGTGGTGATCGGATCGACCTCCACGTCCCCCTTCGCCGAACAGGTCATGGCGGACGCGAACACGATGCAGGAGCTCGGCCGGGCCGTGTCGGCTCTCGGCAAGACCTCCGCCGATTTTGGGGCGAAGGCGGGGCTGGACAGAACGATCGCCGCGGACCTCGGTCGCGCATCGGTGGCGCTGGAACGGACCGTCGAACTGGGCAAGACCGCCGGTCTCCAGAAGACGATCGCGGCGGACCTGCTGGAACGGACGACAAGCCTTGAAAAGAACGCCGTTGCCGCGATGGAGGCGAAGGCCGGACTTGAGAAGAACGCCGCTGCGGACCTGCAGCGTGCAGCCGGAGCCATGGAGTTGAACGCGGCCGCCGTGTCGCTGGACATGACCGCGCGTTCCCTGGACCAGAAGGCGACGCTGGAGCGGACCTCGATCGCTGAGCTGCAGCGCACAGCCCTGTCGCTGGACCGCGCCGCCGGCCTCTATCGGACCGGAAAGCTCGAACGTTCCGCCGTCGAAGAGGTGCTGGGAATGTCGGCGAAGTTCGAGAAGTCGGCCGCACCGGCATTCGGCATGACGGCGACGCTCGACGCGAAGGTGGCACAGGAGCTGAACAGGAACGCCTTGGAGCTCGGGAAGTCCGCGAATCTCCTGGGGCAGAAGTTCCCGGCGGAGATGCGCTCCACGCTGGACAGCAAGTCCGGCCTGGAAGGGAAGCAGAGCCTGGAAGGGAAGCAGGGCCTCGAGCAGAAGAAGGGGCTTGACAAGAACGCTCCGTCAGAGAACTGATCGACGGAGCAGACGGCTCGTCATCACCCCCTCCTTGCGGGAGACCGCGGGGAGGGGGTAGTCTGTTTATTTTTGGAACCTCTCTCCTCAGATCACCCGCGGGGCTCCTGATGAAGGCACGGTGGTGCGTTGCGGTGCTCCTGATCCTCTGTCTCGCCCCGGAATCGTCCCGCGCGCAACTCCAGAGCCTCCGCACGAAGAACCTGCACCTGATTTCGCTGGACTCCAGCCACGCCTTCCTCGTGCCGCATGTGGCCCGCAGCTTCGAGAACTCCCTGAAGTTCCACCGCCGGCTCTTCGACTACACCCCCTCTGAGCCGGTCACCGTGCTGTTGCACGACTTCAACGACTACGGAACCGGAGGGACCAACACGATCCCGTGGAACTACCTGAGCATCGGGATCGAGCCGTACGACTACGTCTACGAGACCTCCCCCACCAATGAACGGTTCAACTGGGTCATGAACCATGAACTGGTCCACGTCCTGGCGACCGACAAGGCGGCGGGGAGTGACCTGTTCTTCCGGGGGATGTTCCTGGGGAAGGTGGAGCCGACGGCCGAAAACCCGCTTTCGATGTTCTACAGCTGGCTGACGAGTCCCCGGTGGTACAGCCCGCGCTGGTACCATGAGGGGATCGCCACGTTCATGGAAACGTGGATGGCCGGGGGCATCGGCCGGGCGCAGGGCGGATACGATGAGATGGTCTTCCGCACGATGGTCGCGGACAGCAGTTACTTCTACGATTACGTGGGGCTCGAATCCGAAGGGACCACCATCGACTTCCAGATCGGGGCGAACGCGTACCTCTACGGCACCCGGTTCATGAGTTACCTGGCGGACCGCTACGGCCCGGAGTCATTGCTGCGCTGGGTGAACCGTACGGAGGAGAGCAGGCGGACGTTCGCCTCGCAGTTCGAGGCTGTCTACGACACGTCCCTGGGCGACGAGTGGCAGCGGTGGGTGGAGTGGGAGCATGTCTGGCAGCGGGTCGAACCTCGATTCCGTGCGCCGGTATCCGCTGACGGGTTACCGGCCGTTGACCGCGGAGCCGCTCGGCTCGGTCTCGAGGGCCTTCTATGACAGCACGCTCGGCAAAGTGTATGTCGCCATGAACCGTCCGGGTCAGCTTGCCCGATTGGTCGCGGTCGATCCCCGCACGGGGGAGATCGAGAAGTTGTGCGACGTGCTCTCCCCGGCCCTCTACTACGTCTGCGCCACTGCCTTCGATCCGCGCAGCGGGTCGCTGTTCTATACCACCCACAACAGCTCGTCCTGGCGCGATCTCAACGTCGTGGACGTGCGGACCCGTGAGACCCGTGTGCTGCTGCGCAATGCGCGGATAGGCGACCTCGCGTTCAATGGTGCCGATTCGTCGCTCTGGGGGGTGCAACACCACAACGGATATTCCACGCTGGTCCGCCTTCCGCATCCGTACGACCGGTGGACGGAGGTCCTTTCCCTCAAGTACGGCAAGGATCTGTACGACATCGATGTGTCGCCCGACGGCAGGCATCTCATCGCGGCGCTGAGCGAGATCAACGGACGACAGGTCCTCGTGCGGATGAGCATCGACTCGCTCCTGACGGGGGAGACGTCGTACGAGACCCTCTACGAGTTCGAGAACAACGCTCCGATGAACTTCGTGTACGCCTCCGACGGCAGAACACTCCACGGCGCCACCTACCTGACCGGCGTGGCGAACATCGTCCGGTACGACATTGCCACCAGGACGATGGACTGGTTGACGAACGCCGAGACCGGAATGTTCCGTCCGCTTCCCCTGACCGCCGACTCCCTCCTGGCGTTCCGGTATACGGGGAAGGGTTTCCTCCCCGTGATCCTCGAGAACCGCAGGAGGGAGGACGTCAGCGCGATCCGTTACCTGGGCTACGACGTGGTGGTGAACCACCCGGAGGTCACAACGTGGAAGATCCCGCCCCCTTCGTCCATCGACCTCGACTCGATGATCACCGGGGAGGGCCCGTACGAGTCGTGGGGGCACATGGGGGTGGCGTCGCTGTTCCCGGTGCTCGAAGGCTACAAGGTGTACACGGGGATCGGCGTCCGCCTCAACCTGCAGGATGACCTGGCGATCAACCGCCTGGTGCTTGCGGGATCGGTGTCTCCGCAGCCGGGTCTTCCGGACAATGAGCGGTTTCACGCGCCGCGCAACTCTCGGTATGGCAGTGGAAGTTCTCGGCAGAGTACAATCGGGCGGACTTCTACGACCTGTTCGGTCCCACCCGCACGAGCCGGAAGGGATACTCCCTCGGCGTGGAATACCGGGACTACTTCATCCTGGAGCGCCCGGAATCCTTCGAGTATGCCCTTGCCGCCAACGGGTACTGGGGACTGGAGCGGCTCCCGGACTATCAGAACATCGCGACGTCGTTCGACAGGTTCTACACGCTTTCCGGGTTGTTGCGGTACTCGTTCATGCTGCGCTCGCTCGGCGCCGTCGACTTCGAACGGGGGATCCTCACCGCCTTCAGCGTGGATGCGACGGTCCTCCAGAACGTGGCCTATCCCCGCTTTGGAGGCCGGCTGGACTACGGGATCGCGCTCCCGTGGGACCATGCCTCGGTATGGGTCAGGACCTATGCGGGGTACTCTCCGGGTGATCCCGCGGAACCAAGCGCGAACTTCTACTTCGGGGGATTCGGCAATAACTGGGTGGACCACGGAAGCGTCCAGCGCTACCGGGAACACTACAGCTTTCCGGGGGTCGAATTGAACGCGCTGGGCGGGACGAACTTCGTCAAGGTGCTGGCGGAATTCGACCTTCCTCCGCTCCGTTTCCGGCGCGCGGGGATCCCGGCGTTCTACTGCACCTGGATGCGCCTTGCCCTCTTCGGCGGCGGCGTCACCACGAACCTGGATCGTGCGGGGAGCGGGCAGCGCGCCGTGAACCTCGGTGCCCAGCTCGACTGCAAGCTGGTGCTGTTCTCGACCCTCTCGTCCACCCTGTCGTTCGGCTTTGCGGTCGCCGCGGAGGAAGATCGGCGGCTGACGAACGAATTCATGATCTCCCTGAAACTGCTCTGATGACCATTCCTTTCCTCGAGATCCTCCTCGGTCTGTTTCCGGTCCTGCTGTTCCTGGGGGCGCTGTTCTTCCTGGACAGCTTCAAGCTTGTCCGCGGGGGCGCCATGGCGATCACCCTTGCCGTCGGAGCAGGGTCCGCGGTGGCGGCCGGCCTGATCAGTACCGCGCTCCTCCAGCGGACGGGGATCCCTCTGGCGACCTACACGCGCTTTGTCGCGCCGCCCCTCGAGGAGTTGCTCAAGGCAGGCTTCCTCCTGTATCTGTTCCGGACCCACAGGATCGGGTTCCTGGTGGATGGGGCCATCCACGGATTCGCACTCGGGGCCGGGTTCGCCGTGGTGGAGAACCTCTGGTACCTCTTCGACCGCGGCAGCGGAGCGGTCTTCCTCTGGCTGATCCGGGGGGTCGGAACGGCCATCATGCATGGCGGGACGACCGCCATTGTTGCGATCCTGTTCAAATCGCTGGCGGACCGCTTCGGGTCCACCAGCCCCCTGCTGCTGTTCCCGGGGTATGTGATCGCCATTGCGGTCCATTCGGTCTACAATCACTTCTTTCTGGCGCCGACGGCCTCGGCCGCGATCATGCTCGGCATCATGCCGGTGCTCGTGGTGTTCGTCTTTGCGAACAGTGAGCGTCGGACACGGAGATGGCTGGGGGGCGGATTTGACGCGGATCAGGAGTTGCTCGAGATGCTGATGACGGGCGTCCTCTCGGAAACGCGGATCGGCCGCTACCTGCACACGCTCCAGGAGCGGTTCCCGGGGCCGGTGGTGGCGGACATGCTCTGCTACCTCAGGGTCTACCTGGAGCTCTCGATCAAGGTGAAGGGGCTCCTGCTGATGCGCGATGCCGGGTTTGAGGTGACCCCCGACGCGGAGGCGAAGGCACAACTGGAAGAGCTCCGATATCTGGAACGGTCGGTCGGAAAGACCGGCATGCTCTCCCTGGCCCCGTTCATGCAGCGGGGGAGCCGGGATCTCTGGCAGCTGACGATGCTGGAGAATTGATTTTCCCTCGGCAAATCTCTACCATAGCTCACGATACGCTGCACACCATCGGTCGCAAGGATCCCGGATGGCCATACGTACCAGCACGCTCGGCCCCGACCTGGCGCTGATCGAGGTGACCAACACACTGGTCGCCCAGGACGAGATCGTCCAGCTGCGGAACGCCATCCAGAACTTCATGAACCGGCACTACCGGAAGTTGATCGTCGATTTCAACGGCGTGAACTACGTGAACAGCGTCGCGCTGGGGGTCCTCGTGGCCGCTCACGCCTCGTACGCCAACAGGAAGTGGGACCTCCGGTTCTGTGCTGTGAACAACAGTCTCTATGCCATCCTGGCGGTGGCCAGGCTGACGGGAGTATTCAAGTTTTCGGAGACGCGCGAGGACGCCCTCGCGAATCTCCGATAATTCCATCTCATCGAGCGACGCATGGAAACGCTGTTGATCGTGGACGATGACCCCGCGGCACGGGAACAGGTCGCCGGTGTGCTCGATGGCGGAGGGTATGCCTTCCTCACCGCCCCCGATGCCGCCGCTGCGCAGGAGGTGCTCGCGCGTGACCATACGCGCATCAACGCCGTGGTCCTGGACTGGATCCTTCCGGAGATGACCGGGATCGACCTGCTCCGGTGGATGAAGCAGTCGGAAGGGATGGCCACCATACCGGTGATCCTTCAGACCGTCATGGACAGTCCCGCCAACGTGAAGGAGGGGATCGACGCCGGGGCGTTCTACTTCCTGAGCAAACCGGCGGATCCGCATATCCTCCGGTCCATCGTGCGGGCGGCGATCTCCGATAGGGCCTACAAGATGATGCTGGTCAAGATGCTGGCGGACTGCCAGAACCCCCTTGGCTGCATGACCGAAGGAGAGTTCCGTTTTCGCACGCTGCGCGAAGGGGAACGTCTGGCCGTGGTGATCGCCAACGCCTCCCCTTCCCCGGCCCGGGCGATGGGGATCAGCGAGATCTTCCTCAACGCGGTGGAACACGGGAACCTGGGGATCACCTACGACGACAAGACCGAGCTGCTGGACAACGGGACCTGGGCCCAGGAGGTGGAGCGCCGGCTGGCGCTTCCGTCAAACGCGGACAAATACGTCGTCGTGCGGGTGACCCGCACACCGGAGCACCTCGTGGTGCTCGTCCGCGACTGCGGCAACGGTTTCGACTACACGAAGTACCTTCATTTCGACGAGACACGCGTGTTTCACAGCCATGGTCGCGGGATCGCGATCGTCGGGTCGGACCTGGGACTGGAATTCCTCGGGAACGGGAACACGGTGCGCGTCACGATCTGAGCAGACACGCCAGAGGACCCGTTATGCCCCTCCGCTCCATCGGTCTTTCCCTGCTGAGTCAGCTGCCTCGCAGCCGCTGCCGCAGCACAATTCGCCGTTCCGCCATCCCTTCCCGGGGGGGCATACGAACCGGGCCTGAGCACACCGGAGACCGTGCTCGGCTTTCCGCCGGGCGAGCGCCCCGCGCGATACGACGAGGTGGTCCGATACCTGACATATCTCGCCGGCAACTCTCCGCGCGTCCGGCTTGTCGAAATGGGCCGCACCTATGAAGGACGGATGCAGTACCTCCTCCTCATCGGTGCCGAGGATCGTGTCCGGCAACCCGAGACCGTGCGAGCAGCGAATGCCAGGCTTGCGGATCCCAGGGAAACCGGCGAGGCGGACGTCCCGCCGGCTTCTCGACGCCGCCCCGCTCGTGGTGTGGGCCGGGTACGGGATCCATGGCGACGAGCTGTCCAGCGTTGACGCCGCGCTCCAGGTGGCGTACCAGCTGGCGGCCGGAACCGACGCCGGCACGCGAGACCTGCTCCGGGAACTGTTCGTGGTGATCGAGCCGATGCAGAATCCCGACGGCCGGGAACGCTTCCTCGCCCAGATGCAGCAGTGGGGCGGCGGGATCCCCAACCCGGACGCGCAGAGCATCCACCACGCCGGGACGTGGCCGTACGGCCGCGGGAATCACTACCTGTTCGACGTCAACCGGGACTGGATCCTCGTCACGCAGGTCGAGACGCAGAACCGGCTCCGGCAGATCAGCCGGTGGAATCCGCAGCTGGTCATCGACTCCCATGAAATGGGGGCCTACGACACCTATCTCTTCTCCCCGCCGCGGGAGCCGCTCAATCCCAACGTGCCGAAAGAAATGCACCGCTGGTGGGAGCTCTTCGCCGCGGACCAGGCGAAGGCCTTCGACCACTTCGGCTGGAGTTACTACACGCACGAGTGGAACGACGAGTGGTACCCCGGCTACGGCGCCTCATGGCCGCTGTACAACGACGCGCTCGGCATCCTCTACGAGCAGGCGGGCGTCGAGGGATCCCTCGTCAAACGTCCTGACGGGACGACGCTGACCTACCGGGAGACGGTGCACCACCACGTGGTGAGCACACTGGCAAATCTGACGACGGCCGCGAAGAACCGGAAGGTCCTTGCTGACCGATTTCTACGAGAGGAAGAAACGAGGGGCGCCCGTCGCCGCGGGACAGGCAAGGACCTACTACGTTGCCCCGGGCTCCAATCCCGGCAGGGTGGCGCGACTGGTGGCGAACCTGCTGGCCCAGGGGATCGAGGTCCGGCGGTTGCAGCAACCGACGCAGGTCTCCGGGCTACGGGACGCGTGGGGCGGAAAACCCGCAACCAGAACACTGCCCGCGGGCACGTATGCGATCCCGATCGACCAGCCGAAAGGAAGGCTCGCGAATGCCGTGCTGGACTTCGATCCGCACATGAAGACCTCCGTCCTGCAGGAAGAACGCAAGTCGCTCGAGAAGAACGGGGATTCCAAACTCTACGATGTCACCTCCTGGTCGCTGCCGATCGCCTACGGCGTCGAGGCCTATGCGACCGACGAGCGGATGAAGGGAACTGCGGAACTGGTGTCGGGTCCGGACAGCGTCTCCGGAGGGATCCTCGATCAGAAAGCCGGTTTCGGATACCTGGTGGAATACGCGGACGACCGCGCCCCGGAGGCGCTCTGCAGGTTCTTCGAGGCCGGGCTCACCGTGCGCACCGCCCGCGAGCCGTTCGAACTCGGCGGACGCAAGTACGACCGGGGGACGCTCCTGCTGCGGAAGAACGAAAATCCTCAGGACCTTGAGGTGACCCTGGCCCGGATCGCCCGCACCGCAGGGGTGACCGCGTACGGAACGAACACGGCGCGGAGCACCAGCGGGGTGGATCTCGGGGGGAACGACATGCTGCTCCTCAAGCCGCCGCGTGTCGCCGTGGTGTGCGGGCCGGAGATCGGCACCACCGGGCTGGGGGCCGTCTGGCACATGCTGGATCAGCGCTACCGGATGCGGATCAGCATGCTCCAGGTGGGACAGCTTTCCGGCGCGGATCTGGGGAAATACACCGTGTTGCTCTTCCCCCCGGGGGAGCCGCAGGGTATCAGCAGGGTCCTGGGCAAGGCCGGCGGCGCGAAGCTGCGTGGATGGATCGAGGGAGGAGGAACGCTGATCGCGCTCGGAGGGAGCGCCGCGTTCGTTGCGGATACGCTCCAGCGGCTTGAGCTCCGTGCGGCTCCGCCAGCAGGCCCTCAAGGAGATTGATCTCTACGCACGGGCGCTGGTGCAGGAGGCCAGGGCCGCGGATCCGGCGATCGACAGCGCCGGGATCTGGAATAACACGATCCAGGTGCGCGACACGATGAAGACCGGCGTGGTGAACGAAAAAGAGCTGGCATTGCAGGACGAACGGGGGCGGCTCTTCATGCCCCGGGGGACGTTCCTGGCGGTCGACCTGGATGCGGAGCACTGGATGACCTACGGGATGGGGACGCGGGTGGCGGCGCTGATGTTCGGGTCCACGGCACTGCTCTCCAGGGGTCCTGTGCGGACGCCGGCGAGGTTCGCTGCGGCGCCGCGGCTCCGCGTGTCCGGACTGCTCTGGCCCGAAGCGCGCGACCGGTGGGCACAAACAGCCTTCGCGACCGCGGAGTCGAAAGGAAACGGACAGGTACTGCTGTTTGCCGGCGACCCCGCCTACCGCGGAGCGCATGAAGCAACCCAGCGCCTGTTGATCAACAGCATCCTGCTCGGCCCCGGCTGCGGGACCCGGCACACAGTCCAATGGTGACCATGGAAAACAC
Organism: Ignavibacteriota bacterium; assembly: GCA_963808715.1. Taxonomy (GTDB): domain Bacteria; phylum Bacteroidota; class Ignavibacteria; order UBA10030; family UBA6906; genus CAWEHG01. The sequence continues at coordinate 137,183 of CAWEHG010000033.1, read as the reverse complement.
TCCTAACGGTTCCGACACGAAGAGCATCCCCTCCGGTTCACTGCTCAGCAAGGTCCTGATCACCCTGTTCCTCGTTCCGTTCGCCGCTGTGGGGCTGTTCACCGGCTACATTGCCGTGAAACGGCTCCTGGACGGGAACTGGGAGGAGGGAGGGTTCATGCTGGTCTTCTCCCTGGTGTTCGGAGGGGTGGGACTCGGCGGCATGGTGGCGGCGATCGTGGCGCTCACGCAAGAAGAAGCGGCAAGATGCCCGCATGACCACCTATGCAGGCCAGCCGTGGATGTGGCGCGAGGACTGGGCGACAGGGAACATCAAGAGCACGGCGAAGACACAGATCGTGTTCTTCCTGATCTTCACCGTCCTCTGGAACCTGATCAGTACCCCTCTGGTCTTCTTCCTGCCGGAAGAGATCTTCGAGAAAGGGAACACGGCGGCGCTGCTGGGCTTTCTCTTCCCGCTGGTCGGGATCGGACTGGCGGTGGGGACCGGGAGAATGATCCTGGCCCGGCGCAAATTCGGTGAAACGCGGTTCCTCATGAGCACCATTCCCGGAGTGATCGGCGGCGACGTGGCCGGGACGGTCGAGGTCGGGAGGGATCTCACGGGAACGGTCCTTCTCCGCCTGAGCTGCGTCCACCGCGTGACGACCGGGTCCGGAAAGAACAGCAGTACGAACGAGACCGTGCTCTGGACCGATGAGCGGTCCGTGGTGCAGGGCGAGCCGCTCCCCGACCGGCCGGGGGAGCGCTTCCCCGTCCGGTTCCAGATCCCCTTCGAATCCAAACCCACGGATGACGCCAACAGCCGGAACCAGATCGTCTGGCGTCTTGAAACGCGATCTGAAGAGCCGGGGATCGACTTCTCGGCCACCTTCGAGGTCCCGGTCTTCAAGACCGCGCACAGTTCCCCGACCCTCACGGAAGAGAAGGTCGCCCGGGAAAGTTCGGGTGCGCCCGGTGTTGCTCCGCCCGAACCCCCTCCCCGCCTGGAGATCCGCACGGGGCCCGAGGGGGGGAAGGAATACGTGTTGCCCGCGAAGCCGAACCTGAGGGGATCGCTGGGCCTCGGGCTCTTCACGCTGATCTGGACCGGTGTGGTCGTCCTGATATTCCTCGCCGACGCACCCCTCCTCTTCGTGGTCGTGTTCGGCGCTTTCGACCTGCTCTTCATCGCGGGGCTCGTGTCGATGAACTTCCTCTCGGACACGATCCTGGTGGAGGCGGAATCGGTCTCGGTGCGGCACCGCGTTTTCGGATTCCTCAACGGCACCCGGCTGCCGCGCCGCTCCATCACCCGGGTGAAGACGGTGAACATCAGCCAGTCGGGAACGACGTCGTACTGGACCGTCGCATTCGAACAGAAGGATGGCAAAGGGGCGCGCCTCTGGCAGATGTTGAACGAACGGCGGCACGCCGAGTGGCTGGCACACGAGCTCCGGAAAGCGATCGGCCTGAAGACCGACTGATGACGGACATGAACTGGACAACTCTCACACCACAGACGGAGTACGAGTGAAACACCTCATCATCGCGTTGCTGCTCTGTTCGGCAACGGCGGTCGCACAGGATCGACGACTGTCCGTGCCGTACACGCGGTTCATCCTCCCGAACGGCCTGACCGTGATCCTTCACGAGGATCACACCACGCCGACGGTGAGCGTGAACGTCTGGTACCACGTCGGTTCCGGGCGCGAGAAGCCCGGACGGACCGGTTTCGCCCATCTTTTCGAACACATCATGTTCGAAGGCTCGGCACACGTCCCGGAAGGAAAGTTCGACGAGTGGCTGGAAGCTGCGGGCGGCAACAACAACGGGTCGACCACCTCGGACCGGACGAACTACTACGAAACCGTCCCGGTGAGCGCTCTGGAACTGCCCCTCTTTCTCGAATCGGACCGGATGGGCTACCTGCTCCCGGCCATGTCCAAGGCGTCCGTCGACGGCCAGCGTGACGTGGTCAAGAACGAGCGGCGGCAGTCGTACGAGAACCGTCCGTACGGCATGGCCTCGATCATTCTGGACGAACACCTGTACCCGGCCGGGCATCCCTACCACTGGCCGACCATCGGCTACATGAAGGACCTCTCAGCCGCGAGTTACCAGGACGTGGTGGACTTCTTCAAGACGTACTACGTCCCCAACAACGCCAGCCTGTGCATCGCCGGCGACATCGATCCGCGGGCCACGCGCGCCCTCGTGGAACACTGGTTCAGCGACGTTCCGGCGGGCAAGCCGGTCCCCGTGTTCAGTGCTCCGGCGGCAGCACTGACCAGGGAACAACGCCTGGTGTATGAGGATCGCGTGCAGCTTCCCCGGCTCTACATGGCATGGCTTTCCCGGCCGGCCTACCGGGCGGGGGACGCCGAAATGTCGGTGCTGGCCGGCATCCTGACCCGCGGAAAGAATTCCCGGTTGTACAAGCGGCTGGTCTACGACCTGCAGATCGCGCAGGATGTGGTGGCCTACCAGGACGGACAGCAGCTCGCGGGAACCTTCCTGTTGATGGCGACGGCGCGGACCGGGCACACGCTCGCGGAGCTCGAACGGGTGATCGAGGAGGAGATCCAGAAACTCGCTGCCGAACCTCCCGCGCGGCGTGAGCTGGAACGGGTCGTCAATCAGTACGAATCGATGTTCCTGGACGGACTCGAATCGGTCGAACAGAAGTCGGATGCCCTGAATGATTACTACTTCCGGACCGGAAATCCCGACTACTTCAACGAAGACCTGGCCCGCTTCAAGGCCCTCGACCCCACGGACATCTCCGCTGCGGCGGCCACCGTGCTCCGGAAGGACGCCCGGGTGGTGTTGAGCGTGGTCCCGAAAGGGAAGAAAGACCTTGCCTCGGGCAACGGGAAGGAGGTGACGCCATGACCACACCCCTCACTTCGTCGTCGATCTTTCGTGTCGCGGCCACCGGACTGCTCGTGGTCGTGCACGGCCCTGTCTGTCCAGGCGCAGCAGAAGAAACCCGACCGCACGTTGCCTCCGCGCCCGGGCGCGCCGCCGGCCTTCTCGACGGCTCCCGTGAAACACGACACCCTGTCGAACGGGATACCGGTCCTGCTCTTCGAGAAACACGACGTCCCGATCGTGCAGATCAACATCCTGGTCAACGCCGGGTACGTCTGCGACCCGGCCGGGAAGACCGGTCTGGCCTCGATGACCGCGGCCATGATGATGGAAGGGGCGGGACAACGGGGCGCGCTGGAGCTGGCGGACGCCGTCGACCATCTCGGGGCGCGCCTGAGCGTAACTCGCCGACCAGCATGTGACCGGTATCCGGCTGCATGTGCCCGTTGCGAGGCTGGATTCGGCCATGGCGCTTCTGGGCGACGTCGCTCCTGCGGCCGACCTTTCCCGCGCAGGAGTTGGAGCGGAAGAAACGGGAACGATTGACGACGCTTCTGCAGTGGAGGGACGAACCCAACGCCCTCGTCTCGGTGCAGTTCAGCCGCTCGCTGTACGGCGATGTCCATCCCTACGGTGCGATCACCCAGGGGACGGAACAGACGCTTCGCACGATGACCGCCGAAGACCTTCGCCGGTTCCATGCTTCCTGGTTCGTCGCGAACGCGGCGAAGATCGTGGTCGCAGGCGATGTCCAGCCGGCGGCTCTGCGCGAGAAACTGGAGCGGATCTTCGGACGGTGGCAACGAGGCCAGCTGCCCGCCGTGAACCTCGGCCCGATCACTCAGGTCGCCGGCCGCTCGATCATCCTGGTGGACAAGCCCGGCGCACCGCAGACGCAGATCCGGATCGGGCGGATCGGCGTCCCGCGTACCTCCGCCGAGTACCACGCCATCATCGTCATGAACACCCTTCTGGGCGGGTCATTCACCTCCCGGCTCAACCAGAACCTCCGCGAAAAGCACGGGTACACCTACGGCGCGAGCTCACGCTTCATGTTCCGCCCGCTTGCCGGCCCGTTCGTCGCGGCATCGGGCGTGCAGACGGCCGTCACCGACAAGGCGCTCACCGAGTTCATGAAGGAGCTCACGGGGATCAGGGTGCCGGTCACGCCTGAAGAGGCGGAACGCGCGCGGAACTACGTGGCGCTCGGGTTCCCGTCGGACTTCCAGTCGGTCGCCCAGATCGCGGGGCAGCTTGAGGAGATGGCCCTGTACGGGCTCCCGGACGACACGTTCAACACCTTCGTGGGGAAGATCCTGGCGGTGACCGCGGCCGACATCGAACGCGTGGCGAAGGCGACCATCGATCCCGAGAAGATCGTCATCGTTCTCGTCGGGGACCGGACGCAGATCGAGAAGGCGGTCGCGGGACTGAACCTGGGGCCGATCACCAATCTGACCATCGACGACGTGCTGGGGAAGGCCCCGGTACTCGAAGGGAACTAGCCCGAGGACGATGATGCAGAACGAACAGCTGCTCGATCGGGACGCCGTTCCCCGGTTTCTCCGGACTGCGGGGGGTGGACGGCGCCACGCACGATGCCGCGGAGTACCTCGCCGCGAAGGTGCTCGTGGTCGTCTTCTCCTGCAACCACTGCCCCTACGTCCAGGCCTACGAAGGCCGGATGTCCGACTTCCAGCGGGCGTACGGCGGAAGGGGGTGCAGCTGATCGCGATCAACGCGAACGATACGAAGAACTACCCGGACGACGACTATCCGTCGATGGTGAAGCGCGCGAAGAGCCAGGGATTCGCCTTCGTCTATCTCCGCGACGAGGACCAGTCCGTCGCGGGGCGATTCCGCGCTTCTCACACGCCCGAGTTCTTCGTGTTCGGCGGACCCGAGAAGCGGCTCGTCTATCACGGAAAGATGGACGACAACTACCAGAATCCCGGCGCGGTCACCCAGCGCTACCTGCAGGACGCCGTGGACGCGGTCCTGGCCGGGAAACCCGTAGCGGTGCCCGAGACCCATTCCATCGGGTGCACGATCAAATGGCGGTGACGGGTTCCCGTCCCTGCGAAACAGGCCGGGGTCGGGCATGGCCCGACCAGGGAAGAGCCGAACGCCGTCGCTGGGCACCGTGCGCTCGTTGTCCGGCCTGCACCGGCGGATCATCGCGTGCCGGGCGTGTCCCCGGCTGGTGCAGTGGCGCGAGCGCGTGGCGCGGGAGAAGGTCCGCCGGTTCGCCTCCGAGAAGTACTGGGGCCGCCCCCTTCCCGGGTTCGGCGATCCGGAGGCCCGACTGGTCCTTGTTGGGCTGGCGCCGGCGGCGCACGGCGGGAACCGGACGGGACGGATGTTCACCGGCGACGAAAGCGGCAACTGGCTCTTCCGCGCGCTGCACACGGCTGGTTTTGCCGACCGGCCCGAGTCGGTACACCGGGGCGACGGGTTGACGCTCACCGACTGCTACATCGTGGCGGCGCTCCGGTGTGCCCCCCCGCAGAACAAGCCTCTCCCTGCCGAACTGGCCCGCTGCCGTCCGTTCCTGCTGAAGAACTCAGCTGCTGCGAAACGTCCGTGTGGTGGTGGGCCTGGGGAAGATCGGCTTCGAAAACGCGCTGAAGGCGTACCGGGATCTGGGGAGGGTGCAGTTCTCGCGGATGCCGCGATTCGTCCACGGGGCGGCCTACGATCTCGGCGGCATCACGTTCATTGCCTCATACCATCCGAGCCAGCAGAACACGTTCACGGGAAGATTGACGCGGGCCATGCTGGACGGGGTCTTTGCCCGGGCTCGAAGGGCGCTCGATCCCTAGCGCGCGAGCCGGATCCGGAAGGTGGTGCCCTGGCCCGGGGCGCTCTGCTTCACGAACAGCTTTCCCCGGTGGTAGGTCTCGATGATCCGCTTGGAAAGGGTGAGGCCGAGTCCCCATCCCCGCTTCTTGGTGCTGTAGCCCGGCCGGAAGATCTCCTTGTGGTACTTCGGGTCGATCCCCTTCCCGGTATCCGTGACGTCCACGATCGTGAACGAGCCGGAGCGCGAGAGGGAGAAGGAGATCTTCCCCGCGGATCCCTCCATCGCGTCGAGGGCGTTCTTCATCAGGTTCTCGATCACCCACTCGAACAGTTCCCGGTTGATCGGCGCGCGAAACTCCCCGGGCGTCTCGATGAGCAGGTCCATCGTCTTGCCGGATCGCGGGAGCCGCCTGCCCATGTAGGCGATCACCCCGCGGATCACCTCCGCCAGGTCCTCGTCGTGCAGATCCGGCAGAGAACCGATCTTGGAGAAGCGGGCTGCGACCTTGTTGAGGCGCTCGACGTCGTGGCCCATCTCCTCCAGGGTCTCGTCCACGGCCTGCGGGCCCGGCGCCTCCCGGAGCCGTTCCAGCCATCCCATGAGGCTCGAGAGCGGCGTGCCGAGCTGGTGCGCGGTCTCCTTGGCCATGCCCACCCAGATGTTGCTCTGCTCGCTCCGTTTGATGTAGCTGAAGCCCATGTAGGCGACGAAAATGAATATCCCGGCGAGGGCGATCTCGATCAGGGGGAACCAGCGGAGCTGGCCGACGAGTCCGGATTCGCCGTAGTGGATGTAGTTCAGGACCAGCGTGTCGCCCGCGGCGATACGGATCGGGGAGTTCTGCCGGTCCATCGCCGCGAGCTCCTTCCGGAAGAACTCCGCCTCCTCCTCGGGGTTCATGGAGGCGGTGTCGACGCTCAGGTTCTTCCAGTAGATCGGGACGTTGTGCGGGTCCGTCTGGATGATCGGGAAGTCGATGGCGCGGATGACCTCGAAGGTGAAGCTGAGCTCCCCTTCGTGGGTGTTGCGATGTAGTCGAGGGAGCGGGCGTACAGCGAGACGATCTCGCGCTCGCGCTTCGAGAAGCTGGTCCGTCAGGTGCTGGGAGTAGATGAGCACGCCGACGACGAACAGGGAGGCAAAGACCAGCAGGACGATCTTGATGTTGGATGCGGCGCGCGACTGGAATCCACGGTTGGCCATCGGAAGCCTCGCCGGAAGGGTCAGGAAAGCATGATCGTCTGGTCGCGGCGCGGGCCCACCGAGACCAGCCAGAGGCGGGTTTCGGTGAGAGCGGCGAGCGCTTCCAGATAGCGCCGCGCGTTGAGCGGAAGCTGGTCGTAGCGCCGGCAGTCGGTGAGCGGTACGCCCCACCCCGGGAAACGTCTCGTAGACCGGACGGACCCGGTCCAGTTGGATCGGCGGGGAAGTTCCGGAGCCGTTTCCCGTTCAACTCGTACCCGGTGCAGACGCTGATGGTCGTCGAAGCCGCCGAGCACGTCGAGTTTCGTGACCGCGATCCGGTCGATGCCGTTGATCATCGCGGAGTAGCGCATCGCCACCGCGTCGAACCAGCCGCAGCGTCGCGGGCGCCCGGTGGTCGCGCCGAACTCATGCCCGACGGTGCGCAGGGCCTCTCCGGTGGCGTCCTGGAGCTCGGTGGGGAACGGGCCGTTCCCGACCCGCGTGCAGTAGGCCTTCACGATGCCGAGGACCTCGTTGACGCTGGTCGGGGGGATGCCCAGTCCGGTGCAGGCGCCGCCGGAGGTGGGGTTGGAGGAGGTGACGTAGGGATAGGTCCCGTGGTCGACGTCGAGCAGTGCTCCCTGCGCCCCTTCGGCGATGATCCGCTTGCCGTGCCTGGAGCGCCTCGTGCAGGTAGCGGGCGGTGTCGGTGACGTATGCGTCGATCTGCTGGTCGAACTCCTGGTATTCCGCGATGAGCTGCGTCCACGTCGATCCGCGTCTCGCCGTACAGCTTGGTGAGGATCTGGTTCTTCTCCTCGATGTTGGCCTTCAGCTTCCTTGCCAGCACGTCCCGGTCCAGCAGGTCGACGATCCGGATGCCGACGCGCAGGAACTTGTCGATGTACGCCGGGCCGATGCCCCGGCCCGTGGTGCCGATCTTTGTGGACGTCTGCTCGCGGATGGCGTCGAGCTGCTTGTGGTACGGCATGATCAGGTGGGCGTTGTGGCTGATGAGCAGCCGCCCGTCGATGCTGATGCCGGCCGCCTCGAGCTGGGCGATCTCGCCCATCAGGGCCGCCGGATCGATGACCACGCCGTTGCCGATGACGCAGGTGATGTGCGGGTGGAACATGCCGGAGGGGATGAGGTGCAGGACGTACTGTCGTGTCGCCGATGCAGACGGTGTGTCCGGCATTGGCCCCGCCCTGGTAGCGGGCGACGATGTCGGCCTGCTCCGACAGCAGGTCGACCACCTTCCCCTTGCCTTCGTCGCCCCACTGGGCGCCGACGATCACCTGGACTGGCATGGTTGCTCGTTCCGTGGAATGGGTGGACAAAAAAAATCTCCGTCCCGTTGCCGCAGAGCCGGAGATCCGGAAGCCGTGTCGGTGCTACTTCGCCGAAACTGCCGACCGCCGCTTCCACCGAGGGAAAGTTCTCGAAGACGCCGCCGAGTTTCGTGATCTTGATGAGGGAGCTGATCTTCTCGGAGGCGCGGGCGAGCTTCAGTCCGCCGCCGGCGTTCTTCATGATCGTCGCCCCGCCGATGAGCAGGCTGAGTCCCGAGCTGTTCATGAATTCCACTCCGGCGAGGTCCAGCACCACGTGCCGGGTCCCGCCGTCGACCAGCCCGTGAAGCGCGGCGTTCAGCGTCGTTGCGTCCGGCCCCCCCATCAGGTTCCCCTCGAGGGCGATCACCGTGACGGTGCCGTGCTGCGAGGTGGTGATCTTCATGGCGCCTCCATCAGATCCGCCGCGGCGTTCGCGGTCCTGGGTTGAGGATACGGAATGCGGGCAACAAGGCAAGCCGCGGACCGCCTACTCGATCAGCTTGCCGTGGCCTTCCGCGGGTGACCCACTCCAGCGCGACGGCGCTGGCGATGTAGATCGAGGAGTACGTCCCGGTGACGATGCCGACGGTCAGGGCGAAGGCGAAGCCCCGGTTCACCTCGCCGCCGAAGATCAGCAGCACGACCAGGACGATGAAGATCGTCCCCGAGGTGATGATCGTGCGGCTCAGGGTCTCGTTGATGCTCTTGTTCATCAGCTCCTGCAGCGGCATGGTCCCGAAGATCTTCTGGTTCTCGCGGATACGGTCGAAGATGACGACGGTGTCGTTGACCGAGAGACCGACGAGGGTCAGGAACGCGGCGATCATGTTCTGGTCGATCTCGAGGTTGAACACGCCGTCGAAGATCGAGATGATGCCCAGGGTCACAAGCACGTCGTGGAACAGGGCGACCACGGCGCCCGACGCCGTAGACGAACTTGAACCGGAAGGCGATGTAGAGCCAGATGGCGACGAGCGAGGCGATGACGGCGTACATGGCGTCCCGGCGCAGTTCGGCCGCCGATCTTCGGGCCGATCTTGTCCTCCTTCAGCACGATGTACGGATTCGCCGGGAAACGCGTCTTTGAGCCCCCCGCGGATCTTGTCGGCGACCGTTGTCCCTTCGCCCTGCTCGGCGGTGCGGATCAGGATGTCCGCTCGGGCTGCCGAACGTCTTGATCTCCGCGCTTCCTGAAGCCGATCTTGTCCATGGCCGCGCGCACGTCGCCGATCTGACACCGGGTCCCGGAACTGCACGATCAGTCTCGGTGCCGCCGAGGAAGTCGATGCCGAGATGCGAGGCCCTTGACGTCAAGACGGACGCGAGGCCCGCGAGGATGACCAGTCGCGGAGACCACATACCAGATCTTCCGCTTGCCCATGAAATCGATGTTGGTCTTGCCGAAAAGCCGCATGAAGGTCTACTCCTTCTCGTACAGCGATCATCCGAAATTGAGACGTGCATGCTGTACGCGTCGGTCAGCATGTTGAAGATGACCCGGGTGATGAAGATCGCGCTGAACATGCTGGCCGCGATGCCGATCATCAGCGTCAGCGCGAACCCCTGCACCGGTCCGGAGCCGAACTGGTACAGGATGACGCCGGTGATGAACGTGGTCAGGTTCGAGTCGAAGATCGCCGTGAAGGCCTTCTCGTAGCCGGCGTCGATGGCGGCCCGGAGGGTCTTGCCGGTCGCCAGTTCCTCGCGGATGCGTTCGTAGATCAGCACGTTCGCGTCCACCGCCACCGCCAGCGTGAGGATGATCCCCGCGATGCCGGGGAGCGTCAGCGTCCCCTGGAACGCCGCCAGCACGGCCATCAGGAAGAGCAGGCAGAAGATCAGCGCGAAATCGGCGACGCCGCCGCCGGTCCGGTAGTAGACGACCATGAACACGATCGTCAGGACGGTGGCCAGCACGGACGAGAAGAGCCCGTTGCGGATCGAGTCTTCGCCGAGCGACGGCCCGACGGTCCGCTGTTCGATGATCTCCACCGGCGCGGGGAGCGCGCCGGCCTTCAGGACGATCTCCAGGAGCCGTGCCTCGTCCAGGTTGTCCATCCCCTCGATCTGCGAGTTGCCGCCGGTGATCTTGTTCCGGACCACGGGGGCGGAGAAGACGGCGTCGTCCATGACGATGGCGATCCGCTTGTTCACGTTGGCCCCGGTGATCCGGGCCCAGTCGCGCGAACCCTCGCAGTTCATCTCCATCGTGACGATCGGCTGGTTGAAGCCCGGATCGATGTTGGCGCGGGCGTTCGTGATCACGCCGCCGGTCAGCTCCGGGGTGGCCTTGACGGGGTAGAGCGTGAAGTACCGCTTCCCCTCGTTGAAGACCCGCGGCTTCGCGCCCAGAGGAACTGCATGTCGTTCGGGATCGCCCGTGCGCGCCTCTTCGCGGCCCAGGATCCGGCGGACCTTCTCGCGGTTCTCTTCCGCGACCACCGCTTCGCCGGGGAACTGCTGGGGATTCACGATCGCCACGGCAAAGAACGGGTGTTTCCGGCCGAACTCGCTCGGGCGACATCTCCCCCTCAGGGGTGGTGATCGTGCTGGTGTCCGCCGCCGCGATCTTCGTGGTGTCGGTGCTGTCCGCGCCCGCCGCCGCCAGGGCCTTGTCGATCGCATCCATGATGCGGTAGGCCACGTCGGGTTCCTTCAGGAGCTTGAACTCCAGCAGCGCGGTCCCCTGCAGGAGCTGCCGGACCTCGGCCTCCTTGGACACGCCGGGGAGCTCCACGTTGATCCGTGTGCCGCCCAGCTTCTGGATGGAGGGTTCGGAGACGCCGTACTGGTCGACGCGGTTGCTGACGATCTCGATGGCGCGGTCGATGGCTTTCGTGGATTCGTCGTCCAGGAACTTCTGCACGCGGTCGTTGTCGTCGCGCAGCGTCAGGTAGTACCGGCTCATCCGGATCCGCCGCTGCTCGAACTTCCGGCGCAGGATCAGGACCGGCGATTCTTCGGTCTTCCTGGATTCCGCCATCACCTCCGTCATGATCTGGGTGAAGGCTTCATCCTTGTTCTTCGCCAGGTCGTCGAGCAGCTTGAGGACGTTCACCTCAAGCACGACGCGCATGCCGCCCTGGAGGTCGAGCCCCAGCTTGATCCGTTTGGCGCGGGCCTCGCGGATGGCGTTCTCGTTCTGCTCGACGAATTTCAGGCTGTCCTCGCCGGTCAGCTGCCTGAGCTGCTGCGTCAGGCGGTAGTCCTTGTAGGTCGGCCAGAGGAAATAGCCGCCCAGGACCACGCATGCAAGGATCAAGAGGAGTTTTGCTCTGTACTTTCGCACCAACGACCTCCGGGGTAGACACAGGAACGGGTGAGTGTGGGAAACGAACTTTGAGCTTACAAATGTACCGTACTCCGTCCCTGAAAGTCAACAAAGAGGTTGCATCTGCAGGCGGCTTTCCGATATATTTTGTCTTACACGTCTTTTTTCGTCTGAAACGAAAGGCTGTCCAGCTATGCCGATCATGACCCGCATGCGTGACAGCATGCCTATTATCCTCTTTGGATTGCTCATCGCCTTCCTGATCACCATCGTGTTCGAATGGGGGATGGATTACCTCGGTATGCGCACCGGCTCCGGATCCGACGTTGTCGGGCGGATCAACGGGCGCAAGGTGACCTACCAGGAATTCTCCGAGATGGTGCAAACCTACGCGGAGAACCAGAAGGCGCAATCCGGAACCGAACTCGACGAAGAGCAGCTCAAACAGGTCCGCGAGCAGATCTGGCAGAGCCTCGTCCAGGAGGAGCTGCTCAAAGAGCAGACCGCCAAGCTGGGGCTCACGGTGACCGACCAGGAACTGGTCGACTGGGTCCGGGGCGACAATCCCCCCGAGGACCTGAAACGCAATTTCGTCGATTCCACGGGCCAGTTCCGGCGTGACGTCTACGATCAGTTCCTCTCCGACCCCAACCAGTTCATCCGCGACCCCAAGGGGGCCGACCCGGCCTACGGCAGCAAATGGCTCAAGCGGTTTGAGGAGAACCTGCGCCAGCGGCGGATCCGCGACAAACTGCAGAGCCTCGTCGGGGCCAGCGTCATCGTGAGCGAAGGGGAGATCCGCCAGCGTTTCGATGAGCAGAACGACCGGTTGAACGCCGCGTACGCCTTTTTCGACCCGAACGTGCTGGTGAAGGACGAAGAAGCCCGGCCGACCGAAGCCGACCTGAAGGAGTACTATGAAGAGCACCTCGACCAGTACAAGTTCGAGGCGAGCCGCACGCTGAAGTACATCCTCATCCCGGAGAAGCCGTCCGCCTCCGATACGGCGATGCGGATCAAGGATATGGACGACGTGGTCGCCAAGCTGCGGGCCGGTGCGGACTTCCTGGACCTGGTGTTCACCTACGCAGAACGGCCTGACAGCGGCGCGTTCTTCCGCCACGGAGAGCTCACTCCCGCGCTGGAAGCCGCGGCCTTTGCGGCGAAGGTCGGCGATGTGGTCGGACCGATCAGAGAACCCGACGGGCTGAGGATCGTCAAGGTGCTCGGCGAACGCAAGGGGGCGGGCGACTATGTCCGGGCCAGCCACATTCTCTTGCCGATGGACGGCGACACTGCGGCCGTCAAGGCGCAGGCCGCCAACCTGGCGCGTGACCTGAAACAGGGGGCCGATTTCGCCGCCGCTGCCCGCGTCGGATCGAAGGACCCCACCACCGCCGCCCAGGGAGGCGACCTCGGCTGGTTCACCAAGGGCCGCATGGTGCCGGCGTTCGAGAGCGCGGTGATGAAGGGGAAGATCGGCGAGGTGGTCGGGCCGGTACGGACCCAGTTCGGACTGCACATCATCAAGGTGACCGGCCGTGACAGCCGCGAGTTGAAGCTGGCCCAGATCCAGATGAAGATCACCACCAGCGCACAGACCAAGAACGATCTCTTCGAACGCGCCCGGGACTTCGCCTACGCCGCGAAGGACGCCGACTTTGCCAAATCCGCGCAGGAAGCGGGATTCGAAGCACTCGAAACGCAGGTCCAGGAAAAGGGAGGCGTGATCCCCGGGGTCGGCTACAGCGAGGCCCTGATCCGGTGGGCCTTCAAGACATTCGACCGGTGCCGTCAGCGACGTCTTCACGTTCCCCAGCGGCTACCTCGTGGCCGCGGTGGTCGACGCCAAAGGACGCAGGAGTAAGGCCGTTCGCGGAGGTCCAGGAATCCATGAAGCCGGTCGTGCTGCGGAAGATCAAAGCGGACAAGGCCGTGGCCATCGCGGCCGGGTACCGTGAAAAACTCGGCGCCACCGACAGCCTGCGGAAGCTGACGGCCATCGCTCCTCAGGCTGCCGTTGCGGAAACAGGTCCCTTCAGCGTCACCGGCGTCATCCCCGGCATCGGGCGCGATCCGGTCTTCAGCGGCACCGCGGCCGGACTGACGGTCGGACAGGTATCCAAGGCCTTCCAGGGCCAGCGGGGGGCGTTCATCGTGCAGCTGCTCAGCCGCACGCAACCGGATACGATCGCCTACAAAGCCCAGCGGGAGATGCTCCGCACCCGTTTGCTGCAGGACAAGCGCTCCCGTTTCGCGGCGGAATGGATCGAGAGGTTGAAGGAGCATGCGGACATCGAAGACAACCGGGAGAACTTCTTCCGGTGACCTGTCGGCGGTCTGGATCGTGACGGCGGCGCTGCTCTGCGCGGCGCCGCTCCACGCCCCCGCCCAGACCGAGGATCAACCTCTCGGCCTGATCCTGTCCGGTATCCTCTCCACCGGCGGCGAACTGGTCCCCGATCCCTCGTCTGCCGGAACCCTGCTCCGCCAGACTCCCCCGTCGTTGGGGACCGGCTTCGGATACGGGGCCGAGCTGCGCTACCGCCTCCCCTCCTCCAACATCGCCATCGGCCTCTCGCTCGATCACTCCTTCGCTTCGGTTTCCTCGATGACCCGTAGCTCCACCGCTTCCGCACGCCAGGCCTATCCGGTGGAGGACGGCTACCGCGCCTACGCCGCGGAGATCACCGGGTATTTCTACATTCCGGTGGGAGGACCCTCACTCAGCCTCTTCATGGGTGGGGGATGCGGAGGATACTGGGGAGAACGGGTCTTCCGGATGGCAGGGGTGGAAGCTCCGGCCACGGGATCCATCCCCGGATTCGGGATCCATGTTCTCGGCGGAGCGGGTTACAGGGTTCTTCCTCATACCAGCGTCCTCTTCACGATGAAATTCCGCGAGCTGCAGTTCGAGTCGACCAACGCGTTTGCCGTCTCACGCATTTCCTATGGATCCTCCTCCATCCAGGTGGGGACGGCTCCCTTCAGCGCACGGGTCCAGGCCAACAGTGTCCTGTTCTCGCTGGGGCTGATGATCAGCCTCTAAGTCCAGTATGGTCCTGCCGGCTGCCGCACATTCCAGGAACGATCCCGCGATCCGAGAACGCTACGACACGGTGCTCCGCGAAGTGCGTGTGGGGGAAGAGGTGTTCACCCTTCTTGCCGTGCGGGATACCAACGCGCTGGTGGATGCGATCGATCCGGCCGCGTTTGCAGCGGACGAGCGATTCCCGTACTGGGCCGACCTCTGGGTCTCTTCGGTCGTTCTGGCGGAACATCTTTCGGGACTCGCTGCAGGAACGAGGGTCCTCGAACTCGGATGCGGTCTCGGCCTTGCGGGGATCGCTGCGGCCAGGGCGGGTGCCACGGTGACCCTCACGGACATCGATCCGGATGCCCTGCTATTCGCCGCGGAGAACACGGCACTCAACCTGGAGCCCGGGCAGCGGGAGCGTGTGACCATCTCGCCGATGGACTGGCGCGCTCCGGGTCCGCAGGCGCAGTTTGACCTGGTGATCGGAGCCGATATCGTTTACGAGCGACGGTTCTTCGAACCGCTGCTGGCAATGCTTTCTCGCATGTATCGCACCGGGAGGTGCCGTCCTGCTCGCTGAACCCGACCGCGCCGTGGGGATGGACTTCCTCGCGCAGGCCCGCTCGGCGGGATGGACGATCTCCACGTCACGTCTTTCCCGGGTGTGGAACGGAAGACCGGTCACGGTCACCCTGAACACCCTCACCGCCGCCCCCACCGCCGGAAGCGCCGGAGCATGAGCATGCAGAATCTGCGCGCCCGCAACCAGAGGATCTACCTGACCGGCTTCATGGGGAGCGGAAAGAGCACGATCGGTCCGATCGTGGCGAACACCATCGGTTACGAGTTCATGGACCTGGACCGGCAGATCGAGGAGCAGGAGGGAAAAGCGATCGCGGAGATCTTCCGCGCCCAGCGGAGAGCAGGCCTTCCGCGCGCTCGAACACGCCAAGCTCACCGAACTCAGCGTGCGCCCGCGGATCGTCGTCTCACTCGGAGGCGGCACGGTGGTGGTCCCGGCCACGTTCGATCTGGTGCGCAGCACAGGTATCGTCGTCTATCTCTCGATCGCCGAGGAGGAGCTCCTCCGCCGCCTCCGGCGGCGGAACGACCGGCCCCTGTTGAACAGCCCCTCGGGCGAACGGCTGCCGGACGAGGAGCTCCGTCGCCGGGTCCGGGATCTCCACTCGGCACGGGAGCCGATCTACCGGCAGGCGGACCTGATCGTTCCGACCGACGAACGGCGGCTGGGGCTGACGGTCGACAGGCTGGTCAAACTCCTCACCCCGCACCTGCGATGACCTCGGCTGGACGACCCCCCGTCGCCGCAACTCCTTGATTGCCAACGCGTTCTGTGGTATATTGACCGACAGGAAGACTCCTCCATCCACCGAAGAGCGCGCATGATCTCCCTGTCCGAAGACCGCCTCCGCAGCCTGGTCGAAGCCCTCCAGGGCCGCCGGATCGCCGTTCTGGGGGACCTGATGCTGGACCGCTACTACTGGGGCTCCGTCAAACGGGTGTCGCCGGAAGCGCCCGTCCCCGTGGTCGAAGTGGAATCGGAGCAGGTGCGCTTCGGCGGGGCCGCAAACGTTGCGAACAACATCAAGGCGCTCGGAGGATCCGCAGTGCTGATCGGTCTGATCGGCGAAGATCACCCCGGCGCGACGTTCCTGGAGATGATGGCGGAGCAGGGACTGGACAGCTCCTGTGTCCTGCGGGATCCCTCCCGACCCACGACGATCAAGACCCGGGTCATCGCCCAGGGACAACACGTGGTGCGGATCGACAACGAATCCAAGGCGCCATGTTCCGAGGAGCGCGCCGCGAAGATCGTGGAGGCCGTCCGGAGAACGATCGACTCCCTGGACGCCATCATCATCGAGGACTACAACAAAGGAGTGGTCACGAGGGACGTGATCCGCGAGGTGACCGCTCTGGCCCGTCAGCGTGGCCGGATCGTGACGGTCGATCCCAAGTTCGACAACTTCCTCGAGTACAAGGGGGTGACCGTCTTCAAACCGAACCGCCGGGAAACGGAAGAGGTCCTCGGTGGAAGACTCCGGACCGCCGCGGAGGTCGATGCCGCGGGCCGCAAGCTGCTTGACCTCCTGGGCGCCGAGAACGTGTTGCTCACACGCAGCGAAGAAGGAATGTCGCTCTATAGGGCGGGCGGGGAGACCGTGCACTATCCCTCGACGGCCCGGAACGTCCAGGATGTGTCCGGGGCCGGCGACACGGTGATCGCGACGCTCACGATGGCTCTCGCCGCAGGCGCTGACGTCCGCGAGGCCTGCCATCTTGCCAATTGCGCGGGGGGCGTGGTGATCGGCTATGTCGGGATCGTTCCGATCGATCCCGGACAGCTGCTCGGAGCGGCGCTGGGCCATCCTGCGGGGACCTGATATTCCCGCCCCTTCCGCGCACGAACCCGCAACCCGAAGGGATCCTTGTATGGGACGTGTTGTCACGCTTCCGCAACTGCTCCGCATCCGCGCCCGCCTCCGGCGGGAAGGAAGATCCGTCGTGTTCACCAACGGAACGTTCGACATCCTGCATCGCGGGCACGTCGAATACCTTTCCGCGGCCCGCCGCATGGGCGATGTGCTCGTGGTCGGACTGAACACGGACGCCTCCATCCGCCGGATCAAGGGGGACCCCCGACCCATCAACCGGGGACCTGACCGCGCGGCCGTGCTCGCGGGACTGGCGGCGGTGGACTTCGTCTGCTTCTTCAGGGGTGATACTCCCCTCCGCCTCATCACCGCCGTCGTGCCGGACGTCCTGGTCAAGGGGGCCGACTGGTCCGTCGCCTCGATCGTGGGAAGAGAGGTGGTTGAACGCCATGGTGGCAGGGTCCGCACGGTCCGCCTGACGCCGGGCAGGTCCACCACCGGCGTGATCGAACGGATCCTTGACGCCTACAGGCGGAAAGAGAGGGCGCGCCATACCCTCGCCTCAGAACAGGGAAGGTGAAACGGGTCGTCCACATATCGTCGTACGTGGTCCTGGGACTCCTGCTCCTCCTGCTGATCCTGGCCGGGGTCTCGCAAACCCAGTTCTTCCGGGACCGGCTCCGCTCCGCCGTCCTCGGGCGGCTTGATTCGCTGCTCACCGCGACCGTCTACCTCGGCGAGTTCCACGGGAACCTGGTCACCGGGTTTTCGGTGGACAGTATTGCCATCGTGGTGGACGGAGCACCTCTTCTTTCTTCGCGCGAGCTGGTGGTTCGCTACAGCCTCCTGGGCCTTCCGCGCAAGCGGCTCGTCATCTCCGGGATCACCCTCGTCGACCCGACCATCTGCCTCGAGACGGACCGGCAGGGACGCTGGAACTTCGTTCGCATGATCCGTCCGGCGCCGGGGGACAGCACCTCCAGTCCCTTCGACTGGGAAGTCGCGCTGGATCGGCTGGTCATCAAGAACGGCACCGTCCGTCTCACGGACTCGGCCGCCCTGGCCGCGTCCGACCACGGGGCCGTGGACACGGCCTATGTCGAATACCACCGGGTGCACCTGGACCACCTCGCCCTGGACCTGTCGGCCGGACTGTCGCCCGACGAGAAACGTCTCCGCGTCCGATCGCTCTCGTTCGTTTCCCATGAGCCGTCGCTCCCGGTGGAGCACGTGTCGTTCGAGGCGCGCCTCACCCGCGACCGGGTTTCGGTTCAGGATCTGAAGATCCGCACGCCCGGGACCGACCTGTGGCTGCAAGCTTCGCTCGACGGCGCCGATCTGTTGCGCGGCATCGAACTCAGGGAACTGCAGCACAAACCGGTTGCGCTGGAGATGCATGCCGATCCGGTCGACTTCGACGAGTTCCAGAAGTTCCTCGATCCCCTTGCCTTCCTGCGCGGACCGGCCCGGTTCTCCATCGCCGCCGACGGGGAGTTCGGCGAAGTCAGGGTCAGGACCCTCGAGATCGAACGGGGCCAGACGTCGCTCCGGTTCTCCGGCACAGTGAAGAATCTCCACGATCCGTCCAACCTGGCGCTCGCGGTCATGATGCACGAGAGCACGCTGTGGCCCGGGGATCCGCTGGCGCTGATGCCCTCCTTCGATCTGCCGGACTATACCGGCATGGGGATGGTCACCCTCTCGGCGGACTTCCGCGGCACGCCCGCGGACTTCGTGACCCACCTGCGGTTCGACGCGGACGGCGGCGCATGCCCGGAGTCGGAGGTGAAGCTGACGGTTGGAGGGCCCAAGAGCCTGGTGTACGACGCGAGATGCCGGGTGAGCCGTCTGGATCTCGCAAAGGTCTTCGGCGCCCCCGGCTTGAACAGTACGGTGAACGGTACCGTGGAGATCCGCGGCGAAGGGCTTTCCCTCAAGACCCTGTCCGGGACGATGCAGGCCTCCTTCGATTCCTCCACCTTCCGCGGGATCCCGGTGCATCTGGCACAGGTGAAGGCGCGTGCGGCAGGCCGCCAGGTCACCGGCGGCGTGGATCTGGCGCTCGGCAAGGCGAGCACCGAATTCTCCGTATCGCTGGACGGACGATACGCCGGCGAACCCGGATTCGCGATCAACGGGAGCCTCCACGGCCTGGACCTCGCGGAGATCCTGCAGGATCCCTCGCAGGAAAGCAGGATCTCGGCGCGCCTGGATGCACGGGGAACCGGGCTCTCGCTGCGGACAGTGAGCGGGATCATGTTCCTCGACCTCTCCGGTTCCCGCTACAGGGGATACCGTTGGGATTCCGGGGCCGTGCATCTGGCGCTGGACCAGCGCGATCCCGCGCAAGCCTCCCTCGACCTGCGCTCCTCGATCGCCGACGTCGTGTTCCGCGGGGCGTTCGACGTGGGATACATGGTGGATCTCGTGAAGTACGAGTCTGCAAATGTGATGCACGCGCTCGGAGAGCGGCTGGCACCGTTCGCCCCTGAGCTCGCGGGGAAGGTGGACCGTCGGACCCTGCTGGAGGAGGAACGCAGGCTGTCGGCCACCGGACGGCGCGAACTCAACAGCGAGTTCAGGATCTCCGTGAAGGACCTCGATCCCCTGGCCGTGGCGATCGGGAAAAGGCTGTTCGATGGTCAGGCCGATGTTGTCGGATCCATGCACGGCGATCACCGGCTGCTGGATATGCGCGGGACCGTCAATCTGAAGGAGTTCTTCGTCGGTACGTCCGAGGCCGGCGCCCTCATCCAGGACGCGGCGATCAGCTTCGCGGTGGACAGCCTGCAGGCCTCGACAGCGCTGGAGCAGATCGACGCCGAGCTCACGGCCCGCATCAGCCGGCTGAACGTCAACCATTCGGAGTTCGACAGCATCGACGTGCACGGATTCCAGCGCGACGGCCACGCCTCCTACGCCCTGACGGGTGTGGTCGACGGGGCGAGCCGGGTCAGCTGCGACGGCAGTGCGCGCGTCGTATCGGATTCCCTGTCGCTCCTCTTTCAGCGGCTCGACGCTTCCTACCACGACATGCGCTGGTCCGCCCGGCCCGGGACACGTATGGTGATCACCGCCGACACGATCCGCGTGAACGGGCTGATCCTCGAGCGGGACTCCGCCACGGTGTCGCTGAACGGGACGGTCGGCACCTCGGGGCGGATCGACGCCTCGCTTTCGGGGACCCGCCTGGACCTTGCCGACCTGCGATACCTGATCCGCGAGAGCGAGCATGGCTCCGGGATCCCCACCTTCAGCGGCAGGGCCGGATTCGACGCCACGGTGGGGGGTACGCTCAACGACCCGGAGTACCTGATCCGCCTGGTGGCGGACGACATCCGGTACCGTTCGATCCCCTTCGGGAGTCTGGACGGGACCCTCCGCTACCGGGAACACGAACTGCACACCGACGTGTCGGCCTGGGCGAACCCGGACAGCGTTGCGGGCACTCCCGACATGCGCATCAACGGCAGACTTCCGGTGGATCTCTCTCTGGCATCGGCCGGTGAGCGTTTTCCCGACGCACCGGTGGACCTCACCATCACCTCCCGCGGCATGCAGATGGGAGTGCTGGATCCCCTGCTCCCGACCTTCAACGAGCTGTCAGGGACCATCGTCAGCGACCTGAGCATCCAGGGGACGCTTCACCGGCCTCACTATGCCGGGAGCATCGACCTCCGAGACTGCCGGTTCCTCTTCGTTCCCAACAACATCCCGTACGAGCTCGAGGGCAGGTTCCGGCCGGAGGGTGACCGGATCAAGGTCCTTTCCGCGGTGATGAGGAACGTGGAGCAGGACCGGAAGGCGGGGATGAACAACGGCATCAGCATCAGTGGCGATCTCGCCCTGCGGGGACTCTCGCTGGAGGATTTCAACCTGGACATGACCGGGACGCTGCTGGTGGTCAAGGAGACCACGCGCAAGTCGTCCCTCGAGGTGTATGGCAATCTCGCTGTCGAGATCGGACGGAGCGGGCTGCACTTCTCTGGTTCGGTGGAGCATTCGTTGCTGAAAGGCGCGCTGCTGATCAACAACTCCAGCCTGGTGTTCCCTCCCACCTCCGGGGTGACGGCGATGGAATCCCAGCTGAGCGTCCCCATGGTTCTGGTGAACGATACCACGCGCGAGGTGCAGAACGGGGGGCAGACCGCGGCGGAGCGGTACTTCGGTCAGCGGGGACCGGCCGCGCAGCGTGGAACGGCGGGCGCGGAGAACTCCTCCCCGTCGTTCATCGACGGGCTCCGGTACGACCTGGCCATCGAAGCCTCCGGCGGAACGGCCGAGATCCGCATGATCTTCAATCCCATCACCGGCGAGGAGCTGGTGGCTGCCATCAACGGGAAGTTCCTGATCACCGGCGACGGGCGGCGATGGGTCGGGGACCTGCTCGTCGAACGGGGCTACTACTTTTTCTTCAAGCGGTTCAACGCGGACGGGCGCATCCGGTATACGGGAGACTTTATGGACCCGGTGCTCGATATCGCCGCCACCTACCAGGGGACCCGTACGGTCCGCGACACGACGGAGGCCGTGCAGGTGCTCTTCAAGATCACCGGCAGCAGGACGAACCCGAAGGTCGAGCACCATATGACCATCGACCAGGTGGACTATCAGCAGTACCGCGGCGTCAAGTCGAACGACATCCAGTCCGATGCGATCGCGTTCGTGATCACCGGGTCCTTTCCCCTGACCGCGGCGCAGAAGAACGATGTGGCCGCGGACCTCTCTTCCACCGCAAGGCTCTCGTTGCTGACCGGGGCCGCGTCGCTGCTGACCGGCACGCTCTCCGAGTTCCTGCGGGACCAGACCGGCTTCATCCGCTCCGTGGAATTCAGCTATGGATCCGGGCGGGGAGTGCGGGAGTCGGCCGACGTCCGCCTGAGCGGCATGGCCTGGAAGGGCTACTGGCGATACGGGGGGAGGATCCTGGACGATCCGCTGCTGAACGCCAACCTCAGCCTGGTCTATTCCGTCGGAACGGTCTTCGAAAACCCGTCTCTCAACAACCTGATGGTGGAACTCGAACGCCGGGTGGAGACGGGATCGGCAGGGCAGACCGCGAACGACATCAAGCGCGTCAACTCCGCGAAGCTGTTCTACCGGTTCTCGTTCTGATCCGTACTCCACTGCCGGTCCGCCGGCCCGTCCCGGAGGTCCCCACGAAACAGCTCAAGAAACGCACGCTCGAATTCCTGGCGGCCCACCGCCGGGGAGCCTTCTCCCTCAAGGAACTGGCCCATCACCTTCGTGTCCATACCCGCGACGATTACCGGGCCCTCCGCGAGTTGCTCGCCGGCCTCGTCCAGGACGGCACGGTGACGACCGACGAGCAGGGGCGCGTGCGCCATGCGCGGGGCCGGACGCCCGCCCGGCGCCGGGAACGACTGATCGGGCGGTTGACGGTCACCCGGTCGGGCACGGGATTCGTCCGCCTGGAAGGGAGCGAGGTCGAGATCAGGATCCCGCCCCGCTTCATGCGGACCGCCCTGCACGGCGACCTCGTGGAGGTCATCCCGTACGCGAGGAGCATCAGCCGCGGCCGGCGGGAACACCAGGAGTCCCCCGAGGGAGAGATCACCGCGATCCTCGAGCGGACGTTGACCACGGTGACCGGCCGGCTCGAACAGAGCGGGACGTTCTGGTTCGTGGTTCCGGACGACAAGCGCCTGACGCGCGACGTCTACGTGACCCGGGAGGACGCACAACAGGCGCGGCACGGCGACAAGGTGGTCGTGCGGCTGCACCCCTGGGAGGACGAGCACCTCAATCCCGAAGGGACGATCGAAGAAGTGCTCGGGCCGGGCGGCGACGCCCGCGCCGAGGTCCTGAGCATCGCCAGGAGTTTCGGCCTGGACGCGAAATTCCCCCGCGGCGTGGAAGACGAAGCCGCAGCCTGCCGCGAAACCCCTTCAGCGGACGATCTGGAAGGCCGGGAAGATCTCCGCGACCTGCTCTGCGTCACCATCGACCCGGCGGACGCAAAGGACTTCGACGATGCCGTGTCGATCGAACCGATGGCGCACGGGGCCGTCCGCCTCGGGGTGCACATCGCCGACGTGAGCCACTTCGTTCGCGAAGGGAGTGCGCTCGACCAGGAAGCGCGCCGGCGGGGCACCAGCGTCTACCTCGTGGACCAGGTCATTCCGATGCTCCCCGAAAGACTCTCGAACCACCTCTGCAGTCTCAGGCCCGGCGTGGACCGGTTGACCTACAGCGTCTTCATGGAAGTGACCGCGGAGGGGGCCGTGCGGTCGTACCGCATCGTCCCGGCGATCATCCGGAGCGCCCGCAGGTTCAGCTATGAGGAAGTTCAGAAGATCCTCGACGCCGGCAGCGGAGAGTTTCACGACGAGCTGCTTGCTCCCCTGCACACGCTGTCGCAGGTGCTTTTCGGGCAGCGGGAGAAGAACGGCAGCCTGGACTTCGACACGCCGGAGGTGAAGGTGGAATTCGACAGCACGGGACTCCCGTCACGGATCGTGCAGAAGGAACGGCTCGCCTCCCACCGGCTCATCGAAGAGTGCATGCTTCTGGCCAACAAGACCGTCGCCGGCCACGTCGCCCGCCCGCGTCGTGCCGAGGAGGTCAAGCCCTTCCTGTACCGGGTCCACGATCTGCCCGACCCGCAGAAGGTCAGCGAGCTGGCGACGTTCGTGAAACGGTGCGGATTCTCGCTCGACGCCTCCAACAACGTGACCGTCCGTGCGCTGCAGAAGCTGCTGAAGGCGATCCGTGGGACGGAGTTCGAGAACATCATCAGCGAGGTGGCGCTCCGGTCGATGGCAAAAGCGGTCTACACCGACAGGAACATCGGGCATTTCGGGCTGGCGTTCAGCCACTACACGCATTTCACCTCCCCCATCCGGCGCTATCCCGACCTGATCGTCCACCGCCTCTTGCGTGAGTACGGGAGCGGGATCGATGGACGCCGTCTCGCCCTGTGGGCCGATGAGCTGCCGGAGATCGGCAGAAGCTCTTCGGAACGCGAACGGAACGCCGCCGAAGCAGAGCGTGCCTCGGTCCGCATCATGCAGATCGAATACATGAAGCGCCATCTTGGGGACGAATGCACGGGGATCATCAGCGGGGTGACGAACTTCGGCCTTTTCGTCAAGATCGACGGGATCCTGGCCGAGGGACTGGTCAGCGTGCGTGATCTGGCGGACGATTACTACCTCTTTGACGAGCGCCAATACGCCCTCCGCGGCCGTTCCGGCAGGAAAACCTACAGTCTGGGGGACCGGGTGCGGGTCCAGGTGGCCGCAGTTAAACCCGAAGACCGCCAGATCGATCTTACCATGCTGAGATAGGAACTTTTTTCCCCGAAAATGCCTTTATTATTGGTGGAAGAGCAGGGAGCAGGATCACCATGAGCGTGAAGAGAACTCTTGCCGCCGCGCTGGCACTCTCCATAGCGTTTGCCGTGGGGGTCGACGCCCAGCAGACCCAGTTCGGCAAGAACAAGGTCCAGTATCAGAAGTTCAAATGGTTCTTCATCCAGACGGACCATTTTGACATCTATTTCACCGCCGAAGGCTCGTATCTCTCCGGATTCGCCGCCGCGGCGGCCGAATCCGCCTATACCTCGATCAGCCGGTCGTTCAAGTACCAGACGGTGAACCGGATCCCCCTGATCGTCTACAATTCCCATAACGAATTCCAGCAGACGAACGTCATCGACCAGTACATGGAAGAGGGGATCGGGGGGGTGACGGAGCTGTTCAAGAACCGCGTGGTCGTTCCCTTCGAAGGCGACTACAAGAAATTCCGGCACGTGATCCATCACGAGCTGGTCCACGCCGTGATGAACGACATGTTCTACGGCGGGTCCATCCAATCCATCATCTCCAACAACATCTCGCTGCAGCTGCCGATGTGGATCTCGGAAGGGCTGGCCGAATACGAGGCGCTCGGCTGGGACACGAACTCCGACATGTTCATGCGCGACGCGACCGTGCACGAGTCGCTCGTTCCCATCAACCAGCTGAACGGGTATTTCGCCTACCGCGGCGGCCAGTCGGTCTTCTGGTACATCTCCCGGAAATACGGCGAACAGAAGGTCGGGGAACTGCTGAACCGCATCAAGAGCACGCGGAGCGTGGAGGCGGGATTGAAGGGAGCGCTCGGGATCGGGATCGAAGAGCTTTCCGAGCGATGGCAGAAGGATCAGAAGGTCCTGTACTGGCCCGATGTCGCCAAACGCGA
Source organism: Ignavibacteriota bacterium (assembly GCA_963808715.1). Lineage (GTDB taxonomy): Bacteria > Bacteroidota > Ignavibacteria > UBA10030 > UBA6906 > CAWEHG01. The sequence continues at coordinate 112,099 of CAWEHG010000033.1, read as the reverse complement.
GGAACCGGACGACTACGCCCGAAGGCTGACGGACCACAAGAAAGAGGGATTCGTTCTATAATACCAGTCCCGCGATCTCCCCGAGGGGCGACAAGATCGCGTTCCTCACGAACCGCAACGACGTGTTCGAGCTCTACGTCATGAACGCCGCGGACGGCACGGTCTCGAGAGGATCGCCAGGGGTGAGACCACCAACAACTTCGAGGAGCTCCACCTGCTCACCCCGGGGATCAGCTGGTCGCCGGACGGGAAGAAACTGGTGGTGGCCACGAAGGCGGGGGATTCGGACGCCCTCATCATGATCGACGTCGCCAGCGGCGACCAGGAGCGCCTCGCTCTGGGACTGGGCGGGATCTTCTCCGTGGTCTGGTCGCCCGACGGGGCGCAGCTGGCCTTCACCGGGAACACGGCCAGACAATCGGATATCTACCTCTACGATCTGAAGACGGCGAAGCTGACCAACCTGACGGACGACCTGTTCAGTGACGCGCTTCCCTCCTGGTCGCCGGACGGTTCGCGCGTCTACTTCTCTTCGGACCGCGGAAACCTGCTGTCCGGCGAAGGGGTCACGCAGCACACCTTCCCGTACCGCCAGACCGACCTCTACGGCATCGACATTGAGACGCGCAAGGTGGAGCGCGTGGTGGACTGGCCCAACAGCGACGAGACCTCCTCGGTCGTTTCGCCCGACGGCAAGAAGGTTCTCTTTCTCTCCGACCGGAACGGCATCGAGAACATGTACGAGGTGACGCTCGAGACGCGACGGATCCGGCCGATCACGAACTCGATCAGCGGCGTGTACCAGCTGTCGCTCTCGCGCGACGGCAGCAAGCTCGCCTTCTCGTCACTGCACAAATCGGGATTCGACATCTTCCTGATGCGCAACCCCTGGGACCGCACGTTGAAGGCGGACGACCTCGAGCCGACGGACTACTTCAAGATGCTGAGCCCGCAGGCCAAGCCGCCCGCCGCGCCCGCCGTGGCCGCGGTGACCGGAACCGGCTCCGGCCGCGCCGGACACGTCGCAGCTCTACGGGCAGGGCATCCAGCTCGATTTCAGCCAGGTCGTGTTCAGCGACCAGCAGCGGAACGAGAACGTCCCGCGCGACTCGGCCATCGCGGCGCTCCCGAAGATCAAGGACAATGTCGACAGAGGACGGCTCGTACAAGGTCAACCGGTACAAGCTGAATTTCTCCCCCGACCTGGTGTACGGCAACGCCGGGTACGACACGTTCTACGGGGTCACCGGGTCCACGATCATGGCCTTCAGCGACCTGATGGGCGACCACCAGATCATCTTCTCGACCAACCTGCAGCTGGACCTGAAGAACAGCGACTACGGTCTGCAGTACTTCTATCTGGCCAACATGGTGGACTGGGGCGTGGCGGGGTACCACAGCGCGCGCTTCGTGATCGTGAACGACGTGTTCGGGGGCAGCCTGTACCGGTTCCGGACGTACGGCGGGAGCATGATGGCGTTCTATCCTCTGGACCGGTTCCGCCGTCTGGAATTCGGCCTGAACTGGATGAACATCTCCAAAGAGAACCTGGACCGCCTCAACTACCCAACGCAGACCCGCGTGGTGGTGCTCCCCTCGCTCGCGTACACGCACGATACTTCGCTCTGGGGGTTCCTGAATCCCGTGTCGGGAACGCGGTACCGCCTGGAGATGTACGGCACGCCAAAGGTCGGCCGGGAGGGACTGGAGTTCCTGAACGTCGCGGTGGATTACCGGACCTATCTCCGGATGGGACACTACTACAGCTTTGCCATCCGTTTCGCCGGCGGGGCGAGCTTCGGCACGAATCCGCAGAAGTTCATCGTCGGCGGGGTGGACAGCTGGATCAACAGGACCTTCGAGGGGGGCTATGTCCCGCTCGAAAACGCGGAGGACTACATCTTCCTGTCGACCGGCCTGCCGCTGCGTGGCTACAACTACAACGCCCGGATCGGTTCGCGGTACGGCCTGATGAACCTGGAACTGCGCTATCCGCTCTTCGCGTTCCTGCAGGCGGGCCCGCTGCCGATCGGACTCCAGAGCCTCGGCGGAGTGATGTTCTTCGACATGGGCTCCGCCTGGACGCACGATCGTTCGTTCAGGGCGTTCACCCGGACCCCCAGCGGCAGCACGGTGACGCAGGACCTGCTGATGGGCATGGGGACGGGAGCGCGGATCTACTTCCTGGCGTTCCTGGTCCGCCTCGACGTTGCCTGGGCATGGAACGCGCAGAACTTTTCGCCGCCGAAGTACTACTTCTCCCTGGGGCTGGATTTCTGACCGCGGTCAGTTGATGGGAAGGGTCACGGTGAAGGTGGATCCCTTGCGGGGCTCGCTCCGGACCGTGATGGTGCCGCGGTGCAGTTCGGCGATCCACTTGGCGATGGAAAGACCCAGACCCGATCCCCCCAGTTCCCGCGAGCGGGCCTTGTCCACCCGGTAGAACCGGTCGAAGATCTTCCCCAGATCGTCCGCAGCGATCCCCACTCCGGTGTCGCTGACCTCGAAGACCGCGGCGCCGTCGTGCCGCTCGAGCGCGAGGCTGACCCCCCCGCCGTCGGGCGTGTATTTGATGGCGTTGTCCACCAGATTGAGGAACAGCTGCCGCAGTCTGCCGCGGTCCCCCACGATCGTGATCGGTGTGGAGGTGCGGAGCCGGATGGCGATGCTTTTCCTCGCGGCGAGCAACTCCGTGTCCTCGTACAGCTCCTCCACCAGCTCCTGCAGGTCCACCTCCGAGAAGTTCGCCTGTCCGGTCCCCTGGTCCGCCTTCTCCAGCGTCAACAGGTTGTCCACGATCGCGGTCAGCCGCATGATCTCCTCGAGCGTGCTCTCGAGCAGTTCGCGGTACTCCTCGATCGATTTGGGGCTGCGCAGGCCCAGCTCGATCTCTCCGCGCATGATGGTCAGCGGGGTGCGCAGTTCGTGCGAGGCGTCCGCCGAAAACTGCCGTACACGGGCGAAAGAATCGTGCAGCCGGCGGATCATATCGTTGATCGTGATGCTGAGCCGCCCCAGCTCGTCGCCCGCGTTCCTCACCGGGACCGTCTGGTCCAGGTTCTCCGCGGTGATCTTCCGGGCGCGGGTGGTGATATCGGCGACCGGCCGGAGCGCCCGGTTGGCAAGGGCGAGCCCGCCGAAGACGGAAGCGGCGAGAGCGATCGGGATCAGCAGGATGAAGATGCCGTAGAGGCTCTCCAGCAGCCCGCGGACCTCCGAGAGGGGATACCCGACCATGTAGGTGAACGACCGGTCGCGGGAGGCGGCGACGCGGATGGGCTCGCCGTTGAGCGAGCCGGTCGTGAGGATGGTTTCGTTCAGCCCGATGGGCTCGGTGATGACGAGCGTGTCGGTCCCCAGGTTGTGGGAGTAGATGATGGACCGGCGGGCGTCCAGGAACTGGATATAGGTCTTCCGGCTGCTGTGCAGGCTGTGGCGGAAGATCTGCTCCCAGATCGCGTCCTCCTCGGCCAGCGCCACCTCGTCCGGCAGGGGGCCGATGAATCGTGGCTGGGGGGGCTGACCCTTGCGGAGGACGGCGTCGAGAGGGCGGTTGCCGGGTTTGATCTTGCCCGCCTGGGGCGACAGGAAGTCGCGCGCCCAGCGGACCTCGTTCCGCAGGGAGATATCGAGGTTCTCGTTGAGCGTGCGGCTGGTGAAATAGTAGGAGAGCGCGCCGAACCCGAGCAGGGTCGAGAGCACCAGCAGGGTGTACCAGAACGTCAGCCTCGCCCGGATGGACTGCGTCCAGAAGGCCATCGTCAGCCCTCACGCATGACGTATCCGACGCCGCGGACCGTCTGGATCAGCTTGATCTCGAACCCCGCGTCGACCTTGTTCCGGAGGTGGTTGACGTAGACGTCGATCAGGTTCGTGCCGGTATCGAAGTTGTAGTCCCAGATGTGCTCGGAGATGATCGTGCGGCTCAGGACCCGGTCCTTGTTGCGCATGAGGAACTCGAGCAGGGCGTATTCCTTCGCGGTCAGGTCCACGGTCTTCCCGGCGCGTTTCGCCTTGTGGCTCACGGTGTCGAGTTCGAGGTCGCTGACGGTAAGAACGGTGGATTTCTCCTTGGTCCCGCGCCGCAGGAGCGACCGGACCCGGGCGAGCAGTTCGGCGAAGGCGAACGGCTTGGTCAGATAGTCATCGGCCCCGCTGTCGAGCCCCTCGACCTTGTCTTCCGTTGCGGTTTTGGCCGTGAGCATGAGGATCGGGCTCACGCCGCCACGGGCGCGGTACGCGCGCGTCAGTTCGATGCCGGTCATCCCCGGCAGCATCACGTCCAGCACGATGCAGTCGTAGGCCACCGCCGCCGTGCGCGCCAATCCTTCGGTGCCGTCGTGGGCGACGTCCACCGTGTAGTGCTCTTCCTCCAGTCCCTGCTGGATGAATCGCGCCACCTTTTTTTCGTCTTCGACCACCAGGATACGCATACGACCGCAACATACGGCATTCACGGGAAAGGTGCAAAACCGTCCGTGGCATCTTCCGCGGGTTTTCTCTATATTTCCTGATCCACAAGGCCCCTCCATGAGATATCTCTCGATGGCCGCCGTACTGGCGGCCGCACTATCGTTCACCGGCTGTATCCAGCAGATCGCCGTCTCCACCGTCGGCGGACTGGTCGACGACGGATTCTCGGCATTCACGGAAGAGTCGGACCTGGTCTTCGCCGAGCAGGCGTTGCCGGGCAACCTGAAACTGCTCGAGGTGATGCTGAAAAGCGATCCGGAGAACACACGTCTCCTGCGCCTTGCCAGCGAAGGGTATAGCAGCTACGCGCTCGCGTTCCTGGAGGACTCGGATCCGGAGCGGGCCAAGGAATTCTACCTTCGCGGCCGCGCGTACGCGCTGCGGATCCTCCGGCAGGACGCCGACCTTGCGAAAGCGTTGGAAGGGAGCGCCGACGAACTCGCCGCGGTCCTGGCGAAACGCGGCCGTTCGGATGTCCCGGCGGTCTTCTGGACGGCCTTCGGCTGGGGCGCGCACATCTCGCTGTCGCTGAACGATCCGAACGCGCTGGCCGGCCTTCCGAAGGCCGAAGCGATGATGTTGTTCGTCTCCAGAACCGACTCGACGTTCTACTTTGCCGGAGCAGATGTCTTTCTGGGGATGCTCTACGGGAGCCGGCCGAAGATGTTCGGAGGCGACCCGGCCCGCTCCCGCGCTCATTTTGAGCGGGCGCTCAGGCTGAATCAGGGAAAGTTCCTGATGACCTACGTCTACTTCGCGCGTTCCTACGCCGTGCTGAACCAGGACCAGCCTCTGTTCGACCAGTGCCTGGCCACCGTGGACAGCGCATCGCTGGACATCCTGCCCGCGCAACGCCTGGCGAACGCCGTGGCCAAGAAAAAGGGACAGATGCTTCGCGCGAAAGCGGAAGAATTGTTCTGAATCGACGGGACGGCCGGCGTCCCGCGTCCATCCACCGCAAGGAGTTTCACCATGATGCTCAGATCCATGACCGCCGCGATTCCTCGTCCTCGCTCTCGCCCTGCCCGGCATGACGGCGCAGGCCCAGCAGTACACCATCAAGTTCGCGACCGTCGCCCCCGAAGGGAGCACCTGGATCAAGATCATGCGCGAGTACGACAAGGCGGTGCGTGCCGCGACCGGCGGCCGGGCGGGTTTCAAGATCTATCCGGGTGCCGTTGCGGGCGACGAAAAGGACGTCATCCGGAAGATCAGGCTTGGCCAGTACCACGCGGGGGGATTCACCGGCGTGGGATTGGGAGAGATCGCGAAGCAGGTCAGGATCCTGGACGCGCCATTTCTCTTCAAGACCTACGAAGAGATCGACCACATCCGGGACAAGTACGACGCGGAGTTCCGCAAGGCGTATGAAGACGGCGGGTTCGTGCTGCTCGGATGGGCCGAGGTCGGCTTCGTCTATATCTACTCCGACCGGTCGGTGGCCTCGCCGGCCGATCTCAAAGCCACCAAGATCTGGATGTGGGAAGGCGACCCGATCGCACAGGCGGCGTTCCAGGCCATCGGGGTCTCCCCGATCCAGCTCTCGCTCACGGACGTCAGCACCTCCCTGCAGACCGGGATGATCAACACCGTCTACAACGCGCCGTACGCCCTCGTGGCTCTCCAGTGGTTCACCCGCGTGAAATACGTGATGAGCGAGCCGCTGGCGATCAGCAACGGCGCCGTGGTGATGTCGAAGAAACTGTTCGACTCGATGCCCAAGGACGTGCAGGATACGCTGCTGACCAACGGGCGAAAATACTTCCGCAACCTCACGCTGGCCAGCCGCAAGGAGAACGCCGAGGCGATCGAGACGCTGAAAAAGAACGGCATCACGACGACTGTTCCGCCGAAGAACGTCTCCGCGACCTTTGCGGAAGCCGGGGTCCAGGCGCGCAAACTGCTCGTGAATACGCTCTTCCCGCAGCGGTTCCTGGACGACGTTGAAGGGTCGCTGCGCGAATACCGGCAGCAGCACAAGGGGAAATGATGAACGCCTTCAAGGCTTTCGACAGGGTTCTGACCTCCGCGGTCAGCGCCCTCCTGGTGGTGAGCTTCACCATCATGCTCGGACTGGCGGCCGTGCAGGTCTTTCTGCGGTTCTTCCTGCAGACGGGGATCCTGTGGGGCGACGTGGCCGCGCGGAACCTGGTGATCTGGGTCGGCTTCTTCGGGGCCTACCTCGCGGCCAGGGAGGAGAAGCACTTCCGCATCGACGTGCTCACGCGGTTTCTGCCGGCTCGCTGGCACCGGGCCCTGAACGCGCTCTCCGACCTGTTCGTCGCGGTCGTCTGCTACTTCCTGCTGCGCGCCAGCATCCGCTTCGTCTCCGAAGGATTCGACCCTGAGGCGATCGCCTTCCTCGGGATCCCGCAATACCTGCTGGCGATGATCGTTCCGGTCGGATTCGGTCTGATGATCATCCAGTTCCTGATCAGGGCGATCGAAAGCGCCGCGGCCGCCGCGCGGCCCTCCCCCGCGCAGGAGGAGGCCCGATGACCACCATCCTGCTGGGGGTCCTGCTGATCCTCATCGCCCTCTTCGGGGCGCCGATGTTCTCCATCATCGCGGCTCTCGGTCTGCTGGCGTTCGAAGCCACCGGGACCGACACCGCGGCACTGATCATCGAACTGTACCGGCTGGTGGATTTCCCCGCCCTGATCGCCATCCCGCTCTTCACGTTCGCCGGGTACGTCGTGGCCGAGAGCAAGGCCCCCAAACGTCTGATCAACCTTGCCGAGGCGCTGGTGGGCTGGATGCCCGGCGGGCTGGCCGTCGTCGCGCTCGTCTGCACGGCGATCTTTACGGCCTTCAGCGGCGCCTCAGGGGTCACGATCATCGCGCTCGGCGGACTGATCTACCCGGCGCTGATCAAGCAGAACTACCCGGAGAAGTTCTCGCTCGGACTGATGACCACCTCGGGCAGCCTGGGCCTGCTCTTTCCGCCGTCACTGCCGATCATCCTCTACTCGATCGTCGCCAAGGTGAACATCGACAAACTGTTCCTGGCGGGGCTGATCCCGGGGATCCTGCTGGTGGTCATCCTCGCGGCGTACAGCGTCCGAACGGCCGTGGTCGCCCACGTGCCCCGGACCCCGTTCGTCTGGAGTTCCGTGCGCCAGGCGCTGCGGGACACGATCTGGGAGCTGCCGCTCCCGTTCATCGTGATCGGGGGGATCTATGGCGGGATCATCACCGCGACGGAAGCGGCGGCGGTGACGGCGTTCTACGTGCTGGTGGTCGAAGTGTTCATCCAGAAGGACCTGACGTTCTTCGGCGACCTCCCGAAGATCATCCGCGAGAGTATGATCCTGGTGGGGGCGATCCTGGTCATGCTCGGCGCGGCGATGGGGGTGACCAGCTACCTGATCGACGAGCAGATCCCGATGCAGCTGTTCCACTTCATCAGCCAGTACGTCAGCAGCAAGTTCGTCTTCCTGGTCATCCTCAATCTGTTCATCCTGGTGATGAACATGGTCGAGATCTTCTCCGCGATCATCATCGTGGTGCCGATCATCGTGCCGGTGGCCATGCAGTACGGCGTGGACCCGATCCATCTGGGGATCATCTTCCTGCTGAACCTGGAGATCGGCTACATGACGCCGCCGCTGGGGTTGAACCTGTTCCTCTCCAGCCTCCGGTTCAAGAAGACCCTTCCCGAGACCTACGTCGCGGTGATCCCCTTCTTCCTGCTCCTGATGGCGGTGCTGCTGATCGTGACCTACTTCCCCGGTCTCAGCGTGGCCCTGACGGGCGCGGGAGGCAACTGATCGTTACGGTCGTCCGGAGGCGGGTCACTGCCTCCGGACGATCAGCAGCTGTTCCAGGGCCGAGACGCCAGCCGTCAGCCGCAGGACGTAGACCCCCGGCACAAAGCCCACCTGCTGTAATCCCACCACGTACGTCCCCGGATCCTGATCGCGGTCCACGAGGCGGGCCACGGTGCTGTCGGGCCGGCCCGGACGCCTGAGGACCAGCTCGAGCCGTACGCTGTCGCGTTGCTCCAGCGCGTAGGCGGCCAGCGATGGAAGTCCGGCGGGTCCCGCAAGGGAAGTGGACAACGAGTTTCGCTGGCGCACCTTCTGACGGAGCGCGAGAACGTCCTGCATCATGGCGGTGCGGACCTCGGCCGGACGGCTTTCGTTCCAGAGCCGGTCCAGGGCCCGCACTTCGTAGTGGTAATGCAGCGCGGACGATCCGCGGATCGTGTCCACGAAGGAGGTGCTGGAGGACGGAAGCAACGCGATGCGCCTCGTACTGTCGGGCGCGGATCCTTCCGGCCGACGGTTGACGGCATAGTATCGCGCACTGTCACCGTCATCGGTGGGGGGCGAGAGGGTCCACTCGAGGAGGAAGACGTTGGCCGAAAGTTCGGAACTGCTGAACTGCTCGGGCGCTGTTGGGTGGAAGGCTGTCCAGCCAGGACATCTGCGGGACAAGGGCAGGAGACGCATACCGGTTCCCCAGGATGCTGAGCGGACGGATGTTCTCGAGGCGGAAGAAGGCCTGGCCTGCCAGGCCCGCCGCACGTGCGGAATCGATCTGCGCCCTCAATTGCGCGCGCACCTCGGGCTTGTACGCTCCGATCCCTGCGACCACCTGGCGCTGCGGGGACGCGACCCTCCAGCTGCGGGCGACCGCCGCGAAATCCGGATCCCTGAACGAGCTGCCGATATCCCAGTAGATCTGGGCCGAGGCATAGTCCACCAGTCCCGTACGGAGCCACTCGCGCGCGTCCTGGGCGAAAGCGATGCGAGCGGTCGTCTGGCTACCCAGCGGCGTCTCCTCCGGGATGCCGAGCGGAGAACAGCCGATCTTGAGGCGGGGTTTCACCTGGCGGGCCCGTTCGACGAACGTGCGCAAGAATCCCGTCACGTTCTGACGCCGCCATGTGCTCCGGTCCATTCCCAGGCCGAACTGGCGGTATGCGGCGTCGTCCGGGAAGGCTCTCCCCGGATACCGGATGAAGTCAAAGTTGATCCCATCGACATCGTAGCGGCTGACCAGATCGATCGCCACCGTGGCCAGGTATTCGCGCACGGCGGGGATGCCGGGGTCCAGCCACCCTTCGCCTTCGAAGCTTACGGTCCAGGCGGCCAGTGAACGGGAAGGGTGCGGGGGTGTGGACGATAGGGGTTGCCTGCCGTCCCGGATCTTGAAGACATTGAACCACACGTGGACCTCCATCCCCCGCTCGTGGGCGAGGCGAAGAAGCTCCGCCAGGGGGTCCCACCCGGGATCCTTCCCCAGCGTCCCGGTCAGATTGTCGGCCCAGGGTTCCAGCTCCGAGCGGTAATAGGCATCGCCACGGGCGCGGGCCTGGAAGTAGATCGTGTTGAAATGAGCGGCATGAAGATCTTTGACCATCTCGGTCAGGGAGCTGATCTGGTCTCCCCGGGAGGTGGACCGTGGCCAGTCCAGCCCGGCCGCCGTGGTGACCCAGACGGCGCGGACCTCGCGGGCCGGTGGACCGAGCGGTTTTTGGCCTTGGAGAGCGATGGGGAACGAGAAAAGGATCAGCAGCGCGATGAGCCGGAGCACTGGAGCGTGTGTACCCTGAGCGATGGGAGAAAACAGTGTCAATATAGAGAGGGGGGAGGGAGAAGCAAGGCAGCGGCCGCGTTGCGTATAAGTTCCCCCCTGTGTATATTGGCTGTTAACGCGGGAGCATATGGCCACCCACACGACCACACACGAGAGCGTCCCTCTCGCGATCCTGTTCGCCGACATATCGGGGAGCACGAAGCTCTACGAGACGATGGGCAATACCAAGGCCCAGAAGATCGTGGATCAGTGCCTTGCGATGCTGCGGGACGTGGTGAACGGACTGGACGGGAACGTCGTCAAGACGATCGGTGACGAGATCATGTGCACCTTCACGTCGGCCGAAACCGCCGCTCGGGCGGCCAGTGAGATGCAAAAGGCCCTGAAACTGGCCCTCTCGTTCGGAAAATTCGAGGTCTCCAACCTGAGCATCCGGATCGGCTTCCATCACGGGCCGGTCATCGCGGCCGGCGGCGACGTCTTTGGTGACGCGGTGAACGTGGCGGCCCGGGTCACCGCCCAGGCCAAGGCCCAGCAGATCCTGACGACGAAGGAAACCCTGGGACAGATGCCTCCCGAAGTCCAGGCGCGGTCGCGGTTCGTGGACCGGGTGGGGGTGAAGGGGAAGAGCGAGGACCTGGAACTGTACGAGGTGTTGTGGGAGTTCGACAACCTGACGCTCGTCGAGGACTCCTTTCGCGGGCCGCAGGCCCAGAGCTGCAAGATCGTCCTGAACTACAACGGGGTGGAGATGGAGTTGAGCAAGAGCCGCCCCTCACTGCGCTTCGGGCGGGGTACCGAGAATGATTTCGTTGTCCCGGACCATCAGGCCTCCCGCCTTCACGCCCGGATCGAACTCCGCCGTGACCGGTTCGTGCTGGTGGATCAGAGCATGAACGGGACGTATGTGCAGATGGAAGGGGTCCCGGAAGTCTGCCTGAGGCGGGACGAAGTGCCCCTCAAGGGGGCCGGCCTGATCAGCCTCGGCCGGGCCACCGCCTCCGAGGCGGCGATCCACATCCGGTTCACCTGCCTGTAGATCCGCTACTTCTTCTTCCTGCCGAACAACCTCCGCAGGCGCCCCTCGCCGGCCTGGATCTTGATCACGTGCACAGAAATGTTGTCGAGGCCGCCGCGATCGTTCGCGAGGCTCACCAGCTCCTGGACGGCTTCGGCCGGGGGCAGCGTGGCCACGATGCGGCGCATCTCGTCGTCGTCCACGTGGTTGTAGAGTCCGTCGGTGCAGAGCAGGATACGTCACCGGCGGGCGCACCCCGATCCCCTCGATCACGTCCACGTCCACCGACGGACGAATGCCCAGCGCCCTGTAGAGGTGAGAACGCTCGGGATGGTGGCGGGCCTCTTCGCGGGTGATGATGTTGCGCCGGATCATCTCCGCGACCTTCGAGTGATCGTCCGTGATCTGCTGGATCCTGTTCTTCGTGATCCGGTAGGCCCGGGAATCCCCGATGTGTGCGATGGTGGCCGTGTGGTCCTGAAGGACGAGCGCCGTGCAGGTGGTTCCCATGCCCGCGAGCTGTGAGTTCTGGCGGGCATGGGTATAGATGTCCTCGTTGGCCTTCCGGAACGCCTCCAGGAGACTCTCGCGGATGCTGGAGGTGGACGCTCCAACGTAGGCGGTGCCGAGGGCGCGTACGGCGAACTCGCTGGCGAGACGCCCGCCGGCATGTCCTCCCATCCCATCCGCGACGACGAAGAGCTGGCCTTTCGCCACGGACAGCGCGTCCGTTCCCTCGGGGAATTTCCCAAGGCAGTCCTGATTGTCGCTCCGGACCCGCCCCGTATCGGAGTGGCTGCCGTAGGTAATGGTTCTCATGCTAGTGCTTTCCGGGCTCCACCGGTTTGCGGACCATGACGGCGCGGACCAGTCCGAAGCGGACCTCGGCCGTCGACGGGACCTCGGTCTCCTGTTCGACCTTCTGCTCGTCGACAAAGGTGCCGTTCCTGCTGCCGGCATCACGGACCAGCACGGTGTCGCCGCGCACGACGATGACCGCGTGGTGGCGCGAGATCGAGGGATTGTCGATCATGACGTCGGCGCTCGAAAGCCGCCCCACGGAGTTCTCTCCCTCCTTCAGCCGCACCGTCTGGTCGCCCCCCTTGGTGGTCCGGAACTCCACGAAGAACGCGTCCTTGGCTTCCGGCATCTGTTGCATCATCTCGCCGTAGTCGATGACGATCGTTCGTGCCATCTTGGCTTCTTCGGAGGCCGGAACGGCCGGTCTGGACTGGGACGCGGCGGTGTCCGTGTCGGGCACGACCTGGTACGTGAACTCGTACAGGTTGGCGAACGAGATGATATGGTATTTCTGAAGTCGTTTCTTCTTTCCCCGGATGTCTTCGCCGTCGAGGCGGGTCCCGTTGAAGCTCTTGAGATCCTCCAGGAAGTAGCACTCCTTCTTCGGATCGTAGAGGATCCGTGCATGCCGATCAGAAACGATCCCCGCCTTCAGCCGGATCGTGCTGTCCGCATTGCTGCCGATGGTGGCTTCTTCCATCACATGGAACACCATCCCGGCGGCCTGTCCGGGCCGCCCGGTGAGTTTCGCATGCATGTTGGTCGTCTCCGGTTACTGGTTGTTGAAAAACGCCACTATACGTGGGGAGAAGTATCTCCCGTCCAGCCTGTAATTCGCATCGATCTGCCGCGCCCGCTTGAACGACTCCACCGCGCTCTTCTGGAGATCCCGCTCTTCCCCGCCGCCCAGGAAGTACTGCGAGGCGTAGGCCGCGGCGAGGATGCCGTAGAGCGACACATTCTCCGCGTTCACCCGGGAGGCGTTCCCGAGCTGGCGGATCGCCGAACGGTAGTCCCCCTCGAAGAACGCAAGGACCCCTCCGCGAATGACCTCCTGCGTTCTGGAGATGCTGTCCAGATAGGCGGCGGCCTCCGTATGGGTCGGATCCGTGCTCCGGACCGTGAGGAAGAGCCTGCGCGAGGATTCAAGCTTCCCTTCGCGGAAGAGCTGCATCGCCTGGGAGAACAAGGCGTCGTTCTCACCCCGCTTCGAGTCCGTGGAGCCCGATGCCGGCTGCTCTGTCCGTGCACCCGCGCCACGGCGCGGCGCCGAGGCCATGCCGGCCTTCATGGACTTGCACAGGTTCAGGTACCGCTGGGCACCGGAGTGGTCGGGTGACTTCTCCAGCACCGATCGGAACTTGATCTCGGCGCCGGCATAGTCTTTCCGGTCGAAGAGCCGTACCCCGGCCTGGAACTCCTGCTCGACCCTGGCTGAGGAAGCGGATGGCGGCGTCTTCTCCGGTGTCTTGTCTGCGACCGCCGGGTGGTCCTTGCTCATCTCCGCCTGCGCGAGGTCGATGTATTGCTGGGCCTCCCGCCGATAGGCGGAGTTGGCAGGAACCGCCCGGAATTTCTCGATGGCTTTGGTGAATTCGCGCTGACGGAACAGATCCCGCCCATCCATGAAGGCCTTCTCTCCGATGGGGGCGGCCCGGAGGCGTCCGAGGTACTCCCGGAGGATCCGCTGGGCATCCTTGTCGTTCGAGCCGTCGAAGACCTCCTTCGCCCGCTCAGAATGTTCGAAGTCCGCGAGGGCCTTCTCCGCGTTGCCGGACTTGGCGTACGCGAGTCCCCGGTAGACGTAGGGGAAATAGTCGATGAACTGCACCCCCACGGTCCGGGCCTTTGCTTTCTCGTCAGGCCGCTCGCTGATCGCGTCGTTGAAATACGAGATCGCTTCGGACCACTTCTGCGAGTGGACGGCGTCCAGCCCGTTGCGGTAGTTGACGTACCAGTCCGCCGCCCGCGCCAGCGACACGGAGAGAACCGTCAGGGTCAGGAATATCGCTCGTTTCATGTTCATACGGTCTGTGCACGGCCGGCCGCGCCGGCCCCTCTAGAACGCCGACATCGCTTTGCGCGAATCGAACCCCGGCATCTTCTTGACCACGACAACGGTCTGTCCCTGCTTGACGTCCACGCTCACCACCAGCGGCTTGTCACTGGAGGGATTCGACAGCTGGATATTGTACGCCCCTTCGGGCAACGCGAGCCTGCAGGGGGTGTACTGGCGCTCCGTCAGAGCGACCGTCTTGCCTGTCCGGTCCTGTACCAGCGTCACTTCGGCCCAGGGGAGTACCGTAACGCTGACGTATCCCGTGGGGGCCACGGACGAACGGGTGAGGAACCAGCCCACGACCAGAGCCACCACGAGCAGTCCGCCCGCTGCCGCAAGCAGCACGACCGGGGGCTTCTTCTTCTGAACCCGGGTTCCGGTGCGATGGACCGGTTCCGGGATCGGTCCGCGTCCCGGAAGAGGGGTCGGCGTCGGTACGATGACCGTTTCCTGGACGGGGGGAGGCGGAGCTTGCGCCGCCGGTGGGACAGGAGTCGCCTCCACGAACTGCGTCGGCTGGTCGGCAAGCTCTTCCTTGCTCAGCCGGCGGTCGGAGACCGCTTCCAGGATCGTCTTTGCCGCCGGGTCCTGCTCCTTGACCTGCAAGATCTGCCGCGCCAGCCGCTCCGCTCCGGTCAGATCATTGTTTCCGAGCGCGGCCTTCGCTTCCGAAGCCAGCTGGCCCAGATGGGCCTCACGGGCGGCTTCGAGGAGTTTCCGGGCTTCCGCTTCGGAACGGTCGATCTGCAGCACCCCTTCGAGGGCCTCGATGGCGGCGTCGTACTGGTGCGAGGCAAGCAGCTTCTTCGCTGACTGGAGCCGGTCGCGGATCTCCTCTTTTCGGGTCTCGGCGGCCTCTGCATCGTGGATCGCGTTCAGGACCTGCATGACCTGTGAGTTGCCCGGGTCGATGGCCGCGGCCTTTTCGGCGGCTTCCGACGCCTGCTTGAACTTGAGCTTGTTCAGCAGCGTGCGGCTCTCGCTGATGAACTTGTCCACCTTCTTGCGTACGTCCTCGGTCTTCTTCTTGTCGCCGGACTTCAGTTCGACCAGAATGGCTTCGAGCTCGGCCGCGCAATCGCTCAGGTCCTGGAACCGCTTGTTCGGATCCTTGTTGAGCAGACGCACGACCACCTCGCGCAGGCGGGGGGGACGATCTTTTCGAATTCGTCAAAATGCTCGGGCTGTTCGTGGACGATCTTGTACATGACCGCCGTTGGCTCGTCACCCGAAAACGGCTTGCGGTGCGTCAGCAGTTCGTAGAACAGGACACCGGTCGAGAAGATGTCGGACCGCTTGTCGATCTTCTTCCCCTGGATCTGCTCCGGGGACATGTAGAACGGCGTCCCGATGACCGCCCCCGTGGAGGTGAGCTGGCTGGAGGTCGGCTTGGCGATGCCGAAATCCATGATCTTCACCCGCCGGCCGTCCAGTACCCGGATGTTGGCCGGCTTGATGTCGCGGTGAATGATGTCCCGCGAATGGGAGAAGGAGAGCCCGTTGCAGACCTGGATCGCGATCTCGATCTTCTGGATCAGCGAGATGGGCTCGTTCCGGTCCATGATGGATCGCAGATCGCTGCCGGTCAGATACTCCATCACGATGTAGGGGCGGCCGTCTTCCTCCCCCACGTCGTGGACGATGGTGATGTTATCGTGCGACAACTTGCCGGCGGTGCGTGCCTCGCGGTAGAACCTCGACTTGATCTCGGGGACGTCCAGCGCGACGTCCTGGATGACCTTGATCGCGACGTCCCGGTCCATGAGGGAGTCATAGGCGCGATATACCAGTCCCATGCCTCCGCGGCCGAGTTCTTCAATGATCTCGTATTTTCCGATCTTCTTCACGGTCAAGGAATTCGCAGTAGATTACGCAAAATACATCATCCCCGTCAGAGTGTCAAGGCAAACGACATGCCAATCCCGGCAGGATCCATCTGCCGTAAGCGATTGAATCTCAACGCCAGCCTGGGTATATTCTGCGCATGAAGAAGACCCATACGTCGTTTGTCTGCCAATCCTGCGGAGCCGAATCCACCCGCTGGGCAGGCCGCTGCGCTTCCTGCGGCGAATGGAACACGCTCGTGGAAGAGCCGCAAGGCCTTCCCTCATCGCCGAAGGCCCGAAAGGGGCGCTCCAACCTCCCCGTGGTCTCCATCGCCGATGTGGCCGCCGATGCCGCCCCCCGGAAGGTCACCGGTATCGGCGAACTGGACCGCGTTCTGGGGGGTGGCATCGTGCCGGGATCGGTGGTCCTCGTCGGAGGTGACCCCGGCATCGGGAAATCCACACTGATGATGCAGATGGCGGCCTCACTGGACCTTCCGGCCATGCTGTATGTGACCGGAGAAGAATCGCCCCGCCAGATCAAGCTCCGCGCCGACCGGCTGGAAAAGGCCCCATCCGGACGCCTGCAGATCCTCGCCGAAACGAATCTGGACGATATCGAGGCCCTTCTGCTCAAGGTCCCCCCGGATCTTCTGATCGTGGACTCGATCCAGACGATGTACAGGCCCGCGTTCGAAAGCGCCCCCGGAAGCGTGAGCCAGGTCCGCGAGACCGCGGCCCTGTTCATGCGTCTGGCCAAGAATCACGAGGTGCCCGTCTTCCTGGTGGGCCACGTGACCAAAGAAGGGGTCATTGCCGGCCCGAAGGTCATTGAGCACATGGTGGATGTTGTGCTGCAGTTCGAAGGCGAGCGCCACTCCTCCTACCGGATCCTGCGGGCCATGAAGAACCGCTTCGGGTCCACGAACGAGATCGGGATCTTCGAGATGCAGGACCGCGGCCTGAAAGACGTGCTCAATCCGTCGGAGGTCTTCCTCGCGGAACGGAGATCGGGTTCCCCCGGCTCCGCCGTGGTGGCGGGGATGGAGGGGACGCGCCCGTTGCTGCTTGAGGTGCAGGCTCTCGTCGCGCCGACGAGCTACGGCGTCCCGCAACGCTCGACCACGGGATTCGATCCCAAGAGACTGCAGATGATCCTGGCCGTCCTGGAACGGCGTGCCGGGATCCGCGTCGGCCAGTACGACGTCTTCGTCAACGTCGCCGGAGGGGTCCGGATCGACGAACCGGCGGCGGATCTCGGCATGGCCGTGGCCATCGCCTCCAGTCTCAAGGATCAGCCGGTCGATCCCGCGGCGGTGGTGATCGGCGAAGTGGGCCTGGGCGGAGAGATCCGCTCGATCCACCAGATCGACAAACGTCTCTCCGAAGCGGGCACGCTGGGGTTCAAGCGGGTGGTTCTCCCGCGGACCAACCGGCGTGGAGCCCGCCCTCCCGACTCACTGGAGTTGATCGAGGTGGAAACCATCGACCAGGCGATCGACGCCTTGCTCCGCTAACCTCATGGACCGTACGCTCATCCGCGCAGGGACGATCGTGACGATGGATCCGCAACGGCGGATCCTGCACGGCGGCGGGATCGTGGTCCGGGGCTCCTCGATCGAAGCGGTTCTCACGACCGGAGAATTGGCCGCACTCCCGCGATTCGGCGGAACGGTCATCGACCTGGGCTCGCACGTCGCCATCCCCGGTTTCATCCAGACCCACGTCCATCTCTGCCAGACACTCTTCCGCGGACTCGCAGAGGATCTCGAACTGCTCGACTGGCTGCGTCTCCGGATCTTTCCCCTGGAAGCGGCTCATACGGCCGCCTCCATGAGCGCCTCCGCCATGTCGGGGATCGCGGAGCTGATCCGCTCGGGGACGACGACCATCCTGGATATGGGGAGCATCCATCACGAGGAGTCGATCGTCCGCGCCATCGAGGAGACCGGTCTCAGAGCGTTCGTCGGCAAGGCGATGATGGACCTGAACGAGCACTACCCGCCGCTGCGCGAAGGGACGCGGGACGCTGTGGATTCCACGCGCGCGCAGGCCCGCCGCTGGCACGGGTCCGCGAGCGGGCGGATCCGCTACGCTGTCGCTCCGCGGTTCGTCCTCTCGTGTACAGACGATCTCCTCCGGGAGGCCATGGCGATCACCGAAGAGCTCCCCGGCGTGTTGTTCCACACCCATGCCTCAGAGAACCGGCACGAACTGGAGGCGGTGCGTGCCCGCTGCGGGACGGACAACATCAACTATTTGGGGCAACAATGGGCTGCTACGGCCGCAGACCTGCCTTGCACATTGTGTCTGGCCGACCGACCGCGAGATGTCCCTGCTTGCGGAACACCGCGCAAAAGTCCTGCATTGCCCCTCGTCCAACCTGAAACTTGCCTCGGGGATCGCGCCGGTCCCGGCAATGCTCGCGCGCGGGATCGCGGTCTCGCTGGGGGCCGACGGTGCCCCCTGCAACAACCGGCTCGACATGTTTCAGGAGATGCGGCTTGCGGCGCTTATCCAGAAGCCGCAGCACGGACCCACCGCGATGCCCGCGGCCGCTGTGTTCGAGATGGCCACCCGCGGAGGGGCCGCGGCGCTGGGGATCCTCGACGAGACGGGATCGCTGGAGGCGGGAAAACAGGCCGATATCGCTTTCCTGGATGCCGGACGCGTCTGGAACGGGGCGGGTGTTGCCGGCAACGACGGGATCTATTCGGCCATCGTTCACACCGGGTCAGCCGAGAACGTCCGCGACGTGATGATCGACGGCCGCTGGGTCTACAGCCGGGGAAGACACACCACGCTGGACGAAGAACACGCAGCCCGGGCCGCGCAGGAAGAGCTGCGCCTGCTCCTGCGGCGCACCGACGTTTCCCTCTGAGGGCATATGACGCAGATCATCCTTGCCACGAACAACTCCGACAAGCTGCGGGAACTGCAGGCCATCCTGACAGATCTCCAGATCGAGCTGGTGGGCTTCGACAGGTTTCCGGGCCTTCCTCCTACGGTTGAGGATGCCGACACGCTGGAGGGGAATGCGATCAAAAAGGCGCTCGAAGCGAGGGACCGGACCGGGCTCCCCGCGATCGCTGACGACACGGGTCTCGAAGTTTTTTACCTGAATGGCCGCCCCGGCGTCTACTCCTCCCGGTTCGCCGGACCGGGGGCCACCTACGCGGACAACGTGCGCACACTTCTCGCCGAGCTCCGGGGAGTCCCACCCCGGCGGCGCGCGGCACGCTTCCGCACCGTGGCGGCATTCGTCCCGGTCGGCGGCACTCCTCTCGTGGCCGAGGGGAGCTGCGAAGGGGTCATCCTGGAGTCGCCGCGCGGGACCGCCGGCTTCGGATACGATCCGGTCTTTCTGCCGAACGGGTACCACCAGACGTTCGCCGAGATGGACCCCGCGCTGAAGAATTCGATCAGCCACCGGGCCAGGGCGGTGACGCGCCTCAAGGAGTTGCTGGCGCACCACATGGCCGGCAGATGAGTCGGGTCGCCCCTCCGGCGGGTTTGGAGTTCCAACCGTGGATGCGTATCTTGCAGTGAGACACACCGCATCCGCATGCCCATCAGCTTCCTGAGATCCGGCCGAACGCCGCACAAAACGTGGACCTACTCCGCCGGGAGCTACATCTGGCGTGTCCTGCCAACTCCTGAGGGGCTCTTCATCGGCGAAGAACGGGATCCCGCCGCCCGGAAGGCTTCGTTCTTCTGCCTGGACGCCGCAGACGGACGGGTCCTCTGGCATCACATTCCCCTGGGTGATGGCTGGTGGACGGGGTTCGCCGCCGCCGCGCAAGGAGTGCTGCTCCTCCATGGGTACGCGAGTCCCGATCTTCCACAGCATCTGAAGATCTTCGCGGTGGACGTACGAACCGGAACACCGATCTGGAGCAACGGTTCAGTGACTTTCGCCGGCGTGCACGGCAATGAGGTTCACGCGGTAACCCCTTCGGGTGAACCGGTGGTTCTGGACCTGAGGAGCGGAAACCAGCTGCCGGCTCACGTATCTTCCCAGGAAATGGATGGGCCGGACGAAAGCCTGCAATTTCCCTCTCCAGTGGATCTCGGCGAAGCCGTTCCCGGTGTGAAGGACCTTCTTGACGGGGAGCCGTTCGGTCCCGCCGAGGTTCTGACGGCTCAGGGATATCTCGTGGTGAGCTACTGTCTGCGGACGGAAGCCGGATCCTCGTTCACCCAGAACCTCGCAGTGATCGACCCCCGCAGGCGGAAGGCCGTCTTCTCCGACCGGCTCCTGGCGAACACGGCGGTGCCGGTGCCGGATACCTGTTTCGCGCGTGACGGGATGCTCTACTATATACAGGAACGCCGCCATCTGGTCGGCGTCCGCCTTCCGGTGCAGCCGGCGGAGTCCTGATCCGCGGATCCTTGCCGACGAATGACAGCAAACCGAGATGCCGAAGATCCCCATCGCACAGGTTGATGCCTTCACCGACACGCCGCTCACCGGCAATCCGGCGGGGGTGGTCGGGCAGGCCGACGGACTGACGGACGCACAGATGCAGTCGATCGCCAGGGAGATGTCGGTCTCCGAAACGGCGTTCGTCCTCCGTCCGAAGAAACCCGGAGCGGACCTGGCGATCCGGTGGTTCACGCCAACGAACGAGGTTCCTCTGTGTGGACACGCGACCGTGGGGGCATTCCATGCGCTGGCGGAAGAAGGGAAGCACGGCATGCGCTCGCCGGGGAGTCATCCTTTCCGCGTCGAAACGCGGTCGGGCGTCCTGCCGGTGACCGTGGAGAAGGAACCCCGGCGGATCACGGTCCGGTTCGGGCTTCCGGTCCCCGAATTCCAGCGGGCCGGGCAATACAAGCTGGAAATGATGCACCTTCTGGGTGTCCAGGCGGAGGAGCTGGAAAGCCACCTCCCCATCGTGGGGGCCGACTACCTGTACGTTCCGATACGGCGGCTGCACACGCTGTTCGACCTGCGGCCGAACTTCCCGGTGCTGGCGCAGTTCCTCGCCAACCGGGGGTACGGCGGGCTGTGCGTGTTCGTCACCGAGACGGTCGAACGGACGTCCGCCGTCCACTCCCGCTTCTTCGCTCCGCACCAGGGGATCGACGAAGACCCGGTGACTGGCTCGGCGAACGGGCCGCTGGGGGTCTACCTGTTCGAGCAGCGGATCGCCGCACCGGTGGATGGGAGAGTGGAGGTGATCGGCGAACAGGGAGACGCCATCGGCCGGCCCGGACGGGTGAAGATCAGGGTCGGCGTGGAGGGGGACCACGTCTCCTCGGTCGAGATCGCCGGTCGCGCCGTCACCGTCCTCCGGGGCACGTTGAGCGTGCAGAAACCAGCGTGGCCGCGGAGGCGCTGAGACGCAGAGAGATCTCTGGAAGTATCGAGACAGGGCAACAAGAATCGCCTTTTCTCCGCGTCTCCGCGTCTCCGTGGCAATGAAGCACTTGTCCACCTCGTACATAATGAAGCCGAATCGACCATGACCCTCAGGCTCATTTCGTCTTCCTTGCAGTACTTCTGGCCGCATTCGCCTTCTTCTTCCGGAGCGTTGGGGGGCTCGTGAAGTCCCTGCGCCTGGGGAAACCCGCCGACCGTTTTGACCGGCCGGGGCAGCGCCTCTGGACCGTCCTGCGCGTGGCGTTCGGGCAGAGCAAGCTGCTGCGTGAGCCACTCGCGGGCATTCTGCACTTCCTCATCTTCTGGGGATTCGTGATCCTGCTCTCGGCCGTCGTGGAGTCGATCGGCGAGGGGATCCTCGCCGGCTTCTCCTTCGCGTTCCTCGGTCCCCTCTATCCGCCCCTGGTCTTTCTGCAGGACACGATCGGGGCGCTGGTGATCTGCGCGGTCCTGGTGTCGATCATACGGCGTCTGCTCGGCAGGCCGGCTCGCCTGAAGGTTTCGGGGCATGAGAAACTCGACGCGATCTTCGTCCTGTCGCTGATCCTGATCGTGATGCTTACGATGTTCGGCCAGAACGCCACGCGGGTCGCGCTGGGATCCGCCGAAGCGGCCGGGGCGCGGTGGGTGTCGGTGTTGTTCGCGCCATGGTGGGCTGGTGCGGATCCGGCCGTGACGGGGATCTGGCATACATTCTTCTTCTGGGCCCACATGCTGGCCGTGCTCGGGTTCCTGAACTACCTGCCGCATTCGAAACATCTGCACATCCTCTCGTCGGTTCCCAACGTCTATTTCTCCTCCCTCGGGCCGAAGGGGGCGCTTGCGCCCGTGAACCTGGCCGACGAGACGCTGACGAAATACGGCGCCACGGATGTGGACGACCTGACCTGGAAACAGCTGCTCAACGGCATGACCTGCACCGAGTGCGCGCGGTGCACCTCCGTCTGCCCGGCCAACACCACCGGAAAGCTGCTGAACCCCAAGAAGATCATGACCGATACCAGGGCCCGGCTGAAGGAAAAGACCGCGATCGTCGGGACCGACGATCCGCTGCTCGGGCACCAGCTGCTCGACAATTTCCTGACCGAACAGGAGCTCTGGGCCTGCACCACCTGCATGGCCTGCGTGCAGGAGTGCCCGGTGATGATCGAGCACGTGGACACGATCGTGGACCTCCGGCGCGGCCTCGTGCTGAACGAGTCCCGGTTTCCCGAAGAGCTCAAGACCACATTCGCGAACCTGGAGAGGAATTTCACCCCCTGGGCCTTCTCGCATTCGACCAGGGCCGACTGGGCCGAAGGGTTGGACGTGCCGGTCATGGCGTCGGTCGGAAAAGCGGAGATCCTCTTCTGGGTCGGCTGCGCCGGCGCGTACGACGCGCGCTACCGGAAGGTCGCCCGGGCCTTTGCCACGCTGCTCAAGAAAGCCAACGTGGACTTCGCCATCCTCGGGACCGAGGAAAAGTGCACGGGCGATCCGGCGCGGCGGATGGGGAACGAGTATCTCGCGCAGTCGCTTATCACCGAGAACATCACGACGCTCGACCGGTACGGAGTGAAGAAGATCGTGGTGACCTGTCCCCACTGCATGCAGGCTCTCGGGAAGGAATACCGGCAGTTCGGCGGGACGTACGAGGTGGTCCATCACACCACGTTCCTGCGGGAGCTGATCGAGAAGGGGGCGTTGCGGCTGAATGCCCGCCAGCGCGCGCGGATCACGTTCCACGATCCCTGCTACCTCGGGCGGTACAACGACGAGTATGACGCTCCGCGCGAGCTACTGGCCACTGCGACCGGCGAGTCCCCGGTCGAAATGCCCCGGTCCGGCGACCGGAGCTTCTGCTGCGGCGCGGGAGGCGGACGGATGTTCATGGAGGAAAAGGAAGGACGGCGCGTGAACAACGAACGGACGAAGGAGGCGCTGGCTCTCCAGCCGGAGGTCATCGGCACCGGGTGTCCGTTCTGCATGACCATGCTGACCGACGGGGTCAAAGACGCCGAGAAGACCGAAACGGTGGCGGTGAAAGACATCGCCGAGATCGTTCTGGAAGCCGTGGGAGGACAATCGTGATCAGATCGAGGGAGTCAAGAATGAAGACCGGTCTCATGCTGGTATGCGCAATGATCATGTGGGGAGCATCGGCCATGGCAGAGGAACCCTGGGCGAAGAGCGCCCGTGAAAAGGCGGAGAAACAGATCGTCGCGCGGTTCGGCGAAGGGGAGCGGGCCAGGGCGAAGCAGGGTCTGGCACAGGTCTCCGCCCTCTGGCGTGCAGGTGACGGCGACGCTGCAGCGTTCGAACGGTTCGCCGCGGAACAGTTCGCCGGCACGAAAGCCGCGCGCGACACGATGTTCGAACGGTTCCAGCGGTTGCTGGAGAAACTGGACGGTCATCTGGGCGAGATCTCGCGCGAGTTCAAGACCCAGGCCGACCTGGACCTGGGGCCCCTCCAACCGTACGACGAGATCTTTGCCGGATACGATCCCGGCGCGCACGTGGCGGATGACTTCTTCGGCAACAAGCTGGCGTTCGCGGTTCTGCTGAACTTTCCCCTGACCACCCTCGACCAGCGCCTGGTCGAAGGGGCTGCCTGGTCGCGGCGCCAGTGGGCGGAAACCCGGCTCGCCCAGCGCTTCGCGAAGAGGATCCCCGCCGCGGTGCAACAGGCGATCGCCGAAGCGCGTGCGGAAGCGGACCAGTACATCGCGGACTACAACATCTACATGCACAACCTGGTAGAAACCTCGGGGAACCGGCTCTTTCCGAAGGGGATGCGGCTTCTCTCCCACTGGAATCTGCGGGACGAGATCAAGGCCAATTACGCCGACAAAGACCGGGGACTGACCCGACAGCGGATGATCCAGCAGGTCATGGAACGGATCGTTACGCAGACGATCCCGAAGGCCGCGGTGAACAGCACGCTGGTCGACTGGGACCCGTACGTCAACACCGTCGCGCCGAGCACGGTGGGGGAGGGGACCCCGCCGTCGAAGGTCACGGCGGACCCGGAACCGGACACCCGGTACAAGGTCCTGCTCAAGACCTTCACTGCGTCCCGCCAGGCGGATCCCTACTCCCCGTCGAATTCCACGTTGATCGCGCGCAGCTTCAACGAGGGGCGCGAGCTCCCGGAAGCGCGCGTGAAGGCGATGCTTGAGACGGTGCTTTCTTCTCCGCACGTCCGTACGATCGCGGGGCTCATTGAGAAGCGGTTGGGGCGCCCGCTCGAACCGTTCGACATCTGGTACAACGGCTTCCGTCCGCCGAGCCCGTACTCGGAAGCCGAACTGGACAAGATCACGCGGCGGAAGTACCCGACTCCGGAGGCGTTCCGGCGTGATATCCCGGTGTTGCTCGACAAGCTCGGGTTCAGCCCGTCGCGGTCGGCCTACCTCGCGAAGCTGATCGCCGTGGATCCCGCGAGAGGGTCGGGGCATGCGAGCGGGGCGGCAATGCGGGGGATAGAGGCGCGGCTTCGGACCCGCGTGGGACCGGAAGGGATGAACTACAAGGGCTTCAACATCGCCGTGCACGAATTGGGGCACAATGTCGAACAGGTGCTCTCGCTGAATGCCATCGACTATCCCGTGCTCCAGGGGGTGCCGAACACGGCCTTTACCGAAGGGGTCGCGTTCGTCTTCCAGGCACGGGACCTGGAACTGCTCGGCCTGCAGAAACCGCAGGCAAGCGTTGAGGCCAGGAATATCCTGACGCTCAACGACTTCTGGTCCGCGTACGAGATCGCCGGGGTGGCCCTCGTGGATATCGCCATCTGGCACTGGATGTATGACCATCCCTCGGCGACGCCCGTTCAGCTCAAAGAGGCGGTGCTCTCCATCGCGAAGGAGATCTGGAACACCTACTACGCACCCGTCTTCGGAAAGAAGGACGTGGTGCTGCTTGCGATCTACTCGCACATCATCCATTCATTCCTGTATATCCCCGACTATCCGATGGGACAGATGATCGCGTTCCAGATCGAACGGCAGATCGAAAAGGCAGGCTCCCTGGGACCGGAGGTGGAACGGATGGTGGTCCAGGGGAACATTTCGCCCGACCTCTGGATGAAAGGGGCGACCGGCTCGCCGGTCGGACCGGAAGCACTCCTCGAGGCAACGGCCGAGGCGCTGAAGAAGTTCTGAACGGCTGACGCGCTGAAACGTCGCTGAACGATCCCAGGCACGATGCATCACCCCGACTATCACGAGATCAGCCGCCGATTCCGGCGGACCACCGGATGGGACGACGCCGTCCCCCTGACCTATCCCGGCGAAGGGGTGGATCTCTATTTTCTCTCCTTCGAATCGCTGAACGGGAAATACCTGCTCGGGAACAGCGGGTATGCCTGCGCGGAACACGGCCTGACGTTCCCCGGCGAGCCGACGCTCCATGCTCCAACGGATGCCGCGATCGAAGAGAACCTCCGGTTCCGCTACTTCCTCGTGCGTGAACACCAGGCGGGCGGAGGCTTGCGCCGCCACGATCGGGTGGTCGTCCTCTTCCACGGCCTGAACGAACGCTCGTTCACCAAGTACATCCCGTGGGCGTATCATATCTGGAGGTCGACCGGAAGTCCGGTGATCCTCTTCCCCCTCACCTTTCACATCAATCGGGTCCTGCCGGGATGGGCGGCGAGAGCAGCAGAGGAACTACGAAGAGCGCCGCGCCCTGCCCGGCAACGAGATGGCCCACAGGTTCAATGCGGTGATCAGCGACCGGCTGGGGGCGCACCCGGACCGGTTCTTCTGGGGAGCCGAGCAGTCGTACTGGGATGCCATCGACCTTGTGCGGCGGATCCGGACGGGGAAGCCATCCTCATTTCTCATCCGGAGCGCGGGTGGATACGTTCGGCTTCTCTGCCGGGGGGTACGTTTCGCTCGCGTTGATGCTGGAGAACCACCAGAACCTCTTCGCCGAAAGCCGCGGGGTGGTGTTCGCCTCCGGCGTCGCGGTGCGCGACGTCAACCTCGCCTCCCATCTGATCGTGGATCACATGGCGGAGGTCGCGCTGATGAAGCTGTTTGTGAAGTACCGCGACCGGTTGGCGAGCCCCCGACTCCGCCACTGGTTCGAACACCATCCGGAAGGGCAGTGGCTGAACGCCTTCTGCGGACTGATCCCCGACCGCACCCGTTTGGACCGGCGGCTGAAGGAGCTGGCGCCCCGCCTGCTGGGCGTGGCCAACACGAACGACCAGGTGATGCCGGCCGGCGCGATGCTGAATTCGCTTCAGGGGATCCGGCGCGACACCGGGGTGCGGGTGGAGGAGCTTCCTCTCGGCATTCACGAGAACCCCTTTGCCAGTCCCGACTACAACCTGCGGGACCGGAGCCTGATCCTCGACTTCCTGAATGTCGCCCGCTACGGGAGGGAATTCGAGTCTTTTGTGGAGATCGTCTGCGGGCATTTCGGGCATTGACCGGTGTCGCCGCCGGAGATGGTGCCCCGGGCTCTGCCGGGCGCCGCCGTTGACACGCCCCCACGGACAATCCGTTTTCCATCACGAAGTCCCATCGATCCAGGAGATGTTCACATGAAGACCGCACGCGCTGTGCTCACCCTTGCCCTTCTGTCGTTTGCCGCCGGACCGGTTCTCGGACAGACGCCGTACAAGATCCCGCCCGCGGACGTGGTGAAGATCCTGGACGCGCCGGCCACGCCGTTCGTGCGGGTGAGCCCGCGCGGCGACGCGCTGCTGCTGGTCGACTACACGCCGCATCCGCCGATCTCGTTGTTGGCGCGCCCCGTCCTGCGGATCGCGGGAGTGCGGATCGATCCGAAGCAGCACTCGGCGCAGCGGACCACGGTCTACACCGGGATCGGGATCATCAGGACCAACGGCGGGAAGCAGCTCCGCGTGCAACTCCCCAAAGACCCGTCGGTGGGCCTCCCGTCCTGGTCGTACGACGGGAAGAAGATCGCCTTCCGGCGCGACACGCCGAAGGGGATTCAGCTCTGGGTGGCGGATGCCCGGACCGGCGCGGCGAAACAGCTTTCCGGCATTCAGCTCAATGATGTGATCACCTCCCCGTTCCGTTGGATGGGTGACAACGTGCATCTGCTGGCCATGACCGTTCCGCCGGGCACGCCGCGTCCGCCGGAGCCCCCGGCCGTGCCGGTAGGGCCGATCGTGGAGGAGACCTCGGGGAAGGTCTCCCGCATGGGGACCTACCAGGATCTTCTCAAGAACGCCTTCGACGAGCAACTGTTCGAACATTTTGCGACGTCGCGCCTGGTGATCGTGAACAGCGTCACCGCGGAAGTGAGGACCATCGGCGGACCGGGGATCTTTTCCGGCGCGGAACTCTCGCCCGACGGGAAGTACCTGCTCGTCACCCGGATCCACCGTCCGTTTTCCTACCGTGTTCCGTTCTACTACTTCGCTCGATCGACAGAGGTGTGGGACCTGAACGGAAAACTGGTTGCGACGATCGCGGACCTTCCGGTATCCGACGAGATTCCGATGCAGGGAGTGCCGGTGGGCCCGCGGAACGTGGAGTGGCAACCGCTGGAGCCCGCCACGCTGGTCTGGGTGGAAGCCCTGGACGGAGGGGATCCCACGAAGAAAGTTCCGCACCGGGACCGGGTGATGCGGCTCGCCGCCCCCTTCACGGCGAAACCCGCAGAGGAGATGCAGATCAAAGGGCGATTCTCCGGGATGGCCTGGACGGCCACCCGGGGGACGGGGATCCTGGAGGAATACGACCGTGAACGGCGCTGGAACACCAGCACGGTGGTGAGCTTTGGTGCCGCCGGGGAACAACGGAAGCCGCTGTTCGATCTGAGCGCAAACGACGCATACAACGATCCCGGAAATCCGGTGTACGACGTGAGGCCGGACGGAGAAGCGGTGCTGGCGCAGGACGGGGACTGGGTCTTCTTCGCCGGTGAAGGGGCCACGCCTAAAGGGAGCAGGCCGTTCCTCCAGAGGGTGAACCTGGCGACCGGAGCAAAGGAGGAATTGTTCCGGGCCGGAGAGGAGGAGTACGAACAGTTCGTTGCATTCGCCTCGGAAGCGGCGGATCGCAGGCACGGCGGTCGAGGCGCCTGCGGGTCGCCGCGTGGCGATCACGCGGAAGGAAAGCCGCACGGTGCCCCCGAACTACTTTGTGATGGACCTGCAGGCACGCACCCGGACCTCCCTCACCCAATTCACCGATCCTGCGCCTTCACTCACCTCGGTCCGCAAGCAGCTGGTGAAATACTCGCGGCCCGACGGGGTCCCACTCTCGGGGACGCTCTATCTCCCCCCGGGATATGTCGAGGGGACGCGCCTCCCACTCGTCGTGTGGGCCTATCCGCTGGAGTATTCGGATCCCGGAACGGCCGGCCAGGTTCGCGCGGCCCCGAACCGGTTCACGTTCTATCGCGGGACCACGCCGCTCTTCTTCCTCACGCAGGGATACGCGGTGCTGATGGACGCCACGATGCCGGTCGTGGGCGATCCCGAGACGATGAACAACACGTTCGTGGAGCAGATCGTGGCGGCAGGGAAGGCGGCGATCGACGTGATGGATTCGATGGGGGTGGCCGATCCGAAGCGGGTGCTGGTGATGGGGCACAGTTATGGCGCGTTCATGACCGCGAACCTGCTGGCCCACTGCGACTACTTCGCCGCGGGGATCGCGCGGAGCGGCGCCTACAACCGTTCGCTCACGCCGTTCGGATTCCAGAGCGAGCGACGGTCGTTCTGGGAGGCGTCCGACGTCTATATGAAGGTCTCGCCGTTCACCTACGCCCACAAGATCAACGAGCCGATCCTGCTCATCCATGGCGAGGCCGACAACAACACCGGCACGTTCCCGATCCAGTCGGAGCGGATGTACCAGGCGCTCAAAGGGAACGGCGCCACCGCGCGGCTGGTGATCCTGCCCTACGAGAGCCACGGCTACACCGCCCGGGAGTCGGTGCTGCACACCCTCGCGGAGATGTTCGAATGGGGGGACCGGTACGTGAAGAACAGGAAGTGAGTGGTCCTGAAAGGACGGCACCGGTTGTTCTTTCGCCTCGTTTGGGGTATATTTCCCCATGATGCGCGAGAACATCCGGTATTCGTTCAGACTCCCCGACGGGACCCGCGAGATCTTCGACTTCGACCTTGATACGCAGAAGCTCGAGCTGATGGGGGATCCCACCGTGGTGTTCCCACCGTGGACGCGCCTCACGTTCGAGCAATGCGCGAATTGTCCCCTTACACCCGAAACCCACCCCCTCTGCCCGCTTGCGGCCACGATCGCACCGATCGTCAACCGGTTCGACGGGATCCTCAGCTATGATACCCTCCACCTCGTGGTGGAGACCGCGGAGCGCAGGGTTTCGCAGCAGACCACGGCCCAGCGGGCCATCGGGTCGCTGATGGGCCTGGTCATTGCCACGAGCGGATGCCCCCACACCGCATTCTTCAAGCCGATGGCCCGCTATCATCTGCCGCTGGCCAGCAGGGAAGAGACGGTGTTCCGCGCGACCGGGTCGTATTTCCTGGCCCAGTACTTCCTTGCCCGCGAAGGGAAAGGCGGCTCGCTCGATATCGGCGGCCTCCAGGCGATCTACCAGCGGATGCAGGTGGTGAACGCCGCCATCCTCCGGCGGGTCCGCTCGGCGACGGAGACCGACTCCTCCGTGAACGCCATCGTCGTGCTCGACATCTTCGCCCGCACGCTCGACATGGTCGTCCACGAGGCGCTCGACAAGATCCGCTACCTGTTCGAACCGTACTTCCGCGATCCCCAACCACACTGACGCGCCTCCATGACTCCGTGGGTCACCCGTTTGCTGATCGCCAACATCGCCATGTTCGTGGTGACGTACGCCGCCCCGTCCTCGAAGGAGCTGTTCATGTTCGTGCCGGCATGGATCCTCCTGCGTCCGTGGACGCTGGTGAGCTATATGTTCATCCACGGCGACGTCATGCATATCCTCTTCAACATGCTCGGGCTCTATTTCTTCGGTCCGCGGCTCGAGGAGGAGATGGGATCGAAACACTTCGTGATCCTCTATTTTGTGAGCGGACTCTGCCGGCGCGGTCTTTTCCTTCCTCACCCCGTACGTGGCGATCATCGGGGCCTCCGGCGCCGTGTATGGGGTCCTGCTGGGGTTCGCCTTCTTCTGGCCACGCGAACAGATCTACCTCTGGGGGATCCTCCCCGTGCAGGCGCGATGGATGGTGGTCGGCATGACCGTCCTGTCGCTCTGGGGCGGCTTCGGCGCCTCGTCCGACGGGGTCGCCCATCTTCGCGCACCTCGGCGGCTTCGCCGGTGGCTACATCTACGTGAAATGGTATTCGCGCAGGGGCTGGAAGATCAGGCTTCCGGTGATCCCGGCGCTCAAAGGAACTTCGGATGCGGACCAGGCCCGCTGGGCAAGGATCGATCCCTCGGCACTGCACCCGGTGAACCGCGAGGAATACCTGCGGATCCGCCAGAAGATGGAGACGCAGGGAGCGGGAAGTCTGACGGCACAGGAACGACTGTTCCTGGATCGATTCACCCCTGAACATTAAGGAAGAGAGCATGGCATCGGTACGGGCCCTGGAGACTGGCGGGAAAAAGGTCATCCTGATCGATCTGAGCAGGGCGGAATTGGACGAGATGGTCCGCGTGCTCAGGGATGCAAAAGGGATGATCCGTTCCGAACCTCCGGGGTCGGTGCTGACCCTCACCGACCTGACCGGGGCGCACCCCACGCCGGCCATCACGCGGCAGATGAAGGAGTTCGTCCACGACAACGGTCCCTTCGTGAAAGCCGGCGCGGTCGTGGGGCTCACTCCCCTGATGAAGCCGATCTACGATGCCGTCATGCTCTTTTCGAACAGGAAGATCCCGGCGTTCACCACGCGTGAAGAGGCGCTGCAGTGGCTGCTCTCGAGATGACGCCGTGACCTCCCGGGAGCGCGTACACGCGGCTCTTTGCCGCGAGGCGACGGACCGGATCCCGGTGTTCATGTGGTTCCATCCGCAGACCGCCGTCCGAATGGGAGCCCACCTCGGTATTCCCCCGGGATCCGTCGCCCGCGTGATGGGGAACGATGTCCGCCAGACCTGGGTCGGGAACAACGCTGCGATGGAAGGGGTGGTCCACGAGCGGGACGGCGAGACCCACACCGATGCCTGGGGGATCACCTGGGTGAAGGAGGGGCCGTTCAACCAGATCCTCCGTTCCCCGCTCGAACAAGCGGACGAAGAGGCCTGCCGCGCCTATGCCATGCCCCACCAGGCGATCCCAGCGCTGCTCCTGAACATGTCCGCGCTGCTCCGGTCGGCGACGGACGAGTTCATCGGGTGCGACGTTTCTCCCTGCCTGTTCGAACTGCTTTGCCGGCTGCGCGGGATGGAGCACGCCGCCGAGGATCTGGCCGCGGATCCCGAGACGGCCGACCTGCTGCTGGGCCGCGCCGCGGAGCTTGCGGTTGAACTTTCCGAAAAGGCCTGCGCGCAGTTCCCGCTGGACTGGCTCTGGACGGGCGATGACGTCGCCGGGCAGGAAAGCATGATCATGAGTCCCGCGGTCTGGCGGAAACGGATCAAACCTCACCTCGCCCGGATCGTGGAGGTGGGGACGAAGAACGGCCTGCCGGTGGCCTATCACTGTTGCGGCGCGGTACGGCCGATCATACCGGACCTGATCGAGATCGGCATCACCGTCCTGAATCCCGTCCAGACCACGTCGCGCGGGATGGACCCTTCGGAATTGAAGAGGGAATTCGGACAGCAGTCTGTCATTCATGGGAGGAGTGGATACGGTGGACCTCCTCCCGCACGGAACCGCGGAGGAGGTCTTTGCCGCAACGCGGGAGCTGATCGAGACGCTGGGGGCCGGCGGAGGATACATCCTCTCCGCGTCGCACACGGTCCCCCCGGAGACCCCGCTGGAGAACATCTTCGCCATGTACAGCGCGGCAGGGATCACCGAGGAGGAGATCCGCGCCCGCTGCAGTTCGTAGTTCGTGACGCGTCTTCCTGCACCATTCAAGGAGCAGTCTACCATGAGCACTGCCGCTGTAGCCGTTCATGCCGCCATCGCCGAAGCCGCGAAGGCCTCCGGCGCCATCGTACGCATCCAGCCCGGCGAGTTCCGGACGCTTCTGCAAAAAGCCCCGGAGCCCCTTGTGGTCGTGCGCGAAGGGGGCATGTTTTCCACGAAATACGAATACCTGATGGGATACAAGGGACTGGTCTTCTTCACCAGCTCGAAAGAGCAACTCGGGCTCCCCTCGGGGGCTTCCGTGGTGAAGGCGACGAAGATCTGGATCCCCGGATAGTGGAGTCCATCGCTCGGCTCACACCGCGCCGGGACCGGGAGGGGCGGGATGGTCTCCAGGACCCGGAAGAACCGTGGGACGCAACATCCGCGGCCGCCGATCCGTACCACAGGTGACGCGTTGTGTCCAACCCGCTCTGCCTCCTGCCAGAGGCGTGCCTACCGACATCTTCCACCATTACTTGGAGGATCCATCATGCTTCCACTTAACCGCAGGGACTTCCTGCGAGCCGGCAGCCTCGGGCTGGCCGGAACAATGATGAACGGCCTCTGGTCCGACCTGCTGGCCAAGGGGATCGCCCCGCCGCCGACCGTCACGTTCTTCGAGGAGCGCTTCGGCATCACGCGCGAACTGATGACGAAGACGCTGGAAGCCGCGGGCTCGAAGGGGGCCGACTTCGCCGAGCTCTTCTTTGAATACAAGATCGTGAACTCGGTCCGGATGGAAGAGGACATTCTGAAGGATTCGTCCGAAGGCATCACGCTCGGCGTCGGCATCCGGGTGATCAGAGGGGCGCAGACCGGATACGGGTACACCGACGACCTCTCGCCGGAGAGAATGCGGCAGACCGCCCTCAGTGCGGCCGCGATCGCCGCGGGAAACGCGAAGCTTCCGGTCGCCGACCTGACGGTGAAAACATCTCCGTTCATGCTCTACGACCGCCGGCAGCCGCTTCGAGGACGTGGCGCTCGACCGGAAGGTGGACATTGTGCGAAAAGCATACGCCGCGGCACAGTCCTATGACCGCCGTGTGACGAAGGTCCAGGTGACGATGGTGGACGAGATCCAGTACGTCACCATCGTGAACAGCGAGGGGTTGCTGATCTCCGACGTGCGGCCCCAGGCGATCATGATCGTCTCCTCCACGGCGGAGGAGAAGGGGGTGAAGAACACCGGGTTCAAGACCGCAGGCGGACGCGTCGGTCTCGGCTACTACAGTTCCGTGGAAACGCCGGAGTCGATCGGGCGCAAAGCGTCCGAAGACGCCATCCTGCTCCTCTCGGCGATCGACCCCCCCGCGGGCGAACAACCGGTGGTCCTGGGGAGCCGGCAGTCGGGAGTGATGATCCACGAGGCGGTGGGGCATCCGCTGGAAGCGGATGGGAACAGGAAAAAGACCTCCATCATGTGGGACAAACTCGGCAAGCAGGTGGCCAACCCGATCGTGACCATCTTCGACGACCCGACGATCCCGCACAGCCGCGGCAGCCTGAACGTCGACGACGAAGGGATCGTGCCGCTGAAGACCCCGCTGATCGACAAGGGGACACTGGTCGGGTTCCTGCAGGACCGCCTGTCCGCCAAACTGATGGGGATGTCGCCCAACGGACACGGCCGGCGTATGTCGTTCCGGTATGCCCCGATCCCGCGTATGGCGAATACCTGTTCTGGCTCCGGGCGACGCCAAGCGCGAGGAGATCATCCGCTCGGTCAAGAAAGGATTCTTTGCGGAGACCTATCAGGGAGGCCAGGTAAGCGACTCCGGGAAGTTCACCTTCTCCGTGAACATGGGGTATCTCATCGAGGACGGCAAGCTCACCCGTCCGGTGAAGAACGCCACGCTGATCGGCACGAACGTGCAGATCCTGAACGAAGTGGAGATGATCGGCAACGACACCGGGTTCTTCCTCGGGTCCTGCGGGAAGGACGGCCAGTCGGCCCCGGTGAGCGCCGGGACACCCACGCTCAAGATCCGTCAGATGACGGTGGGAGGCCGCGCATGAAGACCATCGACATGATGAACCTGGCGGCCGAGCTGGTGGAGTTCGGCCGGAAGAACGGCGCCTCGCAGATGGAGGTCTCCCTGCGTCGCGGCACGGAGTTCTCCGTGGAGGTCCGCGAAGGAGAGATCGAGAAGTTGACCGAAGCCGGCTCGCAGGGGCTGTACCTGCGACTCTTCGTGGATACGAAGATGGCCCGGGCCAACTCCTCGGACCTGACGCCGGAGACGCTGCAGAAGCTGGTGAAGAACGCCATCGTCCGCGCGCGCCTTGCCAGCTCGGACCCGCTGGCCGCACTGCCGGAGAAGGAACCGGTGACCGCAGACTACCACGCGCTGAAGATCTACGACCCGGCGATCGTGGAGATGGCGCCGGAAACGAAGATCTCCCTGGCCAAGACCACTGAGGCGGTCGCACGGGCCGACAAGCGGGTCAACAAGAGCTTCGGGGCGTCCTTCCAGACCTACATCGGCGAGGTGTTCCTCGCGAATTCGAGCGGCTTCCAGGGAACGTACAGGCGGACATCCTGCTCCTGCGGGGTCAGCCTGCAGGCGGGTGAAGGGACGAACCTCTTCGACGAAGGATGGTACGACAACTCCACCAGCCTGGCGAAGCTCGAGGCTCCCGAAGCGATCGCGAAGAAGGCCGTC
Organism: Ignavibacteriota bacterium; assembly: GCA_963808715.1. Classification (GTDB taxonomy): domain Bacteria; phylum Bacteroidota; class Ignavibacteria; order UBA10030; family UBA6906; genus CAWEHG01. The sequence goes on along the minus strand of CAWEHG010000033.1, from coordinate 77,363 downwards.
CATCGCGTCACCCGGCTGATCGGCGCGCGAAAGGTGTCCACGCAGAACGTTCCGGTCGTGCTTGAGCCGGAGATGACCGGCAGCCTTCTCGACTTCTTCGGCACCTGCGTCGACGGGGAAAACGTCTATCTGAATCAGTCATTCCTCGCCGGCAAGCTCGGGGAGAAGATCGCGAAGGAGGGGATCACGATCGTGGATGATGGTCAGCTCCCCGGCGGCCCGGGTACCAGGCCGTTCGATACCGAAGGGGTGCCGGCCCGGAAGACCGTGCTGGTGGAGAACGGTGTTTTGCGCAACTACCTGCTCGACACCTACGCCGCCCGGAAGCTGAAGCTGAAGTCGACGGGGAACGGCGCCGGATCCACCAACCTCTACCTCGCGGCGGGCGGATCCACTCCTCAGGAGATCATCCGTTCGGTCGACAAGGGGCTCTTGTTGACCGGCACGATCGGATTCGGTCTGGTGCCGACCACCGGTGACATTTCGAGGGGCGCTTTCGGGCTCTGGATCGAGAAGGGGGAGATCGCCTACCCGGTGGCCGAGATCACCATCTCCGGCAACCTCGGACAGATCCTGCAGCAGATCGAGATGGTCGGGAACGATCTTGCGTTCAAGGATGCAACGACGGGCCCGACGATCAAGATCGCAGAAATGACCGTCGGCGGGACATAGAGCGGGCCCCGGCCGGAATTCCACGGACACCCCCCGTGCGCCGCCGCATGGGGGGTGTACTGTTGTATCCGGTCCCGTGCGGAACCGTCCGCCGGGCGGTCGTGTTAGTTCTTCACAGGCGTCTCTGAGAAAGGCTATCATGAAGATCGGTGTCCTCGGCAGCGGTGAAGTCGGTCGGACCCTCGGCTCGGGACTTGTGGCGCTCGGGCACCAGGTGATGATGGGAACCCGGAACATCAACAAACCGGAGGTCCAGGCATGGCTCCGCGAGAACGGATCCCGTGCCAGCACCGGTTCGTTCGCGGAGGCAGCCGCATTCGGAGATCCGCTCTTCTTCTGCATCAGGTGGAACGGGGCCGAGAACGCCATCACGCTGGCCGGGCAGGGGGCGTTTGCCGGGAAGGTCGTCGTGGACGTCACGAACCCCATCGACTTCAGAAAGGGCATCCCTCCCCGTTCGGCGATCGGCCCCGACACGTCGGCCGGCGAGATGATCCAGCGGTGGCTTCCCTCGTCCAGGATCGTCAAGGCCTTCAATACGCTTTCGGCGAAGCACATGACCGACGGCCGCCTGGGCGACGAACGGCTCGACATGTTCATCGCGGGGAACGACGCCGCTGCGAAGAAGTCGGTGGAGGTCATCCTCGGCGCGTGGCACTGGAACGTTCACGATCTCGGCGGGATCGAACAGTCAACCCTGCTCGAGTCCTTCGCGCTGATGAGCATCCTCCACGGGTTCAGGACGAACAGGTGGGACCATCTGTTCAAGCTGGTCTACAAGCGGTAGTCGGCAACGGGAAACCGTCCCTTCCTATTCTCGTTCTCCTTCCGTACCTTCTTTCTGTCCACCTCGAACCCGTCCCTTCTGCCACAGGAGCATTTCCATGCGCATATGTCCGTCTGCGTTCTTCTCTGCCTGTACGTTCTCACCGCGTTCACCCAGCCCGAAACCGATATCTTCGGCTCCTGGGAGTTGTTGCCGGAAAAGAGCACCGACGTTGATCTCTACCGAAACCTCTCGGTAAGGCTTGAGAAAAGTCCCGCAGGGATCGTCGTGGTGAACCGCTGGGGAGGTTCCCGGTTCTTCCTGGACTCCCTGGTCCTGCCGGCAGACGGCCGCGAAGTGCGCGTACCGATCACGAACAGGGTCTTCCCGGGCAACGTCTTCATGGGCCTGATGATGCCGGTGGGCGAGCAACGATCCGTGAAGGCGGTCCTGGAGAAGGATCGACTCCGGGTCGAAGAGGCCTTCCCGCTCCGGGGTTCCCAGGGGATCACGCGGGTCACCGTGACGCGGACCTATGAGTTGTCGGAGAACAAGGAGCTCCTGGTCTGCAGGACCTCGCGTTCGACACGGACCTCCGGTCCCGGGATCGTCTACCAGCTCAAACGTGCCGGCTCGCGGCGGGCGTTCGTGGTCAAGCTTCAGGACGACTGGGATATCCGCAGTGCATTGGACGTACAGGCCTTCTACATCAGTCTCCAGGGTGCGGCGAACGCTCACCGCTCCGCGACTCTACCTGCTCTACCCGGACAACTGGGCATTCACCTACGTGCAGTCGGTCTTCGATTTCTACAAGCAGAAGCGCCACTACACGTTCACGGAGCTGCGGACCCCTGAAGAAGCCCTGAAGGTCCTGCGGAGCGAGATCAAGGGATATGTCGTCTGGGACAAGAACGTCCGAACCTCCCTGATCGTCGCCTATACGGCCGCCGGCCTTGAACAGGCGGTGGTGGTGTCCGAGGAAATGATCCCGATGGTCGAGCGGGCGGGGCTGAAAAAAGTGGAGGATCTGCGCGGCCTCTTCACCGGCCAGACCGACGCACAGATCTACACCTGGGCCTACAAGAAATACTGGGACCGCTGCAGCAGGGAGTTCATCGTCTGGCTCGGCGGCGAACACGGCACCGTGATGAAACCGGCGGTGGCCGACTGGGGGATGCACAAGAAGGTCTTCTTCAACGACCTCTCCAGCCGCCCGGCCGATTCCGCCGAATATGCCCTCGCGAACAAGCTGCTCGGCGAGATGAAGCCGATGTCGATGGTCATGGGGTGGCATTCGTACGCGAAGGATCTTGAGCGAGACCATGTGAAGCTGACCTCGAAGTACGGACACCGGGTGGAAGGGCTGAACACCGTACCGAACGTCAGCTTCAGTGCCCAGATCCCCCCGTCGCCCGGATATGTCTTCAGGAACAACCACCACGTCGTTCCCGGCAAGGACTACACTCCCGGGAAGAAGGTCTACATCTCCTGGATCCAGACCGACGGGATGGGGCTCGGCGCGTGGTTGCGCCCCGGCCGGGCGAATCCGTATGCCTGGGAGGTGCTGATGAACTACACCTGGATGGCGCCGGGGATGGCGGAATACTTCTACACGACGGCCACCCCCAACGACTACATGATCGGCTGCCTCTCCGGCCCCGGCTACATGTACCCGAAAGCCGTTCCGAAGAAATACTTCCCGCAGCTGCTCGCCATGGTGCGGGAGCAGATGAAAGCGCTGGACCTGAAGGTGTTCGAAACCATGGACTATTCCGAAGGAGCCACGGTCGAGGGGAACACCGACCTGCCGCGGGCGATCGTGGATGAGTACTACAAGGGGCTGCCGGAAGCGATCGGATTCGTGAACGGGTATGCGCCTTCGTATACGTTCACGTCAAGAGACGGGCGGGCGTTCGTTTCGTATGACTACTACCTGTCGCCCGAACGGCCGGAGGCCGACGCGATGGCCGACCTCGAAGAGCTGGCGCGGGTCAATCCGAAGCGACCCTATTTCCTCCTGTTCCATGTGCGCGAGTCGAGCGACGTCAGGCGGGTCAAGGGGATCCTGGACCGGCTGGGTCCGGAGTTCGAGGTGGTCCCGCTCGATGTCTTCCTGACCATGGCGGGAAAGCAGCCGACGTTCGAGGAAAGGTACCGGGTCACGGGGCCGAGCGGGGACAAAGGGATCTGGGGGGACTGAACGAGTGACAATTGGTCGATCGTCCATCGACGATCGTCAAGTGAACGGGCACATCATAACGAAGAGGAACGCGAAATGCGACACAGAACACTGCTCGTACTGCTCTGCATCCCGCTCATTGCCTTCTCCCAGGTCGACCCCGGTCTCCTGGGGACATGGGAATACATCCCCCACAAGAGCACCGACATCGATCTGTACAGGACGATGGGGGTGGAGCTCGGGCATCGGGAAGGACGTCGTGGTCGTCAACACGTGGGGAGGGAAGGGACGGAACCACCGCGATTCGGTGATCGTCCGGACCGACGGCAGCGTGGTGAAGGTTCCGGTGAAGAACCGGGTCTTCCCCTCCAATGCCTTCATGGGACTGATGATGGTGGCGGGGACCGAAAGGGAGATCAGCGCCAGCGTTGAGGCCGGCGGAAAGTCGCTGAAGCTCAAAGAGAAAGCCACCGTACGCGGATCCCAGGGGGCGGTGCCGATGACCGTGGAACGGACCTACGCCCTGGCGGGCGACGGGGAGACCATGAGCTACACCATCGGGCGCTCCACCAGAAAGACCGGTCCGCCGACCCGCTACGTCCTCAAACGCGACGGTTCCTCGAGGGCGTACATGATGAAGCTCGAGGATGACTGGTCGATCGACGGCAAGCTTCCGCTCCACGCGTTCCTGATCAGCCTCCAGGGGCTCGCCAACCTGAAATCGCCGCAGCTGTACTTCGTCTATCCGGAGAAGTGGGACTTCCTCTATACGCCCGGGGTGCTGGAATACTACAAAGAGAAGCGGAACTACACGTTCGTTGAGCTCCGGTCGGCGGAACAGGCGCTGCAGACATTCAAATCGAGCGTGAAGGGATACGTCGTGTGGGACAAGGCGGTCAGGACCTCCCTGATCGTTGCGTTCACGGTGGCCGGACTGGAAGAGGCGGTGGTCGTGAACGAGGAGCTGATCCCGATGGTCGAGAAGGCGGGACTGAAACCGGTGGCGGATTTCCGCGGGAAATTCACCGGGAAGTCCGATATCGAGATCTTCACCTGGGCCTACGACCAGTACTGGAAGCGATGCAGCCGGGAGTATGTTGTCTGGCTGGGAGGCGAACACGGGAAGATCATGAAGCCCGGCGTGGCGGATTTCGGGATGTACCACAAGGCGTTCTTCACCGATGTGTCGTGTGAAGTGGTGGACACCGCGGAGTATGCGCTGGCCTACAAGATGTTGAGCGATCAGAAACCGCTCTCCATGGTGCTGGGGTGGCACTCCTACGCGAAGGACAAGGAACGCGATTATGTGACCCTGACCTCCCATTTCGGCCTCAGGGTGGAGGGCTGCACACGCTCCCCAACATGAGCTTCTCCTGCCAGACCCCGGCATCGAAAGGTTTTGTGTGGAAGAACAACCACAACGTGGTTCCCGGCAAAAATGTCCCCCAGAACAAAGTCTACATCGCCCTTGTGCAGACCGATGGGATGGGGCTCGGCGCCTGGTTCCGCCCCGGCCGCGGTTCGATCCCCTGTTCCTGGGAGGTGACGATGAACTTCCTCTGGATGGCCCCGGCGATGCTGGAGTACTTCTGGACCACCGCGACGCCGAACGACTACTTCGTGGGTGGGCTCTCCGGTCCGGGCTACATGTACCCCAAGGCGATCCCGCCGGAGAAACTCTCCCGGCGTGGTGGCGATGACCAGGGAACAGACGCGTGCGCTGGATCTGCCGGTGTTCGAGTTCATGGACTATTCCGAAGGGGCCACGGTGGAGGGGAACACCGACCTGACGAAGGAGGTGTTCGAGGCGTACGTCAAGGGAATGCCCGAAGCGACCGGGTTCATCAACGGGTACGCTCCGGCGTTCTCGTTCGCGGTCCGCGACGGAAAACCGCTCGTGTCATTCGACTACTATCTCTCTCCCGAACGGCCTGAAGCCGACGCCGCGGCCGATCTGGAAGAGCTGGCGGCGGTGAACCCGAAACGCCCCTATTTCCTGCTGATCCATATCCGCGAGTACAGCGATCTGCAGAGGACGAAGAACATCCTGGACCGCCTCGGGAAGGAGTTCGAGGTGGTGCCGCTGGATCTCTTCCTGAAGTACGCGGCAGAAAAGCCGACGTTCGAGGAGCGGTTCCGCGACAACAGCTGGACGAAGGACGCGCGGCATTTTGAATGACGCGGCGGAGGCCGCAGGCATACTCACCAACGGAGTCTGTCCTATGCGTCACTACGGGTTGACGATCGGCATCGTGCTGGTCTTCCTGTGCGCTTCGTGCGGGCCTGCTCCCAGCGCCGACGTGGTCTACACCAACGCGAGGATCTGGACCGGCGAGGCCGGCCAGCCGATGGCCGAGGCGGTGGCGGTCCGCGACGGACGGGTGATCGCGGTCGGAAGCACGGAGTCGATGAAGAACTTCTCGGGCTCTCCCACGATCGTGGTGGATGTCGGCGGAAGACTGATGCTCCCGGGCTTCATCGACAACCATGCCCATTTCACCGCAGGCGGATTCCAGCTCCAGAGCGTGGACCTGCGGGACGCGAAGGACGAGCGGGAGTTTTCGGCCCGGATCGCGTCGCGGGCGCGCAAGTATCCCGGCCGATGGATCACCGGCGGAGATTGGGATCACGACAACTGGCCCGGAGGGAAGCTGCCGACCCGGGAGCAGATCGACGCGGTGACCCCCAACACCCCCGTCTTCGTCAGCCGGTACGACGGGCACATGGCACTGGCCAACACGCTGGTGCTGAAGAGGGCGGGGATCACGAAGGCCACGTCCGATCCGCCGGGAGGATCCATCGTGCGCGACCCGCGGACCGGCGAACCGACCGGGATCCTGAAGGACGAGGCGATGGGGCTGGTCTGGGCTCTGGTCCCGGCGGCCACTGACACGGAACGGATCGAAGCGGCGGAGCTGGCCCTGGACGAGGCAAGAAAGTTCGGCCTGACCAGCATCCAGGACATTTCCTCCAGCGAGGACGTGCGCGTCTACAAGAGGCTGCAGGAGCAGGGAAAGCTCACCGCACGGATCTACTGCCGCCTGCCGCTCGGACAGTGGGATGAACTCGCCGCGCAGAAGATCCATGCGGGCTCGGGTGACGAGTGGATCCGGCAGGGTTCGATGAAGGCCTTCGCCGACGGATCGCTCGGATCCTCTACGGCGCTGTTCTACGAGCCGTATCTGTCCGATCCCTCGACGCGGGGGCTTCCGCAGCGATATCGCGCTGGACGGCCGGCTGGAGCGGTGGGCCCGTTCCGCCGACAGCGCTCGCCTGCAGCTCTCGATCCACGCTATCGGCGACAGCGCGAACAGTCTTGTGCTCGGCCTGTTCGAGCGGATCGCGGCGAAGAACGACACGTGGGACCGGCGGTTCCGGATCGAACATGCGCAGCACATCCGCCCCGGCGGATTTTGACGCGGTTCGCCGCGCTGGACGTCATCGCCTCCGTCCAGCCCTACCACGCGATCGATGACGGTCGGTGGGCGGAGGGGAGGATCGGGAAGAACGGTGCCGGACCACCTATCCGTTCAAGTCATTCCTGGACCACAAGGTGCGGCTCTGTTTCGGGAGCGACTGGACCGTGGCGCCGATCGACCCCTTGCTGGGGATCTACGCGGCGGTGACCCGGCGGACCACCGACGGCAAGAACCCCGGCGGCTGGTTCCCCGAGCAGAAGATCTCGGTGGAGGAGGCGGTGCGGGCCTACACGATCAACAACGCCTACGCGGCGTTCGAGGAGAACGACAAAGGGACGATCGCCCCCGGGAAACTGGCTGATTTCGTGGTGCTGAGCGAGGACATCTTTTCGATCGATCCCGTAAAGATCGCCGACGTCAAGGTGCAGATGACGGTGGTGGGTGGGGTGGTGGTCTTCATGAAGAACAACTGACAATCCAGAGGAGCTCCCGCATGCGTTCCTTGCTGATCTTTACGCTGACCCTTCTCCTGTTCGTCCCCGTTCGTGGCGGGGACATCGCCGCCATCAAACAGGCTCCCGAACTGCAATCGACGATCGGACTGCTGGATTCCTGGATCGCCTCCCAGGTCGAGTACCAGCAGCTTCCCGGGCTCTCGATCGCCGTTCTGTACGGGAACGACCTGGTCTGGTCGAAGGCCTATGGATTCGCCGACATCCAGAAGCGGACGCCGATGACCACGGAGTCGGTTTTCCGGATCGCCTCCATCACCAAAACCTTCACCAGCACCGCCATCATGCAGCTGCGCGATCAGGGAAAGCTGCGGATCGACGATCCGGTCGTCAAGTACTTGCCCTGGTTCACCTACAAGAACAAGTACCCCGACGGACCGCAGCCGACGCTGCGGATGCTGATGACCCACACCGCGGGACTGCCCGGAGAAGCGGCCTTTCCGTACTGGACGGACCACAAGTTCCCGACCCGCGAGCAGATGGTCGAGGCGCTCAAGGGGCAGGAGAGCATCTTCGAAGCCGACACGCGTTTCCGCTATTCGAATCTTGGACTGGCGATCCTTGGCGAGGTTGTTGCGGCGGTCTCCGGAGAGCCGTATCCCGAGTACATTCAGAAGCATATCCTGGATCCGCTCGGGATGAAGAGCTCGAGCGTGATCCCGACCGCTGACCAGATGAAACGTCTGGTGACCCCCTACGGGCGGAAGCTGCCCGACGGGAGCCGCGCGGTCAGCACGTTCACCGACTCCAGGGCGCTCACGGCCGCCGCGAACATGTCGTCCACGCCGGAGGACCTTGCCCGGTACGCGGCCGCGCACCTGCAGGAGGGGAAGAACGACAATCCGCTCGGGATGCGCGGGAGCACCCTGCGCGAAATGCACCGGCCGCAGTGGATGCAGTCGAGCTGGAAGAGCGCCTGGGGGCTGGGGTTCAGCGTGGGCAAGAACGATGACCGGGTGACGTTCGGACACGGCGGGTGGGTCGGCGGGAACAAGTCGCAGCTGCTGGTGAGTCCATCGGAGAAGACCGCCGTCATCGTGATGATCAACGCCGATGACGGGGTTCCGTCGGCGTTCGCTTCCCGGGCGATGAGTATGCTCGCGCCCACCCTGAAGCGACTGGGAGCGCCGGAGGCGAAGCCGGCGAAGTTCGATTCGACCTGGTACGCCTTTGTCGGGACCTACCGGGATCCATGGGGATGGGAGACGGAGGTGAGGGAGCACAAAGGGAAGCTGGTGATGTACGACCACAGCTATCCGCCGGAGGAGAATCCGGTCAACTCCCTCGTCACGCTGCTTCCCGAGGGGCCGAGGATATTCAGGCAGGATGCAGAGGACGGTAACGGGGAGCTGGTGACGTTCGAGGTGGATGCGAAGGGGAAGGTGGTGCGGGTGAAGACGGGGGAGAACTTCGTCTACCCCGTGAAGTAGCACCGGAGATCGGACAACGGTCCGGGTACGGCGGTATTCCCGAAATGTGCTCCGACCGCTGGAGCATCGATACCAACGCAAAGGCCAACTCGAGCAGATCGAATTGGCCTCTGGTGCATCACGCACATTGATACCCGCTACTTGCGCTTCTTTCCCTTCGATCGCCCGGGTTTCCCGCCTTTTCCGTTCAGCTTTGCCGGAATGCGCACCGATTTCTTCCCCGCCTTCTTTCCGGCCGGGCGAGCGCGCTTTTGCAGGCCGCCGCTCCCATGCCGTCATGGCGAACACCTCCCGCAACACCTTCTCCTCGACCTCCGACAGCTGGATCTTCCTCCGCCCCATCACCCTCTTCGCCACCTCCAGCGCCTTCTCCGCGTCGTAGGTTTCGACCCCCTCCGCGCCGCCCCAGGCGAACGACGGGATGTACTTGGGAGGAAATCCGGCGCCGAAGACGTTGCTGGAGACGCCGACCACCGTGCCGGTGTTGAACATCGTGTTGATCCCCGACTTGGAGTGGTCTCCCATCGTCAACCCGACGAACATGGAGCCGCTGTTGACCTCCTCGCCGTTGATCGTGACGCGGACGCTGCCGTAGTTGTTCTTCAGATCGCTGTTGTTCGTGTCGGCCCCGAGGTTCACCCACATCGCCAGATACGCGTGGCCGAGAAAGCCGTCGTGCTGCTTGTTCGAGTAGGCATGGATGATGGAACCCTCGACCTCCCCGCCCACCTTGCAGACCTCCCCGATGCTGGTGTTCTCGTAGATCTTTCCCCCGATCTTGATCATGGACCCCTCGCCGATGAACGCGGGCCCCTCGATCACGGCGTTGGGGAAGATCTTCGCCTTCTTGCCGATGTAGATGGGGCCCCCTTCAGCGTCGAGCACGACTCCGGGCTTCACCACCGCCCCTTCGTCGATGAAGATGCTCTCGGCGGCCAGCAGCTGGGCTCCTGGATACACATTGCCTTTGATCGCTCCGCGGCCCCCGGTGAGGACCGCAAAGTCGGCCACGATCTGTTCACCGTTGGCGTGCACCAGGTCCCAGGGATACGTGATGAACTTCACATCGACCTCCTGCCGCGGGAGGTCGGGAAAACTCGCCTCGGTCAGCAACGCCGGGAGCTTCCCCGCGATCCGTGATACCGCGGCGGCGCCCGCGCGGACAGCCACCATGGTCCCCTTGCAGACAAAGACCGTGTCCGGTCCTTCCGCGGGAAATGGAACGCCGCCACCGGCGATGATCCTGCCGTCGACGAACAGCAGGTCTCCCTCCGGGAGCGCGTTCACCGCCATCCCGGGGTTCTGCTGCCGCACCAGTTCCGCCAGGTACGGCCGGCAGTGGAGGGCAACCGGAAGCCCCGGATAAGCGCGGGCGATCTTCTGCCGGAGCGTGGTGATGCCGCACCGGAGGTCATAGGCGGGGCGCATGTACACGAGCGGGTGGAGCTTCTCGGTGCCGGCCCCTTCGTAAATGCATAGTGTTCTCATGCGCTATTCTCGTGTTGTCGGTGTGGAGGCTAGAACACCTTCGGTTCCCATGTGTCGGGGTAGTGACCGGTCAGTTTCGACGCCGCGTCCTTGTCGCAGATCACGAAGGCCGTCCGGTGCATCTGGATGATCGAGGCCGGGCACATCGCGGTGATCGGCCCCTCCACCGAGGCACGGATCGCGTCTGCCTTGCTGGTCTTGTTCGCGAGCAGCACGATCTCTTTCGCGTCCATGATCGTGCCGACCCCCATGGTGATCGCGTACTTCGGGACCTCGTCCATGTTCTTGAAGAACCGGGCGTTGTCCATCCTGGTGGTGCCGGTGAGCGTTTTGATGCGGGTGCGGGAATAGAGGGAGGAGCCGGGCTCGTTGAACGCGATGTGTCCGTTGGCGCCGATCCCCAGGACCTGCAGGTCGACGCCGCCCGCTTCGACGATCCGCTGTTCGTACCATGCGCAGAAGGCGTCGATGTCCTTCGCCATCCCCATCGGCACGTGCACGAATCGCAAGTCGAGGTTGATGTGCTTGAACAGGTTTTCGTACATGAAATAGTGGTAGCTCTGGTCATGTGTCGGGGGGAGGCCGACGTATTCGTCGAGGTTGAACGTGGTGACCTTCGAGAAGTCCAACCCCTCCTCCTTGTGCATCCGGATCAGCTCTTTGTAGAGGCCGAGCGGCGTACTGCCGGTGGCGAGGCCGAGAACCATGTTCGGCTTCTTGCGAAGCCGGTCGGCGATGATCCGGGCGGCTTCCTTACTCATGGAGTCATAGGTATCCTTGACGATGACGAGCATGGAGGTGTCCCTTGTTGTGGTGGAGTGGCGTGCTTCTGTGGGTGAGTCGCAGGATGTGGAAATCGTCGCATAGTACCGAGATCAAACGTGAAAGGCAACAGTTGCTTGTCAGGGCCGATTGTGATACTTTGGACGCTGAACACCCGCCGCGCACCCCGTGGATCCCAGCGGCCGTCAATGCCCGCCATTCCCCAACGACAACTGAACCTGCTCCAGACCGCCTCGATCATCATCGGGACGGTCATCGGATCCGGCGTCTTCCTGAGCCTCCCCATCGTGGCCCGGATCGCCGGCAGCCCCGGCATGAACATCCTGATCTGGCTGCTCGGAGGTGTTCTCTGGATCCCACAGATCCTGGTCCTGGCGGAGCTCAGCACCGCCTACCCCACCCAGGGGGCCACCTACTACTATCTCCAGAAGGCCGGATCCCCGTTCCTGGCATTCCTGTACACCTGGACCGCCTTTCTGACCAGCGATACCCCCACGCTCACGATCGTGGCCCTGGCGGCGATCACCGCCCTGAAAGTCTTTTCGCCCCTCTTTACCGATCCGGTGATCACCCGGGTCCTTGCGGCGCTTCTGATCGCCGGACTGGCGTTGCTCCACGTGCGGAGCGTCAGGACGGGCGGCAACGTGCAGATCGTCCTGACGATGGCGAAGCTGATCCCCCTCCTCTCGATCGTGGTCATCGGCCTGCTGGCGCTCGACCGGGGGGAGCTGTTCTTCGAAGCTTCGGGGAGCAGCGTTTCCGGAGGAGGTCTCCTGGCCATCGTGAACGCCGGCATCGCGGCGACGGTCTGGTCGTACGCGGGGTTCACCAACATCCTCTATATGGGAGGGGAGATCAAGAACCCGCAGAAGACCCTGCCGGTCGCCCTCATCGGTTCGCTGCTGTTCGTCATGCTGGCGTACGTCCTGATCTCGGCGGGGACACACGGGCTGGTGCCGTTCGCCGATCTGACGGCCGTGCAGGACACGTTCGTGAATCCGTTCCTGTTCGTCGGGGGGCTCGCCGCCAGCGCGGGCGCTCTCTTTGCGATCGCGGTCTTCGTCAACATGATCGGGGTGCTGAGCGCGAGCATCATGGTCCAGCCACGGCTGGAATACGCCATCGCGCGCGACGGGCTCTTCTTCGAGATCTTCGGACGTCTGCATCCCCGGTACCTGACCCCCCACTACTCGATCATGATCCAGTCGGCGCTGGCGGTGGTGCTCTTCCTGCTGGGGGACCTGGAGAACATGCTGGGCTACTTCACCATATCGTACCTTCTCCAGAACATGCTCGTGTACGGCACGATCTTCTTCCTCAGAAGACAGGAAGGGTACGCCCCGACGTACCGGGCTCCCTTCTGGCGTCTTACGGGGATCCTCGCGATCGCCACGCAGCTCTGGATCGGCGGGTGGACCTTCTGGGCCTACCCTGCCGGCGGCATCCTGGCCTGCCTGGCGTTGATCGCGACGGGATTCCCGGTCTACAGATATTTCTACCTCAAACGCCGGAGCACCGGCACAGCGGAGGGAGCGCAGGGTTCCATGACGCGATGCTTCATCAACGGAACGGTCCGCACGATGGACCCGGGGCAGCCCGTCGCGGAGGCGGTGGTGGTGGAGGGAACCCGGATCGGGTTCGTGGGGAAGAACGACGACGCGCGGGTGCGTGCCGGCGCGCGTTCGGAGGTGATCGACCTGCAGGGGGCGACGATGCTCCCCGGGTTCATCGACAACCACACGCACCTTATCGGGGGCGGGAGGCATCTGCAGGGGATCGATCTCCGCCCCTGCCGCTCGAAGGAGGAGTTCACCGGAACACTCCGGGAGTATGCCGCCGCGCACCGCGGAGTCTGGATCACCGACGGGGACTGGGACCAGGAGGCATGGAGTCCCGCGCGGCTGCCGCGCCGGGACTGGATCGACGGATTCACGGCCGACACGCCGGTCTTCGTCCAGCGGTTCGACGGCCACATGGCGCTGGCAAATTCGGCCGCGCTGCGCCTGGCCGGCATCACGGGCTCGACACCGGACCCCGAAGGGGGGACCATCGACCGTGATCCCGCCACCGGCGAACCGACGGGGATCCTGAGAGACCTGGCGATGAACATCGTCGCGGCTGTCGTGCCGCGTCCCGCGCCTCAGGAGATCGAACGGGCCGCGCTCGTCGCGCTGGATCACGCGCGGAAGAAAGGGCTCACATCGGTCCACGACATCTCGTTGCCGGAGCACTTCGACGCATACGAGAAGCTGGACCGGGAGGGGCGCCTCACCTGCCGGCTCTACTGCCGGCTTCCCCTCGAAAGTCACCGTGCCCTGACGGAACAGGGGGTGCGGCACGGCCACGGGAGCGAATTCCTCGTGCGCGGATCAATGAAGGCGTTCTCCGACGGTTCGCTCGGCTCCGATACCGCCTGGTTCTTCGACCCGTACGTGAGCAACCCAGTCGACCTGCGGGCTGCCCGATGGAGGTGCTGACCAGCGGCAAGCTCCGGGAGTGGGCGCTGGAAGCCGACAGGAACCGACTTCAGCTCTCCATCCACGCGATAGGCGACAGGGCCAACGCCGCCGTGCTCGACATTTTCGAGGAGATCGTGCGTGTGAACCCTCCGTGGGACAGGCGGTTCCGCATCGAACACGCGCAGCACGTGCGTCCCGAGGATGTGCCGCGATTCGCCCGGCTCGGCGTGATCGTCTCCGCGCAGCCGTATCATGCCGTGGACGACGGGGTCTGGGCGGCGAAACGGATCGGCGAACACCGCTGCGCGCGGGCATATGTCTTCCGCGACTTTCTCCGGGCGGGGGTCCGTGTCTGCTTCGGAAGCGACTGGACCGTCGCTCCCCTGGATCCGCTGCTCGGGATCAGTGCCGCGGTCACCCGCCGGACGCTCGACGGGAAGAACCCCGACGGTTGGTACCCGGCGCAGAAATTGACGGTCGACGAGGCGCTCCGGTGCTACACGCTGAACAACGCCTACGCGGAGTTTCGCGAGCACGACAAGGGCTCCATTGAGAAGGGGAAACTGGCGGACCTGGTGGTCCTCGGGGGTGACCCCTGGAAGATCCAGCCGGAAAAGATCGGAGAGCTCGAGGTACTCCGCACGGTGGTTGGAGGAGAGGACGTATGGCGGGCCTGATCCGCTGGACGCGCAGCAGGTTCGAGGAGCTGACCACGGATGAGCTCTACCGGATCCTCGACGTTGCGCCAGAGGGTGTTTGTGGTCGAGCAGCACTGCCCGTATCTCGACACCGACGGCCGGGATCGGTTCTCGCATCATCTCTGCGGCTGGAACGAGCAGGGGCGTCTGTGCGCATACCTGCGGATCGTCCAACCGGGGCAGAGGTTCGTTGAGCCGTCGATCGGCCGCGTGGTGACCGACCCCTCGGTACGCGGTCAGGGACTTGGCAAAGAATTGATGCGGAGGGGGATGGAATGGTGCGGTGAGCTCTATCCCGGGCTTCCGGTCCGCATCTCGGCACAGCAGTATCTCGAGCGGTTCTACGCGGACCTTGGGTTTGTCACCGATCCGGCCCTCGCTCCCTACGACGACGACGGGATCATCCACGTCGAAATGACCCGTCGCGCGGGAACATGAGGCTTCCGTATACTGTTGGGAACTGTAGCAGCCCGGAGCACGAGAGCATTGCATACATTCACCTGAGATCACCATATGAGGAACATATGCAGAAAACCCTGTGGTCACTCTTCGCGCTTGTCCTGGCGGGAGGTGTCGCCATGAGCGGCCCGATCTTCCCGTATCCCTATCAGAAGGAGGTGTTGCCCAACGGGCTCACCGTGATCCTGATCCCCATGGAAAGCCCGGGGATCGTGGCCTACTACTCGGTGGTGCGGACCGGCAGCCGGGACGAGGTGGAGGCCGGGAAGTCCGGTTTCGCGCACTTCTTCGAGCACATGATGTTCCGCGGGACGAAGAAGTATCCCGGTCCCGTCTACGACAGCATCATGACCTCGATCGGAGCGAGCCACAACGCTTACACCACCGACGACCTGACCGCGTATCACGTGACGTTCGCGAAGGAGGATCTGGAGCGGGTGGTTGAGCTGGAAAGCGACCGGTTCCAGAACCTTCAGTATCCCAAGCAGGCCTTCCAGACGGAAGCCGGTGCGGTCTATGGCGAGTACCGGAAGAGCGTCACCAGTCCGTTCCAGGTGCTCGCCGAGAAAGTGCAGGATCTGGCGTACGACGTCCACACGTACAAACACACGACGATCGGATTCGAGGCGGACATCAAGATGATGCCGGAGCAGTACGAATACAGCATCTCGTTCTTTAACCGGTTCTACCGTCCGGAGAACGTGGTGCTGCTGATCGTCGGAGACGTCGATCCCGCCAGAACGCTCGGGCTGGTTGAGCACATACTACGGTGAGTGGAAGAGGGGCTACGTCCCGCCGGCGATCGTGCCCGAGCCGCCGCAGACGAAGGAGCGGACCGGGGCTGTGTCATATCCGGGGAAGACGCTGCCGATCATCAACATCGGGTACAAGGGGGACGCCTTCGACCCCGCGAACAAGAAGTTCGTTGCGGCCCTTCTCTTGAACGAGCTCGCGTTCGGGGAGACCGGCGACCTCTACAAGAAGCTCTACATCAAGGAGCAGAAGGTGGAGTTCATCAACGGCGGCGTGCCGATGAACCGGGACGTCCCGCTCTTTGAGATCACGGCCATGGTGAAGTCGGCGGACGATCTGGACTACGTGCGCGACCAGGTCTACGGGACCATTGCGGCGTTCCAGTCCGCTCCGCCTCCGGCGCAGAGGTTGAACGACCTGAAGAAGCGGCAGAAGTACGGATTCCTGATGAACCTTGACGCGCCGAACAAGGTGGCCGGCGGCCTGGCCAGGTTCGTCGCCCTGACGGGGAACATCGAGGTGGTCAACGCGCTCTACGCCGCGATGGACGCCGTCACGCCGGCGGACGTGCAGGAGGCGGCGAAGACCTATTATGTCCCCGAACGACGCACGGTGGTCGTGCTGAAAGGAGCCGCCCAATGAAGCCCGGAACAGATCGCCAGCGCCTGTCCGGCAACCGCCGGACCATGCTTCTCATGCTTTTCCTCATGATGTTTCATGTCGTTGCAGGTGCAGCCGTGCCAGATGCCATTCAGCTCCCGGTGAAGAACGATCCCACCATCGCCTTCCGTCTCTGGTTCAAGGTCGGGTCGCAGAACGACCCCGCGGGGAAGGAGGGGCTCGCCGACATCACGGCGTCGATGTTGACCGACGCTTCCACGAAGGCGAATAGCTATGAACAGATCCTGGACAAGCTCTTCCCGCTCGCGGCCGGTTACAGCGCCATCACCTCGGCGGAGATGACCGTGATCACGGGGAGGATCCACAGGGACAACCTCGCCGACTACTATCCGCTCCTGATGGACGCGGTCCTCCGTCCGGCGTTCAAGCAGGAAGACCTTGACCGTATCAAGAGTCAGGCGGTCAATTACCTCGAGAACACGCTCCGCTATTCCAGCGACGAGGAACTCGGGAAAGCGGTCCTGTACCAGGGGATCTTTGCCGGCACCGGTTACGCGCATCCGACCGTGGGGACGGTGCAGAGCGTAAAGAGTATTACCCTCGACGACATCCGGGCCTTTTATGCGAAGTACTACACCCGGGAGAACGTTGTCATCGGCATCGGCGGCGGGTACGATGTGGCAGTGCTGAAGAAGCTGGAGGCGGATCTCGGCACGCTGCCGGCCGGGGCGCCGCAGGCGGTTCCTGCGCCTGAACCGAAGCCCCTGTCAGGGTTCCGCGTCACCATCGTGGAAAAGAAGGCCCCCGCGACCGCCATCAGCATGGGGTTTCCCATCAACGTGCACAGGGGGGAGCGGGAGTGGTACGCGCTGGCGGTCGCGAACTCGTGGCTCGGCGAACACCGCAACTCCAGCAGTCACCTGTACCAGGTGATCCGCGAAGAGCGCGGGTTGAACTACGGGGATTATTCGTACATCGAACACTATCCCCGTGGCGGGCAGCTGATGAAGCCGCCGCAGAACGTGGCGCGCCGGCGGCAGATCTTCGAGATCTGGATCCGTCCGGTTCCCAACGAGACCAGGGTCTTCGCGCTTCGAGCCGCCTTGCGCGAGTTCAAACATCTCTTGGAGAAAGGGATGACGCAGGCGCAGTTCGAGCAGCAACGGGCCTTCCTGCGCAAATACGTCCTGCACTATGCCCCGACCACCAGCGAGCGGCTCGGGTACGCGCTGGACGACAGGTTTTACGGGATCGCCGGAAGCCACCTGGAGTTGTACCGGAAGACGCTGGATGAGCTGACACTGCCGGAAGTCAATGCGGCGATCAGAAAGCACTGGCAGTTCGGCAACATGCAGATGGCCTTCATCACGACCGACGCAGCAGGGTTGAAAGACGTTCTGGTGAAGAACACACCGAGCCCGATCACCTACAAGACGCCGAAGCCCGCAGAGGTGCTGGCGGAGGACAAGGAGATCGAGCTCTTTCCGCTCACCGTGAAGCCGGAGCAGATCGCGATCGTGGGTGTGGAAAAGGTGTTCGAGAAGTGAGAAGGACGGGAGCGCGGGGGGGAGGCGTTCAGAAACTCCCCTCCGCCTTTCCGGTTGTTGCGGGACGGGTGGTGCGGAGGAATTCCGTGAGTTCGGAGAATGTCTTGAACATCCGTGTCGTACATCCCAGCACCCATCCGGGGATCTCCGTGGGCCGGGATCGTGGTGACCATGTAGACCGGCTTTCCGAAGAAGCGCGCCATCGTCAGCTCCCCCTTCGTTCCGGCCCCCTTCGCCGCACCTTCGTCCCAGTAGCAGACCACGACGTCCGTCCGCTCGGCGATCTCATGGCTGTCGATGTCCACCAGCCTGGAAACGATCTCCCGGTAGCGCTCGATATCCTGAGTCTTCACTGCCCGGAAATCCATTCCCGGCCAATTCTTCTGGAAAAATCGTTCGCTTTCGCGGTTGGGATTGAAAACGGTCCAGCCCAGCTCGTCCTCGAAGAACTGCTGCATCGTCTCGCGCCAGTCGCGCCCCTCGTTGGCGGCGTATTCCATGCCGCCCGAAAGGTACACGCGTTTGGGAGAACCGGTCACGAGAGACCCCCCCTTAGCGCATCGCGGGGAACACCTTGTGTGCTCACGGAAGATCGAGGGCGTGGATATTGAGTGCCGGCGCGGCCAGGGCATAGAGCCCCCACATCACCGCGCCGCTGACGAGGGGAATGCTGAGGTTGTCGTCGACCTTGATGCCGGCGGCCTCCACGACCGTCGCGACCGCAGCAGTGACGGCGCCGACCAGGTATTCCACGGGAGCGTAGGCGATCTTGGGGGCGACCGCGACCACCAGCAGTGCGGAGACGAAGAAGGCGCTCGAACCTTCGAGCGACTTGGTGAAGAAGCGGTGTCTGCCGAAGCGCCGGCCGATGAGTGCGGCCGCGGTGTCGGAGATGATCAGGATGGCGAAGGCGGTGATGACGATGACCTTGGGAAAGAGCAGGACGCACAGGCAGGCGGAGAGGAGCACGTAGCGTGGCTCCGGTCAGTTTCCTGCCGTGGGCGTTCTGTTCGTGCTGCCGGAGGAGGAACCCGAAATACTTCAGGTAGATCCTCCCGCTCGCCGGGATGGAGAGCCGCAGAATGTCCGCCAGGAAGAAGGCGGCGGTGAGCGGGATCAGGATCGCCAGCGCGGTGTGCCGCGAGATGAACGAGTAGAGGACGGGGATCGACAGCGAAGCGAGATGGATCCCTTTCCGGATCATCTCGCTCGTGTAGCTCCGTTCGACGCTCTCCAGCCCGTTCATTTCTTGGTCTGGGGGTCGGTCTGGGGTTTCTTCTGCCCGTTCCCGTCACGCGGCGGCAGCGCTTCACCGCGGATGATGGCGTCGATCTCGTCGCCGTCCAGGATCTCCCGTTCCAGCAGCGCCGCTGCGAGGCGGTGGAGCGTCTCGATGTTATCCACCAGGATCTTCTCCGCGCGCTTCATGCCGCCGTTCACGATCTTCTTGATCTCGTCGTCGATCGCGATGGCGGTCTCTTCGCTGTAGTTCTTGTGCCGGGCGATCTGCCGTCCGAGGAAGATCTCCTCGTCCTTCTGCCCGTAGGCGAGCGGACCCAGCTTGTCGCTCATGCCCCACTCGCACACCATCTTGCGGGCCAGATCCGGTCGCCCGCTCGATGTCGTTCCCGGCGCCGGTGGTCAGTTCCTTGAAGATCAGTTTCTCCGCGGCACGTCCGCCGAGGGCGTAGGTGATCATCGCCTCGAGGTACTTCTTCGAGTATGTGTGCTTCTCGTCGATCGGCAGGTAGGTCGTGAGGCCCAGCGCCCGTCCGCGGGGAATGATCGTGACCTTGTGGACCGGGTCGGCCTCGGGGAGCATCCGGGCCACGAGCACGTGTCCGCACTCATGGTACGAGGTGATCCGCTTTTCCTTTTCGGAGATGATGAGGCTCTTGCGTTCGGTCCCCATCATCACCTTGTCCTTGGCGTCTTCGAAGTGCTGCATGGTGACCGCTTTCGCGTTCTGCCGGGCGGCAAGCAGCGCCGCCTCGTTCACCAGGTTGGCCAGCTCCGCGCCGGCGAGTCCCGGGGTTCCCTTCGCAAGGGTCTCCAGGGTCACGTCTTCGGCCAGCGGGATGTTCTTGGTGTGGACCCGCAGGATCCCTTCGCGCCCCTTCACGTCGGGGCGATCCACCACCACCTGACGGTCGAACCGGCCGGGGCGCATCAGCGCCGGGTCCAGCACGTCGGGGCGGTTGGTCGCGGCGATGATGATGACGCCGCTGTTCTGTTCGAACCCGTCCATTTCCACGAGCAGCTGGTTGAGCGTCTGCTCGCGCTCGTCGTGCCCGCCGCCGAGTCCCGCGCCGCGGTGACGTCCGACGGCGTCGATCTCGTCGATGAAGATGATGCACGGGGCGCTCTTCTTTCCCTGTTCGAACAGGTCGCGCACGCGGCTGGCGCCGACGCCGACGAACATCTCGACGAAATCCGCGCCCGAGATCGAGAAGAACGGCACGCCCGCCTCACCCGCGACGGCGCGGGCGAGCAGGGTCTTGCCCGTGCCGGGAGGCCCGAGCAGCAGGACGCCCCGGGGGATCTTTCCGCCCAGCTTCTGGAACTTCGTCGGTTCCTTGAGGAACTCGATGATCTCCATCAGCTCCATCTTCGCCTCGTCCGCGCCGGCGACGTCCAGGAATGTCACCTTGGGAGCGCCTTCGTTCAGCATCTTCGCCCGGCTCTTGCCGAACGAGAAGATCCCCCGCGTGCCTCCTCCCCCCTGCATCCGGCGCATGATGATCAACCAGACCGCCAGCAGCAGCACCCAGGGGATCGCGCTCACGAGCGCGCTGATCCACGTGTTGTCTTCCTTCTCGACACGGAACCGGATCTCCCGTTCCGTCCACTCGCGGATCGACGGCCCCGTCGATGAACGGCAGGGTGAGCGTGAACTTGTGGAAGGGGGCCGAATCGCGGTTCTCGCGCACCACACGCTGCTGGTTCCCGCAGCGTACCGTGGAAGTCGAAGTTCGTCAGTTCCGACTTCCTGATCACCGCTGCCTGGATCTGGTTCTTCTGCAGGAACTCCCGGTATTCCGTGTAGGTCACCGCGCATTTCCGCCTCTTCGGTCCCCTTGAACAGGGTCATGACCAGGAAGACAAGGAGGATGATGGCGGACCAGCTCAGGACGACCTTCAGGACCTTGTTCCAGTTGAAGTCGTCGTCCTGCCGGGGGATCTGCCGCCGTGGCCGTTGCGAAGGGCGGCGCTGCTCGCCGCTCCGACGCCCTCCGGGATCATTCGTGGGATCGCTCATACAGCTCCTTTACTCCGTCGTTCGTACCCGTTTCTTGACCGGGACCTGCCGCCAGATGGCCTTGAGGTTCCGGTCGCGCTGGGCATAATCCAGCCCGTATCCGATGACGAACTCCGGAGGGATCGTGAAACCGACATAATCCAGCCGGATGTTCGATTTGATGTTCGCGGGCTTGTGCAATAGTGTAACAATCTTGAAGGACGCCGGGTTCTGATGGAGGATCAGGCTGCGGATATACTCCATGGAAAGGCCCGAATCGACGATATCTTCAACGATAATGATGTGGCGTCCCTCCACCTGGCAGTTCAGGTCCTTCAGCAGGCGTACGTTCCCCGAGCTGATCTTCGCGTCCCCGTAGCTGGAGAGCTTCAGAAAGTCCATCTCGCAGTCGATGCGTGACCTCCCGGATCAGGTCGGCAAAGAAGATGAAGGAGCCGTTCAACACGCCGATGAAGACCGGGACCTTCCCCCGGTACTCCCTGCTGATCTGGCGCGCGAGTTGCCGCACCCGGGTCTTGATGCGCCGTTCGCTCAACATCACCGCAAAACGGTCACCGTGCACTGTGCGGTACTTCGGCATCCGACTCCTCCGGAAAACGTGCGAACTCGAGTTTGAGCACCCGCCGCGTGCCCTCGGTGATCTTGAACCGATCGTCGATCCGCTGTCCGCACACCCAGACGATCTCTCCTCCCCTGGTCTCCAGGATGGGGAACGATCGTTTCTCGAACAGCGGAACCCTGGCGTCGATGAAAAAATCGCTCAGCTTCTTCGGCGCGTTCATCCCCAGCGGGACGAACACGTCCCCTTCCCTCCAGGTCCTCAGTACCAGCTCTCCGGTCCCCACGCGGTCCGCATCCACGTATTCGGCCTCTTCGCCGTTCGGGACGACACCCGGGGGGCGATCCATGAGGGCGGAGGAGAACCTGAACCCGCCCAGCTCGTACCGCTGGTCCGTGCGGACCATGATCTGGAAATCCCTGTGTTGCGTACAGCGGCGGAACACCAGGTTGTCGCGGTCCCGGTAGACCACGTACCCTTCGCCCAGCTCCACCCAGCTCCCTGTCATCCCGTTCATCTGTCCGAGCGCGGCGGCCACGTGGTCCGACTCGAGCCGCCTCTTCGTCAGGTCCTCGCCCACGAGCAGAACGACATACTGCTGAAGCAACACCGGCGTACTCCGCATCTTCGGGATCGAAAGGCGGACCTCCGCTCCCGAATGCGCGGTCATGACCAGGTCCAGGCAGGCCCGCGCCTGGTGCTGTAGATAGGCCTCAAGCTCCCGGAACAATTCCGCCGACCGGAGCAGCGTCTGCACCACCGAGGGGTTGAGACGCTCCTGGATGATCGGGAGGATGTTGTGCCGCAACAGGTTCCGGGCGTAATCGTTCTTCGCGTTGGAGGAGTCCTGCCGCGAAGTGATCCCCTCCTCAAGCGCGTACCGCTCGATCTCCGGGCGCGGGGCGAACAGCAGCGGCCTGATCACTCCGGGATCCCGGCGATAGACGGGAATGCCGGCGAGTCCCTGCACACCGGCGCCGCGGATCATGTTCAAGAGCACGGTCTCGGCGTTGTCGTCGGCGTTGTGGCCGGTGGCGATCTTCGCGAAACCGGTGGAGACCAGCAGCCGCTCGAAGAAATCGTAGCGCAGCTTGCGCGCGGTCTCCTGGATCCCTGTGCCCGCCTGGTCCGAGATCTGCCCCGTGTCCGCCCGCTCCACGAAACACTCGATCCCCAGCTGGCGGGCGCGTTCGATGACGAAGACCTCGTCGCCGTCGGACTCCGCTCCGCGCAACCGGTGGTTGAAATGGGCGACCAGGATCTCGAGGCGGAGGACCGGACGCTCGCGGGCCAGCAGATCCAGCAGAACAGAAGAATCAACCCCGCCGCTGACCGCGACGATGACCCTGTCCCGCTCGACCAGCAGTTGCCTTCTCCGGCAATACTCGTGGAAGCGGGTGAGAAATGTGCGTGCTGTGGCCATCGTCGGGGTCCCGTCCCCCCAACCAGGGCAGAGGTACTGCGATGGAATGCCGCGCTTTGGGCAGGGAGCGAACTGTAGCGGGAGAGGGATTCGAACCCCCGACACGTGGATTATGATTCCACTGCTCTGACCGACTGAGCTATCCCGCCAAATCAATGAAATATACCAGATTAGGCCGTAAGGAGCAAGAGTTGATAAAACCCCCCTGATACGCTATCATAGTACTTCGTGCCGGAGGTCATCCGGCATCAGCGACCCGAAAAATGGTATGGAACTCACGGTACTTCAGGCCTACGAATTCTGCATGAACATGGCGCGGGACCACTACGAGAACTTCCCCGTGGCCTCGCTCTTCATCCCGCAGCAGAAACGTCCGCATGTCGCGGCGATCTATGCCTTCGCCCGCACTGCCGACGATTTCGCTGACGAGGGGGATCTGCAGCCGTTCGAGCGGCTGGAGAAACTGGACGAATGGGAGCGAAAGCTGGATGGCTGCTACGCGGGAGCTGCCGACCACCCGGTGTTCGTGGCGCTCGCAGAGACCGTCCGTCAGCACAACATCCCCCGGGAACCGCTCGCCGCGCTGCTGGAAGCCTTCCGGATGGACGTCACGAAGCGCCGGTATGCGGATTTCGGCGAACTGCTCCACTATTGCCGCTCGTTCCGCCAACCCCGTCGGACAGCTGGTTCTGCATGTTTTCGGGGTAGCCACCGACCGGACGATCCCCCTCTCCGACAGCATCTGTACGGCCCTCCAGCTGGCGAATTTCTGGCAGGACGTCTCGGTGGACCGGGCCAGGGGCCGGATCTATGTCCCGCTTGAAGATTTTGACCGATTTGGGTATACTGAACAGGAGTTCGGCCGCGGCCTGGCGGACAGGCGCTTCGCGGACCTGATGAAGTACCAGGTGGAACGCACACGGGATCTGTTCCGCGCAGGGGAGCCCGCTCGTCCGAGAGGCCGGCCCGGGCCTGGAGCTTCGAATTGACCCTCACCCTCAGGGGAGGGAATGCCATCCTGGACAAGGTCGAACGGGCCGGATCCGGCGTGATCTCCCGCCGGCCAAGTCTCAGTCTGGCGAACAAAGCCGCCCTGCTGACGGGGGCGGTTCTGCGGACGAAAGTATGGAAGCCACGGTCTCGGACATAACGCGCAACAGCAACACCAGCTTCTATTATTCGTTCGCCCTCCTGCCACGGCAGAAGCGCGAGGCGATCCATGCCGTCTACGCTTTCTGCCGCTATTCGGACGACATCGTGGACGAAGGCCCGGACGACAACCGGAAAGCGGTTCTGCTCCGCCGGTGGCGTATGGAGCTCCGGAAATCGCTTCGCGGGGCCTCCGCGTTCCCCCTCCTCAACCAGGTCAGCACCGTGGCCCGGCGTTTCAACATCCCGTTCGGCCATTTCTTCGAGCTGCTGCAGGGGATGGAGATGGACCTGACGAAGAAACGGTACGAGACCTTCGGGGAGCTGGAACGGTACTGCTATCTCGTGGCCTCCACGGTCGGACTGATGTGCCGCCAGATCTTCGGGTACCGGAACGAGTCCACGCGGGAGTACGCGATCAACCTCGGGATCGCCCTTCAGCTGACCAACATCCTGCGGGACGTCAAGGATGATGCGGAGCGTGGGAGGATCTATCTCCCGCGCGAGGACCTGGCGAGGTTCGGCTACACCGAAGACGATCTCCTGCACCAACGGTATACCCAGGCATTCGTCGAGTTGATGCGCTTCGAGTGCGACCGCGCACGGGGGTACTTTGATGCGGCGCGCGACTCCCTGCGAGACGAGGACAAACGGTTCTTCTTCGCCGCGCGGATCATGTGGTCGATCTACGCGCATACGCTGCGGCGCATCGAATCCGCCGGTTACAACGTCTTCGAGCGGAGGATCTCCATCTCCGGGATCCTGAAGGTCTTGATCGCCTTCCGGTACTGGCTCAGCCACCAGTTGAAGTACTCCTGGTTCGCCCGCTGGGCGGGCCACCCAACCCCTTCCGCAGACGCGGTGAACCCCGCGATCATCGTCGGCGGCGGCCTGAGCGGACTCGCTGCCGCGGTCGCCCTCGCCCGCCGTTCAGTTCCCGTCCTCCTCCTCGAACAGAAGCCGTTCCTCGGCGGAAGGGCCTACTCGTTCTCCGATCGCTCTACGGGGACGGAGGTGGACAACGGCCAGCATCTGCTCATCGCGGGATACTCGGCCACCCTTGCGTTCCTGAAAACCCTGGGAACCCTTCCGCTGGTCTCGATCCAGGAGCGGCCGGAGTTCGTCTTCCACCATCCCGAACGAGGATTCCGACGCCTGGCCTTCCCCCCGTGGCCTCCGCCGGTCAATCTGTTCTGGGGCATGATGAGGACGGATCTGTTCGCGTCAGCGGAGAGGACGCAGATGATCCGCGGCGGGGTCGCCCTGCTCCGACCGGCGGAACGGATCCCGGCGGAATGGACGATCGTGGATTGGCTCGCCGGCGCAGGCCAGGGGGACGAGGCGCGAAGGTCGTTCTGGGAACCGCTGGCCGTTGCCATCATGAACGAACGTCCGGAGACCGCCTCCGCGCGGGTTTTCGTCCGCTCGCTCCAAAAGGCGTTTCTCTCGGGCCGGCGCGGAGCAGCGCTGGCGGTGCCGTCCGTGGGGCTGTCGCGCCTCTATGCCGACCCCGCCGAAGTCTTCATCCTCAAGCATCGAGGCTCGGTCCGGCGTTCTGCAGAAGTGGTGGAACTGGTGGTACGGGACGGGGTCTGCTGCGGCGGTCCGGCTGAAGGATGGTCCTGAACTTCCCTGCAGTGCCGTGGTCCTGGCTGTTCCCCCGGCCCAGGCAGCCCGACTCCTTCCTGCGGGCTTCGCGCTGCCCGGTCTGGCCGACATGCCCATGTCACCGATCGTCTCGATCCATCTCTGGTTCGACTCGCCATTCATGAATGAGGATGCGGTGGGGGTGATCGGGCGGACGGTTCAATGGGTCTTCAGGAAGAAGGACCACGTCTCGGTCACGATCAGCGCTGCGTACGGGGCGCTGGAGCTGGACAACGCCGCTCTTATCCGTACGGTGGTCGAAGACCTGCGTGCGGTTTACGGCTCCCCGGTGGGAGAACCCCGGCACGCTCTGGTCGTTCGGGAAAAGCGGGCCACGATCTCCTGTTCACCTGCCGTGGAGTCGCGCAGGCCGGGATACCGGACAGGCCTTCCCAACGTCATGCTGGCGGGAGATTGGACCGACACGGGCCTGCCCGCCACGATCGAGGGGGCGGTGATCAGCGGAAACCGTGCTGCAGTGGCGGTTTTTGAGAGGATCCGCGAGTCTCGTTGATTTTCCTGGCCACTTTGCCGATATTGACTATATGAGACGATCGTAAGATCGCCGGAGTACCCTCCGGCCATCCGGGAAATCGAGGAATGCTGAAAGACAAGCTGATCCTGCTGGTGGACGATGAGCCGGCCCTGCTGGATGCGACGCGGGCGGGGCTGATGGACCGCGGCTTTGCCGTGACGGCCGTGAACGGGGCCGACGATGCGATCAAGGCGATCCACATGCAACGCCCCAGCCTCGTGGTCTCGGATCTCGTCATGCCCGTCACGAACGGATTCGAACTGTTCCAGGCGGTGAAACAGGAGGCCGAGTTCTCGAAGCTCCCCTTCGTGTTTTTGACGGGAGTGGACGACTACTACGCCAAGAAGTTCGGCCGGGAGATCGGCGGGGCGGCGTACATCACCAAGCCGGTCGATCTCGACGAACTGGAGAAGATCATCAGGGAGAAGATCGGGGAGTAGGGTCCGGGGGTCGTCTCCTGCAGTGGTTCCCTCCGTTGTCCCAATCGCGCATGCAACAGACGTCACAGAGGGTGGAATTCCTCGATCTCCTCCGGGGGATCGCCGTCGTCATCATGGTGATGGGGCACAGCATCGATGCCGTGCTCAGCGCCGCGGTTCGTTCGTCCGAACTGTTCCGGGCGTACGACTCCCTGCGCGGTTTCACCGCCCCGATCTTCCTCTTCATCGCCGGCTTCTCCTTCGCGGTCGCCACGGAGCGGAAGTGGGACCAGTACCACCTCGTTGGCCCGCTCTTCTGGCGCCGTGTGGGACGAATGATGTTCCTGCTTGTGCTGGGATACCTGCTCCACCTCCCGTTCTTCTCACTGAACAAGCTCGTGCACGCCGCGCAACCCGACGATCTCTCAAGGATGTTCCAGGTCGACGTGCTGCACTGCCTCGCGGTCACGACGCTGCTGCTCCAGGCGCTCGTGATGACGGCGCCGACCCCCGGAGTGTTCGCCCGGAGGACAGCCGTCCTGGCTGCTGCCGTAGCGCTGCTGGCGCCCCTCTTCTGGAACGTGGACATGGCGTCCATCGTGTCGGCTCCGCTTGCGCCGTTCTTCAACCAGCGGGAGGCGACGATCTTCCCCTTCTTCCCCTTTGCGGCCTTCTTCATGGCCGGTACGGTGGCGGGGCACTGGTTCCTCTCCGCGCGTGCGGCGGGGCAGGAACAACGGTACTTCACCAGGCTTGCGGTGGCGGGCATGGCGGCGGTCCTGGGAGCCGCCGTGATCGACAGGATCCCGTGGTCGTTGTATCCCCCCCATGATTACTGGAAAGCGAGTCCCGATCTGATCCTCCTGCGGCTCGGGATCGTGCTGGCGTACGTCACCATCTTCTCCTATCTCCGGAACATCCCGTCGTTCCTGAACGACCAGCTGGTTTCCCTCGGCCGTGCATCGCTGCTGGTGTACGTCGTCCACCTGATGGTGGTCTATGGTTCGGTCCTGGAGCCGGGGTTGATGCAGCGGATCGGGCAGACGCTGCCGCCGCCCGCGGCGTTCGCCGCTGCGCTCGGGGTGCTTGCCGCAATGACGCTGCTGGCCCGCGGTTGGTCCTATGTGCGGACCCATCATACCGTCCCGAGCCGGCTCGTGCAGGCCGGTCTGGCGGCGGGGCTGGTCTACATGTTCCTGACGCGCCCCTACTGATCCCGGCACATCATCATGAGGTCTCCGTGACCACGCCTGCCACGCCCGCCTCCCGCCGGGTCGAGTTCATCGACCTGCTGCGGGGATGGGCGGTCATCGTCATGATCGAGACGCACGTGGTGAACGCCACACTCCTCACCGCGCTGCGCCAGAGCGATTTCCATCACGTCCTCACATTCCTGAACGGCCTGGTGGCTCCCACCTTCGTCTTCGCCTCGGGGATGGCGTTCGCCATCACGCTGCGCCGGAAGATCGCGGACTACATCCGCTGGACCCCTGTGCTGGGGAAACAGCTCGCTCGCCTGCTGATGATCCTGGCCATCGGCTACATCCTCCACATCCCGAAGTTCAGCCTGCGGCATCTGCTGTACGTGGCGGAGGCGCCGGCGTGGCGGGATTTCTTCCAGGTGGACGTGCTCCAGACCATCGCCGCGACCCTCCTGCTGTTGCAGGCGATCCTGCTGGCCGTCCGCACGGAGCGGCGGCTCTACCTGACGGCCGCGGTCCTGAGCCTCGTCGTGGTGTTCCTTACACCGGTCGTCCGGACGGTGGACTTCGCCGCGGTGCTGCCGCTGCCGATCGCAGCGTATCTGAACCCTGAAATGAAATGGCAGTTCTCCCTCTTTCCCTGGTCGGCGTTCCTCTTCTGCGGCGCCCTGACAGGGTTCCTCTTCCTGGAACTCCGGGAAAAGCTCCGAAGATATCTCCTGTGGGGAGGGGTGGGAACGGTCGCGCTCTCGTTCGCACTACATCCGATCCTCTCGCAGGTCTATCCGGTCTATAGCTACTGGCGCGGCAGCCCGAGTTTCTTCCTCCTGCGGCTCGGACTGGTGCTGGTCCTGGCCTGGGTCCTCTACACCTACGAACTGCGACGGGGCGTCCGGCCGTCATCGCTGGTGACGCTGGTTGGCCGCGAGTCGTTGATGGTCTACGTGGCGCACCTGTTCCTGATCTACGGGGACTTCGGGACATTCAACTTCCACAACATGGTACACCTGAGCTTCGGCTACGCCGAGGCGGCGGGGGTCAGCCTTGCGCTGATCGGGCTGATGTGCCTCCTGGCGTACGTCTGGAGCCGGATCAAGCGCGGACCCCTGAAGGTGCGCAGAGTCGTGGAATGGGCGTTCATCGCGATCCTGGTCGCGGTCTTTGTGTTCGCCCCGGCATGATGATGTTGACCACCAACAGGCAGAGAACCATGAACCATCGTCGCCTCGTTCACCTTCTGGCATGCGTGCTTATGGCCACCCCGCTCGTTTCTTCCCAGACGTTCCGACTCTCCCTCGACGGCGAGTGGCTGTTCGCCGCCGACCCGTCCAGAACCGGAGTACAGAAAGAGTGGTCCGAGCCGGGGACCGATCGGTCGGAATGGCAAACGGTGGTCACTCCGAAGTTCTGGGAAGAATACCCGAAAATGGCGAACTACGACGGGTGGGGATGGTTCGTGCGGACATTTCTTCTCGAGAAGATCTCAGGGCCGCTGAGCATCCATTTCGCGGGAGTGGATGACGAAGCGGTCGTCTGGGTGAACGGCAAGCCGGTGGGAGATCATACAGGCTACAGCGATCCGTTCGTCCGTCGACGTGAGCAGGTCGGTCCGCAAGGGCGAGAACCTGATCGTTGTGCTGGTGAAGGACAACTCGGGCGGCGGCGGGATCTATCGCCCGGTCACGCTCGTCGACAGTGCCCAGGCGGAGAGCCTGCTGCACGGACCCTATGCTCCGCGGCCCGCGAGGGTCAGCGCGCCCTGGGTCAAAGACGCCGCGATCTACTCCGTGTACCTGCGCTCCTTCTCGCCGGAAGGGACCTTCGCCGGTCTCGAGCGCCGGCTCCCCGAGCTGAAGAAGCTCGGGGTGACGGTCCTCTGGCTGTTGCCGATCCATCCGGTGGGGTGAAGAGCGGCGGAAGGGGACCCTGGGAGTCCCGTATGCGGTCCGGGACTACTACGGCATCAACCCGGAGTTCGGGACGCTCGAGGACTTCAAGCGCCTGCTCGCGGCGGCTCACGCGCAGGGGATGAAGCTCATCATCGACCTGGTGGCCAATCACACGTCGTGGGACAGCGAGCTGATGACGGACCCATCCCGAGTGGTTCACCCGCGACGCCCAGGGGAAGATCGTTCCGCCGAACGCGGACTGGACGGATGTGGCGGACCTGGACTACGCGCACAAGGGGCTTGCGCGACTACATGATCGAGATGATGCGCTGGTGGGTGCAGGATGTAGGGATCGACGGATTCCGGTGCGACGTGGCGGAGATGGTCCCGACCGACTTCTGGGAGGAGGCGCGGGCGCGGCTGGACAGGATCAGGCCGGTGATGATGCTCTCCGAGGGTTCCCTCCCCGAACACCACCTTGAAGGCGTTCGACCTGACCTACTCCTGGAACATGTACGATGCGCTGGATCCGCTCCTCAAAGAGACGCGCCCGGTCGCGCTGCTCGACCAGATCCTGCGCACGGAGGAGCTGCAATTCCCGCGCGGCGCGCTGCGGATGCGGTTCACGACGAACCACGACAAGAACGCGTGGGACGCGCCGGCGGTCACGAAATTCGGCGCGGACGGACTTCGGCTCGGCGTGGTGCTGGTGAACACGCTTCCCGGGGTCCCGATGATCTACACCGGCGAAGAGGTGGCGAACGACCGGCACGCTGAGCCTGTTCGAGAAGGTGGGGGTGGACTGGAAGAGGCCGGGGGAGATGGGAGACCTCTGGCGGACGATGTTCGCTCTGCGAACGCGCCATCCCGCGCTCAGGGAGGGGTCCATCAGGCGCGTTCGGAGTTCCGAGGAGGAGCGGGTCTTTGCGTTCGTCCGCACGCAGGGGACGGACCGGGTCCTGGTCGTACTCAACTTCGGGAAGACCTCGCAACAGGTGAAACTCGATCTGCAAGGATCCGGGCTCGCCGGCACGCTGCGCGACCTGATGAGCAACGGATCGTCCGAGGTCCGGCAGGGTACGCTGACGGTGAACCTCGGTCCCCGCGGCTGGGCGCTCCTGGCGGGAGCGCCGTAGCGGCCCCGGCGGCCGGATTGTTTTCCTTCCGCCTTTCGTGTACCTTGTGGGGGCCGAAACTCCCTATCCTATGGATCTCCTCGATGTTCTGGGGCGCCTGCTGGGCGTCTCCGCGATCGTTTTTCTGAACGGCTTCTTTGTCGCCGCCGAGTTCGCCATCGTGAAGGTCCGGTCCACACAGATCGAGCCCCTGGCCCGCTCGGGCTCGCGCCGGGCCAGGATCGCGCAGCACATTGTTTCCCACCTGGACACCTATCTCTCTTCCTGTCAGCTGGGCATCACCATGACCAGCCTCGCGCTGGGCTGGGTGGGCGAACCGTTCGTCGCCAGGCTGCTCATGCCGGTGTTCGAGCTGTTCGGCATTACCCAGGCTGCGGTGGTGCACGGGA
This sequence comes from Ignavibacteriota bacterium, assembly GCA_963808715.1. Lineage (GTDB taxonomy): Bacteria > Bacteroidota > Ignavibacteria > UBA10030 > UBA6906 > CAWEHG01. Next base: position 45,970 of record CAWEHG010000033.1, on the reverse strand, counting down.
TCTCCGTGGCCGTGGGGTTCAGCATCCTGACATTCATCCATATCGTGATCGGCGAACAGGGCCCGAAATGGCTCGCCATCCAGTATCCCCGGGAGTCGACGCTGACGGTGGCGCGGCCGCTCCACGCCTTCACCTCGGTCTTCCGCCCGTTCATCTGGCTGCTGAACGCCAGCTCGAAGCAGTTTCTCAGGATCATCGGGGTCCCGCCGATGAACGACGCCGAAATGGCCCAGTCGGAAGAGGAGATCCGCCTCATCCTGAGCAAGGGGAAGGCGCTCTCGTCGATGGGAAAGACCATTTCACTCCGGGCCATGGAACTGCGGGAACGGACCGTCCGCGAGATCATGGTTCCGCGCACGTCGGTCACGTTCCTCTCGGTGAACCAGACGGTGGAGGAGAACATCGCCCTCGCGGTCGAGAATCAGTACACGCGGTACCCGCTGTGCGAGTCAGGGCTCGACACGGTACTGGGGATGATCCATCTGAAGGACCTGTTCAGGATCTCCCGCCAGGGCGGAGCCGATGGCGCCGCACGTTCACCCGAACCCGGCGCCCGCCTGCTGGAGATCAAGCGGGAGGTGTTGTTCGTGCCGGAGACCACGCCGCTGGAGAAGATGCTCAACACGTTCCTGACGCAAACGGGTATTGATGGCCGTTGCGGTGGACGAATACGGCGGGGCGGCGGGACTGGTGACGCTCGAAAATGTGCTGGAAGAGCTTGTCGGCGAGATCCGGGATGAGTTCGACACCGAAAGTGCGCAGATGCAGTCGGTCGGCGACGGGGAGTTCCTCGTGGAGGGGAATATGCCGCTGTACGAATTCGCCCGCGCGTTCGATGTCGTCCCGGGGACGCGGAACGTAGTGACGGTCAGCGGCTACGTGGTCCAGCTGCTCGGCCGGGCGCCGGAGAAGGAGGCGAAGGTCAGGATCGGGCCCTGGCAGGCGACCATAGAAACGCTCCAGGGGAGGATCGTCAAGACCCTGCGGCTGAAACGTCTGGAAGGGAAGATGACATGAGCGGACGGACGGTGGTGCGGAGGGTGGCGTTCGGGATCCCCGTCGCCGCAGCGCTTTGCTCGGCGTGTCTGTCGTCCGCCCGCGCCCAGTACGACGATCCCCGGCTGGCGCCCCCCTCTCCGCCACGGTATGCGGGCGTGTCGCTCGGCCACAGGCAGTTCACACCGACCGGGTCGGGGACGATCGATTACGGCACTCTCGTGGCGGGACTGGTCTTCCATCAGGAACCGATGGACCTGCTCTTCGGGTACGCAGCCTACACTCTCGGGCACGGCGACCTGCAGTCTCTCTCGGTCGCCACGACGGTGGGATTCGACATCCCCCTCCAGAAGAGTTCCGGCGGAGGCCTGCTCATCCCGGTGGTCATCACCGGCGACTACATGAAGGCCGAGGCGTCGGACGTTCAACGCGACGACTTCAACGTGGGGAGCGTCGGACTCGGCACCGGCCTGAAGGCCAGGATCGCGGGCGACCGGTGGGAGTTCGAAGCACGAGGGGCGGCCTCCGCGCAGTACAGTTTCGAGGGATTCAGCGTGGGGACCGGTTTCTCGTGGCTCCTGTTCGCCGACGCAACGGCGGTCTTCCGATCCGTTCCGGTGTTGGACGGCCTCGCGGTCGGGTACCGCTTCAGGATGCAACGGTGGGATATGCACGACACGCAGTTCGATTACCGTTCCGTGGACCACGTACTCTTTCTCGGGGTCCTCTTCTGATGATCAGCACGCTGCGGGCAAAGATCGGATGGACCTTCACCGCCCTGGTGGCCCTGAACCTGGCTTCGGGGTTCTGGTCGATCTACAACTTCTACACCATGGGGTCGACCGTCACCACGATGCTGGGCGAGAACTACAACAGCGTCCTGGCGGCAGAGAACCTGATGAAGTACCTCGAGCGCCAGAACAACGCCCTGCTCATGGCGTGCGAGGGGGAGGATACGACGGTCACGGGACTCTTCGACCAGAATCGCCAGCAGTTCTACCAGTGGTACGACGAGGCGGTGCGGTCGCTCTCCCTGCCATCGCAGGAACCGCTGCGCGACACGCTGCACACGGTGTATCGCCGCTACGATGCGCGTGCGGAGGAGATGAGCAAGATGATCCGGCAGGGGGCGCTGGCCGACGCGAAGCTGTTCTACTACGACCTGGTGCGGCCAGAGTCGGACCGCCTGCGGGCCCTCTGCTTCGACCTGTTCGCCATCAACCAGGCGGCGATGTACAACGCCGAGGGGCGGACGCACGCGATCGCGAACCAGACCGCTTTCGGGACGATGATCATCTCGGTGGTCAGCCTGGTCCTGAGCGTCATCGCCACCGTGTACATCATCAAGGTGTTCATCATCCCCACCGAGGAGCTGACCGGCCGCGTCAAGCAGATCGGCGGCGGCCGTCTCGACCTGAAGATCGACGTGTTATCCGACGACGAGATCGGCCAGCTGAGCCGGGAGTTCAACAAGATGACCGAACGGCTCAAGCGCTACGAGCAGCTGAACATCGACCAGATCCTTTCGGAGAAGCGGAAGTCGGAGAGCATCGTGGCCAGCATTTCCGACGGGCTGATCATGACCGATGCGGAACAGCGCATCCTCCACCTGAACTGGGTGATCGGAGACCTGTTCGGCGTGGATGCGGGTGCGGCGACGGGCCGGCCGCTGGCGGACGTCATCCCGGACATCCGGCTGACACGCCTGATCGCCTCCGCCGGCCCCGAGGGTCCGCAGACCGTGCCGCCGGACCTGGTGTTCGAGCGGCAGGGGAAACCGCTCTTCTACCGTCCGAAGATGGCGCGGATCTACGACCGGGACGGCCGACTGTACGCCCTGCTGACGCTGCTGCACGACGTCACGCAGTTCAAGGAGCTCGACCGGATGAAGTCCGAGTTCATCGCGACGCTGTCGCACGAGTTCCGCACCCCCCTCACCTCGATCGCGATGGCCGTCGACATCCTGGACCAGGACATCCTGGGGTCCCTGAACGAACGCCAGCGGGAGCTCGTGGGGTCCGCCCGCGAGGACACCGTGCGGCTCACGAGACTCTCCCGGGAACTGCTGCACCTCTCGAAACTGGAGTCGGGGCGCCTTCCGCTGAAGAACGAGAGGCTGGAGATCCCCGCGCTGGTGGATTCCTGCCTGCGGCCGCTCCAGCTGCAGTTCAAGGAGAAAGGGGTGGCGCTGGCCACGGACCTCGCGCCCGACCTGCCGCCGCTGATGGCTGACGAGCAGCAGCTCTCGTCGGTGATCACGAACCTCGTCTCGAACGCCCTGAAGTATACCGCGAGCGGCGGACGCGTGCTGGTGCGGGTGCGGGAGGAACAGGGCGGCATCCGGATGGACGTGGAGGACACCGGGATCGGTATCGCGCCGGAGTACCTGACGACCGTATTCGACAAGTTCATGCAGGTGAAGCAGCTTGCGGAATCCACCCCGGGGAGTGTTGGGCTGGGTCTGTCCATTGCGAAGGAGGTGGTGGAGATGTACGGAGGACGGATCTGGGCCGAGAGCACGCCCGGGATCGGGAGCACCTTCTCTTTCCGTCTGCCGGTGGATCCCGCCGCACCGGCGCCCACGGGAGCACAGCGATGAACACACGCGCATCGATCCTGCTGGTGGACGACGAGCCGAACATCCTGCGGACCATGCGGATCTGCCTGGAAGCGGCGGGATTCGAGATCACCACGTTCGCCAACCCGGTGCAGGCGCTGGACAGCATGCGCGACACCGTCTATGACATCGCCTTCTTCGATCTGAAGATGGAGCCGATGGACGGTCTGGAGCTGCTCCGGCAATCCCGCGTGGTGAGCCCGTCGACCACCGTCGTGCTGATGACCGCGCACGGGAGCGTCGATTCTGCGGTGGCGGCCATCAAACAGGGGGCCCACGACTACCTGCAGAAGCCGTTCGAGCTGCGGGAACTCCAGCACTTCACCGAAAAGGTCCTGGAGCATCACCAGCTCACCACCCAGGTCCGGTCACTCCGCGAACAGCTGTCGCAAATGGCCGGTACGGGCGAGATCATCACGCGCAGCGACCGGGTGAAGGCGATCATGGCGCTCGCCCTGCAGGTGGCGCCGAGCACTATCCCAGTGCTGATCGAGGGGGAGAGCGGAACGGGGAAGGAGCTGTTGGCGCAGCTGATCCACCGGAGCGGCCCGCGCAAGGATGGCCCGTTCGTCACCGTGAACTGCGCGGCGCTGCCGGAGACGCTGCTGGAGAGCGAGCTGTTCGGGCATATCAAAGGCGCTTTCACCGGCGCGGTCAGAGACCGTGTGGGCCGGTGCGAAGCAGCCGGAGGCGGGACGATCTTCCTGGACGAGATCGGGGAGATCCCGGCCTCCACGCAGGTGAAGCTGCTGCGCTTCCTCCAGTCCAAACAGTTCGAACGGGTAGGGGAGTCCGCCACCCGCCAGGTCGATGCCCGGGTGATCGCGGCCACCAACCGTGAACTGGAGGCGGCGGTCAACGCCGGGGCGTTCCGGGAGGACTTCTTCTACCGGCTGAACGGCATGCGGCTGAAACTCCCTCCGCTGAGGGAGCGGACGGAGGACATCCCCCTGCTGACCCATCACTTCCTGAAGAAGCATGGGGCCGACAACGATATCGCCCGTGATGCGATGGAGGCGCTGGAAGCCTACCCGTGGAAGGGGAACGTGCGCGAACTGGAGAACGTGGTGGAGCGGGCCAGGATCCTCGCGCGAGACGGGATCATCATGATGCACCATCTTCCGGAAGAGTTTCAGACGTTCACCGCCCGCACGGGGGGGGCCCTTTCACTGGAGGAAATGGAGCACCAGCAGATCATCAAGGTCCTCAGGATCGCGAAGGATCTCGACGAGGCCGCATCGATCCTGGGTATCGATCCTGCCACGCTCTGGAGAAAGAGGAAGAAGTACAACCTGTGACCGGCGCCGTGCAAAGTACAATTTCGCCATCCCGTTACGACCCAACGAGTTAGCGGCACATGCCCCGGACTGGACCCGCAGGTATTGCATTTTGCACGACCAGGGCTTCTTGCGGCCGTTCAATGGTTGGCTCGAAGGCATGGATTGTCAACGGGTTAGCCCGCCGCAACGTGTCTGGCACCACGTTTGCCGTCGTATTGGGTTGACACCATCCATCCATTCGTTCAAGTTTCCCGGAGGCGCCATGGCAGTGAAAACGACCACGCTGCAAAGCGGTCAGATCGGCATCATCGACGTGAAGGGGTCCCTCGTGGGCGGCGAGGAGACGGACGAACTGCGCAACGCGGTGGCGGATTTCGTCGAGCAGGGGACGAAGAAGCTGATCATTGACCTGTCGAAAGTCACGTACCTGAACAGCACGGCCATCGGGGTCCTGGTGTCGGCCCACACCACGTTCTCCAAGAACGGCGGGCATGTCAAAGTGTGCGGCATCAACAAGAACATCAACAACATTTTCGTCATCACCAAGCTGACGCTGGTCTTCGACGTTGCGGAGACCCGCGAAGACGCGGTCAAAGCCTTCGGCGCATAACCAACACCCATCTCTCTCAAGACAAGGAGTGCATCAATGAAGCAGTCCATCTTCATGTCGGTGGCGATCCTCGTGACGATCGTCGTTGCGTTGATCATCTACCAGTTCATCCTGGGCGATCCGGCCAACTTCCGGAACGGCGAGGTCCGCACGGTGCCCGACAACCTTCTCGGAACCGTGTACACGGGGGGGATCGTGGTGCCCATCCTGATCGCGCTCACCCTGCTGGACCTCACGCTGGTGTTCGAGCGGACCTTCACGCTGCGCAAGGCCAACGGCCGGCAGTCCATCACGGCGTTCCTGAAGTCCGTCCAGACCCACCTGATGGCCGGGAGGATCGACGATGCGATGAAGGCCTGCGACGCCCAGCGGGGTTCGGCGGCGAACATCATCCGCACGGGCCTCGAGCGCTACAAGCAGGTCTCCAGCGAGCGCAAGCTCGACGCCGACAAGAAGATGGCCGAGACGCAGCGCGCGATCGAAGAGGCCACCAGCCTTGAGACCCCGCTCCTGGAGCGGAACCTGATCGCCCTCTCCACCATCGCCTCGATCGCCACGATGTGCGGCCTGCTCGGGACGACGGTCGGCATGATCCGCGCCTTCACCGCGCTTGCCAGGGCCGGATCCCCCGACTCGATCCAGCTGTCCATCGGGATCTCCGAGGCCCTCATCAATACGGCGCTCGGACTGCTCGCCGCCATCATCGGCATCGTGGCCTACAACTTCTTCGTGACGAAGGTGGACAACTTCACCTACATGATCGACGAAGCCAGCTACAACGTGGTCCAGATCCTGAACACGCGTTCCAACGACTAATCCGAGGACGAGGATCCAATGCCGAAATTCAAGCCACACAGACAGGGCGTCAGGATCGACATGACCCCCTTGGTGGACGTGGCCTTTCTGTTGCTGACCTTCTTCATGCTCACGACGCAGTTCAAGCCTCAGGAAGAGGTGACGATCGTGTTGCCGTCCTCCCACTCGGATTTCAAGCTGCCCGAGTCGGACGTGCTGATGATCAACATCGCGAACGAGGTGGCGTTTGTGGGAGCGGATCCCTCGAAGATGGACAGCACGCGGATCTGGTTGGGCGTGGATTCCCAGCGCCTGCGCGAGCGCATCTTCAAAGACTACCGAGAACTGTACATCGGCAAAGCCACCGGTCAGCTGAAGCAGTACGGAGATAAATACATGCTGATGGTGAGCTTTCCGATACCGAAGAGTCAACTGGCCAACTATCTGGTGCAGGCACGTACCGCCAATCCGAAACTGCGCACGGTGATCAAGGGCGACCGTGACGCGGATTACGGGATCGCGGAGGACGTCATGGATGTCCTGCAGAGAACGAACATCACGAGGTTCAACCTGGTGACGGATCTCGCCCGGACCGTCAAGGAATAAGGAGAGTACCATGTCAGGTGGCGGAGATGTAGCTGCCCCCAAAGCACACGGCAAGGGCAAGAAACGCAAGAAAGGCCGCCGGCTCGGCATCAGGATCGACCTGACGCCGCTGGTGGACGTGGCGTTCCTGCTCCTGACGTTCTTCATGTACACGACGTCGATGTCGCGCCCGCAGACGATGGAGATCAACCTCCCTCCCGACAAGAACGTGAAGGTCGAGATCGCGGAGTCGAACCTCCTGACCCTCCGGGTGAACGACAAAGGCGAGCTGTTCTGGAACATCGCGCTCGACGCGCCGCAACGCCTGGCAGCCGACAAGCTGCCGACGTTCCTCCGGGAACAGGCCGCATCCAACCCCAAGCTGGTCGTTCTGCTGAAGATCGACCGGCTCGCGAAATACAACATGATGGTAGGACTGATCGATGAACTCAATCTGGCCGGCATCCAGCGGTTCAGTCTCGCGCCGCTGGCGGATCAGGACAAGATGCTCCTGTCCCGGGTCCAGGGGTAGGGCGGAAGAGAGGACCGAACAATGACCACAGCAGCGGTTGCAGCAACGGCCAAAGGACAATACGGTTCGTCCGAGCTCAAACGGAACTATCAGCGGTACTGGATGATCGGGTTCGGGATCGCGCTGGCGATCCACCTCGGGCTCATCGGCACGTACTACCTCGCCGGGATCCTCTCGGCGGAGGAGCCCCCGGTGGCGATGGTGCGGATCATGAAGTACAGCGATCTGGGTCCGCCTCCATCGATCACCAACGCGAACACCCCGCCCCCGATGGCGGTGTCCGCGCCGGCGGCGAAGCCCACGGTGGGCGCGCCGGTGCCGGTGCCGGATGCGGAGGTGAGCGCGGAACAGACGATGGCGACGCAGACGGAAATGAGCCAGACGATCGCTCCGGTCTCCGGCGAGGCGGCGGGCGAGAACGTCGAGATCCAGCAGGACATCAGGATCGACGAGGAGGCGCCGCCGGCGGATTTCGTGCCGGTGGAGAAGGAGCCGCAGGTGATCAAGAAGGTCGAGCCCAAGTATCCCGAGCTCGCCATGCGCGCCGGACTCGAAGGCAAGGTGTGGGTGAAGATCTGGGTCGACAAGGAAGGAAAGCCGAAGCAGGTGGTGATCCTGAAGAGCGACGCGGAGATCTTCAACGAGCCCTCGGTCGAGGCGGCAAAGCAGTTCCTGTTCACGCCGGCGTACATGAACAACGGCCCGGTGTCGGTGTGGGTGTCGGTGCCGTTCAAGTTCAAGCTGACCGGCGGCAAATAGCGGCGGATCATGCGCGGACGGCGGGTCTTCTGACCAGATGCGGGGAAGGCGCCGTGCCTTCCCCGCATCAGTTAACGGGGAAACAACGATGGCAGTGCTTCGGATCGTCGTCCTCGCAGGGTCGGCTGGACTGGCAGGATTCGGCATCCTGGTGATGGCGGGTGTGTTCGAACCGCCGAACTTCCCCAGGGACTACCGGATCATCCTGGGGGCGATCGTGACGCTCTACGGGATCTACCGGTTCGTCGTGGCGTACTACCGTAAGGACCGCGGAAGAGGAGAGGTATGAGGAGATCGCTTCTGCCTGTGGCGGTGTGCGCGGGCCTCGTGCTGGCGGGATGCGGCCGGGAACCCGGATCGACGTCGCTGACCCGGGGAAAACTCGTCGTGGAATGCGATGAGTCGGTCTATCCGGTGATGCGCCAGGAGGCGGAAACGTTCCTGCGCCAGTACCCGGGGTCGGAGATCACGGTCCGATCGGTGCAGGCCAGGGAGGCGACCGCGAACTTCGTGAACGACAGCGTGCGGGTGATCATCTGTGCGCGGCCGTTGAACGCGGAGGAACGGGGTGTGCTCGCCACCGCCAAGGTGCAGTTCGAAGAGTATCTGGTGGCGCGCTCGGCGGTGGCGGTCATCACCCACAGGGACAACCCCTCGGGACAGCTGCGCTTCGGAGAGGTGGAAAGCCTGTTCACCGGAGGGATCACGCGGTGGAACGCCATGAGGGGACGGCCGCTGGTGGATCTCTATATCGGCGGGATCGACTGCAGTATCAATGAGGTCTTCCGGGAGCAGGCGCTCGGCGGGAAGGCCTTCGCCCTGAGCGCGACGCCGGTCGGGGAGAGTGCGGAGCTCGTGCAGAAAGTGCGCGCCTCACGCGGAGGGATCGGGATCGTGAGCCCCGCGTGGCTGAAGGGGGTGGAGGAGGATCTGAACGTTCCCGCGCTCGGGAGCGCGAGCTGGAAGCCTGATACGCTGGCGCTGCCCGGACAGTACTACACCCCCGCGCAGGCCTATGTCTTTTTGCAGTATTACAAGTTCATCGCTCCCGTCTATATCTATTCGCGGGAGATCGACCGCAATGTGGGTCTGGGCTTCATCTCGTTTGTCAGCAGCGCGCCGGGTCAGAAGATCATCCAGGAAGGGGGGCTCGTTCCGGCCCGGATGCCCGTGCGTATCGTCCAACTTACATCGAATCAGGTGAACTAATGATACGACGTCTCCTCGTTGTCGGTTTGCTGGTCGGATGGGCCGGGAGTGTCTCCGCGCAGGAATACGTGGTCAAGGCGAAAGCGGCCCTCGCGGCGAAGGATACGGCCGGCGCGATCACCCAGCTCGAGCTGGCGGTGAAGAACGGACAGAAGGCCGGTGAGGCGCACTACTACCTCGGTGCGGTCGCGTTCGCCCGGAAGAAGTACCCGGAGGCGCTGGAGCACGCCCAGGCGGCGGTGAAGGCGAACGACGAGAACGTCGATGCATTGAAGCTGCTGGCCGAAGCGCAGCTGAAAACGAAGAACGCGAAAGGCGCGATCGAGACGCTGAAACGGGCGGAGAAACTCGCCAAAAAGGACCCGGTCGTGCTGGCCCTGCTGGGACGGACCATGCTGGAGGACGGGCAGGTCGACGAGGCGATCCGGTACCTGTCGCTGGCGAAAGAGTACATGCCGAACGAGGCGTCGATCTACGTCAGTTTGGGGGACGCGTACCTCAAGCAGAACGTCGCGGCGCTCGGGATCTCGAGCTACCAGAAGGCGATCGAAGTGGACCCGCGCGACTTCGCCACACGCTACAAGCTGGCCGAGTTGTTTGAGAGACAGCGCCAGTACAGCGAGGCGGTGAAAGAGTACGACGGGGTGATCGGCGTGGATTCCACATACGCCGACGCATACCTCGCGAAGGGGCGGATCCTTGTGCGCGCGAAGCAGTACCAGCGCGCGGTCCCGTCGCTGCGGAAGTTCGTGGAGGTGCAGCCGAAATCGGTGGAGGGAAACAACTATCTGGCGCGGGCGCTCTACGGGTCGCGCGACTACAAGGAAGCGGCCGCGGCCTCGAAGAAGGCGCTGCAGCTGGATTCGAGCAACACCGACGTCTGGCGGGCCTACGCGGAGTCGTGCGTGGAAACAGGGGACTTCGCAACCGGCGTTGCGGCGTTCGAGGCCCTGAAGCGGCGCAATGCGTTCAAGCCCGAGGACAACTCCTCCTACGGCACGGCACTCTTCCGGCTGGGCAAAGAGGAAGAGGCCCTCAAGTCGCTGCTGTCGGCGGTTACGGAGGATTCGACGAACTGCGATCCCTATGCGAGCCTCGGGGTCATCTATATGAAGCGACAGGATTACGCCTCCGCTGCCGTCTACTTTGAGAAGAAGATCGCCTGCACCCCGACATCCCTCAGTTCATACGTGAACGCGGCGGCCTGCTACATGCAGGTGAAGAACTTCCCCCGCACGCGGGAACTGCTGACCAAGGCGGTGGATCTCAAGCCCGATTTTCTGCAGGGACGCCTCTGGCTCGGCCGGTATTTCGCACAGGTGGATTCGCTCGAGATGGCCAAGGCGCAGTATGACGAGGTACTGAAGATCGTGGCGGCGAACCCGGACAAGTACAAGAAGGAGGCCGGGGAAGCCTACCAGCAGATCGGCCAGTACTACTTCGTCACCAAACAGTTCGATCGCGTGGTGGATGCCATGCGCCGCGCTGTCCAGGCCGGCCAGGAGAACTCCGGCGTGCACCTGATGTGGGGCCAGGCGGGGCTGCAGCTCCTCGACCCCCAGGAACCGCAGGCCGACGGGATCCGGAAGAAAGAAGAGGCAGTTCGCCACTTCCGGAAGGCGATCGAGTTGGATCCCAACAGCCCTTCGGCCCACCTGTGGCTCGCCCAGGGGCTGATCATCTCCCGCGTGGAAGGGGACAACAAGCGGAACAAGGAGCTGCTTGACGAGGCCTGCACGGAGTACCGGAAAGTACTGAAACTGGACCCGAAGAACGCGGATGCCCAGAAGGGGATGACCCTTTACGGCTGCAAATAGCCCTCACAGGACAGGAATTGGCCAAATCCGTCACGCTCAGGCGTGACGGATTTTTTTTGCCCTGGCAGACGGTTTCACTTGACAAACGAACAAAACGAACGTATATTATATACGTCAAAGTCGTCTAAATCATCCATATCGCATTAGACATGTTGTAGAGACACCTACGAAAGGACCCCAAATGAGCCCGATCAAGACGTCAAAACAACAGGAATTCGATAGGGAAATGGTCCCCCACATGGATACCATGTACAACTATGCCCTCTACCTGACCGGTCGCCGGGAAGCGGCCCAGGACCTGCTCCAGGAGACCTTCCTGAAGGCGTTCCGGTTCTTCGAGAGCTTCCAGCAGGGGACCAACTCGAAAGCGTGGCTGTACAGGATCATGCGGAACACCTTCATCAACGACTACCGGAGGGACAAGCGGATCCCGGACCACGTCGAGTACGACGACCAGATCTCCGGACCGCACGTCATGGTGGAGGAGAGGATCAGCCAGGAGCACCTCTCGGAGGAGGATGTGTCCGAGCTGTTCGAGGACGACATCGCTTCGGCGATCTCGGCCCTGCCGGAGAAGTACAAGAGCGTCGTGATCCTGCGTGACATCGAGGACCTGCAGTACGAGGAGATCGCGGAGGCGATGGAGATCCCGATCGGTACGGTGCGCTCCAGGCTTCACCGCGCGCGGGCGATCCTGTTCGATGCTCTCAAGGAACTCGCGGGCAACCGCGGGTATGTGGTGGGTGAAAAGTTCGTTCCGCAGGAGTCTCTGGTGACCGGGTGATCCCCGCAGGCGGGATCACTTCTGGGGGGCGACGCGCTCGTGCAGCATTCGGGCCATTGCGGCGGTCGCTCCCCAGATCACCGTTCCGTGGTGATCGTAGAACCAGACCTCGCGCGCCACTCCGTCGAGGATCCGCTGCTCCGATCGTCCTCCAGCAAAATGGCCGAGCGGGACGCGGAACACCGCTGCCACTTCCGCCGGGTTCGGTGCGAGCGGGGGCAGCTTCGAGAGCAGCCCGACCACCGGCGTGATGCAGAAACCGGTTGGTGTCTTCAGGTCCGGAAGGCATCCAACGACGTCGATCACCCTTCGTGGTATCCCCAGTTCTTCTTCCGTCTCCCTCAACGCCGTGTCCACCGGTCCGCGGTCCTCTTCATCGCAGACCCCGCCGGGGAACGACACCTGGCCCTTGTGCGTCTCCACGTCGTCCGTCCGCCGCGTAAAGAGCAGCTCGGGAACCTCCGCGTCCAGCAGGAGAGGGACGAGGACCGCCGCCGGCTCGCAGCCAGGGCGGCGAACGACAGCCTCTGCCGGCTTGTCCAGCGCCCGCACCAGCCGCTCCCGCAACGTCTCCCGCGATCCGTTCATGTCTCAAGATACGAACTTCCCGGTGGGCCTGACAACGCATTGCTTCTTCCCCGGCACCCTTCTATATTTATCATCGTATGAACATCACAAGAGCTTCCGTATGATCGAACACGAGATCCTGATCGAGGGGATGAGCTGCCAGCACTGTGTCATGTCCGTGCAGAAGGCGCTCTCCCAGATCCCCGGTGTGGAGGTCAGGTCCGTCCGTGTGGGTTCTGCCGTGGTGGTCTACGACGAGTCGAGCGCCCCGCTCCCCGTCATCGCCGCTGCCATCCAGGAGGCGGGGTTCGTCCCGCTGCCGTGAGCGCCGCGGCCAGCGCCACGGACCGTGTCATTGCGGAACTCCGACGCCACTCCAACCCGGAGAACGTCGCCGGAATGGCCCGCTACGGGATCAGCACGCGCGACACGCTCGGCGTGCCCATCCCCGTCCTGCGCGCCCTCGCGCGCGACCTGAGGCCCGATCACCCGCTCGCTCTCGGGCTCTGGCGCAGCGGCATCCACGAAGCCCGGATCCTCGCCACGATGATCGACGATCCCCTCCGGGTGACCGCCGTCCAGATGGAGTCATGGCTTGCGGACCTCGATTCCTGGGACGTGTGTGACCAGCTTTGCGCGAACCTGCTGGAGGATGTGCCCCTGGCCCGGCGCCGAATGGCCGTCTGGGCCCGGAGAAAGCCGGAGTTCATCCGCCGGGCCGGGTTCGTCCTGATGGCCCGCATCGCCGTCAGCGACAAACGCGCCGCCGATGAGATCTTCCTCGATCTGTTGGCGTTCATTCAGCGGCATGGAGCGGACGGGAGGAACATGGTCCGAAAGGCCGTCAACTGGGCCATCCGCCAGATCGGCAAGCGCAACACCCGGCTCAATCGCGCGGCCCTGGCAACGGCGGAGGTCTTTGCTGCCCATCCGGATCCTTCGGTCCGCTGGATCGGGACCGACGCCCTGCGCGAACTCCGTTCCGACGCCGTCCGATCCCGCCTGAAGCCATGACCCCCCCCGAGTTCACGACGATCGTTCTCCCCGTGCAGGGAATGACCTGCGCCGCCTGCGTGCGGCGCGTCGAGAAGGCCCTCGGATCCGTTCCCGGGGTCTCGTCCGTCGCGGTCAATCTCGCCACCGAACGGGCTACGGTCGTCGCCGACTCCGCCCTATTGCCACAACTCCGCAAGGCGGCCCTCGATGCCGGGTACGATCTCCTGCTGCCTGCCGGTGCGGAGGGAGGCGCCCAGATCCCCCCGGACCATGCCTCAACATTGCGGCGCGACCTCCTGATCGCGTTGGGATTCAGCGTGCCGGTGATGTCCATCAGTATGGCCGGGGTCCATGCTCCGCCGACCGTTCTCGGCCTTCCCGCGATCCCCGTCCTTCTCTTTTTCCTCACTCTTCCGGTTCTGGCCGGCCCAGGCCGGCGCTTCTTCAGGGGGGCGCTGAGCGCGCTGCGCCACGGATCGGCGGATATGAACACGCTGGTCGCCGTGGGGACCGGCGCCGCCTTTCTCTACAGCTCCGTCGCGGTCTTTGCCCCGTCACTGCTCGGACTGACGATCCCCCCGCCCCTCTACTTCGACACCAGCGCCACCATCATCACCCTGATCGTCCTCGGCAAATGGCTTGAAGCTTCGGCCAAGAAACGCGCTGCCGCCGCCCTGCGCGAACTTGCCGCGCTCCAGCCGTCTGTTGCCCGCGTACGGAGGGGAGAGGAGATCGCCGAAGTGCCGGTGGAATCCATCCGCCTCGATGACGTCGCCGTGGTCCGGCCTGGCGCATCGATCCCGGTGGACGGTGTCGTCGTCTCCGGCCGCTCCTCCGTGGACGAATCGATGGTGACCGGCGAGAGCCTCCCCGTCCCTCGAGAGCCGGGCGACACCGTCGTCGCCGGGACGCTCAATATCGATGGAGCCCTGGACATCCGCGCCACCGCCGTCGGGGAAGGGACCGTCCTCGCGCGCATCCTCCGTCTCGTGGAGCAGGCGCAGGGATCCAAGGCTCCGATCGAACGGCTGGCGGACCGGATCGCGGGGGTCTTCGTGCCCGTGGTGATGCTGATCGCCCTCGCGACCATGATCCTCTGGATCACGGTCGGCCGGCGCGCCCCTCTCCGCGGCCCTGATCCATGCGGTGGCCGTGCTCGTCATCGCCTGCCCCTGCGCGCTGGGGCTGGCCACTCCCGCGGCGATCATCGTGGGGACGGGGGTGGGCGCCCGCAACGGCATTCTGATCCGCAATGCGGAGAGCCTGGAACGTGCGCACAGGACGACCACGGTGGTATTCGACAAGACCGGCACGCTCACCACCGGCAGGCCCGGCGTCGCATCGATGCGGGCCGTTCCCGGCATAGATCTGGAGGAGGTCCTTTCGGCCGTTGCAGCGGTGGAGCTTCTCTCGGGCCACCCGGTCGGCGAAGCCATCGTGGAGGCGGCGCGGACCAGAGGTCTGCAGATCCCCGCCGCGGCATCGTTCGAAGCCGTTCCCGGACGGGGAGTGAGCGCCGAGGTGTCCGGCCGGAAGGTGTTGGCGGGCTCTGCGGAGTTCCTCCGTGACCACGGCATCGGCATCGACCCCCTGGAGAGCGAAGCGTCGGCGCGGGAGGCTGAAGGGCATTCACTGCTGTTCGCGGCGGTAGATGGCCGGGTCGCCGCGGTCTTCGGGATCGCGGACACCGTGCGCGGCGACGCCCGCGCAGCGGTCGCGGGTCTGCGCGCCATGGGGATCGAACCGGTGCTGCTCACGGGGGACCATGCGGCCGCCGCGAAGGCCGTCGCGGCACTCACGGGGATCGACGCGGTGGTGGCGGGCGTCCGTCCGGACGGCAAAGCCTGGCAGGTGGCTTCGCTGCAGGGTCCGGGAAAGACCGTTGCCATGGTCGGCGACGGCATCAACGACGCGCCCGCCCTGGCCCGCGCCGACGTCGGTATCGCGATGGGGACGGGGACCGACGTCGCGATGGAGACCGCCGACATCACGCTGGTACACGGAGACCTGCTGGCAGTAGCCCGGGCGTTGCGACTCTCCCGCCGGACCGTGGCGACGATCCGCCAGAACCTCTTCTGGGCGTTCGTGTACAACAGCGTCGGCATCCCTCTGGCCGCGTTCGGCCTGCTCAATCCCATGATCGCTGCGGCCGCGATGGCCTTCAGCTCGGTCAGCGTGCTGGGGAACTCCCTGCGGCTCCGGCGGTTCGTCCCATGAACACCGGACCCGTGCTGGTCATCGACGTGGCCCATCCGCCGAGACCACCGTCCACGGTGGAGCAGGACCTGGACGACGCACTCGCCGCCGTCCGACACTCTGGATCGCACAGGATCCTGAAGATCGTCCACGGGTACGGCAGCAGTGGCGTGGGCGGAAGCACGCGCACCGTGGTCCTGAACTGGCTCTACCGCCGTCGCGCCCGGGTGAAGAGCGTGATCGAGGGGCCGGCATACGGAGTGCTCGACCCGGACACGGCCGCATTGAGGCGCGCCGTCGGGCAATATGCCGACACCGATCTCGACAGAAGCAATCCCGGCGTGACGATCGTCTGGGTGAAATGACCCCGACGACCCCGCGCGGTACACTGGTCCCACATCTCCCGGCGTGATCCCATGAACACCGTCCGATCCCTGATCCTGTTTTCCCTGGCCGCATCTGCGTTCCCCGTGCTCTTTGCCCAGACCCCGGATCGCTGGCTGACCGCCTATGAGCTGAGCGGGAACCGCGCCACGCCGAGGTACGACGAAACGCTCCGGTATTGCCGCCGGCTCGACAGCGCTTCTTCGTGGGTGACCCTGACGTCGTTCGGGACCAGTCCCGCAGGGACGCGAGCTTCCTCTGCTCATCGTCTCGAAGCAGGGGGTCCGCGACCCCCGCGACCGCCGGCGCACCGGCATGCCCGTCGTGTTGATCCAGGCCGGGATCCATGCGGGGGAGATCGACGGGAAGGACGCCGGCCTGATGCTCGTCCGCGACATGGCGATCACCAGGACCCGCTCGTCGCTGCTCGACAGCGCGATCGTGCTGTTTGTCCCGATCTTCAACGTGGACGGACACGAGCGCTTCGGACCGTTCAACCGGATCAACCAGAACGGTCCGGAGGAGATGGGATGGCGGGTCACCGCGCGCAACCTGAACCTGAACCGGGACTATCTCAAAGCGGATGCGCCGGAAATGCGCGCGTTGCTCAGGCTGTTCGCGGCCTGGGAGCCCGACCTCTATATCGACTGCCACGTCACCGACGGGATCGACTTCCAGTACGACGTCACCTACACCACGGAAATGGGTCCGCAGATCGACGCGGGCGTCGGCTGCCTGGATCTCACGCGACCTCCTCCCCGGCATGCTCTCCGGCGTGGAGCGGGCCGGGCACAGGATCTTCTGGTACGTCTTTCCGCGCGAAGAGAAGGACCTGACCCGGGGCATGGACGGGGGCGCCGCGCCTCCGCGGTTCTCGACGGGGTATGCCGCGCTCCGGAACCGCGCGGCGCTGCTCATCGAGACGCACGTCTACAAGCCGTACCGGACAAGGGTCGAGGCCACGTACGCAGTGCTTGCCTCATCTCTGGAGCGCGTGAACCGCACCGCGTCCGTGCTGCGGTCCGCCGTCCGTCGCGCGGACGAAACCCAGACCGGGCTGGGCCGGAGGGGCGCGATGGTTCCCCCTGACGTTCGGCCTCGATTCAGGGAGTGTCGTGAGGGAGTTCCTGGGATACCGTTCGTTCGAGCGAAAGAGCGCGATCTCCGGGTCGACGCGAATCGTGTATACGGACGAACCGGTCGTGGTCCGGTTGCCGTTCTACGGCAGGATCCGCGTGACCGATTCGGTGGCGGCACCGACGGCCTACCTCGTTCCGCCGGAGTGGAGTTTCGTTCCGGAGATCCTGCGCCTGCACGGCGTCCGGATGCAGCGCCTGCGCGCACCTGCGACCGTGGAGGTGGGATCGTACCACTTCAGGAATCCCCGCTGGAAGGAGCGCCCGTACGAAGGACGCCACGGGCTCACCGTAACGGCCGAGCCCGTACGCGAGCGAAGGACCTTTGCTGCCGGAACGGTCGTGATCCCGGCCGATCAGCCTGCGATGCGGGTGGCGGTCCAGCTTCTCGAGCCGCGCAGTGCCGATTCCTTCGTGGCCTGGGGGTTCTTCGATGCGGTGTTCGAGCAGAAGGAATACTTCGAGCAGGAAGTGATGGAACGGGTGGGGGAAGAAATGCTTGCGACGGACAGCCTGCTCCGCGTGGAATTCACCCGGCAGGTCGGCGCAGATTCGGTGTTCGCCGCGAACCCCGATGCCCGGCTCAACTGGCTCTACCAGCGCTCACCGTACCGTGACCGTGTCCTGAACATTTACCCGGTGGGGAGGTTCAGCGGGACGGAGCGGCTGGAGGTCGAGCCTCTGCCATGAGTTCCGCGTAGATCGATTCGAGGCGATCGATCTGCTTCTCCTGGTCGAACAACTCCAGCACGCGTTGCCGTCCCGCCTTCCCGCAGCGGTTTCGCAGGGTTCCGTCCGCGAGCATTCTCTGGACAGCAGCAGCAAGCGCAACCGGGTCTTTCGGCGGAACGGTCAGTCCCGTGAGACCGTCCACAACGATATCGAGTACGCCGTCGCAGTTGGTGGAGACCACAGGCCGCTCCATCGCCATCGCCTCGATCAGCACCAATCCGAATGCTTCGGCGTGGGAGGGGAACACGAACAGGTCCAGCGCGCTCATGACTTCTGGAACGTCGCGGCGGAACCCGGTGAACCGGACGATCCGTTCCAGCCCCAGGGTTCGTGCGAGTGCCCGGATCCGCTGTTCGTATTCTCTCTCGCCGTAGCTCGCCTCCCCGGCGACCAGGAGCTTGAACTGGAGTCCCCGGGCCGCCAGGATCCGCGCGGCCTCCAGCAACTCCTCATGACCCTTGCCGGGGGAAAACCGACCGACGGTACCGATCAGCATTTCGTCCGGACGCAACCCCGAGATCCCGTCGTATCCGCTTCGCGGTCCATTCACGCGCGACGGCTCGAAACGGTCCGTGTCAACGGCATCGAAGAGGAGAAGGACCTTTCCGGGGTCCATGGGAGTGGTTTCGACGACGTTCTGCCGGATCACCGACGAGATCGCGAGGACCCGGTCCACGCGGGCGTAGGTGAGGCGGTGGAACGGATCGGTCTTCCGGACCGCGGATCCCATCCGTTTGCTGAGCACGAGAGGGATCCGGCGCCGGAGAAGGCCCAGCGAAGGAGCGAGGGTGGCCAGGTCCCTCGAGTGGTGCGAGTGGACGATATCAGACCTGAAGCCGGCTGAGGGCCTGTCTCAACCTGACCATCACCAGAGGATGCACATGTCCGCGCACGTCCATCGGCAGGGTCTGCAGTCCTGCGGAGCGCCCTTCCTCATCCAGGCGGCTCCCCGGTGGAGCGGAAAGCCAGATCCGGTGACCTCTGCGAGCAAGATGCAGGGAGACCTCGAGCGCCTGCATTTCCAGGCCGCCCCAGGAGCGCGAGTAGCAGGTTTGCAGGATCGTGAGCGGGACCAAGGGTTCGTTCCGGATGTGGCTCCACAAACATCAGGGGCGGATGAACGCGTCGCGGGAGGTGTTTTCCCGCGGCGTCCATCCGCCCGTTAGATGCCGGCGGAGGTGCCGGAGTTTAATCAGCGCTGCAGGTCACGCTTGTCCTGTCCCAGGTATACCTGGCGCGGACGGGCGATCTTCTGGTCGGAGTCGTCCAGCATCTCGTTCCACTGGGCGAGCCAGCCCGACATCCGGCCGATGGCAAAGAGGACCGGGAACATGTCGACGGGGAACTTCATGGCCTGGTAGATGAGGCCGGAATAGAAGTCCACGTTCGGATAGAGCTTTCTCTTCACGAAATAGTCGTCCTGCAGGGCGATCCGCTCGAGTTCCAGGGCGATATCCAGTTTCGGATTTCGGCCGGTGACGGTGAAGACCTGGTCGGCGAGTTTCTTGATGATCGCCGCGCGCGGGTCGTAGTTCTTGTAGACCCGGTGCCCGAAGCCCATGAGCCGGCCCTTTCCCTCCTTGACCTCCTTCACGAACGCGGGGATATTGTCCTTTGTGCCGATCTCGTCGAGCATCCGCAGCACCGCCTCGTTCGCGCCGCCGTGGAGCGGGCCGTACAGGGCTGCCGAGGCCGCCGCCGCCGCGCTGTAAGGATCCACCTGGGAGCTGCCGACGGCGCGCATGGCGTTCGTGCTGCAGTTCTGTTCGTGGTCGGCGTGGAGGATGAACAGCACGTCCAGGGCCTTCTCGAGGATGGGGTTCGGTTTGTACGACGGCTCCGCGACCTTGAACATCATCGACAGGAAATTCCCGGCGTATGAAAGTTCGTTGTCCGGGTGGACGTACGGCATCCCGACGCTGTGGCGGTAGGCGAACGCTGCGAGGGTGGGGACCTTGCCGATCAGCCGGAAGAAGGTCATCTGCCGCTCGTTCTTGTCGCCGATCTTCTTGGCGGTCGGGTAGAACGTGGAAAGCGCGGCGATCGTGCTGACGAACATCCCCATCGGATGGGCGTCGTGATGGAACCCGTCCATGAGCTTCTTGATGTTCTCGTGGACGAATGTGTGGGTCGTGATGTGCGCGGCCCATTCGCCGAGCTGCGGCTTGGTCGGCAATTCGCCGTAGAGGAGCAGATAGGCGACCTCGAGGTACGTGCACTTTTCCGCGAGCTGTTCGATGGGATAGCCCCGGTACCGCAGGATCCCTTTGTCGCCGTCAATGTACGTGATCTTGCTCTTGCACGACGCGGTGGCCATGAAGGCGGGGTCATAGGTCATCAGGCCGAAGTCGTCGTCCTTGACCTTGATCTTGTGCAGATCGGTCGCCTTGATGGTCTCGTTCTCGATCGGGAGCTCGTACTGCTTCCCGGTCCGGTTGTCGGTGATAGTAAGGCTATTGGCTGCTGCCATGGTGCGCTCCTTACAATTGGGGATGAGTGAGAACGGTGGGAAGAACACAATTACCCCAGAACGTACACAAATGGGCACCCAAAAACAAGCCAATCGACACTGTAGAAAAAATCAGCGACAGGGGCTTGCCTTGGGTTCCCCGCGGGTCCTATATTACGTGAGGTGTCCGTTCTCACGCATACGCTGACCGGCAGCCGCCGGGGCCTCACAATGGGAGGTGGTATGAGATCGCTGGTCAAGATCCTGTCCTGTGTCTGGGTGGCCGCGGCGGCCCCCAACGCCTTCGCCGCAAACCTTCCAGCCGGCTTCACAGAAAAGGTGGTGGCCTCATCGCTGAGCCAGCCCACCGCCATGGCGTTCGCCCCGGACGGTCGGCTGTTCGTCTGCCAGCAGGGGGGGGCCCTGCGGGTCATCAAGGCCGGCGTGCTCCTGGCGAAGCCTTTCCTCACGCTGAACGTCGATCCCAACGGCGAGCGTGGACTGCTGGGCGTTGCCTTCGACCCCTCGTTCGCTTCAAACAACTTCCTCTACGTCTACTACACGGCCAAGACCCCGGCCGTCCACAACCGTGTCAGCAGGTTCACCGCCAGCGGCGACACGGCGCTGACCGGGAGTGAGGTGGTACTCCTGGACCTCGACGATCTGAGCGGCGCCACCAACCACAATGGCGGCGCGATCCACTTCGGGCCCGACGGGAAGCTGTACATTGCCGCGGGGGAGAACGCGACCTCTTCCAACTCCCAGACCATGGCGAACCTCCTGGGAAAGATCCTGCGGATGTCTCCGGACGGCGGCATCCCGATCGACAACCCGTTCTACGGCACCGCCGCCGGCAAGAACCGGCTGATCTGGGCGCTGGGGCTCAGGAATCCCTTCACGTTCGCCTTCCAGCGGACGACAGGCGCGCTCTTCATCAACGATGTCGGAGCGGGAAGCTGGGAGGAGATCAACAGGGGCGTTGCGGGCGCGAACTACGGCTGGCCCGCTACCGAGGGGTTCACCACGAATCCCGCATACCGGGGGCCGGTCTTCACCTATCCGCACGGACCAGGGAGCACATCGGGGAACTGCATTGCCGGAGGAACATTTTTCGAACCATCCGCGACGACCTATCCGGCCTCATACTCCGGCCTCTACTTCTTCGCCGACTACGTGAACGGATGGATCAGGACGCTGCGGCCCGCGGATTCGGCCGTGGCTGGCTTCGCCACGGGGATCTCGTCGCCGGTGGACCTGCTGTCCGGGCCGGACGGCAACCTCTACTATCTTGCGCGGGGGGCCGGGGCGGTGTACGTGGTGCAGTATTCGGCGACCGGGGTCGCTGGCGCAGCGAAGGACCTTCCCGGGACGATCGAGCTGGATCGGAACTATCCGAATCCGTTCAACGGCAGTTCGGAGATCAGATTTCGTCTCCCCTTCCTTTCCTCAGGGCAGGCAGACGGAGAGGCGGTGATCCAGGGTGGGACCGGGGTGAAGCTGCAGGTGTTCGATCTGCTCGGACGGGATGTCGCGACGCTGGTGGACGAACAGAAGGCCCCCGGCGAGTACACGGTACGGTTTGATGCCGGCAGGTTGTCCAGCGGGACGTATGTGGTGCGACTGCAGGCCGGCGGTCAGGCCCGCACGCGGACGATCGTGCTGATCCGTTAAAGACGCCGGCATGCCACGGGGACCTCTCGCCAAAGCGCAAGGAAAGCGTGACGGGGAGCGTCACGCCCCGGACGTTGCGACCTTGCGGCTCAGCGAGAGGATCCCGTGCCCACCCCGTGCCGATCACTTCCTGGGATACGCCGGCTTCGCCGGGAACGTGAACGGCTGTTCCTTGATCTTCTGCAGTGCGATCTCGATCGCCTTGTCCAGCTGAAGATCCTTCCCCGCCATCACCGATGCCGGGTCGTTGTCGATGATCACGTCAGGATCCGCGCCGTGGTTCTCCACCAGCCACGTCCCTTCTTTGCCGAAGAAGGCGTTGTTCGACTGGTTCACCGACCCGTTGTCCACCGTCTGCTGCGCGTTGAGGATCCCCACCAGACCTCCCCAGGAGGGCACGCCCACGACCGTTCCGAGTTTCCGCGCCTTGAAGTGCTCCACGAAGGCCTCTCCGTCCGACCCGTTGTTCTCGTTCGAGACCACCACGTAGTGGGCGGAGGAGGCTGAGCCGGGATACCGGAACGGCTCCTTGTCGCGCAGCACGTTGTACGCCACCATCTTCCGCTCGAGCTTGTCGATCATGAAGTACTCCGTCCACCCGCCCGAATTGCGGCGCACGTCGATGATCGAGCCCTTCCTTGTAGCGGAACGCGCGCCAGAACTTGTCGAATTCCGCGATCCCCCCCGACCCCATGGCGTTGATGTGCATGTACCCCACCTTGCCGCCCGAGGCCTTGAGCACGTAGTTGATGTTGTCGCTCAGCCACCGGAAATACTGCAGCTGCTGGATGTTCTTGGCCGGCGTGATCTCGTAGGTCCGTGCTTTCTCCGGGCCAGGCGTGCTGTTGACCGTGACGGAGATCTTCTGTCCGGCGGTGCACTGCAGCAGCCGCCAGTAATCCTCCGGCGGCTTCACCTGCTGGCCGTTGATGGCGATCAGGTAGTCTCCCTCGCGGACGTTGACGTCCGGCCGCGCGAGCGGGCCGGTCAGGCTCGCGTTGTACTCCGTCGGACCGAAGATCCGGGAGAACCTGTAAAGACCTGCCCGCGGGTCCGGCCACCAGTTCCGCGCCGAGCAGGCCGGTGAAGGTCAATGCCGGTGCTGGGGTGGGTTGGTTCATGTCGCCGCCCCCGACGTAGGTGTGGGAAACGCACAGCTCACCCACCATCTGCGACAACAGCCAGTTCAGCTCCTGCCGCGAGGAGAGGGAGGGGATCATGGCGCGGTAGGCCTCCCCCATCGCCTTCCAGTCGCGGCCGTGCATCCCGGGATCGTAGAAGAAGTCGCGATACCAGCGCCAGGCGTCGTCGAAGATCTGCGTCCATTCCTTCTGGACGTCCACCTGGTAGACGAGCGTACCCAGGTCCAGCTTCTCACCCGCAGTCTTTGTGGAGAACGCCTTGTCCACCGTTGTGGTGAAGACGTCCCCCTCCCGCCGTATGATCATCTGTTCGCCGTTCGCGGAGAGCCGGCACGTCGCGGATCTTGTCGCCGAAGAGCGATCTCCTTCTTCGACTCCATGTCGAAGATGTGCAGATCCCACTTCGTCGCGCCTCCGGGCTTGAAGATCTCCTCATACTCGTCCTCGGTGAACTTCGGGACGGAGGACCAGAGGATCTTTCCCTTGCCGGCCTGAAGGTGGAAGAAGTTGCCCGCGCGGGACCGGAAGCGGGTAGGTCCTGCGCATCAGTCCTTCGGTATCGATGCGGAAGGGTTCCGTGGTCTTTGCCGGCTTCGCCTCGTCGGCGAAAGGTGGTGGGAGGCCGTCGCGCAGCTGCACCGCCATCACCTGCTGCGGTGCGGAGATGACATGGTTGTCCTCATAGAAGTCCATCACCACGTCGAAATTCCGGCTGGAGAGGAAATACAGGTAACCGCCGGCCGCGTCAAAGGCCGGATTGAGATTGTCGGCGAAATCGTTGGTCACCGCAAAACGTTTCTGCTGTTCCAGACTGTAGACGAAGATCTGGCTGTTCCGGTTCGCCTGGACCTGGCTGTAGCAGACCCAGCGGCTGTCCGGCGACCATCCGTAGTCCCCGATCTCCCAGTAGAACTCGTCGTTCTTCCCCTGGTGGGATTCGTCGATCTTGGTGAGCACCTTTGACGGCACATCCAGGACGAAGAGCGCATAGTCCTTGTTGCCGAAGAGGATCTTCTTGCCGTCGGGGGACCAGAGGAGCTGATAGGAGGTTCTGTCGAGGGACTTCGTCAGCTGCGTGGCCTCACCGCCGTCGATCCCCTGCAGGTAGATCTGGTACTCGCCGGTGCGGTCGGAGAAGAAGGCGACCTGTTTGCCGTCGGGGGAGACGCGCGGATACATCTCCCGCGTGCCGGACGAGGCAGAGAGATCCCGGGCGGCCCCTTTGCCGGTTGGGACGACGTAGACGTCGCCGCGGGCCTCCAGAATGGCGCGGGAGCCGTCATTCGTCAGGTCGGTGGAGTGGAGATACTCCTTCGGATTGATCGTCCGGTTCCGGAGCGCCCAGCGGTCGCTGGGGGCGGTCACCGTGAGGCGGGAGGTCTTCCCGGAAGCGACGTCAAAGAGATGGAGCCGCCCGTCCTGCACGAAGACGATCCGTTTTCCGTCCGTGGAGGGCCACATCACGTCGAAGTCGGCGAAGGTGGTGAGCGGCGTGACCTTGCGGCTGGTCAGGTCCATGACCGAGAGGTTGGAGACGCCGTTGTCCCGGTCGCACACGTAATACATCTTGTCGCCGATCCACATCGGGTAGCTGTTCTTTCCCACGTAGTCGGTCACGGGGGTGAACTGTTTCGTCTCGAACGAAAACTTCCAGATGTCCTGATACTGTCCCCCTTTGTAGCGCTTCCAGTAGTAGTCCTCATCCCCTTTCCGGGTGTAGAGCATGCTTGTGCCGTCGGACGAGAAGGAGCAGCGGCTCCCGCGGTCGATGGGGAATCGCTCGGGGGCGCCGCCGTTCAGGTCAACGAAATAGAGGTTCGGGTCGCGGCTGACGACCATCTCGAAGTTGGCCCGGAAGACCACACGCTTGCTGTCGGGGGTCCAGCCGACGGTGGCGGTGTATCCCGGGGTGTAGGTGAGGCGCCGCGGGGTGCCGCCTTCGGTCGGGATGACGTAGACCGCCGCAGGCCCGTCGTAGGTCGCCGTGAAGGCGATCCAGGCGCCGTCGGGGGAGATCTTCGGGTTGGATTCCTGCCCGGGAAACGTGGTGAGCCGCGTGGCGGATCCCCCGTCGGCGGCGGTCGTCCAGAGATCCCCTTCGTACGCGAAGACGATCCGGTTGCCGTTGATGTCGGGGGTACGCATGAAGCGCGCCTCGTCCGCGGCCGACAGGCTCGCGGTCAATACCAAACACAATGCGAGGGACAGTCGTACGTGACGCATAGTGCTCCCTTGTTCGTGGAGGAACGAGTGGAAGGGGAGAGGGTGAAGATGCTCCCCCGATGGAGAAGATCAGTGGCTGTCGCGCGGGGTGTGGCGGCCCTGCTTTGCACCCTGTATGCGTGACCGCATGATGAGCTGTTGCAGGTCGCGCACTTCTGCCCCGTTGGCCCCCGCGAGCGGCGTGTACGTCCCGTCAGGGCGCAGGATGCGCGCCAGGAGATCCGGCTTCAGGGCCGCGTCCAGGACCTCGGTCTTGATCTGCTGGCTGAGGCGCCGGCTCTTCGATCGGGAACATCAGCTCCACGCGGCGGTCCAGGTTCCGGCCCATCAGATCGGCGCTGCTCAGGTAGACCTCGTGGGCGCCGTTGTTCCGGGCATAGTACACTCTGCTGTGTTCGAGAAACCGTCCCACGATGCTGATCACCCGGACATTGTCGCTGATCCCTTTGACGCCGGGACGCAGGCAGCAGACTCCCCGGACGATCAGGTCGATCCGCACCCCCGCGCAGGAAGCGTCGTACAGCCTCTCGATGATCTGCGTGTCGGTCAGCGCATTCATCTTGAAGATCAGGTGGGCTTCCCGTCCGGCTCTCGCATGGGCGATCTCCCGGTCGATCAGTGCGGTGATCTGTTCCCGCAGGGAGATCGGAGCAACGGCCAGTTTGCGGAATGTGCTCCGGCGCGAGTAGCCGGTCAGGAAATTGAACACTTCCGTGGCATCCTCGGCGATGTCGGTCCGGCAGGTGAAGAAGCTGTGGTCCGTGTAGATCCGGGCCGTGACCGGGTTGTAGTTCCCCGTGCCCAGGTGCACGTAGCGCCGCAGGCCGTCGGCCTCCTTGCGGACCACCAGCGCCATCTTGCCGTGGGTCTTCAGCCCCACCAGTCCGTAGACCACATGGATGCCGGCGCGTTCCAGCTGTTTCGCCCAGACGATGTTGTTCTCTTCGTCGAACCGCGCCTTCAGCTCGACCAGCACCGCCACCTGTTTGCCGTTCTCGGCCGCCTCGATGAAGCAGCGGGATCAGCGGGGATTCCTTGCCGATGCGGTAGAGGGTCTGTTTGATGGCGAGGACGTTCGGATCGTGCGCGGCGGTTTTGATGAATTGGACGACGGGGGCGAAGGAGTCGTACGGGTGGTGCAGGATCACGTCGCCCCGGCGGATGATGCTGAAGATATCCTCGTTCTCCTCATCGGTCGGAGCGCCGCCGGATGGTACGGCGCGTCCTTCAGGTCGGGGCGGGGGAGCCGGAGCAGGGGCATCAGATGGCTCAGTCCGAGCGGGGGAGTGAGCTCATAGACGTCGTCGGGGGTGACCTCGAGGTTCTCGATCAGGATGTCCCTGATGCGGTCGGGCATGGAGGATTCCACGCCCACACGCACCACCGAGCCGAAGCGGCGGAGCCGGATGGATTCCTCGATGGAGCGGATGAGATCGTCCGCTTCGTCTTCCTGGATTTCGATGTCGGCGTTCCGGGTCACCCGGAACGCGTACGATTCCCTGACCGTCATGCCGGGGAAGAGCAGGCTCGAGATTTTCCGGGCGATCAGGTCTTCCAGCCAGACGAACCGCGCGGTGGAGGCGTCCGTCGAACCGTTCGGGGATCTCGACAAGCCGCGGCAGCACGTCCGGGACCTTCACCCGGGCGAAACGTTCTTCTCCCTTCTCGTTGCTGACCACCACCGCCAGGCTCAGGCTGAGGTTGGAGATATACGGGAAAGGGATGACCGGGGTCGAACGCCAGCGGCGTGAGCACCGGGAAGATCTCGCGGGCGAAGTAGGCCGCAGAGCTTCTGCCGTTCCTCGGCGGTGATCTGGTCATCCCCAGCAGGTGGATGCCGGCCGAAGCGAGTTGCGGATGCAGCTCGTTCCAGAAGGATCTGGACATTTCGTCAGCATCGCGGAGACCCGCTGGTGGATCTTCTGGATCTGGCGGGCGGGGGGGAGGCCGTCCGGGGACAGGTCCGCCACGTCGGCGAGGATCTGTTCCTTGATCCCGGCGACGCGGATCATGAAGAACTCGTCCAGGTTGGAGCTGACGATCGAGAGGAACTTCACCCGTTCGAGCAGGGGATGGCGCGTGTCCTGGGCCTCGTCGAGGACCCGCTGGTTGAATTCCAGCCAGCTCAGTTCCCGGTTGATATAGAGGGAACGGTCGAGTCCCGGGGACGAGGCCCGTTCCTCGCGGCGCCGCGGTGTGCGGGCCCGACGCTTCTGTTTCGGCGGAGCGTTCCTGTTTTGCCGGGCCGCCGGGGATCGCCGGCGGCCTCCGGGGCTGACGGTTCAGAGCCCGCGGCGCCTGTGCCGGTCTCTTTTGGGTCGTCCATATGAGCCAATATCCGCACTTGGAGGGTGAAAACCAACAGGTTGCTTCTGATATTCCAAGGTCGTATGTTAGCGTCACCATTCTGCTCTCGCCGTCAGCCCGGGCCGTTCCAGGCCCATTTCAGGGGTTGACGGCTGCTATCCCACAGCAGGAGGAGGTCCCATGGGTGTCAAGACTTCTACGCTCCCCGAAGGGAACATCGGCTTGATCGAAGCCAAGGGTTCGCTCGTGGGGGGAGACGAGACGGTGGAACTGCGGCAGGCGGTGGCGGGTTTTCTGGACAGAGGGTACGAGCGCCTGCTGATCGACTTGAGCAACGTCACGTACCTGAACAGTACGGCCATCGGCGTGCTGGTCTCTGCGCACACGTCGTATTCGCGCCGCGGCTGGCAGGTCAAGCTCTGTGGCGTGAACAAGAACATCAATAATATCTTCGTGATCACGAAATTGACCCTAGTATTTGATGTGCTCGAGTCCCGGGACCAGGCGGCAAAGAGCTTCAAATAGAAAGGGTCCGGGAGATGCGGAACCCTGAAGTGGTCGCGCCGCATCCCGCCCTGCGAATTCGAGCCTTAGAGGGTCCGCATGCTCTGCAACAGCTGTTCGACTCAGATCCCTGAATCCGCCCGGTTCTGCCCCACCTGCGGGGCGCCCATCGACGGCGCTGCTGCTCCGGCCCGCCCGATGGTGGACGGTTTCGCTCTCATCCGCAACTACATTCCCCGGGCGCTCGCCCAGAAGATCCTCGAGGCAGGGAAGCTGATCGAGAGTGAGCGGCGGCTGGTCACCGTGCTGTTCGCCGACGTGACCGGGTTCACCGCCCTCTCCGAAAAGCTGGACCTGGAAGAGGTCTCGACGATCCTCAACGAGTGTTTCACCGGCCTCATCGCCACGATCCTGAAGTACGAGGGGACGATCGACAAGTTCATCGGCGACGGGATCATGGCCATTTTCGGCGCTCCGCTGGCCCATGAGAACGACCCCGAACGGGCGGTCCGCTGCGCGCTGGATCTGATGGCGGACATCGAGCACTTCAACACCCACAGCCCGGTCAAGCTCCCGATCCCGCTCGGCCTGCACGTGGGGCTCCACTCCGGCCTCGTGATCGCCGGGAACGTGGGAAGCGACCTCCGCATGAACTACTCCGTGATCGGCGACACCGTGAACCTCGCCTCGCGGCTGGTCGAACTCGCCCCCAGGGGGGAGGTCTACCTCACCGCGGACACGTACAAACTGGTCTCCAACGTGGCCGTGGCCGCCGGGCCGTTCCCGATGACGCTCAAGGGGAAAGCCGTCCCGGTGGACGTCTACAAGCTGCGCGGGCTGAATCGCAGGCGGAAGCCATCAAGCCGGCCATCGGCAGCGACCAGTTCGTCGGCCGCGAAAAGGAGATCGGCCTCTTCCGATCGGCGGTCGACGCCGTGCTCAAGAAGAACCAGGTGCGGGTCCTGATCCGGGGCGAGGCGGGGGTCGGCAAGTCGCGCCTGAAGGCGGAGCTGGTGAAGCTCGCCTACGAGAAGGGGATCGCAGCGTACGAGGGGCAGTGTTCGAGCTTCGAAGTGAACACCCCCTACTACCTCTGGACGAACCTCCTGCGCGACCTCCTGAAGATCACGCCGCAGACCGGCGAGCAGGATATCCGCGAACGACTGCACAAGGTGGTCGTCGAACCTGGCGCTGGACGAACACGAGCCCTATCTGGCGACGCTCCTCTCCATCCGCTACGAGGAGATCCTGCTGCTCGACGAGTCGGTCCGCAAGCAGCGGATCTTCCAGGCGACCCGCGCGCTGCTGAGCGCGATCGCGGTCCGCCGGCCCATCCTGTTCATCCTCGAGGACCTTCACTGGATCGACCGGTTCTCCCAGGAGCTGCTGGAGTACATGTTCAGCCGCACCACCTCCGTGGTGCTGTCGCTCTTCGTGCTGACCTTCCGCGACGAGTACTCCTCCGCGCAAGAGATGGAGGAATCGTCCACGCTGATCGACCTGAACCGTCTCGCCCGGGACGAGGCCGTCAAGCTGATCCACCTGCGCCTGGACGTCCAGAGCGTTCCCCGGGCGGTCGAGGAGTCTGATCCTCAAGCGGTCGGAAGGGAATCCCTTCTTCATCCAGGAGATCGTGAAGATGCTGCTGGACAAGAAGAAGATCGTCGTCCGGAAGGGCCGCGTGGAGATCCTCTCGGACGACATCGAGGCGGGGATCCCCGGGACGATCCAGGGGATCATCATGGCCCGGATCGACCGGCTGCAGGACAGTATCAAAGAGGTCCTCTTCGGCGCGTCGGTCATCGGCCGCGAGTTTTCCCGCCCCCTCCTGGAGCAGGTGGTGATCGGGAACAAGGACCTGCAGCCGTCGCTGGTCGAGCTGCGGTCGCTGGAGCTGGTCCTGCAGAAGGATGAAGCCGAACAGTTCGACTATCTGTTCAAGCACTTCCTGATCCAGGAAGTGGCCTACAACACCATCCTGGTCAACAAGCGGAAGGAGCTGCACGGATCGATCGCGCGGGCGATCGAGGAGCTGTACGCGGACCGGCTCATGGAGTTCTACGAACTCCTGGCGTTCCACTACGAAAAGGCGGAGGAATGGGACAAGGCCGCCGAGTACCTCAGCCGTTCGGGGCACAAGGTGAGCCAGATGTACTCCAACGAGGAATCCCGGGGGTTCTTCGAACGGAGGGAAGTGGCGGTCAAGAAGCTGTATCAGTCGGCCAGCGCGAGGATGAACATCTTCGCGATGATGAGGGGCGATCCTGCCGCCGCTCCTCGCGATGCTGGTCCCGATCCTGCCCATCTTCATGTATGCCCGGCTGCTGGCGCGGCACCAGATGCGGCCGACTGGGTCTCGCAGCTCATCATCGGGATCGCGGTGAGCCTCGTGCTGGTCTGGTATACGCTCGCCCTCTGGTACCTCGGCGTTGTCCCCTTCCTGCGCGGACGTCCGAAGCTGTACGATCTGATGGAAGACCAGGTCAGGGTGATCTACCGTGACGGGACCACGCTCTCCATCGGTTTCGACGAGATCGCGTCGCTTCGCTACCGCGATCAGAAAACCTCGCGATTGCGCCCGTGGCGGCAGAAACTGATCGACCCGTTCCACCGCATCGCCAACTACGATACGCTGACCTTCGGGGTCTGGCTCAAGGAGGTCTTTCTCAACATCCTCCCGCCATATTCCTTCGGCCTGGGGAGCCGCACGGGGGAGATCGTGGTACGGCTGCTCAACGGCTACACCATCCGGCGGATCTTCTTCCCGTGGCTGAACAGCCCGCTCGGGAGCAGGGACCTGGGGCTGGTACCCTTCGACGCCCGGGATTTCTACACGCAGCTGGAGGTGGCGTTCACGAAGTGGCAGCGGCAGAAACGGTAAGTTCGACATCGGCCGCGGAGTCGCAGAGGCGCAGAGAACCTGGTTCGACATTCTCTGCGCCTCGGTGTTTCTGCGGCTATCCGCGCTTTTCCAGAAGGGTCATGATCTCCACCGCCGCCGTTCCCGGGAACATGTCCACGGGGACGGCAGCGGAGACAGCGTAGCCGTTCTCCTTCCAGCGTGACAGCTCCCGTGCGATCACTTCCGTGTTGCAGAAGATGTGGAGCACCCGCACGGGCCGCCGCTCCGCCACGGCCTCGATGACCCCTCTCTCCGTTCCTCCACGGGGGGGATCCAGCACCACGAGATCCAGGGGTCCGGGGGCCCCCGCGTGACGGGAAAGGCTCTCGGCGGAGACCCCGTCGCGGAAGAACCGCGCGTGGCGCACGCCACGGGAGCGTGCGATCGCGATCGCGGCGGAGACGCTGTGCGGTGAGGATTCGATGCCCGTGACCTGGCGGACGAGAGGCGCGAGAGAAAGTCCGAAGAGCCCGTAGCCGCAGTACAGGTCCAGCAGCCGTTGGTCCTTCGACGGACGGAGAAGTTCTTCAGCCGTCCGCACCAGGATCCCGGCTCCCTCGGCGTTCACCTGCGAAAACGCGAGCGGATGGAACGAGAAGCGTATGCCGGCGATGGTGGCGGAGAGTTCGCGCGCGCCGAACAGCTTGCGGAAGACGTGTGCCGAGGGGGCCGCGCCCGCCCCGAGGTAGTAACGCCCATCCGACGTGTCCTCGAAGAGGAAGACCCCGGTGATCGAGGGGACGGCCCGCGTGAGGGCGCGGGAGAGGCCGTTCGCCTCGCGCACGACGGCGGGGGAGATCTCCTCCACGGAGAGGATCACCGCGGGGGCCTCCTCCCCGCCCCGCACGATCACGTACCGGAGACAGGAGGCCAGCATCTTCGTGTGAGGACGGTTCAACTGGCCCGCACAGGCAGAGAAGATCTTCAGGTGGATCCCCGGTTCGATGGCGCAGATCGCCACCTCCAGCCCTCCGCCGGTGCGCTGCGAGTCCGGGTCGATGAGTCCCAGGAACCGGCGCCTGCCGTCGAGGAAGACCTTTCGCTTGGTGACGCTCCGGTATCCCCGCCCGCGTGGTGAAGGGCGCAGGGGCGAGAGCGTCGGGCCATCCGGGCAGATCCCCGTCCAGAATTCTCCGAGGACCTGCGCCTTGATCGGGATCTCGTCGGCGTAGGAAAGACGGGACGCATGGCAGAGGCGGCATGGTTTGCCGCCGGTCGTCCGGCATTCTCCCGGTTCCAGCCGGCGAGGGGCAATGGCCGCCTGGTCGATCCGGCGGCGGAGCAGTTCGGCGAATCCCGTATGCTGTTCCATCGCCCCAATATACGCACTTGGCGCGAGAATCCCCCGACGGCGTTGATACTCCGGCGGCTTTTTCGTATCATTGGTCAACGTTCTTTATGACACCGGCGATTGATACTTCCCGTGGCTTTCTTGACATCCTCCCGGATATGTGCTTTGTGCTCTCCCGGGAGCTGACCATCATTGACTGCAACAAGCGGGCCCGTGAAGTCACCGGACTTCCCGCTCCGCTGGACGGTACCATCCCCTTCTATTCCCTGCTGACGTCCGATACTCCCCTGCCTCCGCTGCATATGCTCCCGGTGAACGGCAGGAGAACCGAGGCCGAGGCCAAGCTGCAGACCCGTTCAAGGGGATCGATCGACGTGGTGCTCTACATCCGCCGGACCCGTGAGGCGGATCGGGACCTCTTCTATATCGTCGGGCGGGACGTCTCTGAGGCGAAGCGGAAAGAGCTCGACCTTCTCCGCTTCTCCAACGTGGTTCACTTCACGGTCAACCCCATCCAGATCACGGACGCGCAGGGACGGATGGTGTACGTGAACCCGGCGTTCGAAAAGGCGACCGGGTACCCGAAGGAGGAACTGATCGGGGGCGACCCGAACGTGATCTCCAGCAGGAAGTACACCAAGGAGTTCTGGGTCAAGGTCTGGAACACGATCAGCGCGGGCAAGGTCTGGACGGGCGAGATCGAGAACCGGCGGAAGGACGGGCGTCCGCTCTTCACCCAGCTCCTGATCTCGCCGATCCTCAACAACGACGGCGTGGTCGTCGGCTACCTGGGTTCGCACCGCGACGTGACGGAGCAGCGGGCCCTCGAGCAGCAGCTGATGCACTCGCAGAAGATGGAGAGCATCGGCACGCTGGCGGCGGGGATCGCGCACGAGGTCGGCAATCCGCTGGCGTCGATCTCCTCGGTGGTCCAGGTGCTCATGCGCACGGTGGACGACCAGTTCGCGCGCGACAAGCTCGGGCTCGTGCAGTCGCAGGTGCACCGCATCACCAAGATCATCCGCGACCTCGTGGACTTTTCGCGCCCGTCGAACTACGAGGTCCGGACCACCGACGTCGTGAAGGTGCTGACCGATGCGGTGGAGATCGTGAAGATGGGAAAGAAGGCGAAGCAGATCACCTTCGCCACGCACGTGCGACAGCAGATCCCCCTGCTCAGCCTGGTGCCCGACCAGATCTCGCAGGTGTTCATCAACATCCTCCTGAATGCCGTCGACGCGCTGCAGGAGAAGGCCGGAACGATCACCACCGAACTTCGAGAGGGACGACGCGGCGGTGCGGGTCAGCATCACCGACAACGGCTGCGGCATCGAGGGAGAGCACCTGCCCAAGGTCTTTGAGCCGTTCTTCACGACGAAGCCGGTCGGGGAGGGGACGGGACTGGGCCTCTGGGTGAGCTACGGCATCGTCAAGAGCCTGCGGGGCGATCTGACCGTCCGCAGCGCCCGGGACCAGGGGACCACCTTCACCGTGGTCCTTCCGTTGAACGCAGCGGAGGAATACCAGCATGGCTGAGAAGATCCTGATCGTGGACGACGAGGAACTGATCCGTGAATCCCTGTCGTTCTTCCTGACCAAGGAGGGCTACCGGGTCAGCGATGCCGCCAACGGGAGGATCGCCCTGGATCTGATCCGCGAAGATCCGTTCGACCTGGTGCTGACCGACCTCGAGATGCCGGAGATGAAGGGGATCGAACTGCTGGAGAACATCGGGCGGATGAGCCCGGAGACCCTGGTGGTCATCATCACGGCCTACGGCTCGATCGACACGGCGATCGCCGCCCTGCGGAAGGGGGCGGTGGACTACATCCTGAAGCCGGTGGAGTTCGATGAACTGCTCCTGAAGGTGAAGCGGCTGCTGGCCAGCCGGACGCTGTCGCTGGAGAACAAGCTGCTGCGGAACGAGCTCCACCGGCAGTACGATTTCGAGAAGATCATCGGCCAGAGCCCGGCGATGCAGCGGATCTTCGAGATGATCCGCAAAGTGGCCATGACCGACGGGACCGTGCTGATCCACGGCAGAAGCGGGACGGGCAAGGAGCTCGTGGCGAAGGCGATCCACTTCAACAGCCGCCGGGCCACCAGGCCGTTCATCCCCGTCAACTGTGGCGCGATCGTGGAGAACCTGTTCGAAAGCGAACTGTTCGGACACCGCCGGGGTTCGTTCACCGGCGCGACCATGGACAAGGACGGCTACTTCAAGTCCGCCGACGGCGGCACGCTGTTCCTGGACGAGGTGAGCGAGATCCCGCTCCACCTGCAGGTCAAGCTCCTGCGAGCCATCGAGCTCAAGGAGATCACGCCCGTGGGGACCTCCCTTCCCCAGCCGGTGGACGTCCGGATCATCGCCTCGACCAACAAGATCCTGGCGAAGGAGGTGGAGGCCGGGCGCTACCGCGAGGACCTCTACTACCGGCTGAACATCGTGGAGGTCAACCTGCCGCAGCTCTCGGAGCGGATGGACGACATCCCCCTGCTGGTCCAGCACTTCGTCGCCAAATACGCCCACGAG
Source organism: Ignavibacteriota bacterium (assembly GCA_963808715.1). GTDB lineage: Bacteria > Bacteroidota > Ignavibacteria > UBA10030 > UBA6906 > CAWEHG01. The sequence goes on along the minus strand of CAWEHG010000033.1, from coordinate 10,953 downwards.
ATGGGAAAAGATGTCCGGGGGGTCGACAACGAGGTGATGAAGCTCCTGACGGGGCACACCTGGAAGGGGGAGATCCGGGAGCTGGAGAACATCATCGAGCGCGCGGTGATCTTCGCCGAAGGGACGCTCATCGCCAAACAGGACCTCCCCGGGCTGTTCGACCAACGGCAGGATAACCTCTATTCGTTCGATACAAAACGGTCGATGAAAGAGGCGGTGGATGACTTCGAGCGTCAGTACATCAGCCACGTCCTGAGAGCGCACCAGTTCAACAAGGAGCTGACCGCGAAGGCGCTGAAGATCAGCCTCTCCTCGCTCTACCGGAAGATCGAAGAGCTGGACATCGGTTCGCAGGCATAGGAAATTCCCCTCCCCCATTCCCACAATTCGGAATCCCCGCTGTAGAGGATCTCACCTGCGGGACTGCTTTTCCCCGTTTTTCGTCCGTAGTTTCGGGACCTCCCGGGTGCTTCCTTGGCACAACTCTTGACAAACGCTGTGGTGGATTGGCAGAGAGCAAGGCCTTGCCCCGGAGGCGTTTCGAGACAGATGACAGCCTGGTGTATGGAGTGGTTCGGCTCCCGCTCCAACCGGAAGTCGTCGGGCCACGTCCGGCGATCGAATGGCATGAGTCACCCATGATCTATCTGAAGAAGATCCTTGTGACCACGGACCTCTCGGAGTGTTCGCTGGCGGGGATGGATTATGCCACCACCTTCGCCCTGCTGTATTCTTCGGAGATCCACTTGCTGCACGTGGTGGACGAGCACCACGCCAACCTGGATGAGGCCAGGGCGGCGCTGGAAGGGTTCATCGGCAGGAATATCAACCCGGATATCCAGGTCGTTCGGGCCGTCAGGGCCGGTCACCCGGCGGCCATGATCATGCACTACGCCGACGAGGAAGGGGTCGACCTGATCGTCATGTCCACCCACGGGCGGGCAGGCTTGCGGCGAAAGGTCATCGGGAGCGTCACCGAGAAGGTGGTGCGGCTGACCCATATCCCGGTGCTCGCCGTGAAACCCCAAACCGTGCGGGAGAACCTCCTCCGGAACGAGGACATCGAAAAGGATCTGCACCTGCGGTGACCCGATAACATGGCGACCCAGTCGAACATACTGAAACCGGCCCCCGTCGTGGAAGAAGGGAAGAAGACGATCCTTATCTACAGTCCCGACCTCAACTTCTGCTTCAGCCTCTCCATGCTGTTCCAGGACCGGTACAACGTCATCACCACGACCAACATCGGCAGCCTCGACAAGTTCGTGGCCGACTACTCCGCGGATCTTGTGCTGATCGACGCCGTTCCGTCGGAAAAGCTGCTCCAACGGGTCGACGCGCTCAAGCAGCTCAAAGCCGACCTGCCGCTCATCATGCTCTATGTCTATAATGGAAAGGATGTACGGCTCGACCAGTGTCTCCGCAAACAGGTTACCGCGGTCTTCTACAAACCCTTCGAGGTCGCCGCGGTCTCTCAGAAGATCCAGGAGATCCTTGCCCCAAGGCGGTGAGGGACTCCCAGCGGATCCCTGCTCCGGCCGGGCCCAGCCGTCCCTTTGGCCCTTCCCATCCTCGACAAACCCTCTTCCTCAGAAACTCGCAGAATTGAGAAGGTCCTACGATCCTGTCCGACAATGTGGCGAAATTCAACAGAAACGGCAGATGTTTGTTGGCATACTGGTTGACTTCTCCATTGCGCTTATCAGAACAAACAGAGGTGATCTTCCCGCGATGCTTCGGTCGACGATAGTACTGGCAGTTGCCCTCCTGCTGGGCGTCCGCCTCGGGCGCACTGGCCCAGCAGGACTCCGAGTGCCTGGCCTGCCACAGTGACAGGTCATTGTCCATGGAAAAGAGGGGGAAGACCATCTCCCTCCATGTTGATCCGGCGGGGTTCGCGCGGTCCGCACACGGGCAACTCGGTTGTCTCACCTGTCACGAAGGCTTCAAGCCCGACGAAATTCCTCACGCCAAGAAGCTGACCCCGGCCGGCTGCGCGAGCTGCCATGCGGAGGCCGAGCCTCGGGCGGGAAACGTCCATTCGGGGAAAAGACCCGGAGGGGGACAGGCTGCGCTCTGCGTGGACTGCCATACCACCCATTCCGTACCGAAGTTCTCGGACATGTCGCCTCAGGAGCACCAACAGGTCGCGGTGGCCACCTGTGCCCGTTGCCACGGCGAGGTGCTGCAACACTACGAGGCATCCGACCATGGCAAAGCGCTGGCGGCCGGCGTGAAAGGTGCGCCGACCTGCAGCGGCTGCCACAGCGAGCATAACGTCCGCCAGGCTGCGGACACCTCCGCCCCGACGAGCCGGATGAACCAGGCGGCGATGTGCATGAAGTGCCATCTCGATGATCCGGCCGTCAGAGCGCGCGTCGGTCCCCAGGGCGGTTTCATCTCCAGCTATGAGAACAGTGTGCACGGGACGGCGATCAAGATGGGGAGCACGCTCGCCGCCACCTGTTCTGACTGCCACGGCAGCCACGAAATGCGCAAGGGGTCGAACCCCGGACTCGCAGGTGGCGAAGGAGAACATCGCGACGACCTGCGGGAGGTGCCACGCCGGCGATGCGTGATCAGTACACGTACAGCATCCACGGGGTCGCGCTCGCCAGGGGGGTGACCGCCTCCGCCACCTGCACGGACTGCCATGGCGAACACAACATCCTGTCGCCACAGGACCCGAAGTCGTCCAGTCGCGCCGCAGAACGTCTCCTCGCAGGTCTGCTCTCCCTGCCACGCCTCGGTGAATCTGGCCGCCAAGTACGGGCTCTCGGCCGACCGTTTCAAGAGCTTCAACGACAGCTTCCACGGCCTCGCCGAACCAGGCGGGCAACGCGGCAGGTCGCCAACTGCGCGAGCTGCCACGGCGTGCACGACATCAAGCCGTCGACGGACTCCACCTCGCGGATCGCCAAGGAGAACCTCGCCCGGACCTGCGGGCACCTGCCATCCGGGGGCGAACGAGAACTTCACCAAGGGGTCGGTCCACGTCATCGCCACGTCGCGGGCAAGACGACGATCCTGTACCTGGTCGCCACCGGGTACATCGTGCTGATCGTCGTGACGGTCGGGGGGATGGTCGTTCCACAACATCGCTCGATTTCGTGAGGAAGTCCCGGCGGCAGCTGATGTATGCGCCGCGGGCGATCCGTGGCCGCCACCACACGGCCACCGGCTCTACCTCCGGATGACCGCTCGACGAGCGGATCCAGCACGCCTCGCTGCTCCTGAGCTTCATCACGCTCGTGCTCACCGGGTTCGCCCTCAGCTATCCGGACGCCTGGTGGGTGGTCGCCGCTGCGCGAGCTCAATCCCGTGGTGTTCGAGCTCCGCGGGATCCTGCACCGGATCGCCGCGGTCGTCATGGTGCTGGCGAGCCTCTACCACGTCTACTACTCTTCTGGTGGTCCCGCGCGGCAAAGCAGCTCATCCGGGACCTGCTGCCGCGTCCGGCAGGACCTTTCCGACGCGATCGGCGTCATGAAGTACAATCTCGGGTTGTCGGCCGACAAGCCTCTGCTCGGGCGGTTCAGCTACATCGAGAAGGCGAATACTGGGCCCTGATCTGGGGAACCATCGTGATGGCCGTGACGGGGGTCATTCTCTGGTTCGACAACATGTTCCTGGGCCTCCTGACGCAAGCTCGGGTGGGACGTCGCCCGGACGGTGCACTACTATGAAGCCTGGCTCGCCACGCTGTCGATCATCGTCTGGCATTTCTACTTCGTGATCTTCAATCCCGGACATCTATCCGATGAACCTGGCCTTCTGGAAGGGGACGCTGACCGAGGAGGAGATGGACGAGGAACATCCCGCTGGAGCTCGAGCAGTTGAAGCGCGAAGGCACGGCGGAGGAAGCCCGATAGGGCCGGAGGACGTCATGACCATCCCGCACCGCTGGTGCGATCCGTTCTGGCCGGCCTGGTGCTGGCGGCGGTTCCGGCGACCGGCCTGCGGGCCCAGGAGAACGCCGACTGTCTCGGCCTGCCACAGCGACAGGGCGCTCACCGCGGAACGGAACGGAAAGACCGTCTCGGTCTTCGTGGACGAGAAGACCGTTTCGGCGGCGTCGGTCCATGGGACGCTTCCCTGCGTCGGCTGCCATGCCGACCTGGCGGGGAAGGAGCTGCCGCACGAGGACGCCCGCTGCGCCCGCGTGGAGTGCGGCGCCTGCCACGCGGACGAACAGCAGCAGCACAGCCGGTCGCTGCACGGCAAGGCCATCGCCCGGGGCGACCCGCTCGCGCCGCGCTGCACGACCTGCCACGGAAGCCACGAGATGCTCGCCTGAAGACCGCGCGCGCTCTCCCATCGTCGCCGCTGAAGATCCCGTTCCTCTGCGGCAAGTGCCACCAGGAAGGCTCCCCGGTCACCCGGCAGCGGGCGATCCACCAGGACCACATCCTGGAGAACTACTCGGAGAGCATCCACGGCGAAGGGCCTGCTGAAGAAGGGCTGATCGTGGCTCCGCCACTGCGCCTCCTGCCACACGGCGCACTCCATCCTGCCGCACACCGATCCGGCCTCCTCGATCGCCCGCCGGAACATCGCGGCGACCTGCACGAAATGCCACGCGCAGATCGAGCAGGTGCACCGGAAAGTGATCCGGGGAGAGCTCTGGGAGAAGCAGGCACACGTGCTTCCGGCCTGCGTGGACTGCCACCAGCCGCACAAGGTACGGAAGGTCTTCTACGACCAGGGGATGGCCGACACCGATTGCATGCGGTGCCACGCGCAGGACCGACATCATGTCTTCGCGGGACGGCCGGTCGCTGCACGTGGACCAGGACGAACTCGCGGGCTCGCGGCACGCGAAGATCGCCTGCAGCCAGTGCCACGCCGAGGTGAACGCGTCGCAGGTGCGCCCGTGCGAGACCATCACGCAGAAGGTCGACTGCGCTCCTGCCATGCCGAAGTCGGCCAGCAGTACCAGACGCAGCACGCACGGACAGCTCCTCGGCGAAGAACGATCCGAACGCGCCCGACGTGCAACGAATGCCACGGCACGCACGGAGTCTAGGGCAAGACAGGACCCGGCCTCCGCCACGTTCCCGACGAACGTCCCGCCCTCTGCGCGCGCTGCCACCGCGAAGGCAGAAGGCGGCGGTGCGGTACACCGGCGACCAGCATCAGATCATCGAGCATTACCAGCGAGAGCATCCACGGCAAGGGGCTGCTCGAAGAGCGGGCTGACGGTGACCGCGATGTGCACCGACTGCCACACCGCGCACAGCGTGCAGCCGCGGCGGACACCAGTTCGAGCGTCAACCCGCGAAATCGTCCCCGCGACCTGCGGCCGATGCCACCACGGGATCGAGGAGCAGTTCGAGCAGCAGCATCCACTCTGCGAAGATCGAGCAGTCCGACAAGCCGCTCCCGGTCTGCAACGACTGCCACAGCGCCCACACGATCCGCCGCGCGGACGACCGACGGGTTCAAGCTGACGATCATGAACCAGTGCGGCCGGTGCCACGAGGCAGATCGCGAAGACCTACTTCGACACGTATCACGGGAAGGTGTCGCAGCTCGGATACACCAAGACGGCCAAGTGCTACGACTGCCACGGCGCACATGACATCCTGCCCATTGCCGACCCGCGGTCGCATCTGAGCCGCGAGAACGTCGTCGCGACCTGCCAGAAATGCCATCCCGGAGCGAACCGGCGGTTCGCGGGATACCTGACCCATGCGACGCACCACGATCCGGAGAAATACCCCTGGCTGTTCTGGACCTTCTGGGGGATGACCGGGCTGCTCGTGACGACCTTTGTCGTCAGCGGGATTCACACCCTGCTCTGGCTCCCCCGGGCGCTGCAGATGCGCCGGGAACGCAGGGCCAGGCAGGCACAGCCGGCCACCGACTGAGACCCGGACGGAAAGGACCCGATGCCCATGGAGGAACACGGCAACGAACGCAGTACGTGCGGTTCTCGCGGCTGAACCGACTCCTGCATGTCATGATGATCGTCAGCTTCATGAGCCTGGCCCTCACCGGCATGACGCTGAAGTTCTCCTACACCGGCTGGGCGTCGTTCCTCTCCAGGCTCTTCGGCGGCTACGAGTCCGCCGGCTACGATCCACCGCTTCGCGGCGTTCATCATGGTCGGCGTGTTCGTCGTCCACCTCGTGGACCTGTTCCGGCGGAAGAGGCGGGAATTCGGCAGCTGGAAGGCGATGCTGACGGGACCGAACACGATGCTGCCGACGAAGAAGGATCTGCAGGACCTGATCGGTTCGCTCCGGTGGTTTCTCGGCACGGGGCCGCGCCCGGAGTTCGGCCGGTGGACCTACTGGGAGAAGTTCGACTACTTCGCCGTCTTCTGGGGGATCTTCGTCATCGGGTCGACCGGGCTGACGCTCTGGTTCCCCGAGTTCTTCACGCAGCTTCTTCCCGGGCTGGATGCTCAACGTCGCGACCATCATCCACAGCGACGAGGCGCTGCTGGCCACCGGGTTCATCTTCACGGTCCATTTCTTCAACACCCATCTCCGCCCGGAGAAATTCCCGATGGACATGGTCATCTTCACCGGCCGGATGGACCGTGGAGGAGTTCAAGGAGGACAAACCCGCGGAATACGCGGAGGAGGTCGAGAGCGGGACGCTGGAACAACGTCTCGCCGACCCGTATCCTCCCGTCGTGGTCCGTACGATCCGGGTCTTTGCGACGATCGCGGTCCTCACCGGGTTCAGCATGTCGTCTGGATCATCTATGCCATGATCTTCGCGTATCGGTAGGCGTACCGCGGCAGGCACGCCGGCGCCGCCGCGCAGGACGGTTGAACGCACCACCAAACGAGCCCTGCCATGAAACGTATCTTCCCCCCGTCGTTCTACAATCCCGTTACCCTCATCGGTGCGGGGATCGCTTCGGTCAGCTTCGGGCTCATCCTGTTTCTGATCGTGCTGGAGGCCCTGACCGCCATCCAAAGCCCTACATGGGCATCATCGCGTTCGTTCTGCTCCCCGCGATCATGATCATCGGTCTTGCCCTCGTCCCGGCAGGCATCATCCGCGAACGCCGCCGCGAGCGCCTCGGCAAGCCGCACGGGGTCCATTTCCCCATCGTCGACCTCAACAATCCGCACCACCGGACGGCCTTCATGGTCTTCTCGGTCGGGACCCTGCTGCTCCTGCTCTTCAGCGCTTTCGGAAGCTTCAAAGCCTACGAGTACACCGATTCGGACGAGTTCTGCGGCACGACGTGCCACACGGTCATGGCGCCGGAATACACCGCCTACCAGTATTCGCCGCATGCGAAGGTCGGATGCGTGCAGTGCCACATCGGGTCGGGAGCCGACTGGTTCGTCCGCTCCAAGATCTCCGGTTCGTACCAGGTGTACGCGGCCCTGTTCAACAAATACCCGAGGCCGATCCCCACCCCGATCGAGAACCTGCGCCCCGCGCAGGAAACGTGCGAACAGTGCCACTGGCCGAAGCATTTCTTCAGCGAGAAGCTTCACCAGAACACGTACTTCCTTTCGGATTCCGCCAACACGCGATGGAACCTCGATCTGCTCATCAAGATCGGCGGCGGGAACATCGAAGCCGGTCCCACGTCCGGGATCCACTGGCACATGAACATCGCCAACCAGCTCACCTATGTCACGCCCGACTCGGCGCGCCAGGTGATCCCCTGGATACGGTCCACGGGTCCGGACGGCAAGACGGTCATCTACAGGAGCACGGAATCGTCGATCAGCGAGGATTCTCTCGAGAAGCTTCCCACGCGGCGGATGGACTGCATCGACTGCCACAACCGGCCGACCCACATCTATCACCCTCCGGCGCGCTCCGTCAATCACGTGATGTGCCTCGGCTGGATCAAACCTGATCTGCCGGGGGCCAAGGGGATCGCGGTCCAGGCGCTGGAGGCGAGCTACGCCACAGCCGCGGGAGCGCACGACTCCATCAGGCTGGCCATCGAGGGAGCCTACCGGACAGACTACCCGGCGGTGGCCGCGTCCCGGAAGGCCGATATCGATCGCATGGTGGTCGAGGTGCAGAAGATCTATGCGCGCAACTACTTCCCCGAGATGCGCGTCAGCTGGAAGGATCACAACAACAACATCGGCCACCTCTATTATCCCGGATGCTTCCGTTGCCACGACGGGAAGCACGTCTCCGAACAGGGGAAGGTGTTGTCGCGGGACTGCAACGTCTGCCATGTGATCCTGGCGCAGCAATTCTCGCGGGACACCGCTCGGGTCTCGCTGAAAGGGGTGGAGTACCAGCACCCTGCGGACATCGGCGACGCGTGGAAAGAGACCAACTGCAGCGATTGTCACAACCCACAGTAGCACAGGCAGGGGTATGCCATGAAGACATTCTTCGCCATGATCCCCGATCCGCTGCTTCGGCTTCTCATCGTCTTTGCGGTCCTCTTGGGAGGGGCGTTGCTGGTCCGCGCCAGCTTGCCACCCAGCCTGAAGGACAGCGCGATCCACGAGCGTACGACATCGGAACGCGAAACGGCCCGGCCGATCCACTATTCGGGATCGGGCGCCTGCGGCGAATGCCATGCAGAAGCCGAGGCCAAGAGGAAGGGATACCATCGCAACCTCTCGTGCGAGACCTGCCACGGCCCGGCGCAGGCGCACATCGATTCGTCCGAGGTCAAGCCCAATCTGCCGAAACTGCGGGAATTCTGCGTACGCTGCCATGCGTACGACCCTTCGACGGCCGACAGGGTTCCCCCAGATCAATCCGTCGCTCCACAATCCGCTGAAGGCGTGCATCTCCTGTCACAACCCGCATGACCCGAAGCCTCCCACCGTGCCGCAGCCTGTTCCGCCTGTCACGGAGAGATCGCCCGGACGAAGGCGCTCTCCCCGCATGTGGAGCTCGAATGCACGACGTGCCACGTGGTCCCGCAGGAGCACAGGCTGCCCCGCGCGAAATGCCGGCAACGATCCCGACCGACCGGGCGTTCTGCGGGAAATGCCATGCCACAAGACTCCGCGAACCAGGAGACGGCCAAGGTCGACATGGTGACGCACGGCGAAAAGTACCTGTGCTGGCAGTGCCACTATCCGCATATGCCGGAGGTGAAATAGACATGGAACGGCGAAGTTTTGTCCGACAAGTTCTTGCGATCGTGGCCCAGGGGACCATGCTGGGGTGGCGCTGCACGCCCGTCCGCACGCGCACAGGGATGACGATCCCGCCGGACACAACTACGGCATGGGCATCCAGGTCGAGAAGTGTATCGGTTGCGGCCGCTGCATGGAGGCGTGCAAGGACGAGAACAACGTCCCGCAAGCCGTTCTTCTACCGTACCTGGGTGGAACGCTACGTGATCAGGAAGGACGGCGAGGTGATCCGTGCATCGATCAACGGCGGAGAGACCGCGGCAGCGGGAGCGGACGACGGGATCTGCGCAGCTTCTTCGTGCCGAAGCTCTGCAACCATTGCGAGAATCCGCCCTGCGTCCAGGTGTGCCCCGTGGGTGCGACGTTCAAGACCGAAGACGGCGTGATCCTGTGGATGAGGAGCGCTGCATCGGCTGCCGCTACTGCATCCAGGCGTGCCCGTACGGCGCCCGGTATCTCCACCCGGAACGCAAGACCGCCGACAAGTGCACGTTCTGCTACCACCGGATCACCAAGGGTCTGCTGCCCGCCTGCGTCGAAGTCTGCCCGACGCAGGCGCGGATCTTCGGCGACCTGACGCAGCGCGCGAGCCCGCTCACCCGATTCGAAGCGGATGTACAAGATTCCACGTGCTGAAGGCCCACCTCAACACCGAGCCCAAAGTGTTGTACGCGGACCTCGACGGAGAAGTGCGATGACGCCCGAGATGTTCGAGACGGATGTACGAGCTGTCGCAGCAGGTACCGGGGTTACATTTACCCGAACGAACTCGAGATCCACTGGTCGATCCTGGTCGTGGTGTATCCTTACCTGACGGGGCTCGTCGCAGGAGCGTTCATCCTCGCCTCGCTCGTGAAGGTCTTCAACGTCAAAGAGGTGCAGCCCACGTACCGGCTCGCGCTGCTGACGGCGCTGGCCTTTCTGCTGATCGCGCCGCTGCCGCTGCTGCTGCATCTCGGGCCACCCGGAGCGTTCGTTCGAGATCTTCCTGAACCCGAATTCTACCTCCGCGATGGCGATGTTCGGCTTCGTCTACGCCTGGTACCTGATGGTCGTGCTCCTGCTGGAGATCTGGTTCACCTACCGGAAAGACCTGGTCCTCTGGCTCAGCGCGAGAAACCGGGCCGATGCGGTGGATGCACCGGGTGATGACGCTGTTCTCGAACGACGTCAGCGAGCGCGCCGTGGCGTTCGACCACAAAGCCGTCAAGGTAATCACGATCATCGGCATTCCTTCGGCGTTCCTGCTGCACGGCTATGTCGGATTCATCTTCGGCTCCATCAAGGCCAATCCCTGGTGGAGCAGCGTGCTGATGCCGATCGTCTTCCTGTTCTCCGCGATCGTCTCCGGCATCGCGCTGGTGATGCTGCTGTACATGGTCATCACCCCGTTGCGCGGCGAGCACATCGACATGGCTTGCCTGGACAAGATGGCCTCGTTCCTGTTCTACGCGGTGATCGTCGACTTCTCCCTCGAGCTGCTGGACTTCATCCACCGCCTGTACGAGAGCGAGGAATCGATCAAGATCCTCTCCGACCTGGTCATGAACAAGCTGTTCTTCAGCCTGGTGATCATCCAGGTCCTCCTCGGCATGCTCGTCCCGCTCGCGGTCATGGTCGCGATCCAGCTGTTCAGGCTCAACGAAGAACTGCGGAAGCTGCTGTACTTCGTCTCGGTGATTCTGATCCAGCTCGGGATTTTCGCACGCGCTGGAATGTGGTCATCGGCGGGCAGATGTTCTCGAAGAGCTTCCGCGGCCTGACCGCGTACAAGATGGAGTTGACGGGCATGGAAGGTTTGCTTATGACCCTGGTGCTGCTCTTGCTTCGATCGTCCTGGCGATCCTGCTGAAGATCT
>CAWEHG010000032.1:0-302989 GCA_963808715.1 Ignavibacteriota bacterium | reverse complement strand
CTCCTCTATTCTTTCTCCCGATCCTGATCTGTGCGGATCCCGCCGTTCTCCACGCGCAGGGCCCGGCAACTGCACGGAGTACTGCGGCACCGAAGAATCGCGTCCAGGTCGAAACGCGTGGCCGACGGGCTTGGTACGGTTGTCCCTGCGCAGAACCTCTCCTCGGGATCGCCGATCACGGTCTATGCGATCGAACGGGATCTCGTGAACAAATTCGTCGGGAACGTCGTCTCCACCTGGTCCCTTACCGGGATAACCGGCGGGGTTGTGCAGGCGATCTCGTTCCTTCCGGCGACGGAAAGAGTGCGGTGCTGACGGGGCATGTCAGGGGGACCGGAGTGATACAGGCCGTTTCCGGTGCGCTGACCGTCGTCCCATCCGGAACCATCACCGTGGTCGCCGGCCCGGCGACGCAGGTCCGGGTTGAGACGGCGGCGAACGGGACGGGCACGGTCATCCCCGCACAGGGTCTCCAATCCGGGAGGACATTGACCGGCTATGCGGTCAGCCGGGACGCCAGTCTCAACTTCGTGGCCAACGTCGCCGCGGTCTGGTCCCTGACGGAGGTCACGGGCGGCGTCGTGCCGGGGGACCTCGTGCCCAGCGGGGACTCAAGGAGCGCTTTGTTCACGGGGCGCAAGATCGGAGGTGCGCGGGTGAGGGCGGTCTCCGGTTCACTCACGGCGATCTCCTCCGGCACCATAACCGTAACGCCGGGGACCGCGGCGCAGGTGCGCGTGGAGACCGCAGCAGATGGTAGCGGCGCCGTCGTCCCGGCCCAGACTCTGCAGTCGGGGAAGACCCTGACGGCGTTCGCGGTCACGCGCGACGCGTCGCAGAACTTCGTCGGCAACGTCTCCGCGAGCTGGTCGTTACCTCGGTGACCGGCGGGGTACTGCAGTCGGACCTCGTGCCGAGCGCCGACACGAAGAGTGCGACGTTCACCGCGCGGGCCAAAGGGTCGGCTTCGATCCAGGCAGCCTCCAGTGGACTCACGGCTGTGCCATCGGGGACCATCTCCGTCATTGCGCTCGTCGCATCGCAGGTCCGCGTGGAGACCTCGGCGGACGGGAGCGGAGCGATCGTGCCCATACAGAACCTGGTCGCAGGCAGGCCGATCACCGTCTACTGCGTGGTGCGCGATTCCGCAAATGTCTACATCGCCAACCAGGCGGCCGACAGCTGGGCCCTGCAGAATGCCACCGGAGGGGTTGTGGCCGGCGACCTCGTCGCTTCGGTCGACCGAAAGAGCGCAGTGTTCACCGCGCACCGCACGGGAACGGCACAGATCAAGGCGACGTCCGGAACGCTCACGGCATTCCCCTCAGGCGCGATCACGGTCCTCTCCGGACCCGGGGCATCATTCACCGCAGTTGCCGGCACGCCGCAGAGCTCGGTCGTCGGCACCGCGTACAAGATCGCGCTGGCTTCTGCGGTGAAGGATAGTTTCGGGAACGGCGTCCGCGGCGTGGGGGTGACATACTCCGCGCCCTCTGCCGGCGCCGGCGGGACGTTCGCCGGTTCGACGCGGACCGTCCTCACGGATTCCACAGGGACCGCAACGGCCCCGCCATTCACGGCCAACAGCATCGCCGGCAAGTATGCCGACACTGCTCGTGCGGTCGGATTCACAGCGCCATCACTGTTCTTCCTGACCAACACGGCGGATAGTCCCGCGGCGATGACCGTACGTGCCGGGACGCCTCAGAGCACCCCGATCATCACGGCCTTCCCCACGCGGCTGGCGGTGATGGTTCTCGATCGGTTCGGCAATCCCGTGCAAAACGCCCAGGTGACGTTCGTTCCTCCCTCCGCGGGGGCGAGCGGGACCTTCCCGGGAGGGAACAATACCGCCACGACCGATACGGCCGGCGTGGCTACCGCGCCCGTGTTCGTTGCGAACTCCATCGCCGGAACGTTCACGCTGAGTGCGAATGTCGCCGGTGTCTCATCCCCGGTGCAGTTCATCCTGACCAATCTTCCCGGAAAACCCGGGAGTATCGTTCCGACGACCGGAAACCCGCAGAGCGCGACGGTTGGCACGGCGTTCGGTCTCTCGCTGGCGGTGATCGTCCGCGATGCGGCCAGTAACCCGGTCAGGAACCTCCCGGTTGTTTTCGCCGCACCCGGTACTGGGCCGACCTGTCGATTCCGGGGCTCGCCGGCGGACACCGTCCGGACCGACAGCGCAGGATTCGCGATCTCGTCTGTCCCCATCGCTGATTCGATGGCCGGTCCCTACGCTGTCAGGGTCTCCGTCGAGGGGTTGGAGACGGCGGCGTCGTTCTCCCTGACGAACCTGCCCGGAGCGCTGGCCCACTTCGCCGTCGGCTTCGGGGACGGCGATCCGCTCGCCGTGCGATACGCCGGGATCCCGTTCGATCTGCAGCTCGTTGCGCTGGACCGGTACGGGAACACCGCGGCGGGTTTCGGAGGCACCGCGGAGATCGCTTCGAACCTCGTGCTGTCGACCGGCGGGGGGACGACCCCGTCGTTCAGCGAGGGGATCCTCGGTCAGTACCCGGTAGCGGTCGCGAGCTCGGGGACGGCGATCCTCACCGTCACCCGGTCCGGCGGGGCGGAAGCCGGCGCCAGCGACAGCTTCTCGGTGCACAATCCCGTGCCGCAGGTGACCGTGATCTCTCCACCCTCCGGAACGGTGGGGTACTCGCTTGATGTCGTGCTCACCGGCAACGGTTTCCTGCGCGGCGTGACCGCGGTGAACTTCGGCGACGGGATCGCGACGACCACGAACGTGGAGAGTTACGCCAGGATGACCGTGACCCTGCAGATCGATCCGGCCGCGGCGACGGGGCCGCGCGACGTTCTGATCACGAACAAGCCTCCCGGTGGCGGGACCACGACGCTGGCCGGTACGTTTACGGTGGAAAAGAACACGTATCCCGCCACGATCACCCTGAACGGCCAGGTCGACTTTCCTTCGAAAGCAAAACCGTCGGATTACACGGCCGCCGATTACCGGCTCGTGGGCATCCCCGGAGGAAGCGGGTGGGGGATGAGAGACATCCTGTCGGGGGCGCACGGGACGGACTGGCAGGCATACTGGGACAACGGGCAGTCCAGCGACTACCTCGTGCCTTTCGACGACGGCCCGAGTTTCCGGCTGACCGCCGGCAGGGCATTCTGGCTGGTCAGGCGCGGGGGGATCACGTTCCAGGGGACGGTGCCGTCCACGCCGCTGGATTCAGGTGCGGTGGGGATCCCTCTCCACAGCGGCTGGAATCTGATCACCAATCCCATGGTGAGGAACACTCCCTGGAGCCGAGATCCAGGCTGCGAACGGCGGCCTCACCGAGATGCTTTTCGCGTTCAACGGGGCATTTTCCTCCAGCGCAGATCTGCGTCCCTACGCCGGCTACTACTTCTTCAATAGTACCGGACGCCAGAAGCTCCGGGTCCCATACATCCCGTCCCAGCTCCCGCTCTCCCGGCGCGCCGCCGACGAAGGCGGGTGGAGGCTCGCCCTGGATCTGCGGTCGGGGTCGACCGTCGACCGCACCGCTTCGCTGGGGGTGTCGGGCGACGCCAGCGCCGGATTGGACCGGTACGACAACCGCAAGCCGAGGGCCGTTGGTGCGGTCCCGTCGATCGAGTTTCAGCGTCCCGAGTGGGACGCGAACTACCCGACCTTTGCCACGGACATCCGGGCGCCCATCGTCGACCGTGAGGTCTGGCGATTCCGGGTCGTCTCGGCCCAGCGGCAGCCCGTGAGCATTGCCTGGCGGGGGACCGGCGACATTCCAGCGCAACTCTTCCTGATCGACGAGAGCCGGGTGCGGGCGATCGACCTCCGAGCGGATTCCGTATACACATTCACGCCTGCCACGGACGTGACCCCATTCGTCGTTGTGGCGGGGTCGGCGCAGGCGGTCTCGGAGATCCTCTCCGGCGTGATGCCGCAGGAGTTCGCCCTGGGAGCGAACTTTCCCAATCCGTTCAACCCCTCGACGACGATCCCGGTTGCGTTGCCTGCCGCGACGGACGTACGGCTGGCGGTCTACAATGTCCTCGGAGAAGAGGTCCGCACGCTCCACGAGGGCTCATTAGAAGCCGGACGGCACTGGATCACGTGGGACGGACGCGGGCGTGCGGGGCTCCCCGTCGCCGCCGGCCTGTATCTCTGCCGCATGGAAACCACCGCCGGGCAAGTGTTCGTACGGAAGATGATCCTTCTGAAATAGGGCCATCTGGCCTTATGGAATGCGGTTGCTCACCCCTGCTTTCTTTCACGCAGTTCCTTCAGGATATGCGATCGGTCTTGCAGAGAACAGTATTCGGCCGCCCGCCGGGAGGGCCGCTCGTGAGGATTTGCCGATGACACACAACACCAACGGGGCCGGCGAGGCCCGGCAAACGGTCCGGATGAACTGGTACGGTGCCCTGTTTGAAGAGAGCCTGCTCCCGTCGTGGATCTGTGACGCAAAGTCGCTGGCGATCCTCGATGTGAATCGGTCCGCCGTGGCCCGGTACGGATACGCGCGGAATGAGTTCCTGGGAATGCTGGTGACCGATCTCCTCCGTCCGGCTGATGTTCCCGCGCTGATAGAAGCCGCAGCTCAAGAGAGCGCACATTTTGACCGCGGCGTGTGGGAGCACCGGACGAAGTCCGGCACCTGGATCGCCGTGGACGTCTGTGCGCACAGGCTCCCCGTGGAAGGGGGGGCGTTGTTGCATATGATCATTCACGAACCGCCGCGCGCCCGGCTGGAGGGGACCCCGAGCGTCAAGGAGATCCGGGATGCGGAAGAGCGATTCCGGGCCATCACCGAGAATCTCGATACCGTGCTCTGGATCAGCAAGCCCGGTCAGGAGGGGATGCTCTACATCAGCCCGGCGTTCGAAAGGGTGTGGGGAGCCAGGCGGGAGGAGATCTACAGGGACCCCGGCAGCTGGATGAAGTACGTTCATCCCGACGACCGTGCCCGCGTGCTCCGGGAAATTGAAGAGCGGCGCCGTCTCCGTCCCCGGCATCCTGTCGAACAGAGCTACAGGATCGTGAGGGGGGACGGAGAGGTCCGCTGGATACGAACCCGGCTCATCCCGGTCCACTCGGCCGCAGGGGCGGTCGATCGCGTGGTCGGGATGGCAGAAGACATCACGTTGCAGCGGTCTGCGGAGGATGATGCGACCCAAAGGGGGGAACTGCTCCGCGAGAGTGAGGTCCGCTACAGGGAGCTGTTCCACCAGAGCCTGGCTGGAGTCTACCGTTCCACGCTGGACGGGAACATCATCGAATGCAATGAAGCCTTCGCAGCCATCATGGGCTTTGCGTCGCCCGAGGAGTTGATGCGTACGCCTGCGGAGCAACTCTACGAGACTCCCCAGGACCGCGCGAACTTCATCGAAGAGCTGAAGCGTCACGGACGGCTGTCCGCCTACGAACTGAAGCTTCGCAGGCACGACGGGAGCACCGTGTGGGTGCTGGAGAACGTTGCGCTGCTCGGAGGTACAGTGATCCAGGGGACGATGCTCGATATCACCGAGAGGAAGAAGCTCGAGGTCCAGCTGAAAGGGAACGAGGAGCTGTTGCGACGTATCATCGATAGCTCCAGCGACATCATTGTTCTGCAGGATACGGCCGGCAGGTACCTCTATGCGAAGCCGTCGCCGGGATACGGGGTTGCTCCGGACAGGCTGCTCGGGAAGACCCCCCATGACGTTTTTGAATCGGGTGATGCGGAGATCATCATGCACAACCTGGAGCAGGTGGTGCTCACGGGCCAGCCCAATGTAACGGAAGATCGACTCATCTGGAACGGCGAGGAGCTCTGGTTCCACGCCCAGAGGTCACCGGTGATCGATAAGTCCGGCGCCGTCACGGCCGTGGTGACCTTTGCGCGCAATATCACCGATCTGAAGCGAGCGGAAGCAGAGATCCGGGAGAACCGGGAACGACTCCGGCTGCAGGAGCTGCGCGTCAAGATCGCTGCCGACCTTCACGACGACATCGGCTCGACACTGAGCAGCACGTCGATCTTCAACGCCATGCTGCGGCAGGCGGTCGACCCCGACAACCTGAACGCCGTCGCGATGCTGAACCGGATCGACGAGAACCTGCGCAGCGTGCAGGAGTCGTTGCACGATATCGTCTGGGCCATCAATCCGGACAACGACCGGCTGGAGACTGTGGTCCTTCACATGCACGAGTTTGCCGTTGAGACCATGGAGGCCCGCGGCATCGTGCTCCGGCTCGATACGGGGGATAGTGGTGATTTCGCCACCATCCCGATGCAGGTTCGGCGGGATCTCTATCTGCTTTTCAAGGAGGCTGTGGCCAACGTCGTCAACCACTCAGGGTGCACCGAGGCGTCCGTTCGGATCCGGGCGGAAGAGGGGGTCCTGCGCGTGGAGATCTCGGACAACGGGAAGGGGTTCACGACCTCCGAGCGGAGCAGCGGGAGGGGGTTGGTGAACATGGAGTTGCGTGCCCGGGCGATCGGTGCGAGGCTCCAGATCACCTCGCAGCCGGGAAAAGGGACCTCGGTCGTGCTCAGGCTCCCCATCGCATAGACATGTGATTGTCTCCGATCCGCAAATTCGTACCTTGTATGCATGGTTCAGGAACCGATCACCGTAGCCATCGTGGAGGACAACACCGATCTTCGCGAGGGGCTGACACAGTTGATCCAGGGGAGCCCGGGTTATCACTGCGTGGGCGCATTCTCGAGTTGCGACCAATTCCTGATCGGGCTCAAGAAGTTGAAGCCTGAAGTCGTGCTGATGGATATCGGCCTTCCGGGGATGTCGGGGATCGAGGGGGTCCAGCGGGTCAAGTCCAACGTCCGGAAACCGAGGTCCTGATGCTCACGGTCTTCGAGGATGAGAAGAAGATCTTCGATTCCATTTGTGCGGGGGCGTCGGGGTATCTGCTCAAGAAGACCCAGCCTGCGAGGATCCTGGAGGCGATCCAGGAGATCCACGACGGGGGCGCTCCGATGACCGCGTCCATCGCGCGGAAGGTGCTGGGGGCATTCCAGGCCTCGGCGCCGGACCCTTCGCCCGACGCCCAGCTCTCCGACCGCGAGAAGGAAGTTCTCGCCGGGCTGGTCAAGGGGCTGAGCTACAAGATGATCGCTGCGCAGTGTTCCATCAGCATCGACACCGTCCGCACCCATATCCGCCACATCTACGAAAAGCTGCAGATCAACTCCAAAGCTCAGGCCATCAACATCGCCCTCCAGAGGCGTCTGGTCTGACGCACGCGCCTGCTCCACTTTTCGTGACGGCCGATCATCATCGCATTCTCATGCGATTGATGTAACCTCAGTTCCATGGTACATTTCTCCAGTTCCCCTTTCCCGGTGCATCGCTCGGCCTGTGCTGGAAAGGCGCGGCGACGGGCACCATCTCAAATCCCATTTCACGAGGTGTTCCATGCACAGTTCTTTTCGACTATTTGCCGCCGCGTTCCTGTGCGCTGTGGCACTGGTGGCTTCCACTGCGGGGGCATACGCCCAGGCTATACCCGAACCGCAAGTTCCCCTTGCCGGGAAGGTCATCCCGAAATATGTCGACCCGGTGCCGACGTTCGTTGGGATCAGGGAGAACTCCCAGGCCATCACCGTCACGATGGAAGAAGGGCAGCAGCAGGTTCTGCCTTTGAGCGTCTACAATCCTCTTCCTGCACCATGGAATGCGGGGACCTACCTCTGGCGCTACAGGGTCAACGGGGTCGTGAACTACCCTGCCCTGACGATCGAGGCAGAGCAGGGTGTGCCCACCACTGTTACGTACCTCAACAGCCTCGTCGATACCAAACTTCAGGCGATCCTGAAGGTCGACCAGACGCTTCACTGGGCGATGCCGGGGGAAGTGCCGATGGATCCGATGATGCCGTATACGGGGCCTGTCCCGGCGGTGGTGCACCTGCACGGGGGAGAGGTCCCTTCGGCCTTCGACGGGGGACCGGATTCGTGGTTCACGCCGGGCGGAGAGATCACAGGTCCCGGGTACGTCACCAACGTGTACACGTACCCGAACGCGCAAGAAGCGACCACAATGTTTTACCACGACCACACGCTCGGGGCAACGCGGCTGAATCTCTACGCGGGTCTGGCTGGTTTCTATCTGCTCCGTGACGCGAACGACACCGGACTCCCGGGGAATTCCCTCGGGCTCCCGGCCGGGCCCTATGAAGTGGAACTTGCGATCCAGGACCGGATGTTCGACTCCAACGGTCAGCTGCTGTTCCCGAGCGTGGGCATCAATCCAATGACCCATCCCTTCTGGATTCCAGAGTTCTTCGGCGACGTGATCGTCGTCAACGGGAAGTCGTGGCCGTTTATGAATGTGGAGCCACGACGATACCGTTTCCGGATCGTAAACGGTTCGAATGCGCGCTTCTACGAGATGAAACTCATGAACAGGGCGACGGGGACGCCCGGCCCCGCAATCTGGCAGATCGGAACAGACGGAGGTCTACTCGACGGGCCGGTCAATGTTCCGCTCCTGCTCCTCGGTCCCGGAGAGCGGGCGGACATCATCGTGGACTTCACGGGCTTCGCCGGACAAACCCTCACGGTGATGAACAGCGCAAAGGCTCCCTACCCGAAGGGAGTGGCGCCTGATCCTCAAACCGTTGGACAGATCATGCAGTTCAGGGTGGTCGCTCCATTGCAGGGAACAGATGGCAGCTACAACCCGGCGGTTCCAGCCCCGCCACCCCTGCGTACGCCGATCGTCCGGCTTGCGCCGACGGTCACGCCGATCACGAACGCCCGGCGGCGGCAACTGACCCTGAACGAGGTTATGGGAATGGGCGGACCGCTCGAGGTTCTGGTGAACAACGCCAAGTGGGCTGCGGAGTCAACGGAGAATCCCCAGGTGGGTTCGACCGAGGTCTGGGAGGTCATCAACCTGACTGCGGATGCCCACCCGATTCACCTGCATCTCGTGCAGTTCCAGTTGCTCTCCCGTCAGGCGTTCAATACCACCAAATACCTGAAAGCGTATGGCTTGGCTTTCCCCGGGAAGGTGTACACTCCCTCCACAGGTCCGCCGAAAGATTACAATATCCCAAACACGGCGGGAGCCCTCGGCGGAAATCCCGACGTGACGCCGTTCCTGCAAGGTCCGGTGAAGGTCCCGAAACCAAACGAGAACGGGTGGAAAGACACCTTTGTCATGTACCCGGGTGAAGTGACGCGGGTGGTGGTCAGATGGGCTCCCCAGGACGTCGTCGCAGGCGGTGTCTCACCCGGCGTCAATCTGTATCCATTCGATCCCACGTCCGGTCCGGGGTACGTATGGCATTGCCACATCGTTGATCACGAGGACAACGAGATGATGCGTCCCCAGATGATCACGGGTGCCCGTCCTCCATTCCCGGTGGCGATCGCCGGGGAACAGGCATCGATCCAGGAGGATGCAGGCGAAGAGGGTACAGTCCCACTCTCTTTTGTGATGCGTCCGAGCTATCCCAACCCGTTCAATCCGGAGACACGGATAAGCTTTGATTTGCCGGAGGTCTCCCGGGTCGTGCTGAAGATCTTTAATGCCCTGGGTGAAGAGGTCGCCCAGCTTGCTGAGGGCGAATTCGTGGCCGGGTCCCATAGCGTGACGTTCACAGCGCCCGATCTCCCCAGCGGCATGTATATTGCTCGACTGCAGGCAGGTAGCTTCATCGCGACCCAGAGACTGATGCTCATGAAATAGGGATCGCAGGAATATCGCTTCACAGGAGCCCGGTCTCTGTTACGGCCGGGCTCCCGCCTTTCTTGGGACGAACCTTTCGTGGGACGAACCAACCTCCCGGCATTGATAATTGCCCCGGTCTTTACTACATTCTGGCTGAAGCGGTATCCACCATCCCCCATTCCAATCCGGGAGACCTCCATGAAGAGAGTCGTTACCGTGTGTGCGTTGCTGGTCGTTGCGGCCACCTTGACATTTGCTCAGACCTGGACCCCGGTCTGGAAGCTGGATGTTCCCGCCTACCTTACGAAAGACGCCATCACCGAAATGGCGATCGTCAAGGCCGGGCTCGACACCGACAAGGACGGATGGGGCGAGTTCCTCTGCGCCTGGACCGACCTGGACTCGAACGCGATCTGCATGTACGAAGCGACGGCCAACAACACCTACAAACTCGTCTGGTCGTGGGTCTACCCGATCCCGGCGAACTCTTTCGCCGGCATCGCGGTGGGGGACGTCAACAACAACGGGGTCGTGGACATCGTGACCACCATGCCCTCGGTCGTGGAGAACGACGTGAACCCGCCGCGGGTCTGGTTCTTCGAGTGGAACGGCGTCGTGGGAAAGAACGACTACGGATTCAAGAACACCACGACAGGCACGTTCGATCCGTCGGGCGCATGGAACTTCGATCTCCCCGCGAGCTATGACTTCCGGCCGTATGGCTTGACCATCGAGGATATCGACAAGGACGGACAGAACGAGCTGATCGTCGGCTGCCGCCAGGCAAGTACCGGCACGAAACGAGAGGTCGTCGTAGCCTACATTTCGGGCGACTTTGCCTCGTTCTGGAATTCGGAGGTTGAATGGAAGTTCTCCGCCGATTTCGGCGGTTCGAACTACAGCACCACCACCGGCGACCTGGACAAGGACGGAAACCGGGAGATCTACATGTTCGTGTGGAACATGTGGACGCTGCGGGTCTTCGAGTGCACAGGCAACAAACAGTTCACCCAGGTCGCGGCCATCGACACGCTGTACAAGAGTCGGGGGATCGACTACGGCGCTCTTGACGCCGTTCGGGTGGCGGACGTGAACAAGGATGGCGCCAACGAGATGTACATCGCCGGAACCGAAACAACCAACAAGGTCTTCATCATTAGCGGGGTCACCGACGTCAGCCAGATGACGAAGGCCAACGTCAAGGAGCTCTACACGATCCCGAAGACCGCGGGCGGCAAGCTGCGTTCGATGCAGATCGCCGATCCTGAAGGGAACGGCAGACCCAACCTGATGATCGCGGGGGAGGCCAACGGGCAGATCTTTTCGCTCGAATACAAGGGGAGCGGGAGCCCTGCCGATTCCGCCAACTGGGAGCTGAAGATCATCTACGACATCTTCGTGGACAGCGGCGTCCCGACCCTCACGCCGAGACTGTTCTACGGGAGTCCGGCTGAAGACATGGACAAGGATGGCAAGGACGAGTATGTGTTCGTGAACTATGCCCCGGACTTCGCCGACTGGGCGAATGACGTCCCGCTCAAGGTGATCGAAATCAGCGTGACGAGCACCGACGTGAAGGAGCAGACCGATGTGCTGCCGTCACAGACCAGGCTCATGCAGAACTATCCGAATCCGTTCAACCCCTCCACCACGATCCGGTATGAGCTGGCCTCGGCCGTCGACGTGCGGCTCGGGGTGTTCGACATGCTCGGGCGCGAGGTGGCGGTTCTCGTGGACGGGAGAAGGGAAGCGGGGAGCTACACCATGACGTTCGATGCGAAGCAGCTCCCCTCGGGAGTCTACTTCGCCAGGCTGCAGGCCGGCCAGTCGGTGCTGACGCAGCGCATGCTCCTCGTGCGCTGAGTGTTGCCGTAGTGTTTCCAGGGGCCGCGTCCGTCACCGGCGCGGCCCCGACGTGAATGCCCGCCTCGGTCCGGCGGGCATTCGTGTTTCGAGGAAGAGCCCGCGGCACTCCTCAGTGCGAATCCCGGCAGGGTGTCGATGCCATCCTCTGTGAGATGCATCCTGGCATGGGATGTGCTTGACACTGTCCCCGAGAAGTCTTACGTTTTTCCCCATTCGAACTGTTCTTTGCGGCGTCCCGGGGTCATCGGGCAGATCACCATACATCATCAACAGGAGAGGCGGACATGAAGGCACGATTGGTGACGGGAATTGGTGTGCTGCTGGCGTTGACCATGGGGCTGTTCCTGAACCTGCCGTCTCAACCCTCGTTCAACGGCTCGGGGCCGGGCTGCGGTGGCGCAGGTTGCCACACGCTGACGGCCGGGATCGTCGCCGCCACCCCCACCGGGCTGAACGTCTCCGTGACAGTTTCCGGGACCACCGGCAATGTTGCTGGGGAGCTCGTCGATTCGACAGGGACTGTCGTTGCCGTGAACGAACTGACCTCTTCCAATCCCTTCGTTCTGACCGCCCCCAGGCCGGGGAAATACGTGGTGAATGCCGGTAACAAATCAGCACGGGTGTACGGTATCGACACCGTGAACGTGAACAATCCGCTCCCGATCAGGCTGTCGATGTTCACCGGGACCGTCGAGGGGGCGGGCGTTGTGCGGCTGGTGTGGGAAACGATCAGCGAGGTCAACAACTACGGTTTCACCGTGGAGCGCCGGCTGGCCTCCGAGGGAATGTTCTCCGAAGTGCCGAACAGCTTCGTCGCCGGCCACGGCACCACCACCACTTCGTACCGGTATGAATACACCGACAACAACGCGGTCCCGGGGATCTCGTACTATCGTCTCGCCCAACGGGACCTGGACGGTGCCGTCCACTACAGCGAAGCGGTACGTGTATCAACGGTCACCGCGGTGAAGGAAGAGGTCCCGCACTGGTACGAGCTCGGGCAGAACTACCCGAACCCGTTCAACCCCACCACTTCGATCCCGTATCATATCGCCACCCCGACCGACGTAAGACTTGAGCTGTTTGATGTGGCAGGGAGCCGGGTGGCGACTCTTGTTGAAGAGTATCAGAGCCCCGGCGAATACCGGGCGAAGCTGGATGGCACGCGCCTGTCGAGCGGCGTGTACCTCTATCGTCTGACGGCCGGAGGGTTCACATCGGCGAGAAAACTGCTCCTAACGAAATAGTATCAGGTGATACTAACCTAAAGTGAGACGTGAAACAGGAGGACCCCATGGATCTCAGGCCGCGGGCAGAAGAATACGCACCCTACTTTGAGCGGTATGTCGCCCTGGTGCCCGAGGCGGATGCCCTGCCCATACTCAGCGCCCAGGCGGCGGTCCTCGCAGGCGTGTCGTCTTCGCTGCCGGCCGCGAAAGAGCACTTCCGGTATGCGGAAGGGAAGTGGACGATCCGCGAGGTTTTCGGCCACCTGATCGACGCCGAGCGGGTCTTCGGATACCGCTCGTTCTGTATCAGCCGGGGGGAGAGCGCGCCGCTCCCCGCGTTTGACGAAGACGCCTACGTCCTGCGCTCCGGGTACGACGGGCGCACCGTGGCTGAGCTGGTCAGGGAATTCACACTCGTGCGCCAGTCGAATCTCGTCTTCCTCTCCGCCCTTTCCCCCGAGCAGTGGATCCGCACCGGCACCGCGAGCGGCAAGACCATCTCCGTGCGGGCCCTCCCGTTCATCATGGCCGGACATGTGCGGCACCACCTCAGGATCCTCCTGGAGAGATACGGCGTCCCGAACGCGTCATGACGTGAGGGACCCCCTCCCATTCCTTGATTCTGAGGGCTCTTTCTCGTACATTGAGCCGCAAAATGTTCCCAGCCGCTTCCTTCCGCGCATATCGGTAAAGAAAGGATTGCAATGAACGAGGGCAAGATCGTACAGGTCATCGGTCCCGTGGTGGACGTCGATTTCTCCGGTGGCCCGCTCCCCGCCATTCTGAACGCGGTCAAGATCCCGCGGACGACCGCAGGCGGCGAACAGGAGGATCTCATCGTGGAGGTGCAGCAGCACCTCGGCGACAACCGTGTGCGCACGGTCGCCATGGACTCCACCGACGGCCTCTGCCGCGACATGACGGCCATCGACACCGGCGGTCCGATCACGGTGCCGGTGGGCCCCGCCACGCTGGGGAGACTCATCAACGTCATCGGCCAGGGGATCGACGGACTCGGACCGATCAAGGCCGAGAAGCATTTCCCGATCCACCGGCCGGCCCCGGAATTCCAGACCCTCTCCACCGAAACGGAGATGTTCGAGACCGGCATCAAGGTCATCGACCTGCTGGAGCCGTACGCCAAGGGGGGAAAGACCGGTCTGTTCGGCGGCGCCGGCGTCGGCAAGACCGTCGTGATCATGGAGCTGATCCACAACATCGCCAAGCACCACGGCGGCTTCTCCGTGTTCGGCGGGGTGGGCGAACGGACGCGCGAAGGGAACGACCTCTGGCTTGAGATGAAGGAATCGGGCGTGCTCGCGAAGACCGCCCTCGTCTTCGGACAGATGAACGAACCCCCGGGAGCGCGCCAGCGGGTGGGGCTCACCGCCCTCACGATGGCCGAGTACTTCCGCGACGAGGAAGGGAAGGACGTCCTGCTCTTCATCGACAACATCTTCCGGTTCGTCCAGGCGGGGTCGGAAGTGTCCGCGCTGCTCGGACGTATGCCGTCGGCCGTCGGATACCAGCCGACACTGGGTTCCGAGATGGGCGAGCTCCAGGAACGGATCACCTCCACGAAGAAGGGGTCGATCACCTCCGTCCAGGCGATCTACGTGCCGGCGGACGACCTGACCGATCCCGCCCCGGCCACGACCTTCTCGCACCTCGACGCGACGACGGTGCTCAGCCGGCAGATCTCGGAGAAAGGGATCTATCCGGCGGTGGACCCGCTCGATTCGACCTCCCGCATCCTCGACCCGGCGATCGTGGGTGAGGAACACTATGCGACGGCGATGGCCGTCAAGGAGATCCTGCAGAAGTACAAGGACCTCCAGGATATCATCAGTATCCTCGGCATGGACGAGCTGTCGGACGAAGACAAGCTGACCGTGTCGCGCGCCCGCAAGATCCAGCGCTTCCTCTCGCAGCCCTTCTTCGTCGCGGAGCAGTTCACGAACACGCCCGGCAAGTACGTCAAGATCGAGGACACCGTCCGCGGATTCAAGGGGATCATCAACGGGGAGTACGACGATCTCCCGGAACAGGCCTTCCTGATGGTCGGGGCGATCGAGGAGGCGGTGGAGAAGGCTAAGACGCTGCAAGGGGCCTGACGCACACATGTTCGAAAAACCGTTCGCGGTCGAGATCGTCGCGCCCAACAGGGTCGTGTACAAAGCAGAGGTGACCGCCGTCAGCGTTCCCGGCACCGCAGGGGGGTTCCAGGTCCTTCACAGCCACGCGCCGCTGCTCTCCTCCATCGAGGTCGGCATCATCAAGGTCCGGGAGCGGGACGGCCGCGAGGTGCTCTTCGCCACCAGCGGGGGATTCGCGGAGGTGCGGAACAACGTGATGGTCGTGCTGGTGCAATCCGCCGAACGGGCGGACCAGATCGACGTCGCCCGGGCGAAAGCCGCACGTACGCGTGCGGAGGAGCGGCTGAGGGAAAGGAGGGCGGACATCGATGTCGTCCGTGCCGAGGCTGCGCTCCGGCGTTCGCTGAACAGACTGCGTCTGGCAGGAACGGTCTGAGAGATCACCGAAAGCTCTGCCCACCGGCAGGGCTTTTGTGTTCAAGGGGGGACCCGTGGAATCACACGCAGCGCTTCGAGATCTGCTCCGGGGGGTGGAGAAACTGCTCGCGGAACGCGACCGCCATGCGGAAGCCGCTCTGGCTGCGCGGCTGGCGGTGGTGCTGTCGCAGTACCCGGATCCCCAGGCGGGACTGGATGGCCTGTACAGCGTGCACGGGATGCAGGACCTCGCGCTGCGCCTCATGTGGAGCCTCCGGCAGGCGTCGGTCGATCAGGAGGATCCCCACCTCGAGCAGGAGCGGTTCGACGATCAGGTGGCGCGTATCGCGCGCGAAGTTGAACGGCTGGCGGCGGCGGCCGAACGGCTGCGGCGCGAACAGCCCGGATACCTGGATCTCACATGAAGCGCTGAAGCGCCTCGGCACCGCGCTTGGAGAGATGAACCGGGCGGCCACGGAGACGCCGTTCCAGGGGTTCGAGGTCAGCCTCCTGGAGCGCGCCGGCGAAGAGGCATCGATCGTGGGCGAAGCGGCCGCGTCGGAAGGGAAACGCGACATCGTCGCGTTCGCACAGGGGGTACAGCGTTTCTGCCGGTTCGTGGTCGAACGGCGTCTGATGTTCGACCTGCGCTGCGCGCGGCTTATGGGGAACGCACACTTCGCCCTCCAGGCGGCCCTGGAAACCAACGGGGCCGATGTCTTCGACGCACTCCGCCAGACCACGCACTTGCTGAACAATCCTGAGACGGTGTTCGTGTGATCCCGCATCCTGCGGGCCGGGGCGCCATCAGGCGATAACTAGGGGGAACATCATGAGTACGGTGGCTGCGGTCATCATGGCGGGGGGGTGGGGACTCGGTTCTGGCCGCGGAGCAGAGAGAAATCCCCGAAACAACTGCTGGAGATCTTCGGCAAGGGGTCGATGCTTCAGGCGACCGTGCGCAGGCTCTCTCCGGTCATCCCGCCGGAGCGGACGTTCGTGGTGACCAATCGCCTGCAACGGGCCATGGTGATCAAGCAACTCCCTCAGGTGCCGGAGGAGAACATCATCGACGAACCTGTGGGGCGGAACACGGCCCCCTGCATCGGCCTTGCGGCGCTCCATGTCCGCCGACTCGCTCCCGACGCCGTCATGTTCGTCTCGCCGTCGGACCACGTCATCCACGACGACGAGGAGTTCCTCAGGACCCTGAACGTGGCCGTGGAGGTCGCCCATCAGTCGCAGAGCCTGCTGACGATCGGCATCACTCCCAGCCGTCCCGAGACGGGGTACGGGTATATCCAGGTGCACAACGACGAGGGGGTCCACAACCCCTACGTTTCACGGGGCGTTCTGCGCGTCAAGACCTTCGCCGAGAAGCCCAACCTTCCCACCGCCCAGCAGTTCCTCGCGAGCGGCGACTTCCTCTGGAACAGCGGCATGTTCGTCTGGCGCGTGGACACGATCCTGCGCGAGATCCAGCGCTGCCTCCCCGACCTCTTCGGCGAGCTGATGAAGATCGACGAGACGATCGGGACCCCCCAGTACCAGCCCACGCTGGAGACGGTCTACGGGATGATCCGCGGGATCTCGATCGACTACGGGGTGATGGAAAAGGCCGATCACGTGTTCGTCATCCCGGGGCGGTTCGGCTGGAACGACCTCGGCTCATGGGACGAGGTGGCCCGGCTGGTGGGGAAGGACGCCGCCGACAACTCGATCACGGGAAAGGTGATCCTGAAGGACACGCGAGGGACCTACGTCTATTCGCCGGAAGGGGTCGTGGCGGTCGTGGGGGTGGAGGATCTCATCGTGGTGAACACCGGCGACGCGCTGCTGATCTGCAAGAAGGGGAGGTCGCAGGACGTGAAGGAGATCTGCGACTACCTGAAGCGCAAACAGATGAATGACTATCTCTAAGCAAGCGGGTGCGGCGTTCTGTGTCGCTGACCGTCCTGACCATCGCGGGTTGTGCCGGGTCGGCGCCGCGGTTCACGTCGAAGAATTTCGAGCCCGCCTCCGCAACGTCCTCCCACCAGCTCCAGGGAATTGCCTCGTACTACGCGGACGAGTTCAACGGCCGGACGACCTCGAACGGCGAGGTGTTCGACATGCACAAGCTCACCGCGGCGCACCGGACGCTCCCGTTCGGAACGGTCGTCCGCGTGACCAACACGCAGAATGGCCGGTCCGTGGTGGTTCGCATCAACGACCGGGGCCCTTTCAAGGACGACCGCGTCATCGACCTCTCCCTCGAAGGAGCCAGGCAGATCGGCATGATCGCCAGCGGAACCGCCCCCGTAACCCTCGAAATCCTCGATTCTGGCCCTTCCCGCTGAATCGCGTCCCGATCCTGAAACTCTTTGACCGTTATTGACGTTATATCTGTGTCGTGCGGATATCACATCGGTGACTGCGTCTGTGATATCTGTTGTATCCTATGTGTGTTCATTGTGAGCGCACGCACAACAGGTTTCAGGGCATTTCCGTTCTTTGACGGGTGAGAGGCCAGGGGAGTCATCCTCCGGCAGATCGTTAACCCATCCAACGGAAACCAACGCGAGGAAATGGTGAAACACACGTTAGCCATACTCTGTGCGTTCTTGCTGGTGGGATGTACGGTCATGTCCGATGAGGCCGTCCGCCGGCACGATACGGCCGTCGATGCGGAGCATCTGGCGGTGGGTCATCCCGTCCCTGCGGAGGGCCCGCAGGACGGCGTGAGTCTGGACCCGGAGACCCGGCGGATCATCGGGTTGTACGGGGCCGACATCAAGTCGTACGCCGAGTCGTACGGGCTCGATTGGCGCCTGGTGCTGGCGGTGATGAAGCAGGAGTCCCGGTTCGCGAGCAATGCCGAGAGCAAGGCGGGGGCGAAGGGGCTGATGCAGATCATGCCGGTGACCGGAGAGGAGGTCTCCAGGAAACTGGACCTCGCGGACATCCACAAACCGGCGAACAATATCCACGGGGGGGTCTACTATCTCCGCCGGCTCTACGACCGGTTCCGTGGGAACGACGAGACCGACCGCCTCAAGCTTGCCCTCGCCGCGTACAACGCGGGCTATTCGCGGATCCTCGATGCCCAGGCGCTGGCGACCTACCTGCACGGGGATCCAGCGACGTGGCGGTCTGTCAGCTCGGCGCTTCCGCTGCTCTCGAAGCCCCACTCGACCCTCCACACGCGGGTGTGGAACCAGGACCGGCCGCGATCGGGGTGGTTCCGCAGGCCGGGGGAGACGGTAGTCTACGTGGACAGGGTGATGGGATACTACGACGAGTTCCGTCTGCTCCTGAACTGAAATGCAGTGCGGCCGCGGAGACGCCGAGGAGGATCACGTCTCCGGAAATGCTCAGCGCCTCTGCGGCTGCCCCGGTAAGGAGGGTCAGGGAAGAAGGATCGCGCAGGCGACGACGGTCGTCCAGACGCCGTCCTTGTGTCCCTCGGCCGACTGGGTCACGTTGAAGGTCCGGACGATCTTGCCGCTCATCTTGTACTGCTTCTCCCGCTCGTCCCACGCCGTGTTCGGAGTCGAAGTCCACTCCCAGCGTCGTCGCCAGCATGGTCGCGGCGAGATCTTCAGCGTACTCTCCCGCCTTTTCGTCGGTTTCGCCGAACGGATGGTGCTCGGAGAGGTAGCCGTACGTGATGATTCCGCCGGCTGGGCCACGCCGATGGACGCGGCGACCAGACGGTTCGGTTCGTTCGTCGCGTTCCTGGCCATCACGGCGAACGTGATCTGCCCGGGCTGCAGGAGCTTGAGCCCCTCGTCCGTCGGGATCCGCTTGCAGCCGGGCGGGAAGATGCTCGAGACGGTGACGAGATTGCACTTCTCGATCTTGGCGTCGCGAGTGCCAGCTCGAACGATTGCAGGTAGTCCTTGTGGCGGCCTACCCCCTTGGTGAAGAAGATCTTCGTCGGGACGTACACTGCTGTTCTCCTTCCCTGATTGGATGATGACGGCCGGTCAGACCCGCGACACGCGGGCGAACTTCCGCGTTTCCCCACTTTCAACGACCACGCTCTTCTCGAGGCTGATCTCCGCATGGGGATCGGTGATCCTCTGTCCGTCGACGCTGACGCCTCCCTGGTCGATCAGCCGCCGGGCCTCGCTGTTGGACGCCGCAAGACCGGCTTCGGTCAGGAGCCGGACGATCCCGATCGACCCTTCGCGCCAGGGTCAACGCCACCTCCGGCAGGATTCGTCGGGCATGTCCTTCTTCACGAAGACCCGGTCGAACTCCGCCTCTGCGGCGCGCGCCGCATTCCGCGCTGTGGTACATCCGGACCATCTCGCGGGCGAGCCGCCGCTTGAGGTCCCGCGGATTCACCGTCTTCTCGGCCGAGCTGCCGTCTTCGACCTCCGCGAGGTCCGCTGGCCGGGACGTCGGTGGCCAGGACGAAGTAGTCCTGGATCATCGTGTCGGGGATGGACAGGGTCTTTCCGTACATCTGCTGCGGCGGCTCGCTGATGCCGATGTAGTTGTCGAGGGACTTGCTCATCTTCTCCACGCCGTCGGTCCCGGGCAGGATCGGCATCGTGATGGTCACCTGGGGCTCCATGCCCGTACTCGCGCTGGATGTCCCGGCCGACGAGCAGATTGAACTTCTGGTCGGTCCCGCCGAGCTCGACGTCCGCCTGGATCGCCACGGAATCCATCGCCTGGGCGAGGGGATAGAGGAACTCGTGGACGCTGATCGGTTCGCCGGCCTTGTAGCGCCGCTCGAAATCGTCCCGCTCCAGCATCCGCGCCACCGTGTACCTGCTCCCGAGCACGATGACGTCGGCGAAGCTCATCTTCGCCAGCCACTCGGAGTTGTAGAGCATCTGGATCTTCTTCGTCGAGAGGATCCTCGTGGCCTGCTCGAAATAGCTCTGGCCGTTCCGGCGGGTCTCCTCCAGGGTGAGGGGAGGACGGGTCTTGCTGCGTCCCGAGGGATCGCCGATCATGCCGGTGAAGTCCCCGACGATCAGCACCGCGTGGTGTCCGAGGTCCTGGAACTGGCGGAGCTTGCGCAGGACCACCGAATGCCCCAGATGCAGGTCCGGCCTGCTGGGATCGCAGCCGAGCTTGACGGTCAGCGGCGTCTGGGTGGCGATGGCACGCTCGATCTTGCGGGCGAGTTCGTCTTCGCGGATGATCTCGGCGGTACCCCGCCGGATCAGGTCCATCTGTTCGTTCAGAGGTGGGAACAACGGTTACCTTCGCATTCGTCGCCGCATATCCCGCTCGGCGTCGCGGCGCGCAATGTCCTCCCGGCGGTCGTACTCCCGTTTGCCACGGCAGACGCCCAGCGAGAGCTTGGCGATGTTCTTCTTGAAGTAGAGGCTGAGCGGCACCAGTGTCAGACCCTTTTCGGCGACCCGGGACTGCGAGCTTCCGGATCTCTTTTCGGTGCAACAGGAGCTTGCGCGTGCGGACGGGGTCGACGTTGTTGTAGCTCCCCTGCTCGTACGGACTGATGTGCATCCCCTCCAGCCAGACCTCGCCGCGCGACACCGTCGCATACGCTTCGCCGATGTTGGCGCGGCCCTGCCGGAGCGACTTCACTTCCGTCCCCGTCAGGACGATCCCGGCCTCCACCGTCTCCAGGACCTCATACGTATGTCGGGCTTTCCGGTTCGAGGCGATCAGGTTCTCGCCGGTGTCCTTCTGAAGTCCCATGCGCCAGAAAATTGTCGGCGTAGTATACCGAAATCGCAACCGAAAATCAACGAATCGCGCTCCGGGGGACGCGTTGCTTTTCTGACGGGCCTTGGGTATATTACCCGCCGCACCGACGACTCTGTAGAGGGAACACGACTCCCTCTATTGCTGTTTTATGAGGACACCATGGCTCAACCGTCATACGATCTGCTGGTGATCGGCGGGGGTCCCGGGGGCTACACCGCCGCCATCCGCGCCTCCCAGCTCGGCATGAAAACCGCCCTGATCGAGCGGGATCGCCTGGGGGGCGTCTGCCTCAACTGGGGATGCATCCCGACCAAGGCCCTCCTCAAGAGCGCTGAGATCCTGCAGTCGCTCAAGAAAGCCGGCGAGCACGGGATCACGTTCGACAACCTCAGCGTGGACTTCGGGAAGATCATCCAGCGGTCGCGCGGCATCTCGGATCGGGTCGCCAAAGGGGTGGAGTTCCTGATGAAGAAGAACTCCATCGACTGGAAACGCGGCACGGGCAGGCTCGCTGGGGGGCGGGAGGGTGGAGTACACCGCCGAGGGGAAGGCCCCGGAGACCGTCGCCGCGAAGCATATCGTCGTGGCGACGGGCGCCAGGCCGCGCAGCATCCCCGGCATGGCGATCGACCGGGAACGGGTCATCACCAGCACCGAGGCGATGACCCTCGAACGCCGTCCGGAATCGCTGATCATGATCGGCGCCGGGGCGATCGGCATCGAGTTCGCCTACTTCTACAATGCCCTCGGCACCAGGGTCACGGTGGTGGAGATGCTCCCGTCGATCCTTCCGGTGGAGGATCGCGAAGCTGACGAAGGAGCTCGAGCGGAGTCTGAAGAAGCAGGGGATCGAGATCCTTACAGGCACACGGGTGCAGGGCGTGCAGCGGTCAGCGAACGACGTGACGGTGGCGGTGGCCACTCCCGGGGGGCCAAAAGAACTCCGGGCCGAGATCGCCCTGATGGCGGTGGGGGTCCAGGGGAACGTGGAGAACCTGGGGCTCGAGGCGGCCGGCGTCAAGGTGAACGGCGACCGGATCGTGGTGGACGCGGACTACCGGACCTCGGCCGACGGCGTCTACGCCATCGGCGATGTCATCGGTCCCCCGTGGCTTGCCCATGTGGCGGCCGCCGAGGGGATCCACTGCGTCGAAGCTGATCGCGGGCAAGAACCCGGCCCCGATCGACTACCAGAGCATTCCCGGATGCACCTACTGCAAGCCGCAGGTGGCCAGCGTGGGAATGACCGAGGAGAAGGCGAGGGAGGCCGGACACGAGCTCACGATCGGCCGCTTCCCGTTCCGGCCTCTCGGCAAGGCGGTGGCGGTGGGGGAGAGTGAAGGACTGGTGAAGCTGATCTTCGATGCGAAGTACGGCGAATTGCTCGGTGCCCATATCCTGGGCGGGGAAGCCACCGAGATGATCGCCGAACTGGTGCTCGCCCGACGGCTCGAGGCCACCGGGAAGGACCTGTTCCATGCCGTCCATGCACATCCCACGCTGAGCGAGGCGGTCATGGAAGCCGCCGCCGCGGCATACGGAGAAGCGATCAACATCTGAGGTCTGCGTGTCACCCGTTCTTACCGCACCATCCACACCGAAATCCTTGCCCTCGGGAACCGATGCCGCTTCCCTGATGGCGGCGTACCGGAACGCGGTTGCCGCAAGGATGACCGACCAGAAAGTTCTGGTCCTGCTGAAGCAGGGGAAGGTCTTCTTCCATATCGGCGGCTCCGGGCACGAGGTCGCGCAGGTCGCCACGGCGCTCGCGATGCGGCCCGGACATGACTGGGCCTATCCGTACTACCGCGACCTTGCGTTCTGCCCTGCAGTACGGCTACACCCCCGAGGAGATCTTCCTGGAGGCCCTGCACCGCGTCGGCGGACCCAGCAGCAACGGGTTCGCCATGCCGTTCCACTACGGCCACAAGCGACTCCGGATCGTGGCGCAATCGAGCCCGACCGGCACGCAGTACCTGCAGGCGGTCGGCACCGCCATGGGCGCGCGCTGGGACGGGACCGACGAGGTGGTCTACGTCTCCTCCGGCGAAGGGGCGACGAGCGAGGGTGAATTCCACGAAGCGCTGAACTGGGCGGCGCGCGGCCGCTTCCCCGTGATCTTCCTGATCCAGAACAACAAGTTCGCGATCTCGGTCCCGGTGGAGGACCAGACGGCCGGGAAGTCGGTGTCGCCATGACGGCCAGGGCTACGAAGGGCTGCACCGGGTCCGCGTGGACGGATGCGACTTCCTCGCGACCTACCGCGCCGCGGCGGAGGCGGTCGCGCCCGGCGGACGCGCCGGAGAGGGCCCGACGCCTGATCGAGGCCGACACGGTCCGGCTGCTTCCGCATTCCTCCTCCGATGATCAGCGGAAATACCGCGATGCCGGCGAGCTCGCGGAGGAACTGCGACGCGACCCGCTCCCGCGGCTGGAGCGCCAGCTCATCGAGCTCGGCGTGTTGACCGCAGAGGAGATCGCAGCGATCCGCGATGAGGTGCGGGCAGCGGATCGACAGCGCCGCGGACTGCGGCCGCAGGAACAGCCGCTCCCCGATCCGGCGGACGTGACGCGCTACGTCTACGCTCCGCCCCACGGATCGAACGGCCGGTCCGCCGCGCGGACGGGTTCCGTCGAGCCGCCGCACGCCGGACCGATCGATCGTGATGGTCGACGCCATCAACCACGCGCTGGCGGAAGAGCTGACAGCGGAACCCGAAGATGCTCATCTACGGCGAGGACGTGGCGGGGGAACAAGGGCGGCGTGTTCACCGCCACCAAGGGGCTCGCGGCGAAATTCGGGATGCGGACCGGGTCTTCAACTCGCCGCTGGCGGAGGCGAGCATCGTCGGCACGGCCTTCGGGCTCGCGGTGCGCGGCGACTACAAGCCCGTGGTCGAGATCCAGTTCGGCGACTACATCTGGCCGGCGTTCATGCAGCTGCGCGACGAGGTGGCGATGCTCCGCTACCGGTCGTACAACCATGGTCCTGCCCGATGGTGGTCCGCGTCGCGGTGGGCGGGTACATCCACGGCGGGCTCTACCACAGCCAGTCGATCGACGGGTTCTTCACGCACATCCCGGGCATCCGGGTGGTGTTCCCGTCGAACGCGGCCGACGCGAAAGGGCTGCTCAAGACCGCCTGCCGCGTCCGACGATCCGGTCCTCTTCCTCGAGCACAAGGGACTCTACCGCCAGGGCTTCGCCTCCTCGCCCGAACCGGGCCGGAGACTACCTGCTTCCGTTCGGTGTCGCGGCGGTCCGCAAGACCGGGGACGACGTCACGGTCATCACCTGGGGGATGCTGGTCCAGCGCTCGCTCGAGGCCGCGCGCAAGCTGGAAGAGCGGCACGGCGTCAGCGTCGAGGTGATCGATCTCCGGACGCTGAACCCGCTCGACCGCGAGACGATCCTGGCGTCGGTGCAGAAAGACCGGCAAGGTCCTGATCGCGCACGAGGACACGCTCACCGGCGGGTTCGGCGCGGAGATCGCCGCCATCATCGCGTCGGAGGCGTTCGAGCGCCTCGACGCGCCCGTGATCCGCGGTGGCGGCGAAAGACGCGCCGATCCCGTACGGCCCGCGCTCGAGAACGCGATGCTCCCCCAGGAGAGCCGACCTGGTGGCCGGCGCTCGAGAAACTGCTTGCGGTATTGACCGGTTGTACGCATGCAGGCATCTATGACACACACAGACACGCAGGCTGCCTCGGCGGCCCGGACGGAACGGGACCTCTCCCGGGACGACCTCCTCGAGCTGTACTATTTCATGCGGCTCACCCGCGCGTGCGACAACGCGATCCTCCGGCTGTACCGGCAGGGGAAGATCGTCGGCGGCGCCTACACGGGCAACGGGAACGAGGCCACGGCGGTGGGAGCGCCTATGCGCTCGCAGCGCAGGACTACCTCTCCCGATGCACCGCGATCTCGGCGCGCATCTGGTGAAGGGGCAGACGCTTCGAGAACATGTTCCTGCAGCAGCTCGGGACGGGCCGGGAGCCTCACGCGGGGGCGGGACGGCACCGGGCACTACGCCGACCCGCCGCTCCGCATCTACGGCAACGTCAGCCACCTCGCCGCCATGATCCCGATGGCCGTCGGCTTCGCGCTCGCCGCGACGATGCGGAGAGGAGCAGCGCCGTGGTGCTGAACTACATCGGCGACGGCGGGATCAACGTCGGGGATTTCCACGAGGGCCTGAACATGGCCGCGGTCATGAGGCTCCCGTTCGTCCTGATCATCGAGAACAACCAGTTCGCCTACTCCACGCCGGTGCGCAAGCAGTTCGCGCGGCGCCAGGCTTCGCAGACCGCGGCCGCGGGGTACGGCATCCCCGGCGTGACCGTCGACGGGACGGATGTCCTGGCGGTCTATGCTGCGTGCCGCGCGCGCGGTCGAGCGGGCGCGGACGGGGGAGGGCCGACGCTCATCGAGTCGGTCACGATGCGCATGCACGGCCACTCGGCATCGGACGACGCGTCGTACGTCCCGCCCGCGCTGCTCGAGGAGTGGAAGAAGAAGGACCCGTCTCCCGGTTCGAGCAGACGCTGCTGGAACGACGGGCTCCTGACGCACGAAGTCGATCGCGGACTGACGAGGCGCAGATCCACGCGGACATCGAGGAGGCCGTGCGCGAGGCGGCTCGAGGCTGACCGATATCCCGCCGGCGAGGATGCGCGGAGAGGGGGTGTACGCGTCCCTGATGGCGACCATGACGTACATCGAGGCGATCTCGCCGGGCCATGTGGGAGGAGATGGAAGCGCGACCCGTCGGTCTTCCTGATCGGCGAGGACATCGGCGTCTATGGCGGCGCGTTCAAGGCGACGAAAGGTTCCTGCAGCACTTCGGAGAGGACCGGGTCATCGACGCCACCCTCTCCGAGGCGGCGATCATCGGCGCCGCCGTGGGCGCCGCGGTCGTCGGCATGCGGCCGATCGCGGAGATGCAGTTCGCCGACTTCGTGACCTGCGGGTTCAACCAGCTGGTCACCAACGCGGCGAAGATCCACTACCGGTGGGCATCTTCCC
The DNA here is from genome assembly GCA_963808715.1 of Ignavibacteriota bacterium. Taxonomy (GTDB): domain Bacteria; phylum Bacteroidota; class Ignavibacteria; order UBA10030; family UBA6906; genus CAWEHG01. Next base: position 277,022 of record CAWEHG010000032.1, on the reverse strand, counting down.
GTCCCGATGGTGGTCCGGCTTCCCGCCGGCGGCTACATCCACGGCGGGCCGTACCACTCCGCCGAGCCCCGAGGCGTGGTTCTTCCATGTCCCGGGCCTGAAGATCGTCGCGCCCTCGACGCCGGCACGATGCGCAAGGGTCTGATGAGGGCTGCCATCCGAGACAACAACCCGGTGCTCTTCCTCGAGTTCAAGTACCTCTACCGGCGCGATCAAGGGCGAGGTCCCCGACGGCGGACACATCGTGCCGATCGGGCAGCGGCGAGGTGCGGCGGGACGGGGACGACATGACCGTGATCACCTACGGCTCGGCCGTCGCATTTGCGCCTGGAGGCTGCGAGACAGCTCGCCGGCGAGGACGGCGTCGAAGCGCGGGTGGTCGATCTCCGTCGCTTGCCCCGCTGGACACGGAGCTGATCCTGTCGTCGGTCCAGGGAGACGGGGAAAGTGCTCGTTGTCCATGAGGACAACCTGACGGGGGGGATCGGTGCGGAGATCGCCGCGCTGATTGCCGACCAGGCGTTCCAGTGACTCGATGCGCCGGTCCGGCGCGTCGCGGCGCTGGACACGCCCGTGCCGTTCGCCCCCACGCTCGAAGAGTAGGTGCTGCCCGAACGCCGGGAAGATCCTGCGGCGCGATGCGCGACCTGGCAGCGATACTGAAGACTGAACCGAGGACGACACAGCAATGGCACGAATCGAAGTGGTGATGCCGCAGATGGGCGAGAGCATCGCCGAAGGGACGATCGTCAAGTGGCACAAGAAAGTCGGCGACCGCGTGACAGAAGGACGAGGTCCTGCTGGAGATCAGCACCGACAAGGTCGACTCGGAGATCCCGTCGCCGGCCTCCGGCGTCCTCAGCGAAGATCCTGGTGCAGGAGCAGCAGACGGTGCCCGTGCAGACCGTGATCGCGTACATCGAGACGCGAGGCGGGCTGTTGCCGCGCTGCACGCCTGACGGCGCGCCGCGACCTCCGCTCCGGCTGCGACGCCCGGGAGCGGGCGCTGCCCGGCTCCCGGGTGTCCGCTGCCGCCGGCGCCCCGCCTGTGGCCGCGCAGGCTCCCGGCAGCGCCGCAGGCGCAGCGGCTCGCGGCGGAGCGGTTCTATTCCCCGCTCGTGCTGATCATCGCCCGCGCCGAAGGGATCGGCATGGACGAGCTGGAGGCAGTTCCCGGGTACCGGGAGAGGGCGGACGGGTGAGCAAGAAGGACCTTCTCGCGCTATGTCGCCGCCCGGGCCCGCAGAGGCCCGGCAGCCCGCCGCCGCAGCACCGGCGCCGCCCGCCGATCACGGCGAAGCCCGTCGGATGCGCCGGAACTGCGCGCAGAAGTATCCCTCGCCGGCATACGACATCCTGCAGATGAGCAACGTCATGCAGAAGATGGCCCAGCACATGGTCCACAGCGTCCAGACCTCGCCGCATGTCGCCGCGGTGCACGAGGTGGACATGACCCGGTGGTGCAGGCACCGCTGCGAGCATGCCGCGGCGTTCGAGCAGCGCGAAGGGTTCAAGCTGACCTTCACGCCCTATATCGTCGACGCGGTCGTGCAGGCGCCTCAAGAAGTTCCCGCTGGTCAACGCTCGGTCGAAGGCGACGAGATCATCCGGAAGAACTTCATCAACCTCGGGATCGCGGTGGCGTCGGAGAACGGGCTGATCGTTCCGGTGATCCAGCATGCGGAGGAGAAGAACTTCCTCGGCGCTCGCCCGCGCGATCAACGACCTGGCCGCGCGCACCCGCGCGAAGAAGCTGACCCCGGACGACATCACGGGGGGCACGTTCACGATCTCGAACTTCGGCGTGTTCGGGACCGTCATCGGGACGCCGATCATCAGCCAGCCGCAGGTCGCGATCCTCGGGACGGGCGCGATCGACGAAGCGCGCCGGTGGTGATCAACGACGCGATCGCGATCCGGTCGATCGCGTACTTCACGCTGTCGTTCGACCACCGGATCATCGACGGCGCGCTCGGCGGGATGTTCCTGGAGGAGATCGTCCAGAACCTCGAGCGGTTCGATGGAGACGACGGCGTTCTAGGAGGGAGGATGGATCTCGGCATCAGGAGGTCCCGGCTGCCGGCGAGCCACGTTCGCCGCAGCGGCCGCCGTGGCTGAAGGTGAAGATCCCGCTCGGCGAGGTTTCGCCGCATCTCGGAATCGTTGTGGACGCGCCAGCAGCTGCACACCGTGTGCGAGGAGGCGCGCTGCCCGAACATGGGCGAGTGCTGGAAGCGCGGGACCGCGACGTTCATGATCCTCGGAGACGTCTGCACGCGCTCCTGCGGCTTCTGCGCCGTGAAGACCGGGCGGCCGGAGGACCTCGACCTGGACGAGCCCCTCCGCGTGGCGGAGGCGATCCGGGCCATGGGCGTGCGGCACGCGGTGATCACCTCGGTGAACCGCGACGAACTGCCCGACGGCGGGGCGTGCGGTCTTCGCCGAGACGATCCGGAGGCCCGGCGAGGTCCCGGCCGGGATCAGGATCGAGGTGCTCATCCCGGATTTCAGGGGCGAGTGGTGGGCGCTGCAGCTCGTCATGGACGCCCGGCCGGACATCCTGAACCACAACACGGAGACCGTCCCGCGGCTCTACGCGCCAGGTCCGGCCCCAGGCGAAGTACGAGCGGAGTCGCTCGAGCTGCTCGCCGGGCGAAGCGGGGGGGGATGGTCACGAAGAGCGGCCTGATGCTGGGGCTGGGGGAGACGGAGGAGGAGATCCTGCGGTGATGAGCGATCTGCGGACGGTCGGGTGCGACATCCTCACCCTCGGGCAGTACCTCCAGCCGACGAAGGAGCACCTCCCGGTGGACCGATACGTGCATCCCGGACGAATTCGGCCGCTGAAGGAGGAGGGACTTTCGATGGGGTTCCGGCATGTGGAATCCGGCCCCGCTGGTCCGGAGCTCCTATCATGCGGAAGATCAGACCGCTAGGGGCTGTTTCGCCCGAATATTGGCCGTGAATTATCGGATATCCTTGACATTTTCACCGTATTGCGTATCTTAGTAAGCTTTCCAGCTTACCTACTCAGCGCATCGCAGGAGAGTTCACCGTGGAGAAGGCCACACGCTTTTTCAAGACCGAGGACACCGAGCAGAAATGGCATCTCGTCGATGCCGAGGGCAAGACGCTCGGACGCGTCGCGACGCAGGTCGCGCCGTTGCTGCGCGGGAAGCACAAGCCGCACGTTCACCCCGAACGCCGATCTGGGCGATTTCGTGGTCGTCGTGAACGCCGCGAAGGTGAAGCTGACGGGCAAGCGGGCGGAGCTGAAGGAGTACTTCCACTACACCGGCTATCCGGGTGGGGCCACGTTCGAGAAGTTCAAGGACCTGATGCAGAAGCACCCCGACCGGGTGTTCGAGCACGCCGTGAAGCGGATGCTGCCGCATAACCGCCTCGGCCGCCAGATCATCAAGAAGCTGAAAGTGTACGCCGGTCCGGAGCATCCGCACGTCGGCCCAGCAGTCCCGAGCCCTTACACCTGCAAGAGTGACGCTCAGGAGTCTGACATCAGCATGCACGCACACACCCGTATCGCCGTCGGACGCCGCAAGACCTCCGTCGCCCGCGTCATCTCGTCGCCGGGTCCGGCAAGATCACCGTCAACCGCCGCCGCTCGAGAAGTACTTCCCGCTGGAGACGCTCCGCTCGGACGTCGTCTGAAGCCGCTCGATGTCACGCAGACCGCCGGCAAGTATCGACGTGCCGCGTCACGTCGAAGGCGGCGGCCCCACCGGCCAGGCCGGCGCGATCGGCTCAGCATCGCCCGCGCGCTGGTGCGATCGAGCGAGGACAACCGCAGCCTCCTGCGGGCGCCGGGCTCTGACGCGCGACCCGCGCATGGTCGAGCGCAAGAAGTACGGCCAGAAGAAGGCCCGCAAGCGATTCCAGTTCTCCAAGCGTTAATCGCTGTCAGCTATAATCACACATACCTCCCGGATCCGCGCCGGGAGTGTCCCGCTAAGGCGGGATTCCGGCGGGAGATGAAGGGGGTAGAAGACCAACTAACACATTAGGAATCACGCCATGCCTCGCGTCGAAGTCGCCGAGCTTCTTGGCAGCCGGCTGCCATTTCGGCCATCTTACCCGCCGCTGGAACCCCAAGATGCGCCCCTACATCTTCATGGAGCGCAACGGGATCCACATCATCGACCTCATGAAGACCAGCCATCCTCCTCGAGGACGCCTGCAACGCCATCGCGAACATCGTCGCGGAGGGCAAGCGCGTCCTCTTCGTCGGCACGAAGAAGCAGGCGAAGGACGTCGATCAAGGAGGCCGCCATCCGGACCGGGCAGTTCTACGTCACCGAGCGCTGGCTCGGCGGCACCCTCACCAACTTCACCACCATCCGCAAGAGCGTCAAGCGCCTGACGAACATCGAGAAGATGGAGACCGACGGCACCTTCGACAAGCTCACCAAGAAGGAGATCCTCTTCCTGCATCGCGAGAAGGACAAGCTGAACAAGGTCCTCTCGGGCGTCGTGGACATGACCCGCCTCCCGGGCGCGCTCTTCGTCGTCGACATCAAGAAGGAGGCGATCGCGGTGAAGGAAGCCCGCCGGCTCGGCATCCCGGTGTTCGCGATCGTCGATACGAACTGCGACCCCGAAGGGATCGACTACGTCATCCCGGCGAACGACGACGCGATCAAGTCGGTCCAGGTGATCATGAAGGCGATCGCCGACGCGCTGCGATCGAAGGCAAGGAGCGGGCTGGCCGCGCATCAGATGGAGGCGGCCGCGCGAAAGCAGCGAGAGTCAGGGCCAAAGAGGCCGATCACAAAGGGCACGAACGTAACTGAACGAGTCATCGCATGGAAATCACCAGTGAACTGATCAAGACGCCTGCGCGACAAGACCGGCGCGGGAATGATGGACTGCAAGAAGGCCCTGGCCGAACGGCGGGCGACATGGAGAAGGCGATCGAGTACCTTCGCAAGAAGGGGGCGGCGGTCGGCCGCGAAACGCGCCGACCGCGCCGCCAAAGAAGGCATCATCGTGACCCGCGTCGCGCGCGGACGGCAAACGAGGAGTGGTGGTGGAAGTGAACTGCGAGACCGACTTCGTCGGCCGGAGCGAGGATTTCGTCCGCTTCGCCACCAGCGTCGCGGAAGTGCTGGAACGCGAAACCCCGGCGTCGCCGGCGGCGCTGCTCGAGAAGATGGCCGGAGGGAAGAAGATCGCGAGCAGATGAACGACCTGCTGGCGAAGGTGGGGGAGAAGATGGACATCCGGCGGTTCGAAGATGCTGGACTCGGCCGGCGGCTCGTCAGCGCCTATACCCACATGGGGTCCAAGATCGGCGTGCTCGTCGAATTCTCGGGACTGGCCGTGGCCGACACCGTCAGCGGTGTCGGGACGGGATGTCGCGATGCAGGTGGCCGCCATGAACCCGCTGGTGGTGTCGCGAGAGCAGATCGACAAGGAGCACGCTGGACCGGGAACTCGAGATCTACCGGACGCAGGCCAAGAACGAAGGAAAGCCGGAGCACGATCGTCGAGCGGATCGCGACGGGCCGGCTGGAGAAGTTCTACCAGGAAGCCTGCCTCGCCGACCAGACCTTCATCAAGGATCCGGGAAAGACGGTGAAGGACATCCTGCAGGACGCCGGCGCGAAGTCCGGCGCCACGGTCGCCGTGAACGGTTCGTCCGATTCCATCTGGGCGAGGAGTCGAAGTAGGATCCATGGCCGCCCCGGTCATACAAGCGGGTCCTGCTCAAGCTCAGCGGCGAGTCCCTGATGGGCGACAAAGCTTCGGGATCGACCAGAAGATGCTGCGGCTGTACGCCCAGGAGATCCGGTCCGTCCAGGATCTCGGCGTGCAGGTGGGGATCGTGATCGGCGGCGGGCAACATCCACCGGGGCGTCTCCATCGCGGCGAGCGGCATCGACAAGGTGACCGGCGACCATATGGGCATGCTGGCCACGCTCATCAACTCCCTGGCGCTGCAGAGCACCCTCGAACACCACGGGATGACCACCCGGCTCATGTCCGCCATCCGCATGGACGTCGTCGCGGAGCCGTTCATCCGGCGGCGCGCCGTGCGGCACCTCGACAAGGGCCGGGTCGTGATCTTCGGGGCGGGCACGGGCAACCCGTACTTCACCACCGACACCGCCGCGGCGCTGCGCGCAGTCGAGATCGAGGCGGACGTGATCCTCAAAGGGACCCGCGTGGACGGCGTCTATGACTCCGACCCGGAACAGAACCCCGCGGCGCTTCGCTTCGCAGAGATCTCCTATCTCGACGTCCTGCGGCGCAGACCTGAAGGTGATGGACCTGACCGCTATCACCCTGTGCCAGGAGAACAAGCTGCCCATTCTGGTCTTCAACATGAACCGGCCGGGCAACTTCCGGCATCTCGTCCTCGGGGAACCCGTGGGAACGAAGGTCCACGACGCTGTGTCTTCATGAACACTGCACGAGGAACACCATGGTCAAGACGATCCTGAAGGAATGCGAAGACAAGATGCACAAGGCGGTGGAAGTGGTCCGGCATGAACTGGTGAAGATCCGGACCGGCAAGGCCACCACGGCACTGCTGGATACGGTCAAGGTCGACTACTACGGAACCATGACCCAGCTCTCCCACGTCGGCAACATCAGCGTGATGGACATCCATACGCTGGTCGTGCAGCCGTACGACAAAGGGATGCTGGACCATATCCTGAAGGCGATCCAGACCTCGAACCTCGGCCTGAACCCGATGAAGGACGCCGAGGTGGTGCGCGTCCCGATCCCGGCGCTCAACGAGGAACGCCGGCGCGAACTGGTGAAGCTGACCAAGAAGTTCGGGGAGGAAGGGAAGATCGCGATCCGGAACGTGCGCAGGGACTGCATCGAGCATCTGAAGAAGTCCGAAAAAGCCGAGCACTTCTCCGAGGACGAGCGGAAGCGGGGAGAAACAGAGGCGCAGAAACTGACGGACAGGTTCATCAAAGAGATCGACACGATGCTGGGGCACAAGGAGAAGGAGATCATGGAGGTCTGAGAGCGGTCTCCAGGACTTGGAACTCCCGAAGGGGCGCGTGAGCGCCCCTTTTCGCTTTTCCGGGACCGGGCGAAACATCTCTTCCTCAAGGGCGTACGAAGGAGTGAAGGGGGGGGCGTCACGGTCCCGCCCCCCGGCGGTGAGCGAAACACCCACTGTGCATGACGGAGGAGCCATGGATACCCCGACGATGAAACGGCTCTACAAATCCCGGACCTCACGGATGATCGACGGCGTCTGCGGGGGGGTCGCGGAGTACTTCGGCGTCGATCCGACGCTGGTCCGCATCGCCTGGCTCCTGCTGGCGTTCATGGGAGGGATGGGCATACTGCTCTATCTCGTGGCGATGATCCTCATGCCAAAGAACCCCGACACGGTCCCGCAGGGCAGCGCGGATCTCTCGGGGAAGAACTCGAAGTTCTGGGGTCTGCTGCTGGTTTCGGTGGGAGTGGTCTGGTTCCTCAGCAACCTCGGGGTCGCGATCTGGTCACACTGGTGGCACCTGCCGTGGGATGTCGTCTTCTCGGTCCTTCTGATCCTGGCCGGGGTGGCATTCCTGATGGGGGGGAGGAACGGTCTGCACGGATCCGCCGAGCCTGGTGCCGGTGCGACAGCAGCGCCGGACATGACCCCGCCTTCCAGCTCGCGGCTGGAGAAATCGCGGACCAACAGGAAGATCTTCGGCGTGTGCGGCGGGATCGGACGGAACATGGGGGTCGACCCGACGATCGTCCGCTTCGCGTTCGTCCTGGGAGGGTTTGCGTCGTTCGGCCTGGCGGTCCTGATCTACGTCCTGCTCGCGATCTTCCTCCCGAGAGAAGAAGCGTTGCCCGCCACGGCATGAACGGGACGTAGAGATCCTGCGGGACATCCATCGTGCGCGGGGGTCCGGCCGGAGAGGCCGGGACCCCGCGCACTCCTGCTTCAGTGCGCGTCCATCCAGTTCGGTCCGACCCCCACCTCCACCTTCACCGGCACGTTGAGCCGGAGAGACTCCTGCATCCCGCTCACCACCCGGGGCTTGAAGGCCGCTTCTTCCTCCCGCGGGACCTCGAAGACCAGCTCGTCGTGGACCTGCAGCAGCATCCTGGCCTGCAGCCGTTTCGCCTCGATCGCCCCCTGGATGCGGATCATCGCCAGCTTGATCATGTCCGCCGCCGTCCCCTGGATCGGCATGTTGATGGCGGCACGCTCGGCATTCCCGCGGACCGCCTGGTTCCGGCTCGTGATGTCCGGAAGGTACCGCCTGCGCCCGAGCATGGTGGAGACGTATCCCTGCCGCCGGGCGGATTCGATCGTGTCCTGGATGTACTGCTTCACCTTCGGGAACCGTTCGAAATACCGGGCGATGATGTCGCGGGCCTCCCCCTGGCCGATCTCCAGCCGGTTCGCCAGGCCGAACGGGCCGATGCCGTACATGATCCCGAAGTTCACCTCCTTGGCTTTGCGGCGCATGTCGCGGCTCACCTCTCCCGCAGGTACCCCGAAGACGCTCGCCGCGGTGGTCGTGTGGATGTCCTCGTCCCGCTGGAAGGCCTCGATCAGTCCGGGATCGCCGGACATGTGCGCCATCACCCGGAGCTCGATCTGCGAATAGTCGGCGGAGAGGATAACGTGCTCCGGCGACCGGGCGACGAAGGCCTTGCGGATGGCCCTCCCGATCTCGGTGCGGATCGGGATGTTCTGCAGATTGGGATCGCTCGACGAAAGCCGTCCCGTGGAGGCCACGGCCTGGTTGAACGACGTGTGGACCCGGCCGGTCTGCGGATGGATCAGCAGCGGAAGCGCGTCGATGTACGTGGATTTCAGTTTCGTGAGCTGGCGGTATTCCAGCAGGAGACCGATGATGGGATGCGCCCCGCGCAGCTCCTCCAGGACGGCCGCGTCGGTCGAATACCCCGTCTTGGTCTTTCGCCCCTTCTGCAGCTGGAGTTTCTCGAACAGGATCTTTCCGAGCTGCTGCGTCGAATTGATGTTGAAGGTCTCGCCCGCCATCTCGAGGATCTTCTGGACGAGCGACTGGAGTTGTCCCTCGAGATCCTTGGACATCAGGCCCAGGTAGGCGGCGTCGAGGGTGATCCCCGCGAATTCCATCTCCACCAGGACCGGGAGCAGGGGGAACTCCACCTCTCCGCAGAGCCCTGCCAGCCCCATCGTGTCCAGCCGGGGAAGCTGGTGCTGGTAGATACGCATGGTGAAGTCGGCATCCTCCGCCGAGTAGTCGGCCAGCGCCTTGAGGGGGACCCTGGTGATCGGGATCTGCTGTTTCCCCTTTCCGACCAGGTCCTCGAACGAGACCATCCGGTAACGGAACGCCTCCAGCGCAAGGGCGTCGAGATTGTGCTGTCCGTCGGCGCGCAGGATGTAGCTCGCCACCATGGTGTCGTGCGCGATCCCCCGGAGCAGCCATCCCGTGGTTCCTGAGCACCAGCGCGTCGTACTTGATGTTCTGTCCGATCTTCCGGATCCGTCCGTTCTCCAGGACAGGCCGGAGGGCGCTTCTCACCGTGTCCAGAGGGAATCCGCCCGGTTCCATGATCCTCCTCGGAGCCGAAGAGGCCCTCCCCGGCCGCTTCGGGGGAGGGTTGGACGGGAACGTAGAATGCCTTTCGTGGTTCCACGCAGAATGACAGTCCCACGAGCGACGCCCGCATCGGGTCCGTGGAGGTGGTCTCGGTGTCGACGACGAATTCCTCCGCGCCTGCCAACAGCCCGGCGAGGCGCTTGAGGTCGGCCTCCGTGGTGACGCACTGATACGCGTGGCGGTCGTCGGCGATCGTGGTGACCGGCACTTCGGGAACGGGCACGGGGGCGGATTCCCGGGGCTCGGCCGGCGGTGCGCCGGGTTCTGCGGGGGGAGCCGCAGACGGCGTGTTCCGCAGCCGGTTCGCCAGTGACCGGATCTCCAGTTCGTCGAACAGATGGAGCAGCTCTGCGGTATTCCGGTTCTGCCGCGCGCAGTTCGTGGAAATCGATCCGTACCGGCGCGGCGGTGTCGATGGTGACCAGGTCGCGGGAGAGGAAGGCCAGGTCCCGGTGGGTGGTCAGTTTCTCCCGCAGTCCTTTCTGCGGGATCTCCTCGAGGTGGTCGTACAGGTTTTGCAGGGAGCCGTATTTCTGGATCAGGGGGATGGCGGTCTTTTCTCCGACACCCGGCACCCCGGGAATGTTGTCGGATTTGTCGCCGATCAGCGCGAGCACGTCGATCACCTGTCCCGGTCCGACGCCGAACTTCTCCCGCACGCCCGGTTCCTCCACGACCTCCATCTCCGGGCCGGTGCGCCCGGGGCGGTAGATGCTGGTCAGGTCCGTCACGAGCTGCATGTAGTCCTTGTCCGGCGTGACCATGACGGTCGCCACCCCTTCCTGTTCGGCCCTCCGGGCGAGTGTGCCGATCACGTCGTCCGCCTCGTAGCCGGGGAGCTCGATGAGGGGGACACGGAACGCCCGGACGATCTCCTTCAGCGGCTCCAGCTGGGAGATGAGGTCTTCGGGTGTCTCCTGCCGCGTCGCTTTGTACTGCGGGTAGCGTTTGTGCCGGAAGGTGGGCTCGGGGGTGTCGAATACGACGGCGACGTGGTCCGGGCGGTGGTCCTCCAGGATCTTCATCAGCGTCGTCACGAACCCGTAGATGGCGCCGGTGTTCTGGCCTTTGCTGTTGATCAACGGGCGGGCGATGAAGGAGAAGTAGGCGCGGTAGACCAGCGCCATCCCGTCGAGCAGAAAGAGTCTTTCCTGTGTGCTCATTGCGCTGGATGTGTGTGTGTTCTGTTCAGACTTCTTCTTGACTGCTGACCGGCGATTCAGCGTCGAGGGCCTGTGCGGGCCGGTCGACGTCGAGGTATCTCCAGAACAGGGCCCCCAGGCTGACCAGCATGATGCTGTTGGCGAAGAACGACGCGGTGATCCCGAAGTGCCCCGCCACGAACCCGCCAATGACCGGCCCCATCATGTTCCCGAGGATCGTCAGGCTCGAGGCGATCGCCATCATTCCGCCGCGCCTGTCGGCCGGCGCATAGCGGCTGGTCAGAGCGTAGAGGCCGGGGAGGATGCCGCCCCGGGCAAGGCCGAGGAATGCGCGCAGCACCCCCAGCTGTACGAGGGAGGTCACCAGGGCGTGCCCGACGTAGACGACACCGACCACCATGAACGAAAGGGAGAGGCTCTTCCGGTACCCGTGGGCATCGTTCCGTTTTCCCCACCAGGGGGCCGAGATCACCATGAACAGGCCGGAGATCGAGAAGATCCCCCCCGCCACGGTGGCAAGGTACTTCGTGTCGGACTTGAAACTTTCCACGAACAACGCAAAGATAGGCTCGATCATCAGTATGGACATCTGCCCGATCACCAGACCCAGCGCGACGAGCCGCAGCCGCCGGTCGGTGGCCATGAACCGGTAGTTCTGCCATACGGATCCCGAGGCCTCGGGCCCGACGGGATGAAAAGTCTCGCGGACGTTCAACGTCACCACGACCCCGCTCACCGCGCAGAGCGAAGCGGTGACGAAGAAGATCGCCCGGTAGCCGATGAGGTCGGCCAGCACGCCGCCGATGAACGGGCCGAGGACCATCCCCGCTGCGGAGGAAGACTGCAGAAGCCCCATGGCGTAGCCGATCCGGTCGCGCGGGGTGCTGGTCGACACCAGCGCCAGGGCCGAAGCGATGAATCCGGAGATGGCGCCCTGGACCAACCGGAAGAGGACCACCTGAAGCGCGCTCTGGGCCAGCCCGATGAACACCTGCGAAAGCGCCAGGCCGAAGATCGCCCGTACGACCATGATCTTCCGGCCGTACCGATCGCCGAGCAGGCCCCAGAGAGGGGTGAAGAGGAAGGCCGTGACGAACGTCCCGGAGAACGCGAACCCGCTCCAGAGGGCAAGTTCCTTTGGGTCGGTGACGCCGAGGGAGCGCACGTAGAACGGGAGGAAGGGGACGACGAGGTTCATCCCCACCATGGCGATGAACTGAGTCGTCCAGAGGGTGTACAGGTTCTTCCGCCACAATTCCATCTCAAAAGGTACCATTTCAAGGAGGGAATTGCAAAGTGCGTTGATTGTCACGTCGCGACTGAATATATTGCTGCCGATGTGACGGTGTAGCGAAGGATGGCCGCGGCAGATCATGTCGACGGGCAGAAGGAGAATGAAGATCTACACAAAAACCGGTGACAGAGGAGACACGTCGCTCTTCGGCGGGCAGCGTGTCCCCAAGGACGCTCTCCGCATCGAAGCGTACGGAACCGTCGACGAACTGAATTCCGTCCTCGGCGTGGTGCGGGCCGAATGCCAGGACCCCGAGGTGGACGGTATCCTCGGTCCGATCCAGGAGCGCCTCTTCGAGATCGGTGCCGACCTCGCCACGCCCCGCTCCATCGAACGTAAGGTGGTCAGGCGGATCGAGGAGAAAGACTCCGTGCCGCTGGAAAGGGTCATCGACGGACTCGACTCCCAGCTGAAGCCTCTCAAGACCTTCATCCTGCCCGGTGGCGCACGCGTGGCGGCTCAGTTGCACCACGCGCGCACGGTCTGCCGGCGGGCAGAACGGGTCGTCGTGCGGCTCTCGCGCAACGAAGAGATCGGCGAGGCCATCCCGATGTACCTCAATCGCCTGTCGGATATGTTGTTCGTCCTGGCACGTTTCGTCAACCACAAGTCGGGAGTGGCTGAGACCCGGTGGAAACCCTGAACCTTCTCTCCCTGACCGCATCTTCGCCGGCCGACCAGGCCTGCTGCGGATCCCCTTGTTCCTCCTCCTTGTTCTCGCTGCCCCGCTCAGTTTCGGGCAAACCGTCTCCTTCTCGGTGGATTCGGCCTATGCGGCCCTGCGGGTCATCGCGGGGGAGATCGGCCCGAGAACCATGGGCTCGCCCGCCGAACAACGGGCGCTCGCGTACGCCGCGGCGATGTTCGCACGGTACGGATGCGATACCGCCTACGTGATGCCGATCGCCGTGGCCCAGGGGGTCAACACGTCGACAGGGGTGGCGGTCGGCGTGAAAAAGGGAAGCTCCGGACGCATCATCGTGATCGGCGGACATATGGATTCCGCCGGACCGGAGATCCCGGGAGCGTGCGACGACGGATCGGGTTCCGCCTGCGTGATCGAGTGCGCCCGCGTGCTGAACAGCCGTCCCCATGCCTCCACGCTCGTCTTCTGCTGTTTCGGAGGGGAGGAGGACGGACTTCGCGGGTCCACCTACTTCGTCGATCACTTCCCGCTGATCGACAGCGTGGACCTGATGCTGCAGGCCGACATGACCGACGGGGCCGGAGCACTCGAAGCCTATGTGGACGGCCCGCGACAGGTCAGCGCCCCGCCGTGGCTCACCAGGGCCGCATTCGAGGTGTTCTACGATGACCTCCACTATGAGGGGCTGGTCTATAATACCCACTTTGCCAGTGTCAACGCCTCCGGCGAAGGGGCCGCAGGTTCCGACCACGATGCCTTCCTGAAGAAGGGGATCCCTGCCGTAGCGTTCGTCTCGGACGTCAGCCATCCGATCCACACGCCGCAGGATGATCTCGACCACTTCACGCGGTCGGGTTTGGGGCGCACCGGCAACCTGATCATCGGACTGGCAGAACGGTTCGACGCGGGCATCCCCTCACGGACCACCGGGACGTACTACGTCGTCCAGTTCGGGACGGTCCCGGTCATCGTCAGTCATGGTGTGCTCTGGGCGTTCATTGCGGCGTCGGTGGTTCTCGCCATCGTGGCGCTGTGGTTCGCCCGCAAGAAGTCGTCTCCGGATCGAACCGCGGATCCGCTGGTCGGGGATCAAGATGCTGGTGGTGGTCCTGCTCATACAGGCGGCGATCTGGTCGTCGGAATCGATCGTCGGACTGTTCGCCGGGATGAAGTTCCCCTGGGTCAACCGATTCGGCTGGTTCGTGGTGCTGGCGCTGGTGTGCGGGGCGCTCGGCATCTGGGCTGGAACGGCGCTGGTGCGCAGGTTCAGGCTGACCCGCGAATCCTACGGATTCTATCTCAAGGCGAACCTGATCCTGCTGGTCTTCCTGGTTCCTCTGCTTTTTGTGAACCCCGAGGTGGCGCTGTACCCGGCGTGGGGACTGTTCTGGATCGGCTCCGCGATGCTGGTCCGCCCTGCCTGGCTGAAGCTCCTGTTGGTGATGATCGCACCCTACTACGTGCTGCGGCTGGTCTTTCTGGAGGGTTTGGGTCTCCTTCAACGCGTACTCGCACAGATCCCTCTCGAGAACCCCGGGGCGAGCCTCCTGTACAACGGTGCCTTTGTTCTCGCCTTCACGCTGATCTCCCTCCCCTTTGCGTACGCATTCGCGGGGATCACCAGGGAATCGGGTGTCGACTACTTCTGGCTCAGGCGCTGGCGGTTCCGCGGAGTCGGTGCGGCTGCCCTGACCGCTTCGGTTCTTCTTGTGGCGGTTCTTTCGCTGCAGGAGGGTGGGTACTCGGACACCTGGAGAAGGGAGGTCAAGGTCGACCAGCGGTATGCCGTCGGGTCCGATTCCAGCGAGCTGCTCGTTCGCAGTAGCGAGTTCATGAATGGCGTGACAGCTGGCCGTGGACGGCCGTGACACCATGCCTTGCGGGGCGCACCCTGAGATTCGGTCCCCGGCGCTTTACCTCCGATCACCTGGCTGAACGTTCTGGAAGGGGAGGAGCATACGACCGGGGATTCCACGGACCGGGTCGTGCGGACGCTCGATCTGGCCTCCGGCCGGCGTCCGTACAAGGTCAGTTTGCGGTACCGGAGCGACGCGGACTTTGCGCTGAGTTCCCCCACGGGACCGGAGCGCGATCGCGGTATCACCCCGGACGGCCCCAGGCGCAGGACCCTGGAGTGGTACTCGTATCCACCTGAACGATTGCCGGTCACGGTCACGCTGGATGTGCGCAAGGGGCAACAGGTCTCGGAGGAGCTGGAGGTGGTCTACGACGACACTCCCGTTCCCGTCGTGGTGCGGGGTGCGTATGTCAATGCGACGCGTCGCGCGACGGTCACGCGCGCGGACACCGTGACAGGGCGCTGACAGCGCGGAACAGGGCGGGTTGACATTCCCGTTGCATCTTTCTATATTGAAGCACGTTCCTTTGATGCCGATCTCGTGACTCTCCCTTCACGAGTCCCTCCACGTTTCGGAGATGACCCCCAATGTTGACTGAATTCGGTCGCGTCCTCATCTTCTTTATTGTGGGGACGCTGTTCGTTGCGATCGGCATGCTGGTCGCCTGGCTCCTGCGTCCCCACCGCCCGTACCCGGGGAAGGTCACCACGTACGAGTGCGGCGAGAATCCGCTTGGCGATACCCGCGTCCGATTCAACATCCGCTTCTATGTTGTCGCCCTCATCTTCGTGATCTTCGACGTGGAGGTCGTGTTCCTCTTTCCCTGGGCGGTGGTGTACAAGCACCTGGGGTGGTTCGCCTTCGTCGAAATGGTTGTGTTCCTGACCATTCTGTTCGTGGGGTACGCGTACGTCTGGCGCAAGGGGGACCTGGACTGGGACCGGCCCGCACCGCGGATCCCGCAGTATCAGCGGGGGCATGGGGTAAAAGAGGTCGCGTTCGCCGAAGACGAAGTCGCAATGTAACAGGACCGCCATGGGACTCCTTGATCAGCGTTTCGAAAATTCCAACGTCATCATCACCTCGATGGACAGCCTGCTCAACTGGGCCAGGCTCTCTTCGGTCTGGCCGATCCAGTTCGGCCTGGCCTGCTGCGCGATCGAAATGATGGCGACCGGGGCATCGCACTACGATCTGGACCGGTTCGGCACTTTCTTCCGGGCCTCGCCCCGGCAGTCGGATGCGATGATCGTGGCCGGCACCGTGACCCTCAAGATGGCGGCGCGTATCAAGACCCTGTACGACCAGATGTCCGAGCCGCGGTACGTGATCTCCATGGGGAGCTGCGCGAATTGCGGCGGGCCGTACTGGGAGCACGGGTACCACGTGCTGAAGGGGGTGGACCGGGTGATCCCCGTGGACGTCTATGTGCCCGGCTGCCCGCCCAGGCCGGAGGCCCTGATGGAAGGGCTGCTGAAGCTGAAGGACAAGATCCGTCACGAGAGTCTGGCGAAGAAGTCCGCCTGACGGCGGGCGGCGAAGCCTCCAGATATCATCCGCAATCCGATTTCTGACAACCGAGATCCCGATGATCCCTCAAGAGATCCTCGAAGCAGTGAAAACCAGGTTCCCCGACGCCGTGGTGGACGCGAAGGTGGAGGGGGTGTTCGATCCCTGGATCAAGATCGCTCCGTCGCAGATCAAGGACGTGGCACTCTTCCTTCGCGACGATGAGCGGGGCGCCTTCGATCTGCTCATGTTGCTGAGCGGCATCGACTACACCGGCGGCAAGCTCGGCGTGGTGTATCATCTGAACTCGACCCGCCTGGGGCACAAGATCACGTTGAAGGTGGATGTGACGGTGCAGGATCCCCATTGCGCGTCCGTTGAGTCCGTGTGGAAGACCGCCAACTGGCACGAACGCGAGGCCTTCGACATGTTCGGCATCGTGTTCGACGGGCATCCGGATCTCCGGAGGATGCTGCTGCCCGAGGACTGGGAGGGGTATCCGCTCCGGAAGGACTACCAGGTCCCGCAATTCTATAACGGCATGAAAGTGCCGTACTGACGCGTCCCCCGGGCCGCGACTCACACAATCCAGATCCCCGCAATGGCAGACACCCTGACGTTTGAAGCGACCCCGAAACCCGCGACCATCCCGGGACTCGGCCGGCAGCTGAAGTCCCAGGAGATGGTCATCAACATGGGTCCGCAGCATCCGTCGACTCACGGCGTGCTCCGGCTCGAGCTGGTGGTGGACGGGGAGATCGTGGTGGACGTCATCCCGCACATCGGGTACCTGCACCGCTGCTTCGAGAAGCACTGCGAGCACATGACCAGCTACCAGCAGGTCGTTCCGTACGCCGACCGGATGGATTACGTCGCCGCGATGAGCAACGAGTTCGGGTACGTGGTCGCGATGGAAAAAATGCTCAAGATCCAGGTCCCCGAGCGGGTGGAGTACATCCGGGTGATCATGGCGGAGTTCTCACGCATCGTCAACCACCTGATCGCCATCGGGACCTACGGCCTGGACATGGGGGCATTCACCCCGTTCCTCTACTGTATGCGCGACCGGGAGCACGTGCTGGACATCTACGAGGAGACCTGCGGCGCCCGGCTGCTCTACAACTACATGTGGATCGGCGGCCTGTCGCACGACGTCAAGCCGAACTTCGTGGAGAAGGTCAAGAAGTTCTGCAAGTATTTCCGGCCGAACATCAAGGAGTTGAACGACCTCCTCTCGTACAACAAGATCTTCATCGAGCGGACGGCCGGGGTCGGCGTGCTGCCGCCCGACGTTGCGGTCAACTACGCCGTCAGCGGTCCCGTCCTGCGCGGGTCGGGGGTCAAGTGGGACCTCCGGAAGAACGACCCGTACTCGGTGTACAGCAAGCTGGACTTCGACATCCCGGTCGGCACGGGGATCAAGGGGATGGTGGGGGATTGCTGGGACCGGTACATGGTCCGCGTGAAGGAGATGGAGCAGAGTCTGAACATCATCGAGCAGGCGGTGGACCGGCTGCCGGAGGGCGACGTCCAGTCCGCCATTCCGAAGAGGATCCGTCCGGAGGCGGGCGAGGTGTACGTGCGGACCGAGACCCCGAAGGGGGAGATGGGCTACTACATCGTTTCCGACGGCACCGCCAGTCCCTACCGGGTGAAAGTGAAATCCCCCTGTTTCGTCAACCTGTCCGCCCTGCCTGCGATCTCGCGCGGCGCGATGATCGCCGACGTCGTGGCGATCCTCGGCAGCATCGACATCGTGCTGGGTGAAATCGACCGATAGAACCCATGAAAGAACTTCTGATCAATCTGCTGGAGAACGAGATCCTGGTCTACACCGTGATGGCCCTGGTGCCGCTGGTGTGGGTGATCCCGTTCGCGCTGTTCGCGGTGTGGTGGGAACGGAAGATCTCCGCCCACATGCAGGACCGCCTCGGACCGATGTTCACCGGCGGATGGCACGGGTGGGCGCAGACCATCGCGGACATCCTGAAGCTGATCCAGAAGGAGGACATCATTCCCGCGCTTGCCGACCGGAAGTTGTTCATCCTGGCCCCGTACGTGGTGTTCGTGGGGTCCTACGCGGCCTACGCGGCGATCCCCTTCAGCGCGGCGTACGTGGGGAGCGAGATCAACATCGGCCTTTTCTATGTCATCTCCGTGTCGTCGCTGGTGGTGGTCGGGCTGCTGATGGCGGGCTGGGCGTCCAACAACAAGTATTCGCTCTTCGGGGCCTTCCGCTCCGCGGCGCAGATCGTGAGCTACGAGATCCCGGTCGCCCTCTCCATCCTCGCGGTGGTGATGGTGGTCGGGACGTTCGACCTGCAGGCCATCAACCGGGCGCAGGAGGGATGGTTCTGGAACTGGTACGTCTTCCGGTATCCGCCGCTGCTGGCGATCGCAGGCCTGATCTACTTCCTCGCCTCCCTCGCGGAGGTGAACCGGACGCCGTTCGACATCCCGGAGGCGGAGTCGGAGCTGGTGGGCGGGTACCATACGGAATACGCCGGCATGCGGTTCGCCCTGCTGTTCCTGTCGGAGTACGCGAACATGTTCGCGGTCTCCGCGATCGCCACGACGCTCTTCTTCGGCGGCTGGAACAGTCCGCTCGGCGACGTGATGGCCGGACCCGTGTGGGGTCTCTTCTGGTTCGTCTCCAAGGGGATGGTGTTCATCTTCGTGCAGATGTGGCTCCGGTGGACCCTGCCCCGCCTGCGGGTGGACCAGCTGATGTACGTGGGCTGGAAGGTCCTGGTGCCGTTCTCGTTCGTGATCGTGCTGGCGGTCGGCCTCTGGGTCATGATCGCCGGATAGGGCAAGAGCGCCGGGAGGGTTCCCGGCAACCACAGGTCTCAAGAGAAGAACTCGTTATGACAGGATACTTCAAGGACATCTGGGACGGCGTCGCGACCGTCCTGATCGGGATGCGGATCACCTGGAGCCACCTGTTCACGAAATCGGTGACCATCCAGTACCCGAACGTGAAGGTCAAGCTGCCGGAGCGCGCGCGCAACCGCCTGTACGTGAACATCGACGACTGCATCGGTTGCGACCAGTGTTCGATGGCCTGTCCGGTGGACTGCATCACGATCGAGACGGTCAAGTCCACGCCCGACATGGACCTGGGGCTGACCTCCGTTGGCACCAAGAAACGCCTGTACGTTCCGCGCTTCGACATCGATATCGCCAAATGCTGCTACTGCGGGCTCTGCGTGCCCCCGTGTCCGACGGAATGCATCAAGATGACCGACGTCTACGAGTTCTCGGAGTACGACCGGGAAAACCTGATCTACAAGTTCGCCGTGATGACCCCTCCGGAGATCGACGCGGCGAAGGCCAGGCTCGCGGCCTACGACAAAGAGCAGGCCGCCAAGAAGGCGGCAGCGGCCGCAGCGGCAGCCGCCGCCAAAGCCGCTGCGCCGGCTGCTGCACCGGCGGCAGTGCCGCCCGTCGCTCCGCCCGCGGCAGCGCCGGCGGATCCACAGAATCCTCCATCGACACCCAAGTCGTGACCAGCCATGACCCTGTATGACGGCGTTTTCTATGTCTTCGCGTTCATCACCGTGGCTTCGGCGTTCCTGGTGGTGTTCACGCGCAATATCATCTACGCGGCGTTCGCGCTGCTGTTCACCTTCTTCGGGGTGGCGGGGCTCTACGCCCTGCTGCACGCGGACTTCCTGGCGGTGACCCAGATCCTCATCTACGTGGGGGGGATCCTGGTCCTGCTGCTCTTCGGGGTCATGCTCACGAACAAGGTGGTGAGCGTGGACCTCAAGACCGGAACGCTGCAGACCGTGCCGGCGCTCGTGCTCGTGGCGATCGTGGCCGGCTCCCTCGCGGGGCTCTTCTACTCCAACTGGAAGAACGTTCCCACGCCCGCGGCGGAGCAGCTGACCACAACGCGGACGCTCGGCGAGATGCTGATGACCGGCTACCTGCTGCCGTTCGAGGTCGCGTCCGTGATCCTGCTGGTAGCCCTGATCGGCGCGGCGACCACCGCGCGCCGGACGCGCAAAGAATCGTGAGGATCGATCCATGAACGTCTCCGAGTTCGTCGCCTGGCTGCAACACGTCCAGCTCGCGCACTATCTGATCGTGAGCGCCCTGCTGTTCTCGCTGGGGATCTACGGCATCGTCACCCGCAAGAACGCCATCCTCGTGCTGATGGGGATCGAGCTGGTGCTGAATGCGGCCAACATCAACCTGGTCGCCTTCGCCCGCTACGGGGGGGTGAACCTGGACGGGCAGGTCGCCGCGGTGTTCGTCATCATTCTGGCCGCCGCCGAGGCGGCGATCGCCCTGGCGATCGTGCTGAACATCTACCATCGCTTCCAGACGGTCAACGTTGACGAGATCAGCGCTCTGAAGGAATGATCCACCGCGCCAACGGAACTCACACACTGACACAACCTCATGTCCCCTGAACTGTTGCCACAGCTATCGCTCCTGGTGCTCCTGCTCCCGCTGCTCGGGTTCGTCCTGATGGTGTTCTTCGGGAAGAAGCTCCCCCGGCAGGGAGATTGGCTGGAGACCGGGATCATCACCACCGCCCTGGGGCTGTCGCTCTACATCCTCCTGCAGAAGCTGACCGTGTTCCACGACGAGGCCCTGCGGATCACCGCGACGTGGGTGGATCTCCAGAACGTACCGGGCTTCGGACCCCTGAAGATCGTCCTGGGGGTGCAGATCGACAATCTCGCCGCGATCATGATGGCGGTGGTGGCCCTGATCAGCACGCTGGTGCACCTCTTCTCGATCGGCTACATGCAGGGCGACGTCCGCTACTCCCGCTACTTCGCGTTCCTGGGGCTCTTCTCGTTCTCCATGCTGATGATCGTGCTGGCCGACAACCTGTTCATGCTCTATGTCGGCTGGGAACTGGTCGGCATCAGCTCCTACCTGCTCATCGGCCACTGGTACGAGAAGAAGAGCGCCTCCAACGCCGCGATGAAGGCGTTCATCGTCAACCGGGTGGGCGACCTCGGGTTCTTCATCGGCGTGGCGATCCTGTTCAACACGTTCAAGACGTTCGGCCTCCCCGAGATCTTCGAGGGGATCCGGCAGGGGACCCTCCCGGCCGGAAGCGAAGGGTGGATGACCGCCGCCGGCGTGCTGCTGTTCTGCGGCGCGATCGGGAAGTCGGCGCAGTTCCCCCTGCACGTCTGGCTGCCCGACGCGATGGAGGGTCCGACGCCCGTCAGCGCGTTGATCCATGCCGCGACCATGGTGGCCGCGGGCGTCTACCTCGTGGCGCGTATCTTCCCGCTGATGACCGCGCAGGCCCTCCTGGTCGTCGCGTACATCGGCGCGATCACCGCCTTCATCAGCGCGACGATCGCGATCGCCCAGAACGACATCAAGAAGGTCCTGGCCTACTCCACGATCAGTCAGCTCGGCTACATGGTCATGGGGCTCGGCGTGGGGGCCTACACCGCGGGCTTCTTCCACCTGGTCACGCACGCCATGTTCAAGGCGGGGCTCTTCCTGGGCTCAGGCTCGGTGATCCACGCCATGCACCATGCGCTGCACCACCAGGGGGACCATCACACCGATCCGCAGGACATCCGGAACATGGGGGGGCTGAAGGGGAAGATGCCGGTCACCTTCTGGACCTTCGTCATCTACACGCTCGCCATCAGCGGCGTGCCGCTGACCTCCGGCTTCCTGAGCAAGGACGCCATCCTGGCGGGCACGATGGCGTTCGCCGGGCTCTCGGGACACGTGATCATCCCGATCATCGGATTCCTGGTCGCCGGGCTCACGGCGTTCTATATGTTCCGGGTGGTGATCCTGACGTTTCTGGGGGAGCACAAGGACGGGCACCGGCTGGAACATGTGCACGAATCCCCGCTGGTGATGACCCTGCCGCTGATGGTCCTGGCGGCCCTGTCGCTGTTCGTCTTCTTCAGCTTCAACCCCATCGATGC
The DNA here is from genome assembly GCA_963808715.1 of Ignavibacteriota bacterium. Lineage (GTDB taxonomy): Bacteria > Bacteroidota > Ignavibacteria > UBA10030 > UBA6906 > CAWEHG01. Next base: position 255,043 of record CAWEHG010000032.1, on the reverse strand, counting down.
GAAGGAGGGGTGGCTCGCCGAAGGCGATGGAGCGGCCGGCGTCGGTCGTCCCCGCGGCGGTGGCCCCGACGGCCCCCGGGCTGTTCGAGGAGGCCCTGCACCACGCGCACATGCCGGCCATGCTGCTCTCCCTGGCGGTCGCCGGCCTCGGCATCCTTGCCGCATTCCTGACCTACTGGTGGAAGCGGATCAGCGCGGACCGGGTCGCGGCATCCCTCGCTCCCGTCCACCGCTTCCTGCTCAACAAGTGGTACTTCGACGAACTCTATCAGGGGGTGGTGGTGCGCGGCGTGCTCGGCCTGACCGCGATGCTCCGCTGGTTCGACAACACCATCGTCGACGGCGTGGTCAACGGGAGCGGGTGGGTGACCAAGGTGGTCTCGTACGTGAGCGGCAAGTTCGACATGATCGTCATCGACGGGATCGTCAACATGACCGCGTACTTTGCCGGGCTGTCGGGACTGGTGTTCCGCAAGCTGCAGACCGGAAAGGTGCAGACGTACATCGTGTTCGTCGTGTTCAGCGTACTGGTGTTCTACTTCGTGTTCAGGCTTGTCTGAACCCGGGTTCGGCATTGAAACCGTTTATTGCATGAGGAATCCATGGAATTGCTCACTCTTCGGCATCGGCATTCTGACGCTGGATCACCTTCCTCCCCGTGGCGGGGATGGTCGCCGTGCTCCTGATCCCGAAAGACGCGCGCACGAGCATCCGCTGGACGTCGCTGGGCATCACGGCGATCCAGGTGGTGCTCGCCGTCCGTGATCTTCATGCGGTTCGACCGGGGGCTGGCGGGCATCAACTCCCAGGCGGGCATGCAGTTCCTTGAGCGCGCGACCTGGATCGACATCAAGAGCGTGGCCTGGTTCGGCCGGGTGCACATCGAGTACCTGGTGGGGATCGACGGCCTCAGCGTGGTGATGGTCCTGCTGACGGCCCTGATCAGCTTCATCGCGACGATCTCCTCGTGGACCATCGAACGAGTCCATCAAGGGGTATTTCGCCCTCCTCCTGCTGCTGAACACGGGCATGATGGGCGTGTTCGTCTCCCTGGACTTCTTCCTGTTCTACGTGTTCTGGGAAGTGATGCTGCTGCCGATGTACTTCCTGATCGGCGTCTGGGGCGGCCCGAGGCGCGAATACGCGGCCATCAAGTTCTTCCTCTACACCCTGTTCGGGAGCGTGCTGATGCTGCTGGCGATGATCGCCCTCTACTTCAGCACCAACGTCTACATCGACGGCAGCGGCGTGCTCTACTCCGTGGCCGAAGCGGCCCAGAAGGGACTGCAGGGGCTGGAGAAGATCCACACCTTCAACATGATCCAGCATGATGGATCCCGGAAACTTCATCGCGGGATCGCTCCTGGCCGGCGTGGACACCGGCTGGAGGTACGCGGCGTACGTCGGCCTGTTCATCGGCTTCGCGATCAAGGTCCCGCTCTTCCCGTTCCACACCTGGCTGCCCGACGCCCACGTCGAGGCCCCCACGCCGATCAGCGTCATCCTGGCCGGCGTCCTGCTGAAGATGGGGACCTACGGCATGCTGCGGATCAGCTTCCCGATCTTGCCCGACGCCGCCCTGCACTACGCCTGGCCGCTGGCGCTGCTGGGGGTCATCAGCATGGTCTACGGCGCGCTCGTGGCCATGGCGCAGACCGACTTCAAGAAGCTCATCGCCTACTCCAGCATCAGCCACATGGGAGTGGTGATCCTGGGCATGGCGTCCATGAACACCCAGGGGATGACCGGCGCCGTGTTCCAGATGTTCAACCACGGCACGATCACCGCAATGCTCTTCCTTATCGTGGGCGTGATCTACGACCGCGCCCACACGCGCGGGCTTGACGAGTTCGGCGGCCTGATGAACCAGATGCCGCGGTATGCGGGGGTGATGACGATCGCGTTCTTCGCGGCGCTCGGCCTGCCGGGCCTGAGCGGGTTCATCAGCGAGGCCCTGTCGCTGCTGGGCGCGTTCCGGACATTCCAGACGCTGACCATCATCAGCGCGGTCACGATCGTCCTGACCGCGGGCTACATGCTCTGGGTGCTGCAGCGGGTCTTCCTGGGCACGATCCCCGAGAAGTGGAAGAACCTGACCGACATGGACGGGCGGGAGACCTTCATGCTCGCGACGCTGGCGGTCATCGTGATCTTCCTGGGCGTCTATCCGTCGCCCGTGCTGGACCTGATGAACTCGTCCATGAATCACCTGGCGGACCTGCTCCGGGCTGCCGGGCGGGGCGGCGGATTCTGATCCCTGTCTCTCGGACTTCAACATGACTGAACACTTGCTGAACGACCTCGCGCTCCTTCCAACCCGAACTGGCGCTGACCGTAACGCTCCTGCTTGCCGTGGTGGCGGACCTCATCTTCCGGCGGACCTCCACGGCTGCGGCCACGGTGGCGCTCGCTGGACTGGTGGTGACCGGCATCCTGGTGCTGGGCCAGATCGGGGCCAGCGCGTCCATCTTCGGCAGCATGCTGGCCGTCGATCCGCTGGCCGTCCTCTTCAAGCTGGTCATCCTGCTGACGGCGATCCTCGTGACGGTCTTCTCGCTCCACTCCGGCGAGCTCCAGGCCCCCGGGCGCAAGATGGGCGAATACTACGCCCTGCTGCTCGGGCTCACGCTCGGGCTCATGCTGATGGCCGGCGCGAGCAACCTGCTCATGATGTACCTGGCCCTCGAGCTGTCGTCACTCTCGCTCGTACGTCCTGGCCGGGTACACGCGCGAGGCGCCCGATTCGAGCGAAGCCTCGCTGAAGTACGTGATCTACGGGGCGCTGTCGTCCGGGCTTGATGCTCTACGGCATCTCGATCCTCTACGGGCTCACGGGGTCCCTCGACATCTACGCGGTCAACCACGCCCTGCCCGCGGTGATCGCCACCGGGGGGACCGCGATGTTCGCGCTGCTGATCGCCGGGATCCTCATCATGGCGGGCTTCGGGTACAAGATCTCGGCGGTGCCGTTCCACTTCTGGACGCCCGACGTGTACGAGGGGGCCCCGATCACGATCACGGCGTTCCTCTCCGTCGCCTCGAAGGCGGGCGGATTCGCCATGCTCCTCCGGTTCTTCAAGGTCACGTTCATCGACGCGAGCGGGGGCGACCCCGGGGACCTGGACCCTGCTCCCGGCGGTCGACTGGGTGGCGCTCATCGCCGTGCTGTCGGTCCTGACCATGACCATCGGCAACCTCGTCGCCATCTGGCAGAACAACCTGAAACGGCTGCTGGCCTATTCCAGCATCGCCCACGCGGGCTACATGCTGATGGGCGTGGTGGTCCTGAGCAACGACGGGATCTCGGCGATCCTCGTCTACTTCCTGGTCTACCTGTTCATGAACCTCGGGGCGTTCTACGTGGTGATGCTGATCGCGGACCGGACCGGAAGCGAGGACATCGAGGACTACAAGGGGCTCGGCTCGAGGACCCCATTCCTCTCGGTGGCCCTGGCGATCTTCCTGGTCTCCCTCACGGGGCTTCCGCCCACGGCGGGGTTCATCGGCAAGCTGTACCTGTTCGCCGCCCTCCTGAATCACGGCTGGGTCTGGCTGGCGATCGTCGGGGCGCTGAACAGCGTCATCGCGCTCTACTACTATGTGCGCATCATCCGCAACATGTTCCTGCGGGTCGAAGGCGGGAAGGGGGTGCCGCTGACGGCGGGGCGCCTGGAGGTTGCTACCGTGCTGGTGATGCTGGTTCCCACGCTCCTCTTCGGGATCTACTTTACCCCGCTGGTGGAGCTGGCACAGGCGTCGGTCAAGATGTTCGGAACCCCGTAAGGGCGGGACGCCCCGGGAGCAGGACTCCTGAAGGGCGATACGGAGGACCATCGACAGGCCTGCAGGCACCCCCTGCGGGCCTGTCCTTTCAGGCCCTCCCCTTGATCCGTTCGTAGACAAGGCGGATCCCCTCGAGGACGAGTGAGGGTTCGCAGGCGTTGATCATGGAGCTGTGGCTGGCGACGGCGGCGGAGAGTCCCCCGGTGGCGATGACCCGCGCAGGCTGGCCGAGCTCCGCCGTGATCCTGCGGACCATCCCCTCCAGCGCGTCGATCGTCCCGTACATCACCCCCGCCTGCATGCTGGTGGTGGTGTCGCGCCCGATGACGCGGGCCGGAAAGTGGAGTTCGATCTTGGGAAGCCGGGCGGCCCTGCGGTGGAGCTCCGCCGCAGAGGATTCCATCCCCAGCATGATGACCCCGCCGAGGTAGTCCCCGTTCGTGGCGACCACGTCGAACGTGGTGGCGGTACCCAAGTCGATGATGATCAGGGGGCCGCCGTACTTGCGGTAGCCCGCGACGGCGTTGCACAGCCGGTCCGCCCCCACCGCAAGCGGATCGGCGTAGTGGACCCGCAACCCCAGATCGAGCGACGCGTTGATGGTCACCGGCTCCGGCGTGCAGATACTTCTCGGCCATCCCCTCAAAAACGTCCGTCAGGTCGGGCACCACCGAAGAGATCCCCGCGCCGGTCAGCTTCGCCGGAGGGATCCCGGCGTCCTGGCAGAAGTTCTTGATCGTGAGCCAGCTCTCGTCGCGGGTGCGGACCGTGAGGCTGGCCATCCGCCAGTCGGCGACCAGCTTCTCCCCGTCGAACACCCCGACGACGGTGTGCGTGTTTCCGACATCAATCGCGAGCAGCATTGGCGTTTTCCAGGATCGTGACGTCACCGGCCACCAGTCCCTTGACCTCGCCGGCGGTTTCCAGCAGCAGCGCACCCTCGGCGCCGATCCCTCTGACCACCCCCGTGAAGACCGCGCCGTCCTGCGACACCTCGATCTGCCGCCCGATCATCGGAGAGCGGAGGAGCCACTCGGGGACGATCGAGTCGTATCCCTCGACGGCCAGGCGGTCGTAGCGGTCCTCCAGCGAGCTCATGATCTCCCGGAACAATCCGGGACGGTCGATCGGCGACCCGGCGGCAAGCCGGAGGGATGTGGCCCGATGTTGGATCTCCTCAGGGAATTCCGTCTGGTTCACGTTCAGTCCCACACCGATGACGACATACTCGACCATCTCCTGCTTGAAGGAGCTTTCGAGGAGGATCCCCGCGACCTTGCGCCCCCCGATCAGGAGATCGTTCGGCCACTTGCACTCGGTCTTCACGCCGCAGAATCGTTCGATCGCCTGAGCGACCGCGACCCCTGTCAGGAGGGGAAGCAGATTCAGCGATGAAGGGGGGAGGGACGGACGGAGGACGATGGTGAAGGTCAGGTTGTCACCGGGGGTGGAGGTCCAGGAGCGTCCCAGGCGTCCCCTCCCTGCGGTCTGCTCCTCGGCAAAGACCACCGTCCCCTCCGCGGCCCAGCATCCGGCCAGTGCCCTGGCGCAGGTGTTGGTGGAGTCGATCGTCTCAAAGGTGTAGACCTTCCGGCCAAACCGTTTGGTCTGCAGTCCGTGCCGGAGATCGTGCTCTGTCAGCAATATGGGACTTCGTGGTCGTGAGTGGCGCTGGAGGGCGGTCCGAGGAAGAGCGGACCGTGAGCCATTGTAGCGCATTGAGAGTCGAATGTCAAGGACCGCGGAACTTCCACATGTCAAACTGTGGGAGTGGCCCATGAAATCTTGTCATGTGAGCTGACAGAAAGTGCGACACATATGACGCTATATATGCCAATTTGGCGCTAGGTCATTTCTTACGATGAGCGTGTCCGACGACCAGCCAGGTTCGCTAACATATTCATGTATAATACGTTAAGAGCATTGACGGTCATGTTCGGGCATCGTGGCATGTGGATTGACATCAATAAGGGCTGAGAACTATCCGAAGAAGGAGTCCACCCAGATGGGTAAGATCATCGGCATCGACCTTGGCACCACGAACTCGGTCGTGGCCGTCATGGAGGGGAAGCGACCCCGCCGTCATCGCGAACGCCGAAGGGGGCAGGACCACCCCGTCGGTCGTCGGCTTCACGAAGAACGGCGAACGGCTCGTCGGCCAGGCCGCGAAACGGCAGGCCGTGACCAACTCCCAGAATACGGTCTTCTCGATCAAACGGTTCATGGGCCGCTTCCACGACGAGGTGAACGAGGAGATGAAGCTCGTCCCCTACAAGGTCGTGCAGGGCGACAACAACACGGCCCGCGTGGACATCGGCGGGCGGATCTACTCGCCCGCCGGAGATCAGCGCGATGATCCTGCAGAAGATGAAGCAGACCGCCGAGGACTATCTGGGACAGAAGGTCACCGAGGCCGTCATCACCGTGCCCGCCTATTTCAACGACGCCCAGCGCCAGGCCACGAAGGAGGCGGGCGAGATCGCCGGCCTGAACGTCCGGCGGATCATCAACGAGCCGACCGCGGCGGCCCTCGCCTACGGCCTCGACAAGAAGCACAAGGACTGAAGGTCGCGATCTACGACCTCGGCGGCGGAACGTTCGACATCTCGATCCTGGAGCTCGGCGAAGGCGTCTTCGAGGTGAAGTCCACCAACGGCGACACGCACCTCGGGCGGCGACAACTTCGACCAGCGCCTGCTCGACTACCTCGCCGACGAGTTCAAGAAGCAGGAAGGCATCGACCTCCGCAAGGACCCGATGGCCCTCCAGCGCCTCCGCGAGGCCGGCGGAGAAGGCCAAGATGGAGCTCTCCCAGCTGATGCAGACGGAGATCAACCTGCCGTTCATCACGGCGACCGCGGAGGGGCCGAAGCACCTGAACATGACGCTGACCCGGGCGAAGTTCGAGCAGCTCGTCGACGACCTCATCCAGAAGACCGTCGGGCCCGGTGGAGCACGCCCTGAAGGACGCCGGCCTCGCCCCGAATCAGATCGACGAAGTCATCCTGGTCGGCGGCATGACCCGCGTTCCCGAGGGTGCAGGCGCTCGTGCGCGAGATCTTCGGGCGGGAGCCCCACAAGGGCGTCAACCCCGATGAGGTCGTGGCCGTCGGGGCGGCGATCCAGGGCGGCGTCCTCTCGGGCGACGTCACGGACGTGCTCCTGCTGGACGTGACGCCGCTGTCGCTGGGGATCGAGACGCTCGGCGGCGTGATGACCAAGCTGATCGATGCCGAACACCACGATCCCGACGAAGAAGAGCGAAGTCTTCTCGACCGCGTCCGACAGCCAGCCCTCCGTGGAGATCCACATCCTCCAGGGCGAACGCCCGATGGCCATGGACAACCGGACGCTCGGCAAGTTCCACCTCGACGGCATCCCGCCCGCGCCGCGGGGGATCCCGCAGATCGAGGTGACGTTCGACATCGACGCCAACGGCATGCTTCACGTGTCGGCAAAGGACAAGGGGACCAGCAAGGAACAGTCCATCCGCATCACCTCCTCCAGCGGGCTGAGCAAGGATGAGGTCGAGAAGATGAAGCAGGATGCGCAGACCGCACCAGCGCGGAGGACAAGAAGAAACGCGAGGAGGTCGAGCAGCGCAACCAGGCCGACACCTGGTCTTCCAGACCGAGAAGCAGCTCAAGGAGTTCGGCGACAAGATCAGCGCGGCGGAGAAGGAGAAGATCGAGTCCGCGAAGGAAAAACTGAAGGAAGCGATGGAGAGCGAACAATTCCGCCACCATCAAGGCGGCCATGGATGCCCTGAACGAAGCCTGGAACGAAGCGTCGCAGCAGATGTACCAGCAGGCCACGCGCGTCGGGCCAGGGTCCGGGTGGGCCGGCGGGCGGGCAGCAACAGGCCCCGCCGCCGACAGGCCGGAGGAGAAGAAGGTCGAAGACGCCCAGTACGAAGTGATCGACGACAAGGACAAGGACAAGAAGAAGTAATCTCGCCGGATTCCATAGGCGGTACCGTGCGCAAAGGCGAGGATCCCCCTCGCCTTTGCGTCTACCAGGAGAGTGAGTACATGAACTGCCAACAAATTCACGATCAAATCCAGGAAGCGCTCCAGAGCGCCCAGGAGATCGCCGCGACCTACGGGAACCAGATGATCGAGCCCGAACATCTCCTCGCGGCCCTGCGTCCAGGATCCGGGAGGGACGGCGCCGTCCGATCCTGCAGAAAGCCGGCGGGAACCTCGAACCAGCATCAAGCATCAGGCTCAACGAACTCGCTCGATCGGCTCCCGAAGGTCAGCGGGGCGGGGCTCGCCGAGACCAGGGATTCTCGCAGCGCTCTGGCCGGGTCCTCGAAGCCGCCGCAGAAGGCAGGCCCAGGAGCTGAAGGACGAGTACATCAGCACCGAGCACCTGCTGCTGGCGCTGGTCGCCGACCAGCAGACGACCCCGCCGGGATCGCTCCTCGCGGGAGCAGGGGGTGACGCGCGAGACCGATGCTCAAGGTTCTCAAGGAGATCCGCGGGAACCCAGCGGGTCACCGACCAGAATCCCGAGGACAAATACCAGGCCCTGCAGCGGTACGGCCGGGACCTGAACGATCTTGCCCGGCGCGGGAAACTGGACCCGGTGATCGGGCGCGACGAGGAGATCCGCCGCGTGCTCCAGGTCCTCTCGCGGCGGACGAAGAACAACCCGGTGCTGATCGGCGAACCGGGGGTGGGAAAGACGGCCATCGCCGAGGGGATCGCCATCCGGATCGTGAAGGGGGACGTTCCCGGAGAGCCTGAAGACCGAAACGGATCGTCGCCCTCGACATGGGGGCGCTGGTCGCGGGGACGAGCTTCCGGGGACAGTTCGAGGAGCGGCTCAAAGCCCTGCTGAAAGAGGTCGAGGACTCCGACGGCGAGATCATCCTCTTCATCGACGAGCTCCACACGCTCGTCGGCGCCGGCGCCGCGCAGGGGTCCGTGGACGCGGCGAACATGCTGAAGCCGGCCCTTGCGAAAGGGGAACTCCGCGCCATCGGCGCGACGACCATCGACGAGTACCGCAAGTACATCGAGAAAGACCCCGCGCTCGAACGGCGCTTCCAGCCGGTGCTTGTGGACGAACCCGGTGTGGAAGACACGATCTCCATCCTGCGCGGGCCTGCAGGAACGGTACGAGGTGCACCACGGCGTCCGGATCACCGACGGGGCCATCGTGGCCGCCGCCCAGCTCGAGCCACCGGTACATCGCCGACCGGTTCCTGCCGGACAAGGCGATCGACCTGATCGACGAGGCCGCGTCCAAGCTCCGGATCGAGATCGATTCCCTGCCGGAAGAGCTCGACGCGGTGGAGCGGAAGATCAAACAGCTCGAGATCGAGCGGGAGGCCGTGCGCCGCGAGAAGGACGAGGACTCGCGGGAACGCCTCGCGGGCATCGAGAACGAACTGGCCGAACTGCGGCACGAGCAGCAGGACCTCGCGGGCCCACTGGCAGGTGGAGAAGGATCTGATCCAGTCGCATCCGCACGATGAAGGAGGAGATGGAGCGGGCCAAGCAGGAGGCGGAGCGCAAAGAGCGGGAGGGGGACCTCGGCCAGGGTCGCGGAACTCCGGTACGGCGTCATCGCCGGCCTGGAGAAACGGATCGCAGAAGGCCTCGGCACTCGCTGGCCGCAGTCGCAGAAGGACCGGAAGATGCTGAAGGAGGAGGTGGACGCGGAGGACATCGCGGAGATCGTCGCGCGGTGGACCGGCATCCCCGTCTCCCGGATGCTGGAGAGCGAACGGGCGAAGCTGCTGCACCTGGAAGAGCGGCTGCACGAGCGGGTCGTGGGACAGGACGAGGCGGTGCGGGCCGTGAGCGAGGCCATCCGCCGCTCCCGCGCCGGGCTGCAGGACGAGAAGCGGCCGATCGGGTCGTTCATCTTCCTCGGGAGCACCGGCGTCGGCAAGACCGAGCTCGCGAGGGCCCTGGCGGAGTTCCTCTTCAACGACGAGATCGCGCCATGGTCCGGATCGACATGAGCGAGTACATGGAGAAGTTCTCCGTGTCGCGGCTCATCGGCGCCCCTCCGGGATACGTGGGTACGACGAGGGGGGCAGCTCACCGAGGCCGTCCGCCGGAAACCGTACTCCGTGGTCCTGCTGGACGAGATCGAAAAGGCCCACCCGGACGTGTTCAACGTCCTGCTGCAGGTGCTGGACGAGGGACGGCTGACCGACAGCAAGGGCAGGACGGTGGACTTCAAGAACACCATCATCATCATGACCTCGAACCTCGGTTCGCACCTGATCGCCGAGAAGATCGCCTGCCGGGTTCGGCGGGAACGGGACCTGGGCCGCGGATTCGAACAGCTGAAGAAGCAGCTGCAGCAACTGCTGCGGCAGACCATCAGGCCGGAATTCCTCAACCGGATCGACGAGGTGATCGTGTTCAGGCCGCTCGGTCCCGACGATCTCCGGAAGATCGTGTCGGTCCAGCTCCGCCGGGTCAGCTCGTTGCTCGAGCGGAAGGGGATCGTGCTCCGGTTCGACGATGCGGCGAGGGACTGGCTGGCCCGGCGAGGGATTCGAGCCCGCATTCGGCGCGCGTCCGCTCAAGCGGGTCATCCAGCGGCATGTCATCGACGTCCTCTCCGGAAAGATCCTCTCCGGCGAACTGGCCGAGGGGGAAGTGGTCGAGATCGGCGCCGATGCGCAAGGGCTCTCGTTCCGGAAGGCGGCCGCGTGAATGCGCGGCTTTTCCCTTGCCGGGGAGTTTTGTATCTTGGGGAACCGATGATCGCCCTCGTGGTCCATGGCGGGGCATGGGACATCCCCGATGATCTGGTGGCCGGCCACCGTGCCGGCGTTCTCGCCGCGGTGAACGCCGGCTGGGAAGTTGCTCTCCAACGGCGCGTCCGCGCTGGACGCCGCTGTCCGGGCCGTGACCATCATGGAGGACGACGAGACCTTTGATGCGGGGCGCGGCTCGTTCGTCAATGCGGACGGAAACGTGGAGCTTGACGCCAGCATCATGGACGGCCGGACCCTCCGCGCGGGGGCGGTCGCGGCGGTCCAGAACATCCGGAACCCGATCCTGCTCGCACGCAAGGTGATGGACGAAAGCGAGCATATTCTGCTCGTGGGGGAAGGGGCCTCGCGGTTCGCACGCGAGCATGGGATCGACCACTGTTCGCGTGAAGACCTGGTGACCCCGCGCGAGCTGGAGCGCTGGAGAAAACTCAGCGCCGGCGGCCAGGTCGATCCCCGGGACGCCTTCCGCAGGTTCGCCGACACGGTGGGTGCCGTGGCCCTGGACTCCACCGGGAACATCGCCACCGCCACCTCCACCGGCGGAACCCCCAACAAGTATCCCGGCCGGGTCGGCGATTCGCCCCTGATCGGCATTGGCACCTACGCCGACAACGGCGTGGGGGGCGTCTCGACCACCGGGTGGGGTGAGTCGATGATCAAGGTGGTCATGGCCAAAACGGTCCTCGACCTGATCGAGCGCAACGGGGGAGACGCGGCTGCGGCGGCGACGCAGGCCATCAACCACCTTGAACGCAAGGTGGGCGGGTACGGCGGAGTGATCGCCCTTAGTGCCGGTGGCGCCATAGGGGTGGCGTACAATACGCCCCAGGATGGCCCGCGCGTTCCTCTCGACCGATATGGTCGAACCTGCGGTGGCGGTCTGAGGGTCATACGGTGAGACGCTCCTCGATCATCGGCCACGCCATCGAAGTCCTCGACCTGATCCGCTCCTCACGCCAGCCCGCAGATCTGATCGTCAAGGAGTTTTTCCGGAAGCGGCACTACCTGGGGGCGAAGGACCGGCGCAGCATCTCGTCGATGGTCTACGGGGTCCTTCGCCGGTTCTTCTTGCTGGAGGCCTGGGCTCGGGAGGTCTTCGACCGTGTGAACGGTCCCCGCGGCACGGTCCCTTCGATCGCCCTGGTGGTGATCGATGCCGCGAAGAGCCGGAGGTGAACAGGCGGAGAGTCTGCTGCTGGACAGCCGGTTCGCTCTGGCGGCTTCACGTCCCGGCGGTGGCCCCCGAGGCATTCCTCTCCGCGCTTGCTGCCGCCCCCCATCCCGCGGATGCGGAGTCCGATCCTCTCCGGAATGCTGCGATCCGTCATTCGTTCCCCCTGTTCCTTGTCCGCGAATGGTCCTCGGCGGTCGGCTACCGGCGAGACTCGACGGACTTTGCGACTCGCTCAACGGGGAGGCGCCCGTGGTCGTGCGGGTCAACACCCTCCGCACGTCCGTGGAGGAATGCCGCACCGCGCTGGCGGCCGAGGGGATCGCCGCAGAACCGACCCGGTGGTCTCCTGTCGGACTCGTGCTCCCCAAACGGGTCAACGTGCGGACGCTGCGCGTCTATCTGGACGGGTGGTTCGAGCTGCAGGACGAAGGGAGTCAGCTGATCGGATTTCTGGCAGGGCCGTCTCCGGGGGAGAGGGTGGTGGATGCCTGTGCGGGAGGAGGAGGGAAGACGCTCCACTGCGCGGCGTTGATGGGCAACAGCGGAGAGATCCTGGCGATCGACAATGACCCGCGCAGGCTTGGCCACCTGGACGAGCGTCTCGTGCGGTCGGGGGTCACCATCGTCCGGACGGCGGTGGCGGGCAGGGATGAGGGGATCATCGCGGAATGGAAGTGGGCAGGCCGATCTGGTCCTCGTGGATGCCCCGTGCACCGGCTGCGGCACGCTCCGCCGCAATCCGGGTTCAAGCTGTGGCTCGGAGAAGACGATGTCGCAAAAATGTCCCGGCTGCAGCGCTCGATCCTCTCGGACTACGCCCGCCTGGTGAAGCCCGGAGGGCGGCTCGTCTATTCGACCTGTTCGCTGCACCGCAGCGAGAACGAGGAGGTGGTCGGCGACTTCCTTGCCTCTGCCCCGGAGTTCCGTCAGGAGAACGCTGCGGCCCGCCTTGCGGAGTCCGGCATCACTGTGGACGGCGTGACCTCCCCGACCATCACCCTCCTCCCGCACCGCCATGGAACGGACGGGTTCTTCATGGCTTCGCTGATCCGCTCCGGCCCGAAAGATGACTGACCCCGTTCCCTCCGGGTTGCACGGAACCCCCCTTTTCTCTAACTTGATTTGATGCGCCGGTCCTCTGGTTTCCGTGACGGGTGGCCGCCCGGTCTCAACCTATCCTCAAGGAACACACCATGAATCGTACTCTGCTCTTGCCGGTGGTCTGCGCGGCCCTGTTGTGGGGCTGCGGCAAACCCTCCGCTCAGGAATACCTGGCCCGGGGCCAGCAGGCCGAGAAGGAAGCAAAGGCGGCCGCCGACACGCTTCTGGACCGGTCGGCCATCGCCGCCGCCTACGCTCCTGTTCTGGAGAACTACAGGCAACTTGTGGAGTCCTATCCCAACGATCCGCTCGCGGCCGACGCGATGTTCCTGATCGCCGCGATCGAACAGAACAACCTCCGGAATCCGGACGCCGCGGTGGAGTCCTACAAGAAGTTCTCCGGGAAGTACCCTGACGCCCCCAAGGCGCCGCTGGCCATGTTCCTGGTGGCGTACATCTACAACAACGAGATCGGAAACATCGACAGTGCCCGCGTGTGGTACACGCGGTTCCTCGAGCGCTACCCCTCCCACGACATGGCGCAGTCGGCCCAGTTCGAGCTGAACAACCTGGGCAAGACCCCGGACGAGCTGCTCTCGGCGAAGGTCGCTGCAGCTCCTGCATCGAAGGGGTCCACCGATCGGCAGAAGCGCTAGCCGGATCGCCCGTGGCGACCGCACCGGTCCAGGCAGGAGACTACCGGCGGTTCCTGCAGCCGCACGTGGTCTCGCGGCTGGCGAACATGGAGCTGCGCGCCAGGCTGGTGGTGGAGGGGTTCATCACCGGCATGCACCGGAGTCCCTACCACGGCTTCAGCGTCGAATTCGCGGAGCACCGCCAGTACATGCCGGGCGACGCGATCAGGCACATCGACTGGAAGCTGTACGGCAAGACGGACCGCTTCTACGTGAAGCAGTACGAAGAGGAGACCAACCTCAAGGCTTACCTCCTGCTCGACACGAGCGCCTCGATGGGGTTCGCCTCGGAGGGCCAGATGACCAAACTGGCCTACGGGAGCTACCTCGCCGCGGCGCTGTCCTACCTGATGATCAAGCAGCAGGATGCGGTGGGACTGGGCAGTGTTCGACGCGCGGCTGACCTCCTATCTCCCGCCGCACGCCACGAGGTCGTATCTCCGGCAGATCCTGCTCGCGCTGGAGCGGGTGGTCCCCGGAGGCACCAGCGAGACCGGCAAGGCTCTGCACCAGGTCGCCGAACGGATCCGGCGCCGGGGACTGATCGTGGTGATCAGCGATCTGCTGGACGACCCCCGGGCGATCCTGGCGGCGCTCAAGCATTTCCGGCACAAGAAGAACGAGGTGCTGGTCCTTCACGTGCTTGACCCGCTCGAACGTTCCTTCGCCTTCGGTGGAGCGGGGATGTTCGAGGACCTCGAGACGCGCGAGCGGCTCACGACACTGCCGTGGCAGATCCGCCGCGCGTACCAGGGGGCCATGGCGGAATTCGTCGAACGCTACCGCAGGGAGTGCCGGGAGAACATGGTCGACTACGTCCTGCTGGATACCCGCACCCCGTTCGATACCGCCCTCGCGGAGTACCTGGGAAAACGTTCCCGATTGCCCTGACCGCCGCCATGCCCCGTCCCCCCTCCACATCCCGTGCCGATCTCCGCGACGCGATCGTGATCCGCGGAGCGCGGGAACACAACCTCAAGAACGTCGACGTCGATCTCCCGCGGGGCAAGCTGATCGTGATCACCGGACTGTCCGGTTCCGGGAAATCCAGCCTTGCCTTCGATACCGTCTATGCCGAGGGTCAGCGAAGGTTCGTCGAAAGCCTGTCGGCGTACGCGCGGCAGTTCCTGGACGTGATGGAGCGGCCCGACGTGGACTACATCGAAGGGCTGAGTCCCGCGATCTCGATCGAGCAGAAGACGGTCAGCCCCAACCCCCGCTCCACCGTCGGCACCGTGACGGAGATCTACGACTATCTCCGCCTGCTGTTCGCCCGGGCCGGGACGCAGTTCTGCTATCAGTGCGGGCGGAAGGTCGAGAAGCAGACCACCGACCAGATCATCGACAGCCTGCTGCGCCTGCCGGAGGGGACGAGGGTGAACGTCCTCGCCCCCGTGGTCCGGGGACGCAAGGGACACTATCGCGAGCTGTTCGAGGAGATCCTTCAGGACGGATTCCTTCGCGTGCGCGTGGACGGCGCCGTGCGGGAGATCCGCAAGGGAATGCAGCTGGACCGGTACAAGATCCACAACGTGGAGATCGTTGTGGATCGCCTGCAGGTCAAGAAGGAGGCTCGCGGGCGGATCGCCGACAGCGTGGAAGTCGCCCTCAGGTTCGGCGGCGGTGTGCTCGTCGCCAGCCTCGAGACCGTCCCGGCCGCCAGGCCCGAGGCCGCTCGCAAAGCGAAGGGGTCCTCCGCGCGCGCGGGAGACGACATCCTCTTCAGCCGCCACCTGTCGTGCCCGCGCGTGCGGGATCAGTTTCGAGGAGCCGGCACCCAGCTCCTTTTCGTTCAACTCACCCTTCGGCGCGTGCGCGGCCTGCGACGGCCTCGGAGAGGTGCGGGAGTTCGACCTGGGCCTCATGATCCCCGACGGCACACGCTCCATCAATGAGGAGGGGATCGCACCGCTGGGGAAGCCGCGGTCCACGTGGGTGTTCAGCCAGCTGCGCGCGGTGGGGAAGGCGTACGGATTCGACTTCGACACGCCGCTGCAGAAGCTGACCAAGAGGGCCAAAGAAGTCCTGATCCACGGTGGCGGTGACGAGCGCTTCGAGATCGAATACCAGTACTCCACGGGCCGAACGGTGACCTACCGGCACCGGTTCGGGGGGGTCCTGGACATCATGAAGCGGTATTACGAAGAGACCAGCTCGAACACCATCCGCGAGTGGGCGGAGGCGTTCATGACGGCCACCCCCTGCCACGATTGCGGGGGGGGACGCCTCAAGAAGGAACATCTCGCGGTCCGTCTGGAGGACGGCGGCCCCGGACACAACATCCAGCAGGTGGTTTCGCTGGCGATCTCCGACGCGCTGGTCTTTTTCCGGGCCCTGCGTCTGGGAGACCGCCAGCAGGTCATCGCGGCCCCCGTGCTGAAGGAGATCGTCGCCCGGCTGGAGTTCCTGCACAACGTCGGGCTCGACTACCTTACGATCGACCGCTCCGCCCGTTCCCTCTCGGGCGGGGAGGGCCAGCGGATCCGCCTCGCGACCCAGATCGGGTCGCAGCTCGTCGGGGTCCTCTACATCCTCGACGAGCCCAGCATCGGGCTGCATCAGCGGGACAACATCAAGCTGATCGAGTCGCTGCAACGGCTCCGCGACCTCGGGAACACCGTGATCGTGGTGGAACACGACAAGGAGATGATCGAACGGGCTGACCACGTCGTGGACCTGGGGCCGGGAGCCGGCGAACACGGCGGCTACCTGGTGACCAGCGGGCCACCCGGTGCGCTGCAGACCCGGAACGAGACCCTCGCTCACGTGCATGATACCTTCGAACCGGTCTCCTACACCGCACAGTACCTCCGGGGGCAGCGCACGATCCCCGTCCCCCGGGAGCGGCGGAAAGGGAACGGCAAGTGGCTGGTCCTGGAGGGGGCAACGGGGAACAACCTGCGTGACGTGACGTTCCGCGTTCCCCTGGGGACCCTGATCGCGGTGACCGGCGTCAGCGGTTCGGGGAAGTCCACGCTCGTGAACGAGACCCTCTACCGCATTCTGGCCCGAAAGTTCTACCGGGCGAAGCTGGTGCCGCTCCCGCACCGGAAGATCAGCGGTCTGCAACACATCGACAAGGTGATCGACATCGACCAGTCGCCGATCGGGCGCACGCCGAGGTCGAACCCCGCAACGTACACCGGACTGTTCACGCCCATCCGCGACCTGTTCGCCCAGCTCCCGGAGGCGAAGATCCGCGGCTACAAGCCCGGCCGGTTCAGCTTCAATGTGGGGGGCGGACGGTGCGAGCACTGCGAGGGAGACGGGGTCAGGAAGATCGAGATGAACTTTCTTCCGGACGTCTACGTGGAATGCGACGTATGCCGCGGCAAGCGCTACAACCGCGAGACCCTGCAGGTCGTGTACAAGGGGAAGTCCATCGCCGACGTCCTGGATATGACCGTCGCGGAGGCGGTCAGTTTCTTCAGCGAGATCCCGGTGGTCAGACGCAAACTCCAGACCCTGTTCGACGTGGGGCTGGGGTACATCCGCATCGGGCAGCAGGCCACCACCCTCAGCGGAGGGGAGGCGCAGCGGATCAAGCTCTCGACCGAATTGTCCAAGATCGGGACCGGCAATACGCTCTATATTCTGGACGAGCCGACCACGGGGCTGCATTTCGAGGATATCCGGATGCTGCTCGAAGTGCTCACCAGGCTTGTCGACAAGGGGAATTCCGTGGTGGTGATCGAGCACAATCTGGACGTGATCAAGACCGCGGACTGGGTGGTGGACCTCGGTCCGGGAGGGGGGAAGGAGGGGGGAGAGATCGTCGCCGAAGGGACCCCCGAAGCAGTTGCCGTGATCCCGGCTTCCGTGACCGGGCACTACCTTGCAGCGGAGCTCGGCGGCTGAGCCCGGAGAGTTGAAATCCTGAGCCGCGATGCGTATGTTGGAGCAGACCCCCCAACGGGGACTGTCCCACATTTCCCGGCCGTTCTATGCTCCGACGGGCTTGTCTGTTCCTCCTGTTCCTGGCGGGTTGCTCCGCATCCCGCGATCTGACCCCCGACCAGCTTTCCAAGCTTGATGCCAGACTCCAGATGCTCCTCTCCGGTGGAGCCTCTCAGCCCGCGATGAGCGAAATGGACAGTTCCGTACGTCCCGACGGGGCACGGGAGTATGCAGTGGTGATCCGCGGCGGAAGTGTTGAAGAACTCCGGAAGGAAGGCATCCCTGCCACGGGCGGGATCGGCGCGGTTTCCACTGCCCGTGTGACCCTCGAGGAGTTGAGATCGCTGGCGAGGATCTCGTCCGTCCGAGCGATCGAGACCGCAAAAACCGTCTTTCCGAACAAGTAACGTATCCACAGAGAGGAGTCACCCATGACCCGATGCTCCAGGATCCTCTGTCTCGTGCTGCTGTGCGCCGGTGTGGCCTCGATGGCGCTTTCGGGGACGCTGTCCGATCGCGAGCGTGCCAGGCTCGCTCCCGAATTCCAGGCGGCTCTTGCGAAGTCCTTCCCCGCGGCCGGTCTGAGCGGCAGCGCGCTCCTGCGAGCGCCCGTGGAAACGCAGAGCGACGGGACTCCCGTCTACGAAGCGATCATCCGGACCAGTTCTCCTGACGCCGTGATCGCCGCCGGCATCGCCGTTCAGGCCAGATTCGAGAACCTGGTCACCGCCCGGGTCACCCCCGCGCAACTGATGACGCTCGCTTCCCTGAATGAGGTCGCAGTATGTCGGTCCGGGCTACGAGTGCACGAAGGCGGGCGACGTGAGCGTGCCGGAGACCGGGGCCCGGCTGGTGCAAGGAGGCGCACTCAACCACAGGACCTGGTACCAGGGGGAAAATGTCATTGTCGTGATCTTCGATACGGGCATCGATTGGAAGCACCTGGACTTCCGCGATCTCGCCGACCCGAAGAAGTCCAGGATCCTGTATCTCTGGGATCAGACGCTCACGCCGACCGGATCCGAGACCAGCCCTTCCGGCTTCGGCTACGGCGTCGAGTACACGAAGGCGCAGATCGACAATGAACTGGACGGGAGTCCCGCCGGCTTCGTCCGTGAAACCGACACGGACGGTCACGGGACGCATGTCGCCGGCACCGCGGCAGGGAACGGCGGCGCGCTGTATGGGAAGTATGTGGGCATGGCACCCAAAGCCGATCTCATCATCATCAAAGGCGGGAACGGCAGCTTCACCGAATCCAACATGATCAACGGGATCGCCTACGCCCAGCAGAAGCGCCAGGCGCTCGGAAAGCCGGTCTCCATGAATTTCAGTATCGGCTCCAGAGGCGGCCCCCACGACGGTTCGGGAGGCTGGGAGTCGGCGATCGACGCGTTCACGGCATCCCCCGGAAACGTGGTGACGGTCTCCGCCGGGAACTACGCGGAACCGATCCACGTGAGCGGGACGATACCGGCCAGCGGCGATGTCACGATCTCGTTCACTGTTCCCAACTACACCCCGACGAGCGGCACCAACAACGACAAGCTCAGTCTCGATCTCTGGGTCGACGGAAATCCTGACGTCTCGGCGATCGTCCTGTCGCCCGGCGGCGTCAGCTACCGCCGCGATGCCGGTCAGATCGGTGATGCGCCCAATACTTCCGACGGTACGATCACGCTGTACAACACCGTCAACCCGAACAATGACTGCCGGAATATCGTTTTCCGGGTCACCGACCCGACGGCGAGTACTCCCAGGAGCGGCACCTGGCTTCCTGACAATCTCGAACCCGTTTCCTACGGCATATTCCTTCGATGGATGGCTGTACGAGTCCAGCGTTGGAAGCGCAGTGGTGACGGTCGCAAACGGCAATTCGGAGAAGACTCTTGGCGGTACAGGGGCGTGCGCCGGCGGAGCGATCACCGTGGCCGCGTACGAGACCAAGTACTCGTGGCCGTCCTACAACGGCTCGACATATGTCTTCACGGAGGGGAGACAGGACGTCCAATATCTGCTTGTTCAGCAGCAAAGGTCCCACCCGGGACGGGCGGTTGAAGCCGGACGTCACCGCCCCGGGCCAGGGGATCTTCTCGGCCCTCTCCACTGCCTCGGACACGAGTGGACTAGTACTACTGGATAGCCCCGGGTCAGAAGCACATCCTGGAGCAAGGGACCAGCATGGCCGCTCCCCACGTGACCGGCGCCGCGGCGCTGTTGCTCCATTGAACCCATCGTTGACAGCCTCTGGTGTGAAGGCGCTGCTCACCGTCGACCGCCGACGGCGACATCTATGCGACGATGCTCCCCAATGCGATGTGGGGCTACGGCAAGCTGGATATCTTTGAGGCGGCGGCCAAGACCTTCGGCCCGTCGGTGGTCGCCACGCGGTCGACCGTGGCGTACGATCAGACCGGTACGAATTTCGTGAACACCGTTTCCGGCGCCCAGAAGGTGGCCGCCCGGTTCACCTCGCCGTTCGCGGGGAAGCTCGGGGGGATGTTGATGAATCTCACCTCAAATCGCACGGGCGTCATCGGTACCGGGAACGCAGTGTTCGAGGTCTTCACCAACAACGGCGGGGTTCCGGGCGCTAAGCTGGGGAACAGTGTGATCCTGCCGGTCCAGTACCTGACGCGGGCCACATGGAACTACGTCCCGTTGCTGGAGGCCAACGTCAGCGTGAACTCGGGGACGGAGTTCTTCGTCACCGTGGGGGTGCAGAATGCGACCGACACGCTGGGGGTCCGTTCCGATTCGCTCTCTTCCCCGGCAACGACCTCCGCATCGTACAACGGCTCCTCCTGGAGCGCATGGACCAAGGGGCACCTCCGCATGCGCGCGATCGTTGCAGGCGGCAGCGCGGTGACGGACGTGGAACAGGATGAGGAAGGTACCCCTGTGGCCTACGACCTGTTCCAGAACTATCCCAATCCGTTCAACCCGGCCACGACGCTCCAGTACCAGCTGGCGGCGCCCGGCCAGGTGAGGCTGATCGTGTACGACATGCTGGGCCGCGAGGTCTCGACGCTTGTGAACGAGAAGAAGGGCGCCGGGTCTCACACCGTCCGGTTCGACGCCGGCAGGCTCGCCAGCGGCGTCTACTTCTACCGTCTGGAAGCCAACGGTTTCGTCCAGACGAAGAAGATGACCCTGCTGCGATAGCGGGTGCCGGTTAGCCGCGGAGGCGCAGAGTCGCAGAGAAGAGCGTTCGTGGATCATCGGTACCTTCCCGCGACTCTGCGTCCCGGCGCCTCTGCGGCCCTGCCTTGTCAGCTCTTCCCCTCTACTCCCACTGAGCCACCATGGCCGGTCTCTCTGCTGTTGATCTCCTCATCATCTTCCTCTACCTCGCCGTCACCATGGTCGCCGGCCTCGCCGTCCGCCGCTACGTCGGCAGGGTGGAGGACTTCCTGGTGGCGGGACGATCCATGGACGTCTACCTGGGGATCGCGTCCCTTGCGGCCACCGAGTTCGGCATCGTCACCTGCATGTACACCGCCCAGAACGGCTACGAAAAGGGGTTCGCCGGCGCCATTCCGGGAGTGCTGATGTGCTGTGCGTATGTGGTGATCGGGAAAACCGGCTTCGTCATCAAGCCGCTCAGGGAGTCGGGAGTGATGACGATCCCCGAGCTCTTCCAGAAGAAGTTCGGACCGCGGATCCGATGGGCGTCGGGCGTCGTGATCGTCCTGGGCGGACTCCTCAACATGGGGGTCTTCCTCAGGACGGGCGGCGACTTCCTGGTGACCGTCATCGGTATCGATCCCCGATACCTGGAACTGATGATGACGGCGTTGCTCGCGGGGGTCGCCCTCTACACGATCCTGGGGGGCATGCTGTCGGTGCTGATCACCGACTTCCTCCAGTTCGTGGTCATGAGCGTGGGCCTCATCGTGATCACCCTGCTCCTCCTGGACCATGTCGGCTGGACGGCGATGGTCGATACCGTCCAGGCCCGGTACGGCGAGGGGGGCTTCAACCCGTTCGCCAATGCGTCGATGGGCTGGTCGTACGTCCTCTTTAACGCCCTCCTGAACACCGCCGCGGCGCTCACCTGGCAGACGCAGATCGCACGGGTCCTCGCGTCGAAGGACGCAAGAACCGGGCAGAAGGTCTACTCCGGGACCGCCTTCTTCTTCGTTGCACGTTTCCTGATCCCCGGCCTCTGGGGGATCGCCGCGCTCGCCCTGCTCGCTCCTGCGCAGGCCGGCGACAGCAGCCTCCTGGCGATGCCCAGGATGCTGGCTCAGGTCGTGCCGGCCGGTATGATGGGACTGCTCGTGGCGGCGATGCTGGCGGCCGACATGAGCACGGATTCCTCGTATATGCTCACCTGGGGCGGCGTGATCTACAACGATATCCTCGCGCCGTTCCGCAGGACGGTCTGGAGCGAACGCCGGGGTCTCTTCTGGAACCGCATGATCATCGGCTTCATCGGCGTCTTTCTGCTCCTGTACGGACTCTGGTACAGGATCGAAGGGGACCTCTGGACCTACCTCGGGCTCACGGGTTCCATCTACCTCTCGAGCATGTCGGTGCTGCTCATCGCCTGCGTATACTGGAAACGGGCGAACAGCTGGGGTGCCGCGGCGGCGATCGTGTGCGGGGCGGTGCTGCCGATCGCCACGCTGATCCTGCAGAAAGTGGGACCGTGGACCGTCTGGTTTCGCGCGAACGACACCACCTGCGGAGCGCTGACCTACGTCGTGGTCGCCGCGGCGATGATCGCCGGTTCGATCCTCAAAACCCGGAGGGGATATGGCGCACTGGGCTGAGATCGTCGGGTCGATGCTCCGGGAGCACTGGGTGTGGGGCGGACTGATCCTCGCGGTGCTGCTCTGGTACTCGACCGTGACGGTGTACGTTGCGGTGAAAGGCCTCGGCGATATCCGGTCCATGCTGAAAGCCCTCGGTAAACGAAAGAGACCGACGGACCATGGACGATCGACCATGGACGACCAACAACAAAGAGCAGGAGAGGACGAACCATGACCACCCTCAGGATCGTTTTCCTGGCCGCAGCCGTGAACCTGGTGTTCTGCCTGCAGCCCGCGGCGGCGCAGAAGGAATCGGCCGAAGAGCACGATGCCCGCATGCAATGGTGGCGCGAAGCCCGGTTCGGGCTGTTCCTCCACTGGGGGCTCTACGCCGTCCCGGCGGGTGAATGGAAAGGGACCACCACCTACGGCGAGTGGATCCGCACCAGCGCGCAGATCCCTCTGGCCGAATACGACCGGTTCGTCGGGACAGTTCAATCCCGTCCGGTTCGACGCGCGCGCCTGGGTGCGAATGGCGAAGGAGGCCGGCATGAAGTACGTGGTGATCACTTCGCAAGCACCACGACGGCTTCTGCCTGTTCGACTCGAAGTTCACGGACTTCGACGTCATGTCCACCCCCTTCAAGCGCGACATCCTGAAGGAACTCTCGGAAGCGTGCCGGGCGGAAGGGCTGAAGATGTGCTGGTATCATTCCATCATGGACTGGCATCATCCGGATTACCTCCCCCGGAGGGAGTGGGAGAAGGACCGGCCGACCGAGGGGGCCAACATGGTCCGCTACGTGGCCCACATGAAGAACCAGCTCCGCGAGTTGCTGACGAACTACGGGCCGATCGGCGTCCTCTGGTTCGACGGGGAGTGGGAGTCCACCTGGACCGACAGTCTGGGGCAGGATCTGTACGCGTACGTGCGCGGTCTTCAGAAGGACATCATCATCAACAATCGCGTGGGCGCCGGGCGTTCAGGGATGGAGGGATTCACGAACGCTGGTGCGTTCGGCGGGGACTTCGGGACCCCCGAGCAGCAGGTCCCGGCCACCGGCCTTCCGGGTGTGGACTGGGAGACCTGCATGACGATGAACGACAACTGGGGGTACAACAGCCACGATCAGCACTGGAAGTCGTCTGACGACCTGATCCGGATGCTCGCGGACATCGCTTCCAAAGGCGGGAACCTCCTGTTGAACGTCGGACCGACGGCCGAAGGGCTCTTCCCGCAGGCCAGCGTGGACCGGCTGAAGACCATCGGTGCCTGGATGCGGGTGAACGGCGAGGCCATCCACGGAACGACCGCGAGCCCGTTCCCCGGCCTTCCCTGGGGTCGCTGCACGCAGAAAGGGCTTGCCGGCGGCACCCGCCTGTATCTCCATGTCTTCCAGTGGCCCGCGGACGGCCGGCTGATCGTCCCCGGCCTGCTCAGCACTCCTCGAAAGGCGTCATTGTTGGTGACGGGGGAGACGCTGAGGACCACGCAGCTTACGCAGGCCCTCGTCGTGGAAGTCCCCCGGACCGCGCCGGATACGGTCAATAGTGTCGTGGTCCTGGAGATCGACGGCATCCCGGACGTCAGCCACCCGCCGGCCATCAGGATCGGGACCGGCCTCTTCGTCGATTCGATGGCCGTGCCGATGACCAGTGACCGGAGGGATGTTGAGATCCGGTACACGACGGACGGTACCGCCCCGACGCCGTCGTCACCGCTTGCCGCCGGTCCGGTCATCCTCCGGTCGTCGGCCACGATCACCGCCGCCTGTTTCAGGCGTGGGGTCGTGGTCAGCGAGGCGGTGCGGGCGACGGTCGCGCGTGTGTCTCCTCTGGCCTCGGTCATGCTCCGCGACGCCGTCCCGGGCGTGCGATACGAATACTACGAAGGCACCTGGGACAGCCTGCCGACCTTCCCGTCGTTGACGCCGGTCCGTACGGGTGTTGCCGGGGAGATCGCTCTGGTGGAGCCGCGGCAACCGGACCATTTCGGTCTCCGGTTCACAGGGTTCATCCGTGTCCCCGCCACGGGAGTCTACACCTTCACCCTCGCGTCGGACGACGGCAGCCGCCTCGAGATCGGAGGGCGGCCGCTGATCGACAACGACTTCCTGCACGGGAGGAAAGAGATCGACGGGCACGTGGCCCTGGCGGCAGGGGATCATCCCTTCGTGGTGGAATACTTTGAAAAGAGCGGGGGAAATACGTTGAGCCTTTTCATCGAGGGGCCCGGACTGACGAAACAGCCGGTGGGTCGGGCCATGCTCGTCCACCGGCCATAGCGCGGTGAGGAGGCACGAGCCGTTGCGTGGGTTCGGCGGTGACTACTTCACGACCACCATCTTCCTGCTCTGGATAAAACCGCCCGCCTGCAGCCTGTAGACGTAGGTGCCGCTCGCCAGCTCTCCGGCGTCCAGCGTTGCGCTGTGGGTTCCTGCGGGTTTCTGTTCATCCACCAGCACAGCGACCTCCCGTCCCAGGAGATCGTACACCCCCAGCCGAACCGGGCTGAGCACCGGCAATTGATACCCGATCACCGTCAGCGGATTGAACGGATTCGGGTAGTTCTGGAACAATTCGTACCTGTCCGGCAATGTTCCCTCCGGGCCGGATGTATTGATCGCCGTGTTCACCGAGACCACCGGCGAGAATTCCTGGGCGCCGTCGTTGGTCACCTGCCGGATCCGATACTGGTAGATGGTAAGGCCGCCGCTCGGAGTGTCGACGAATTCGTATCCTCGCGTGGTGTCGATATTTCCAGCCGCCTGTAAGGCTCCGATCGGGGCAAAGCCACTCCCGGCGTTCCGTTCGATGACGTACCGGTTGACGCTGATCTCCGAGTTGACGGACCAGTGAAGCCGTGCCAGCGGGGCGGTCCATTCGGCAGAAAAGGTGCTGAACCCCGTCGGCACGGTGAGCGCATTGGTCACCAGCTTGTCGACGTAGATCACGCGGGTCTGGCCGGAGACGCGTGCGTTCGCGGCCCGCAGGCGGAAGCCGTTGAACTTGTTCCCCGTGTCCATGATCTTGCCCGATGTCAGATACGGAACAAAGAGGGCTTCGTCGAGACGTGAACCGATCAATTTCCACCCGTAGTGACGCACCGGGAACTCCGGGCCCGCGCAGATCGCCCCATTGCCGTCTCCACCACGCACCACGAGCTGGAGGGTGGTGTTGGTCTCCCCCTGAGCGTAGACCCATGCCCCGATATAGCTTCCACGCAGTATGGATCCGAGATCGGCCGACCGGGGCATCCGGATGTCCCAGTCTGCCGTGCTGGCGGCATCGTCCACGAACGTCCATCTCCCGGAATACGATCCCTGATAGGCCCTGTCCGTCGATGCGATGAGGGTCGAGGCGGTCCGGTCGATCCCGAGCACCTGGGCGGTATTGCTGGTGGCCGGCGTCAGCCACCCCGTGATCCCCGCTTCGAAATCGAACAGGATCTGCGGGGTCACGACCCGGGTCGGGTAGTGCGCCCCGAGGTCCGCGAGGTAGATCGTCCCCAGGATCCTTCCACCGGCGGCGTTAGACAGGCCGGGGGTCACGCGCACGCCGATCACCGTTACGGGGTAGTCGAGGCTCGTGGTGCCGACCGCCCGGGATGTGGTGAATCCCACCGTCTGCCACTGATCCTTCGCGGTCACTGTTGCAGAAGCGGCGATCCAGAACGGCTCGCCGTCCTTGTCGCGGAGGAACAGACGCAGGCTGTCACCGTTGCCGTTCCCGTAGACCCGCAGGAACAGACTGTCCATCCTTCCGGAGAACACCTGAACGCAATTGAGCAGGGCCGCGGCGTTCGATGCGACAGGTACATCATAAGCGATACGCAATGCCGTCCGGCCGGGGACGGCTTCGCCGGCGCTGAAGCTCATCTGCGTGGTGTCGCAATTGATGCGGTCCATGCTCCAGAGCAGTATGCTGCGCATCGGGTCGGCGACGATGGTCGTTTCCCGATCGCTGCACGAGAACGGAACGTAGGCATGGAGCGTGTCCAGAGACACCGTGACCGTACCCGAACCAAAATCTGTTGCACTGGCCACCCCTGATCCGTCGATCGTCAGGGCCGTTCCCGCGGCGCTATACGATAGCTGTCCGGGGGGGAGAGATACGATGACCCCCCGGCTGTCCAGCGCCCGGATGGTCATGGCGACCCGCTCTCCGGGCAGCAGAACCATCGTCGAAGGGGTGGGGTAGAGGGACTGGAGAAGGCGGACCACCACCCGGGCGGAGTCGGCCACGGCGTTCCAGCGTACGCGCACCCAGCCGCTGTCGTTGGCGGCGCGCGCCGTGAACAGGCCCGAGGAGTTCATGATGCCGATCGAAGGGTCGGCTTCCCACACGGTCCCCGGAGGCAGGGACATCGGATTGAAGTACTCGTCGGTCCCCGAAGCGCTGAACTGCACCGTTCCTCCCTGGTACGCGGAAGCGGTCCTCGGCTGGATCTCGAGCCGGTGCAGCGTTCCCATCGGTGCGGTGCTGATGACCTGGAGTGAGTTCGCCACGCTCCTTTCACCGGCGGGGTCGGAAGGGGAATTGACGATCGCACCGCGGACGACCATCGTGGTGGAACCTCCCCCGTCGAAGTTGAAAGCGTCGGTGGCCCCGATGGAGAGGAGGAAGTTGGCCATTTCGCCGAACGTCATCCCTATGCTCGTGGACTGCCGGCCGTCGACGGTGCACAGGAAGAGGGTCGAGGTGTCGGCGTTGAACCCGAAGAAGGTGCGTGGATGCCGGACGTCGGTGAAGGACGCGCTGATCCCTTCGAGAGCCGACATGCTGTCGGTGACATAGCGGCCTCTCATCAGGAATCTCCCGGCCCCGCCCAGCACCTCCAGGATCCCCCCGAGCGGTCTGTTGAACCCCAGAAAGACCGACACCGTGTCTCCGACAGAGACCGATCCGTTCAGAAATGCTGCAGGTGAGCCGCTCCCTCCGGAGAGGACGGCGCCGTTGGCCGGAATGCTCATGTTCCCCCCGGCGGAGCGGGCGGTGACGCGGGCTCTCACGGTATCTCCTGCCGTCAGGCCCGGAGCGAGGAATTCCAGGGAACACTCCACGCCGGAGGCGTCGGTCCCCGTTGTGTTTCCCTTGAACGTTGTGTACAATACCATCGATCCGGCGCCTCGAGCCGTGTTGACGCCGGAGAGTGCGGCGGTCGCGCCGCCTCCGGCGCGCACGCCCCCCCGGAACGCCAGGCGATCGATGAATGGCCTCATGGCAGTGTCCACTGCAAGATGAGATCGGTTTGAGCTGAGGCCGAGTGCAAATGTCCCGCGAACGACCTGGTTCCCCACCGGCCAGCCGGTCTCGAACGAAAAGAAGTCGGCGTTTATCGCGCCGACGACCCTGTGCCCCGGTCGGTCATTGGCCGATGCCTGGAGCGTGGTCTTCACAAGGCCATTTGGGCGAAAGCTCTCCAGCATGAGATACGGGGTGCCCCGGGTCAATTCAAGAACATCAAGAGTATAAGGTCCGGGGAGTGTGTACTCCTTGTGGATCACTCCAGGGGCCACCGGGTGGACGGAAGTCGGGATCGGTTGTGCCTGCACACCGGCGCAAAGCAGAAGCGCCAGCAGCTGTACGACGGGCCTGATATATGACACGGTGGCCTCGGAGTTGTTGGATACGTTGAGCGGAAAAAGAACTGGTAGGTGCGGAGTGGTCTTCAGAAGATAGCGAATCGCATCGAACGCTACAACTCGCCGCACTTTTTACATTTCCATGACAGCGCATGGCCCTGCGAGCGCCATATTGGGGACAGGCAGATGAGGGGGTATCCGTGAAACGCCTGGTGGTGTCGTCGCTTCTCACCGCCCTTCTGTGTGGGTGCTACAGCACGCGGGAGGTCGTCGTGACCGAGGAAGAAGGGCTTCCGCCCGATCCTGAGATCCGGCAGGTGACCACCGCCGGTGGTGAGCGGTTCGAGTTCACCAAATTCCAGGGGCGATATGGCATATTGGAGGACACGCTGGTCACGGGGGTGACCGAACATCGAGGGCCGGTACGGATTCCTGTCTCGCAGATACGGCAGGCGATGGTGAGTGAGCTGAACGTCTTCGCAACGGTCCTGGGCGTGGCTCGCCGCCGCTGCCGCCGGTTGGTGGTCGGCCTGATCCTGGATTCTTCGGGGGGGAGCGCTGGGTCTTCAGGGGGCTCTTCCGGAGGGGGAGGGGGGTGAGGGTGAGGCCTGCGGGCGGTCCGCTCGCTAACCAGACTTGGGCCAAGTGAACATTTTACCGCTGTTTTCCCCTATGACTTGACATTTTCCGCTTATTCCTGCAATTTCAACCCGGGCATGATATTTGTACTTTTTCCCTGCGTATTGGGGGCTTGAAACGCCATCTGTGGAACCGGTGAATGGATACCACGAAGTTTTGCCCATACTGCAAGGAAGAGATCAAGGTCGACGCGATCAAATGCCGGCACTGCGGCAGTATGATCAGCGACGAAACGGTCATGGTCGCCGGCGGTTCCACACTTTCTCTGCGTCTCGCCCTCTCGACCAAGTACGAGATCATGGAGGAGATCGGCAGGGGAGGGATGGCGGTGGTGTACAAGGCCATCCAGAAGAACCTCGAACGCGTGGTCGCCCTCAAGGCGCTCCCCCCCACGCTGATCCACGACAAAGCCTTCCTTGAGCGGTTCCACCGCGAAGCCCGATCCGCGGCGAAATTGAGCCACCCGAACATCATCATCGTCCATGACGAGGGGATCGAAGGGGGAGATCCACTACATCGCCATGGAATATCTGATGGGGATCGATCTCAACCATCTTATCCAGCAGCAGGGGAAGTTGAGCGTTGACGACAGCGTTGAGTTCATCGCTCCGATCGCGAGCGCGCTTGAATACGCGCACAGCCACGGGCTGGTGCACCGCGACGTCAAGAGCTCCAACATCTTCATCGCGGAACCCCGGCGGCCGGTCCTGACCGATTTCGGGATCGCCCACGCGGCATCGGGAACCCGGCTGACGATGGACGGCACCATCCTCGGCACACCGGACTTCATGAGTCCCGAGCAGGCGGCGGGGCGGGAGGTGGACGGTCGCAGCGACATCTACGGGCTCGGCGTGGTCCTTTACCATGCACTGACCGGCCGGCTGCCGTTCCACTCCGACAGTCCGCTGACCACGATCTACAAGCTCGTCAACGAGAACTGCATCCCGCTCCACCAGCTCGTCAGTGTTCCCGACTGGCTGGAGAACGTGGTCATGCGCTGCATGGAGAAAGACCCGCTCCGTCGGATCCAGACAGGCGGGGAGCTGGCGCAGCTCCTCCGAGCGCGCAGGGCCCCCGCGGCGGCGGTCGATCCCGGGGTGACCGTGCAGATCGGCGAGAAGGAGATGCGCCAGATGCCCAGGCGCCCGGCCGCTCCCGCCAAGCCGCCCCAGCGTCCGCGTCCCTCTCCCGTGCCGGCGAAGAAGCGGGGCCTCGGCAAGTTCACCGTCCCACTCCTTGGCGCCGTCCTGGTCGGCGCCCTCGCCGTCGGTGGTTTCTTCCTCTACCGGGCGGGGGTCTTCGGTCCGAAAATGCTCTTCGTCCCAGCGGTCACGGGGATGTCGTGGAGTGATGCGCAGATGCAGCTCGAGCGTACGGGCTTCCGGGCCGTGCTCTCCAGCGGCCCTTCGGCTGGCCGGAACAAAGTGGTGGAGCAGTATCCCCTGGCGGGCTCGAAGCTCAAAGCCTCTTCCACCGTCAGCCTGCGGACAGCCAAGCTCAGGCTGCCGGTCCCGTCGGTGATCGGGCGCGACCTGGCCAGCGCCGATTCCCTGCTCCGGTCCTTCGGATTCCTGACGGGAACGCCCATCGAACGGGCCGGTCCTCCGGAGGAACAAGGGAAGGTGGTGACGCAGATCCCCGAAGCAGGTTCCTCCGAGGAGGAAGGGGCGACGCTGACCCTGGTCATCGGCATATAGTTCCTTTCCTTCACTGGTGCCCCCGCTGCCGGCAGTGCCGGATGGGGTGATCTCACGGATGAGGAACACCCTTATAAATGGATACACTCTCCCCTCTGTCTGCGGTGCGATCCTGCTGATCCTGTCGTCGCCATTGTCCGCCCGGGCTCAAGATGTTGTCCCTGTGCCCATCACGAATGCGTCGTGGGGACTCGATCCCGAAGGGGATTTCGTCGTCGTCACCTACGATCTTCAGCAGCCGCGCAAGGGTGAAGTGGATATTGCCCTGGTGCTCAGGAGGAGCAGCAAGCCGTCGGAAAAGATCAAGCCGAAGGCCCTGGTCGGGCATTTCGGCGACAACGTCGAACCCGGGAAGAAGCGGAAGATCTACTGGCATCACAAGCGCGACAAGATCACCGGACTTTCGGGCGAAGGGTGGTACTTCGAGCTGACCGCCGACTGGGAAGGGGACGAGTACACCGTGGCCACGCGGGCCGGCACGTTCACGCCCCCGTTACTCAAGATCGAATCGCTGAAGTTCTGGGGACCGCAGGGGACGTCCGAACTCGACGCCGAGGAGTCCGGGGAGATCACCTTCATCGTGTCGAACGCCGGGAGGGGGCCGGCACGCAAGGTTGCTCTCACGCTCACGCCGGTGCAGGGAGAAGAAATGAAGGCGGAGAAAGACCTGTTCATCGGCGATATACTGCCCGGCGGCGCGATGCGCGGGAAATTCCGGGTGACCGCCTCGTCCACGGCCCCGGACCAGACCGTGACCTACAGGATCGATGCGGCGGACTCTGCCCGGTATGACACCACTTCGGCGATGGTCGAATTCCGCACCAGGAAGCTTCTGCCACCTCGGCTCGTTCTGGCAGAGCAGGTCTTCCGCTCGAGCCGCGACGGTATCCGCCGGCCGATCGATGCCGGGAGCCGGCTCTTCCGTGGCGACACCGCGCATTTCTTCCTGAAGATCAGGAACGACGGCGCCGGAGAGGCCGAGAGCGCCTACGTAAGTCTTGCCCTGCGGAACGAAACGGAAGACCTGTCCTTTACCAGCGGCAGGCGCTCGTTCCTGGTGAAATCTTTCAAGATGGACGGTACGGCGAGTCCCAAAGGGCTCCTTGCCGGCGGCTCCACCATCATCGACTTCTCCGTGTTCGCCGGACCATCCTGCCGGGACGACTCGATGGTTGTCGACCTGCTGATGACGGAGCGGAGGCCCAGGTTCGTCACGCGGGACAGTGTGGTCCTGCGGATCACGACACGGCCGCCCACGTTCCAGGAACGCGCCGATGCCTACATTCGGAAGGGGGCATACGATAGCCTGATCGTG
Organism: Ignavibacteriota bacterium; assembly: GCA_963808715.1. Taxonomy (GTDB): domain Bacteria; phylum Bacteroidota; class Ignavibacteria; order UBA10030; family UBA6906; genus CAWEHG01. Next base: position 223,649 of record CAWEHG010000032.1, on the reverse strand, counting down.
CTGGGGAGCCGGGAGGTCGCCGCACGGCCGGATTCCGCCGAACCGTACTACTATCTCGGGGTCGCGTACGAACAGCGCAAAGATGTCCGCTCCGCTTCGGCGAACTACCAGAAGGCGGCCGACCGGGGGCACCTGGCCGCCGCTGAGTGGCTGAAAGGGAAACGGGTCAGGGAGGTGGTGCGGGTCTCGTACCGGCCGCTCAACCCCAATCCCTTTGAAGGGTTCTCGGGCACGATCGGCCTGGGCATCGGAGCGTTCGCGGGTCCGGGGGCCGGAGAACTGGAGACGACGCTGTACGAGAAGCTCCGGACCACGACGGAGGTGACGCGCCGTTTCGGGCTCTATTCCCATGACGCGCTCCGGAAATCCATCAAGGCCACCTCGGTCGATCCTGCAGATCCCGCCGTGATGAAGACCCTCGGGACCGCCCTCGCCATCCGTTTTCTGGTGACCGGAAGACGGATCGATGATCGTTCGTTCAGTGTCCGGATCCTGCGGACGTCTGACGGCGTGGCCATACTCGAAAAAGAGATGAGGAACAGCGAAGGTTCGACCGCGCTCGCTGACGTCGTAACGATCTTCCAGTCGGGCAGGGTGCCGGTGTACCGAACGGAATCGGTGCTGGAGGACCGGAAGCGCTGAGTTGACTTTTCCCCACGAAATCCCTACGTTCAGCCACTGTTCTTTCTGACATTTCTCGGCAGATGTGGCAGCCGCCCGAATCAGGGGCCGCCTGGCAGCACGCTGGCGGCCGCTTGTGTTTATGGGGGAAAGAACCCGAACTCCGTCCACGCAATTCAGGAACACCTTCATGATCTCTCTGTACGAACATCTGGCCGGTCCCGTCCTGGATTGGATCGTCCGCTCTTCGGACGAACGACGGCTGGAAAAGGGAGAGGTGTTGATCGTCGAAGGGGAAAAGAACGACGCGCTGTTCGTTCCGCTGGAGGGAGTGTTCGACCTGATCATGTGGGGCGAGAGGAAACTCGGCGTGGCGGGCCCGGGCGATCTGATCGGGGAAAGCGCCTTTGTCGATAGCGAACCCTCATCCGTCACCGTCGTCGCTGCCGAGCCCTCCCTGGTGCTGGTGATGCCCCTGGAACGACTGCGGGCCGCGATGGATGCGGGAAGCCTCGTCGCCGCGGAGGTGTACCGCGCGTTCGGAGCGATCCTTGCCGAGAAGCTGCGGATGGCACAGCTGAGGCTCTATGCCACCGAAACCGCACTTGAAGCGGCTCCGCCGTCGCATCCGGAAGCTCAGCACCTGGGGGAAGCGATGGGGAGGTTCCGCCGGACCATGCTCGACCTCGACAAGGAATCCCTCAAGAACGGAGGGCTCCCGGAGGATTCGTACCAACGGTTCTTCGGCGAAGCAATGCAGTTCATGCAGGAGACGCACGCCGCGCTCGGTTCCGGCTCTCCCCTGCCCGAAAGCCTTCGCGAGCAGCTGGGGTTCCGTCTTCAGCAGGAACTGCTCCCGTATGTGCTGAGCACCGAAACCGCCGACCGTTTCTATTCCAAGCCGAGGGGATATGCCGGGGACTACCTGGCCATCGACGGGCTCTACCGCAACCAGCCGGGCGGCAAGGGGCGGCTGGGGCCGGTGGTGGACAGGATGTTCCTCGAAACGCCTCCTGCCGTCGCTGTCCGCAACCGCCGGAAGATCCTCGCCGATGAGGTGGTGCGGACCGTTCGTGATGCCCCCCGGGTCCAGTGAATGTCCTCTGTCTCGCCAGCGGCCCTGCCACCGAGATCTTCGACGCCTTTGCGGCGCTTGAGGAAAAGAACAGGCTCAAGGTGACGTTGCTGGACATCGACATCCAGGCGCTCGCGCACGTCGACGAGTTGCGGACGAAGCACAGGCTGACCGGGCAGATCGTCCTGCGCAATGAGAACCTGATCGCGCTGATCCTTGGCAGGGCGAAGATGGACCTGCCGCCGCAGCATCTCGTCTACAGCATCGGGTTGATCGACTATCTGAACGACAAGCTCGTGGAGAAGGCGCTGAACTACGCACACGCCGTGCTGGCTCCGGGCGGCCGGATCGTCGTCGGCAACTTCCATCCGCGAAACCCCGCGAAGGAGTTCATGGATCACGTCCTGGAGTGGAAACTCATCCACCGCACCGAAGAGGACATGCACCGGCTGTTCACCGGTTCAGCCTTCCGGAAATCCTGCACCAGGATCCTGTTCGAAGAGGGAGGGATCAACCTCTTTGCCGAGTGCGAACGAAACGGGCAGCCGTGATCGGGAAGGGGCCGTCGCTCCCACGGTCACGCCAGACCATCCCCGGCAGATCGTCCATCTGGACCTGGACTGCTTCTTCGTCTCCGTCGAACGGAACGAAGATCCCGCCCTGATCGGGAAACCGGTCGCTGTGGGCGGGGCGCCCGGCGGCCGCGGCGTGATCGCGTCCGCGTCGTATGAAGCAAGGGCGTTCGGGGTCCGCTCGGCGATGCCCACGGCCCAGGCGCTCCGGCTGTGCCCCCAGCTCATCGTGGTCCGCTCCAGGCACCATCAGTACGGCGAGATCTCGGACAGGCTCTTTCGCCGGATGGGCGAACTCGCGCCGGTGGTGGAGCCCGCCTCGATCGACGAGATGTACCTCGATCTGACCGGATGCGAGGGTCTCTACCACAACGACCTCCCCGGCTTCATCCGGACCCTGCAGCGGCTCATCCTCGAAGAATTCCGCCTCCCCTGTTCGCTGGCCCTCGCTTCCACCAAGACCCTGGCCAAGATCGCCGTCGGGACCGTCAAACCGAACGGGCTCTGCGTGGTCCCTCACGGCGCGGAAGAGTCGTTCCTGGCGCCGCTGCCGATCGGCGTGATCCCCGGGGTGGGGAGGAAGACCGAGCAGTATCTGACCGCGCGTGGATTTCACACGGTCTCCGATCTTCAGGCGCTTTCGCCCGAGCGGATGGTCGACCTGCTGGGCGCGCACGGCGTCTGGCTGCACAAGGTCGCTCACGGAAAGGGAACAGACACACTCTCCACGGAGTGGACCCGCAAGAGCATCAGCCGGGAAGAGACCTTCGGATCGGACATCGGCGATGTCCGGGAGATGGAGAAGATCCTCTTCGCGCTCGTGGAGGATGTCTGCGCCACGCTCAGGGGCAAGGGCTGGAAGACCCGGACCGTGGGGCTGAAGCTCCGGTACGCGGACTTCACGACGATCACGCGCGCCCACACGATCGAGCCGACGGATGACGATCCGGTGATCTTCCGGACCGTGCGCACCCTGCTGCGTGCATCCTACACCGGAAAGAAGCCGGTCCGCCTCCTGGGGGTCCATCTGAGCAACTTCGATGACCTGAGCCAGCTCGAGCTGCCGCTGATCCCTCAGGAAGGGCGGCGTGAGCAAGCGTTGAAGGCCGTGGACGAGATCCGGGCCAAGTTCGGGGACGATGTCATCCATCTGGGGAGGGTCTGACGATGCCACGGCGATCCGGCCGGCAGGTGCCGCCCGAAGCGGGATTCACGCTGATCGAACACCCGGCGGACGTGGGGATCGAAGCGTGGGGGCCGCATCTGGCCTCAGCGTTCGAGCAGGCGGCTCTGGCGCTCATCTCCGTCATCGTGGACCCTGCGACGATCTTGCCGGAATTGACGAGGGAGATCCGTGTTTCCGCGCCGGATCAGGAGCAGATGCTTGTGCGCTGGCTTTCCGAATTGCTCTATCTGGTCGACGGCGAAGGGTTCGTCCCTTCTTCCTGTACGATCGTTGCCCTTGAGCCCCGGTCGCTGCTGGCGGTGTGCCGCGGTGAGCCCCACCGGCCTGAGCGGCACACACCGCGCATCGAAGTGAAAGCGGTCACCTATCATCAACTCCTGGTCCACTCCGGAGACGGCGGCGCACGGCTTCGCGTCTTTCTGGATATCTGAGCGGACTCTGCCATGGTCGAAACCATCGACGAGTACAGGCACAGGCTCCCCGTCTCCCACAAGAAGGGGATGAAGATCGAAGGGATGATCTACGCGGACAAGCAGCTCCTGGACCAGATCCGGAACGACCAGACGCTGGACCAGGTGGCGAACGTGGCCACCCTCCCCGGGCTGGTCGGGCGTTCGCTGGCCATGCCGGATGCGCATCAGGGATACGGTTTCTGCATCGGTGGCGTGGCGGCTGCGGATCTCCGGGAGGGGGTGGTTTCGGCCGGCGGGGTCGGATTCGACATCAATTGCGGTGTCAGGCTCCTGGCAACTCCGCTGAAGGCGCCGGAGGTGGCGGGACGGCTGGATTCCATTCTGCAGCACCTGTTCGCGGACATCCCCTGCGGGGCGGGCCGGAAGGGAGATCTCTCGGTCTCCGGAAAGGAGCTGGATGCCGTCCTCCGTGGAGGAGCCTCATGGGCTGTGGAGCGGGAGCTCGGGACCGAAGAGGACCTGCTGCACTGCGAGGAGGCCGGGTGTCTCTCGGGCGCCGATCCCGGGCAGGTGAGCAAGCGTTCAAAGGAACGGGGCCACGACCAACTGGGGACCCTGGGATCGGGGAACCACTTCCTCGAGGTTCAGCGGGTGGCGGAGATCTTTTGCCCGGAGACCGCCAGGGCCTTCGGGCTCGACAATGAACAGGTTGTCGTACTGCTGCATAGCGGCTCGCGGGGGCTCGGGCATCAGGTCTGCACCGACCACCTCGACCTGATGATCGGGGGGATGCGGCGGTATGGGATCTCGGTGGTTGACCGGCAGCTGGCCTGCGTGCCGATCGACTCTGCCGAGGGAAGGGCGTACCTTGGCGCCATGGCCGCCGCGGCGAACTTCGCCTTTGCCAACCGCCAGGTGCTCACGCATCGTGTCCGCGCAGCATTCCGGAAGGTCTTCGGGACGGATCGCCTCGGCGTCGTCTACGACGTCTGCCACAACATCGCCAAGCGCGAGGCCCACACGGTCGGCGGTCGCACGTCGGAAGTGCTGGTGCATCGCAAAGGGGCGACCCGGGCGTTTCCTCCCGGACATCCCGACCTCCCGCCCGGGCTACGGCAGGCCGGTCAGCCGGTGCTGATCCCCGGAAGCATGGGGACGGCCTCATACGTGCTGGTGGGGACGCAACGCGTCATGGACGAGACCTTCGGTTCATCATGCCACGGAGCGGGGCGCGCGAAGAGCCGAACCAGCGCGAAGAAGGAGATCAACACCGATGTGCTTCTGCGGGAGCTCTCCTCCCGCGGGATCCAGGTCAGGGGGCAGAGCCGTTCCGGCCTGGCCGAGGAGGGTCCCGCGGCGTACAAGGACGTCGACAGGGTCGTGGGGGTGATGTGCGGTGCGGGGCTGGCCCGCCTTGTGGCGAAGATGCTCCCCCTCGCGGTGATGAAGGGGTGATGCGTCCGCGCATGCAACGGTGCCGGCGGCAGAGCCGGCGGTGTCAGAGCGGCTTCGGGAACTTGAACCCGAACGCCTGGGGATCCTCGCCGATGACCGTCGCCGCGTAGATGTACATCACGTAATCGTACGTCTCCTTCGGGATCTTGTCACGGTAGAGCGTGAGGAAAGCCCAGAAGTTGCGTTCCCGGGGGTTCTCCGGCATCTTGCGGATCAGGCTCCTGACGGCGTTGTGGCCCCAGTTGTACGACGCCACAACGAGCAGGCCCGATGCCTGCGCTTCGGTGTTGTAGATGTCGCGGATGTACTTGGCCGCGGCGAGTGTGGACTTGCGGACGTTGTGGCGCTCGTCGCGCGGATCGTGCCGGGCGATGTCCACGAGCGGTCCGGTCCGCAGGCCGTACTGGGACGCCGTGGTGGGAATGAACTGCCAGACCCCCTTGGCGATGCCGAACCGGGTCTGGGGACCGCAGATGGTCGAGTCGAAGTCGCTTTCCTTCAGGGCGAGATAGAAATACTGCGGGGGCATGTCGAACTTCTCCAGCGTCTCGCGGATCGCCTTCGCGTATCCGTTGTCCACCGCCCGCTGGACCGCCCGGCTCAGCTTGGGAGAGGTCTTCCAGAGATCGATGTAGCGGCTCACCTCATCCACAAAATCCGGCGGGATGTTGATCTCGCACTCGCCGAACATGCGGGCCACGCGGTAGATCGTTCGTTCCCGGACCGACATGTTGTCGCCGTAGACCCCCAGCTCCTTCACGAATTGCTCGTAGCGTTCTGAGAGCGCTTTCTGCTGCCGCTTGTATCCCGCCATCTCCGTCTGCAGAAGTGAGTCGCTGAGCGAGGAGAATCGCCGTTCGAGGGCCGCCTGCCCGAGTTCCAGCTCCTTCAGCTCGTAGAAGACCGCCTTGGCAAGGTCTTTCTGCTTTTCGAGTTCCTGGTGTTTCAGGTATGCATAGACCGCCAGGCCGGCAGCGATGATGCTCACTCCCCCGATGACGTAGAGGTACTTCCGGGTGTTCTTCTTCTGCACGGTCTGCAGGGCGCGGCGGAGCATCTGGGTCCGTGCCCCGACGGCTTCGGAGGGCTTTTCGTTGATGAGATGCTCGACGTAGCCGGCGACGTCGCTATCGGTAATGGGCCGGGTTTCTTCCATGCTTTCCAACCCGGGGACGACGAACGTGACGAGGGGGCCCAGAGGGCCGAGGGTGAGCTTGGTCTTGCCGGTCAGGACGGTCCGCTGGACCTTCTTCCCGTCCCTGAAAGTGCCGTTCGTGCTCTCCATGTCGCGCAGGCCCCACTGCTGCTTCTCGATGTACACTTCGAGGTGGACCTTGCTGACCTGTTTGTCGGTAAGGACGATGTCACACTTCGGGTCCCTGCCGATCACGAACGGCTTGGTGAACTGGAATTCCCGGGAGGGGGACCCTTCCTCGTCGATCTTGACGGTGAGGGGAGGGATCGCTCCGGGTGTTTTGGCGACGGTGAATTGCCTCGTATCCACGCTGAGGGCCTGGGGAGGTGATGGACCCCAAGGTAGCAAACGGGGGACGAACAAGCAACGCCGATGTGCAGGCCCGGCCTCCAGCATCGCCTTGATTTCCCGCGGCATGTACGGTATATTGAAATTCTACGAATCCGCGACAGGAGGCAACGTTTTCACATGGACATGATGGGGTTGCTGTTCAAGGCGCATCCGTGGCATGGGGTATTCATCGGCGAGCAGGCGCCCCAGGTGGTCAGTACGTTCATTGAGATCGTCCCCACCGATACGGTCAAATACGAGCTGGATAAGGCCACGGGGCTGTTGAAGGTCGACCGTCCCCAGCGCTTCTCCAACGTCTGCCCGACCCTGTACGGTTTCATCCCGCAGACCTATTGCGGTGAGCGGGTGGGGGAACTCTGTTCCCGCCGGATCGGGCGGGAGGGGATCATCGGGGACGGGGACCCCATGGATATCTGTGTTCTCAGTGAGAAGCCGATCACGCACGGGAACATCATCCTGCGGGCGATCCCCATCGGCGGGTTCCGCATGCTCGACGGGGACGAGGCGGACGACAAGATCATCTCGGTGATGGTCGGCGATCCGGTTCACGGGATGTGGCGGGACATCAAAGATTGTCCGCAGCCGCTTATTGAGCGGCTGCAGCACTATTTCCTGACGTACAAGATGGCGCCGGGAGACAGCAAGAACAAGTGTGAGATCACCGACATCTACGGGGCGGAGGAGGCGTACGAGGCGATCAACCTCAGCCACGAGGACTACCTGCAGCGGTTCAACCATGTCGCCTATATGCTGAAGGGCATCCGGAACTTTCAGCAGAATGCCTGACCGGATCACATCACGGAGCGTCACCATGGCGTTTCAGCGCACATTGGCCCTCATGCTGGCCATCCTGCTGGCGGGTTGCGCCGGCTACAAGGAACTGGTGCCCGACCCCGAGCTCAGCGGCAACGAGCGGGGGACCTACCCGATCGTCAAAGGGGAGGAGCTCTTCCAGCTCGAAAAGGACACGAAGTACGTCATGAAGTTCCCTCCCCCGGCAGGAGACAGCTTCTACCTTCTCCTCACCACGGCGGCGAAGCGGGATCTTGTCGCGACGTTCACCTCGGCGTTCGACGACAAACCGGTGACCACGGGGAGCGTCGCGGATGAAGCCGCCGGGAACGACAGCACCAGCGTCTATGCCGTGAACTCCCGGTACCCGTCGTACTTCTGGGTCATCGACACCGTGCGGTTCGACACCCGCCTGCCCCTGCGGTACCGGTACGTCCCGCAGTGGCGGTACACGTTCGAGACCAAGTATGCGGAGATGCTTGCGACCTACGGCGCGAACACCGTCGAGAGGCGGACCTACGAGTCCATCGACCGCCGCTTCAACTTCGATACCTTCGACGCCGAGGGGACCCTCGCACAGATCGACGAGCGTTCCCGCGCCCTGGAGGCGGTCAACACTGACCTGGGGAAGATCGAGGCCGTCTTCCCTCCGGGGATCGCGGCATCCGGTGATACCGCGTACCGGAACTGGCAGGAGCTGCACGCCGCCGTGGAGGGGGAGCTGCAATTCCAGACGGCCTACGCTTCGGCGATCGCGCTGTTCCGGAAAGAGCGGGAGACCCGGGGAAGCGTCCAGAAGTTCCTCGAGGCCGTTCCCTTCTTCGTCTCCGCCCTCGGCGGGAACACGGGTTTCTCGCCCGGAGTGAAGGAGAAGGCCCGGGACGTGATGCTCGCCAGGCTGGCCGGCGTCCAGATCTACTATCAGACCACCATCCGGGGCAAGACGGACCTGCGGCCCATCGCCCCGGCGCCGTCGCGCCAGCAGCTGGCGCAGCTCTACAAGGCGTGCGGCGAGTCCATGCCGCCCGCGCTCGACCTTGCCGTCCGCTTCGTCGACAGGTTCAACCTCGAGACGACCGCCCTCCAGCGGGCGGAGGCCAAGATGAACGAGCTCAAGATGCTCTATCAGAAAGAGGGACGGCAGATCAATGAAGCCCTGTTCACCGACGTTCTGACGCGGGCAACGGAGATCAAGCAGACCCTGCAGGAACCCCAGTGCGCGACAATGGAAGTGTACGGGACCTCCGCCTGTGCCGTGGCTCTGGCGGAAGCGGTGACGCGGACCGCCAACCGTACGGACGACCTCCTGGCCATGTACGAAGAGGCGCGCCAGGTGGCCGCAGCCCTTGATGGCCGGGCCTGGGCCCGTGCGGAAGCCAGCCTCGTGGACCTGTACGAAGGGAAGAACGCCCACGACAAGACCGCGTTCGCCGATCACCGCACGCTGCTGCTCCAGCGGTTCGAGTCGGCCCTGTTCCTGGGGGTCAAGCAGGCCTCGATCGCGCGGGTGGACTCCTTCGTCCGACAGCACCAGATGTCGATCGAGAACGTCCCGGCGCTGTACGCGGATTCGGCGTTCATGCCGGTTCACCAGATGACCTTCAGTTCCGCCGGACCGAACGACCTGCTGACGAAACGGAAGGAGATCGACGGCTATCTGGACCGGATGAAGCACCGGACCTTGCCCGAGTCCGCGATCAAGGCGATCTACGCGGACTTCGTGCGCAACACGGGGCAGAAGGGGGTCGAGAAGGCCCGGGCGGTCGTCGATCACGGGAAGATGTACCAGGGGGACGACCAGAAGGTGAAGGTCATGGTCGAGGAATGCGATCCCACCGTCCCGAAATGGATCACCTCCGCCAGGGAATACCGCAAGATGTTCGTCCTCCCGGTCACCACCAACCGTCAGGGGGTGAACGACTACGTTTTCCGGATCCGTCTGCAGATCCCGACGGAGGCCCAATTCCCGGTGTACGACATCAACATCAAGCTCCCGCAGGAGCTCGCCGCGGGGGCCCGACAGGCCCAGTGGTACGACGAGATCACGCTCAACAAGAAGCCGGTGAAGAACGAGGGACGATTCCGGATCACGGCGCCAACCGCCGAGAACAACTACGAATCCCAGATCACCCCGGTCCAGATGGACAAGGAGGGGGTGAACGTCCTGGAGGTGAAGTTCAAGAACCGGGGCTTCCGCGTCTTCGAGATCAGCGCGATGGCGCAGGTCCCGATCATCCGGAAGAACTGACGATGCAGAGACCGGGTCCCGCGCCACCGGCGAGGGACCCGGACCCCCACTCACTACTTCGCAGACAGGATCGACGATGGAAACCCCCGACGTGACACCCGAACAGGCTCCCCCGGCGCGCCGCTCCAGGAAGGTCCTCTGGATCTCCCTCGGTGCCGCCGCTCTCGCCGCGATCGCCGTGGCGCTCTACTTCTTCCTGCGCCACGACCTGAGCGGCCAGATCGTCATTCCCTACATCGCCCACCAGCGACCGGCCGTCGACCCGCACCTGCCGACCACCGCGTCGCTGGCGGACAAGCTCGACGAGGTCCAGTTTGACGGGCTCTTCAACCTCGTGGCGACCCCCAGCGGAGTGGTCTACGAGGACGGCCTCGGCGAATTCGTGGACATCACACCCGACAACATCGTCCATATTCGCCTCCGCCCCAACAAGCGCTGGCACGACACCTACCAGATCCGTATCGAGAAGGAAGAGGTGATGATCACCCGGGGGCCCGAGCACCTGTTCCTCGCCCGGGACCTGGCGTTCACCCTCAAGCGGATCCAGACCCTCGGGAGTCTTTCCCCCGACTATATCCTGGTGTCCCAGGCCGTCAACCCGTTGACCTTCGAGGGGCCTGACGGGCAGGGGGTGATCGCGCTGCAGTTCCGGGGGGACCGGATCTGGAAGGACTCGGACATCCGGGAGGTGCTGTCGTTCAAGATCCTCCCCGACAACTCCGACATGAACGCTCTGAACTACATGGTGGGGACGGGTCCGTATCTGCGTCTCCCCGATGTGGAAGGGGTGCTGCACTATCACGGGAGTCCCGATGGCGGGGCCGTGATCCCGACCGTTATGTTGAATCCGTTCGTGGACAACAGTACGTATACGACGGAGCTGAGGAACACCAACATCAACGTCCTGCTCGAAACGCCGTTCGGGGCCATCTCGCCGGTGCTGGAGGACCCGGAGAAGTTCTTCGTCAAGTCCAACATCAGTTCCACCTTCTTCGCACTCTTCTTCAACGTCGAACGGCTCTCCCGCGAGCAGCGGAAGGAGGCGCGCAAACTCTTCTCCGGGCGCCAGATCGTGGACCGGTTCTACAGGGTGGGAACCCCGCAGCAGCGGAACATCGTGGACTACAAGGGGAACCGGAACAACTACTACGACTACGTGAATCGGAGCATCTTCCCGTCCAGCTCGTACTACGTGGAGGAGAAGGTGGTGGAACCCCGGCCCGATGAAACTCCGGTGAATAGCATGATCCTGCCGGATACCCTGCGCATCGTCACCTCGGTCAATCACGGGTTCCGTGAAGAGCTGAGCGAGCTGCTCGAGATCCTCAAGGATCCGGCGGTGACCAAAGGACGGGTGACCGTCCGCGCGGTGGGCGTGGACGAGATCCGGCGCGGGGCCTACGATGCCATCCTTATGCCCGTGAGCGGCTACCGGAGCAATTTCCTCTTCGATCTCTACAATATCTTCCTGCGGGAACCGGACCTGGACGCCTACCGGATCAACCTGCAGACCGAGCCCGACAACGTCGGGAACCTGACGGTGTCCGCCTCGTCGTTCACCGCGGACAAGAACCTCTTCCGCCTCGACGCGAGGACGAATCCCGTGGAGCATGAGGAGATCGTCCAGCTGCTCCAGCTGGTGTACGGGTTCATGTCGACCCGTATGATCGGCGACAAGCAGGAATACGCCCGGCGGATCGACGAGCTCGAGTCGCGTATGGCCCTGGGAACCTGGCTCTTCTCCCTGCCGTCTCTGGCCTACTTCTCGACGCAGTTCGAACCCGCATCCATCGATCTGTACGGGGTCGCATCACAGCTCTCCACCGTGAAGAAGTGGCGCGAAGTCCAGCGATAATATGGTGTGCAACGGCGGTGGCGGCCGCGGCGCTCTCCGCGGCGCACATCGCCGGGGCGGCGGATCTGCTGCTCGTGGAGCGGCCGGGGCAGCTCGTGATCCTGGACCGGTACCAGCAGACGGTGCCTCCGCAGGAGCGCCGGCGCCTGACGTCCTTCGCTCCGATGCTGGTCAGGAACATGTCAGGCCACCTGGGGGACGGCATCACCCCCTGCATGTCGGTCGAGATCGCCGGAGTGCCGTTCTACCTGATCCTGGATGAGGGAGGAGATCTCGCCGGCAAAGCGCAGGCGGGCTACGTCCGCCTGGTGCGCGGGGCGGAACCCTCCGTGGACACTGTCGAGGTTCTGACCGCACTCCGGTTCGTCTCGCCCGACCGGGCGCGCGACCGACAGGTGAACCCCGGCGACCGTCTCGCCCTGCTGTTCCGCACGGGAGGTGAAACGTACGCGCGGCTCATGGGCGGGGGGTTCGGATGGCTTCCCGCCAACGGGTCGGCCTGGCGTACCGTCCGGAACGCCCCTGGCGCGGTCCCGGCCGGGCGGCACAGGGAACTGGAGATCATTCGCTCGAGTCTCAACTCCGCCAATGCGGTCTTCGCTTCGCTCTACGCGTCTCTCGGACTGGGCGGGTCGGAAAACGGCGGTGTCCCCCGCTGGGAGGTCGAGGTGGGGAACGAGGCGGTCGTCTGCCTCCTGACGGGTGTCGGCCGTGCAGGAAACGAGGCGGGATTTGCGGAGAGCACAGAAATGCTTGCACGAGAGCTCCAGACCCTGCTCCTGGGCCGCGGGATGGGCGTATCCTCCCGGCCGGGGGTCATCACGATCCGATACCTGAACGGTGCGCAAGAGACTCATTGAGCATGGTGCGGGGATCGCGCTGGTCGGCGCGATCCTCGCCATCTTCTCGACGGCGGTGATCCGCCGCGAAGAAGGGACCCGCGAGCGTGAGCGGGCCCTGCTCGCCCCATTCCTCTCCATCCCTTCGGTGGATCTCGGCAACCCGCTCCATGTGGCCATGTTGAAGGAGACGCTTCGGCGGAGCCTCCCGGCGCGCCCGGCACGGGCGGACTCGATCCTCGAGGCGGTGCTCGACTATCGGCGACGTCTCTTCACGGATCCGCTGCTCAAATCCGGAGGCGGCCGCCGCGCACTGTCGGGGGCCCTGCTTCTGAAACTCGCGAGGATGTACGGGGAGTTTCTCCTGGTGTTCGCCGTCGCGATGGTCCTGAGCTATTTTGGTGCGCGGTCATTCGCGGTCTACAGGTTCGTGTCGCGCAAGCGGGGGAGGCAGGGGACCCTGGATCGGCTCGGGACCCTGGTCGAGCGATCGCGGGAGGGGGGCGGCGGGCACACGTTCCGCACAATGGCCGGGCTTGCCGGCGCACTGGTCCGCGGCGCCGGGAGGGTCCTGATCGGTTGCATCCTCTTCGCGCCGGGCTTCGTGGTCGCATACGCGATCCGGACCAGGATCGACACGAGTTCAAGCTTCGCCCTCGTTGCGCTGGCGGTCATGACGAACGGTCTGCTGGTCAATTCCGCCAACCGGTTGTATACACTTCTCATGGCCGAGAGCCGCAAGGGATATGTGCTCACGGCGATCGTCAAGAACCTTTCGTCCTCGTATCACTCCGGGGTCCCCGGCGGGATCGGCTGGAGCGCCATCCTTCAGCCGCGGCGGATGGAAGCGTCCCACGTTTTTCATCACATCTATCTCAACGCCCGCTATCAGTATGTCCCGGCGATCAAGGAACACGCGGCGTTCCTGGTGACCGGACTCATCATCATCGAGATGGCCCTGAATATCCAGAACCACCTGGGATACGAGTTGCTTCAGGCCATCCTGTTCAGGGACGTCGCCATGGTGGCGCTGATCGTGTTCGGGATCTACCTGCTGGTGAAGGCCACCGAGGTTCTGGTGGACGTCTGGTTCCACATCGTCTCCCGGCACTATGAGAACGCAGCATAACGGAGGAGCGCGCACCTGGGCCCTGGTCTGGGTCCTGGCCATGGGGGTCGTCCTGCTCTGGGATGCCCTCTTCCTGAACCGGCCGGCCATGCTGCGGATCCAGGGAGCGGTCCTCAACAGCTTCTTCTGCGGCATCGCGGTGGCAGGGATCGCGCTGTCCGCCGGGTGGGCGCTGGGAGTGGCCACGGACTCGGCCGAAGCGAAGGGGCGGCGGCGGACCTATCTGGCGCTGGTCTTCCTCGTCAACATGGTCCGCTCTATTCCGCAGATCGTGGGGATCCTCCTCGGGTATACCGTGCTTACGGCCCATGGTGGTCGCAGACTCAGCTGCGGAGCTCGACCGCCCAGCTGCTGAGCATGAGCGCCGTCGTCAGCGTGTTCATCGTGCCGGAGGTGGTGGACCTCGTCCGCGAGCGCCTGAGGTTCTTTCCGCTCCAAGGACTTCGTCGATGCGATGCGCTGCTGCGGGATCTCGGAATGGAGGATCGTCAACCGCGAGATCCTCTGGCGCAACAGCCGCGCCCATCTCGTGCACAAAGCGATCTCCGTCTTCGGCATCTCCCTGTTCCTCCAGTGCAGCATCGATTTTGTAGTGTCGGTCGGGCTGAGCACGGCCGTCAACGCGAGCAATTTCCCCGTGACGCTCGGGAATGTTCTGGCGACGCTTGACAGCAAGCAGGATATCCTCGCGTTCGCCAATCTCCTGACGGAGCCGTCGTACATCGGAGCGCTCCTGACGACCATCTGCAGGGGATCACGGTGGCGTTCATCATCGTGTTCTCGCTCCTGTGCGTCTACAGGATCGCGAACGGCGTCGTGGAACGATACGGCCTCTACGGCCGGGCTCCCCGCTCCCTATCCGGCACCAAGGACCTATGGCGACGATCAGACATACCATACGGATCGCCTCTTCGCGGCGCGAACTCGTCGCGATCGAAGGTTTCACCCTCGAAGAGGGGACCCTGACGTTCCTCTTCGGGGAGTCCGGCATCGGGAAATCGCTGATCGCCAAGGCGCTCTACGGGATCCTGGGGGAGGAAGAACTCGATGTCCGGATCGACGGCCGCCAGTACGCCGAGTACCTCGCCCAGCCGGAGACCCGGGCCCGGCGGGCTTCCAGCTTCTTCGTCTTCCAGGAACCCTCGTCGCACCTGAATCCGCTCATGACCCTCGAAGCCCAGCTGGCCGAAGGCTCACTCGCGGGTGGCCCCCCGACGCTCGAGATCGCCCGGCGCCTGTGGGAACCAGACCAGGAGGCGGAGCTGGCTTCGTTGCTGCCGATCTACCCCAAGCCCCACAGGCCGAGCGGGGGGGAGAAGCAGCGGATGCTCATCGCCATGGCGCTGAAGCAGCTGGCGAACCTGAAGCCGGGGCAGCCGAATCTGTTCGTGTTCGACGAACCGACCGGCAGCCTCGACAACGACTACCGTGACCGCTTCCTCTCCTTGCTCTTCGAGGAACACCGGAAACGTCCTTTCACCTGCCTCCTGGTCACGCACGACTATTCCATGATCGGAAGGATCCTGCGCGCCCATGCGCCGAGCCTGACCCTGGTCCGTATGCGCGAGCTGCTCCTCTCGGCTGGCGGACTGGCCGTGCGCGAGTTCCACCCCGAAACGTATACCGGATGGCTGACAGGACTCCGCCCGGCTCCAGCGGGCGAATTCGCGCAGGCCGGGCCGCTCCTGACCGTGGAGGGACGGCTCACGGTCCACGGGCTTCCCCTGACGATCTCCCGTTCGCCTGAAGGCGGAGAGAACGTCCCCCTTCAGGTGCGGCCGGGCCGGATGACCTACCTCAAGGGACCGAGCGGGGAGGGGAAGACCTCGTTCGCCAAAGCGGTCATGGGACTGACCCCGTCGCAGAGACTCCGGTGCACACTCAAAGGGATCAGACTGACGGAGACCACGCCGGCCAGTGTGTGGCGCGACCGCTGCTGGGGAACGCTGATCACGATGATCTTCCAGCATGCCGACGAGGCCCTGAATGCAAACGCCACCGTGGCACAGACCCTGGAGGCTCTCCCGCTGCGCGGCGCGGCGGCGCGGATCCCCGCACTGATCGCGGAGTTCTACGGCCTCACGGACCCGGGCCCGTTCCTGCGGTCCATGGTGGGAACACTCAGCGGGGGACAAAAACAGCGCCTCAACGTCCTCCGTGGATTGCTGCTGGAAACCGACGTGATCATCCTCGACGAACCGCTGAACGCGCTGGATTTCGAGAGCGGCACCAGAGTGATCGACCTGTTGAAGCAGCGGCTCCGGCAGGGGAAGGGGATCCTCGTGATCTCCCACAACGAAGAGATCTTCGACGCACTTGTTGATGAAGCAGATGTGTATTATCTTCGAAAAGAGACCTGATATGATCGACCTTGCCCAGTTCCTCGCTCGCGAGCTGGCCCTCGCACCCGCCCATGTGTCCAACGCCCTCGCTCTCCGGAACGAAGGCTGCACGATGCCGTTCATCGCCCGGTACCGGAAGGAGCGTACCGGGGAGATGACGGAGTCGCAGCTCGCCGCGCTGTTCGAGCGATACGACTACCTCCTGGAACTGGAGCAACGCAAGAGGGTCATCCTTGATTCCGTGGCCTCGCAGGGGAAACTGACGGAGGAGCTCCGCGCGGCAATTGAAGGGTGCACTCAGAAGACGGGGCTGGAGGATCTGTACCTCCCGTACCGGCCCAGGAAACGGACCCGGGCGATGGCGGCGCGCGAAAAAGGGCTCGGTCCTCTCGCTGAACGGCTCTCAGCGTTGAACGTTCAGGAAACTTCGTCTGCCGACCTCGAGGCGGAGGCCGCGCCGTATGTTTCTGCCGACAAGGGGATCGCCTCCGCCCAGGAAGCCCTCGCCGGCGCATCGGACATCCTCGCCGAAGGGGTTGCCGAGCAGCCCGAGATCCGCTCCGCGATCCGGCAGTACCTGCTGGAACACGGGATCATCGCGTCGACCGTCAAACCCCAGTATGAAGAAGGCACCACGAAGTTCGAGATGTACCGTTCGTACTCCGCCCCGCTGAAGCATGCACAGGCGCACAACCTGCTGGCCCTCTTCCGGGGGGAACTGCAGCACGTTCTGGACGTTGAGATCCGATTCGAGGAGGAGCCGGTCCGGATCCTTCTGGAGCGGGCCGTCGTCAAGGCGGTGATCGAACCTCTGGGAACGTTCTTCAAAGCCATGCTGCGGGATGCGTTCGACCGCTTGCTCAGGCCCTCCCTGATCGCGGAGGTCCGGTCCATCAAAAAAGAGGCGGCAGACCGCGAATCGATCTCGGCGTTCGCGACAAACCTGAGGGAGCTCCTCCTGGGGCCGCCGGCGGGGTCCAGGGTCACCCTGGCGGTCGATCCGGGGTTCCGGACCGGATGCAAGTTGGCGGTGATCGATGGTACCGGGAAGTACGTCGCCGGCGAGACCATCCAGCCGCACCGGGCGGCGGGGATCGCGAACGTGCTGCCCAGATCCTGAAAGCCATGGTGCAGGAACACCATGTGGAGCTGATCGCGGTCGGGAACGGCACCGCCAGCCGCGAGACGGAGCGGTTCGTGATGGACGTCCTGCGGGAGATGGAGCACCCTCCGATCAAGGTGGTGGTCAGCGAGGCCGGGGCGTCCGTCTACTCCGCGAGCAAACTGGCCGTCCGCGAACTCCCGGAACTCGACGTGACCCTGCGGGGAGCGGTCAGCATCGGCCGCCGGCTACAGGACCCCCTGGCAGAGATGGTGAAGATCGAACCGAAAGCGATCGGCATCGGTCAGTACCAGCACGACGTGGACCAGAAGCTCCTCCGTCGAAAGCTGGAGGAAACGGTGGAGAGCTGCGTGAACTATGTGGGGGTGGATGTGAACACCGCCTCCCGCGAGCTGCTACGGTTCGTCTCAGGGATCAATGCCGGCGTGGCTGACAGCCTCATCGCCTACCGCAATCAACACGGGGCCTTTCCCAACCGCGAGGCGCTCAAGCAGATCCCGAAGTTCGGTCCCAAGACGTTCGAACAATGTGCCGGATTCCTGCGCGTCCGCGGTGGCGACATGCTGCTCGATACCACCTCCGTTCATCCGGAGAGCTACCCCGTCGCACAGCAGATCCTGCAGGATCTCCACCTCTCGCTGGATGAGCTCGGGAAGTCCCCGGATGCCCTGGCCTCCGTGGACCCCAAGCGCTATGCGTCGGAGACCACGGGCGAGCCGACCGTCCGGGATATCCTGCAGGAACTCCGCAAGCCCGGACGGGATCCCAGGGAAAGCTTCGTCACGCCGACGTTCCGCGAGGATATCAAGGAGTTGAAGGACCTGAAGCCCGGCATCGTGCTGGAAGGGATCGTCACGAACGTGGCGAACTTCGGCGCCTTCGTCGATATCGGTGTGCACCACGACGGTCTGGTGCACGTCTCGCAACTCGCGGACAAATTCGTCGGCGACCCGAAATCGGTGGTCAAGGTGGGACAGATCGTCAAAGTGCGGGTGCTGGAGGTCAATGAGCAACAGAAACGGGTCTCCCTCTCCATGCGTTCCGGCGACCGTCCGAAGCACCCGCCGAAACGGAAAGAACGGAAGGAGGAACGCACGGACGATCGGAAAGACGATCGGAAGGATGCCGGCGCGGACCGGCGGCGTCCGGATCCGAGGCCGAAACCCGAGAGCCGCGAACCACGGGAGTCTCAGCCGAAGTATACTCTCGAGGACCTGAAAGCGAAATTCAACAACCGATGACGCCAGGCCGCGGATCCCCGCATGCCCGGCCACGAGCCTCGTGAACCATCGCCATTCCCTCGCTTTTCTTCCGACCCCGATCGAGGAACTGCGTGTCCTGTCACGCACCCTGGGAGGGCCGCGGATCCTGGTCAAACGCGACGACCAGACCGGCCTTGCCCTCGGCGGGAACAAGACGCGGAAGCTGGAATTCCTCCTCGCGGATGCTCTCGCCCGTAAGGCGACGGTGTTGGTGACCGCCGGAGCGGCGCAATCGAATCACTGCCGCCAGACCGCGGCTGCGGCCGCCAAAGGTGGACTGAAGTGCGCGCTGGTCCTGGGAGGGGAGCACACGGAGGTCCCGAACGGCAACCTCCTGCTGGACGAACTGCTCGGCGCGGAAGTGCACTGGACGGCGAGGGAGCGGCGCATTGAACGGATGGAGGATCTCGCCGAAGAGCTCAGGGGCAAGGGCGAAAGGCCGTATGTGATCCCCTACGGAGGGTCCAACGGAGTGGGGGCGCTTGGCTACTACTTTGCGATGGCCGAAGCTCTCGATCAACTCGGGTCCATGCCGGACCACCCGGAGGTCATGCTGGTCGCCTCGAGTTCAGGCGGCACACAGGCCGGTCTGGTGGCCGGGGCAAAGGCGGCAGGGTACGACGGGAAGATCATCGGCGTCAGCATCGACAAGGGGGAACGCGGACCCGAACCCTTCGAAGAAGAGATGGCCGCCATTGCCAACGCGACACTCGCGCTGGCGGGCTCCGGAGAACGGGTCACCCCGGCGGATTTTGATGTGGCTTATGACTACCTCGGTGCCGGCTACGGGATCCTTGGCGACCCGGAACATGAGGCGATCCGGCTGCTCGCCCGGCTCGAGGGGGTCCTGCTCGATCCGGTGTATACGGCCCGGGCGATGGGTGGGCTGATCGACATGATCCGGCGGGGGGAGATCACCTCCGCGGACACCGTGATGTTCTGGCACACCGGCGGCGCTCCCGCTCTCTTCGCCTACGCCTCGGAACTCCGGCAGGCTGCCGGGTCCGAAGACCCGGCAGCTCCGTGAAACGGCTTCAGGCGGGAACCGGGTAGGTCTCGATCTCCGCCAGAGCTTTCGTGATCTGCTCCTTCGGCAGTTCGTGATCCTCGAGACGCCCCGAGAGGAACGCGTCGTACGCGCCCATGTCGAAATGGCCGTGCCCGCTCAGGTTGAACAGGATCACCTGCTTTTTCCCCTCCTGCTTCGCCCTCAACGCTTCGTCGATAGCGGCCTTGATTGCATGGGATGACTCCGGCGCCGGAATCGATCCCCTCGGTTCGTGCAAAAAGGATCGCGGCCTCGAAGACCTCTTTCTGCCGGTAGGCTCTCGCCTCGATGAGGTTGCCCAGTTTCAGCCGGCTCAGGATGGGGCGCAATTCCGTGGTACCGCAGTCCTCCGGCATGGATCGACGGGGGCATGAAGTTGTGCCCCAGAGTGTGCATCGCCAGCAGAGGCGTCATCTTCGCCGTGTCCCCGAAGTCGTAGCGGAATTCGCCCCTTGTCAGCGTTGGACAGGATGCGGGCTCCACTGCGATCGAAGCGGACGGGGTTGCCCGCGATGCGGTCGCGGACGAAGGGGAGGGCGATCCCGGCGAAGTTCGATCCACCGCCGACGCATCCGATGACCATATCAGGATACCGCTCGACGTTCGCCATCTGATCCTTGGCCTCCTGTCCGATGATGGTCTGGTGCAGGAGGACGTGGTTCAGCACGCTGCCGAGCGAGTAGTTGGTGTCGCCCCGCGTTGCGGCGTCTTCCACCGCTTCGCTGATGGCGATCCCGAGGCTGCCGGGGCATGAGGGATCGTTCGCCAGAATCGATCGCGCCCGCATTGGTTTCCTTGCTCGGACTGGCGACCACCTCTGCGCCCCAGGTCCTGATCATGGAACGGCGGTAGGGTTTCTGATCATAGCTCACCCTCACCATGTAGACCTTGCACTCCAGCCCGAACATGTTGCAGGCGAGCGCGAGCGCACTTCCCCACTGGCCGGCGCCGGTCTCGGTGGCCAGACGTTTCACCCCCGCCGCTTGTTGTAGTAGGCCTGCGCCAGCGCGGTGTTGAGCTTGTGGCTTCCTGCCGGGCTGACGTTCCTTCGTATTTGTAGTAGATCTCGGCAGGGGTATCCAGGGCCTTCTCGAGCGCCGTTGCGCGGACGAGCGGTGTGGGACGGAACTTCCGGTATTCCTCCAGGACCTCGTCCGGGATCTCGATGAACCGTTCCTTGCTGACCTCCTGTTGGATCAGGGCCATGGGGAAGATCGCCGCAAGGTCCTGCGGACCGATGGGCTGGCCCGTGCCGGGATGCAGGGGGGGATCGAGGGGACGGGGGAGATCGGCCTGAATATTGTAGTAGGCCCGGGGGATGTGGCTGTCGTCAAGAACGATGGTGCGTTGCATCTGAACCTCCGCTGTGTTGTGTTGGGCTGAACTGGAACGGAGGTCCCCCCGCAGACATAAAAAAAGGTGGGAACACTCCGCGGGGTGTTCCCACCTGATACGAACTCGCGCAACGGAACGTCAGGGCGGGGACACCGGAAGGGTGCACCACCACCAGGACTGCCGAACCACTGTGACCGTTGCGTTCATGTTTTCACGATACATCTTTTTGAGGCCAGTGTCAAGTCAGGGTTTCGAGAAAAACCTCAGGACCGCCTCCATCAACCGGGTCCGGTCGCGCACATCGAGGAGGGTCTCGAACGGAAACCCGGCCACGACCGCGCGGTGCGCGCCCCGGTACCCGATCATCGCGCTGAAGGAGTTCTCGCTGTAGCGCATCAGGGTCTTCGACCCGTCTGCCGGTCCGATCGCGTCGGGGGGGCCCGCCGCATAGACCCGCTCGTCGAACCCCGTATTGAAGCGCACCTCGGTCCCATAGGGCAGGAACGAGGTGTCGGTCGCGAAGACCCGTCCTCCGCTCGACGCGTGGTCGGTGACCCAGGTTGCGTGAAGCACCCCGCGTGCGAAAAGGCGCGCGGTGGAATCCTTGCGGATGGTCGACGCCAGGTCGGAGCCGACGTGAGACCCCGAGACGAGCAGCGATCCTCCGGCCCCCGCGAACGCCGACAGGGAATCGCGCAGCGGAGCGGGGAAGGCTTCGAAGGGGATCCCGCGCAGGGAGTCCATCGCCGTGCGGGGCCAGGGGGTTGACTTCTCTCTCCCGAGGATCAGGTCGACCATGCGGTAGCGGGAGGGGGAGACCATCCCGTCGATGACCGCCTCGTCGCTGCAGGAGACGAACGGAACGCCGCAGGCGGCGAGGGCCGCGCCGTGCACCGCCGGATAGTCGAACGTGTTGCCGGCGCGGAGACGGGTCTCGAACTCCGCGGCGCTGGCCCCGTGGCCCGGCGCGTCGTTCGTCCGGAATGGCGAGTCCGGATCGAAGTCGAACTGGCTCCCGACGAAGCTGAAATCCTTTCGGTCCGCCACGCCGCCGTCCGCCTGGTCGAGGAACCCCGCGAAGTCCCCCTGGGCGATCCGCGCGGGACCGCACACCCGGTCAAAGCCGTTGATCACCAGTGCAGGGGCGGGTGCGTTGTCGAGC
This sequence comes from Ignavibacteriota bacterium, assembly GCA_963808715.1. GTDB lineage: Bacteria > Bacteroidota > Ignavibacteria > UBA10030 > UBA6906 > CAWEHG01. The sequence continues at coordinate 201,646 of CAWEHG010000032.1, read as the reverse complement.
CAGCAGACCGACAGCACCTCCGAGGGGAAACTCTCGCCTCCCGCGTTGAGCGCGGCAACGGCGAAACTGGTGACCTCGCCGGGCCGGAGGTCGCGTGTGCTCCAGACGGTGTCGTCGCACAGTGTGCCGTTGTCGAAGCCGTTCTCGCCCCTCCGGACGTAGACGACGTACCGGTCCGGCTTCGCGCCGGGTTCCAGCGGATCCTGCTGCGGCCTCCAGCGCAACGTCGCGCTTCGGGGCCCGGAAAATTCCGCCGCGAGATGGTCCGGAGGCAGAGGCTGGACCACGTACGGGGTGCCGTGCTGGGTCGAGACGAAGCGGAGGATCGCCTTGTAGATCGCCCGTGCCGCATCGAACCGGAAACGCGGATCGAGCATGAACTGCATGTCCAGGAAGTTCTGATGCGAGAGCAGTTCCAGGAGCACGGCCGGCACGTTCGGCCGGACGGCCTCGCTGTAGTCGGCGTTCCTGAGCTGTCTCCGGTTCCAGGCGGGATCCCATCGCGCCCGAAGATCCCCGACGATCTGGGTCTGGACCAGGTCCGCAAGGTCGCGATTGGCGAAACGCGACATGCTGTCAGGGAACACCCGCAAAGTATCGGTCCCTTCAAGGCTGTAGATCGAGAGGGTCCCGACCGTCGTATCGTTCCGCGTGATCCCCGCATCGGTATGGAAGGCGAGAGAAACGTCCACGGGGATGCCCAGACCAGGAGTCGCACGGTTCCGATTGGGTCCGAGCGGCGCCCCGGCCACGTAGTTGACGAACTCTCCGCGGCTCTGGTAGTCGTCCTCTGTAGTCGTTCCCGCCGCGGTTCAGGTCGTAGACCAGCGTGTCAGGCATGCCCGCGAACTGGAGGTAGTACCGGGCCCCTTCGAGGTACTTGGGCCTGCCGCTGGCATGTCCTCCGCGCTCCACCACCCCCATCCCTCCCCCGAAGCGAACTGCATCGGCGGAGATCCGGCCGGCCGCCGATCCGGCGGCGTTGCTCAGCACCACGCGCCCCGTTTCCGGATGGTATCCCTGCTGGAAGGTGAACCTCCCCAGACGGATCCATGTGCCTCCGCCGATTCGCTGATCGACGGCGAATGCTGTCCGGCCGCCCGTATGGAAGACGGTGTATTTCGCGTCGGGGACGTTCTCCGGTGATGCGGCATATGCCACGGTCACGTCGTATTCGCCGGTCTCGGGGATGTCCGGGATCCAGGTGGCAGTGGCGGAAGACGCGCTGTCCGTTTCGATGCTGCGGGAGGTCCCCTGGGAGAACGGGTTCAATTTCGCCGTGTACGGAGGCGTGCCGACAGCGAATCCTTGCCGCTCCTGCCGCCACCTGCGGATCCCGGAAGTGCTCTCGACATAGTTCCGCCCGGCGTCGTCGTTGTCGACGATACATTCGTTGATCTGCGTGTCCCGTTCACGGGGGAGGAAGACCGTGGCTCCGGCCCGTTCCAGCATCGGGACGAGGTACGGCAGCGTGAACGACATCGGGACCCTGTCCTCCACGGTTTGAAAGAGACGGGGACGCTGCCACTCCCATCGGTTCTCCTGATTGTTGAAGTACCACCCGTGGCTGTGCCAGAGGACCACCGTCCGGTCCGCAAGGCCCGCGGCCGGTGGCGGCGGACCGTCAAGATCCCTGACCACCGCTCCGGGCCTGGACGACGACGGGAGCGGCATCCGGCGGGTATCGATGGCCTGCGGTGCGGTCCGGTAGTAGTTGGGGATCAGCTCCTCCACGGGCACACCCAGGGTGCGGATCGAGAACGTGTGATCGGGATAGGCGTCCGCGAAATGCTGGCGCACCGACCTGTAGAGCCGGTCCACGGATTCGGGCCGGTAGGGGTCGTGCGAGAACTCCTTGTTGAAATAGAGGACCACGGTCTTTCGATCAGGGTCCACGGCGATCGAATCGAGCCTGGCTCCGGCAGCGGTCGGAAACGGCGCGACCCGTTGTTCGACGGCCTTCGCCAGTCCGGTGCGCCGCTCTTCCTGGATCGTCTGCAGAGACCGGCAGCCCGCGATCAAGAAGAGCAGCCCGCACAGGAGGAGTGCCGCAGCAGCGACGGGACAGGCGCGGCGCACAGAAAGAGACGGACGCATGGTGGGGGTCTTTCTTTGCGAGTTGGAGAAGAGCGACGGACCGCGCGATCCCGGCGGGTCAGCGGGCCAGACGGGAGGACGCGGTCTCGACAAGCGTATAGGGCCCCTTGGGGATCACCGCAACGCGGGCGGAGGGGCCGATCCGCCTGAACCCCCGGGCGAGGGCGTCGTCCACGGTCGCCGCCGTGCCGACGAACAGCTTGTCCCGGTACTCGTGGTGGACCTTCTCCGACACGAGGATCACTTCGGCATGCCGCGTCGCACGCGCGCACTCTTCCAGCTGCCACTGGTCGATGACCACGGGGTTCGTGCGGATGCTCTCCATGAACGCGGCCGGCGAGCTGAACGATGTGGCCATCCGGGTGAACTCGGGGCTGCCCAGTCCCTCGCCGCATTCTGCGGCAAGGATCAGCAGCCCTCCCGGCTTGACGACCGGGAGAGCGGCGGTCATCCCTTTCACCGCCTGGTAGTAGGTCAGGTCCAGCGGATGGCCGGCGCTGGTCGTCACCACGATGTCCGCCGGTTCGGGTAGCTCGGCGCGGACCGCCCGCCGGACGAACCGGACCCCCTCGGCGTGTGCCTGGAGAGGGTCCCCTGCGAACATTCCCGTGGGTCGATGTTCCACGTCCAGCGCGACATTGACGATGAAGTCGTGGCCTGCCATCCGGGCGATCTCCAGAAGCTCTTCATGGAGCGGGTTCCCCTCCAGTGATCCCTCCCGGCAGTTGAGGTCCTCGAGGAACGCGGGACTGTGCAGGGCGCGGATGGTGGTCTCCCCGGCGCATCCCGGCGCGATCAGTTTTCGCCCTCCCGAGAATCCGGCCATCAGATGCGGCTCGATGAACCCGGTGGTGATCTTCAGGTCGGCCTGGCAGTAGGTCCGGTCGATGTGAACGGGTGTCCCGCGCCGCGTCGTGCCGAGGAACACCTGCTCGGCCGACTCCCGTGCCCGGTGGTCCACGACCCTGTAGCGGCCGGGAAGCTCTGTGCCCAGGATGACCTCGAGCTCCTGCGGGGTGCTCGGCCGGTGGAGTCCTGTCGCGATCAGCAGGACCGTGTTTCGCTCGGGGATCCCCGCCGCCGCAAGCGTCTCGAGGATCGGCGGAAGGAGCAACGTATTCGGGACCGGACGGGTAACGTCGCAGACGACCACACATGCGCTCGTTTTCCCCCTCGCGATCTCCTGCAACGGAGCGGAGCCGATCGGCCGCGACAGCAACGCCCTGAGGGAACTCGAAGGATCGCTGAGGGCGGGGGTGTGGGGCATCGACAGCACACCGGAGAGATTGCGGTCGGGGATGTCTACGTCCAGGCCACGGGTGCCGTAGGCGATGCGGATCTTCATGGGTCCTCGAAACCTGGTGGGGGAGGGTGGTCGTCCCCGACAATATACTCATGCATGGCAATACTTTGCAACATCCCGGATCTCCCTTGCCGTCTTGATTTTGGGATAGCACATCGTATCTTTGTGGGGACTCCATGCCTCAACGCTCGCTGCTCATCGGCCTGATAACCCTCCTCTGCTTCGGGTGCGGAAGCTCGCCGGAGGAGACCAAGAAGTCCCTGCAGGGGACCTGGATCGCGGGTGCCTACCTGGACTCCCTCGAACGCACGGGATCACCTTTGCTCGCGGCCCGCACGCTGTCGGGGATCTCGGACTTCCACTACGACCCTGCGCGTGACTCTGCGGTCTTTGGATTCGACGCCGGCCGAACGATCGGGGGAAAGGGACCGACGGTCCTCGAAGATGGGCGGCTGGAATTCACCGGCGGGGGGCTCACCCTGACGTTCGATGCTCCCCGAGGCGCCGACCGGATGAGGATCGGCTCGGCGGACCTGCGGCGGATCTCCCGCGTCGCCGATATGACGGTCAGCGAGTACCTGGTGCGGCGGCTGTTCGCCGGATCCTACAGGATCCTGGAGCCGCCGGTCACCGGAGGAAGGGGGGTGGTGACGGTCTCGTACGGCGGGGCCGTCGACGGGCTCGGGGACATCGTCTCCATGACCCCCGTCGCGGACCCCCGACCATTCCCTGGAGTGGACGCCGTCATGCTGGAGACCCTCTTCCAGCCGGATACCCTCTACTATGCCTGGAAGTTCTCCGGGGACACTCTGAGGGCTCGCTGGGTGCAACTCCCTGATGGGACCGGACACCGGCCTCCGGACATCCCGGGACCATCCTTCACCCTTCTTCGACAGAACAAATGAAGTCTCTCCAGGTCCTCCTGATCGCCGGTTGCCTCGCCATCGCCCGCGTTGCGGCTCAGTCGCCGGAAGATGCCCGCGCCCGCGAGATCCTTTCAAAGATGACGTTGGAAGAGAAGATCGATCTCCTCAGCGGGACCGGCTTCGCCACAAAGCCCAGTCCCCCGCCTGGGGATCCCGGCGCTGAACATGGCCGACGGTCCGCTGGGTGTGCGCTGGGGGCGTTCGACCGCGTTCCCGGCCGGCATCGCGATGGCGGCCTCGTGGAACCCCGATCTGATACGCCGCGTGGGATGGGCCATCGGCCGGGAGGTCAAAGGGAAGGGACGCCACATGCTTCTGGGTCCCTGCGTCAACATCAGCAGGGTCCCGCATGGCGGAAGGAACTTCGAGAGTTTTGGGGAAGACCCATTCCTCGCCGGCCGCATGGCCGTGGCCTATGTCTCCGGCGTTCAGGAGAACAGGGTCATTGCCTGCGCCAAGCATTATGCGTGCAACAACCAGGAGACCGATCGAGGAGTCGATCGACGTGTTGGTCGATCTGCGGACCCTGAAGGAAGATCTATCTCCCTGCGTTCGAGGCGGCGGTGCGTGAGGCCGGCGTGCTGTCGGTGATGGCTGCCTACAACAAGGTCAACGGAGCGCACTGCTCCGAGAACGCGATCCTGCTGACCGACATCCTGCGCAAGGAGTGGGGGTTCCAGGGGTTCGTGGTGTCGGATTGGGGGGCGACCCACAGTACGGTCGCCGCGATCACCGCCGGGCAGGATCTCGAGATGCCAACCGGGGAGTTCTACGGCACGGCGCTTCATGAGGCGGTCAGGAGGGGGGAGGTCAAGGAGAGCCTCGTGAACGAACGGGCCTTCCGTCTCCTGCGCGCGATGACCTGGGCCGGCCTCTTCACCCCGCAGGTCCCCCCGGACACCGCCGTCGTCGGATGTGAAGAGCATCGGGCCATCGCGAAACAGGCCGCCGGGGAGGCGATCGTTCTGCTCCGCAACGAGGGGAAGGTCCTGCCGCTGGATCGGTCGCACCTCCGGTCGATCGCCGTCATCGGGCCGAACGCCGCGATGGCAAGGACCGGCGGCGGCGGAAGCTCGATGGTGTCGCCGATCAGGCCGGTGAGCACTCTCGAGGGGATCCGCCGGAACCTCGGACCGGCGGTGGAGGTGGTGTTCGAAACGGGATGCCAGGGGTACGGCGATATCGATCCCGTGCCGGCGTCGGCACTCCGGTGCGTCGTGAGGGGAAAGGAGGTGCGGGGGCTGGCCGCGGAGTATTTTGGCCGGATCGATCTGTCGGGTCCACCGGCGTTCACGCGGGTCGACTCGACGCTCTCATTCGACTGGGGTGACGGTCCGCCGGCCCCGGGAGTGCGGGCGGATAGTTTCTCGGTCCGCTGGACCGGCGTTCTGCTCCCCCTTCCTCGGGGGACTATGAGTTGAGTGCGGTGAGCGACGACGGCCTGCGCGTTACGGTGGATGGGCACGTGCTGATCGACCTGTGGGGGGACCACGCTCCTGAGATGCGCAGCGCCCGGCTCAGGCTGGATGCCGGCAAGCGCTATGCGCTCCGGGTCGAGTACTATGAACGGACAGGCGGAGCGGTGGCGAGACTGGGCTGGGAGATGAAGGACACGCTCCTGCTCTCCAGGGCGGTCCGGGCGGCACAGCGATGCGATGCCGCGGTCCTCTGCGTCGGGTTCAACGACCGGGTGGAAAGCGAGGGGTTCGACCGAGCGACGATCGATCTGCCTCCAGACCAGCGCCGGCTGATCGAGGCGGTCACCGCGGTCAACAGGGCGACAATCGTGGTCCTGACTTCCGGGGCTCCCGTGGTCTTCGGTCCTGAGTTCCGCCGCGTTGCACGGGATACTCGAGACCTGGTATCCCGGTGAGGAAGGCGGGTCGGCGATCGCCGAGGTGCTTTTCGGCGACGTCAACCCCTCGGGAAAACTCCCCGTGACCTTCCCTGTGCGGTGGGAAGACAGTCCCGCCTTCGGGACGTTCCCCGGCACCGCGGGGACAAGCGGTATGCCGAGGGGATCTTTGTGGGATACCGCCACTTCGACGCCAGGCAGGTCGAGCCGCTCTTCCCGTTCGGGTATGGTCTGTCGTATACCACCTTCGCATACGAGAGCCTTGCGGTGAGTCCGGCCAGATTGAAACCCGGAGCGGTGCTGGAAGCCCGGGTGACCGTCCGGAACACGGGCGCGCGCCGGGGAGCAGAGGTGGTCCAGCTGTATGTGGGTGATGTCCGCTCAACACTCCCGCGTCCGCCGAGGGAGCTGAAGGGGTTCCAGAAGGTGATCCTGGATCCCGGGGAAAGCCGGGTTCTGACATTCCGGATCGGTCCCGAGGCCCTCGCGTTCTTCGATCAGGAACGCAAAGCCTGGGCGCTCGAACCGGGGACGTTCGACATCCAGGTCGGCGGCTCGTCGCGGGACATCCGCGGCACCTCCAGGGTCGTGCTGGAGTGATGGGGCGAGAGGAGGGGTGGCAATGAACCGTTTGCTCCGCGTCTGGTCCGTGGTCATGACGATCCTTGCGGTCCTGGTCGTGGTGACGGCGTTGCTGCAGGCCGCGGGGACCATCATGCTCGTTACGGGCGCTGTTCCGGCGTCCGATCAGCCGGGCGGGCCGTCCAGGAGCATGCTTGCCTTCCATCTGACGCTGGAATTGTTGTTCATCGGTCTGGGGATCTGGCTGTTCCGGTTCGCCCGGAAGGTCAGGCGTACGATCCGGGGAGGGGAGGACTGATGTGTCCCACGTCATGTTCTGCCATGGTCATTCTGGGTAGGTTTTAGAATGATGGAACGCATCGCCGACATCGTACAGAAAGCTTCGAGCTACGCCCTCGCATTGCTCCGGGAGCGTTCGCCGTCGTGGGCGCGGTATCACCGGCCGGAGCACACGAACGCAACGGTGGCAAGCGCGATGCGGATCGGCGCGGGCATGGGGGTCGATCAGGAATCCCTCGAGGTGCTGCAGCTCGCCGGCTGGTTTCATGATACGGGATACACGGAGACCGCTGACGCTCACGAGGATCGGAGCGCGGGGATCGCCCGCGCCTTCCTCGCGAAAGAAGGGTATCCGTCGGCGCTGGTGGAGCGGGTCGTGCAATGCATCAACGCGACGCGGCTGCCGCAGAGCCCCACAACGCTGGAACAGCAGGTCCTCTGCGACGCCGACGTACACCATGCGGGAACCGGCGAGTTCTTTCCGCTCGGGGACCTTCTGAGGGAAGAGGTGGAGCTGCGGGACGGCATCCGTTACGATGATGCCGGGTGGCTGAAGGTCAATCTGGAATTCCTGTACCAACACCCCTTCCACACGTCACTATGCCCGGCGGGAGTTCGGTCCGGGCCGCAAAGCCAATATCGCCGAAGTCGAACGCCGGCTGGCGGCGCACAACAGACCCTCCACCTGACACCGCCTGCTCTCGTCTCACCCCTCAGAAGGTTCAGGCTGTACCGCGCCGCTCTGCAGATCGTCCCGCCAGATCCTCTTCATCGCGGTGTTCGTCGAATTGAAGGCCCAGATGATGGACCCTCCCTTGGTTCCCGCGCTCAGGTCACCCACCAGGAACATCCCCGGGACCGTGGTTTCGTAGCCTTCCGTCAGGTGCGGCTCCTCGCCGTTGAAGGCGATGCCGATGGTCCGCAGGAAGTTCTCCGGGGTGCTCCCGCCGAGAGCGTACACCACGAAGTCGAACGTCCGGACGCCGGACTCCCTGAACTCCACGGCCGGAAGTCCCCCGGCGTCCTTGATCGCGGCGATGTTCGACCCCGAGCAGTCTCCACCGCGCCCGGTCGGCCAGCGCCTGGAGGCTCTCGCGGTTGATGTCGTTCATCCGTGAGAACTCCGTTCGCCGGTAGCTCATCGTGACGGTGTTCCCGTGTTGCGTCAGGAACTGGCAGTACTCCGACGCGCTGTCGCCGCCCCCTACCACGAGGACGCGCGACCCCTGGATCTGGACCGAGGTGACATCGAAGAGCAGACGCTGCCGCAACGTCCGCGGGAGAGCGTACTCAGGTTTGTTCGGTTTCCCGAGGATCCCGATCGCGATGACCACGACGCGCGTATCGAACTCCCCCTTGTCGGTGCTGACGGTGAACCGCTGCTGCCGTCGTGCTTGAGATCTTGTGGACGTTCTCCGTACCTCCAGGGGATCCCGTATTCCTGGAGTGTGCGGTCGAGGTAGGAGATCGTCTGCTGTTTGCTCAGGTCCGGCATACACATGACCCCCGTGCAGACCGCGTCGATCCCCTTGTAGTTCGCGGTGACGAGTTTCCCCTCGGGATAGTACTTCTTCAACGTGAAGGAATGCTCTGGGCCTTTTCGAGGACGAGGATCCCGGACGCGGGGATCCCGGCGTTCCGCGCCTCCACGGCCATACTGATCCCGGCCGGGCCGGCGCCGATCACGACGATAGCATATTCCATTGGGCGGTTCCTTGTATTTCCACTCACCTTTCCACAATCTACACGCCGCACTCCCTGCCCGGCCGCGGGCCGGGACCCGGACGGGATAGCTCCATGGGATAATGTATTGATATATAAGGGTTTGGTCAAGGTCCCGGGTGGTGCAGCCACCCATCTCCGTGGCATATGGTTTGTCGCCTTCTGATAGGAGATTGTGTACTCTGAGAATCTGCCGGGAGGGATCCATGGATCAGCCCAGGACACGACTGCTCACCGCGTCCCGCCTCTTTGCGGGGGCGAAGGCCGTTTACCACATCGCGTACTACCATGTTCCCAGGGCGGGGTATCAGGACAGGATCTCGCGCTCGATCCTCGACTTCAAGGAAGGGAAGGACCCCCAGCAATCGCGGTGGATCTCCCTGGCCACCTCGCTGCTGGGGCAGGCCGTTGAGCCCGATCTGATCGTCAGGCGCCTGGCGCCGGAAGAAACGAAGGCCGAAAAGGTCACATCGCTGGACCTGTTGTGCGAATCCATTGCCGACACGTGCGAGTGCGAGTTCGATCGTGCCCGCCTCTCGAAGGTCAGAGCCACCAACCAGCTGAACGATCTTGCTGGCAGGGCCGCCCGGAAGAAGGAACTGGAAGACGTGTACTCGTTCGACGCCAACGGGCTCGCGGAAGACCTGAAGATCCTGGTGGTCGACGATATCACGATCACCGGCTCGACGCTGGAGGCGGTCACCTGCGCGATCAAGCGGGAACTTCCCGAGGCCGAGGTATCGTGCTTCGTGCTCGGGCGGACCGACAGCCGCATTCCCAACTCCCATCTGAACCCGTCCTATTTCTCCGGGGAGGCAGTGCAGCCGTTCACCCAGGCCACGGATCCGAGGACGGGCTCCGGAAGCAGAGAGCCCTCCGTGCACCTGGCGGATACGATCCGTATGGCTGTGCCGGCCGGCCTGAGGGCACCCGCCGGAGGGAAGGGCACTCGTTCGCGACGGATCACCACGGCCGTTTTCGCCGTACTCCTCCTCGCCCTGCTGGTCGGGGCGCTCGCTCCCTTCCGTTCGTCCAAGGATGCCATGGCATCGTCGGACCTGATCCCGTTGCAGGAGCAGATCGGGAGCGAGGCCCCGGCTCCGGTGATGACGTCGCCGTTCGAGCCGCCCGAAGTGCGACGAGTGGCGGCGCCCCCGCCTGCGGCGGCGGAACGTCGCAGCGGACCGATCGCAGTGGTCACCGTTCCCGGAGCAGGGCTCCGGCACGATCATGCGATCTCCTCGAAGATCCTCCCCGGGCACCTCCCTCCGCAACGGCGAAAAGGTCGCCGTGTTGAAGAGGTACTCTGGAGGCGCAGGACCGAGCTGGGTCCAGGTGCGCACCAAGGCGGGGAAGACCGGCTGGGTGTTCGCCTCGCTGGTCCACGAGAAGCGCTGACCCCCATCGGGGGCCGGCGGGACGATACGAGCAGGGAGAGGGGAACCCTGCTCGTACTCGTTCTGGCAGGGGCCTGTGCCATTCGCAGGATGCCATTCGCAAGACCCTCCAAAGTGGAAATTGGCGTGGAATATCGCTATGTTCGTGTGGGGTTGCCACAACAGGCCGCCCCCATGGTATTATAGAACGCGGAGGTCCTGTGAAGATCCATATCGCGAACCTCACCCGAGACACCGGCGAAGACCAGGTCAAGAAGGCTTTCGAGGCGTTCGGGAAAGTGAGCTCGGTGAAGCTGGTGACCGACAAGGAGCTCGGCCGGCCGAGCGGTTTCGCCTTCGTGGAGATGCCGGAAGAGGCCGAGGCGAAAGCCGCTCTGGAGAAACTCCACAAGTCGGCACTGAACGGCGCGACCATCACCCTCAAAGAGGTCGAAGTGGAGGCCGAGAACGTGCCAGGATTCAGACCGGGCCGGGGTCCTCAAGGTGGTCCCAAACATGCCGGCAAAGGCGGCGGCCACGGATTCAAGAATACCGGCGGCGCACATGGCGGGGCCATCCGCCGGGGCGGCCAGCGCGGGGTCTGACGTCGAACACCTTCTCGGAAAACGGGCGAAGCGGCATGTAGTACCTGTACGCCCGGTCATCCAGAGGAGAGAGCATGGCGCGTGCCGACCTGTCGACGATCTGCCCGGGAACGTTTGTTTCCCGGGCTTTTCCTTATGCTCCCGCCCAGCTGGACCTGATCGGCAACAAAGAGATCCTCTCGGCCTCTTCTGTCGGCCTGCTCTGCTCCAACCGCCCTCCCGGCGACCTCGTCCTCAGGACATTCGACCTCTTCCAGCGGATCAAACGGACAGATCGCACGGTGGTGGGTGGATTCCACTCGCCGATGGAGCGCCAGTGTCTGGAACTCCTCCTGGAGGGGACCGCACGCGTGATCGTTGTCCCCGCACGAGGACTCGCCTCGTTCCGGCTCCCGGCGGCGTGGAAGGCGAGATATGACGAAGGAAAGCTCGCCATCGTCTCGCCATTTTCCCGCAATGTCCGCCGTGCCTCCCGGGGGCTGGCAGAGCAGCGGAACCTCTGCGTGGCGTTCCTCGCGGCGCGGCTGTTCGTCCCGTTCGCTGCTCCGGGCGGACTGACCGAACGGATCGCGCTACAAACCGCAGCGGCCGGGATCCCCGTGCTGACCTTCGACGTGCTGGAGAACGCCGCGCTGCTGCGGCAGGGTGCGGGGCTGATTGAATCGGAGGAGACGAATCACTACCTTGAAGCGCAGGACCATCCATTCGGTGTCGGAATGAACGGTCCGGCTTCTCCCGGTATGGTCGAATGTCGCAGGGGGGTCAGTGGATCACGAGATCTCGGATTTTTCGCGGGACGTCATCGAGCGCAGCAAGACGGTCCCGGTGCTGGTCGATTTCTGGGCCGCCTGGTGCGGACCATGCCGCACGCTCGGGCCGGTTCTGGAATCGCTGGAGAAGAAGGCGGGTGGGAAATGGGTGCTTGCGAAAGTGGACACCGACAAGCACCAGGATGTCGCCGCGCGATACGGCATCAGGAGCATCCCTGCGGTCAAGCTGTTCGTGGACGGGAAGCAGGCCGCAGAATTCGTCGGTGCGCTCCCTGAGCGGTCGGTCGAGCAGTGGCTGGAAAAGAACCTGCCTGACGCCAATGCCGGAGCGCTCGCCGAGGCCGCATCGTTCCTTGCTTCGGGAAACGTCGCTGAGGCACGTCCGGTCCTGGAGAAGGTCCTTTCGGGCGCGCCGGGGAACGAGGCCGCCACGGTCATGCTGGCGCGTACCTTTGTCGCCGCGGACCCGGCGGAGGCCGAACGGCTTGTCGCGCATCTCGATGCGTCGTCTGAGCATTTTCAGATGGTGGACGCCATCCGGACCGTCGCCCGAATGGCGAGGATCTCGGCGGACCCCGCATCACTCCCCGCCGGAGGGGTACGAGAGCGGTACGTTGCTGCGGCAGCGGCCCTGACCGCACAACGGTACGAGGACGCCCTGCGCGGATTCATCGAGGTCATCCGGGAAGACCGGGCGTACGACGACGAGGGGGCGCGAAAGGCCTGCATCGCGATCTTCAAACTGCTCGGCGATGAGCACCCGCTGACAGGGAGTTATCGAAGGGAGTTCAGCAGTGCGCTCTTTGCCTAGTGGCCGGGCCGGTGTCCTCCGGCCGATCATCCCGATCCGCCCGACGGTTCGGAGCGTCGTGATGACCGTCCTCGCGATCGCCTTGCTCGGGATCTCCGGGTGCGATCGCCGTTCGTCCGCTCCCGTGGTGGACGCGACCCGCGCCGTCGAGCGCGAGCGGGCCAGGGCGGACCTGCACGCCCGGACCGCACGGTCGTTTTCCCTGCCCATCTCCGACAGCTCCGATGCGGAGTGGCGGTCGGCCTTCTGGGCGGCACAGTTCACCCGCGATACTTCGGCATCCACGCGCCTGGCCTTCCGGAAGGCATGGAAAGCCATGGGCGGCACGGAGTCCGGAATTCCAGCGGGCCCTCCTCGAGGCGATCATCACCCTCTGTCCCGACTCCTTCCGGACGGAAGCCCTGGCGTATCTCTCCACCGCTCCGAACGAAAAGCTCTTCGCGATGGCCTCTTGGTGCCTCAGGCGGATGCCCGGCTCGCGCTGAGGATCCGGAGAACCATGCAGGCACGGTTCCCGGGATGGCGTGAACACCCGATCCTGAGCCGCCTCGACCTCTCATTTTCACCACTCCCCGTCCGGCCGCCGCTTCAGGACCTCCTTCGAACACCGACTGGAACCCGGAGCGCCGGTGGTCTATTCGTTCCAGCGACACCGGCGCGTCTTTCCCGGGCTTGCGGTCGTCCGACTTCCCTCGGGCAAATTCCTCCGCGAAGACGACGGCCGGTTGTTCGTCGTCACCCAGCTGGCCCTGTCGCTGTCGGACCTCCCGGGGTTCCTCACGAACGGGAACACCCCGCAGGGGATCCATACGATGCTGGGGACCGCGGTCAGCCGCGACGAATACATCGGGCCGACGACCACGCTCCAGTTGAAACTCCCCTTCGAAGCCGCGCCGGCGGAGTTCACTCACGGAAACCGGTCCGACTCAGCCTGGACTCCGGAGATCTATGCGGACCTGCTTCCGGCGTCGTGGAGGAACTATTTCCCGATCACCGAAGCCTATGACGCCGGGCGAGCGGGCCGGTTCGACATCATCGCCCACGGTACGACCATCGACCCCTCGTTCTATCGCGGCGAGCCTTTCTATCCGAACACCCCTTCGCTGGGATGCCTCTGTGCTCCGGAGCGCTGGTCTTCGGTGACGGGTGCACGGGTCGCCAGCGAGCAGCAGCGGCTTGTCGACGCGCTTGCGCGGAACGGCGGCACCCGCGGGTACGTGGTGGTCGTGGAACTTGACGACGAATCCCGGCCCATCGAGCCGGGGGACGTCCTGCCGGAGATCCTCAGGGCGGAAGGCGGGTCGTAGACGCTCCCGCCGGCCCCGGTCTTCGCCTGGCGGTTTGCTGTGCACAACATCGTGGGGTTCGCCATGGCCATCTACTGCTTCATCGATCTCGAAACCACCGGAATCAGCCAGACGCGGAACGGGATCATCCAGATCGGGGGACAGGTGTGCAGGGGTGAGGCGACCGGGCTGACGCTCCTCAAGGAGTTCGAATTCACGGTCGCGCCTTTTCCCCAGGACCTTGTCGAGGACGAGGCCCTGCAGGTCTCCGGGATCACGCGTGATCAGATCGCCGGATTCGAGCCGCCTGCAGCGGTCCACAAGCGACTGACCGATCTGTTCGGCGAATTCTGCAACCGGTTCGACCGGAAGGACAAGATGGTCTTCGCGGGATACAACGCGCCGTTCGATCATGGCTTCCTGCGGAAGTGGTTCGACAAGATCGGGGACAAGTATTTCGGGTCATGGTTCTGGCATCCTCCGGTGGACGTGATGACGCTGGCCATGGTGTTTCTTGCCGGCGTGCGCCACGAACTCCAGGATTTCAAGCTCGGGACCGTCGCGGCGCGGCTGGAGGTCCCGGTCGAAGGGCTGCATACGGCGCTGCACGACGCGCGGGTGACCCGGGCCATCTTCGAGAAGGTCACGTTCCGCGGATGAGACGCGCAGCCGGAGAAGGTCGGGAAACGGTGGTGCCGGTGCGAACCGCGTTGTTCGATCAGCCCCTTGCCATCGTGGACGTGGAGACGACCGGTCAGAGCTCGATGTACGGCAAGGTCATCGAAGTGGCCGTCCTCCGGGTGGAGGGGGGAGGATCGTCGGGAAGTTCGAATCCCTCGTGAATCCCGGCCGGTACATCAGCCCCATGATCGAGGCCCTCACCGGGATCCGCAACAGTGATGTGGAGGAGGCGCCGTCCTTCTCGCAGATCGCCCGCAAGCTGCTGGCCATCCTGGACGGGGCGATCTTCGTCGCCCACAACGCCCGGTTCGACTACGCCTTCATCAGGTCCGAATTCGGGGCGCTCGGGAGGAGTCTTCAGCGCCCGCTGCCTCTGCACCGTAAAACTCTCCCGCCAGTTGTTCCCGGGCGAACGCCATCACGACCTCTCCACGGTCATCGAACGCCACCAGCTTCCGGCCACGGACCGGCATCGGGCCGGAGGCGATGCGCGGGCCGTGTACCAGTTCCTCAGGACGGTGGACGCGCAGTGCGGCGAGGAAGCGGTCGCGCTGGCGGTCAAGAAGCTCCTCAAGACGGCCAGCCAGCCCCCCGGACTGGACCCTTCCGCGGTCGAGCGCCTGCCCGAATCGACGGGCGTGTACACATTCCATGGGAGCGGTGGAGAGCTCCTGTATGTCGGGAAAAGTGTGGACATCCGGGACCGGGTCAGGTCTCATTTCAGCGGGGGATCGGCCAGAGAGATGGAGATGTGTTCCCGGATCCATAACGTGGAAGCTCACGTGACGGCCGGCGAGCTCGGGGCTCTGCTGCTGGAGTCGAAGATGATCAAGGAGCGGTCGCCGCTCTACAACCGGATGTCGCGCCGCCGCCGGACGCTGATCGCCGCCCGGGGAGAGGTTGACCGGAACGGCTATCTGACCGTTGCGCTGGAGGACCGGGAGTACATCGAGGCGGGCGATGCCGAGGCGATCCTGGCGCTCTTCAAGAGCAGGAAGCAGGCGAACGAATACCTCTCCGGGATCGCGAGGGACCACGCCCTGTGCAAGAAGCTCCTGGGGCTTGAGCAGTCACGCGGTGCCTGTTTCGGATACCATCTGCACCACTGCGCGGGAGCCTGTATCGGGGAGGAGCCGGCATCCGCCTACAACCGCCGCGTGGAGGACGCCTTTGCCGAGCGCAGGGTGCGGGCATGGCCCTACAAGGGAGCGATCCTGATCGAGGAGATCGCGGGAACGGTGAGCGAGGTCTTCGTGGTGGACAACTGGTGCCTGCTCGCCAGCGGCAGGCGGTCGGAGGAGGGCTTCGAACACCTGGCCCCCGGTTCGCACCGGTTCGACTACGACAGCTACAAGATCCTCCTCAGGTACCTGTCGCGCCGGCACGGGAACGCCGCTGTTCGCCGGATCAGCCGGGAAGAACTGGGGACACTGCTTTCAGTTCCGGGGGACGGGTCGTGACTGCGTGGTCTGGAGGGCAGGGATCCGTTTCCGGTTGATCGATCTCCGGACCCTAGTAGTTCCCGATGGCCCCCCGGGCGAGTTCCAGAACCCTCTCCTTCAACCGCGCCGGCTCCAGTACCGTCACCCCTGCGCCCCTCCCGACCACCCAGGCGGCGACCTCGTCAAGCGAACTGACCGTGGCCTCCAGTTCCGCGGAGCCGTCCGGTCGTTCGTGGAGGACCTGGGTCTCCACCAGCTGCATCGGCCGGACGCGCAGTGCCCACCGGGGGGAGAGCAGGAGCCGGATCCGGTGCTGTTCGGGTCCAAGCCAGCTCCGGAAAGACGTGCGGAACATCTCCTCGATCCGATCGCGGTCGATCCCCTTGAACGACCGTTCCGACGGCAGCACCGTGTGGATCTTGGTGAGCAGGTATTGCTTGGCGATCCCCTCGTGCCCGGCCAGCACCCGCCAGGTGCTTTCGCTCTGGAAGAGGGTATAGGGCTGGATGTCGTACTCCTTCGGGGGCTCGTCAGAATCCTTCTGGTAGACGATCCTCGCCACCTTTCGGTGTTCGATGCATTGCTGGAGCCGCACCACGCACACCAGGGCGGACGCTCCCAGGCCGCGGACCAGCAGACTCGTGGCCCGGTCCACCGTGGTGTCGGCGTTGGCCAGGCCGACGTACTGGATGATCATCTGCCTGACCCTCCTGGCCTCCACCGAGCGCGCGAGGCTCAGGCCCCTGGTCCGTTCGGAGTGGAGATCGAATCCGTCGGAGCGGAGGTCCTTCAGGTCGCGTTTGATGGTGAGTTCCTCGCATCCGTACTGTTCGGCCAGGTCGACGGGTTTGAGTCCGTCGGGATTGTCAAGCGCCACGGCCAGGATCTCGATCTGGCGCTTCATTTTCTTGAGGACCTCGCTCATGATCCCTCCATTCCGGCGCAGGTATTTGTATCACGGAATGATACGCTCGACGCCCCGTTCGTCCGTATCTTGGATGTAACAGCAACGGGGGCTCTATGATCGCCCAGGCGGTCGGCTTTCACAGCAGTGGTAGTCTCGGTGTCGTTCAGCTCGCCACGGCCAACCGTGACGTGTTCCAATATATCACTTCTTCTCAGGCAATCAATGCCGGGATGCTGGAGGTGCGGGAGGTCAGCGATGCCGGCAGCGTCAATCACCTGCTCGCGGTCAACATGTCGGATGCCTATGTGTTCCTGATGGACGGCGACATCCTGACGGGCGCAAAGCAGAACAGGGTGTTGAACACCTCGGTCCTGCTGGCCCCGAAGTCCAAGACCACGATCCCGGTGAGTTGCGTGGAGCATGGCCGGTGGAACTACGCTTCGCCCACCTTTTCCGGGGTCGACTACTCCGCGCCCCCGTCGATGCGGGCGTCAAAGGCCAGGCACGTCCGGGAGAACCTGCGGAATGAAGGTGACCACATGGCGGACCAGGGGGAGGTCTGGCAGAACGTCAGCAGGCAACAGGTGTCACACAAAGTGAGCTCGCCCACCGACTCCCTGCACGATGTTTTCGCCCAGCGCGCCTCCGACCTTGGGGCCGCAGCGAAGCAATTCGAGCCGGTCCAGGGGGCCAACGGCCTGGCGCTCTACCACGGGAAGATGCTGGTATCGGTGGACATCTTCCACCGGACCGACACCTTTGCCGAGTACTTCCCGAAGCTGGTGCGCGGGGCCGTGATGGAACTGCTGGGGATGCCCGCAAGGAAGGGGGCGGTCAGCGAAGCGGAAGCGCGGTTCCGGGTGCTGGATCTCCTGGACGCAGCCGAGGAGGCGGAGATCGAGGAATTTCCGGGGGTGGCGGTCGGCCGCGAATTCCGGTCCAACGTCGGGGACCTGCAGGTCTGCGACCTGCGGGTGGAAGGTCTCTCAGTGCATTTCGGCGCAAGCCGGCTCGAACGGAAAAAGGCACAGCAGCAGGGAGCGCGGCCATGACGGTGAAGGACCGAACGGTGAAGGCCCAACGTCTTCGCGAATGGTGGACATCGCTGCGCCCGGGTTCCGCGGGAGTGTCCCGACGGCAGCCCACGAGGAACGAAGTGATGCTTGACAGGCTCCGGGCGGAGTTCGCCCTCGAGCCGGTGACCCGGTTCCCGCGGTTGCGCTGATGCAGATCCGGGTCCTTGCCAGCTCCAGCGCGGGGAACTGCACACTGGTCCGCTCCGGCCGGACCGCGGTCCTGATCGACTGCGGGCTCGGTCCGGAACGGATGAGGGAAGCGTTGCGGGAGTGCGGCCTGGACCTGTCCGGGATCACGGGGGTGCTCGTCACCCATACGCACAGCGACCATCTCCACAGGGGGATGGCGGGGGCACTCCGGCGCGCCGGGGTGCCCCTGGTGTGTGCGGGATCCGTTGCGGACGCCATCGGCGGACAGATGGAGCTTTTCGGCAGCGACCGGCTCCCGCAGATCACAGATCCTCGAGCGATCTCCCGTGCGTATCGGCACGCTGGAGATCGAGCACTTCCCTGTCCCGCACGACGCCCCCGGCGGCTGCTACGGATTCGTCCTCCGGCGGCCGGGGGCGAAGGGGGGGAA
Source organism: Ignavibacteriota bacterium (assembly GCA_963808715.1). Classification (GTDB taxonomy): domain Bacteria; phylum Bacteroidota; class Ignavibacteria; order UBA10030; family UBA6906; genus CAWEHG01. The sequence continues at coordinate 183,348 of CAWEHG010000032.1, read as the reverse complement.
GTCCGTCGCGCTCGCGACCGACATCGGCCACGTGGAGGCGGACCTGCCGGGATGGCTCTCGACAGCCGACCTCGCCATCGTGGAGTCCAATCACGACCTGGAGATGCTGCTTCGTTCGGGGCGTCCGGAATGGCTCATCCGGCGCATCCGAACCCGCGGGCATCTGTCGAACGACGAGAACGCCTCCCTGGTGCGCGACGCGCTCGTGCTCCCCCGGTCCCGCCTCCGGCATATCGTGCTCGCCCACCTCAGCGAGCAATGCAATACCCCCGCTGTTGCGCTCCGCGGGGCACGCCGCTCGGCGGCCGCGCTGGGGATGGAACGGCTGCGGATCGATTGCGCCCCCGCCCGCGTACCGATGCCGCCGATCGACCTCTGACCGGCGATCCTTTGTCGCCCGCGCCTCTCCACCCGGGCCTCTCCACCCGCGCCTCTCCACCCCGCTGGAATATTGCGAATCTCAATGCATCTTCGTTCCTTATGTGCTGTGCGGTCATTCCTCCCGTTTCAGGGGGATCCCCGGGGTGTCTCACATTGGTGAAGGATCTTCCATGCGTAGAGCAACGTGGGTCGTCGTCCTGGCGCCGGCATTGCTGTTGATGGACTGCAGCACGGTCCCCGTGACGGGGAGAAAACAGCTGAGCATCATCCCGAGGTCCGAGATGCTGGGGATGAGCAGCGCGCAGTACGGCGAGTTCCTCAAGGAGCATCCGGCGACGACCAACCAGGACCAGACCGCGCTCGTGCGCCGCGTTGGCACGCGCATCCAGAAAGCCGTGGAACAGTACTTCGCGGGCAAGGGCCTCAGCGCTCAGCTCGAAGGCTACCAGTGGGAGTTCAACGTGATCGAAAGCAAGGAAGTGAACGCCTGGTGCATGCCCGGGGGGAAGGTCGTGGTGTACACCGGGATCCTCCCGATCACGCAGACCGAAGCCGGGCTGGCGACCGTGATGGGCCACGAGATCGCCCACGCGATCGCCGAGCATGGGAACGAACGGATGAGCCAGGAGCTTCTTGCCCAGCTGGGAGGGATGGGGCTGCAGATGGCCCTGGAGAAGAAACCCAAAGAAACGCAGGACCTCTGGTTGACGGTCTACGGCGCCGGCGCTCAGTTCGGAGCGCTCCTTCCGTACAGCCGCTTGCACGAGACCGAAGCGGACGACCTGGGCCTGATCTTCATGGCCATCGCCGGCTATGATCCCTCCGAAGCGATCTCCTTCTGGGAGCGTATGGCCGCCGGGAAACAGGGCCAGGCCCCGCCGGAGTTCATGAGCACGCACCCGTCGGATCAGACCCGCATCAACAACCTCAGGTCCAAGCTGCCGAACGCGAAGACCTACTACAAAGGACCGCAATGAGCGCTCCCCTCCGCCGCGACGATTTCCCGTCGCTTCGCAGGACGTTGAACGGGCTGCCTCTCGCCTATCTCGACGGCCCCGCGGGATCGCAGGTCCCGCGTCAGGTCCTCGAGGCCATGGAGCGCTATTATACCACCATGAACGCGAACACCCACGGCGTCTTCGTCACGTCGGTGGAAAGCGACGCCATGCTGGAGGAAGCCAGGACCGTCGTGGCCGCATTCCTCGGGAGCGGCTCCGGGGCGACCGTCTCGTTCGGGGCCAATATGACCACCCTGACGTTCGCCCTCAGCCGCGCGCTCGGCAGGCTGTTCCGTCCCGGCGACGAGGTGGTGATCACCGAGCTGGACCATGAAGCGAACCGCGGTCCGTGGCTGTCGCTGGCGGAACGGGGAGTGGTGGTCCGGGAGATCGCGCTCAGGCCCGACGGGACCCTGGATGCCGACGACATGCGTGCGAAGATCGGTCCGCGCACGCGCCTGGTCGCCATGGGGCTCGCCTCCAACGCTCTCGGCACGGTCAACGACGTGGCGCTGGCCCGCGACCTGAGCGCAAAAGCGGGAGCCTGGCTGCTGCTGGATGCCGTACACTACGCTCCTCATTTCTCCGTTGATGTCCGGGCGCTGGACGCCGACTTCCTCCTCTGTTCGGCCTACAAGTTCTACGGCCCGCACGTCGGGATCCTCTATTGCCGGGAAGGACTTCTGGACACCCTTCCCGCCGACCGTCTGCGCACACAGACACAGCGGGCGCCGTATCTGATCGAGACGGGGACGCTGAATCACGCCGCCATCGCCGGTGTCAAGGCTGCGGTACACTACATCGCGTCGCTCGGTCAGGGAACGGAACTGAGAGCCCGCCTTGTCGATGCGATGGGGCGGATCGGAGCCCACGAACGGGCGCTGGGCGAGAAACTCCACCGCGGGCTATCGTCGGTGCCGGGAGTGACCGTCTACGGACCGCCATTCTCCGGACCACGGGCCCCGACCGTGTCATTCACCACCGGACGTTTGACGGCTGGCGAGGTGTGCGGTGCTCTTGCGGAGGCCGGGATCTGCGGATGGGACGGTCATTTCTATGCGATCCGTGCCATCGAGAAGCTCGGCCTTCTCGAACGGGGCGGGGTGACCCGGCTGGGCATCCTCCTCTACAATACGGAAGAAGAAGTGGACCGGGTCCTTCGCCGCATCGGCGAGATCGTGAGGTAAGAGATGGAGAACAACCCGTTGTTCGTCGTGGCGGCAGGGATCCCGCCGGAACCCGCCGGCAGCGGTATCGTACGGCGGATCCTCGGCCATGATCCCCAGATGATGATGGTGCAGGTCTGCTTCACGAAGGGATCCGTCGGCGCTCTGCATCACCATCCCCACCGGCAGGTGACCTACGTCGCCGAAGGAAGGTTTTCGGTCACCATCGGAGAGGATACGCGTACGCTCTCTCCCGGCGACAGTTTCTTCGTCCCGCCCGGCACAGAGCACGGCGTGGTTGCCGAAGACGACGGTATCCTGATCGATGTGTTCACCCCCGCGCGGGAGGATTTCCTGCCGCCCCGGAAGGGACCGGGATCCCCCGGCCCAGACAACCGTTACTAAGAGAGGACTTACGAACCATATGGAACTATTTGATCTCACCGGCAAGACCGCCATGGTGACCGGCGCAAGCACGGGCCTCGGGGCGGGGATGACCCTCGGACTCGCCAGGGCGGGGGCGGACATCGTTCTCGTGGACCGTGTTCCGAGCACGGAGACGTTCGAGCGGGTACGCGCGCTCGGGCGCAAGGCCCACCAGGTGATCGCGGACCTCTCACGCATGGAGGGGATCACCTCCACCGTGCAGGAGGCGCTCCAGGTCTTCGGGGCGATCGACATCCTGGTCAACAACGCCGGGATCATCCGGCGGACGAAGGCCATCGACTTCACCGAGTCGGACTGGGACGACGTGATGGCGGTGAACTCACGGACGGTCTTTTTCCTCAGCCAGGCGGTCGCGCGGCAGATGCTCCCCCGCAAGTCGGGCAAGATCATCAACGTCGCTTCGCTGCTCAGCTTCTCCGGTGGCATCACGGTCCCGTCGTACGCCGCCAGCAAGGGGGCGGTCGCCCAGCTCACGAAGGCCCTGGCGAACGAGTGGGCCGAGTCCGGGATCAACATCAACGCCATCGCCCCGGGCTACATGGTGACGAACAACACCGAAAACCTCCGGAAAGACCCGGTGCGCACCCGCTCCATCACCGAGCGGATCCCCGCGGGACGCTGGGGAACCCCGGAGGACCTGCAGGGAGCGGTGATCTTCCTCGCGTCCCGGGCCTCGGATTATGTGAACGGCCATATCCTGCTGGTGGACGGCGGATGGATGGCCCGGTAGGAACGAGAGCGGCTTCCGGCGGGAAGGGAGGACGGCTGAAGATCGTGGCGGACATCAACACGCCACTGATCGGCCCCGCGTTCCGCAGCGTCGGTGACCTTACGCTCGTCGAAACCGGGAGTTTCACACCGGCGGTGCTCCGGGGGGCCGATGTGCTTATCGTGCGATCGGAGACCCGGGTGGACGAATCGTTGCTCGCCGGGAGCGGCGTATCCTTTGTCGGTACGGTGACCATCGGGACGGATCACATCGACACCGCCTACCTCGCATCACGGGGGATCGCGTTCGCGAGCGCTCCCGGGTCCAACGCCAACTCGGTGAAGGAATACGTGCTGGCCGCCATGCTGGCAGCAGGACGGCGGTCGGGATTCGCGCTGCGGGGCGCCACGCTGGGCATCGTCGGGGTCGGGAACATCGGCAGCAGGGTCGCCGCCATGGCGGAACGTCTGGGGATGCATGTGCTGCTGAACGATCCGCCGCTGGCCAGGGCGACGGGCGACGCGAAGTACCTTCCGCTCGACGCCCTGATGGAGGCGGACATCCTGACACTCCACGTCCCGCTGACCCGCGGTGGCACTGATCCGACATTTCACCTGTTCGATGCGCGGCGTCTCGAAGCCATCCGGCCCGGCACCCTGTTGATCAACACCTCCCGGGGTCCCGTGGTGCACGGGGACGGTCTGCTCCAGACCCTCCGCGCCGGCCGGCTCGGCAGTGCTGTCCTGGACGTCTGGGAGAACGAACCGGCCGTGGACGAACAATTGCTGCGCGCGGTAGCCCTGGGAACACCGCACATCGCGGGATACTCGCTTGACGGCAAGGTGAACGCGGTCATCATGATCCGCGACGCGGTGCTCCGGCATTTCGGGGGGGGAGTCTCATGGGATCCGTGGGCCGAGGTGGCACCCCCTGAAGACCCGGTGGTGATACCGGATGCCGGCGGTCCGGAGGAGCAGCTCGGAGCCGTCGTGAGGTCATGTTATGACATCGCTGCCGACGACGCGTCGCTGCGGGAGACGCTGGCGTTCCCGGCCGCCGCCCGGCCGGGCGCGTTCTCGAAGCTGCGCAAGCACTACCGCGTGCGCCGCGAGTTCCGGAACTTTGTGATCCGGGCGGCGGGGCTCGCTCCTGAAACGCGAAGAACGCTCGAGGCTGCAGGGTTTCGGCTCCTGTCCTGATCCTGCGTCGAGGACCTGCTACAGATCGACCACATCACACGAAAGAACGCCATGCCACTGAAGATCATCCCTGCCAACGAAGCGCACTGCGATCTCCTTGCCCTCGGAGAATGTATGATCCGTCTCAGTCCTCCCGGCCACCAGCGGATCGAACTGACCCCCGTGTTCGAAGCCTACGCCGGGGGGGGCGAATACAACGTCGCCTATGCGCTGGCCCGCTACGGAATGCGCACCGGGTTCGTGTCGCGCCTGGTGGATAACCCCCTGGGACATTTCATCCGGAACCACGCGAAGGCCAGCGGGATGGACCTGACCGACATGGTCTGGGTGCCGTACGACGGTTCCGGCAGGGCCGATAGGATCGGCCTGAATTTCACCGAGGTCGGGATGGGCGTGCGCGCCAGCGTGACGCTGTACGATCGGGGCCACACCGCGATCGCTCACATGCAGCCTTCGGACGTGGACTGGAAGAAGCTGTTCGAGCGGAGGAAGACCCGCTGGTTCCACACGGGCGGGATCCTGACCGCGCTCAGCGACAGCTGTGCGGAAGTTGCCCGCGAAGCGATGAAGGCGGCCCACGACTCCGGCGCTATCGTGAGCTACGACCTGAACTTCCGGAGCAAGCTCTGGTCCAGCAAGCGGGCGATCGAGGTCACCAGAAGCCTCGTGCCGTTCATCGACGTGCTGATCGGGAACGAGGAGGATTTCCAGAAGGTCCTGGGATTCGAGGTGGAAGGGACCGACGAAAATCTGAAGGAGCTGCCGATCGAAGGGTACAAGGCGATGGTGAAGAAGGTCGTGGCCACCTATCCGCACATCCGGGCGGTCGGCACGACCCTGCGCGAGGTGGTGAGCGGCCTGGTGAACAACTGGTCGGCCATCATGTACTACGACGGCGTCTTCTATGCCTCGCGGCGCTACGAGAACCTCGAGGTGGAGGACCGGGTGGGCGGAGGCGACGGGTTCTGCAGCGGCTTCGTCTACGGTCTGTTGCACGGCATGGCCCCGCAGGACTGCGTGGAGATGGGTGCGGCGCACGGCGCGTTGCTGCAGAGCACGCGCGGCGACACCAGCATGGTCACGATGGAAGAGATCAAGCACGTCATGAAGGGGGGGAGCGCGCGGATCAAGCGGTAGGACACGGACCACACCCGGCAAAGGACGATCGATGAACGGCATTCCGGTGTTGACGGCGGAGGGGGAGAACATCCCCCGCGCATGGGAGAACTCCCTTCTCACCCTGCATGCACAGGGGTGCGACATCAAGACGCAGTATGACAAGCCCGAGGATCCTCCCAGCAAGGACGCGACGATGATGATCGTGATCCACGATCCGCTGGCGGAGCCGATGATCCACCGCGACTTCCCCGGCGGGTCGGAGGATCTCCAGGAGTACGTGATGGAGGTGTGCGACGGGATCAAGGACCACCTCGTCCGGCGACCCGGACGATCCGGAGGACACCCGGTGGGAATACACCTACCACCAGCGGCTCTTCACCTACGATCCCCCCGGGCTGACGCGGACGGACCAGATCGACACGCTCTGCCGGAAGGTGGCGGAGACCCCCTACACCCGCCGGGCGCAGGCGATCACCTGGAAGGTGTGGGAAGACAATACCTGCTACGATCCCCCATGCCTGCAGAGCATCTGGTGCCGGATCACCGGGGACGACCCCCGGTTGAGCATGAACGTCCGGTTCCGCTCCAACGACGCCTACAAGGCGGCCTTCATGAACATCTTTGCGCTGGTCGCGCTGCAGCGCCGCATCGCGGAGCGGGTCAGCGAGCTGATGGGCAGGGAGGTGAAGGTGGGGCGGTACTGTCACATGGCCGACAGCTACCATATCTACGGCTCGAACTTCCGCGAGTTCGAGGGGAGATTCCTCGGGGCCCAGCAGAAGAGGACCTTCGAGCAGCGGACGATGAGGTACGAGGATGTGAAGGAGATGATGGAAGGCGCCCGGCCCGGCATCCTCGAAAAGGCGAAGGCGATGGCCCGTACACCCTGATCATTTGGCCCCGGTTTCTTGGTTTCTGTCGTCCCCATCTGTTTCCCCTTGACAATACAGGCCAGTATACCTATATTTCTATCGATTTGAATATTGTATACAAAATACAGTATATAGTTGGGAAGCGCTCTTGATTCCTGCAGAACGACGGATAGGGCCCCTGACCGAAGAGATCAAACCTCTTCGGGACCATATCGCCGATACTGTTCGGACCCTGATCATTGAGGGGAAGATGGTCGCGGGGGAGAGGCTGAGGGAGCCCGACCTGTCAGGACAACTCGGCGTCAGCCGCACACCGTTGCGCGAAGCCCTGCGCCTTCTGGAATCGGAGGGATTCGTCCAGGTCCTTCCCCGGCGTGGAGCCGTCGTCAGTCCCCTCTCGGTCCGCGATGCCACGGAGATCTACCAGGTGAAGGGTGCCCTCGAATCGTTGGCCGCGAGGCTTGCCTGTGCGAGGATCTCGCCGTCGCTGCTTGCTCAGCTGGGGTCGATCAACGATGCGATCGAAGGCGGCTCGTCCGACCACTCGCGGATCCTTCAGTTGAACGCCGAGTTCCACCACCTGCTCAGCGATGCCGCCGACAACGAAAAGCTGTCGCAGTATATCCGTCTCCTCCGCAGGCAGGCGCTCCGCTACAACTACATTTACCTCTCCACGCTGTCGCACCTCCAGGACTCGGTCAAGGAACATCGTGCCATCCTCTCCGCGCTTGCGGCGGGAGATGCGGCCGGGGTCGAGCGGTGCGTGCGGGAGCATGGGGAGTCGGCCTGTCGGGCGTTGTGCACGTTCATCCAGGAATCACCGGAACCTTTGTCAGGGAGTGTGCTATGAAGAAGATCCGTGTTGCCGTGGTCGGTTACGGGAACGTCGGACGCGCCGCCGTGGAAACGGTGCTCGCGGAGCCGGACATGGAGCTCGTCGGCGTGGTCGAATTGCCGGAGATCCTCTCCCGCTCGTGCCCGTACTCCGAACGCGATCCCGATCGTCCTGCAGAAGACCCGCATCGTCCCCGACATCCAGGAACTGCAGAGCGTGGACGTGGCGATCCTCTGCTGTCCGTCGCGCGTGGTGCGCGATACCGCCTCAAAGATCCTGAAGCTGGGGGTCAGGACGGTGGACAGCTTCGACATCCACACGGAGATCCCGCAGCTGCGGCGCGAACTGGGTGCCGTCGCACGCGCCTCGGGTGCGGTCGCCATCATCTCGGCGGGATGGGACCCCGGCGTGGACTCCGTCATCCGCGGGTGGTTCGAGGCGATGGCCCCGCGGGGCATCACCTACACGAATTTCGGTCCGGGCATGTCGATGGGCCATTCGGTCGCGGTCAAGGCGATCCCAGGGGTACGGGATGCGCTCTCGATCACCGTGCCGGACGGGATGGGGATCCACCGGCGGATGGTCTACGTGGAGCTGCAACCCGGGGCGGTCTTCGCGGAGGTGGAACAGGCGATCAAGCAGGACCCGTACTTTGTCAAGGACCGGACGTACGTCTATCAGGTCGAGAATGTGCAGGGGCTCATGGATGTGGGCCACGGCGTCATGATGGAGCGGAACGGGGTTTCCGGCATGACCTACAACCAGTCGATGCGATTCCAGCTGAAAGTCAACAACCCGGCCCTGACCGCCCAGGTGATGGTCTCTGCCGCCCGCGCGGCAACGCGGCAGGAGCCCGGCTGCTACACCATGATCGAGATGCCTGTCGTGGATTTCCTCCACGGCGACGTGGACACCTTTGTCACCAAATTCGTGTGAGGACCCGATGGGCGACCCCTACGAGCGCCAGCTGGTGAACCGGACCTTCTACCACAGCAAGTCCCCGCTGCGCGGACGCGTGGTGGCGGTCTTGCAGGGGTTGCTGGAGAACAGGAGCCTGCAGCTCATCAAGCCGATCTCGCGGACCTTTCCGGCCGGCACGATCATCGAGCTGATCGCGACCGACGAGCAGGGTGCAGGACCCGGCGGGGCGGTCGACCGGATCGCCTACGTCGCATTCGTCGAGCTGCTGGACGGAGGCGTGCTGCTCGTCGGCGATCCGGTGCTGTTGAACGGCCGGGAGATCCGCCGGATCGCCGGATACGACGATACCCATATGCCGAACCACCAGAACACCATCATCAGCGTCGACCAGCGCCGTTCCGGGGCGGACCTCGGACTGTCGGTCGGCGATCCCATGCTCATCCCGGGATTTCCATCATCACCCATGAAAGGATAACGCAATGGCGAAACCGCAATTCAAGTTCCAGATGTACAAGAGGCTGCAGGCGAATCTGCCGAAGATCTACGCCGACGCCAAGAAGGCCGCGGACAGTCTCAACATCCCCGCCGAGCTGAAAGGCGCGATGGGTCTCACCGGGGCCATCTCCGGCTGCCCCTCGCCGCTGCGTGAAGATATCGAGAAGTCCATGGCCGCCGAAGCGCGCAAGGTCGTTCCGCTTAGCCGTATATGTCGACCAGATCCGCGAGATCATCAAGGGCGCCTACGGGGACGACTACGATGCGGCCCCGATCAACACCTGCGAAGGCGGCCTGTGGACGAGCTTCGACTGCCTCGTGACCCCGCCGTTCCAGGGACGCGGCGACAACTACCGGACCCGGCTACATCGCGCCGCTGGAGCGCCACGTCCATCATCAGGCGTCGTACGGGCGTCCCTATCCGCCGAAATACAAGGATATCCTCGCCGATCGCGGTAGCACCGCCGGCGAGCTGGGCTTCTACGGCAAACGCCAGAACAACCTGGACACCGTGCTGGTGCCGGTCCCGGGCGCTTCCTACCCGGTGCACGGCATCAAGTATCATCCGGCGCCGTTGATGAAGAACGCCGATCCCAAGAAGACCATCGAACTGCCTCCGCCAGGCCGCAAAACAACATGAAACGCTCCTGGGAGGCTTTGCCTCCCTGGGATACGACACGCCGGGATACGGCTACGGCCAGAAGGACGCCGACGGCACCCCGTTGCTGCAAAAGGGGATCGCCGAGATCGCCCGGTCCTACGATGTTCCGTACATCATCGACAACGCCTGGGGTCTCCCCATCATCGGCAACAGCATCAAGAAGATCGGCGCCGATGTGATGATCTACAGCATGGACAAAGCCACCGGCTCGCCGACCAGCGCGCTGATCATCGGGAAGGAAGATGTGATGGTCCCGATCCGCCGGGCCCTCGGCTACCACGGGAACCGCTATGGCACCACCGCCTCCTACGGCAAGGCGGCGTTCGTCGGCCAGGATCCGGGCAAGGAAGGGCTCTCGGGCCAGGTCGCGGCGCTGCGGGTGCTGCGCGACAATCCCGCGGTCGTGACGAAGCCCGTCGAAGACCTCTACCAGATCGTGAAGGAGGAGTTCGCGAAGATCGACGCGCGGATCCGTCCCCACTTCCAGATCTACAAGAGTGTCAACTGCGGTGCGGTCGAGGTCAACTACGAGGACAGCTGGAAGGACGGCAAGCTCGGGCATCCCGATCTTCACGATCGAGGACATGTACGCCGGCTCCCACCTGTTCCAGGACGGCATGACGCAGATGGGGATCATCCCGACGATCTCCTACGACGCGAACTTCTTCATCTCCCCCGGGCTGGGGACCACCGACGAGCACGGGCAGCTGATCCCCGAGCGCGCCCGGATGGTCATCCGCGCCCTCGTGATGCTGATCGAGATCGTCTGCAACCACGCAGGCATCTGGGAATAACCGACAGCCGCCCCGCCCGTTCCGCGGTCCGGGACGGGCGGGGGCGGCGCACGGCCGTCGCGCCCTGCGCGACGCCACGGAGGAGGGTATGGCGACTTCGGCAATGGACGCCGTCATGGACGGCCTCGACATCGAGACCTACCTGGTCTGCGGCAGCGAGCGCGAAGGGAAGGACCTTGCCCTGCGGCTCGGACAGGAGCTGCATCTGGGGGAGGTCGATATCATGTACCAGGAGTTCGACGGATACGGCATGCGGGTCCGCCTGCGGAAGTACGTCCACCGGCCCGGCGAACACTACCGCTGGCTCGGGGAGGAAAGGAGCCGGCCGTGACCGCCAAGAAGATCCTCTGCGTTCCCCTTGATCCCGTCCACGACGTGGGGATCAAGATCATCCGGAACGGCCTCGCGCAGCGGGGCCACCACACCGAACTGCTCTCGCCCGACCTCAGCATGGAGACCGTGGTCAGGAGAGCCACCGAGACCCCGTACGACTTCATCCTGGTCAGCCGCACGCTGGGATATGGCGTGGGCGAACTTCTCGGACGCTTCATCGATCTCCTGGATGCGGCCGGCGTGCGCGACCGTTCCCGCGTCGTGCTCGGAGGGAAGGCGATCACCGCGGAACTCGCCGCCGAACTGGGCTTCGACCGCAGCTTCGATGAGCATGTCTCGATCGAAGAGGTCGATCGCCTACGTCGAAGGGACCGCGCCGCCGAGCCAGGGGGCCGCGGTCCCGCGCACGAGACCGGACATCACCGCCGGGTATTCGTACCGGGTCCACGACGGCGTGATCGAGTCGGCGCTGGACGAGATCGTGGACAAGCTGCTCCGGTGGGCGCAGCCCCAGACCACGCCGGGCATCCGCCGCGCCCGGCTCCGGAAACAGATCCTTCACGAAGAGGCCCCGGCGCAGCGGGCGGCGCTCGAGCGGGAGTACGCTGGCGCTGTCGGATCCCGTGATCGCGGACGCCCTGGGGCGAGGGATCCTGCCCAAGGGGGTGCCGGGTATTCAGCGAGGAGGAACATGCAGGCACTGCGGTCCCTGCTCGCGCAACAGGAGCCCGCATCGTCCTGCGCACATTCGCCACAACGCCGACAAACCCCTGGTCTTCAAGTTCCTGGGGAGCGGTTGTCCGGTCATGGACATCGTTCACGGCAAGGTGTGCGAACGGTGGGGGATCGACGGCTTCCTCATCATCAACCCCTCGTGGGAGGCCCGGTACGAAGGATTGCTCGGGGGGATCGCTGACCCACCAGAACGACGGGACCATCACGTCCCTGGAAAACATCCGTCTGGTGCAAGGGCTTGCTGGATCCCGCAACACTGCTGACCGTCCGTGCGCACCGGGGGCTGAATACGCCGGAGACGGTGGTGCTCGCAGGCGAAGCAGGTGCGGACATGACCAAGATCGACCTGGTCTACGGATCGCTCGGGGCGGGAACGGATCCCGAGCGACTGGCCGTGGACGGGATCGAAGCGATCCGGCTCGCCGCATCGTACGGAATGCCGTTCGACATCCCGGGAAACGACGAACTGAGCGGCGTGCCGGCCTGGAAGACCCTCGCCGGACTCCTGATCAACGTCCGTCTCGGGTTCCGCCTCGGGGCGCGGCCGATCCTCAAGCCGCTGTTCTGCCTCGGCCCGCACATCGTCATCAACGGGATGATGAAAAGGAACTACGTCGACTACAACGCGGCGAAGATCACCGCGCTCCGGTCGATCGTGGACTGCCCCATCTGGCCGGGAGAACCGATCGCGTTCATGACGCAGACCGAGGACCGGGTGCAGTCGGCCAACGCCACCGCGTTTCATGCGACCCTGGCCGCGACGCTGGGGGCGGACGCGATCACGATCGCGTCCACGGACGAAGCGTACTCCCGGGGCCCCATCTGCATGGCCTCCAGGATCGACAGCATCCGTGCCGTCGCGGACGGGCTCCCGATTCACCGGCGACGCCGCGTTCCGCCCTACCGCGGCGGCCGAGACGTTCTCCGCCGAACTGCGGCGCGGGATCGTCCAGGTGCTCGACGACGTGCGGGCGGCCGACCACCTGCCCGCCGCGATCCACGCGGGACTGCTTGGCAATCAGGAGGACGGCGCCTATCCCGGGACCTTCGGCAAAGGGACCGTCCGGTAGCAGCGCCACCGATCACCATGATCATCGGCATCGCCGGCACAGCAAAGAACACCGGAAAGACCACGGCGCTCGGCGCCCTCATCCGGGAGGCCACCTCCCGGGGTCTCCGTGTGGCGGTGACCGGGATCGGATACGACGGCGAAGAACGAGACACCATCACCGGACTCCCGAAGCCCCGCCTCGACCTCCCGCCGGGGACGATCGCGACGACCTCCGAAGCGTGCATCCAGGTTTCCGCGGCAAAAGTGGAGCTGCTTCGACGAACCGGCTACCAGACCCCTCTGGGCGAGGTCCTGGTGCTCCGGGTGGTGCGCGGCGGCCCGCTCGTGATCGCAGGTCCGAGTACGACGGCCGCGCTTCGCGAGGTCTGCGCGTTCATGGCGGCCGAGGGAGCCGGCCCGATCTTCGTGGATGGCTCTCTGAACCGGATCGCTCCGATGGTGGTCGCCGACAGGATCGTTCTCGCCACCGGCGCGGCCCGAACGACCGACCTCACCACGCTGGCGGCGGAGACCGCAGCGCTGGAAGGGATCTTCTCCCTCCCGCGGTCTCCCTCTGCCGCCGAAGAGCGAGTGCCTGCGGTCGACGCCGGTTCCCTGTTCGACGCGGAGGATGCGGCGGCGCTGCTGACCCGCGCGCGTGGAATGGCGCTAAGGGTCACCGGGCTGGTCTCGCTGGAAGCGCTCCAGCGCCTCGCGCAGGAGACGAACGACGACGTGATCGGCCACCTGGAGTTCCCGGACCCGCTCAGGCTCTTGCTCGCGGGAGACGCCATCCGCACAGCGGATTCCCTCGCCGCCCTCCGGAAGCGGGGGACGGCGATCTCGGTCGCGGTCAGACCAGCCCTTGTTTCAGTCACGGTCAACCCCTATTTTCCCTCCTATAGCGGTTCGACCTACTCCGCGGCCTATCTGCCCGCGGGCGATCTGCTCCGGGCGCTGAGGCAGAGACTCCGGACCCCCGTGACGGATGTTCTCGCCGAAGGCGCGGCCGGTCTGCTGGACCGCCTGTTCTCGCTCCATCTCCCCTGATCGTTGCGGCAGGATCCTATGGACGCCAATCTCGTTGTGCTCGCCGGTGGCATCTCCTCACGCATGAAGAAGCCGGGGAGCGGTAGACTCGATGCGCGCCTTGCGGCCGAGGCCGACGCGAAGTCCAAAGGGATGATCGGGGTGGGCGAAGGCGGACGGCCGTTCCTGGACTACGTGCTCTACAATGCGCGGGAGGCGGGATTTCGGGACGTCGTGATCGTGGTGGGAGAGAACGACCGCTCCATTCGCGAGTACTACGGTGCCGCCGACAGCGGAAATGCGTTCCACGGGATGACGATCGCCTATGCCATCCAGCCGATCCCTGCCGGGCGAAGCAAACCTCTGGGGACCGCCGACGCCATGGTGTGGGCTCTCCGGTCGCGCCCCGACTGGCGGGGGATGTGGTTCACCGTCTGCAATAGCGACAACCTGTACTCCGTACGCGCAATGAGGATCCTCCGGGAAAGCCGGGCCGATTGCACGTTCATCGACTACGACCGGGCGGCCCTGGAATTCGAGGCGGAGCGGATCGCCGCGTTCTCGATCCTTTCGACCGATCCGCAGCACAGGCTTCTGGAGATCGTCGAAAAACCGGATCCCGCCACGGCCGCGAGGCTCGTGGGACCGAACGGGCGGGTCGGGGTGAGCATGAACATCTTCAGTTTTGCCTACGACCGTATCGCGCCTCTGCTCGAACGTGTTCCGCCGCATCCGATCAGGCAGGAGAAGGAGATCCCCTCGGCGGTCATGATGATGCTCGCCGAGCGGCCGGGGTCGGTCCACACGGTCCCGCTCGCGGAACATGTCCCCGATCTGACCAGCCGCGACGACATCGCCAGGGTCCAGGAATACCTCTCCCGGGAGTTCCGGTCTTTCGCCTGGTAACGAACGAAGGCAAGGCGATGGGAGGACCTCCCACGACGAAACACGGAGGAGGTTGACAACGATGGCCATGAAGTCCGTTCTCGCCGCAGGAATGATGTTCCTTGCTTCCTCCCTGAGCCATGGACAGCGGGAGAGCCTCTCGCTGGACGGTCCATGGGAATTCGCCATCGACTCCGCGGGGATCGGGATGCGCGACGGGTGGTTCCGATCGGGCATCCCTAAGACCTTCCGCCGGATGGTGACCGTTCCCCACACATGGAACGTGGATCCGGGAGCCGAAGAATACGGCGGGGTTGCCTGGTACGAGCGACGCATCGACGTGCCGGCTGCCTGGAACGCGAGGGCGATCCGGCTCCACTTCGGCGCGGTCTACCATACCGCTCAGGTGTGGATCAACGGCGTCCTGGCGGGAGAGCATGCGGGCTCGGGGTACACACCGTTCTCGATCGAGTCCACCGGGCGGCTCACGCCCGGCGCCGGGAATTCGATCGTCGTGCGTGTCGACAACGCGTTCACCCGCGCGGCGATCCCGTTCTTCCGATCGTTCGACTGGCCGAAGGATGGCGGGATCATTCGCTCCGTCTCACTGCAGGCGACTCAACGCCCGGCCGTACGATCGATCCGTGTGGACGCCACGCCGCAACCGGGGGAGGCTCCGGGCAGGTTCTCCGGCTCGCTCCGCGTGACCGTCAGGATGATGGATGCCCCGGGGATCGATCCGTCGCGGATCCGGTGTCTCGCCAGGGTCTACGGCGTTTCTCCGGCTGAGCATGCGGGGAAGTCCGTGGCGGAATTCCAGCCGGCCATCAGCGGTGGGACCGCTTCGGGGAACGTGTCGCTGGATCGTGTCAGGGTCTGGCGCTGCGACGACCCGGCCCTGTACTGTCTTTCCGTGACGCTGGCATTGGACGGGCGCCGGACCGACAGCACGGCAACGACATTCGGATTCAGGGACGTCCGGACCCGCGGGACGCAGGTGCTCATGAACCACGAGCCGATACGTCTCATGGGGGTGGAGTGGATGCCCGGCTCGAACCCACGGTACGGGATGGCCGAACCGACGGCCGAGGCCGCCGCGATGCTGCAGAAAATGCGATCAGTGAACGCGGTCTTCACCCGGTTCCACTGGCAGCAGGCGGAGGAGGTGCTGGACTGGTGTGACCGCAACGGCATCGTGGTGCAGGAGGAGGTTCCGCTCTGGGGTTTCGGCGTTCCGCTCAACGATACGATCATGGCGCTGGCCCGATCGCAGCTCGGGGAGATGATCGATGCCCACTACAATCACCCCAGCATCGCCATGTGGGGGGTGGGGAACGAACTGGCGTCGACCAGCCGGTCGATCATCGACAGCCTGAGGGCGCTGCGCGACCACGCCAGGAGTCTGGATCCGGGACGGCTGGTGAACTACGTCAGCAACCGTCTCTCCCTGGGCGAAGGGTTTGACGCCAGCGGGGTGGGGGATATCGTCATGTGGAATGCCTACCAGGACACCTGGTATCTGAACGACCCCGCGGATCTGCGGAAGGCGCTGGATACGATCCACGCCGCCTATCCGGACAAGCCGATGATGATCACCGAATACGGCCTGTGCGAGCCCGCGAACCAGGGAGGCGATGAGCGACGGGTGCGGGACCTCCTCTACCATACGGCGGTCTTCGAGAACACCCCGTATATCGCAGGGGCGATCTACTTTTCCCTGAACGACTACCGGACCCACTGGGGCGAGGAAGGCTCGGGGACCAGGAAGCGGAGGGTGCACGGGGTGTTCGACCTGGACGGAGCGGCAAAGCCCTCCGCGTCCATCCTCGCAGCGGCTCTCCAGCCCGGTGGAGATCCTGAACGTGGGGTGGAAGACGGCCCACCGGTTCGAGGTCGTGGTGATCGCGAGCAGCGGTCTCCCGAGCCATCCGTTGCGGGGGTATGTGCTCTACTGGTCGGCTCCGGGGGAAGACCCGCGCACCCGTGGGATCCGGGTGGAGCTCCCGGACCTGCTGCCGGGCCAGAAGATCCAGGTTCCGCTCGACGGCGGTCCCGGGCCGATCGTGGAGGTTGCCGTTGTGCGCCCGACCGGAGAGATCGTCGCGCGGCGAACGTTCGAGGTCCGCAACTGAGAGGAAGCAGATGACCAGGACATTCCTTCCATGAAACGGCGGTCCTGGACGCACTCCTCCCCCCGGCGGTCCTGCTCGCTCACCGGGTCAATGCCGGTCGGGGAACGAAAACACGATCCTGGTGGTTCTTAGTAGTGAGATGTTGATGCCTGGGGCCTCCACGCTCTGGTGGGGCACGACGTTCCTCGCATTCTCCGAGATGGTGTCCTGTATCACAAAGAGCCCCGGGACGTCATTTCGCATGAATATGCGCTTGACATTATGTCTGCTTCTGTGTAGAATTGGCCCTGTTGTTCTGTTCTTTCGTTCATATTTCCTACTCTCGAGGATCTGTCCTGATCATGACCCGGGACCTGCGTTTGCGCTATGGCATCCCTGCAAGCGACGCGGGACTCCGCCGGATCCTCTCTCCTGCACCCGCTGAATCCTCTTCTTCGCGTTCTGGCATTTCCAGCGCACTGAACACCGGTTGTTCCCATTTCCGTCACATCATTCGAGGCATCTCCATGAAGCCACGCAGCCTTCCGCTGCATCGTATTGCTTTGCTGCTTCTGGTCACGACATCTGTAGCGCTGGGACAGGAACGGCCGTTGAGCACGGAGCAGCTGACCACCGGATCGGACGTGGTGGTGGTCGGCAAGGTCGCCGGCATGAAGTCGGCATGGACCGCTGACAGGTCCAGGATCGTCACGACCGTCTCCATCTCCGTGGACGAGCAGCTCAAAGGGACGGCCTCAGGGTCGACGCTCTCGGTCGTCGTCCCGGGCGGCGAGGTCGACGGCGTGGGAGAGTGGTACAGCCACTCGGCGAGGTTCCGTCGGGATGAAGAGGTCGTGGTGTTCGCCCGGAAGGACAAGGAGGGAACGCTTCGTGTCGCGGGGGGGTCGCAAGGGAAGGTCTCCGTGACCCGCGATGCCGAGAAGGGTCAGCCGCGGGTGGGCGGGCAGGGGACCCTGCAGGAGTTCACCGCCACCGTCCGGAAGGCCGCGCAGGTCCAACAGGCTTCCCCGGATAGAATTGTCGGCAAGTTGGCCCGCAGATGTGCCCGTACGGCCATGCCTCGCTGCAGTGATGTCCGTTCATTGACATATCCGAACACCTGAAGGGGTATCCGATGAAGCGTCTCAGTCGATCGTGCTGCTTACGTTGCTGTTTGCGTCTTCACTGTGATCGGCCAGGTCACTGACAATGAGTTCGTTCCATACCTGTCTGCCGATGCCTACAAGTATCAATTGGTGAAGTCGAACCTCTCGCTGGTCGGCTACCTACTACGCCTACGGGCGAGACGAGACCGGATGGTCCACCGGCAGAGCGCCTTCGGCAACACGAACAACACCACTTCCCCGCCCTGCCCCCTGAATGATGCGACGCACATCAAGACCGAATGGCCATCTCGCGAGACCTGCTGGTTCGCAAGCACATCACGCTTCCCGCGGGGGTTCGCAACGTCCGGGTGCGGGTCGCCCTGGACAACGGGGTCCGTGTCTACTTGAACGGAAAGCGAGATCTCCGGCGGACCAAGGCTCACAATGACGTGCGCCACCGGCATTCCCCGGCGGATCTTTGAGTTCACGGTTCCCGGTGTTGCTCCGGGCCGGCGACAACGTCCTCGCGGCCCAGGGAGATCTGGCTGAGTTCCAAGAGCTACGTGGATTTCCGGTCCTGGGCGATGTGCGGTATCCGATCACGGCCTCGGTCACCGTGAAGCCGGCGCCACGCAGGACAATGGGACCATCTTCGGCGCCTCCCCGGTCACGACCGCGCTCCCGTCCCCTGTCGACCGTCCAGGTGACCGGCCGGGACCAATCAGGGTGTTCAAATTCACTGCCTCACCCGCACTACCATGTTACCTCGCTGACGGTCGATGGGGACGGCCTCGAGCGGTTCCGCCAACGCAGGACGTATACCTGCCCGCGTGAAAGACCTATATGTTCACGAACGTCACGCGCCAACCACACGATCAGCGCGACGTTCACGATGAACAAGTATCCTGTGGACGGTGGACTGCCAGGACTTACGACGTGACCTACGACCTTCGATCGGCGGTAGCCCGGCTACACGCCCGAGCACGGAAGCCGGCGGGAAGTTCACGGTCGGGAACTTCGGGCCCCGCCGTGACCGAAGCTACCACGCTAGTCGATCAAGGACAGTCAATGCGTCAGTCTGACGGCCATCCCGTGCCCGGATTACCATTTCGTTTCCTGGATCGTGACCCGGGATGGTGTGACCACCGAAGTGACGGGGTACCAGTTGCACCGCGCCTGATCGCCGACGTTACGACGCATCGAAGCCAAATTCGGCAAGAACGCCCCGCAAACCATCCCGGTCACCTCGAATCAGGACAACCTTCCCGGCGCCCCGCCGGTCACCGGATCGCTCCGCTGGGCGCTGAATATCGCCAACGGCAATCCGGGACTCGATGAGATCCAGTTCTCCCTCTCGGGGGATGCCGGGCAACGGACGATCAACCTCTACCAGACACTGGTGGTCACCGACGAGGCCATTCTCGGCGGCCCCGGGATCATCGTCCAGCCCGCATCGGGGTTCGCGGGCGACAACGGCTTCGAACTGGAGGCAGGGTTCTCGGCTCAGACCGGCTATACTCCCGCAGGCAGCACGATCAAGAACCTGGAGATCCGTGGCTTCCCGGCTTCGGGGATCTGTATCCACAGCGATGGGAACACGGTCCAGGGCAATACCATTCATGGCAACGGCGACGACGGTGTGTGTGTTGAGGATGGGAACAACAACATGATCGGCGGACCCAACGCCGCTGACGGGAACGACATCTTCGAGAACGGACACAAAGGCGTTCATATTCGTCAGGTCTCCGCGAGCCTTCCGCCGGTCAACAACGCGATCCTGGGCAATCGGATCCGTATGAACGGCACCATCGGGATCGACCTGGGTGGCGACAGTTTCACGCAGAACCTGTATCCGGCAGGTCCGACGAAGCCGCTCGTTCGCCCTGCCACTCCGAACGCCGTCAACTTCGGCGTGAACTACCCGCTTCTGCACTTTGTCTCGGTGCCGAACAATGGGGACAATTCCACGGTGGAGGGGTCGCTCCTGACATGGCCGAACGCAGCCTTCCGCGTGCAGGTATTCCTTGTGGACGCCAGCGGCAAGAGCAACGGAGAGGGGGCCGAGTTCCTGGGGGAGACCGAAGTGACCACGGACGCCCGCGGATATGCTCCCTTCACCTTTGCGCTCTCGAAACACCTCGAGATCGGCCAGCTCATCACCGCCACGGCCACCGACCTCTCGTTCGGCAAATATCAATACGTCAGAGTTCTCCGCGAACCTGCCGGCCGGCATCAAGACGAAGTACTACGACGAACTCGCGAGCAGGGAGGGGCACTTCGTCGTCAACCTGACCTACGGAGGCATCCCGCTCCACTGGCGTGATGGGGTGGTGAACTACCGCCTGAGCCGGACGCTGACGGATCCCGCGCTCCAGAGCGCGGCACGGAGTTCCTTCGCATCATGGAACGCCATCCCGGCTTCAGGGTCGCAGCCCGCTCCGCCGATCCGCTATGCTGAATTCGTCGACGCCAACCCCGCGGCCGTGTCGAGCACAGCCGACGCGAAATGGGGCGGAGATCCTGATGGATACAATAACGTGGTCTGGATCGACGGGACCAACGGCAACTGGAGCAGTATCACCACCGCGCCGGACAACGTGATCGCCGTGACCCGTTTGCGGTACGACGCCGTCACTGGCGAGATCAAGGATGCCGACATCGCGATGAACCGGCAGTCCTTCAACTTCGGTGTCATTCCCGGGGGGTGAATGAAGATGCAGGCGGGCCGCAGACTCCCGGGACACAGAAAGACATGGAAGCGACGGTCACCCATGAGGCTGGCCACGCCCTGGGTCTGGCGGACATCTACAATCCCGGATACCCGCAATATGTTCCCGACATGCTTGATGGCAACCAGAACGTGACGATGTACGGGTTCATCAAGGACATGGAGACCGCCAAGCGGACCCTTGCATCGGCCGATATCGCCGGGATCAACTGGATGTTTGCGAATGTCCCGGAGAGCCACCTTGACCTCGTTCTCGTGTTGGATGGTTCGAACACGTTCACGTCAACCTACCAGGCCTTCGACCCTTCCAGGAACAGCGCCGAAGAGCTGATCACGAAGCTTCGCTACCGCGACCGGATCTCGATTCTCCAGTTCGGGGCCCCGGGATCGTTCCAGGCCACGGTAGGATTGCCCGGGACGAACGGTGAGGTCGCGGCGATCAACGATGCGATCGCCTATCTCCGCGCGATGACACCGAACGGTTCCACGGACCTTACAGGTGCGCTCGGCCGGGTGGACCAGCTGGTCGGATCGTCAACTCTTGGGATCAAAGCCGCGGTGTTGTTCTCGGATGCAGAGACGACGGATCCGGCCGGAGCCCTGAATGCCGCAGCAACGCTTGGCCTCCAGAGGAGTCCGCCTCTATACCCTGGGATTCGCCGGGAGCGGCGGGCAGGCCCTCAGCAGTACCATGGCTAATACCACCGGCGGCGCCTACTATCTGACGAGCAATACCACGATCAGTCTGGCTCTGAAGCAGGTCTGGAACGACCTCACCGGCCTCCAGCTCGTCGCCTCCGGCTCGGCTGTGGCGGACGCCGGCAATTGGGCCGGCGCGGTCAACTGGGCCGGTGCCGGAAACTGGGCGGGCGCCGGGAACTGGGCCGGTGCGGTCAATTGGGCCGGGGCTGGCAACTGGGCCGGAGCGATCGATCCGGGCTCATCGTCGATGCTTCCTGCGGTGAACTGGGCCGGAAGCCGGTTCCTCCTCTTCCTCGTGCCCCCCGGATACGATCCGCCGGGTGTCGGGACGCAACCCCCGCTAACGCCGGGGGCGCCGCTGCCGGACTACATCGTTTCTCCGGCAAATGTCGGGACGAAGTTCCCCGGCGGGAAGTATATCGAAGGCGCGACCTACGGCTACTACTACATCCCCGGTCCTCTGCCGGGGACCTGGAAGTTCCACCTCGAAGGGGCAAACACCGGCACGCCGAACGGCGAGTCGATCTACTTTAACCTCGTCGCGAACACCAATGTGACGATGGATGTTGTCCTCCAACAGGCAACGGTCACGCCTGGACTGGCGGTAACGTTCAAGGCCACTGTTGTCCAGGGCGGCGGGACTCCCGGGGACGAGCATACATTTCTGCAGTCCAGCTCCGGAGAGCCGGTCACGAACGCCACTCTCAAGGCCCAGATCACCCGGCCGGGATCGACCGTGCCCGAGGCGCAGTTCGACCTGACCAACAACGGGGACGGGACGTATACCGGTTCCTACAACAACACCCGCTACCCGGGGACCTATGACCTGGAGGTGCTGGCGACCGTGCCGAATCCTGCGCTTCCGAGCGCCCCGTTCACCCGGTCGAGCAAGCAGTCCTTCTACGTCATACCTCCGACCACCCCGTCGACTGTCGCAGTCCTGGGGCTTGACAGCGTGATCGTCAGCGACTATGCGACGATCTCCTCGGGCGACGTGATCGTGAACAACAAGCTGGTCCTTCCCGGCTCCCAGCTCACCGTCGGGGTCGGGGCGACCGTCTCCTCGCAGTCCATCATGGCCGCACATACGGTCGGGATCACCACCGGGGCTTTCGTGTCTGCGAATATCTACTATAACACCCTCACCGGCAACACTTCCGGCACGAAGTTCCAGGGGCTGTCGGAATTCCCGCTGGTCTGGACCCCGGGGTTCCAGTATGGGGAACCAAGGTCCGATGCGGCTGGAGATATCATCGTCCCTAACGGGAGCACGACCATGACCCTTGCACCGGGAAGATACCGTGATGTGCTCCTGCAGCCTCATTCGACGCTGACCCTTATCAACGGCGGAGTCTATCATATCCGGAACCTGTGGGTGAAGTCGGATTCGAAGCTCCTGGCCGCCGCTGCCTCAGATGTTCGCGTGCTCGGAGGTCTGGCACTCGACAACGGATCGACGATCGGCCCCGCGAACGGTTCCGTGACCGCGAAGAACATCGTCTTCTATGTCGGGACGGACGATGCCAATAGCAGCTACTCGACGGCGGTCAACGTGAGCCCGAAGGCCTTCGTGTCGGCGAATATCTTCGCAGAAAACGGCACGATCCTGCTGAACCAGGAAACGCAGGCAACCGGCGCCTTCATCGGCAAGAAGGTGGTGGTCGGGAAGTATGCTACTGTGAGCCTCAACTCGGCCTTCAACGGCGTCCTGCCTCTGTTCACCGGCCTGTACAAACCGGGTGCCCGGGAGGAGTCAGCCGCCGGGGCGGTCGTTCCGAAGAGCTTTGTCCTGGAACAGAACTTCCCGAATCCGTTCAATCCGTCGACGCTGATCCGCTATGGACTCCCGAAGGACGGCCATGTCACCGTCACGGTGCACAACACCCTCGGACAGGTCGTGGCGATCCTTGCCGAAGGATATCAACCCGCCGGCTTCCACGAAGTTCGGTGGGACGGCCGCTCATCAGGCGGTGCGCTTGTCGGCTCCGGGATGTATCTCTACCGGATCCAGGCTGGCGACCAGGTCCAGACACGAAAGATGGTGCTGGTGAAGTAGCAGTTTCTGGCGGTCGGAGATGGGATAGGTGTCAAGCTACCACAGGTGCGGTCGCCTGTGGTAGCTTGTTTGTACGAATGGGTGGCGGACCCGGCCTCCCGGTGGGTGGCACAGCATAGGAATGTATGGCGAAAAATATCAAGCACGGTGGTAGGTCACGAGCGACGGCCCGGGCATTCTTCGTGGTGTCCCTCCTCCTCTTTGTGGGTCCGGTCAGCCGGTCTCAGGAATCGCTCGTCTTCCGCCATCTGACCGTCAGCCAGGGCTTGTCGCAGGGGAGCGTGGTCTGCATGCTCCAGGACCGGCAGGGATTCATGTGGTTCGGGACACAGGATGGATTGAACAGGTTCGACGGCTACGGATTCACCGTGTTCAAACATTCTCCGTCGGATCCGGCGTCGCTGAACGACAACTTCGTCATCACGATCGCCGAGGATTCAAGCGGCAGACTGTGGGTGGGGACCCTGAACTCACCGGATACCCTGAACCTCTTTGATCCACTCACCGAATCATTCTCCCAGGTCCCGAAGGACAGTGTGGATCTGTGGCGGGCCCACGTTGGGTCGGCCTTCCTGGTCTACGAAGACCCGTCCGGCGTTCGCTGGTCCGGTTCGCGCGGCGGTGGATCTGACACGGGTCGATACGCGAACCGGCAAAACCACCGTCTTCAAACATGATCCTGCGGACCCGGGGAGCCTGCTGGACAACCGCGTCTATTCGGTCGTGGGAGACCGCACCGGGGCCATCTGGGTCGGCACCAGGGAGGGGCTGGAGGAGTTCGATCCCAAGACCGAAAAGTTCATCCACTACCGGCACGATGCGAAGGATCCCCGGAGCCCCAGCGACAACTGGATCTGGCCGATCCTGGAGGACCGATCAGGGACCCTCTGGTTCGGAACCTTCCGCGCAGGGGTGAACCGATTCGACCGGCGGAACCGGACATTCACCCGCTTCAGGCACAACGATGCGGATCCGAAGAGCCTGGGCGACGACCAGATCTACTCGCTCTATCAGGACCGGTCCGGGTTGATCTGGGTAGGGACCGAGCAACGGGGTCGATCGCTTCGATCCTGAAGGCGGGCCGTTTCTGCACGTTCGCAGAGATCCCAGGAACCCCGCGAGCCTGATCGACAACACCGTCCTTTCGTTGTGTCTGGACAGGCAGGGGAGTGTCTGGGTGGGGACCAAGGCCGGACTTGACCGCTGGGACCGGGCCGCGGGCACATTCACCCACTACCGCAACGATCCGGCGAATCGATGGAGCCTGGCAGAGAACACGGTCCAGGTCATCCTCGAAGACAAGCAGGGGAATCTCTGGATAGGCACGCAGAGCAGCGGGCTCGATCGGTTGGACCGATCCACCGGACGGTTCACCAATTTCCGCCACGATCCGGCAAGGCGCGGGACGCTCAGCGACAACATGATCTACGCGCTGCTCGAGGACCGGGCAGGGACGATCTGGGTCGGAACGTATGGTGGCGGGCTCAATCGGTTCGACAGGTCCACCGGAACGTTCACGGCCTACCTTCACAACGACTCCGTCCCCTCCAGCCTCGGGGCCCGGGGCATCTGGAGCCTTTTTGAGGATCGGGACGGCGTGCTCTGGGTCGGGACCTACGAAGGCGGGCTGGACCGTTTTGACCCGGTCACCGGGACGTTCACGCACTTCAGGCATGAACCGTCGAACCCAGGAAGTCTCAGCAACGGGACCGTGGTGTGCATGTACGAAGACCGCAGCGGGAGTCTCTGGATCGGCACCAGAGATGGGCTGAACCGATTCGACAGGAAGACGGGGACGTTCCGGCGGTATTTCGAAAAGGAAGGACTCCCCAACAGCTATATCCTCGGGATCCTCGAGGACGAGCACGCGAACCTGTGGATCAGTACCGTCAAAGGGATATCGCGGTTCGACCCGCAGCGCCAGATCTTCCGCAACTACGACCTGAGTGACGGCCTCCAGGGAGACGAGTTCAATCACGGTGCCTGCGCCAAGGACCCGCGGACGGGGGAATTGTACTTCGGCGGAACCAACGGGTTCAACGTGTTCCACCCCGACCGGGTCAGAGACAATCCTTTTGTCCCGCCGGTGGTGCTTCAGCGGGTTCACCCGCTACAACACCGACGACGCCGAGGGGAAGCCGATCGTCGAGAAGGGGATCTCGGCAAAGCGGGAGATCACCCTCTCCTACAAGGACAATGTCGCGTCCTTCGAATTTGCGGCACTGAGCTTTCACAATACCTTCAAGAACCAGTATGCGTACCGGCTGGAGGGGTACGGCGAAGGATGGATCCAGCTCGGGAAGGACCGGCAGGCGACCTTCACGAACCTTGATGGCGGTGAATACATCGCTGCAGGTGAGGGGCTCGAACAACGACGGCGTCTGGAACGAGGCCGGGACCTCGCTGCGGATCGTTGTGACTCCGCCCTGGTGGAAGACCCGCTGGGCGTATGTCTCGTATGCGCTCCTGGGATTCGTCGGCCTGTACGGCATGCGGCGGTTCGAACTGAACAGGCGGGAACAGAAGACCCGGGTCCGGGAGTCGGAGCTCCGGGCCAAGGCCGCGGAGGCGGAGAAACGGGCGCTCGAGGCCGAAAACGAGCGGCAAACGAAGGAGCTGGAAGACGCCCGCCTGCTCCAGCTGTCGATGCTTCCGAGGGAGTCCCCCGGGTGGCCGGACTATGACATCGCCGTCTACATGAAGACCGCCACGGAAGTCGGAGGGGACTACTACGACTTCCACGTGAGCCCGGACGGGGCCGCTGGACGTTGCGTTCGGCGATGCGACCGGACACGGGATGCAGGCGGGGACCATCGTCACGCTCATGAAGGGGCTCTTCCTCTCCGACTCCTCCCGGTTCGAGATCCAGCCCTTCTTCAACCATTGCAGCAGGGCCATCAAGGAGATCCGGCTCGGCCGGCTCTTCATGGCCTTCACGCTTGTAAGACTGAAGGGAAATTCCCTATCTTTGTCCAGCGCGGGCATGCCGCCGGTCTATCTGTACCGGAACGCGGACGGAAGCGTGGAGGAGATCCTTCTCAAAGGCATGCCGCTCGGGGCGATGAAGAACTTCCCGTACTCCCTGCACGAGGCCGAGCTGCAGCCGGGGGATACCCTGCTCCTGCTCACCGACGGGCTGCCGGAGCAGAAGAACCGGGAGGAAGAGATGTTCGATTATGCCAGGGTCCAGCAGATCCTGCGGGACTCGGGGGCCGAAACACCGGAGGAGATTGTCGAGCGGCTTGTGCACGCGGGAGAATCGTGGATGGACGGTGCGGTGCAGGATGATGACATCACCCTCATGGTGATCAAGAGGAGCGCATGACCAACGAAGTGACGCTGAAGATGTCGCTGCCGAGGATCCCGGACATCGAGCTCGTGGCGATCGAAGGGCTGGACCGACTCGCGCGGTTCATGGGGATCGCGGACGAGAAGATCGGTGAGGCGAAGATCCTGGTGGCCGAAGCGGTCATCAACGCGCTGGAACACGCGGGCGAAAAGGACCCGTCCGTCCGGGTCGAGTTCGCGCTGACGACGCAGGAGCTGGTCATCTTCGTCCAGGACTTCGGCAAAGGCTTTGACCCGGCGACGATCGAGCGGCCCGGACATCCTGAAGAAGCTGGGGACGAAGAACAAGCGGGGATGGGGTCTGCAGCTGATGAAGTCGCTGTCGGACGACTTCCACATCGAGTCCGGCGACGGAGGTACAACGATCACCATCAAGAAGCTGCTCAAGTAAAGGGAAACCATGGAACAGCCTTTCGCACTGACCTCGGAGGTCCGCGACGGTTGCCTCGTGATCGCGACGTCGGGATATGTGAACAACGTGGGGGGGGAGGCGATCGCGGCGGAGTTCGGCAAGCATCACGCACAGGGGATCTCGAAGGTCGTCATCAACCTGGAACGGTCCAGGGTGGTCAATTCGGTCGGCATGTCCTTCCTGATCGAGATCATCGAGCAGCTCCAGGAGACCGACGGGAAGATGGTGTTCAGCAATCTTGACCCGGCCGTGGAGAAGATGCTCTCCATCATGGGACTCTTCAAGTTCGCGGGGAAGGAAGCCACGGTCGAGGATGCACTGCGCTCCTTCACCGTCTGACCGATGACCACCCGCATCGATACGCCTTCCGTTCTGGCCGGCCGACTGTCGGCCGACATCGCCTCTCTCCAGGATGCGTTCCGCAAGCTCTCGAAGGCTGCCACCCCCGCCGACCTCGCCGGCAAGTTCTCCGGCGTCCTCCTGGGGATATTCCCTGACTGCTCCATCGACGTCGTCTCCCGCCCTCGGCCGGACGGTGACTGGCAGGTCATGGTGGACGGAGGTGCCGGGGGTCTGGGCCTGGTGCAGGCCCTGCCGGCGTCGGAAACGGCCTCTGCCTCGGTGGTTCGGGAGTCCCCGTCCGGCGTCTGTGTGATACAGCAGATGGTCGATCGCTCGTCCATCGGCATCGTGCTCCGGCGCCCGTCTGGAGGGACTTCCGACGCCGAAACGCTTTCCCTCCGCCTCTTCGTCCACCTCTTCGATGCTGCATACCAGGAACTGCACTACCGGAAGAACGAGAAAGAACTGATCTTCTCCCTCAACCAGCGGGTCCTGCAGCTCAACAGCCTCATCGATACCGGCATCGAAGTGGCGAAACTCGACCACGAATCGTCACCCCAGCGCCTGGCGCTGGAACGCGCCGTTTCACTCACCAACGCCTCGAAGGGGAGGGTCCGGGTGACGGCCGGGGGCGAGGTCCGCGAAGAACACTTTTTCCCTTCTGCACAGGCCGTCCGGGACGTTCCGGCGGATGCGAGCCGTATCGAAACGGGCTTCCTCTTTTCGGGGAGCACCTACAGCTTCGAATTGTTCGAGAAGGAGAGCCGGCGGGGGATCCTTCCTTTCGACGAGACGGACCAGCTGCTGCTGGATGCGCTCGCCCGCCAGGTCCACGCATCGCTCGAGAACCGGTACCTCCACCGGCAGGCCCTGGAGAAGCAACGCTTCGAGCAGGACGTGGCCGTTGCCGCTTCGATCCAGCAGAGGATCCTGCCGGCGACGCTTCCGGCCATCGAGGGATACGACATCGCGGGAGTGAACATCCCTTCGAAGTCGGTGGGTGGTGACTACTACGACTGCATCGCGCTCCCCGGCGGGCGGTACGCTCTGGTGATGGCCGACGTGGCGGGGAAGGGGATCCCGGCGGCGCTGCTGGTCAGCAGCCTGCACGCGTATCTCTCGGCCTACCTGGAAGAGGGTCTTGCGCTCGTGGACCTCACGAGGCGGCTCAACCGGGCCATCGGCAAGGCATCCACCGACGACAAGTTCATCACGGCGTTTTTCGCCCTCCTGGAGCCCTCCACCGGTGCACTGGAATCGGTGAACGCAGGACATACGCCGGTCTTCGTGCTCCGGGCCGACGGCACCGGGGCGGAGTTGAGCAAGGGGGGGCTGCCACTCGGCATGCTGGACCTGGACCTCCCGTACGAGACAGATGTCATCACCCTGGGTCCGGGAGATCGGCTGCTCCTCTACACGGACGGCATTCCGGAGGCACACGACCCGGAAGGGGTGTTGTTCGACACGGTGACCCCCCTGAAGGACCTTTTCGAGCGGACACGGCCTCCGGACGCCGCGGCGTTCATCCAGCACGTGCTGGACGAACTGCGCCGATTCACCAGGGGTGCCCCGCAGGCAGACGACATCACCGCGATGTACCTCCTCCGCCGGTAGCTCCTGACCGGCGCGGCGAAGTTGTATCTCAGCGTCCGAAACGGTATATTTCGCGGGCATGAACCTGCTTTCCTTCATACTCTCCGGTTGCGGTGCGGTCAAGACCTTCTGTTTCCTGATGGGGGTGGTCCTCGCCTTCCATGCTCCCAGACCGGGAGCAGGTGGGCGGAGAACCGCAGCCGTCGGCGCAAACAGTGACGGCGATCGTTGCCGTTTCGGTGCCTGCTGACGGACACCGGGACCTCCCGTCGCGCCTGGGTCCGGGCGATACGCCGTTGCAGCTCAAGGACGGATCTTGGATGTCGGGAGCCTCTTGCTCCCCCGTACCGTCCTGCTGCGCAGCGGTGCCACGCCGTCCGCAGCCCCACCCCGGCGCCTACTGGTGACACAATGGAATAGCTCTTCTTCGTAGATACGGTTTCCCCTGTTCTCTCTCGCGCCCAGGGGCGCTTCACCACCAACGAGTGACCAAGGAGGAATACCATGTCTACGCATAAGCAATCCGAGGGACAGCACACTTCAGGACGACGGACCTTTTTCAACATCGTGTTGTTCATGATCGGGACCATCGCCATCTTGCTCGCGATCAAGTTTTCTTCGGGATGTAACCAGGTATCCAATCGAAAGGAGAAGCATGGAGAACCCCCTGTTCGCCAAGAAGCCTCTGTCGCTGATAATGAACGAGATGAGCGGCGAAAACCGCCTGCGCAGGGTCCTCGGTCCGGTTGCCCTGACCAGTCTGGGTGTCGGCGCGATCATCGGCACCGGGATCTTCGTCCTGACGGGTTCAGCGGCCGCGAACTACGCGGGTCCGGCGATCGTCCTCTCGTTCGTCCTGGCCGCGATCGCGTGCGTTTTTGCGGGGCTCTGCTACGCGGAGTTCGCCTCCCTCATTCCCATCGCCGGGTCGGCCTACACCTACGGCTATGCCACCCTGGGTGAATTGTTCGCGTGGATCATCGGGTGGGACCTGATCCTGGAGTACGCGTTCGGAGCGGCAACGGTCGCATCGGGCTGGAGCGGATACCTCCTGAGCTTCCTGAACGACTTCGGGATCCACATCCCGGCGCAGCTGACCGGCGCTCCGGGGACCCAACTGATCTACTACCAGGACAGCTGGCACCATCTCGAACGCATGAGGGCGACGCTTCTGGCGAACGGGATCGATCCGTCGACCCTCCCGGCCATGACCGCCTCCTTCAACCTGGTCGCCTTCATGGCGATCGCGCTGGTCACCGTTGTTCTGGTGATCGGCATCAAGGAGTCGGCGAACTTCAATTCGGCGATCGTCATCGTGAAAGTGGGCATCGTGCTCATCTTCATCGGGGTGGCCGGGGCGTTCGTGCTGAAGCACTGGGACAGCACCATCGTGGTGAACTGGAAGACCTTCATCCCGGAGAACGCAGGGGAGTTCGGCAAATACGGCTGGTCCGGCATCGCGCGAGCGGCCAGCGTCATCTTCTTCGCCTATATCGGGTTCGATGCGGTGTCGACGGCGGCCCAGGAGGCCAAGAACCCGCAGCGCGACATGCCGATCGGGATCATGGGGTCGCTGATCATCTGCACCGTCCTCTACATCCTTGTCTCCGGCCTGCTGACCGCGGTGGTCCCCTACCAGGCGCTCAACGTGTCGGATCCGGTAGCGGTGGGGATCGACGCGACGGGCGTGAAGTGGGGAGGGTTCCTGGTGAAGCTGGGAGCGATCTTCGGTCTCGGAACGGTCATGCTGGTGATGCTGCTCGGGCAGTCGAGGGTGTTCTTCTCGATGTCGAACGATGGACTCCTGCCGCCCTGGGCGGGGAAAGTGCACAAGAAGTTCCGGACGCCGTACATCTCCTCGATCATCGTCGGGATCTTCGTTGCGCTGTTCGCAGCGTTGTTGCCGATCGACATTCTGGGGGAGCTGGTCTCGATCGGAACGTTGCTGGCGTTCGTGATCGTCTGTGCCGGTGTCTGGATGTTGCGCAGGCGCAAGCCGGACATGGAGCGGCCGTTTCAAGACCCCCTGGGTGCCGCTCGTCCCGATCTTGGGGATCGTGGTATCGAGCCTGCTGATGCTCAGTCTTCCTCTGGATACGTGGTTGCGACTGATCGTCTGGCTGCTGATAGGCATGGTGATCTACTTCGCGTACGGCCGGAAGCACAGCGTCCTGGCCCGCCGGCGGGCGCAGGGGATCAACGACTGACCTGTGGTGTCCTTCGCTCGGGAGCCACACGGGGCCCGCTTTGCCAGGAGGCCCCGTGTGGCTCTTCTGCGTCTGCGGTCAGCCCGGCGGCAGGTCTGCAGATGGGCGCCCTTCTGAATGTGTGGCGATAAACCCCGGCCCGCATTTCAGTGTCTAAGAAGAGCCCCGGTGTGCCGTTCGGGTCCAAGTACCCCTATTTTGAAGGAATCTCGATGAAAAAGCTGCTCCTGAGCCTTGCCGCGGTCCTCGTTCTGGCGGTCGTGGCCTATTTCGTATTTTTCCGCGGAGGAGGCACGAAGTACGAATACCGGTTCGACAAAGCCACCCAGGGCGATATCACGATGACGGTCACCGCCACCGGAACGATCAGCGCGGTCATCACCGTCGAGGTGGGCACCCAGGTGTCGGGGATCGTCCAGAAACTCTACGCGGACTTCAACTCTATCGTCAAGGAGGGGCAACTCATCGCGCAGATCGATCCGACGTTTCTCCAGCAGTCGGTCCGGGATGCCTCCGCGAGCCTCGAAAGGGCGAAAGCCCAGGCGGCCGATGCGGAACGGGTGTTCAATCGCACGAAGTCCCTTTTTGAGAAGAACCTTGAATCGCAGGTGAACTACGACGCCGCGCTGACGCAGCACGAGTCCAGCGAGGCCACGCTGAAGCAGGCCCAGGCAAGCCTGGACCGGGCAAAGATCAACCTTGCCTACGCCACGATCTTCGCTCCGATCAACGGCGTGGTGATCGACCGAAAGGTCAACGTCGGGCAGACGGTCGCGGCGAGCTTCTCCTCTCCGACGTTGTACACGATCGCCAACGACCTGCACAAGATGCAGGTGCAGGCCACGGTGGACGAGTCGGATATCGGCCGGGTGAGCGTTGGTCAGGAAGCGTCGTTCACGGTGGATGCCTATCCGGACGAACGGTTCGTGGGGACGGTGTCGCAGATCCGCCTCGCGCCGGTCTCCATCCAGAACGTGGTGAACTACACCGTCGTGATCGACGTGGACAACAGCCAGCTGAAGCTGATGCCGGGGATGACCGCCACCGTCCGCATCATGGTGGGGAGCAGAATTGGCGTGCTCCGGGTGCCGAATCTTGCGTTGCGATTCCAGCCGCCGGCTGAACTCGTGGACTCCGCAAAGGTCAAAGAGATGCGGGATGCGGGCATGTTGGGTGGCGGGCGTCGTTCGGGTGGGCCGGAGGTCCGGTGGACCCGGAGGTTCCGGTGGACCCGGAGGTTCCGGTGGACCCGGAGGTTCCGGTGGACCCGGAGGTTCAGGTGGACCCGGAGGCGGCATGGAAGGGGGCATGCGGCAGGGATCCGGGCGTGGAGAGGGTGAAGGCGGACAGCCCGGCATGGGCAACCGCCGGGCGATGATGATGGCGATCAGGGATTCCATCCAGGCCGCTCACGGAGGGACGATGGACGAAGAGGATCTGCGCGGCGAGATGCGCAAGGTGTTCGAGAAGATGCGCTCGCAGGCCGGCCGGGCGCCGGCGCCCGTCGCAACGGTCAAGCCTCCGCGCAAGGACCAGCGGGGGAAGTTCGGGATCGACAACAGATTCCCGGAATACGAAAAGAGCGCGGTCTCAACCGTCCATCAGTTCCAGCGCGGGCGGGTCTGGATCATGAACAGCAAGGGAAAGCTGGAGCCGGTGATGGTCGAAACGGGGCTGACGGACGGCAGGAACACCGAGGTCCGTTCGGCGACCCTGAAGGAGGGGGACCAGCTCGTGCTGGGGGCCTCTTCCAACGCCCCCGCCTCTCGCGGCTTCCTCGAACCCGCTCGCCCCGCAGCGGGATCAGCGCATGGGGGGTGGCCCGCGATGAGTCACGCATCCACGGATAGCAGTGCTCCCCCCGACGGGACGCTCATCCACATCGACCGCATGGCCAAGGTCTATCCGCTCGGGGACATGGAGGTCCACGCGCTGCGCGGGGTCTCCGTCGAGATCCACCGCGGGGAGTTCGTCGCGATCATGGGTGCTTCCGGTTCGGGGAAGTCCACGTTCATGAACATCCTGGGATGCCTGGACAAGCCCACCCGGGGAGTGTATCACCTCGAGCAGATCGACGTCAGCGGTCTGACGCGGGACGAACTCGCCCATATCCGGAACAGCAAGATCGGGTTCGTCTTCCAGGGGTTCAACCTGCTTTCGCGGACCTCCGCCATCGAGAATGTCGAACTTCCGCTGCTGTACTGTTCCATGCCCAACAAAGAGCGGGTGAGCCGGGCCATTGCGGCCCTGCAGCAGGTGGGACTGGGAGATCGGATCCACCACTATCCGAACCAGTTGTCGGGTGGCCAGCAGCAGCGGGTGGCGATCGCCCGGGCGCTCGTCAACGACCCGAGCATCCTGCTGGCGGACGAACCGACGGGGAACCTGGACAGCAGGACCAGCGTGGAGGTCATGGGCATATTCCAGGAGTTGAATGACCACGGGATCACCGTCATCCTGGTCACCCACGAGCCGGACATCGCCTCGTTCGCGAAGCGCCACATCGTGTTCCGCGACGGCAAGATCCGGTCCGACCGCGCGAACACCGTCCGGCGGATCGCTGCCGAGGTGCTCCAGGAAATGCCTGTCATCGATGACGAGGAGGACGGAGCCGCCGCATGAAAACCCTGAACATCATCCTCTCCGCGTTCCGCGCCCTGCGGCGGAACAAGATGCGTTCCTTCCTGACCATGCTCGGCATCATCATCGGGGTGGGGGCCGTGATCGCGATGCTGGCCATCGGCCAGGGGGCCGAGTCATCGGTCCAGCAACAGATCAACGCCCTGGGGACGAACGTGCTGATCGTTTATCCCGGGTTCCCAGCAGCAGGGAGGCGTCCGGTCGGGGGCCGGCACGATGACCACCCTGACCGAAGAAGACGCTGCTGCGATAGCGAAAGAATGCCCCGCGGTGGCCCTGGTCTCCCCCGGTGCCCGTTCGGGCGGGCAGGTGATCGCCGGGAACCTCAACTGGATGACCAGCATCGAGGGCGGAGGACCTGACTACCTCGAGATCAGAAAGTGGCCGATCGAATACGGCGAGTTTTTCTCGGAGGCCGAGACCAAGGCGGCGGCGAAGGTGTGCGTGCTTGGCAAAACCGTGGCGGACAACCTCTTCCCGGAGTCGAGCCCCGTCGGTCAGACGGTCCGCATCAGGAACGTCCCGTTCCGTGTGGTCGGCGTCCTCTCGAAGAAGGGACAGAACGCGATGGGGCAGGACCAGGACGACATCATCATGGCCCCCTACACCACCGTGCTGAGGCGGCTGTCGCACTTCCCGTACCTGCGGCAGATCCTGGTCTCCGCGACGAGCCCCACGAACGTCGAGGTCGCCCAGGCGCAGATCACGGAGTTGCTGAGAATGCGGCACAAGATCCCACCGTACGACCCGGACGATTTCACCATCAGGAACCAGACCGAGCTGGCCGCCACGGCCACGGCCACCACGGAGATCCTGACGATCCTCCTGGCCAGCATCGCCTCGGTCTCCCTGCTGGTCGGAGGGATCGGGATCATGAACATCATGCTTGTATCGGTCACCGAACGGACCCGCGAGATCGGCATCAGAATGTCTGTCGGTGCGCGGAGCCGCGATATCTTGACCCAATTCCTGATCGAAGCGCTGGTGCTGAGTCTGCTGGGGGGGATCCTCGGGATCCTCATTGGTGTCGGAGGGTCGGTGGCCATTGCGAAGATGGCGAAGTGGCCCACGATCGTGACGGCGTTCTCGATCTTCCTCTCGTTCGGCTTCTCGATCGCGATCGGGATCTTCTTCGGATTCTACCCGGCGCGCAAAGCCGCGATGCTGAATCCGATCGACGCGTTGCGATACGAGTAGGTCCGCCGGAGGCGGAGGTGCGGGGTGGGGCGGTGTCACCCGCTCCACCCCGCAGCGCGTTCAGCCCATGACCGCGACCATCGCCCCGGCTGACGTGCCGTCGATTCCCGTGCAGCGGAACCAGCGATGACGGTGCAGGCAAGACGGCCTTCCGTCGTAGGACCGGATCGACCTCCACAGTCCCCTGTGTCCGCGCCCAGTCCCTCCACCCGGTCTTGCGCGATCCAGCCCGAGTGACCTGACGATCTCCCTCCCGGAGCTGTCCAGGACCGCGTACTTCCCGGAGAACATCCCTGTGACCTTCCAGGTGAACTGTGGGCCATTGCTGATCTGAATGGTTCCTTCGGCTCCGTGCCATTTCGGGGTGTAGCTCGCGATGTCGATCTGGCGGGCGCTCTCCCGCAGGCGGGTTGTTACCGGAATGTTAAGTCTTGAGGGCGATCCGCCATGGACCGACGTGAACCGGCCTGTCAGGGAGCAGGTCGGGTTCGTGTCGGTCTGAGAACCTCCCAGCCAAATGCCACCACCACCGGGAGGTATTCCAGTGCCATGGCGATC
The DNA here is from genome assembly GCA_963808715.1 of Ignavibacteriota bacterium. Lineage (GTDB taxonomy): Bacteria > Bacteroidota > Ignavibacteria > UBA10030 > UBA6906 > CAWEHG01. The sequence goes on along the minus strand of CAWEHG010000032.1, from coordinate 147,718 downwards.
GGGTATTGCTGCCAGACCCCGGTCTGCCTGTAGGTGAGGATCGTGAACGCGGTGAGGCTTGCGGTCGCCGCATAGACGATGGCGGACCGTACCGGCGCGAGCGGGATCAGCACGGCAAGCCAGGCGACATACCAGGGATGGACCACGGGTGAACAGAGGAGAAGGAGAAGGACGGCGTGTGAGATCTTCTGCTTCAGGGGGGAACGGCCCAGGGACAGCAGGGCCAGCGACGCCACCAGGACGACGGCGCAGACGGCGCGGCTCCGCTGGTTGTCCGCGACGAGGGAGTTGACGATCTCGAACAATGCTCCGTTGAAGACCCAGTGGCGGGTGAACGTGGTCAACGCCTCGAACAGGTGGGAAGAAAAGAGATACGGAACGAATTGTACGGCGAACGCGGTCAACGGGACGATGACCGCAGCAAGCCGGTTCCGCACTCCTTTCTCGTGCAGGAAAAGGAGCGGCAGCAAAACCAACGCGACCGGCTTCACGGACATGGAGAGGCCGATCAGGACGTAGGCCCGCCCCTTCTTTCCGTCCAGGTACCACAACAACCCCCAGGCGAGCAGCGGCAGCCCCAGCGCGTCCACGTGCGCGTCCAGAGCGAACTGGAGGATGGGGAGGGGAGAGAGTGCGTAGAGCAGGGCGTATTTGTCTCCCCCCCGTGCCGTCCGGCGAGAAGCGCCAGCGCCGCGATCGTCAGTATTTCCGAGAGAAGCAGGATCGCCTTGTATCCCCAGATCGCTTCGCCGCTTAACGCATAACATGCCGAGAATATCCATTGCGTGAAGGGGAAGTAGATGGTCCGCATGTCGGGGTGGTTCACCAGCGATGGGAGCGCCGCCGTATGGAGTTCCTGAAGAGCCGGGTCATCGGGAGCGTACCGGTAGGGATCGATCCCTGAGATCTGGACCTTTCCGTCCCACATGTAGCGGTAGACGTCGTCGGAGCCGATCGGTGTGGAGGTGACGAATGTGGCGCGGACCGCCATGGAGAGAAGGAGGAGCACCAGGATGGTGCGGCGATCCGGCGAGGCCCGGAACAGTGACCAGGCGAGGATCAGATAGATCAGGGAAGCTCCCAGGAACACGGCGGCATACGCCGCGGGGGATGGGAGCAGAAGCAACGAGAGGATCGCCGCAAGGATCAGGGTGGCGGCGGTCCACACGCCGACCGTCGGCCGGATTGACGGCAGGGTCATGAAGCCGGAACGGAGGGGGAGGTCCGCCCGAGGGTTCCGCATCGACACCCCCGGCGCCGCCGGGGCGGTTCGCGGCACTGCCTTGCCGTGCTGCGTGCCCGCTCGCACCGTCCTCCGCCAGCATCTCCTTCAGGACGGCGGCGAGGCGGACCACTCCTTCGCGGATCCGTTCCTCCGACATGTTCGAGAAGTTGAGACGGAGGGTGTTCTCCCGGTTGCAGGCCGGGAAGAAGGACCCGCCGGGGACGAACGCCACGTCGCGTTGGAGGCATCGGACGAGGAGCCTTCGGGCATCGATCTGCTCCGGAAGCTCCACCCAGAGGAAGAGCCCTCCTTCCGGTCTGGAGAACTTGACGGAGGGGGGCATCTCACGCTCCAGGGTCGCGACCATCACATCGCGCCGGATGCGATAGGCGGCCGTGATGCGCCGGATGTTCTCGTCGATGTCGTACCTGGCCAGGTATTCCGCCGCGACCATCTGATCGAACGTCGAGGAGTGAAGATCGGCCCCCTGTTTGACGATGGTCAGCTTGTCCAGGAACTGGCGCCGCGCGGCGATCCACCCGATCCTCAGTCCGGGACAGAACACCTTCGAAAGCGTCCCGAGGGAGATCACCAGGTCGCCGTCGGGCAGCGATTGGATGGCCGGAAGCGGCTCGCCGGCGAAACGGATCTCGCCGTACGGGTTGTCCTCGATCACCGGGATCCCGTAGCGGGAGGCCAGGTCCATCAGCTGTTGCCGCCGCCGGAGGGACCAGGTCCGTCCCGACGGGTTCTGGAAGTTGGGGACGACGTAGATGAACTTGAGGCGGATCTCGCGGCGGAGCGCATTCTCCAGGAACTCCATGTCCATCCCCTCGTCGTCCGTCGGGATCTCGATCCATCGCGGGCGGAAGGTATTGAAGGCCATGACGGCGCCGAGGTAGGTGGGGCTCTCACACGCCACCACGTCGCCGGTATCGAGGAAGACCTTGCCGATCAGGTCCAGTCCCTGTTGGGATCCGGTGGTGATGATGACCTCGTCGGGAGAGATGGCGGTGTTCCATTTCTCGTTCAACCGGGTGGATATCTGGATCCGGAGCCGGTGGTCCCCCTCGGTGGGAGAGTATTGCAGCGCGCGGATGCCGTCGCGCTGGAGTACGGTGAATGCGACCTCGGCGATCTCCCTGGTCGGGAAGAACTCCGGCGCGGGGAGACCCCCCGCGAACGAGATGACCTCGGGACGCTGGGTGATCTTCAGGATCTCACGGATATCGGATGCGCGGAGGAGCTTCATCCGTTCGGCGAATGCGGGTTCCATGGGTTGGCTCCGATGGTTACACGAGTGGCCGCATCGGGACCTGGGAAGCCCGGTGGAGCGGCTGTTCGGTGATGGATTCCCTCAGTGCTGCGGCAAGCCGCCCGATGCCTTCGCGGATCTCGGCGAACGGGGGGGCGGAGAAATTCAACCGGAGGTAGAGCCGGCCCGGCTCTTCCGTGAAGCAGGGATTCCCCGGGAGGAACGCGATCCGTTTTTCCCCGGCGAGGGCGAGCAACCGTGTACGGTTGACGTGCTCCGGAAGCGTGCACCAGAAGTAGAAGCCTCCTCGCGGCGTGTGCCACGACACCCCTTCGATGTCCGCCGCTCGCAGCGCCTGCTCCATTTCGTCACGTCTCCTGCCGTACTCGCGCCGGAGCACGGCCAGGTGCCGGTCGAAGTGCCCCTCGCGCAGGAACCGGTCCAGCGTGTACTGCCCCAGGGTGTTCGTGTGAAGATCCTCGGACTGCTTGATCAGCGTGCACTGGCGGATGACCGGCCGCGGGGCCACCAGCCATCCGATCCGAAGCCCGGGGAAGAGGATCTTCGAGCTGGTGGAAAGATAGAGCACGATGCCGGCGGTGTCGAGTGCCTTCAGCGACGGGATCGGCGTCCCATCGTAGCGGAGTTCCGAGTAGGGGTCCTCTTCCAGGATCGGGATCCCGCGCGAAGCCGCGAGTTCCAGGAGCCGGTGCCGGCGGTCCAGACTCATCTCGATCCCCGAGGGGTTCTGGAAGGTCGGCAACGTGTAGATCAGTTTCGGCCGATGCCGGTCAAGGATCGCTTCCAGCATGTCGACGCGCATCCCCTGTTCGTCGACGGGGATGGCGATCATGCGCGCGCCGGTCCGCCGGAACGCTTCGATCGCGCCGAAGTAGGTCGGTTCCTCGACGATCACCGTGTCGCCGGGATGCAGCAGGAGACGCGCGACCAGGTGCAGTCCCTGCTGCGAGCCGGCGAGGATCAACGTCTCGTCGGCGGTGCAGCGGATCCCGCGGGCGGCAAGCCACTTGCTCAGCGATTCGCGCAGAGGGGGGTGGCCCTCTGTGGGGCTGTGGTGCAGGATCTCCGCGCCCGCCTCGTCCAGCAGTTGATCCACGGTCTTCCTGAACAGGGCGACCGGAAGCTGGTCACGCGCAGGGACCCCCACGGCGAAGGAGATGATCCCCTCCTTCGTGGTCAGGTCCAGCAGGTCGCGCAGGAGCGGGTCCGGAGGGCGGAAGGTCTCGTCCCGGAAGAGACGGCTCCATGCCATCATCCTTGCAGGATCCACCGCGGCCGGGGCGTGCTGAGGGGCACGCACGATGGTGCCGCGGCCCACGTGCGCGGTGGCCAGTCCCTCCGACTTGATCTCCTCATAGGCGTTGATGATGGTCGTCCGCGTCACTCCGAGGGCCTCCGCAAGCCGACGCTCGGGGGGAAGCTGGAAGCCGGCCGGCAACGTCCCCTCCAGGATCATCTCCCTCATCTGGCGTACGATCTGTCTGTATAATGGTACGCCGCTCTCCCGGTCCAGCTTGATGTTCATGTCGGTTTAATGGCCTATTGGTATGTTCCAATAAAAGATACAGATGGGGGAACATCTCCGCAAGAGCAAAGTCCGAATTAATGGACCGGTCCAAATTGGCTGCTGGAAGGGCCATCCATGGAAATGATGCCTATTCCGCCAGCCGCTGGAACGATCGCAGCCCCGTTGGAGATCTCGACGTTGGGGACGTAGCCGGACGGTGGACCGGACCCAAAATCCACGTCATGGATCGGCATTCGTGTAAGATTCGTAACGATCAACCCTCGATCAGGGTGGCGCAGATGGATCTTTTCCATTCCCTCCGAACCATACTCGAGACGGTATTGGCTGAGGGCACGGATCGATCCCTGGATCCTGTCTGCCCTGACCGCGGCGACGGCATCACGGACCAGCACCGCCAGCCGTCCGATGGGTGCGTTCGCCAGTTCCTCTGCGGGGAATGAGGCGGTGGCGAATGCCAGGGCGCACCCGAAGTAGGTTTTGGGGAATTCCGGCAGGAGCCGGCGGAAATCCACGGGACAGGTCACGTAGCCGTCGCCGCCACTGTTGCCGAAGAGTGATCGTTTCCAGAGGAACGCAACGAGGATGTCGTTCTCCGTGAGCGAAACGCCGGCAGACCGGCGGGCATCATCGACCATCGCCCCCACCTCAGCTGCTGAAAGAGTGAACCGCTCGGCTCGATGTCCATCAGGAGGGGTCTCGGTTCGCCTCTCCCCGGCGAAGAGCCCGCACGAAGCGAGCAGGTCGACCGGCTCTCCCTGCCCCATCAACCGTTCTACGAAGCTGCGATCGAAGGACGGAGGGAGGAATCGTTCCCCCCTGCAGATCCTGGCCCAGCTTGACAGGAAATGGAAGTAGCTGAACCCGTCCACGATGGCATGCGAGATGCTCGCTGCCAGCACGCAACCGGATGGGGTCCGGGTGAGCGTGAACCTCGCGAGCGGGGATCCCTCCACTGATCTGACCGGCGTGATGTATGGCGAGGTCCCTTCCGCAGGATCGAACGGGGCGTCCGAATCGAGGATCTCGAGTCCCGGTGCCTCGGCGGTCCGCCGGAAGACGAACTCCGCTTCCGCTCCGCGGACGAGCCGGAAGGAGACCAGCGGAAAGGCTTCCAGGGTCTTTTCGAGTCCGGTCCGGAGCGCCCCCGGGTCGAGCGCGGAAGCATACATCATCGCAAAGGTGATCGGTTGCGAGCCCGGACCGAGGAAGAGATGGTCGACGGGCGAAAGGGGGATTTGATCCATGATCGGGGACCCGGGTGTACGCGCAATGTACCAGCACGGTGGGGAAGAAACAAGCCTCTCTCTGCGCATGCGCGGGTGCTTGCTTATGTGGAAAGAAGTTGCGATTCTTGGAACATCTAGGCCAAACCCACCCCATCTGTTCCCTGCCTCACAACATAAGGAGACACCCATGAAACATGCCTGCATTCTTCTAGTCGGTCTTTGCTCTCGTCGCGCTTCTTCCGGATGGATCCACCGCCCAGGAGGTGTTCGCGCGTCAGACGACCATTCCGGTTCCTGCGATCGAATCGTCCGGGTTCGGCGAATTTGTTACCGGCGTAGATTTTGACGCCGATGGAAAACCGGACATGTATGCGGTCAACAGCAACTGGAATGACAACGGATCGGAGTTGATCCCCCGCATCTACAAGTTCGAGTTCAACGGCACGAAGTGGGATTCCGTCTGGAGTGCCACGCTGGATGTCCCTCTCCAGAACACCTGGCCGGCGTTGACCTACGGTGATCTGGACAACGACGGAAAGATGGAGATCATCTGGGAACCGGTGAACAACCTTGACGCCACGACCAACCCGACTCCCAACCGGATTTTCGTGTTCGAATCAAAGGGCGACGGCAGTGACATGATGGGTATCGCTTCCGGGGCCAACTACCTCCCCAACGCAAAGTGGAGGATCACGGACACTTCGATGTTCGACCTCCGTCCCTTCCGGACGAGGCTGGCGGATGTGGACAATGACGGAAAGAAGGAGATCGTCTTCTGCGACCGGGGCTCCGGGAAGACACCGCTCAAGGCGTATCGGTTCGGGGTTGTAGGCGTCAGCAGTATCCCCGACAACGGCAACGGATCAGAGACCTGGACGCTGAAATATTCGGGAAAGGACTCGACGCTGAACAGCAGCGTGATCTATGACTTTGCGGTGGTCGACAGCACGATCTACCTGTTCCACAACGTTGCCGCAGGGCCTGTGACAGCGGTGAAATACGCCGCCGGGAAATGGTCGATCAGGGCCGCACAAACCGGATTGGTACCGGGAGGGTCCTGGAAATCATCGTCGGTGGTGGATCTGGATGGAGACGGTACAAAAGAGATCGTCGTCGCCAGTTTCACTACACCGGGCAACACCAAAGTGTATCTCCTGCAACGGTCTGCCGATACGCTCACCTCTACGGTGATCGCGGATTTCTCTGCGCTTATCGGCGCGACGGGACGCCTGTACGGTGGTGCAGCGGGTGACATTGACAACGACGGGAAACTGGATTTTGTGTTCGGCAGCCGCGATGCGACGCCGAACGCAGCGATCGTTCGCCTCAAATACAAGGGGGGCGCGATCACCAGCTCCACTAGCTGATGAGATGTCGCTGATCGACCAGAAGTTCGCCGCCACGGGCGGCCGTTGGGATATGATCGCGATGGCCAATGTCGATGCCGACGCGCAACTGGAGGTGTTCTACGGCGACGGCATCGGGGACCCGCTACTCATGCCCATCGTGCACCTGAACTGGGTCAAGCTCTCAGCGACGCCGATCACCATTGCCGAGGCGCGGAAGGATCTCAATGGAGACTATATCGCGGATCGGACGGACACGGTCACGGTCGTCGGTACGGTGAACTCCGTGAACTACACGGCCAGTGCGAACAGGTTCAGCTACTACATCCAGGATGAAACAGGCGGGATCAACGTCACGAAAGGAAGCCTAACCGGAGGCGGGCCGGTCTACAAAGTCGGCGACAAGCTCGCCGTGAGAGGCAAAGTGGGTCAGTTCAACGGCGGCGTGCAGATGGACATCCAGGATTCACTGTCGCTGTGGACGACCTACCTCGGTTCCGGTTTCGCGGTGACCCCGATCGATCTGACCCTCGACACGTATCTCGCTTCGCCTGAAACGTACGAGGGCCGGTATCTCAGGCTGAAAGGCCTGGCGAAAGCGCCCGGATCGTCGGTGGCATGGCCCGGGACGAACTCCGACGCCAACTACCAGGTGTGGGACGGTTTCCGGACGGTCATCCTCCGGGTTGACAGGGACACGGATCTGGACGGGACCGTTGAGCCGGTGGCTCCTTTCACCGCGATGGGTGTGGCCACGCAGTACTCGACGGCTGTCCCGCCGAACGACGGATACCAGCTCACGGTCAACTATTATGCGGATATCACGCAGAACGTGGCCGTCCAGCCGAACAGACACTTCTCCATGCTGGAACCCGCCAACAGTTCGACCGTCGTGTTGAATGACACGGCACAGATCATCACGTTCCGCTGGCGGGCGGCGGTGGACCTGAATAGGGATACGCTGACCTACAGCTGGGCGCCCATCGGAAAGGCCCTTGTCCCCGCGGCAAGAGATACGTTCCTCACCCGGACCGGGAAACAGATGCTGCCGTATCTGGCGGGGGCGGACAGTGTCGTGCTCCGGTGGACCGCGGTCGCAAAAGATCCCGCGAACCCCGCGGTCTTCAGCCTCGACACGTTCGCGGTCAAGGTCAAACGGGGGACGATCGTCGCCGTCTCTGAGACCGACGGCCTGCCGATCCAGTTCGCCCTGGAGCAGAACTACCCGAACCCCTTCAACCCCTCGACGGCCATCCGGTTCTCGCTGCCGATCGGGTCCAGGATCAGCCTGCGGGTGTACGACGTGCTCGGCCGTGAGGTGGCCACGCTCGCCGAAGGCGTGCTCGATGCGGGTGTTCATACGGCACTCTGGGCAGGTTCGACGCGCGATGGGTCTATTGCCGCCAGCGGCATGTACGTCTGCCGGCTGGAGGCGCGGCCGGTCGATGGGTCACGTATGTTCGTCGACATGAAGAAGATGATGCTGGTGAAGTAGACCGTTCATGTGAAGCGAACGCAGAGCCCCATGTCTGTCGCGCATGGGGCTTCTGCGTTCCGGAGGTCCGACCAACACAGGAGGAAGTGTGAACATACTGCAACCACTCGATTGGGCGATGATCATTGGGTATTTCGCCCTGATCCTCGGGATCGTCGTCTGGGTTTCGCGGAGGCAGAAGAAGACCTCGGACGGGTATTTTCTGGCCGGACGGGAAATGGGCTGGTTCGTCATCGGCGCCTCCATCTTCGCGTCGAACATCGGATCGGAACACCTCGTGGGACTTGCGGCGTCGGGGGCGACCGATGGTGTGGCGATGGCGCACTATGAGCTGCATGCCTGGTGCCTGCTGGTGCTGGCCTGGGTGATGGTGCCGTTCTACATGCGGTCGAGGGTCTTCACGATGCCCGAATTCCTCGAGCGCAGGTTCTCCGGCACGGCCCGTACGGTGTTGTCCGTGATCTCCCTGGTGGCGTACATCCTCACGAAGATCGCCGTGGGGATCTTTGCGGGCGGGGTGGTCTTCGCCGTGCTGCTCCCCGAGGTCAACGTGTGGGGACTGGACAGTTTCTGGATCGGGTCGTTCCTGGTGGTGGTGATCACCGGCCTCTATACGATCGTCGGCGGCATGCGTGCGGTGGCGTATACGGAGGCGGTGCAGACGATCATTCTGATCATCGGGTCCGCACTGGTGACCGTGTTCGGGCTGATCGCGCTCGGCGGCTGGTCGGAACTGCGCGCCATCGTCCCGGCAGAGATGTTCAACCTCTGGAAGCCGATGGTCCCGGCGGGAGTGGAGGGGACCTGGGCGCCTGTCCGGAACGCGTCGCAGATGGCCTGGTATTTCAACGACAACTATCCGTGGCTCGGCATGCTGATCTGCGCGCCCGTGATCGGGCTCTGGTACTGGTGCACGGATCAGTATATCGTCCAGCGGGCACTGAGGCGCCGAACGAGACCCAGGCGCGTCGTGGGTCGATCGCGGCCGCCTTCTTCAAACTGCTCCCCGTCTTCATCTTCATCATCCCGGGGATCATCTGCTTCGCCCTGGCGAAGTCGCGGGAAGATCGCCGGCTTCCAGCATCTGCTGATCGGACCGGACGGGGCCATCATCCGGGACAACGCCCAGCAGGCCTTCCCGCTGATGGTCGCGAACGTCCTCCCGGTCGGGATCCGCGGCATCGTCGTCGCGGGACTGCTTGCGGCGCTCATGAGTTCGCTCGCGGGGGCGTTCAACGCCTGCGCGACCCTCTTTACGATCGACTTCTACGGTCGTCTCCGTCCCGGGACATCGCAGGAACGGCTTGTCTGGATGGGCCGGGTCGCGACGGGAGTGATGGTGCTGATCGGTCTCCTCTGGATCCCGGTGATCCGCGGGGGGAAGGGGCTGTACGACTACCTGCAGGGGATGCAGGCCTACCTGGCTCCGCCGATCTTCGTGGTCTTCTTCCTGGGAGTGTTCCACAAACGGCTGAACGCCAAAGGATGCCTCTGGGCCCTGGTGACCGGCTTCCTTCTGGGGATCTTCCGCCTGGCGGTGGACACTCCGGTAAAGCTGATGCAGGGGTTCTCGTACGAACCGGGGACCTTCTTCTGGATCGTGAACAATATCTTCTTCCAGTACTACAGCATGATCATCCTCGTCGTGTCGGCCGTGGTCATGGTCGTGGTCAGCTACCTGAGCGAAGCTCCGGACTACGCCAGGATCAGCGGGCTGACCTACGCCACGCGGACGGTGGAGGACAAGAAGGTGACCCGGGCGAGTTGGACGTCGTCGGATGTTGTGCTCTCGTGCGTCGTGATCGCCCTCATTCTGGCGGCCTATCTCTATTTCGTCGGATAGCACTGCCGCCCCCGGCGGCGGGTTGTTTCATCACAAAGGACACTGAATCATGCAGAACGTACCGGTGGTCAGGCTGGGCATCGTGGCGGTGAGCCGCGATTGCTTTCCGATGGAGCTCTCACGGGCGCGGCGCCAGAAGGTGGTCGTCGCATGCGGCGAACGGAAGATCCCGGTCACGGAGATCGACACCGTGGTCGAGAACGAACAGGACGTCCTGAAGGCTCTCGAGGAGATCCGGCGAGAAGGGGATCAACGCGCTCGCCGTCTACCTCGGCAACTTCGGCCCGGAAGGACCCGACGACACTCCTGCGCCCAGAAGTTCGGCGGACCGGTGATGATCGCCGCTGCGGCGGAGGACACGGGGAAGGACCTGTTCGCCGGCCGCGGGGACGCCTACTGCGGGCTGCTGAGCGCTTCGTACAACATCGGGCTCCGGAGGCTTCGGATCCCTTCATCCCGGAATCGCCGGTGGGGGATGCCGGGCGAAGTAGCCGACATGATCGCCGGAGTTCATTCCGGTCGCGCGTGTCGTGCTGGGTGTCCGCTCGCTCAAGATCATCTCGTTCGGACCCCGGCCGTTCGACTTCCTGACCTGCCACGCTCCCATCCAGCCGCTCTACGACCTCGGGGTGGAGATCATGGAGAACAGCGAACTGGACCTCCTGGACCTGTTCAAAGCCGAAGAGGGGAATCCGGAGATCAGGCGGTCGCCGGGGAGATGGCCGGGGAACTCGGGAAGGGGAACACCTATCCCGGGCTTCTCGAAAAGCTCGCGCAGTACGAGTTCGCCCTCGTAGAAGTTCATGGGCACGAACCTGGGGGCCTCGGCGTACGGGGCGTTCGCCAACAAGTGCTGGCCGGCGTTCGAGAAGTACTTCGGACTCGTTCCGTGCTACCTCAATTCGCGCCTGGCGGCCCGGGGAGTACCGGTGGCCTGCGAGGCGGACATCTACGGCGCGCTGAGCGAATACATGGCGGTCTGCGCGACACAGATGCCGCCCGCGATCCTGGACATCAACAACACCGTCCCGAAGGACATGTACGAGGAGAGCCGGGACCGGATCGGTGACCGCCCGCTGACCGACCTCTGGATGGGATTCCACTGCGGGAACACCTCTTCGGGTTGTCTCGTGCAGCCGATGATGCAGCATCAGCTGATCATGCACAGGATGATGGAACCGGGGGCGGAACCCAATATCACGAGGGGCACCCTGGAGGGGCAGATCAGGTCCGGACCGGTCTCGATCTTTCGCCTTCAGGCGACCCCCGAGGCGTTGCTCCGGGCGTACATGGCGAACGGCGAGGTGCTCGACATCGACCCGAAGTCGTTCGGGTCCATCGGCGTCTTTGCGGTGAAGGAGATGGGGCGTTTCTACCGACACGTGCTGATCGAGAAGCGTTTCCCCCACCACACGGCCGTGGCCTTCGCCCATGCGGGCAGGACGCTGTTCTCCGCCTGCGCAATGCTCGGCGTCAAAGAGCTGTTCTACCAACCGGCCCCGGGGGGTTCTGTATCCGTCGGAGAATCCCTTCTGACGCGGTGCGTTGATTCTTCCTGCGGTCCGTCGTACCTTTATCGATCAGACCGTTTTCGAATGAAGGAGGTTTTTCACGTATGGATGATGCGCATCTCAAGACGATGGGCCAACAGTTCGGCCGTCGGTCGTGGGCCGAACCCTGGAAGATCAAGATGGTCGAACCGCTTCGCATGATCGACCGCGAGCATCGGGAACGCGCGCTGGATGAGGCGGGCTTCAATACGTTCCTGCTGAAGTCGGAAGACGTCTACATCGACCTGCTCACCGACAGCGGAACCAGCGCGATGAGTGACCGGCAGTGGGCTGGCATGCTGCTCGGCGACGAGGCGTACGCCGGCAGCCGGAACTTCTACAGCCTGGAAGCAGGCGGTACAGAAATACTACGGGTACAAGCACATCATTCCCACCCACCAGGGTCGCGGCGCGGAGCATCTGATCAGCCGTGCGGCGATCAAGCCGGGCCAGTTCATCGCGGGGAACATGTACTTCACCACCACCCGCCTGCATCAGGAGCTTGCGGGAGGCATCTTCGTCGATGTCATCATCGATGAAGCGCATGATCCCGCACATACCCACCCGTTCAAGGGAAATGTGGATCTGGAAAAGGTGGAAGCGCTCGATCAGGCGGGAAGGGGCGGCGAAGATCGCCTACATCAGCCTTGCCGGCACGGTGAACATGGCCGGCGGCCAGCCGGTCAGCATGGCGAACGTCGAAGGCCCTGCGCGCACTTCGCCGACAAGCACGGCATCAAGGTCTACCTGGATGCCACGCGCATGGTGGAGAACGCCTTCTTCATCCAGGAGCGGGAGGAGGGGTACGCCAACCGGTCCGTGGCGCAGATCCTGAAGGAGTTCTGCGCCTATACCGACGGCGCCTGGATGAGCGCCAAGAAGGACAGCCTGGTCAACATCGGCGGCTGGCTGGCGGTCAACGACTGGACGCTGTTCGAGGAGCTGCGAAACATGGTGGTGGTGTACGAGGGTCTTCACACCTACGGCGGTCTCGCCGGGCGGGACATGGAAGCCCTGGCCATCGGGATCGTAGAGTCGGTTCAGGACGATCACGTGCGTTCACGGATCGGCCAGGTACGATACCTCGGAGAGCTTCTTACGCACTGGGGAATCCCCATCGTCCTGCCGATCGGGCGGACATGCGATCTTCCTGGACGCAAGGGCGTTCTACCGCACCTGCGGCAGGACCAGTTCCCGGCACAGACCCTGGCGGCGGAGCTGTATCTGGACTCGGGCATCCGTTCGATGGAGCGCGGGATCGCGAGCGCCGGGACGCGACCCCAAGACCGGCGATCACTACTACCCGAAACTCGAGCTCACGCGGCTGACCATCCCGAGGCGCGTCTATACCCAGGCGCACATGGATGTCGTGGCTGAATCGGTCCGCGCGGCATATGAACAGCGCGACAAGACGCGGGGGCTGAAGATGGTGTACGAGCCGAAGTACCTGCGGTTCTTCCAGGCCCGTTACGAGAGGCTGTAGGCTCGTTCCAGGGGGATCGGTGGCAGAGCGCTCAGCTTGCCACCGGTCCCCGAAACGAGTCCCTCCGAATGTGTTTTCGCCGTCTGAGCAAGAAAATCCCGCTTGACTCTGTTGTACTTCTGTATATATTCAATATATACAGACTGACAGCACCCCAGTGTGATGGTCGTCGACCACGCAAATACCACACCCCTCTACGTCCAGCTTGCAGATGTCCTGAGAAAGGAGATCGCCACTGGCATACTCCCCATTGGTGAACAGCTCGGTTCTATACGCCAGCTCGCACTGAGACACGGTGTCAGCGTCATCACCGTGAAAGGGGCGCTTCGCCAGCTTTCAGATGAAGGGCTCATCGTGAGCCGCCCGCGAAGAGGGACGTTCGTGACCGGAGCCTCCCGGACGGAAACTCCGCCGCTGATGAGCAACGTCATCGGCATGGTGCTGACCGACGTCGGCAGCCCGTTCTTTTCACTCGTGGTCCGTAGCGCGGAACAGTACGCGCGGACCCACGGGTACTCCATTCTGCTCGGGACGGCCTCCGAGGCCCGGGACGACGAGAACGCGCAGATCATGTACTTTCACCGGATGGGGGTCGTCGGCCTGCTGGTGGGTTCGCTGACCCACAAGTACGTCCTCCCGGAAGCGCTCAGACAGCTTGCGATGTCGGGCTTTCCCTACGTGATGATCTCCTACGTGAACGAGCCCGGTGCCTACCTGGTGTGCGGCGACAGCGAGAGGGGGGCTTCCTCGCAGCGAAACACCTCCTTCAGCTCGGATACCGCACACTCGGCAACATCGACGGGGAGCAGGGGAATCTCCCCGGCGAGCTGCGCCGCAACGGGTATCTCCGCGCGCTGAGCGAGTCCGGGCACTCAGAAGACCCGAGACACCACTTCCGCCTGAGCCGGGGAGGAGAGAAACACGACTACGCCTCCGGCTACGAGATCGGACGGTCTATCGCCGGGATGCAGGATCGACCCGACGCCCTGTTCGCTTACAATGATCTCGCGGCCCTCGGCGCCATGCAGGCGCTCCTCGACGCGGGTCTGCACATCCCGGAAGATGTCGGCATCGTCGGGTTCGACGACATCGAACGATCCGGCATACGCACCAGTTCCCCTCACGACGATCCGACAGCCGACACAGGCGATCGGCCAGAAGGCGATAGAATTGCTGCTCGCGAGGATCCAGGGGAAGAACGTGCCGCAACGGACGATCCTGGAGACCGAACTGGTCCTCCGTTCGTCCACGGCCCCGCATGTTCCGGGTACGACAGCCGGATCCAAACACCATTCAATGAGTTCAAGGGACGACCGATGACCACCCATACGAAACTCCCCGGCCAGGCGGGACGCCCGCTGATCGGCCTCGCCCTGTTCCTCGTCTGCCTCTGCGCTCCCGCGGAATCCCCGGGCCAGTCGCCGGACCTCATGAAGGCTCTCGGGGTCGCCGGGACCCAGGCGCGCCGGACGATCGCCGCGCTCGGCGATTCTCTCGGCATCCCAAGGTACACGCTCCCCGACGGGCGATGGCAGACCTCCACGCCGTCCGAATGGACCAGCGGGTTCTTCCCCGGCACCCTCTGGTATCTCTACGAACAGTCGCGCGACACCGTCCTGCGGAATGCGGCCGGCCGATGGACCGTTCTTGTCGAAGGGCAGAAACTCAACTCCCGCACCCACGACGTCGGTTTCATGATCAACTGCAGTTTCGGGAACGGCTACAGGATCACGGGCGATCCCCGCTACAGGGAGGTCTTGTTGCAGGCCGCGCGGACCCTCTCCGGCCGGTTCAATCCGAAGGTCGGCTGCATCAAGTCGTGGGACTGGCCGAAGCAGTGGCCCTTCCCGGTCATCATCGACAACATGATGAACCTTGAGCTGCTGATGTGGGCATCCAGGAACGGAGGAGGGGACACCCTGGCGGCGATCGCCAGGAGCCATGCGCTGAGGACGATCGAGAATCATTTCCGCCCGGACGGGAGCACCTTCCATGTTGTGGACTACGATCCTCTCACCGGGGCGGTGGTGACGAGGCAGACCCATCAGGGGACAGCCGACAGCTCCGTCTGGGCCCGGGGACAGGCCTGGGCCATCTACGGGTTCACCATGATGTACCGCGAGACCCGCGATCCGCGGTTCCTCGGCGCGGCACGCCGGGCGGCGGGCTTCTTTCTGGGCCATCTCCCACCGGATGACGTCCCCTACTGGGATTTTGACGCCCCGGGTATCCCGAACGAACCCCGCGATGCCTCTGCCGCCGCCATCGCCGCCTCCGCCCTTATCGAACTCGCGCGATTCTGCCCGCCATCCGGGGAGGGCTACCGCTATCGGCAGGCAGCCACGGAGATCCTGAGTTCCCTCTGTTCGCCGGAATACCTCGCCGATCCATCGTCCTCCTACGGGATCCTCAAGCACGCAGTGGGGAACAAACCGGCGAACAAAGAAGTGGATGTGTCGCTTGTCTATGGCGACTACTATTTTGTCGAAGCACTTCTCCGCGCCATGGATCCCCACTGATCACGTTCTCCAACAGGCAGCCAAGACCATGAAAACCGCGATCTGTGTGACCCTCGCCCTCGCCGCCTGCGCGGCATCCGCGTTCACGCAACCGGTGAACGTCACCGTCACGAATCCCCTTCCGGAACGCCGGGATCTCGAAACGATCGAGGTTCGGTGGAAGGACCTGGGGCCTATCGCGTCTTCGCGGATAACGGTGACAGAGAACACCCGGCCGCTGGTGTCGCAGGTCATCGACGCGCACGGCAGCCCGATCCTCCTTCTGTTCCAGGCATCGTTCGGTCCTCTCGAGAAGAAGACCTTCACCGTCCAGGCCGGGGATCCCGTCCAGACCAACGGCCCCACGGACGCACAATTCGTGATGCCGCGGCAAGACCTGGCGTGGGAGAACGACCGGATCGCCTTCCGGATGTACGGATCCGTTCTGGCCGGCGACGTCAACAACGGGATCGACATCTGGTGCAAACGGGTGAGATACCCGATCGTGGAGAAATGGTATCGGGCGAGTGCGAAGGCGCAGAAGGATTCTTACCATGAGGATCACGGCGAAGGGGCGGACTTCTTCAGCGTCGGACGTTCACTCGGCGCCGGGAGCTGCGCGCTCCTCGCGGGTGATTCCCTTCTGCAGCCGGGCCTGTTCAACGCACACCATGTGCTCGCAACCGGCCCCATCCGTGCCATGTTCGAACTCCGCTATGACAGTGCGAACGCCGGAGGACGCAGGTATCACGTGCTGAAGCGGATCTCTCTGGACGCCGGCAGCAATCTGAACAGGATCGAGGTGGTCACCACGGGATTCCCGGCGCAGGATACGCTCGTTATGGCGGCGGGACTCGTCCGGCGGGCGAACACCACCTCCGTGACGGATCCTGGAAAACGATGGATCGCTCTCTGGGGACCGACCAACGCGGATACGGTCAACGGCTCGCTCGGCACCGGCGTGGTGATGCCGGACCAGGGTCGGGCGCGGGAAACCACGAAACATATCCTGATGAGCGGGAACGCCTTTCCGGATCGCCCGTTCGTGTACTACGCAGGGGCGGCGTGGACACGGGCGGGGGACATCACCTCCAGGTCGGAGTGGGAGGCCTATCTGGGGGCTGCGGCGCGCCGGCTGAATGCCCCCCTTGTGGTCACCGTCGATCCACGTACCAGGTAGATCCGTATCATGCCCAAGGCCATCGTCTGTTTCCTCCTCCTGTCATTGCTGCCGGTCGCGGCCCGGGCTGGTGATGAACCTGCCCGCGGCAGGCTCCGGTGGAACGATCGATGGGGGTTTCTGGAGAACGACACGCGGTCCATCGACAGCGTCCGGCGCGTCGCAGCGCCGTGGACGGAGGTTCTCCTGCCTCACACCTGGAACGCGTTCGACGCGGTGGATCAGATCCCCGGATACCGCCGCGGGGCGGGGTGGTACCGGAAAGTGCTCACGATCCCGGAGAACCGCGGTGCCCGCCGGACCATCCTGGAGTTCGAAGGGGCCAACATCACCACCGATGTGTTCGCGAACGGACAACGCGCGGGGGGGCACGTCGGAGGGTACGTCGGATTCAACGTGGACCTGACGCCGCTCCTGCGGACGGGAGAGAACGAGGTTTTCGTTCGGGTCGACAACTCCTACGACCCGCACATCATCCCCTCGCAACGCGCAGACTTCTTCATCTACGGCGGGATCTTCCGGGATGTCTGGCTCAACGATCTTCCGCCGGACCGGATCGGGAGGGTGCATGTCCTGACGCCGAGGGTGACCAGGGAAGAAGCCGAGACCGTGGCCGAGGTGGTCGTCCAGGGGACTGCCGGAGTCGGGGCGAGGACGGCCGTCGTGGCGGAGATCCTCGATCCCGCCGGTGCTGTCGCCGGAAGATCGGAGACCACGCTTCAAGCGGCTGCCGGCGACCGTCGGGTCCGGCTGCTCCTGCCAACCGTCAGGCGCCCGAGGCTCTGGTCGCCCTCCGACCCTTCGCTCTACACCATGCGCATCTCCCTGCGCTCGGATACGGGCCTGCTGGACCGGGTTGAAGAGCGGTTCGGGTACAGGTTCTTCGAATTCAAGGAACACGGCCCATTCCTCCTGAACGGCGAACGGCTGCTGCTTCGGGGAACACACAGGCACGAGGACTACGCCGGCCTCGGCAATGCCATTCCCGATTCCCTGCACCGGAGGGACATCGTGTCGATCAAAGCGATGGGGGCGAACTTCGTCAGGCTTGCCCACTATCCCCAGGACCCCGAGATCTACCGGGCCTGCGACGAGCTGGGGCTCCTTGTGTGGGACGAGCTCCCCTGGTGCCGGGGTGGCGTTGGGGACGCAGAATGGAAATCGCACACCCGGCGCCTGCTCCGTGAACAGATCGACCGGAACCGCAACCACCCGAGCATCATCCTCTGGTCGCTCGGGAACGAGATGGACTGGGTGCCGGAATTCCCGGGCGGCGACGACCCGGATTCCCTCAAAACGTTCTTCCGGGAGCTCCACGAGATCGCCAAAGGGCTCGACAGCTCAAGGCCCACGGCTGTCCGGAAATTCCCGCCGGGAACGGGCATCTGCGACGTCTCGTCCCCCTCGATCTGGGCAGGATGGTATTCGGGCGCATACCGCGACTACGAAAAGCGGATCACGGAAGCACGCGAGATCCATCCGCGCCTCCTGCACGTGGAATACGGCGGCGATAGCCATGTGGGGAGGCATACCGAAGCGCCCGTGGACGGGGAGGGCTGGACGGGATCCGACGGGTGGCCGGGCCCAAAGCCGCGGAAGCTGAAGAACGTCTCTGTGGAAGGGGATTGGGGCGAATCGTACATCATCGATCTCTTCGACTGGCACCTCCGCGTCTCCGAGTCGCTGGATTGGCTGACCGGGAACGCACAGTGGGCTTTCAAGGATTTTGGGACGCCGCTCCGCCCGGAGAATCCCATCCCCTACGTGAACCAGAAGGGCCTGGTGGACCGGAACGGGGTTCCGAAAGATGCCTACTACGTCTTCAAGAGCCACTGGACCGTCTCTCCGGCATTCTGCCGCATCGTGTCGCCGACCTGGGATGAGCGCTCCGGCCCCCCGGGGGTGAAACGCTCCGTCCGGGTCTACAGCAACTGCCGAACGGTGGAGCTGTTCGTCAACGGCGTGAGTGCGGGGAAACGTGTGCGGAACCCTGCCGCTTTCCCTGCCGCCGGATTGACCTGGGATCTCCTCTTCTCCGGCGGCGAGAACAGGCTCACCGCCGAAGGGACCGGCCTTGCCGGGGAGATGGTCGGGGATTCGGTGCGATTCACGTACGTGCAAGAACACCACGGGGAGCCGGACCACCTGGTGTTGAGCGCGTCGCCGGGAACCGAGGGGACCGTACTGATCACGGCGGTTGCCGTGGACCACGAGGGACGGCGGTGCCTGGACTACAACAAGCGGATCTACTTCAGCAGCCTCGAGTCCGGAAAGTTGCTGGAACACTACGGCACCCCCACGCGCAGCTCGGTGATCGAGATGGCCAACGGCAGAGCCAGGATCGAGTATCTCCCGGTCCCGGGCGGGCGAGGGGTGGTGGAGGCCCGGACACAGGAACTCAAAGGAAGTTACTTCATACTCAAGTAGGAGGTGCGACGATGGACGTACGCTTTTCCACGGACCCGCGCGGTTTCCAGGCCATGACCGTCGAGGACCTTCGCCGGTCCTTTCTGATCGACACGTTGTTCGTCCCGGATGCCGTACCGATGGTCTATTCCGACATCGACCGATCGATCACCGGCTCGGCAGTGCCGGTGCGGCAGCGGCTCCCGCTGCTGGCGACGAAGAAAGAAATGGCGGCCGAACACTTTGCCGAGCGCCGGGAGATCGGCGTGATCAACATCGGGGGAACGGGGGCGGTGGTGATCGACGGGAAGGAGTTTCCGATGGTCCGGAACGACGGCCTCTACATCGGCCGCGGCGTTCGTGAGATCCTCTTTGCCAGCGCGGACCCGTCTGCTCCGGCCAGGTTCTACTTCGTGAGTTATCCCGCGCACAGGGAATACCCGACCACTCCGGCACCGTTCTCCCAGGCGACCCCCACGAAGCTCGGGAGCCAGAAGGACGCGAACCGGCGGACGATCTACAAGTACATCCATCCGAACGGCATTCCGAGCTGTCAGCTGGTGATGGGGATGACGGTCCTGGAGGAGGGGAGCGTCTGGAACACCATGCCTCCCCATACCCATCAGCGCCGGTCCGAAGTGTACATGTATTTCGACCTTCCCCCGGCGGCTGCTGTGTTCCACATGATGGGTGAGCCCGAACGGACGAAGCATCTCGTCGTGAGGAACGGGCAGGCGGTCCTCTCGCCGAGCTGGTCGATCCACACCGGCGTTGGCGACGCAGGCCTACACGTTCATCTGGGCGATGGGAGGGGAGAACCAGGTGTTCGACGATATGGACGGAGTCGAGGTTCAGCGGCTGGGATAAGACGATCTCCACAAGCACGAGAGAGGCCCAATGACCGACACATCTGCAGCACCAGGCGGGGTCACCGCGGGATACCGCTGGACGATCTGCGCGCTCCTGTTCTTCGCCACCACCATCAACTACATCGACCGGCAGATCCTCTCGCTGCTCAAGCCGATCCTGGACGAACAGCTGGAGTGGACCAACGAAGAGTTCGGCATGGTGAATTCCGCCTTCCAGGGCGCCTACGGGCTCGGCCTGCTGGTGTTCGGCTGGTTCATCGACAGGTACGGCACCAAGATCGGCTATGCGGTGTCGATCGCCGCGTGGAGCGTTGCCGCGATCGGCCACGCCTTCGTGGGACAGCGTTGGCGGGTTCTTCGCCGCGCGGATCGCGCTCGGTCTCGGCGAAGGCGGCAACTTCCCGTCGGCGATCAAGGCGGTGGCGCTCTGGTTCCCGAAGAAGGAACGCGCGCTTGCCACGAGCATCTTCAACTCCGGCACGAATGTCGGGGCGATCATCGCGCCCGCTCTCGTCCCCTGGATCGCGTTCACCTGGGGCTGGCAGGCCGCGTTCATCGCGGCCGGCATCGCCGGGTTCGTCTGGCTGCTCTTCTGGATCCCGCTCTACGACGTCCCGAGAAGACCAAAGGCTCTCCCCGGCGAACTCGCGCACATCCACAGCGACCGCGACGAGCGAGGACGGCAGAGAAGATCCCCTGGCTCCAGCCTGCTCGCGTTACCGCCAGACCTGGTCGTTCCTCGTGGCGAAGTTCCTGACCGACCCGGTCTGGTGGTTCTTCCTGATCTGGCTCCCCGACTATTTCAAGCAGACCCGGGGCCTGGACATCAAGAAGAGCTGGGTCCACCTGGTCACGATCTACGCCATCGTCACCGTGCTGAGCATCGCCGGCGGCTGGGTGACCGGCTACCTCGCGAAGCGGGGATGGACGGTCACGCGGGCGCGGAAGAGCGGGATGTTCCTCTTCGCCCTCCTGGTGCTGCCGATCTACCTGACCACCACGGTGGGGGACTGGGCGGCCGTGCTGCTGATCGGCCTGGCCGGTGCCGCGCACCAGGCGTGGTCCGCCAACCTGTTCACCACGGTCTCCGACATGTTCCCGAAACGTGCCGTCGCCTCGGTCATCGGCATCGGCGGCATGGCCGGCGCTCTGGGCGGCATGCTCTTTCCCGACGCTCACCGGGAAACTCCTGGACGTCGTTCAAGGCGTCGGGCGACGTGACGGCCGGGTATGCCATCCTGTTCAGCATCTGCGCGTTCATCTACCTGGTCACCTTCGCGATCCACCACCTGCTCGCGCCGCGGTTCGAGCAGGTGGTACTGAAGGAGGCGTAGCCATGGACCTGCAGCAGTTGACCAAGATGTACGATTTCTACGGGGAAGACCGTGGTCATCACCGGAGGGGCCGGCGTCCTCGGCGGAGAGATGGCCTGTGCCCTGGTGGGATGCGGTGCCAGCGTGGCCATCATGGATCGCGATCCGGCGCTCGCCGACCGGCTCATGGTGAGGCTGCAATCCAGCGTCGGCAAGGCGATGGTCGTCTACGGCGACGTGCTCAAGAAAGAGACGCTGGTCAACGCCGCGGCAGCGATCCAGCAGGAATTCGGCCCGATCGACGCCCTGATCAACACGGCCGGCGGGAACAACCCCAAGGCCACCGCCGGTCCGGATCAGACCTTCTTCGACCTCCCGGAAGAAGGCATCCGGTTGGCCACCGATCTCAATATCCTCGGGACGATCCTCCCGAGCCAGGTCTTCGGGAAGCTGATGGCCGAGCAGGAAGGAAGGGATCATCCTGAACATCTCCTCGATGGCCGCCTTACCGGCCGCTGACCCGCGTGGTCGTCTACTCCGCCGCGAAGGCGGCGGTGAGCAACTTCACCCAGTGGCTGGCCGTCTACATGGCACAGGAGTTCTCGCCGAAGATCCGCGTGAACGCCGATCGCGCCCGGGTTCTTCCTGACCGAGCAGAATCGATTCCTGCTGACGGAGAAGGAGACCGGCGAGCTCACGGCCCGGGGGAAGAAGATCATCGAGCACACGCCGATGGGGCGGTTCGGGGATCCCGAAGACCTGCTGGGGGCCGTGCTCTGGCTGCTTTCGCCGGCCTCGGCGTTTGTCACCGGCATCGTGGTCCCCGTTGACGGCGGTTTCTCGGCGTACAGCGGGGTTTGAACCATCACTGAAGAATCGGAGAAGCTCTATGGGTACGTTTGCGTTCGGCATCATCGGTCTGGGCGTCATGGGCGAAAACCTCGCCCTCAACATGATCTCCGTGAATATCCGGTGGCGGGATTCGATCTGGATGCGGCGAAACGGGAGAGCTTCACGAAGCGGACGGCGGGGAAAGCCGGGGGGACCGCGGCGGATATCGGAGACTTCGTGCGGATGCTCGAGACGCCCCGGCGAATCCTGATGATGGTCCCGGCGGGCAAGCCGGTGGATGCGGTGATCGCCGATCTCCGGCCGCACCTGCAGGCCGGCGACCTGCTCATCGACGGCGGGAACTCCTACTTCGAAGATACCCGGCGCCGGATCAAGCGCGCTGGAGGGCACGGGGATCCTCTACATCGGCACGGGGGTCAGCGGCGGAGAGGAAGGGGCCCTGCGCGGCCCGGCCATCATGCCCGGGGGAAACCCCGAAGCCTGGCCCCTGGTGAAACCGATATTCCAGAAGATCTCCGCGAAGGCCGACGACGGCGCACCTGCTGCGAGTGGATCGGGCCGGACGGGGCGGGACATTTCGTCAAGATGGTCCACAACGGCATCGAGTACGGCGACATGCAGATGATCTGCGAGGCCTACTTCCTGATGGAACGGGTGCTCGGGCATGACCCCCGACGAGATGCACGGCGTCTTCGAACGAGTGGAACACAGGGCGAGCTGAACAGCTACCTCATCGAGATCACCGGCGAAATCCTGGCGAAGCAGGACCCGGAGACCGGCAAGCCGATGGTCCACGTCATCCTCGACACCGCCGAGCAGAAGGGAACGGGGAAATGGACCAGCACGGTGTCGCCTGGACCTGGGCGTTCCCGCGCAGACCATCGCCGATGCCGTGTTCGCCCGCATGATGAGCGCGCTGAAGCAGGAACGGCTGGCCGCGTCAGCCGTCCTGCCGGTCCCCCGCGCACGGTTCACCGGCGACCGGACGGCGTTCGTCGAGAACATCCGCCAGGCCCTCTACGCCTCGAAGATCTGCTCCTACGCCCAGGGATTCCAGCTCCTGCGCGCGGCCGACGAGGAGTACCAGTGGGAGCTGCAGTTCGGCACCATCGCCTCCCTCTGGCGGGCGGGATGCATCATCCGGGCCCAGTTCCTCGCGAAGATCAAGGAAGCGTACGAGCAGGACCCGGCACTGCCGAATCTCCTCCTGGATCCCTATTTCTCTCGCGGCCATCGGCACGAGCCATCGCCGGCTGGCGCAAGGTCGTCGCCGACGGCGGTGGAGCTCGGGATCCCGGTGCCCGCCTTCAGTCAGCGCGCTGGCCTACTACGACAGCTACCGGTCGGCGGTCCTGCCGGCGAACCTTCTGCAGGCCCAGCGCGACTACTTCGGGGCGCACACCTACCGGCGGACGGACCGGGACGGGACGTCTTCCACACGGAATGGGAGTGAGCACGAGCGATCGGATCGAGGATCAGAGCTCGGCAACGGTGATCCGGGCAGAACGGCTCTCCGCCGCGAAGGTCGAGGAGATCTGCGCCGGGATTCGTCGAGCGCGAACAGGCTTGCCGGAAAGACGGGTCCTGGGGATCATTCCCGACCATACCCGCTCCGCGCCGATCGACCTGATGTTCCGCACCCTCTATCGCCTGCTCGCACGGTCGCGCGCGAGGCGCTGGATTTCCTCATCGCGCTCGGCACCCACCCGCCGATGAGCGAGGAGGCGATCGACCAGCGCCTCGGCCTCGCGCCCGGAGAGCGGACGGCGCCGTATCGCGGGACGCGGGTCTTCAACCACCACTGGAAGGACCCGGCGGCAGCTCCGACCGATCGGGACGATCAGCGCGAGCAGGTCGCCGAAATCTCGCGCGGGATGATCGCACGATCCGGTGAACGTGACGATCAACCGGCTGGTCTTCGACTACGACGTCGTGCTGATCATCGGACCGACGTTCCCGCACGAGGTGGTCGGGTTCTCCGGGGGGAACAAGTATCTCTTCCCCGGGATCTCCGGGGAAGAGATCATCGACATGTTCCACTGGCTGGGCGCGCTGATCACCAACCCGGTGATCATCGGGAAGAAGTAGACGCCGGTGCGCGCGGTCGTGGACGCCGCCGCCGCGATGCTGCCGGTCCCGCGCCTCTGCCTGAGCCTCGTGGTGAAGGGGACGGGACTGGCAGGACTCTACTGCGGGACCCCGGAGGAGGCCTGGTCGGCCGCGGCCGATCTCTCGGACACGGATCCATATCCTCTACAAGGACCGCCCCTTCCGGCGTGTCCTCTCCTGCGCGCCGGCGATGTACGACGAGCTCTGGGTGGGCGGGAAGGCGACCTACAAGCTGGAACCGGTGGTGGCGGACGGCGGCGAGCTGGTCATCTATGCGCCCCATATCAGGGAGATCTCCGTCACGCACGGAGAGGTCATCGAGCGGATCGGATACCACGTGCGGGACTACTTCGTCCAGCAGATGGACCGGTTCGCCGGCATCCCGAAGGGGGTCATGGCCCATTCGACGCACGTCAAGGGGATCGGGACCTTCGAGAACGGACGTGGAAGAACCCCGCATGAACGTCGTGCTGGCGACCGGGATCCCGGAGCAGGTCTGCCGGAAGATCAACCTCGGCTATCGGGATCCGGCCACTATCCGTCCAGAGGAGTGGATGGGGAGGGAGGAGGAGGGGATGCTGCACGTCCCGAAGGCCGGCGAGATTCTTTTCCGCCTCCGAAACGACCCGTTCTCAGGGTGATGAACTGGAAACATTCACAACTCTACCGAACATCAGGAGATCGTATGAGCAACGAACTGGTGATCAAACCGGCCGGGGGGCTCGACTTCCTCAGTCTTGGCGCGCTAGTCCACCGGCTGGATCCGGGGATCATCCCGTTCCGGAAAGCCACGCAGTGTCAGATCCACGTGAGCGGGGGGGAATTCAACGTGGCGGCGAACCTGGCCGACTGCTTCCGCATGAACACGGCGATCGCGACGGCGATGGTGGACTACCCGATCGGCGACCTGATCGCAGAGCGGGTCCGGGCCATGGGGGTCACGCCGTTCTACCGGCGGTTCAAGCACAACGGGGTGAACGGTCCGAACATGGCGACCGTGTACAGCGACCGCGGGCAGGGTGTTCGCGCGCCGGTCGTCTTCTACAACCGTTCGAACGAAGCGGCCGCCCAGCTCAAGCCCGGCGATTTCGACTGGGCGACGATCTTCGCAGGGGGGATACGGTGGTTCCACAGCGGCGGGATCTTCGCCTCGCTTTCCGCGACGACCGGGGAAGCTGATCATCGAGGGGATGAAGGCGGCCAAGGCGGCCGGGGCGGTCACGAGCTTCGACCTGAACTTCCGGGAGAAGCTCTGGAGCATCTGGGGGGGAGAGACGAAGGCGGTCGAGGTCATCGGCCGCATCGTGGAGAACGTCGACGTGCTGGTCGGGAACGAGGAGGACCTGCAGAAGGGTCTGGGGATCCCCGGTCCGGAGGTCGCCGCGAAGTCGAAACTCGACCCGAGCGCCTTCTTCGGGATGATCGACAAGGTGGTGGGCAAGCACCCGCGGGTCAAAGTCGTTGCGACGACGCTGCGGGAGGTCCACTCCACCAACCGGCACAGCTGGGGAGCGGTGGCCTGGATGAGCGGGAAGACCTACCAGGCGCCGACCTGTGAGCTGGACGTGCTGGACCGCGTTGGCGGAGGTGATGGGTTCGCCAGCGGGTTCTTCTACGGGCTTGATGAGCGGAGAGACGCCGGAGGAAGCGGTGAGGCTCGGCTGGGCGCACGGCGCGCTGCTGACGACATTTCCGGGCGACACGACCATGGCCACGGTGGAGCAGGTCCGCGCGTTTGCCAAAGGCGGTTCGGCGCGAATTCAACGATAACGACAGGACGAGGCTCATCCATGCACGCAGTGCTCGAACAGATCGGACTCAGGGGGATCGTCCCCGTGGTGGTGATCAACGATGCGGCACACGCGGCACCGCTGGCGGAGGCGCTGATGGCCGGCGGGCTCCCCTGCATCGAGATCACCTTCCGGACGGGTGCCGCACAGGCGGCCATCGGTACGATCGCAAAAAGCCATCCCGGGATGCTGCTGGGCGCCGGGACGGTCCTCACGGTGGACCAGGTGAAGCTGCGCGGTTGACCTGGGAGCGAAGTACATCGTATCGCCCGGCTTCAACCGGAAGGTGGTGGAGTACTGCCTGGCAGGCGGCATCCCCGTCACGCCCGGCGTGGCGACCCCGACGGAGATCGAGGCGGCGCTGGAGCTGGGGCTGGAGGTGGTGAAGTTCTTCCCGGCCGAGGCCAACGGCGGGTTGCCGTTCCTGAAGGCCATCGCCGCGCCGTACAAGAAGGTCCGGTTCATTCCGACCGGCGGGATCGACGAGTCGAACCTGCTCGCCTACCTGAAGTTCCCGCAGGTCCTGGCCTGCGGCGGGAGCTGGATGGTGAAGGCGGAGCTGATCTCCGGCGGAAAATTCGACGAGATCCGGAAGCTGACCGCGCAGGCCGTGAACCTGATGCTGGGGCTGGAATTGCGGCACGTGGGGATGAACATGCCCGACGCATCGGCGGCGCAGGCTGCTGCGGACCGCCTGAGCGCGATCCTTCCCTTTGCGCAGAAAGACGGCACGGGCTCGGTGTTTGTCGGGACGCAGTTCGAAGTGTTGAAGCGGCAATTCCTCGGGGCTCACGGCCACCTGGCGATCGGGACCCACTTCATCCACCGGGCGATCGCCCATCTGGAGGGGAAGGGGTTCCGGATGCGGCCAGAGACGCGGAACGAAAAAGAGGGGAAGCTCCTGTCGGTCTACCTGGAAGAGGAGATCGGCGGGTTCGCCCTGCACCTGCTCCAGATGTAGGGTATCTCGGTCCCGATATTTTTCCCTTGACTTTTGGAATTTGGTCCTTTACTTTACCGATAAAGTAAACGGTTTAGCCCCGGGTCGCCCCCGGGAGCCATTCTGCTGCTCACCTGACCGTACACCTCGTACTGATGAACAACCACCGTTCCATGGCCGCGATGCTGTTCACCTGCGCCGCCCTGTTCGTGGTGTGCTCCTGCGGCTCCGCGACCGGAGAGCCCTGGTCCGAGCGGATGGCCAGGTCCGTGATGCGCCGGCACCCCGATACCCTCTCGCACATCGGCGAAAAAAAACAGGACCGGTGGACCTATGAACAGGGGGTCCTGCTCGAGGCGATCCGCCAGGTCTGGGAGCGGACGGGGGATCCGGAATACTTCGCCTACATCCGGAAGAACATCGACCGGTTCGTCCGCGAGGACGGGACGATCAGGACGTACGAGTTTTCGACATTCAACATCGACAATATCCCGACCGGACGTCTGCTCTTTCCACTCTTCTTCGCCACCGGCGAGCCGAAGTACCTGCGGGCGGCGGACACGTTGCGGAAACAGCTGGCCGTCCACCCCCGAACCTCCGAGGGAGGATTCTGGCACAAGAAGATCTATCCGTTCCAGATGTGGCTGGACGGGCTCTACATGGGTGAACCGTTCTACGCACTCCATGCACGGAACCTCAATGAGCCCGGGGCCTTCGATGACATCCACCGGCAGTTCGTGCTGATGGAACGCCACGCGCGCGACAGCTCGACCGGGCTTCTCTACCACGCCTGGGACGAGACCCGCGCGCAGCGCTGGGCCGACCCGGCGACGGGACGGTCGCGCCATTTCTGGGGTCGGGCGATCGGGTGGTACGCCATGGCGCTCGTGGACGTGCTCGACATCTTCCCGGCGGACCACCCGGGTCGTGCAGACCTGATCGCGATCCTCCGGCGGCTCGCCCCCGCAGTGTTGAAGTTCCGCGACCCGGCCACCCGGACCTGGTACCAGGTGATGGACCAGGGGAGCCGGAAGGGGAACTACCTCGAAGCCTCCGCATCATGCATGTTCACCTACGCCTTCGCCAAAGGGGCGCGCCTGGGCTATCTTGACAGCTCGTACTTCGACAGGGCGCGCGAGTCGTTCGACGGGATCGTGAGGACGATGATCGCCGAAGAGGGCGATGGGACCGTGAGCCTGCTGCATACCTGTCAGGGGGCCGGACTCGGCGGTGATCCATACCGCGACGGAAGCTACGAGTACTATATCGGTGAACCGCAGCGCACGAACGACTTCAAAGGCGTGGGTCCCTTCATCATGGCCGCGTTGCAGTTGGAGCGGGGACGCGTCCTGTCGCCCGCGCCAAAACTCCCGGGTTCCGGGAAGACCGTGGGACTGGACTACTTCTACAACGCAGAGTGGAAGCGGCAGGGCGGTGGAGACTCGGTGTCATTCCATTACACTTGGGAGGACACGGCGAATTCCGGCTTCTCTCTGCTGGGCGCAATGGCCCGGCGCCTGGGCGCGCGGACGGCTTCCGTGGCCGCCGAAGCCTCCACCGGCTCGCTGAAGGGGCTGGACATCTACATCATCGTCGATCCCGACACGCCGCGCGAGTCGGCCGCCCCCAACTACGTGATGCCGGCGGCGATCGATGCCATCGAGAGGTGGGTTCGTGCTGGCGGGTCGCTCGTGCTTCTGGGGAACGACCGGGACAACGCCGAATTCGAACATCTCAACCAGCTCGCCGCCAGATTCGGGATGCACTTCAACGAGGACAGCCACCACCGCGTGGTGGGGAAAGACTTCGAAAAGGGGGCCACTTCCCGGTTCCCATCGCATCCGCTCCTCGCCGGTCTCCGGCGCATCTATACAAAAGAGGTCTCCTCGCTGCGCCTCACTTCGCCGGCCGTCCCGATCCTTGCCGACAGCGGTGTCGTGTTCATGGCAGCGGCCCGCGTTGGCAGGGGCACGGTGTTCGCCGTCGGGGATCCCTGGCTGTACAACGAGTACTTTGACGCCCGCAAGCTCCCCGCGGGTTACGACAATGCCCTGGCCGCGGAGAATCTCCTGCGATGGCTTTTCGCGGGAGTGCCGGCGCGGACGGGACGCACCGAATAGCATCGTCTTCGAGGATCCCATGGCTCTCTCTTCGCTGTCCGAACGTCTCAGCTCTCTCAGCCCTGCTTCGGGTGCCGCCGCGGAGATCTCCGCCGGCGTGACCATCGGGGTATATCCGCGGTCGGTGGTCCGTGATGTACGCGGAACGGTTTTTATGGGCCGTCAGGAGGGGATCCGGTGGCTCTGGTTCATTCCCGCGGGGGCGACAACCTCGCCGTTCACCGGAACATGGTGTGAAGCGGCTGGCGAGACGCGGGGTGTCCTCCGTTGTCCCCTGGATCACGCGAACGCGGACGCCCTGCGATCGCTCATTCCCTGGACGCGGGCGGTTCTGGTCGGTCAACGCCGCTCGCTCGGCTGCGGTGACAGGCTGGGCCTGGCGAACCCGGGCCACCTCAGGGCGCTGGCCGGACAGGATTGCGCCGTCATCCTCGCGCAGCAGTCCGTCCGCGAGCTGGAACGGACCTCGCGCCAGGCGGAGGACGTCATGGACGCAGCGAGCTTCGCGGTGCTCCAGGAGGGGTTCCGCGAAGGATTCGGCGCGGATGCGGATCACCTGAAGACCACGGCGGATATCGATCGGTACGCAAAAGCCGGCTTCACGATGTTCACGCTGGACGTCGGCGCCTACGTGGTGAACGCCGCCTCCACGATGCCGATCGAACAGGTGAACGAGGGGCTCTCCAGGCTTCCGTGGGATCTGCTTGGTGATACCGCAGAAAAGGCCGTTGCGAGGTATGCCCGGCAGTTCCCCGTGGGCGTCCAACCCGGGCCGGATGAGGTTCGCCGCGCTCTGCTCAAATACGGCGGCGGGATCGCGCATGCCGTGACACTGACGCGCCACCTCGCGACCGCCTGGAAGCATGTGCCGACCGAGGTCGAGCTCTCCGTCGACGAGACCGACTCACCGACCACGCCGGTGGAACACCTGGTGGTGGCGGGTGAATTGCAGAGGCTGGGGGTGAAGATCGTCAGCCTGGCCCCGCGCTTCATCGGGGAATTCCAGAAGGGGATCGAATACCGGGGAGACCTCGAAGCCTTCCGCCGCGAGTTCCTGCAGCATCTGAGCATTGCGCAGCACTTCGGGCCATACAAGATCAGCATCCATTCCGGCAGCGACAAGTTCGCGATCTATCGAGTGGTCGGAGAGATCGGGACCGACCGGGTGCACGTGAAGACCGCCGGAACCAGCTGGCTCGAGGCGCTGCGGACCGTCGCCGTGGCCGACCCGGCCCTGTTCCGCGAGATCCTCCGTATCGCGATGGCTGCGTACCCTGCAGACCGGGCGACCTATCATGTCACGGCGGAAACGGACAGGCTGCGGGACCCTGATGCGTACCCGGCAGGAGAGCTGAAAGGGCTGCTCGACGACGAACATGCCCGGCAGATCCTGCACGTCACCTACGGGACGATCCTGAATTCGAGCGGTCCCCGGGGACCCATGAAAGCCAGGTTCTTCGCCTGTCTGAATGCGCACGAAGAGCTTCACTACGACCATATCGCGCGGCACTTCCGCCGTCATCTCGACCCGCTGTTGGGACGTTAGGCAGACCGGCACGACCGGGTTCGTATGAAAAAGAAACAACATGTGACGCTGTCGGACATCGCCGCCAGGATGGACGTGTCCAAGGTGACGGTGTCCAAAGCCCTGCGGGGGCACCCGGACATCTCGTCGGAGACCTCGCGCAAGGTCATCAAGCTGGCCAGGGAGCTTGGCTATTCGCCGAACTTCTGGGCCCGGAACCTGTCGTCGAAGAAGTCGAATACCATCGGCGTCGTCGTCCCCAAGATCGCCCATTTCTTCTTCTCTTCCGTCATCGAGTCGATCTACAACACGGCATTCGAGCATAACTACGAGATCATCCTGACGGTGTCGCAGGAAAGCGCCGAACGGGAAGAGCGACACATCCGGACGCTGCTGTCGATGAGGGTGGACGGCCTCATCATTTCGGTGTCGCAGCAGACCCGTGATCACACCATCTTCGAGACCGTCCGCGAGATGGGGATCCCGCTGACCTTCATGGACCGCGTGATCGACCGGAAGGGGTACAGTACGGTCGTTGCCGATGACCGGGCCGGGGCTTTTTCGGCCACCGAACAGGCGATCAACATCGGATACCGCCGGCTCGGACACCTCGGAGGTTTTCCGCACACGAACATCGGACGGGAACGCGAGAAGGGGTTCGTGGAGGCGCTGGAACACTACGGGATCCCGCTCGATCCCCGCTGGATCGTCCACGGGGGCTTCAGTGAGGACGATGGGTACAGGGGATTCATGGATCTGTACAAATCCGGGGATCTCCCGGAATTCATCTTCGCCGTGACCTTCCCGGTAGGGCTCGGCATCTACCGGGCGGTGAACGAGCTCGGCCTGAAGATCCCCGATGACGTGGACCTGATCTCCTTCGGGAACAGCGGACTGAATCATTTTCTGGCCCCACCGATGAGCTACGTCGAGCAGCCCACGGTGGAACTCGGCCGGCGGGCGATGGAGCTGACGCTCGAGCAT
The DNA here is from genome assembly GCA_963808715.1 of Ignavibacteriota bacterium. GTDB lineage: Bacteria > Bacteroidota > Ignavibacteria > UBA10030 > UBA6906 > CAWEHG01. The sequence goes on along the minus strand of CAWEHG010000032.1, from coordinate 116,160 downwards.
ATCCGGCGGCGTGACCTGTTCGTCACGCAGCAGATCAAACTTCCCACCAACCTGGTGCTCTGCAAGACCTGCATCCGAAAGGTCGCAACGGGGAAGAATCTCCACATGGAGGGGACGGGACGTGGCTGACCTTGCCCGGTGGTCGCGGATACTTCTTGGGGTCACGGCGCTGGTCGGCAATACCGCGCACGGTGATCCTGGCGGGATTGCGCCCGAGGAGGGAGCCCGGTTCGGCAATCCCGTCATATTCGCCGATTACTCCGATCCCGATGTCATCCGGGCGGGGGACGATTACTATCTCGTCTCCTCGAGTTTCCAGCGCGTGCCGGCGATCCCGATCCTCCGCTCGAGGGACCTGGTACACTGGACCATCGTCGGGCATGTGGCGGATGCCCTGCCGTCCCCCGCGTTCGATACACCGCTCCACAACCAGGGGGTGTGGGCCCCCAGCATCCGCTTGCATGCAGGGGTGTACTTCCTCTACTACGGAGATCCCGACCGCGGCCTATTCCTCTCCACGGCTCCCCATCCAGCGGGCCCCTGGTCGCCTCCATCATTGATCCAGCAGGCGAAAGGGTGGATCGATCCCTGTCCCTTCTGGGACGAAGACGGGAAAGCGTACCTCGTGCACGCCTGGGCGAAAAGCCGCGCGGGTTTCAACAGTATCCTGACCATCCGGCCCATGAGTCCGGACGGGCGAAAAATTCTCGGCGAAGGGAGCACGTTGTTCGACGGCAGGAAGGCCCATCCGACGATCGAAGGGCCGAAGATGTATGCACGGAACGGCTACTACTATGTGTTCGCTCCAGCCGGGGGAGTGAAGAAGGGGTGGCAGACCGTGCTGCGTGCCAGGCATCCTGTGGGTCCATACGAGGACAAGGTGGTTCTCGCGCAGGGAAAGACCGAGGTCAACGGACCTCACCAGGGAGCCTGGGTAGAAACGGCCGATGGTCGATCCTGGTTCCTCCACTTCCAGGATCGCGGCCCCTTCGGGCGGGTGGTCCACCTGCAGCCGATGAGCTGGGTGGACGATTGGCCCCGCATCGGGACCGATTCTGACGGTGACGGGATCGGCGAACCCGTGTCGGCGGGGATCACTCCGATACCTGGGATGCCGGCTGAGCACCTCCAGACAAGCGACGAGTTCAATGGGCCCCTCCTGGGACCCCAGTGGGAATGGCAGGCGAATCCGCGGACGGAGTGGTCCTCGCTGACCGCGTCTCCGGGGAGATTGCGATTGTTCGGCGTTCCACTCCCGGCAGCGGCCATGAACCTCTGGGGTGTTCCCAACATCCTTCTGCAAATGTTCCAGGGACCCGGCTTCACGGCAACGACCTCGCTCAGCTTGACGGCCATGGAGACGGGTCAGCGGACCGGTCTCGTGGTCATGGGCCGGAGTTATGCGTATGCGGGGGTCGAGTCGACTCCAGAGGGACCACGGCTTACGTACGTGGTGTGCGCCGATGCGGATAGGGGAGGCAAGGAACGGGTCGAATTCTCGCGCCCCATGTCAGGTTCCGGCCTTTTTCTCCGGGTGAGCGTGGATACCGCGGCCCGCTGTACCTTTTCGAGCAGCACCGACAGCCTCAACTTCGAGCCGATGGGAGCGCCCTTCCGTGCCCGTGAGGGGGACTGGGTCGGCGCGCGTGTGGGCCTCTTCTCCGCTGTCCCGGCCGGCAGGCGGCGGGAGCGATGGGTCGATGTCGACTGGTTCAGGGTGGATGTCGGCCAAAGACCGCCCGTGCGGTCGGAACTGGTGAAGAGCCGCCCCGTCCGGTTCACGGTCGCGCGCGACGGGAGCGGCGATTTCAGGACGATCCAGGAGGCGATCGATGCGGTGCCCCCGATCACGCCGGACAGGCCTTCATCTTCGTGAAGAACGGGCTGTATCCCGAGAAACTCCACGATCCGCTGCAGCCGGCTCACGATCCTGGGACAGCACCGGGACAGCACCAGGATCGTCTACGCGGAGCTCCGCTCGGCCTGGAGGCAGCGCCACGGGGACAGCGACTGGGGTTCGGCCGTGGTGAACCTGGATTCATCGGTGACCGACGTCGTTCTCGCGAACCTGACCATCTACAACAACTACGGCTCGCTGTACGGATCGCACGATCATCAGTTCGCGATCCGTGGCGGGGGGACACGTGTCATCCTGCTTGACTGCAACGTGCTGGCCGACGGGGGAGACACGGTCAGCCTCTGGAACCGCGAGAACGGAATGTACTATCATGCAGGTTGTTCGTTCGAGGGATGGGTCGATTTTGTCTGTCCGCGGGGGTGGTGCTACGTCACCGACAGCAGGTTCTTCGGCCACAACCTGAACGCCAGCATCTGGCACGACGGCAGCGCGGACTCGTCGCAGAAATTCGTGCTTCGGAATTGCAGATTCGACGGGGTCCAGGGCTTCGCCCTCGGGCGCCGTCACCGCGACGCCCAGTTCTATCTGGTGGACTGCCGGTTCTCGCCGAACATGGCCGACAGGCCGATCTACCGGGCCGCGACCAGCACCGCGCCCGACCGCTGGGGAGACCGGACATACTTCGCGGGCTGCACGAAGGAGGGGGCCGGCTACCGGTGGTATGCCGACGATCTGCCTCCGGGAGCTCCCGCACCCCAGGCCATCACGGCGGCGTGGACGTTCGGCGGCCGCTGGGACCCGGAAGCGGCTTTGTCCTCGCTCCTCCCGGCGGAGTACCTCCGCTGCCGGTCGGTATCGTCAGAAACCCTTTCACCATAACACCAGGGCCATCATGAGCGCCGAAACGATCGATTTTCCGGGAGAGGATTTTCTGCTGCAGAACGCGTCGGCGAAGGCGCTGTACCGCGTCAATGCGGCGCACCAGCCGATCATCGACTACCACTGTCACCTCCCGGTGAGGGAGATCGCCGAGAACAGGACGTTCGAAAACCTGACGCAGATCTGGCTGGCGGGCGATCACTACAAGTGGCGTGCGATGCGCACCTGCGGCGTCCCGGAGCGGTTCATCACGGGCGACGCCTCGGACCGGGAGAAGTTCCAGAAATGGGCCGAGACGGTCCCCCGGACATTGAGGAATCCGCTCTACCACTGGACCCACCTGGAGCTGCGGCGCCCCTTCGGGATCACCGGGACCCTGCTCGATGGGACGACCGCGCAGAAGGTCTGGGATGCCTGCAACGACCTGCTGCGGACCCCCGAGTTCTCCGTCCGCGGGATCCTCGCACAGATGAAGGTGAAGGTGGTCTGCACGACGGACGATCCGATCGATGATCTGCGGTACCACCGGGCGATCGCCGCCGACGCGACGTGCGAGGTGAAGGTCGTCCCTGCCTTTCGCCCTGACAGGGTGATGCTGGCGGACCGTCCGGACCTTCTGTTCCCCTATCTCGAGGCCCTCGGTGCGGCTGCCGGAATGGAGATCCGGACATTCGCCGACCTCGTCGCGGCGATCGACCGGCGGCACGAGTTCTTCCATGCCGAGGGCTGCCGCCTCTCCGACCACGCGCTGGAAACGGTCCCGGCGCTCCGCACCTCCGACGCCGAGGTCGGCCGGATCTTCGCCCGGCTGCTCCAGCGCCAGCCGCTCACGCCGGAGGAGGTCCTGCGCTACCGTTCGGAAGTGCTCTTCCAGCTGGGACTGATGAACCACAAGCGCGGGTGGGTCCAGCAGCTGCACATCGGCGCGTTGCGGAACACCAACACCCGGATGATGAAGCTGCTCGGTCCCGACACCGGCTTCGACACCATCGGGGACCTCGAGGTGGCAAAGCCCCTCGCGGCGTTCCTCGACCGGCTGGACGCGGACGGATGTCTCGCGAAGACGATCCTGTACAACCTGAACCCGCGCGACAACGAGCTGTACGCCACGATGATCGGCAACTTCCAGGACGGGTCGGTACCCGGGAAGATCCAGTACGGGGCCGCCTGGTGGTTCCTGGACCAGCTGGACGGTATGGCGCGGCAGCTCAATGCGCTGTCGGCCATGGGACTGCTCGGCCAGTTCGTCGGCATGCTGACGGACTCGCGCAGCTTCCTGTCGTTCCCGCGCCACGACTACTTCCGCAGGCTGCTCTGTAACATGCTGGGGACAGAGATGGAACAGGGGCTTCTGCCCGGGGACCTGCGGCTGGTGGGCGCGATGGTGGAGGATATCTGTTACGGTAACGCGGCGCGGTATTTTCCGTTCGCCGGTCCCGTCCGTTGAGCCGGGCGCGGCGGCAATGATCACGGGGAACAATCATCGAGGAGAGGGATTCATGAGTCCAGCAGGCAGGAAAATCCTGGTGACGGCGCTGCTCTGTCCGGTGCTGGCGTTCGGACAGGGGGCTATTACGCGGCGTGGTCAACGACTCGACCGGGAACCAGCGGCTTCCCGGGGCCAACGTGTTCCTCCTGGGAACCGCCATGGGTGCGGTCACCAACCTGGACGGGGAGTACTCTTTGAAGGGGGTAGCGGCGGGAAGCTACCGGCTCAGAGTCTCCTACATCGGGTACGTGACGAAGGAGATCCCGGTGACGGTCCGCGACAACGTCACCTCGACGGTGAATGCCGACCTCCTCCCCGACGTGATCGAGGGTTCGGAAGTGCTGATCATGGGACAGGCGCGCGGCCAATCGGCGGCGATCAATCAGCAGCTCAACGCCAACACCATCGTCAACGTGGTGTCGGAAGAGAAGATCCAGGAGCTGCCCGATGCGAACGCCGCCGAAGCGATCGGGCGCCTGCCCGGGGTCTCCCTCCTTCGGTCCGGCGGCGAGGCCAACAAGGTCATTCTGCGGGGGCTCGACTCCAAATTCACCACGGTCACGGTGGACGGCGTCAAGATCCCTCCCACCGATCCCGACGCGAGGGGTGTCGACCTGAGCACGATCTCGCAGAGTTCGCTGGCGGGGGTCGAACTCTTCAAGGCGCTCACGCCCGACAAGGAGGCGGACGCTATCGGCGGCAGCATCAACCTGGTCACGCGGAAGGCTCCGACGGAACGCCTGCTCCGTTTTGACGTCCGGGGAAGCTACAATGAGCTGATGAACGACTACAAACAGTACGACTTCGGCCTGCGTTACGGTGAGCGGTTCTTCTCGGACGCGCTCGGGGTGCAGGTGACCGGCAATATGGAGCAGCGGAATCGGAGCAACGAACGGCAGAACAGGGACTACAACCAGACGCTGCAGAACGGCAACGACTACGAGATCACCGATTTTCTCCTCGAGTTCACCGACGAGGTCCGGAAGCGGAACGGACTGAGCCTGCTCCTTGACCTGGACACGCCGGACGGCGGAAGCATCAGGCTCAACAACGTGTACAGCCGGACCGATCGGAGCTACCTGTATTCCACCAGGAACTATCCGTTCGGTACGGGGGATCGTATCAGCTATACCGCCAGAGACAGGGAACGGAGGATCACCACCTTCAACAGCTCACTGCAGGGAAAGAACACGGTCGTGGATCTCGATCTCACCTGGGGAGCGTCATTCGCGCAGTCGACGGCGAGCGATCCGTACGATTTCTACATCGATTTCATCGAACCGTCGGTGATCGAGAACGGCATCCCGGTGGCGGGGATGAAAAGCGGCATGCCGTCGCTGAAGGATTCCCCCGAACTGCTGATCCCCTATGCTCTGAACAACTTCCAGGCCGCGTACGCGCAGAATGCGTACTACAGGACGGAACAGAACCTCGACAAAGAACGCTCGATCTACCTGGATGTTGCCAAGCCGTATTCCTTCGGTGAGTGGCTGCTGGGTGAACTCAAGGTCGGGGGCCGCTACAAGGCCAAGGACCGGTTCAAAGAGAGCACCCAGCGGTATGCACCGTACTACCTGGGATACTGGCGGGAGTTCACGGCGGAACCGGGATCTCCCCCCCAGCAGAAGAACCTCATGGGTACCTGGTTCGAACCGTTCTATCTCCGCTTCCTTGCCAACAGCGGGGCACGCATCCCCCTGGCATCGGATTTCCTCGACGCGAATCCTGCCTCCCGCAACCTGTACGACAAGTACCTGCTCCAGCCCATCGTGAACCGGGACGCCCTGAGGCAATGGTATGACCTGAACAAGAACGGGATCGACAACCAGGGCCGCAGCCTGGAGTACTACGACGATCCGCAGGTGATGACCGACTACTACGATGTGGACGAGAGGGTGGCCGCCGGCTACGTCATGAACACGTTGAACTGGGGCCAATCGATCACGTTCATCGCCGGCGTGAGACTGGAATCGGAGGACAACGACTACCGGTCAAAGATCTCCCCCGCCGGCCTGGGAGGGTTCCCGATCCCCTCGGGCGTCATCACGGACACGGCGGCTTCGTACCAGCAGAACGAGTGGCTGCCCAACTTCCAGTTGTTGCTCAAACCAACGGACTACATGAACGTCCGGTTCGCCGCATATCGTGCGCTGGCACGTCCGGATTTCAACCTCCGGCTGGAGAAATACGTCTCCTCCGGGTTCAGCGGAACGCTCAGCCTGCTGCTCGGCAACCCGCAGCTCAAGACCGCGACGGCCTGGAACTACGAGGCGAACGCCTCCTTCTTCGGGAACTCGATCGGACTGGTGACGATCTCGGGCTACTACAAGGAGATCAACGACCTCTTCCACATGTTGAACAACGCGTCGACGGTCGGGAATCAGATCATCGACGTGCTGGGCATCGGCTGGCGAACGCCCCATACGGGCGTGTACAGCCTGACCGCTCCGTACAATTCCCCCAGGCCCACGAAGGTCTGGGGTTTCGAACTGGAGCATCAGATCAACTTCAGTTTCCTCCCGGGGCTCCTGAAGAACTTCGTGCTTTCGTACAACGCCTCGGTCGTTCGGTCGGAAACGTGGATCTACGGAACCGAACTCATCACGAAGTATATCAAGACGCCGACGGGGTTCCCCCCGCCCTTCGATTCCGTCACTGTCCCCTTTTACAGCACGAACCTCATCCAGAGGAAACAGAAATTGGAGGGACAACCCGAGTTCTACGCGAATGTCGCGCTTGGCTACGACATCGGGGGCTTCTCGGCACGAATCTCGATGTTCCACCAGGCAGAGTACAACTCTTCGTTCTCGGCGCTGGGGACCAGCGACGGGATCAACATCAGCTATACGCGTTTCGACCTCGCACTCAAGTACGAGCTGACCGACCAGATCGAGTTCATGCTGCTCTTCAACAACCTGACGAATATCGACGAAAGGAACTCCATCTACAATCGGGACACGGGCTGGAAGATCCTCAATACGAGCGAGAACTACGGCCGGACGGCGGACCTCGGCGTCAGGTTCAGCCTGTGACCTTGCTGCGAAAGACGTTCCATGTTGGGAAAGGCGTCAAACACCACCACATGCAGTTACCACCAACAATCCACAGGAGGTTGTCATGCGTCGGTTCTACTGTCTGATGCTGTGCCTCGTGCTCCTCGTGCCGCTGCTGGCCTCGGGGCAGGAGTCCATTCTGCGGTTGCGTCCGTATGACGGGACCCCGCATTCGTTCCTGAACGCGCAGATCGCCGCCGACACACTCCCCGGCGGAGTGATCCCTGCGAACCGCGTCTATGTCCTGCAGCGGGGCGCCCCGTATCTGCAGAACGCCGTCTTCCGCGTAAACGCGGGATCGACCCTCAGGATCCGCGCCAATGACAGCGCCGGAGTTCCGCGGCCGGTGATCTTCCTCTATCCCACCGGTACCGGTGCGAATCCCCAGCGTCCTCCGGGGAACATGCTGGACCTCCGCGGCAGCATGGAGTTCAAGAACCTCGTGATCAGCGGCTATTTCGAACCGATCGACACGAACCTGAACAACCTGCAGGGGGCCCTGATCAACATCCCCACGGCGGGCGCGGGTGCAAGGATCATGATCGACAGTTGCATCCTGAGCAACACCAACGGGAACCATATTCGTACCGACGGTGCCGCGAAGATCGTGATCGTGAAGAACAGCATCTTCGCCAACATGGGGTTCCTGGGCACCTCGAATCTGGGCGGCGGCAAAGGGATCGACCTGCGGGATGCTTCGTGCGATACCGTGATCGTTCTTCACAACACGTTCGTCAACTGGCATGACCGCGTGGTTCGGCACTATAACCTGACGGCAGGTCAGACGACGACGGGGCCGATCAACTACCTCCGGTTCGACCACAACACGCTGGTGAACGGGATGTCCTATCACGGGCTCCTGTCGCTGGGGAGCATGGGACCGCGGGCTTTCATCCGGAACAATCTCCTGATCGATCCGTTCGCCCTCGGGAACGACACGGACGGCACCCGCCAGACCGAATTCCTGAACAGCGGGGAGAAGGACGCGTACGGGCTTCCGCGGATGGCATGGATCTTCACGACGCCGAGCGATTCCACCACCTGGAAGGTATCCAACAACTACTACGCGATCTCGGATTCCGGGCAGGCCTTCTACACGCAGTTCGCCTCCGCCGGGGTGACCGGAGCGGGGTCGCCGCTGACCTACCACATCAACCGTAAACTGGGGGCGGATTCCACCACCGCCTTCACGAAGATCACCGTCGCTCTGAACAACATCCCGAAGCTGATGACCACGCTGATGCGGTGGTACCGGTCTCCTTCGGGCGGCAACAAGCTGAAGAACACCCCGAACGCTTCGATCTGGAACAGGTCCTACGACTATGACCGGAAGGGGTGGAAATACCTGCACGATACGCTGAACTGCGCATACTCCACCGCCTCCGCCGCCTACACCGGCGCCATCGGCGGCTATCCGGTCGGCGACCTGAACTGGTTCCCCTCACGATACGCTGCGTGGAAGGCGGATCCGCTCGTGGGAGTCGGGGTGGTGGGTGCGCTTCCTGAAGCCTTCACCCTGTCGCAGAACTATCCGAACCCGTTCAACCCGGCAACGACCATCCGCTTCGCGGTGCCCAAAGAGGCCCGGGTACGGCTGGAAGTGTTCGACATCCTGGGCCGGCGGGTGGCGGTCCTCGTCGACGAGCTCCGCACGGCAGGCGAACATGCCGTGGCGTTCGATGCGGCGAGCGTCGGCACGGGAACGTACATCTACCGTCTGACGGCCGAAGGCCAGACGATCACTCGCAAGATGATGCTGTTGAAGTGATCGTTGGCTGCAGTGGTCGTCGTGGTGGATCTTCAGGCGCGCCCGGCCTTCACCGGCCGGGTGCGCCCCACTGTTTGAGAGGCGGTATGCAGAGAATCGTGATGTTCCTGACCTGTGCCGTGTGGTTCACCGGCTCGGTGGCGACCGGGCAAACGTCCGCACCGGCCCGCGTCTACTCGATCAGCACCTGCGTCAACCAGTTCTCGCCCGCGGGGATCGAGTCGACGAAGGTCGGCTACCAGTACTGGTTCGCGGACAAGAACTTCCTGGACGGCCGGACGCTCAAGATGAGTGTGGTCGCGCCGCATGCGGCGACCCACTCCCCGCACGCCCACCCGGAGGACGAGTTCTTCTTTGTTCTGGAAGGGACCGCGGAGTTCATCCTGGAAGACAGCACCCGCATTGCGCATCCCTACGCGAGCTTCTACTGTCCTCCAGGCCGGCTCCACGGCATTCGGAACGCCGGCAGTACCGAGCTGAAGTATCTGGTGGTCAAGAAATATCCGCAGGTGGAAAGGAAATAGCCGTGCAGCAGCGTTCCCGGTCCATGGGTCCCCTCTCCGTTCTCCTTGCCACGCTGGTCTTCTTCGGCTGTGCACGCTCCACGATCCGATCGGAGGCAGAAGCCGGCGAAGATCCCGACCTCACCTCCGGGTTCCGCGACAGCGCCCATCACTGGTACGATATCCGGGACGAGGCCCGCGTCATCGATCCCCTCCCGGACCAGCAGCGATACCGACCCGATCAGGTACGCGAGATCGCGGACAACGTCCTGCTGTACCAGCGATCGAACGGGGGGTGGCCCAAGAACTACGACATGCAGGCGATCCTCTCGACCGAACAGCGCCAGGCCGTGGAGCGGTCCCGCGGCGAACGGAACACGACGTTCGACAACGGCGCCACCCACTGGCACGTGCAATTCCTCGCGCAGGCCTACGGCATGGCCCGGGACGATCGTTATCGCGAAGGGTGTCTGCGCGGTATCGAATTCATCCTCGCCGCACAGTACCCGAACGGCGGATGGCCGCAGTTCTTCCCCGATACCTCCGGCTACCGCCGCTATATCACGTTCAACGACGGCGCCATGGCGGGGATCCTCCGCGTCCTCCAGCGGATCACCGAAGGGGACACGGTGTACTCCTTCGTTGACGCCGGACTTCGCGACCGTGTCCGGCAGGCGTTTGCCGCGGGTCTGGAGTGCGTCCTCCGGTGCCAGATCCTGCAGGACGGGCGGAAGACCGCATGGTGCCAGCAGCATGACCACCGGGATCTGCGGCCGCGCGAGGCGAGGTCGTTCGAACCGGCGGCCATCTGCAGCATGGAGAGCGCCGAACTGGTGCTCCTCCTGATGTCCCTCAAGACCCCCTCCGCCGGCGTGGTGGATGCGGTCCAGAACGCGGTCTCCTGGTTCGACAGGACGCAACTGCGCGGGATCCGTCTGGAAACCGTGAAAGCGCCGGAAGCGGAGTACCAGTACCACAAGGCCGACTTCGACAGGATCGTGGTGAAGGATCCGGAGGCGCCCCCGCTCTGGCCCAGATTCACCGAGCTGGGAACGGGGCGGCCGCTCTTCTGCAACCGCGACGGCAACCCGGTCTACTCCCTCGCGGAGGTGGACCGGGAACGGCGCACAGGGTATGCGTGGTACACGGAGGAGCCTGCCAGGGTTCTGAAGAAATACTCTCGATGGCAGAAGAAGTGGGCACCCGGGAAGAACGTCCTTGGACAAGGCCAATGAGCCGCGGTCTGCTTGTTCCTGCGCGCACGCTATTGCTGCTCCTGGCGGTCGCTTCAGTGCGTCCCGGCGCTCATGGCGGCCAGTACTGGGTCTCGCCCACAGGAAACGACGCGAACCCCGGGACGTTCGGGGCGCCGTTCGCGACCATCGCGAAAGCCATGTCCCTCTCCTCCACGGTGTTCAGACCGGGAGACACGGTGTTCGTCCGCGGCGGGACCTATGTGACGACCACACCGATCAGCATCAGCAAACGTGGGGTGGATAGCGCCCGCTACCATCTTCTCGTCCTTCCGGGCGAACGCGCCGTTCTGGACTGCTCAGGGATGACCGTCTCCGGATCGAATCGCGGGATCTCCCTGAGCGGCAGCTACTGGCTGATACGGGGGATCGATATCAAAGGGGCCGGCGACAACGGCATGCATGTCACCGGTTCGAACAACACGATCGAATTCTGCTCCTTCTTCGAGAACCGGGACACCGGCCTCCAGCTGAGCGGGGGAGCCTCCTTCAATGCGGTCATCAATTGCGATGCGTATGCAAATGCCGACCCCGGTCAGGGGAACGCCGACGGCTTTGCCCCCAAACTGGACGTCGGGACGGGCAACTATTTCTATGGATGCCGTTCGTGGCAGAACTCCGACGACGGATGGGACGGGTACTTGCGTCCCGCCAACGATGTCACCACGACCCTGGAGAACTGCTGGTGCTTCGCAGAACGGATACCTCAAAGATGGAACTCCGAGCGTTGGCAATGGGAACGGTTTCAAGCTGGGCGGGAGCGATGCCAGGGACCTGATGCACAATTTCATCCTGAAAAAGTGCCTCTCCTTCGACAACCGGGTCAAAGGGTTCGATCAGAACAACAACCGCGGCTCGATGACGCTCTTGAACTGCAGCGGCTACCGTGACTGGAAGAACTACTCGATCGGCGACACGCTGGCGCCGGGAAAGACGCTGACGGTCAAGAACTCCCTTTCGCTGGGACCGTACGGGACGCTCAGCTCCGTCTCGGTCCAGCAGACCAACAGCTGGATGCCCCCCTTCGGCGCGGTGACCGTATCGGATTTCCTCAGTGTGGACACCGCGGGCGTGAGGGGACCGAGAAAACCCGATGGGAGCCTGCCGGACCTTCCCTTTCTCCATCTTGCCGCGGGAAGCCAGCTGATCGACGCAGGAACGGACGTCGGGCTTGCATATGCCGGAGCGGCCCCGGACCTTGGGGCGTTCGAGACCGGAATGATCACCGCCGTCCGCCAGGCTGCCCCGTCGATCGCCGTTGATGCGGAGCTCCTGCGGAACTACCCGAATCCGTTCAATGCATCGTCGGACTTTGGATATCGCCTCCTGGAGGCCGCGGACGTGACACTGCAGGTGTTCGACCTGCTCGGGAGGGAGACGGCCGTGCTGGTGAACGAACGTAAGGCTCCGGGATCCTATGTCGTGCGATGGGATGCTTCCGGCCTGCCAAGCGGAGTCTATGTTGCGGTGCTCCGCGCCGGCGGAGACACACGGGTTCGTCGGGTCCTGCTGGTGCGCTGAAGGACTCCGGGCGGGTGGTTTTCCGGGTCGTTGTGCGGTTCCACCATGACGATGGAGTGAAGAATGTTCATACGACGCAGTCCGGCAAACATCTGCGCGGCCCTCGCAGTGCTGCTCTTTCTGCTGAGAATTCCCGGGGCGGCGCAAACGGCCCCGGCTGGTCAACCTGCCCCGGCGGGTTGGGACTCCGTGTCGGCCATCCTCGCCCGGATCGTCCCCCCGGAATTCCCGGCCAGAGACTTTCCGATCATCGGACTTCGGTGCGAAGGGGGACGGTCTGACCGATTGTTCCGCGGCGATCGCCAGGGCCATCGAGACCTGCAGCCGCGCGGGGGGAGGTCGCGTGGTCGTTCCGCCGGGAGTCTTCCTCACCGGTGCCATCCATCTCAAGAGCAAGGTCAACCTGTTCCTGTCGAAGGGGGCGGTCCTCCGGTTCAGCACGGACCCCGCGATGTACCTCCCGGCCGTCTTCACCCGCTGGGAGGGGGTGGAGTGCATGAACTACTCGGCGCTGATCTATGCGTACGAACAGGAGAACATCGCGGTCACGGGCGAGGGGGTGCTGGATGGACAGGCGTCGCGGGAGAACTGGTGGCGCTGGAAGGGAGGCGACCCCTCCTGCGATCAGAAAGCGGGGAGGAAGCGGCTCTTCGACCTGGGCGAACGAGGCACCCCGGTCGTCGAGAGGATCTTCGGTCAGGGCGACTTTCTGCGGCCGAACTTCTTCCAGCCGTACAAATGCAGGAACGTTCTTGTGCAGGGGGTGACGTTCAAGGATTCTCCCATGTGGTTCCTTCATCCGGTGCTCTGCAGGAACGTGACCGTGGACGGCGTGACCGTTGTCGGGAAGGGTCCGAACAACGACGGATGCGATCCGGAATCGTGTATAGACGTGCTGATCAAGGATTGTCGGTTCGATACCGGAGACGACTGCATCGCGATCAAATCGGGGAGGAACAACGACGGCCGCCGGATCAACGTGCCCAGCGCGAACCTCGTGATCCAGGGGTGCTCGATGAAGGACGGGCATGGCGGCGTGGTGATCGGGAGCGAGATCAGCGGCGGGGTGAGGAACGTCTTCGCCGAAGAGTGCCTCATGGACAGTCCGAACCTCGAACGGGCACTCCGGATCAAGACCAATGCGGTGCGCGGCGGCCTCCTGGAGAACATCTACATGCGCAATGTCAAGGTCGGCGAGGTCTCGGACGCCGTGGTGAAAGTGGACTTCTACTATGAAGAAGGTGACGCAGGGGAGCACGACCCCGTGCTCCGCAATGTCGTGGTCCAGAAGGTGGAGAGCCGGAAGAGCCGGTTCCCGGTCTGGATCCGTGCCTATCGCCGCTCGCCGGCGGAGAGGATCGTGATCGAGGATTGCCGGTTCGAAGACGTGGCGGAACCCAACGTGCTGGACAATGTGCGTGACATGACCCTGCTGGACGTCGTGGTGACCACCCGCGGCAAGAAGAAGCCCTGAAGGTGTCCTGATGCCCTTTTCGATGAACCGAACCGGAACCTCTCTGCTGATCTCCTGGGTCTTCCTGTTCTGTTTCCCCGGCCTGTCGCAGGGGCAGACCGTGGGGAAGATCGCCGGGCGGATCACCGATGCCGAGACCGGCGAGCCCCTGGTCGGCTGCAACGTCATGGTTCTCGGGACGGCGCTGGGGGGGCGAACGGACCCGGAAGGAGCGTACTTCATCCTGAATCTCTCCGCTGGGAAGTACGACCTCCAGGCTTCCATGGTGGGTTTCCAGCGGAAGGTCCAGAGTGGCGTGATCGTGAACGCCGGGAAGACCACGACGGTCCCGTTCGCTCTGTCGCCCACGCTGCTGGAGCAGCAGGCGGTCGTCGTGCAGGCCACCCGCCCGGATGTGGAGCCGGAAAAAACCTCCACCAGCGCCGTCCTCCGGTTCGAGGACGTCGAAGCCATTGCGGGGATGCGGGACATCGGCGACGTCCTGGGTCTGGCCGCGGACATCACGGATGGCCATTTCCGCGGGGGAAGGGAGGGCGAAGAGCTCTACACGCTGCAGGGGATGGGGATCGTCAATCCTCTCACCAACTCCACGGCATTCCTCCCGATCATGAGCGCCGTGGAAGAAGTGGAGGTGATCACGAGCGGGTTCGGTGCTCAGTACGGCAACGCCCAGTCCGGCGTGGTCAACATCTCCATGAAGGAGGGGCAGCCCGACCTCTGGCGGACCCGGATCGAAGCGCGTATGCGTATGCCGGGGAGGAAGCACTTCGGGCCGAACGTGTTCGATCCGGCCGAGAATCCCTACCTGGCGCTGCTGAACGACAGCCTTTCGATCTGGCTGCAGGGGGATCCGAACACCAACCGGCCATACTACCAGTCGTTCGGACTGAACAACGTGTTCGGTGGCGACACGGCGGCGCAGCTCGCCGCCGCGCGGACCATCTGGAGGTACCAGACCAAACGGGATATTTACCGGACCTACGGAGACGCCCTCGACCACTCGGTGGAGATCGCGACCGGCGGACCGATCGACAACGGGCTCCGGATGTTCATGGCCCTCCGCTCAAATCTTGTATGGCCGACGTTCCCGACGGAGCAGCCCGATGTGCAGCGCCAGCTCATGGGGAATATCGTTGCTGATGCCGGTGCCGGGGCCACGCTTCAGCTCAGCGGGGGGTACGCGCGCGAGGATCTGAACGTCTTTCCGAGCTCCAACAACCTGGGTTTCTACTCGTGGCTGTGGGACAGGATCCTGTCGGTCAACTACCAGAACACGGACAACATCCAGGCCGGACTGCGGTTCACCCAGATGCTGAGTCCGAGCACCTACTATGAGCTGAAGCTGCACGGGCTCTGGACCACCCGTCACGTCGGTTCCACCCCGGCCCCGCCGGCGGTGGCGGACTCCCTGATCTTTCCCATCCCCCAGGTGGACTGGGACAAGGTCCTGATCGGCCCGTCCAACGTGCCCGACAACTTCTACTACGAGCGAGGCGACGACCTCTTCCGGCAGGAACGAACGCGGACCCTTTCGTTCGAAGCCTCGCTCACGAGCCAGATCACCATCGCCCATCTGCTGAACGCCGGGATCCAGGCCAATGTCCACCGCATCGAAGTCGAGAACGCGCTGGGGACGCGTGAGGGTTCCGGCGGTCCGGTCGAGATCGTACACGGGCACCCCCTACGAGGGGGCGCTCTACGTCCAGGACAAGATGGAGTTCCAGGGGCTGATCGCGAACGTCGGCCTCAGGCTGGACGTCTGGAACTCCAACGACGACTACTACACCGATCCCTTCGCCCCCTACGCCCTGGTGACGGACTCGGCCAGCAACGTGGCGCGCTACGATCCGGCGTCGGCCTCCCGTGGCCAAGGCCCCTATCCTGGGCCGGTTGCAGCCGCGGGCAGGGATCTCCTTCCCGATCTCCATCACGACGGTGTTCCATGCGAACTACGGATCGTTCATGCAGCGGCCGTCGTTCCAGTACATCCTCGCGGAGCAGGTGACCCAGGGAAGCAACATCCCGCGGCGCCTCGGAAACGCCAGGCTGGAACCGCAGATCACCAACAGCTACGACGTCGGGATCATGCAGGGGCTGGGTGAGGGGTTCACGCTGGACGTCAGCGGCTACTACAAGGACGTCAAGAATCTCATCGAGGCCGCCGAATTCACCGCGTGGAGCGGGCTGACCTACAGCTCCTATTTCAACCGGGACAACGCCGACATCCGGGGCTTCCGCATCGGACTGGCGAAGCGCAGGGGGAACCTCACCGGTTCGGTGAACTACCACTACAGCGTCGCCACCGGCAAGAGCGCCACACCGGACTTCGCCCCGCCGGCGTTCATCCAGGATTCCAGCGGCGCGGTCACGACGAAGACCACGAAGGTGCCGTTGCGCGACGTCTTGCTGAGCTTCGACCGGACCCACAACCTGATCCTGACCCTCGGCTATGCCACGGACCGGTCCTGGGGGCCCGCACTCGCCGGGGGCTACCCCCTCGGCGACCTCACCCTCACGATCAATTCCTTCCTGCGGAGCGGACGGCCCTACACGTCGCCTTCCACCCCGAAGCTCATCAACGAGGCCCGAACGCCGGCGGAATCCAATACGAATCTCCGGCTGACGAAACGATTCGGGAGCGTCGTGGGGATGAAGATCACGGCGTACTTCGAGGTGTTCAACCTGTTCAACGACAAGATCCTGAACTACTCGTACATCTTTTCGACGCCCAACGCGATGACGACCAGCAACCGGGCCGACGCATACGAGCGGTACCCGATCGACGATCCCGACCATGGCCTCCTGTACTGGAACGACACGAACGTGAAGACGCCGGAGTTTCCTGTGGACCAGTCGTTCCTGATCTACGACAATCTGCCGAGGTCGTTCAGCCTCGGGGTGGTGATCGAACTATGACCAGGATCCTGTGTATGGTGGTCGTCCTGACCTTCACGATCGCCCTCGCGGACGCCCAGCAGCGCGACTACCGGGTGCACTCGCGGGGCATGCTGCATCAGACAGTGTTCAATACCGGCGAGGTGGGGAGGGCCTTCGACGCCGGACAAAGCGGTATCCCCGGAGGCGATCCCCCGTCGATGGAATGGCCGCCGCGGTCGAAAGCCTTCGTGGACCGGAAGGAATATGCGGGACAACACAACTCCTTCGGCGGCGGGATCTACCTCGCGGCCACCCGGGCCGGGCAGCGGCTCTTCGCCTTCTGCGGCGCGGTCTCTACCACCAACGGACAAACGACGCCGGTGGAAGGGGTCTTCAGCTATCCCATCTCGATCGAACGCCGGGAGAACTTTCCGCTCCTGTCCGACGGGAGCCTCAACTCCGGCTTCGACCCTGACGAGGCGGAAGAGATCATCACCTCCTCATGGGGGACCTCCACGGGGATCACGGTGGCGCGTACCAGCCGGGCATGGAGCTATCCGGGGTACGACGACTTCATCATCTACGAATACGAGCTCCGGAACACGACCCCTGACACGCTCAAGGACGTGTTCGTGGTCTGGGGGTACGGTATCGCCACCTCCATGTTCGGCTACGAAAGGAAATACAACCGGTGGGCGGAGGCGGATTACCGGAACCGGGATCATTTCGCCCGTTTCGACCTCAAGAGGTACCTCTCGTACGGACATGAGCGCGACGGCAAGCCGGACAGCGTGTTCTTTTCCACCTGGTCCGCGCCGGGGGACCGTGGGGGGCTCAATTCTCCGCAGGCGGCCGGGATCATGTTCCTCCACTATGACTACGACCACCTCGCGGTGAAGGGGGAGACCGACCTGTATGTGAGTTCGGACGACGCCAAGGTGGTCTGGGACGAGAACAACAAGATCAAGCAGCCCTACTGCCTCCGCTATGAGAACGGGAACCTCTACTATACGAAGTTGCAGGGGTGGGTCGACTATCAGGCCCGGAAGGTCTCTCCGTTCCGCGGGAGCACGGACTCGGCGAATTTCCCGCAGGACAACTACTACTGGCTCGGCAGAGTGAAACCGTCGTACAAGCTGTCGCCCGCACAGCCGGCCAACAGGGGATACGGATTCGCCCCCTACCGCCTGCTGCCCGGTGAGATCGTCCGGTTCACCCTGGCGGAGGTGGTGGGCTACGGCCCCGGCGTCGGGCGGGACAGCATCTATCAGGACATGGGTGGGAGCACCCAGGGCAGTGCCGAGGTCGGCTCGGGGATGCATCCGGTGCCCAGCTGGTATGCCCGGCTGAGTTATCCGGAGATCAGCAATCCCTCGTCCATCGGGAGCGACTACCTGAGGACACATCCGTTGCCGTGGTACGTGGACCCCGACGTCATCTCGATCCGGGATGTTGCGGACCGCGCGATCCAGATGTACGTCGGCGGGCCGGTCGTCAAGTACGACACGCTGCAGTTCGAACCGCGGACCACCCCGCCGCACGGGCGGTACCAGACCCCGATCCCCGTGCCGGCCCCCGTCCTCAGGGTCGTGAACACCAGCTCCGCCTCCAACAGGATCGTCTGGGGGCCTCAGGTGGAATCGTTCGTCACCCCGCGGCTGAAGGCCCCGTTCAGCCACTACCGGGTCTTGCGCGCCACGCATCCACTCGGTCCGTGGACCGTGGTCGACAGCGTCGGGAAGAGGGATCCGCGGTACTTTGCGGGGGATCAGTATTCGGTCGACGATCAATCCAGCAACCTCGGGGTGGACTACTACTATGCGGTCGTCAGCGTGGACGCGCTCGGCGGGAAGAGCGGGTTCACGAACGTGACGAAGCATACGACCCAGGCCCCCTCCGATTCGGTGCTCACCAAGGTCTATGTCGTGCCGAATCCGCTCATCGTGACCAACGGCCGGACCGGTTCCGCGGAGGGAGGGGAGGTTTCCGACCAGATCGGGTTCTTCGGCCTGACGCGCAGGTGCAGGATCAAGATCTTCTCGTTCAGCGGCCAGCTGGTCCAGACCATCGAGCACGACGCGGCGGAGTATTCGAATGTCACCTGGTTTCAGATCTCCCGGAACCAGCAGATGATCGCCTCGGGGGTCTACTTCTTCGTGGTCGAGGACCTCGACTCGGGGAAGCGGGTCAAGGGCAAGTTCGTGATCATCCACTAGGCGAAGGACACGACCACGATGACCATCCGCGTGTTCGCTCTCCGGTCGCTTCCGGCGATGATGCTGATGACGGCGCCTGTCCTTGCCCAGAAGGTCGCCACGACGTCGATGCAGTTCCTGAAGGTCATGCCCTGTGCCCGGGCGACCGCGATGGGCGACGCCTACAGCGCGCTGGCTTCGGGGGCGGAGGCGCCGTTCTGGAACCCGGCCGGCATGGCCGGCATCCGGGGGCAGGAGCTGTCCACGACCTACACCCTCTGGATGATGGAGACGAAGATCGGCGCGCTGTCGTTCGCCTCCTCGCTGGGGGAGATCGGAGCCGTCGGGATCCAGCTGCAATACGTCGATTACGGGACCATGGAGGAGGCCATCTGGGCGGCTCCGTACATCAAGGGGGATCCGTACCCGGGACTCACGGGGAGGACGTTCCGCCCGGCTGCATACGTCCTGGGATTGACCTATGCGCGGCGTCTGACCGACCGGTTCTCGACGGGGCTTTCGGTCAAGTATGCGTACGAATCCCTCTACAACGGCCAGCAGGCGGTCGCGATGGTCAGCCAGGGTGTGTACGAAGAGGTGAACACCTGGGGGAGCGGGTTGATCTTCGACTTCGGCATGTCGTATGAGACCGGCTACCGGTCGGTCACGCGTGGCGCTCGCGGTCCAGAACTTCGGAGCGACCATCCCGTATGCGAAGGAATCGACTCCCGTGCCTCTGCAGTTCCGCTGGGGGCTCGCGGCCGACCTCGTGGGCGGCGATGCGTTGTTCGTGAACGACTCGCAGCACCGGCTCGGGCTGGCCTTCGACCTCTTCCAGCCCAACGACTACGCCCAGCAGTTCCACCTGGGCATGGAGTATGAGTTCGCCGGCGCCGTGGCCCTCCGGGCGGGATACAAGTTCAACTACGACTCGGAATCGCTGACGGCCGGGGCGGGGATCCGACAAACCGTCGGCCCGGTCAGGCTGGTCTTTGACTACAGCTACGGCAGGGTGGGGAACTTCCTGGGGGACGTCCACCGGATCAGTGTAGGAGCTGGACTCGAATGATGCTCGTCTGCAGGCAGTGCCTGACGATCGCCGCGGCCTCGCTTCTGCTCGTTCGGACGGGCGCCGCGCAGGGATTCGGCATACCCCTGACGATGCAGGGGGTGGACCGGAGCACGAATCCCTCGGCCTCCTCGCAGGCCGTCGGGGGGACGACCATCGGTCTCTCCGCCGACGTCAGCGCGATGTTCGTCAATCCCGCCACCCTGCGGGGTCTGCCGGGGTTGCAGATGTCACTGGGCGGACGCGCCAGTTCCTTCGATCTGGGGCAGGTCCAGCAGTACGGCCCGGCCAAGTACTACCCGAACTTCAGCCTCCTCATGGAAGGACTGACGGACCTGGTGCCAGACCCGGAGTTCGACACGCTCACCACCCACACGGCAAGGGACAGCGTGCAGCGGCCTTTCGACACGATCGGGCCGAACTGGTCCCGGAAGTCGTCCGCGAACACCCCCCACCAGGTGATGGTGGCCGTGCCGTTCACCCTGGGCGAGCTGCAATGGACCGTCGGTGCGGGAGTGGTGGAATACGCGGACCTCGACAGATACTTCCAGAACAACAACGTGCTCTCCCCCGCGGTCAACGTCCAGCGCCCGGTGCCGGTCCCACTCGTCAAGAACGATTCCCTCTCGCTCCCCGTACAGTGGTACCAGTACGTCCAGAGCCGCGAGGGATCGATCCGGGGGTATGGCGGTGCCCTCGCGGTCTCCCTTTCGCCGCAGGTCTCCCTCGGCCTGAGTGGTCTCCTGCTGAAGGGGAGCAGCGACGACACGGAGACCATCCAGGGGCGGGGGAAGATGGTGTTCTACGGGAGCTACTTCCGGCTGGATCCGGTGGCATACCGAACGGTCACCACCACCGTCTCAAACTTCAGCGGAGCGGAGTTCTGTCTGAGCGGGGTCTTCGCCGGGAAGTTTCTGACCGCAGGGATCTCGGTGAAGCCGCCGTCCAGTATCACGCGTACTGTCGAACGCTCTGTCCAGGCGGACACCGGCACCACGACGACCCGATGGGTCGAGCAGGGGGAAGACCGGATCACGCTTCCGTGGCGCGGTATGGCCGGCCTCTCCCTGTCGATCAGGGAGAATCTGCGGATCGTCCTGGAATATGAACTGCGCCCCTTTGACTCGGCGATCTACACGGCCGCATCGGGAACCGAGAGCCGTCCCTGGCTCTCCGCCGACCTCCTGCGGTTCGGGATCGAATACCGGCCGTGGGAATGGCTGGCACTGCGTGCGGGGATGGCGGACCAGGCAGAGGTCTACCAGCCCGAAGGGAATCCGCTGGTCGGGGATCCGATCGAATACTCGGTGTATTCCGCGGGGGCCGGCCTCATGTTCGGAGGATTCCGCATCGATCTCGCGTACATGTTCGCGGATGCGTCGTACACCGATATGTTCCAGAACAATGTGAACCTGAACACCGACCGACGTCAAACGGCGGCGCTGAATATTTCGTATCTTCTGCCTTGGACCATCCAGGAGTGACACGGGGAGAAGTGCTGGCACATCATACCACAAACTGAACGGAGGCGACCATGAGAATTCTTGGGATCGTGATCCTGCTGTTGTCCATCTGTGCCGCGGGGAACGCGCAGGTAGCCGGGGATTACCAGACCGCGGCGTCGGGGAAATGGAGCGCCGCCTCAACGTGGCAGACCTATAGCGGAAGCGCCTGGGGTGCCGCGAGCACCGCACCCACCGGGGTTGGGACGATCACCCTGCAGGCCGCGGATTCGGTGGACATTGACGTCGCCGTGACGATCACCGGCAAACTCAAGAGCCTGGGGGGGAGATGGGGGTATTCCACCGGTTCGTTGACCTTTGGGAACGGAGGGATCTACGAACATGCCGCCAACGGCGCCGGCATCCCGACGGCGACCTGGGGGACCGGGTCGACATGCCTCGTCACGGGCGTGGTGGCCAACGCTCCTTCGAATGCGAGCCAGGACTTCTACAACTTCACCTGGAATTGTCCGGGGCAAACAGGGACCGGCGTCAACGTGGCCTGGCTGAACAACACCATCAAAGGGAACCTCCGGGTGATGAGCACCAACAACACCGGGACAAGCACGTCGTTGAGGATGACCGCCAATGGCGTCCCCGCACCCGGAGTGAACACGATCACGATCCTGGGGGATGTTCTTGTCGATACCACGACCGCGTATCTGACCTCTACGGGATCCAGCGGCGCGGACTCCATCCGGGTCAACGTGAACGGGAACATCATCTCGCGGGGCGTCATCAATCTCGCGAACGGGAGCGGTGCCACCTGCGCATGGTACGTGAAGGGGAATGTGAACATCCTCGGGGGGGCGTTCACGGCGCATTCATCCACAACCGTTCCCGACTCGCTGATCTTCGCAAAGGCCGGTAATCAGCAATTCACGAAGGCGGGGGAGATCGCGAACCTCTCCAACGTGCGCTTCCGCGTTCTGCCGGGCTCATTGCTGGATCTGGACACCAACAACGTCGGGGCCAGCTCGGGATCGAGTTTTACGTTGGATGCCGGAGCCGCGATCCTCACTCAGCATCCCAGCGGGCTCGGGGGCAATCTCACCAACAAGCTCGCGACGACCCTCAGCCCGGACGCAGACTACGTCTTCAGGGGGCCGGTGGCTCAGGTGGATACGCTTTTGCCGGCAACGGTCAGGTCTCTCACCATCAACAACAACGTGGGAGTGACCCTGAACAAGTCGGTGACCGTCAAGAACGGACTCACCCTCGCGGTGGGGAAGCTCTCGCTGGGATCCAACGTGATCACGGTGAATGGGACGGTGAGCCGGACGTTCGGCTTCGTGACGTCCGGTCTCCAGAAACCGGTCGCAACCTCGGTGCAGAAGACCTTTGAGGTCGGGACGGCCGGAGGATATGCTCCGGTGACCATCACGGCTTCGGCCGGGAGCGGCACACTGACCGTCACACCCGTGGCGGGCGCACACCCGAGCTGGCCGGCCGCGGGGAAAAGCCTGACCCGCCACTGGACTCTCACCGCTTCGGGGATCACGCAGGCCGACCTCACGTTCGGCTACCAGGCGGGCGACGCGAAGGGCGACGAGACGAAATACCGGGCCTACCGGTACACCGGCTCCTCGTGGGTGATGGCTGCCGGCTCCGTGAACACCACCAGCCACACGGTGACGGCGACCGGCGTGACCTCGTTCTCCGATTGGACCTGCGGCGAGTCCGGGGCGGTGTCTGTCGATGAGACCGCGAGGGAGATCCCGAGGGAGTTCTTCGTGGATCAGAACTACCCCAACCCCTTTAACCCCTCCACCACGATCACCTACGGCCTGCCGCAACGGGCCTTCGTGAAGGCGGAGGTGTTCAGTCTGCTGGGGCAGAGGGTCGCGACATTGTTCGAAGGAGAACAGCCGGCGGGGGTGCACACGATCGCGTTCAGGCCTGCGGAGCTCAGCTCCGGCATGTACCTGTACAGGGTCCAGGCGGGGTCGTCAGTGATGATGAAGCGGATGATGCTCGTTCGATGAGGTTCCGGGACCCGGGTTTGAGCCGACCGTGATCATGCAGGGGCCCGGTGGGGCCCCTGCGGTTATTGGTCACGCCGAATGCTCGGCCGGATGTGACGGAGCGCACAAAAGGACGCGCTCGGGGCTCCCGTTTCTTCCGGGGCAGGTTATGTTTGTGTTATGCACGCGCCGGGTCCTTGACATTGACTCCCGTTCTGTGTAGCGTTGTCGTGATGTTCGGGGTCAGTTCTTTTCCATCGGAGGTTCAGTGAACGGAGGCGTTCGTGCCTGAGGGGGGAGAAGTGTCTGTGCGGAGGTTTCAGGGTGCGAAGCGCCTTTTTGCGTTTCTGCATGTGGAGCGTTCTGCTGCGGTCATGCGGCATCCAGCACACAAAGACGATCGCGGGCGCGCGGGTGGCAGATGCCGCCCGACGGACTGACCCATTGTCACCGGACCCATGGAGAACACAACGCACAGACCCCAGTTGGACACGTTGAACGACAAGGATCAACCGCTTTTCATCAGCAACCATCTCCTGATCAGAGATCTCCTCAAGCGGGCCGCCATGGTCGCGCGGTCCGATGCATCGGTGCTCATCACCGGAGAAAGCGGTACGGGGAAAGAGGTGCTTGCGCGGTACATCCACGACGAAAGTCAGAACACGAATTTTGTAGCGGTCAACTGCGCTGCGCTGCCCCGTGACGTGATCGACAACGAGTTGTTCGGTCACGAGAAGGAGGCCTTCACCGGAGCGGTCTCCAAGAAACCCGGTTGCTTCGAAATGGCCCACCAGGGGACCCTCTTCCTTGACGAGATCGCGGAGATGCAGCCGCAGGTCCAGGCGAAGCTGCTTCGGGCGATCGAGTCCAAACGGTTCCGGCGCCTCGGCGGCACCGAGGAGATCGAAGTGGATGTCCGGATCCTCTCCGCCACCAACCGGAGTATTCCCGAGGCGATCGCGAGCGGATCCTTGCGTGAGGACGTCTACTACCGGTTGGGGGTGGTGGAATTCACCCTGCCACCGCTGCGCGACCGCACAAGTGACATCCCGGTGCTCCTGGAGCACTTCACCGCCAGCCTGAGCGCCCAGTACGGGAAGCCGCCTCTGACGTACTCCCGTGAGACACTGGAGATCCTGACGGAGTACCGCTGGCCGGGCAATGTGCGGGAGCTGCGGAACATCGTGGAATCGCTGGTGATCACGTCGGCGGGATCCGTGATCGAGCCGCACCATCTGCCCGAACGGCTCGCCCGCGAGCACGCGATCCGTACGGCCATCACGATCCCCATCGGTTCGACGATCGAGGATGTGGAATGGATGATGATCGAGCACACTCTCCGTGCCGCCGGCGGCAACAAGTCAAAGGCCGCCCTGATCCTCGGCGTATCGCGAAAATACCTCTATGACAAGCTCCGAGCCCGCGGCCAGGCCGACTGAATCGCATTCACGCTACCGGGACAGGATCATCCTTCGCGTTTCCACGTATGCGCCTGCCGTCAGCCGGTAGTAGTAGGCTCCGCTCGCCAGTCTCCCGGCATCGAACCGGATGGTGTAGGCGCCCGGTGCCTTCTGTTCGTTCAGGAGTACCGCGATCTCCCGTCCCAGCACGTCGTAGACCGCGAGCCTGACCATTCCCTGTTCGGCGATCTGAAATCCTATCTCCGTCCCCGGGTTGAAAGGATTCGGGAAGTTCGCTGCCAGGGCTGTCCGCAGCGGAACGGCTTCCCCGGGATCCTCCACGGAGGAGGTCTTCGCCACCCCTCCCGTGAACCGGACGGCGTCGAAATACGCGGTGCGTGCACCGGACACTTCGGAGACGACATAGAACCTGGAGAAGACTTCGCGCGGGAGCGGGATCGCGAACGTCGTCCATTTCCCGGCCGGAGGTGTGATCAACACTTCCGAACCCACATAGAATCCCACGGTCAAGCTGAACTGCGTCACCGGGTAGACGGAGAAGCGAAGCGTGTCGTATTTCGTGATGTCGATCGGGATCTCCCTGCTCCACGTGCCGCTCAGGACGTCGAAGGCTCCGTAGGAGGAGAAGTCCACTTTCACCGACCTGCTGCCGGAGTGCACGGGAGAGGTGTTCTGGTAGTTGGCCGTCGCACTCCACGAGGCATCGCGGAACGGCGACTGGAGAGCGTCATCATACACCACCTGGTCAGGTGTGACCGGCGGGACACCGATGTTCTGGACGTTGACCGTGACGCTGTCCTTCGCGCGATTCCCGGCGAAGTCCCGGGCAATGGCAGCCAGGGTGTGGATGCCGTTGGCATACTGCCAGGTATTGAGGGGGACCGAGTAGGAGGATCCCGTCACCTCCGTGCCGACATTCACTCCGTCCACCGTGAATTGCACACCCACGACGCCGATATTGTCCGTCGCGGAGGCGCTGAGGGTGACCGTGCCGGACACGGTCGCGCCCTTCTGCGGAACCACGAAGGCGACCACGGGTTTGATCGTGTCGGCCGACGGAGGCGTGCCCCCCGCGAAAGCGGCCTTGACGGCTTTCAGCAGTCGATCCCGTTGTCCCGCCGGCGCGCTCGCCTGGTACCCGCCGCCAAGTTCCCAGATGATCATGCCGCCGATCCCCTTGTTCTTCACATAGGCCGCCTTGGCGAACATGGTCTGTTCATTGTCGAGCGAGACGAATTTCCCGGTGCCTGTCGGAACGCTGATGAAGGCGGCCTGTGCTGCGGAGTCCCATTCTGCCGGCGTCGAACCGTATGTGCTCATAAGCTGATAGTACGGAACATTGCTCGTCACCGACGGGGTCGTGCTCCAGGACTGTCCGGGGCGCGTCACGCCTGACCAGACATATCCATAGAAGTCCGCGCCGATCCCCAGCTTGCTCTTCGGGATCCCCGCAGCGACATAGGAATCGATGTCACCATTGGCAGAGGGGACGAGCTTGTTCGTGCCGGGGAACTTCAGTCCGCCGTCGTAGACGGGGGCGTTGTGCCAGACCACCCATCCCTGCCAGGCGCCGGACATGTCGTAGGTCATGATGTTGATCTGGTCGAACGAGGAGGCTACGGAAGAGATCGTGGTATGGTCGCCGCCCATCGCGGCGATGGTCAGCAGCAGGCCGGGTTTGGCCGCATCCAGCGCCGCCCGGAGTTCGGGGATGAACAGCTTGAACTGGGCGGGCGAAGTGATGGGCTCCCAGTCGATATCGATGCCGTCATACCCGTTGGCCAGAACGAACTGGACGAGGTTGTTGACGAACGTCGTTCGGTTCGTGGCGTTCGTCGCGGTGACAAATGCCGCGTCATCTCCCCATCCTCCGCACGTCACGATGACCTTCTTCCCCGCGGCGTGTGCCGCCTGAACTATCGCGGCGGAACTGGCCGGGGTGATGCCATTCCCGTTTCCATTGACGTTCGCGCCGCTGGGCGCAACGGAAAAATGAATGATGTGGGTGACCGCGGAATAGTCGATCGCGGAAGGAGGGAGATAACTCTGCATCCAGGCAGCGTAGTACGCGCTCACCCAGGGCTGAGTCTGTGCTTCGAGGGCAGAGAACGATACCACCAGGAACAACGCGGCCACGATGAGACGCTTCATATCCCCCCTCCGGTAGTCTGTGGTGTCTGTGATGTGTATCGGGTACACATCATGTGCCAGAAATCACAGAGCTTGATCGCCGTCAATTCGCGAGGCCGGCGCTCCGCCTGCGACACGATTCTCCACCAGGTTCGACGGCCGTCGAGGGTATGGGAGGGGATCCGTGGTTCGGGCCGTGGATGAGGTCTCCCGGCGTGACGAAGTGAGACCCTGGTCCGTACATCGGCGGCCGGGACTACGGACCCCGTCGTGCGGCCCCGACCGCCTTGAGCAGACGGTCAGGAGGGGAAACTCCCGGCTGCCAGCCGCCTCCGAGCTCCCAGAGGATCACCCCGCCGAGGCCGTGTGTCCGCGCATACTCGACCTTCTTCCGGCAGGACATTTCATCATCGAAGGAAACGAACCTGTCTGTTTCGGATCCGGGCTGGTCGAGGGAGAGGTACGCTGCCTGTGCGGTGGTATCCCAGCGATAGGCGTCAGCAGAGTAGTGTGTGGTCATGATCTGAAAGTAGGGGACGTTGTCCTTCACCCACGGAGGGGATCTCCAATCCTGTCGCGGGGCGGTCACGCCACCGGTCCGTGTTCCCGTCCCTCCGTTCCAGACGAATCCGTAGAAATCGATGCCGATCCCGATCTTGGATCGCGGCACGCCCGCGGCCACGAATTGCTCGACATGTGTGTGGATCGATGGGGGGGGAGCGCCGTTGCTGGAGAAGCGGGCGCCGCCATCGTACACCGGCGAATTGTGCCAGGTGAACCAGCCGGGCCAGGCGCCCGAATAGTCGTAGGTCATGATGTTGATCTGGTCGAGCAGCGGTGCAACCTTCGCGAAGAGTTCGGGGGAGCTGTTGCAGGCGACCGTCAACAGGAGACCCGGATCCAGGTTGCGCAGGGCGACACGCAACTCTTCGATGAATGCCATGTACCGGGGAATGTTCTGGGGTGCCAGCGGTTCCCAGTCCAGGTCGATCCCGTCATACCCGCGGCCCCGCATGAACGCCAGCAGGCTGTTGATGAACCTCTCCCGGTTCGCCGGTCCGGTGGCCTCGGCGAATCCCTGTTCGGAATTCCATCCCCCGACGCAGATCAGGACCTTGACCCCCGCTGCGTGGGCAGAACGGACAAGTGCGGAGGAATTCTCGGCGGTCAGGCCGTTTCCCTCGAAGTTCACCGTGCCGTCCGGGTTCGGACCGAGCGAAAAATGGACGATGTGCGTCATCGCCGTGTAGTCGATGTTCTCCGGCCGGAGGTGGTAGCTCCACTGGTTCCCCTGCATCCACCCTGCATAGTAGGCGGTCACCCAGAGTTGCGGGCCTGCAGCGTGCAGGAGCGATGACATGAGAACGACAAGGAGAAGAAGCGACCGGGTGCGGCTCATGAACGGCCTTTCAGTGCTTGGACAATGGGTTGCATGATCTCCCGGGCCATGAATGCATGCCCGGCGGTATTCCAGTGACCGTCAACCTGGTAGTACAGGTCCGGCCGCTCGTTCTTGGAAGGCGAAACGACCACCGGGATCCGGTGACGTGCGGCTCGTGCCTCCAGACCGGCGAGCCTCGCCCCCTCCACGCCTACCGTTACCAGGAGCGCAGGGATCCCCTGACGTTCACACTCGGCGAAGACCTCGTCGACGATCGCCCAGGTGAGGCGATCGGAAGAGGTGTCCGCCATGCTCACGCCGGATGAGGACTCGGAGAATACCTGGCGTGCGAGTCCGATCAGGTGGGAATATGGCAGAACGGGGACAGCCTCGATCATTTCCTGTATCCTGCGTGCCCCCTCCTGGCGGGGCGGTTGGTGCAGGGATGTCAGAGTGCCGTCCGGCCCCAACTCATACAGGTGGTCCACCAGGTTGTCGGCGAAATCGTTGACGCAGAACCCCAGGACGACCAACCGGGGAGAAAAGCGTCTCCCTTCGGTCTGGAGGAAGCGCAACCAGTACCCGTTGCCGATGTTCCCGCTTCCCGCATTGACCACCGGGATCGGATCTCCTTCCGCGATCAGCCGGCGCCGTACGAGTTCGGGGAATTCCTCGCCGTCGTTCACCCCGTAGCCACTGGTGAAGGAATCGCCGAGGAAAAGAATGCCCACCCGAGGGGAACCCGCTCGGCTCCGGCCCGCGGAATCCCAGGGAATTCGTGGAAAACTGCATGGTGAATTCGGCCGCGATCCTGGTGCACTGGAAGCTCCTCTTCAGCCGCTTGCCGTAGACCGGATCGTATTCGGAGAATGTTGGTCCGACGTTCCTGACCGGAATGGCCGCGCGGACGATCAGTTCGGCGGCCACGAGGGCGATGATCAGCGCTCCGAAAAACAACGCCCCGGATCTCGCCGCCGATCGGATGAGGGGGCTCATCGACCGCCTCCGGTTGCCGGATGGCTCCGGAGGTACGCGGCGAGCTCCGCCGCCACCACGCCATGTCCCTCCGGAGTCATATACGACGCGATCGGATAGAACAGCCGGGTTCCGGCCGCCTGCGTCCTCATGGCTGGAAGCACGTCGACATACTCGATGTCCTGCGCAGCGCAGAACTCGCGGAGCAGTGCCTGCGGTTTCTCCAGGTCGTATTCCCGGGGGTCCAGCCCGAAGGTCGTAAAATGATGCTTCCAGAGCTCCTCGTGGACCTGGTACTGCGTGGGAAGGGCCACGAGGATCAGGCGGATCCCCCTTGAGGAAGTGAACTCCTGGAATTTCCTCAGGTAGTCCTTTGTGGTGGCCCACCCCGCCTCCATGGATGGGGAGAAGACCCGGGCACAGAAATCCGGCGGTGGGGGATTGTTGCGCAGCCCGAGCCGCCACAGGCTCTCCGAAAAGCGCTCTCGCAGGAAAACGTAGAGAGCGCTGTTGGAGGCGAAGAACGAGCGCAACGACATCGTTGCGGTGCGAAGGGTCCGCTCCTGCCGGTCGTATCTGGCGCTCGGGAACCGGTCGTTGGCCTGCAGTTGTCCGTCGACCACGTCGATGGTCGGGCGGCCAAGGGAATCCAACAATTCCCATGAATCCTGGAAGTCGTTCCCCACATAGAAGCCCAGGAGCACCACGTCAGGCTGGAGGGCGGATCCATCCCGCTCCAGGTAGCGGTACTCCTGCAACGTGCTGTAGGCGGGAACCGCCCCGTTGATCACCTCGGCCGGAGTGGCTCCTGCGAGACGTTGTTCCAGTTGCTTGAAGAACGTCTCCTCGAGGTTCACGGAATTCGAATAGCTGAACGAATCGCCCAGACCGAGGATCCTGAACGTCCCCGCCCGTTTCTGAGCGATGGGCCCATTGCGTAGCGCGAGATCATTCGTCCGTTCGTGGATCTCGAACTCCGGCTGGCGGTAGATCGCATCGTAGTTGGGCTTCAGCCGGTAGATCAGGAACGGATCGCTCTCGTAGATCGGACGATGGGATTCCAGGCGCTGCGGCGCGACAATGCGGACGATGCCTTCCGCCAGCAGGAGGGCTCCGAGGGTGCTCGCCGCAAGCAGAGCGGCGCTGCTGGCCCATCGCTTAAGAGGTGTGGACATGCCCATCATCGGTCCTTCGCTTTCAACAGCGGGAGCAGACGTGCGTAGAGCTCCCGGGCGACCAGCGCATGGCCGGCGGGGAGCCAGTGTCCGTTGTAGTCGTGATAGAGGGGCGAGGTCTGCCGTCCGAGCTCGCGGAACGGTTCCGAAAGGTTCGTCACGGCGATCCCGTTCCGGGTCAGGATCTGCTCGATCATGAACTGCGGGGTGATCGAGTAGACCGTGTCGGGGCGAAATCCCCAGAACTTCCTGCCGGCGGTCCATTCCGTGGGGCCGACCTGCAGGCCGTAGGGGTAGAGGGTGACGTGAAAATCGATCCCCCGGGCGAGAAGCGTATCGCGGATCAACAGGAGATTGCGAAAGGTCAGGGCACCGTCCCTCTCGAGGAAGCCGCCATAGCCGGGCCGCAGCATGGCGTACTTGTCCACGCTGATGTTCCCCGACATGTCCACGTTGTGCCGCGCACCTTCGAGGTAACGGTCGATCCGCAGCCGGATGAAGTTGTACAGCCGGGTGTGATCCTTGAAGAAGTCCTTGATGTCCAGGAGGCCTGCTTCGATCCTGGATTCCGGCCGGTGCTCCACCTCCGGCCCCGTGGCCACGGGAATACCCCGTGCGTCGTACCGGGTGCGCCGGGCATAGTTGATATCGTCGAAGAAGTCCGAGAGGTCGAGATTCAGGACCACGACGTCCGGCGAGAGGTCCAGCCCTCCGTGGCGCAAGTAGAGGTATTCCAGGGACGGCGCATAGCTCCCGACCCCCGCATTGATCACCTGCCATCGGGACCCGAGCTTCGTCGTATCCAGCATGGTCTGGAGACGATGCGAGAAGGTCGCGTCATGGTCCACACCGTCCCCTTCCGTGAACGAGTCTCCCAGCATCAGGATGCGGCGTGTCCCGGCAGGCTTCTTCCTGCTGATCTCGTGTTCGCGGAGACCGAGGGAATTGATCCGGTACTCCACATCGAACTCCGTGGTCTTGTAGTGACCGCTGGCGTTCGGAATGAAACTGTGATCGAGCACGGGGTCGGATCGCATGAAGAAGTAGCGCATCACTTCGCGCGGCTCCAGGAGTCGCACCGCCCCCTCGGCCAGCAGCAGGGCCCCGAAGAGGCCCGCAAACATCAGGGCGAAGGAGGAGAAGATCTCCCTGAGCCTGGACATCCGTTTCTTGTACACGGGTCGTGGAGATGCCATGGTGTCAGTAGGCCTGTAATTCCTTGATATGGAGGTCCGCCATCGTCTTCCTGGAGAGGGCCTCGGCCAGACGGTTGGCGAGCTGGATGTTGGTCAGGAGCGGGATGCCGTAATCCACGGCCTTGCGGCGGACCAGGTAGTCATCGGTGAGCTCGCGCTCCTGGTAGTTCTTCGGGATGTTGATGACGAGGTCCACCTGTTTTGGTCTCGATCAGGGTCCCTGCGTCCGGCGTCCGGTGTTCCGACGGCATGTGGACCACCGTCGACTCATAGCCGTACGAGGCGAGGAACTCCGCGGTGCCGGGAGTGGCGAAGAACTCGATCCCCAGGTCCCGCATCAGCCGCGCGCTCTCGAGAAAGGCCACCTTGTCCACGAGCGGGCCCGTGGAGAGCAACACCCTGTGGATCGGGAAACGGAACCCGACCGAAAGGAGGGATTTCAGGAAGGCCTCTTCGAAATCGTCCCCGATGCACCCCACCTCGCCGGTCGAGGCCATCTCGACGCCGACCGTCGGATCCGCGCCCTGGAGCCTGGTGAATGAGAATTGCGGTGCCTTGACCCCCACGTAGTCGAGCGCGTAGAGGTCCTGCTCCACCTTGCCGAGCTCGCCGCCCACCATCGCGGTGATGGCCAGCTCGATGAAATTCCTCTTGTAGATCTTGGAGACGAACGGAAAGCTCCTGGACGCCCGCAGGTTGCATTCGATCACCCGCACGTCGGTCCCTTTGGAGAGGAACTGGATGTTGAAGGGTCCCGTGATGTACAGAGCCTGGGCGATCTTCTCCGTGATCTTCCCGATGCGGCGCAGGGTCTCGAGATAGGTCCTTTGCGGCGGAACGACCAGAGTGGCGTCACCCGAATGGACCCCGGCGTTCTCGACATGCTCCGTCACGGCGGTCGTCAGCAGGTGACCGTAGGCGGCCACGGCGTCGACCTCGATCTCGCGCGTGTTTTCGTAGAATTTCGACAGGACCACAGGATGAACGGGCGAGACCTCTACGGCCCGTTCGAGGAACTGACGCAGCTCGTCCGTGGTGGTGGCCACCCCCATCGCGGCGCCGCTCAGCACGTAGGAAGGCCGGATGAGCACCGGATACCCGTTGGATTCCGCGAACGCTACGGCCTCCTCGAAGGACGCCACCTCTTTCCAGACCGGCTGGTCGACGCCGATCTCGTCCAGCAGCGTGGAGAACTTGTGCCGGTCTTCGGCCCGGTCAATGTCGATGGGAGATGTGCCGAGGATCCGCACCCCGGCATCATGCAGCCGGAGGGCCAAATTGTTCGGGATCTGGCCGCCGACGGAGACGATCGCCCCGATGCATCGTTCGCGTTCGTAAATATCCAGGACCGTTTCAAGGTCGAGGTTGTCGAAATACAGCCGGTCGCAGACGTCGTAGTCGGTGCTGACCGTTTCCGGGTTGTAGTTCACCAGGATCGACCGGTATCCCAGTTTCCGGAGGGTCTGCGATGCGTTCACGCAGCACCAGTCAAACTCCACGGAGCTGCCGATGCGATAGGCCCCCGAACCGAGCAGGAGAACATTCTTCTGACCCTCGATGCCGAGGTCGTCCTCGCTGGCGTCATAGGTGAGATACAGATAGTTCGTCTGTGCCGGGTATTCGCCCGCGAGAGTATCGATCTGTTTGACGAACGGAGCCAGCCCGGCGTTCTTGCGCATGCGCCGGACGACCGACTCGTCCGTTTCGAGGATGCGGCCGATCTGCCTGTCCGCAAAGCCCGATCGTTTCGCGGTCCGGAGCAGGTCCCGGGGACAGGGTCCCCCCCTGTAGGCGGACAACTGCCGTTCCACCTCTACGAGTGAGGCGATGGCGTGCAGGAACCATGGATCGATGTGGGTGAGCTCCCGGATCCGTTCGATCGTGTAGCCTGCGCGCAGCGCCTGAGGGATCGCGAAGATCCGCTCGGTGCCGGGGCGGGAGAGGGCATCGTCGAGGTCCGCGAAGTTCGGCCCGCGGGTCGCCACGAGTCCATCCACCCCGACCTCCAGCATGCGCAGGGCCTTCTGGAGGGCCTCCTCGAAGTTCCGCCCGATGGCCATGACCTCGCCGACGGACTTCATGGCGCTGCCGAGTTGGGTCGAGACGTTCCGGAATTTCTTCAGATCCCAGCGCGGGATCTTGACCACGACGTAGTCGAGTGCGGGTTCGAAGCAGGCGGTGGTGGTATGCGTCACCGCGTTGCGCAGTTCCGTCAGACTGTATCCCAGACCCAGCTTCGCGGCGACGTAGGCCAGCGGATACCCCGTCGCTTTGGAGGCCAGCGCCGAACTGCGGCTCAGTCGGGCGTTCACCTCGATGACCCGGTACCGCTCCGAGTGCGGATCCAGGGCGAACTGGATGTTGCATTCTCCGACCACCTTCAGGTGGCGGATGGTCCGGATGGCGACCTCCCGAAGGCGGTGGTAGTCCTCGTTGGTCAGCGTCTGGCTCGGTGCCACCACGATGCTTTCGCCGGTGTGGATCCCCAGCGGGTCGAAATTCTCCATATTGCAGACGGTGATGCAGTTGTCGAACGCGTCACGCACCACTTCGTATTCCACCTCTTTCCACCCGCTCAGATACTCTTCGACGAGCACCTGCGGGGAGTGGGCCAGGGCCTTCTTGACCCGGTCGGTGAGCTCTTCCTCGTCCTTGCACATGCCGGATCCGAGCCCGCCGAGGGCGTATGCCGCCCGGACCATCACGGGATATCCGATCCGCGCGGCAACCAGTCGGGCTTCCTCCAGCGTCGTGACCGCCTGGGAGCGCGGCGTATCGACGTTGATCTCCGCAAGACGCCGGATGAACAGCTCCCGATCTTCGGTCTCCTTGATGGTCTGGATCGGGGTCCCGAGCACCTCCACGCCGTGCGCGGCGAACACCCCGCGATCGGCCAGGGTCATACCGCAGTTCAACGCGGTCTGTCCGCCGAACCCGATCAGGATCGCGTCGGGTTCCTCCTTTTCGATGACCTTGGTGACGAACTCCGGACTGACCGGCAGGAGATAGACCTTGTCCGCGAGGGATTCGGAGGTCTGGATCGTCGCGATGTTGGGGTTGACGAGCACGCTCGTGATCCCCTCCTCCTTGAGGGCTTTCAGGGCCTGGCTGCCGGAATAGTCGAACTCGCCCGCTTCGCCGATCTTGAGGGCGCCGCTACCGAGCAGAAGTACTTTACGCACTTTGTGTGGCATGGGTCAGCATTTCCGTAAAAGAATCGAACAGGTGGTCCGTATCGGACGGGCCGGGCCGGGCTTCGGGGTGGAACTGGACCGAAGCGAATGACCGCTCGACGTGGCGGATCCCTTCATTGGTGCCGTCATTGGCGTTGAAGAACCAGGGGCGCCAATCGGCGGGCAGCGAAGACTCGTCCACGGCATATCCGTGGTTCTGCGAAGTGATGTAGCACCGTTTGCTCCCCACCTCGATGCATGGCTGGTTCTGCCCGCGATGGCCGAACTTGAGCTTGTAGGTGTCCGCCCCCGCCGCCAGCGCCATCATCTGGTGGCCGAGGCAGATGCCGAAGATGGGAATGTCCAGGGCGAGTCCCCGGCGGAGGATCTCGATCGTCTCGCGGCATTTCTTGGGATCCCCGGGGCCGTTGGACAGGAACACACCGTCCGCTTCCTCCTGTGTCCAGTCGTAGTTCCACGGGACCTTCAGGACATTGATCCCCCGGCGCACGAGGCTTCGAACAATGTGGTCTTTGCAGCCGAGGTCCACCAGGATCACCTTCTTGTCTCCGGCCGCGGGGAACGCGTGTGGCTCGCTCACGCTGACGTCCGCCACCACGTTGCGCTCGTTCGGGTCATACCAGGGGACGTCCACGTCGTTCACCACCAGTTTGCCCAGCATGCAGCCTTTGCTCCGCAGGCGCTTCGTCAGCGCGCGCGTGTCGACGCCGCTCAGACCGGGGATCCCCTCCCGTTCCATCCACTTCGACAACCCTTCGACGGCCGTCCAGTGGCTGAATGTCGGGGAGAGCCTGGAGACCACCAGCGCCCGGATATGGATCCGGGTGCTCTCGAAGCTCCGGGAGAGCGTGTCTGCGATCTCTGCGGAAGTCGTCGCCTCGGAGACCCCGTAGTTCCCCACGAGGGGGTAGGTCAGCACGAGGATCTGCCCTGCATACGACGGATCGGTCATCGATTCGGGGTAGCCGACCATGCCGGTGTTGAACACCACTTCTCCGGCATGGGAGACGGGGGCACCGAACGGGGTCCCCTCGCAGCGATAACCATCTTCGAGAATGAGCTCAGCCTTCATGACGCCTCTCTGGTCGGATCGGATGTGTGTCGAAACGCCTGGATCGCCGGGAGCCGAACGGACAGAACACCCGGGGTCGGACATCTCGTGTCCTTCACCCCTCTGCCCGTCTGGCCACCACGGCAACGGCCGTACGGGGACGCGTCCAGACTAGAACAGAGTGTAGATGAACGGTGCGAGCGCGGATCCCTGCGTGAAGACCAGTAACAGTCCCAGCATCAACAGGACCCCAATGATCGGACCAAGCCACCACTTCTTCCGGACCCTCATGAAGTCCCACAGGCCGGTGATGACCGACATTTTTCCTGACGCCATTGCTACCTCCTCTCGAGATCGAAAATGATGAGTGAACGTGCCTTCCCCGACGGGGGGGGCGCCTAGAACAATCTCTCGTATTTCTTCGGATCGAACGGTTCCTGCGGGCGGGTGACCCAGTAGGTCGTGGCCGACCGATCGATCTTCCTGGTCAGCGGATCCCATCCGGTGAGGCGCATGATGACGCCGATCGGCGTAACGACGCCGTAGAAGAAGATCCCCAGGATCAGGCGGGTGTTCACCCAGCCCAGCACAAAGGCGAACTTCATCCAGGCCACGTAGACATGCTTCAGGAGCGAGCGCAGGAACAGGCCTCCGGTGAGGAACAGTCCGCTCCCCCCGAGAAACCACGGCCAGACGGCCCCGTCCCGGTAGAAACTGTACCCCGCCACAGCGAGGCAGATCGCGCTGAACATCAGGCCGAATTTCCTGACCTCCCGGTCCGTTGCCGTGATCTTCATGTCAGTCAAGTTGGAACTCCTTTCTCCAGTCTGAATCACTGACCAGCTGCTTCTGTTCGGTTTTGGCGATGATGAAATTCCCCATGACGAGATAGTCCATTTCCGTTCGCATGAAGCACTTGAAGGCTTCTTCCGGCCGGCAGACGATCGGCTCGCCACGGACGTTGAACGACGTGTTGATGATCACCGGGCAGCCCGTCTTCCGGGCGAACGCGCTGATCAGGTCGTAGTACAGGGGGTGGGTCTCCCTGGAAACGGTCTGGATCCTCGCGGAGTAGTCGATGTGGGTGACCGCCGGAAGATCGGACTTCGCGACGTTGAGCTTGTCGATGCCGAAGAGCTGTTCCTGTTCAGCGGTCATCGGAATGCGGCGGTCTTCATTGACCCCCGCCACCAGGAGCATGTACGGGCTCGGGCGATCGATCTGGAAATACTCGGATACGCGTTCCTCAAGGACCGATGGGGCGAAGGGCCGGAAGGACTCCCGGAACTTGATCTTGAGGTTCATGATCGATTGCATTTTGGTCGAGCGGGCATCACCGATGATGCTCCTGGACCCCAGTGCCCGAGGGCCGAACTCCATCCGACCCTGGAACCAGCCGATCACGCTTTCCTGGGCGATGAGGTCCGCGGTCTGTTCCGCCAGCTCCCCCGGAGGGACCTTCCGGTAGACGATCTCGTTCATCTGCAGATAGTGCTCGATCTCCTCGTCGCTGTAGACGGGCCCGAGGTAGGACCCTCGCTGCGAGTCCTTTCCGTCGCCGGAGACCGTGCGGTCCTTGCCCAGATACCCGTGCCAGGCGAACAACGCGGCCCCGAGTGCACCGCCCGCGTCGCCGGCGGCCGGCTGTATCCAGAGATCCTCGAAAGGCCCCTCCCGGAGGACGCGGCCGTTCCCGACACAGTTGAGCGCCACACCTCCTGCCAGGACAAGATATTTCTCGCCGGTCTCCTTGTGGACATGGCGCGCCTGCCGCAGCATGATCTCTTCGGTCACTTCCTGGAGCGACCGGGCGAGGTCCATCTCCCGCTGGGTCAGCTTTGACTCCGGCTCCCGTGCCGGACCGCCGAACAGGTCGGCGAACCGCTCGTTGGTCATCCGGAGGCCCGCACAGTAGTCGAAGTACTGCATGTCCATCCTGAAGGACCCATCCTCCTTCAGGTCGATGAGGTGGTCAAGGATCTGCCTGACGAACCTCGGTTCACCATACGGGGCCAATCCCATGACCTTGTACTCGGCCGAATTGACCTTGAAACCCGTGAAATAGGTGAACGCCGAGTACAGCAGTCCGATCGAATGCGGGAAGTTCAACTCACCCTTCATCGTCAGCACGTTTCGTTCGCCCACGCCGAAACTGGTGGTGGCCCATTCGCCCACACCGTCCATGGTGAGAAACGCCGCGCGCTCGAAAGGCGAGGGATAGAACGCCGAGGCTGCATGGGATTCGTGATGCTCGGGATAGATGAGGGGGATCTGCTCCCCCAGGTTGTCCTCGATGAGCGAAGGGATCCAGAGTTTCTCCCTGAGCCAGAGCGGCATGGCCATGAGGAACGACTGGATACCCTTCGGAGCCGTCGCCAGGTATGTTTCCAGGATCCGTTCGAATTTCACGAGCGGCTTGTCGTAGAAGGCAACGTACGCAAGGTCCTTCGCGGTGATACCGGCTTCGCGCAGGCAGTAGGCCATGGCCTGTGCGGGGAAGTTGAAATCGTGACGTTTCCGCGTGAATCGTTCCTCCTGCGCCGCTGCGATGATCACGCCATCCTTGATCAGCGCCGCGGCGGAGTCGTGGTAGAAACAGGAGATGCCGAGGATGTACATGTGAGCCTTGTGTGTTGTGGATGAACGTCAGTGAGTGACGGTGTCCCGGGCATGCCCGGAGGACATTTCGGAGAACACGGCCTCCCGGTTGGGAGGCAGCACCTCGTCGAACCGGAGGTGGAGACTGCGCACCACCAGGCCCAGCGCGCGGGCTTTGACCGTCAGGCGCCGGAGGATCTCCGGTTTGATATCGGTGCTGGACAGGACCACTTCTTTGATGTTCTCCGCCCGGACGACGCGCTCCAGCTTCCAGTGGCCGCCGAACACCGGATAACCGTCCAGCTGCCTGCCTTCCAGGCTCGGGCGGTCGTCGAGGAACCCGACCGGACTCAGGATCTCGGCGTCCGATTCCAGGAGGCGCTGGAGCGCGAGGATCCCTTCACGGTTCGCCCCATAGATCAGGATCCGTCGCGCCACGGGGTTATGGGCCTTGAAGAGGTGCCTCAACACGCGGAACGCCAGCCGGGAGCCCCCCATGAAGGTGATCAGGAGATAGAAATCCAGCACAAGCGTGGTCAGGTCCACATCGCCGCGATCGGCGGCCCAGAGTCCGAGGCCGCTGATCGCGACCGCAAGCAGTGCGGTCTTTGTCAGGTCCAGGGCTCCCGAGAGGCCGAAACCGCGGGTCGTGGACCGGTACGTGCCGCGTGCCCAGATGACCATGAACTGGATGAAACAGGCCATGGCGATGGTCTGGATGAACTCGCGCTGAAGTACTTCGCCGTGGTGCACAATGTCATCGATGATGTGGGCGCACCCATACGACACGATGATGAACATGATGTCCAGAAAGACCAGGAAGACGCTGCGGTTCATGATCTGCATTTCAAAAAGGGGGAGGAGGACCCCGTTCTTGAATACAGCGATCTCCCGGTAACGCAGCTGCCGGACACCCAGCACGAGGGCTACGCCGACGACCCCGAGGATCATCGAGGCTTCGGTGTTCTTCGCGACCGTGATCGACAGTGCGCCGATCCCGAGAGCGCAGGAGACCAGATACAGCGTCAGCACGGCGTGACGATGGGAGAGCCCGCGGGCCATCAGCTGATGATGGATATGTCCGCGGTCGGGCTTGAAGAGCGATGTCCAGCGACGGCCGCTGCCTGCCTCAGGGTTGAGGAATGAACGGAAGAATCTCCGCATCATGGACAGGATCGTGTCCATGATGGGGAGTCCCAGGGAGATGATCGGGACCAGGATGGCGAAGGCCGTCGAGCTCTTCGTGGAACTTTGAAGAGAAAGGATCGCGAGCAGAAACCCGAGGAACAGGCTGCCGGAGTCCCCGAGGAAGATCCGCGCCGGATTGAAGTTGTACCGGAGGAATCCGAGGACCGCTCCCGCGAGGATGAGGGCGACCGTCGCCGTGCCCGGGTCGTCCTGGAGGAGCGCGATGGGGACCATGGTGAGCAGCGCGATGGCGGAGACCCCCGACGCAAGCCCGTCAAGTCCGTCGATCAGATTCACCGCGTTCGTGATCCCCACGATCCACAGCACCGTGACCAGATAGTCGAAGGGACCAAGATCGAGTTTCCCGACGCCAAGAGGGTTGGTGATCCCCGAGACGTGGAATCCGGCCAGATAGACCACGGAGGCGAGCAGAAGCTGGACCACGAACTTCTGCAGCGGCTTCATTTCCTTGATATCGTCACGGATCCCCAGACCCACGATCAGTGCCAGTGTGCTTGCCAGGGCGATGCCGTTCCAACCGCCGACCCACAGCGGGAAGATGAGATAACCGTCCAGGGTCATCAGCAGGGCCATCGCGATCCCGAACGACAGGCTGACCGCCACGCCGCCGAGCCTCGGCATTGGTGTGGTATGAGCCTTCCGTTCGTTCGGCCGGTCGATCGCTCCGATGAGATGGGCGAGGCGGATCACCAGGGGCGTCAGGATCAGGGAGAGGGCCAGCGGCACTGCCAGCGCCACTGCGAACTGGATCGCCATGTTCATGGGCGGCCCCCGGTCCCCACGTTGGCCTGCAGATAGGCGGGGAGATGCTCCAGAAGAACGGAGTCACTGGTACACATCACGCACGCATACTCGACGGCCTGGCGGAGCTGGCGAATGTTCCCGGGCCAGTCGAAGCGGAGGACCGCATCCAGGGCGGGGCTGGAGAGCTTCGTCGGTCCTATGCCGGACCGCTCCCGCATTTCCTCGAGAAACCCGTCCGCCAGGGTGGGAAGGTCTTCACGGCGCCGCCGAAGCGGCGGAAGCTCGATGTTGATCGGGCTCAGCCGCTGCAGGACCTCTTCGCTGATCGGCCCATGAGCACCGCCGTGGGCGAACTGCACGCTCATCGTGGCGATCACGCGCGCATTGATCGGGATCTCCGTCTCGGCGGCGATCCGGCGGATGCGCTGGAATTCCACGCTGCGGGCGATCCGCATCAACAGCGGCGGAGGGACCTGGGAGATCTCATGCAAGAGCAGGGTCCCCTCGTGTGCCTGTTCGAAGGCGCCCTGTTTGATGTCGACGCCCTTCCAGGTGATGGCCTCGTACCCGTAGAGTTCCCGTTCGAGCTGGTCAGTCGGGATCACCGCGCATTCCACCGCAACCAAGGGACCGGCGGACCGCGGACTGAGACGATGGATCAGATGCGCCGCCCATTCCTTGCCCGTGCCGAGCTCGCCGGTGAGCAGCACATTGACGTGGCTGGCGGCAACACGCTTGAGCGTCGTCTGGATCTCCTGCATCGCCGGGTTCAGCGACGATCCGAAGACAAAATCGACAGGATGTCGTTGAGTCATGAGCACTGGTATCCCGAAACCTCGTGACAAGAGGACGCGCTCCTGGATCTTCCGGGAGTCGGTATCCCCATAATTGTCCAGCCGATCCGTTCCACGGTCGGTTTCATCTCACTACATACGCAACGAGAGGGAGAGGCCGGCGAATTGAACATCCGTACGGCTCGGGCCTACCGCCGCATCGAGCCGCACAGGACCGACCATGATCCCGATCCCATACCGGGCCACCCGCTCGACCGACCCCACCTTGAACCCCATCCGCAGCGCGATGAAGGGAAACGGCAGGACTTCCAGCCCCCCTTTGGTGCTGTACAAGGCGACGCCGGGGAAGTACTTCTCTGCACTCAGGGCAAGTGTCACTACGGGACGTTCGCTTCGGGCCGGATAGTTCATCGTCGCGCCGATCTCGACGTTCTGCCTCACCGTCGACTCACGTTCCAATCCGTTCTGGCCATTCGCGAACCAGTAGATGGAGCCGGTGCGAACGCGGTACACGATCCCGTAGGCGATCCCGGGCATCGGGTAGTAGAACAGCCCGGCCTGCCCCCATTCGTTCGTGGAGGGAAGGGAAGCGATCTCGGTCTTCCGGACTCCTCCCATGGCTCCGATGCTCAGCGTGGGAATGATCGCCATGGAAAGTGCAAAATCGCCCCCGGCTTCCTTGATGGCGACCGGTAAGAAGCCTTCCGGCCGCAGTTCCCCCCCGTGGGTGTATGTGGCATTGACCGCGAGGGCGAACATCGCGCCTGAAAACACCGCAAGCGTCACCTGGTCCGTCTGGGCGTGGCTCCGCTCGTTCAGCACATGGGTGAGGATCACACCACTCTCCCGGAGATGGTTCAGCGACGCGGGGTTGCCGAACATCCCGCCGACATCGTAGGCTTCGGAACACGACGCATCGCCCAGCGCCGCCTGACGCATGTTGAGTCCTTCGGGTCTGAACACGTAGTACGAGGGGACCTGGCCAGAAACCGGCGATGCCGCAAGCACTCCGGCGGCGATCAGGATCAGTATCGCTGGATGGTGAAGTCTGGTCATCGGACGAGTGCGAATAGGCCGAACAGCACGATCACGTCGCGAAGGAGATCGGAGAACTCGCGTATCAGGTTCTCCTCGCGCGGGACATAGATCAGGTCCCCGGGATACACCAGGGGGAGGGTTTCGCTATGGCCGGGAAGGCTGGCCAGCGTTGCCGAGAGGTCCAGGGTGACCGGGGCTTCGTCCTTCCCACCCCGAAAGACGCGCACATGGCGAAGATCGGCCGTGGGTGTCGGTCCGCCTGCAAGCGCCAGGGCCTGGAACGGAGAGATCGGGGAGGTGACCGGATACGTACCCTGCCCGGTCACGGAGCCGAGAATGACCATCTTCTGCTCCAGCGCTCCCTTGATCTTCAGGACCGGTGATACCTTGTTTCTGGCGTATGCGGAGAGCCGCTTGTCGATCTGTTCGGTGAGTTCTGCTTTGGTGAGTTCGAGTGCCCGGACCTCGCCCACCAGGGGGATGTCGATCATCCCGCTCTCTTTCACCGGAGTGGTTGTGCTGAACTCGGGATACCCGGCCACCATGATCTCCACCTGATCACCCTTCTGGATGACGTACTGGTCCGAATCCACAGGATGGACCTTCTGCTCGGCCGTCCAGTTCACGATCTCCCGCTGTGTGGCCTGCTCGCTCCCGCAACCCCAGAAGGAGATGAGAGCGAATGCCGCACAGACCAGAACAGACGAACGCATGGGCGCCATAGATCCAGGGATCGGTGAGACAATGGTCAGGTGGTGGGCGATGCGCCCGTGTCACCGGCGCTACTGTGTCAACAACCGTGCCGGGCCGGATTCTGCGTTTTCCGGGAACATCACGGAGGCTCAAGGGTCTCGACTGTATCCGGAAGTGACACTTCATCCCGGAGGTGACTGCTGCGAGAGCACTTCCCCGGGTAGGCCGGGGTCAGCTTCACCGGCAGTGGGCGAATTGCCTCCCAATGTGGCCATTCGCCGGGTTCGCGATCGCTGGCACGTTGCTTGCGTCTCTGGTGTCGACTCGAACGCATCAACCAGGAGACTCCGCCTTTGCGAACGGCCCAATTCAGTATGCATCAGCTGGTCAGCGTGATTCGCCGTCGGTGGTTCTGGATCGTCGCACCGATCGTGGTGGTGACGACCATATGCGTGATCGGCGCATATCTGCTCCCGCGCAGATACGAATCCAGCACCACGATCTGGGTGCAAAAAGATGAGATCCTCAACCCGCTCGTGAGTTTCACGATGGCCGTACAGCTGGCCTCTGAAGACCGCCTCCGGACCTTCAATGAGATCGTCTACAGCAGGCAGACGATCGAAGCCCTGCTGGACAGCCTCGGCCGGAGGGACGGGATCGAAAGCCAGGCGGCATGGGACGATCTCATCGACAAGACGAAGGCGAGCATCCGAACGGACCGGAGCGGATCGGATTCGTTCACCATGCTCTTCGTCGATACCGACCCCGTGCGTGCGCAGCGCGCGGTGACCACGCTGGCCCATATGTTCATCCAGACGCGCCTCCAGGCGGAGTTCCAGCGGAACGAATACACCGTGAGGTTCTTCGAGAACAAACTCCGGGAGTACGAGCAGAAATACGGGGAGACGCAAGCTTCGGTGGTATCGCTGCTGAAACAGAGGGCGCAGGAAATGCCGGGGGGCAGCACATCGCTGGCAAGCAGGTATGACCTGACGAACGAACGGATCCGCGAGA
Source organism: Ignavibacteriota bacterium (assembly GCA_963808715.1). Taxonomy (GTDB): domain Bacteria; phylum Bacteroidota; class Ignavibacteria; order UBA10030; family UBA6906; genus CAWEHG01. Next base: position 72,142 of record CAWEHG010000032.1, on the reverse strand, counting down.
CGACCGAACGGATCCGCGATCGCGAACGGCTGCTGGCGACCCTCGCATTGTTCCCCCAGGCATTCCGCACGGAGAAAGGGCGGGAGGCCCTCTCGGAACTTCAGGCTGCGGATATCCCGACCGCGGCCGACCTGAAATCGTTGAACGCCGGTTACGACAGCGTCACCGTTCGGTACACGGAAAAGCACCCCGAGGTCGCGAAATTTGAGACACGCATCGGCGAGGTGCTCGAGCGCACCCGGGTGATGCTCCAGTCGGATGTAGGCCTGCTCGCGACGCGCCTCTCCGACCAGCAGAAGACCCGCTCGGACATCGTGCAGTCCATGACCGAATCCAGCATTTCACAGACCGTGGACAAGGACAAGGAAGCGAACTACGCGTTCTATCAGACCCTGTTCGCTGATATGCGGGTGAAACTGGAACAGGCGAAGATCGCCCGCGAACTCGGAAAGAACGCCACCAATGCCTTCATCATCATCGATCCGGCCCGCGTCCCCACGAAACCGACAAAACCCAACCGGATGCTCATCATCCTCGGCGGGTTTCTGGCGGGTGTGTTCCTGGGCGTCCTCTCCGCCGCCGCCGCGGAACTGCTGGATTCGACCATCCGGTCTCCCCGGGAGATCGAGCAATACAAGAAACCCATCATTGCCCTGTTGCCTGAAGGAGTGCGCTAATCGTGATGATCGATCCTGTGTCGAAGAGGGATCTCCGCTCTTCCCATGACCTGCGGCCGCCCGTGAATATCCACGAGCGTGAAGCTGAGCAGCCCGAAGAGCACCAACGCGCGCACGGTGAGTTGGTGCGACTGCGCAAGCCGGTGGTCATCCGGGAAGGGAACGGCCCTCACGTGGACGGCTCGGTGGTGTCCCCGCTGTTCTTCGACTGCTTCAACTATACGCTCCTCTCAGGTGGTGATCAGCGACGTGAACGTCGCCGTGGGGATCTGCAGTGCCAACCCGGGAGAGGGAAAGACCCTTGTGGCCTCCAATCTGGCGGTATCGCTGACCGTTGCCTATCAGCGGAAGACCGTCCTCGTGGACATGAACGTGCGCGAGCCGAGGCTGCATCAGATCTTTGATGTGGCCATCGGTCCGGGTCTGCTCGAAGCAGTGGGGGACGGGGCCATCCATGTGGCACAGACCGCGGTGCGGGACCTCTTCGTCCTCACGGCCGGGACCGCCAATGGTCGCCTTGCGGGGGGGCTGCAGCACGCAATGGAGTATGAAGACGAAGCCGTCGAACCGTCCCTCCAGCTGGAACAGGTGGCGGCATTCCGCGACGTGCTGTATTCCCTCAAAGAACAGTTCAGCTTCGTGATCGTGGATATGCCCGCCGTCCGTGCCCATCTGGTACCGCTCCTGTTCACGAACCAGCTCGACGGGGTTCTGTTCGTGGTCCACGGCGGTCGGACGAAACAGGGGGAAGTGGACCAGGCGCTCCAGCTGATCAATGAGCGTCGGGTGCTCGGTTTCGTCTACAACGGGGCCGAACGCCCGGCGTCGAGCCGAAGGAAGCGTCGATGATCCCCCTGATCTCGATAAGCCTGTCGTATCTTCTCGCCGTCTTCATCGGGAGCCGCAGTTCCCGTCTCGGGGGCGGGAAGTACTTCCTCCTCGGTCTCATCGCCCTGGTCCAGGTGGCGATCGTGATGATCGCCATGTTCACCATGGATCCGCCGGTCTTCAAACATTTCGGACGATGAGACCGGCCGTGTTCCGGGTCGACCATACCGGTTCGTCCAGCATTCCCGACCATTCCCGGCTGGCGCGCATGCCGTTCTCGCGGGAGAATCTTCTCTGGGGTGCGCTGGCTGTTCTGGTGTCAGTCGCCACGGGAGCCGTTGCGCTGGCCGGGGGGGACAACCTCGGCGCCGCGATCGGGTTCGTGGGCATCCTGGCGGTGGTGAGTGCGACGGTCTACCGGCTCGAATGGGGGGTGTATCTGTTCGTCGGGACATTCCTGATCATCGACCAGTTCGAGGTCCCGGAGTTCTCGTCGTTGACCTACAAATCGCACTATTTCGACAACCTCAACACGAATCCGTATCTGCCGAAAATGGACTTCGCGGCGTTCAGCCCGCTGGATCTGCATCTCGCGTTGCTCTTCGCGGTGTGGGGTGCCCGCTTCGTCTTCCGGAGCAACGCGCCAGGAAAGGCGCCGGCACTGTGGATCCCGGCGGCGGTGTTCCTGGCGTGGATGGGGCTGGGGTTCGTCGCCGGGAGTGGGCGTGGGGGAGACATGACCGCGGCGCTCTGGGAACTCCGCGGCCTCGGATATCTCTTCCTGGCATACGCCTTCGTCCCCCAGGTGATCAGGACGGAGGAGCAGGTCCGGACGGTGCTCTGGATCTGTATCGCCGCGATCGCCTTCAAAGCTTTCGAAGGGAGTGTGCGGTTTGTCGGTGAAGGTTTCAGTATGGGCGGGAAGGATGCGATGCTGACCCACGAGGACCCCGTGTTCATTGTCACGCTCTGGGTGCTCCTGCTGGGATTCGCTGTCTTCGGGGCTCGTGACCGCCAGCGCACGGCGATCCTCGTGCTCCTTCCCATATTGCTGCTCGGATTCTACGCTGCGAATCGGCGCGCGGCATTCGCCTCCCTCGGCGTCTCCCTGCTGGCCTTCGGAGTCCTCGTTCCCCCCGCGTTGCTGAAACGGCTGGCCAGGCGAGCCGTGCCGTTCCTCGCCGTCCTGGCGGTGTATGCGGCGGTCTTCTGGGGAAGTTCGAGTCCGCTCGCGAGCCCCCTGAACCAGATCCGGTCGGGATTTGTGGAAGACGAGCAGGACCTGGGAGAGCGCAACTACTATTCGAATCTCTACCGGAAGCTGGAGAATTTCAATCTCGCGTTCACCATCCGGAGCTACCCCCTGGAGGGGATCGGCTTCGGGACGAAGTACTTCCAGCCTCTGGAACTGGTGAAGATCAACTACGCGCTCCGCGACTACATGGCCCACAACAATATCCTCTGGCTTCTGGTCAAAGTGGGAGCCATCGGGTTCTTCATCTTCTGGTACTTCATCAACATGTTCGGCGCGCACGCCGCTCAGGTGACGAAGGCGCTGCAGAATCCCTACCTCCAGGCGGTCGGGGCGATGGTGCTCGTCGCCGTGATCAATCAGCTGGTGGCGGCATACTTCGATCTCCACCTGGTGCGCTACCGGACCATGTTGTATATGGGAACGCTTATGGGGCTTCTCCCCGCGTTGACCGCGATCGCCGGTGCCCAGGGGCAGTCCGTCGCCCCGGCCTCGACCCAGGCCGGTGGAGGTGAAGCATGAAGATGCGGATTGACGATGTCCGGTTCGACAATGTTGACCGTGAGACCGCGCTCGGGGTCGTGAGGGGGTTCCTGGAAGAACAGGAGCGAACCGTTCCCCGGGTGGTGAATTTCGTCAATGTTCACAGTATCCACCTTGCCCGCGCCGACAGGCGACTGTCTGAGGCGCTCCAGGGCTCCGATCTCGTCCTCCCGGACGGTTCCGGCCTGGCATTCGCCGGACGCATGACCGGAAAGCCGATCCGCGAGAACCTGAACGGCACGGATTTCATCCCCCTGGTACTCCGAGAGGCAGAACGGTCCGGCAGATCGGTCTACCTGCTCGGAGCAAGGAGGGAGATCATCGACGCGTGCAGGGCCAGGCTCGGAGGATCGTACCCCGCTCTCAGGATCGTGGGGTCGAGGCAGGGGCACTTCACCGAGGAAGAAGAGAAGGGGATCATTGCGGAGATCCGCGACGTGCGGCCCGACATCCTCCTTGTAGGCATGGGGACGCCGGCCCAGGAGCTGTGGATCTCCCGCCATGCCCGGAACCTCGGCGTGCAGGTCTGCTTTGGCGTGGGGGGGCTCTTCGATTTCCTCTCAGGGATGACCCCCAGGGCGCCGCGGTGGGTGAGGCGTGTCGGCCTGGAATGGGTCTACCGATTCGTTCATGATCCCGCATCAAAGTGGGATCGTGTGCTCGTGGAGATACCACTGTTCGTTCTGCGCACTGTTGCCGGCCGTGTGCCGGTCAGCGACGCCTAGAGGAGCTCATGGGAAAGCAGATGATGGTCGACCGGGACCAGAGAGATCATGAAGGAATTCGGGGTGAAGGCGACCCGCTCGACATCTCGGTGCTGCGCTATCGGGGAGTGGGCCGGGGCACCAACGGCCACCGGTTCGACAACCGGGCCGCGGAGATCCTCCGCCGGCATCTGGAACTGCTGGATCGATGGGGATTCACGACGATCACCCTGTCGGACTACGGTCACTTTCTCCGGGGCGAACTCCATCTGCCGCGCAGGCCGGTCATCCTGACCTTCGACGGGCTGGATCTGCTGGTGCCCCTCTTTTCGCTGTTGAGGGAAGTGGGCGGACGCGCCATGGTGTTCGTCGCAACGGAGTCGCTGGAAGGCCCTGCGGGTGATCAGACGATCTCCCGCCTGCGCGAACTGCAGGAGGCCGGCATCCAGGTGGGGTCGTTGACCCGCTCGCAGCGGGATCTCGCGGATCTGACCGCCTGCGAACGGGCGGAAGAGCTGCTCCGATCCAGAGAGACCCTGGAGGACCTGCTCGGTGTCACCGTGGACTCCTGTGCCTATCCGTTCGACGCCGTGAATGCCGATGTGAAACGATCCGCCCTCGACGCCGGGTACACATTCGGATTCGCCGGACCCCGGGGACCGCGGCTGTTCGGAACCGACCCTCTGGAGATCCGGCGTGAGGAGATCGACCAGACCACCGGGGCGTTCACTCTTGCTCTTCGGGCTTTTGCCCCCACGGACCGTCTGATGCGCCTGCGGACGAGGACGCTGGCGCTCGTCACGAGGGGATCCACACACCGCGTATCGGGTTCACTCGCATGAGCAAAGAGATCGCTTCCTCGATCGCCAGGAACGCCACCGTGATGATGGGATCGCAGGTGGTCACCTGGATCTCGACCTTCATCCTGATGGTGTTCCTGCCTCGATACCTCGGCAGTGAGGAGTACGGACGCCTCTATCTCGCCATGTCCGTGGCGATGATCGCAGCGGTGTTTGTGGACTTCGGAGGCGCGTACTATATCGCAAAAGAGATCGCGCGCGACAGGACGCAGGCCGGTGCCATCGTGGCAGACTCGATCGGTCTGCGTCTGGGCCTGAGCACCCTTTCGGTCGTCGTGCTCTTTCTGTTCGCCTGGGTGGCGGGCTACTCGTGGGAAGTGCGAGGGCTGATCCTGATCCTCGGCGTCGCAAAACTCTGGGAGGGCTCTCTCGGGGTCCTGTCTGCGGCATTCCAGGGGTTCGAGCAGATGGGGAACCGGTCCGTGGTCGCCATTGTGGAACGGGTCTTTCTGACGGTGGTCGGGGTGTGCGCGCTTCTCGTCGGGGGATCGGCAATGACGATCGCCGTGATCATGGCGATCAGCACCCTGCTCAGCTGCATCGTCGGGTTCCGGCGACTGCGCCGGCTTGTCCCGCGACTCCCGCGCGTGCAATGGCAGAAGATGGGGCACCTCGTTCGTGCGGGTGTCCCGTATCTTCTGATGGCGATCTTTGCGGTGATCTACTACCGGATCAACGCGATCATGCTGTCCCTTCAGGCGCCTGAGGCGGTCGTGGGGTGGTTCGGTGCGGCCTTCCGGTTCTTCGATATCCTGATGTTCCTCCCGAGCATCCTGTCGATGGCGGTCTTCCCGGTCCTCGCCCGCACCGCCCGCGAATCAGGGACGGTCTCACGGACGACGGTCAAGAGCCTTGAGATCACCCTGCTGGCCGGTGTTCCGCTCGCCGTGGGGACATTCGCGTTCGCGGACCAGATCATCGCCGTGCTCTTCGGGGCAACGGGTTTCGCGGGGTCGGTCGGCGTCCTGCGTGCCCTGGCCCCCGGGCTCGTGCTGGTGTATGTGGATTTCGTCCTCGTGACCGCCCTCATCGCCATGGATCGCCAGCGCCAATGGTCGTTCGTGGCACTGGCCGCGATCCCTGTCAGCGTTGCGTTGAACGCGTTCCTGATCCCCTTCTTCCAGCAGCGGGCCGGGAACGGTGGGATCGGCTCGGCGATCGCCACCAACATGACCGAGCTGTGCATCCTGGTGGCCGCGCTGATGCTCCTCCCGCGCGACTTCTTCGGGCGGACGGCGAACTGGCAGCCGGCGAAGACCGTCCTGGCGGGCGCGTGTATGGCGGGGGCCATTGCTGGAGCAAGGGCCCTCGGGATCCCCTGGCCGGTGCAGGTCCTGGTCGGCGGAGTGACCTATGGTGCCGCCGTCGCGGCGACCCGGGCCCTGCATCCTGACGAGATCGCCTTCGTCCGGCGATCCATGTCGATCGGCGGCATCCGCCGCCTTCTGGTTCCCCAACGGTCGGAATGACCCATGAAGATCCTGAACGTGATCCCGTATTCTCCCGTTCCCGCCGTTTTCGGCGGGGCGCTGCGCGTGTATCATCTGCTTCGCTGGATGACGCAGCATCACGACGTGTCTGTCCTGGCGTACGGCGATCCCGCGGACCCGGGGCGGATCGAGAAGGAACTCGGGCATCCTGCGTCCCGGACCGAGATGGTCCCCATCCCCCGGTGGATCGAAGATCGCTGGAAGCGCTTCGGGCAGTTGTACGCCCTGCTCCGCAATACTTCCTTCACCGAGATCGCATCGCGGAACAGGGGAATGCAGGAGGCGCTGGACCGCTGCCTGGAACGGGAGACGTTCGACATCATCCAGATCGCCTACCCTGTCATGGGCTATTTCACCTTCAGGAGCGATGCGGTCAGGATCCTCGATGCCTCGAACGTGGAGTATGATGTCCATCGTCGCGTTGCCGAGCGGACACACTCGCGCGTCCGGAAATGGTGGTCCAATTACGAGTACCGCAAGCTGTATCCGCAGGAGGTGGCGATCTGCCGTGAGCAGGATGCCATCCTGGTCACCTCTGAACGTGACCGGGCGCTGATGGACAGGGATGCGCCGGACGTCGCGAAGTTCGTCATTGCGAACGGGGTCGACACGACGTACTTCGATCTGCCCGAGGAAACAGCTCCTTCGAATACGCTGGTGTTCACCGGGGCAATGAATTACTTCCCGAACGCCGACGGGATCACCCACTTCATCACGGAGATCCTCCCCCTGATCCGGAAGGCCATCCCTGATGTCACCCTGTACGTCGTGGGGACCTCGCCTCCGGAATCGGTCACCCGGCTCGCATCGGCCAGCGTCGTCGTCACGGGACGGGTGGAGGATGTGCGGCCATACGTCCGGAAGGCCGGAGTCTACGTGGTGCCCCTCCGCATGGGTGGGGGGACCCGCCTCAAGGTGCTGGAGGCCCTGGCGATGCGCCGCCCGATCGTGACCACGAGCCTCGGGTGTGAAGGGATCGATGTGACCGACGGCGACTCCGTGCTCATCGCCGACGAACCTCAGGCCTTCGCCGATGCCACGATCCGTCTGCTCCGCGATGCGGCGTTAAGGCGTACGCTCGTCCGCCACGGACATGACCTTGTCCGTTCGCGGTATGATTGGGCCGTGATCGGGGAGCACCTCGAAGATGCCTACCGGCAGATCGTCCGACGCCCGGCCGCGGGAAAGGTGGCATGATGGTTCGTGTAGCCGAGTTGGCGCTGCTCCTGGTCGTAGGGCTCCCCCTTGCCTACCTCGCGTTGTTGAGCGTCCTGGCGTTTGTCGGCGGAAAGCGGCACAGCGGACCGGTGACGCGTCGGCGGAGGTTCGCCGTCGTGGTGCCGGCGCACAACGAGGAACCGGTCATCGGAGAGACCCTGCGCAGTCTCGGTGGGCTGGACTATCCGCGTCAGATGTTCGACATCGTGGTGGTGGCCGACAACTGCTCGGACCGGACCGCGGCGCTCGCGCGATCGGCAGGTGCGATCGTCCTGGAGCGCTCTACTCCCGATCGGCGGAGCAAAGGCCATGCCCTCCGCTGGGCCTTTGACCTGCTTCTCCCGCAGGGATATGAAGCCGTGGTGGTGTGTGATGCGGATACCGTGGCCACGAAGAATCTGCTCGAGACCGTGAATGCTGCGATGGACCGCGGGGAGCAGGCCGTCCAATGCGCTGACCTGGTCCGTCCGAATTCGGCTTCATGGAGCGCGGAAGCGACCAGGGCGGGGTTCCTGCTCTATAATGTCGCCCGGCCGCTCGGGCGCCGGGTGCTGGGGTGTTCGGCCGGACTCCGCGGCAATGGCATGGCATTTACAGCGGAAACGCTCCGTCGTGTTCCGTGGGAGGCGTACTCCCGGGCAGAGGATCTTGAATACGGGATCATCCTTCTGCTGCACGGGACCCGGGTCTGGTTCGCCCCCGAAGCTGCCGTGTATGCCACAATGCCCGCCGAGTCGGCGAACGCCGAGACCCAGCGAGCACGGTGGGAGGGGGGCCGCCTTCCGATCATCCGCAGGTATGCCCTGCGTCTCTTCCTCGAAGCGATGAGACAGCGGTCGTACCCCCTGCTCGATGCCTGGATCGACCTGGTGACCCCCGCACTGGTGAATCTCGTGGGTCTCGCCGGCCTCTGCTGGCTGGTCAGCCTTGGACTTGAGGCATTCGGCCCGGGAGGACTGTCTGTCGCTCTCTGGACCATGGTGCTGGCGTTCGGGGTCCTGCATGTCGTTTTCGGATTCGCCTCCGCGAAGGCGTTGCCCGATCTCCTGGCGCTGATGAGGCACGTTCCGAGGTATGCGGTGTGGAAGGTGCGTCTGTATCTTCGTCTCGCGATCCGGGGCGGCGCGACCGGCTGGGTCAGGACGACGCGCGAGCCCCTGCCTGTGGAGAAGCCCCGGTGACACTCCTCGGCGGCATACAACCGCTCGTCTATCACCGGGTCTGTCCGGACCGCGAGAGCTTCCACTCGACGTACGTGGTCAGTGCCTCGGACTTCCGGCGGCAGATGGAATTTCTGGCCGGCCACAACTATGAGATCGTGACGCTCGACGCCCTGCTGGCCGGGAGGCCGGGCTCGAACGGCCGGCCGCGCATCCTGCTGACGTTTGACGACGGATACCTCGACAACTACACCCACGCGTTCCCCGTCTTGAGGGAACTCGGCCTGCCCGCGATCGTCTTCCTGGTCGCGGACTTTTCCCGCCGGACCAACTGGTGGGACGTGCCGATGGGGGTTCCCGAGGCCGCTCTCCTCGAAAAGGGCCATATCCGTGAGATGGTCGAGGGAGGCATCGAGTTCGGTTCGCACACGATGGGGCACAGTTCCCTTCCGGCACTGAGTGATCGTGACCTGTCCGATGAGCTTGTGCGCTCGCGCGAGACGATCGAAGAGGCCACCGGCAGACCGGTACGCGCGATCTCCTATCCGTACAGCCATGTGGATGAGAGGGTCAAACGTGCAGCGAGGGGTTCCGGCTACTTGTGCGGCTTTGCGGTCAACGGCGGTCCGTTCCACGCGGAGACCGATCCGTGGGAGATCCGGCGGGTCAACGTGACCTCTGGGGCTCAGGGACTGCTGCTGGAGGCGAAGGTGAGAGGCCTGGAGAAACTCGGACTCTGGGCCTGGTGGTACTCACGAAATCGCCTGAGACCCAGATACGAAATTCGGAGAGGATTCTGATCATGCCGGAACAGGTGATGGACACGGTCAAAGGGTCCGTGGAGCCGAAACGCGAGGTCGAAGCGGCTGCGGGCCTTCCGATGGTGGAGATCGTTTCCACGACGCAGGGTTTCGACGCTCTGGAGGCCGGGTGGAATGCCCTGCTGGAACGGAGTGAAGCGCGCATCTTCCAGACCTATGAATGGCAACGGGCCTGGTGGCGGCATTACGGCGAGTCCAGGAATGCCATGCAGCTCCACCTGCTCCTTGTCCGGGAGGAGGGTGAACTCATAGGCATCGCTCCTCTCTGCATCGAAACCGTTGTGGCCGTCTGGCCACTGACCTATCGTCTCATGACCTTCGTGGGCCGGGGACCATCCGACTATCTCGATCTCATCGCCCTGCGCGGCCGGGAAGCCGACGTGGCGTCTGCGGTGGCCACCCACCTTGCTGAGACCCGACGGTGCTTTGATGTGCTGCTCCTCGAGGAGATCAGGGATACGTCGCCGTCGGGTGCACTGCTGTACGATGCCCTCCGGGGTCACGGATTCGTGGGAGAACGGTTCATCGGGGAACAGTGCCCGCGGCTGCACCTCGGAAAGACCTTCGAGGAGACCACGCAGGTGTTCTCGCGGAACAAGCGAACCCGGATGCTGAAGAATGTGAAGAGCGTGATGACGGATTTTGCGGCAGAGTATGAGGTCGTTGCGGATGCCGCGGAGGTGGATGCGGCGATGGAGGAGTTCATACAGATCCACCAGGCGCGATGGAATACCGTCGGTCACCAGGGGGTCTTTGCGGATCCGCTGGCCAACGGATTTCATCGCGACGTCGTCCGGGCCCTTTTCCACCGCGGCTGGCTGTTGCTGGCGTTTCTCCGCGTCCGGGGTGAACGGAAGGCGGGAGACTACGGAATGATGTTCCGCGGAGAGTTCATGACCTACCTCGGCGGCGTCCGGGGGGAAGAGGATTTCCTCCGTCTCTCCCCCGGAAGGGCTCTGCTCATTGAGATCATGAAGCGAACGATCCCGGCAGGGGTCAGCGTCTTCGATTTCATGAGGGGAACTGAGCGCTACAAGTACGAGATGGGGGGCACGGACGTGCCGAACTGGACGATCATGATGTTCAGCTCGCCCGGGAAGTCCGCACCGTTCCTGCATCGCAGTGCCCTGCTCCGGGTCGCCCTCCAGCGGCGGATGATCCACGAGGGGGTCCACCTCGCGCACCACGCAAGGAAGCATGGCGTGCTCTCGCGGGGGTTCGCGGGATATGTGGCCGGTCGCATCGGCACGATCATCGGAGACGGGATGCAGAAACTTCGCGCGCCGGAGAAGACGATCGTCATGGGAAAGGCCGAAGAGTGAGGATCCTGATGGTCATGCACACCCGTCTGTATCCCCTCGGCTCCGGCGGGGTGCGTCGCAACTTCCACATGGTGCGAGAAGCGGCGCGCGAGCACGACGTCCGTGTCCTGGTGCTGGATCCCGGCCACGACGGCGAAGGGTTCGACCGTGCGTGTGGCAACGCCGCTCCACGGGTCGCGGTCGTGGACACCGGCTATCGCGGAAGCCGGCGGATCCTGGCCGACGGGATCTACTTCGCGACCGGCAAAGAGATCGGCAGGCGCTCCGCGGACGTGCAGAGGACGATCGACGCACTGAGTCGTGATCACCGGCCGGAGCTTGTCCACCTGAGTTCTCCGTTTCTCCGCCGGTACGCGTTTCCCGGCGGACATACCGGTGGTGGCGGATGCGCACAACGTCGAGCATGATAACCTGCAGCGCATCGCCCGGACGGCAAGGTCGCCGGTGCGGCGCCTCTTCACCGCCGCGCTTGCCCGGCGGCTGCGAGAGGACGAAACGGCACACGTGCAAGCGTGCGATGGGATCCTGTCGGTGTCCGATCGCGACCGCGAGATGTTCAGGCGTATCGCCCCTGAGATCTCCGGTCTACGCTGTTCCCAACGGAGTGGATCTATCGCGGTTCACCCCGCGGGGGATCGAACGTGAACCCAGGTCGCTGGTGTTCGCGGGGGTGATGAACTATCCACCGAACAACGAGGGGGTCCGTCGGTTCCTGGAAGAGATCCTGCCGCTCGTGGCTGCGTCCGTTCCGGACGTGCGTGCTGACGATCGTCGGGCAGAACCCCTCCCGGGCGGTGCTGCGAAAGAGGTCCGATCACGTGCGGGTCACCGGGTACGTGCACGATGTCCGGCCGTATCTCGAGGGGGCCGAGGTCTTCATCGCCCCCCTGTATGCCGGAGGGGGCACGCGTCTCAAGATCCTCGAGGCCATGGCCATGGGGACGCCGGTGGTGAGCACATCGATCGGATGCGAAGGACTACCCGTGTCGCACGGGGAGCACCTGCTGGTTGCGGATTCCCCCGACGAATTCGCTGATTCCATCCTGAAGCTGTTCCGGGATCCCCGGCTCCGCGCCACTCTCGCTGCCCGGGGGCTCGAAACGGTGCGAAACGGTTTCGGCTGGGAGCGTATTGGATCGGATCTGCGGAGATCGTACGAACTGGTAGCCGAGGCCGGCCATACGCAACGCCTGGCCGGCGTCGGCGCGGGAACAACGAACGGGGTCAACCCATGACACATCCGCAGCACTTTCTCTTTGCCGTATGGATGGTCGGTGGGATCCAGACCGTCTTCCACAACCTGAAGGAAGCGGTGGGAGAGCGGGAGGCCACCCGCACCTCCTGGTTGCCGATCGAGATGTACCCCGACGACTGGATCACGAAGGTCCCGCCGATCTCCTTCTACGGCATGTGGCGGAATGCCATGGCGACCTGGATGAGGATCCGGCCGCTTGAACAGCAGGGGGGTGATCTGGATGCGGCCTACTTCCTGGAGCACAGCATCATCCCGCCGCTCTGGAGCTTCTCCAACAGGGTGCCGTACCTGCTCTCGACGGACATGACCCCGCTCTTCTGCGCCCGGCACAAGCTCTGGTACGCCGTGCCGGAATTCGATCCGTCGGCTTCCCTCTCACGGGTGAAGCAGTGGGCCACGAAACCGCTCTATCGGGGGGCGTTCCATCTCCTTCCATGGTCGACGGGGGTGCGGGACTCCATGATCGAGGACTATGGCGTCCCGGAGGATCGGGTGACCATCCTCCCGCCCGGCATCAATCTCAAACTCTGGCAACCCCCGGACAGGTCTGTGAGCCGGGATGTGTCGTCCCCATTCAAAGTGCTCCACGTCGGCTGGGATTTCCAGCGAAAAGGGGGGGATCTCCTGGTCGCTCTCGCGGCGGAGCCCGAGTTTCAGGACGTTGAGTTCCATTTCGTCACTTCCGGTGTCCCCGGGCCGATCCCGGAGAACGTGAAGATCCATCGTGATGTTCAACCGAACAGTCCGGCGTTGATCGATCTGTACCGGCAGGCCGACATCTTCGCGCTGCCGACCCGCGCCGACACGTATTCGATGGTATCGCTCGAAGCCATGGCCATGGCGCTCCCGGTCATCACGACCTCCGTCGGCGGCATCGGGGATATCGTCGTCGAGGGGGAAACAGGATACTGTATCGAACCAGATGACGTCGGCGCGCTCCGCGACCGCCTGCGGCGCGTACGACAGGACAGGGCAGTGCGCCTGGCCATGGGGCAGAAGGGCCGAAAGCGGGTCGAACAGCGGTTCGACCTGGTCCATCACTGCGAAACGGTGATCGATCTTCTCGACAAAGCGGCGCGATCCGGCGCCGAAAGGAGGAACAGATGACATCCAAACAGCGGATCCCCGCCATGGTGTGCGGGGAGATCGGGCTCGTACGAAGCCTGGGCGAGGCGGGGATCCCCGTCTACGTGGGATCGTACTATCCTGACAACATCGCTTACTACTCGAAATACTGCGCGCGAAAGCTTCAGTTCGAGCATTCCACGTCGCGGGATTTTGTCGACCGTCTTGTGGCCTTCGGCAAGCAGGAAGGGCGGAAGATGGTGTTCTTCAGCGACGACGACCGGGCGGTGCTGACCTTCTCGCAGTACAGGAGCGAACTCGAACCGTTCTACTATCATAATCTCCCGGACCATGACCTTGTGGACACGATCCTGGACAAGCGCAGGTTCGCAGCAAAGGCGGAATCCCTCGGTCTCCCGGTTCCCCGGTCGTTCATGCCCTCATCGGAAGCCGACGTCGAGAGCGCCGCGCAACAACTCGAGTTCCCCTGCATCCTCAAGCCGTCTCACAAAGATGACTGGTGGGATCCCCGTTTCCTGCAGGAGGTCGGGCCGTACAGGAAAGCGATCACGTGTCAGAGCCGTGAGGAATTGCTGGACTACTACCGGAAGGTCAGCCGCATCAACCCGGCGGTGGTGGTGCAGGAGTATGTCGATGGCGACGACCTGGAGCTCTTCAGCGTGAACATGTACCTCGATGCTTCGTCCAACGAGCTGGCGCATTTCATCGGGCACAAGATCCGGGTCTATCCCATCCATGCCGGCGTCGGTTGCCTGGTGGAAACGGTCCGCGACGACGAGATCTCGGCCGCCGCACGTGACGCCGTCCACAAGCTCGGACTTCGGGGGCATGTGAACATCCAGTTCAAACGGGATCGGCGCAGCCATCAGCTGAAGATCATGGAATTGCACACCCGGAACAGCCTCTGGGCCTACCTGGCGACGGGAAGCGGGCTGAATATCACGGCGATCGCCTACTACGACATGATCGGCCAGCCCTGTCCATTCCCGAACAGCGTGCGGTATGGCGTCAAGTGGATCGACCTGAACAAGGACGTCAAGGCGTTCCTCGATTATCGTTCGGCGGGTGAATGGACATTCTCCCGGTGGTGGAAGTCCTTCGCCGGCAGGCGGGTGTTCCACGTCCACTCCCTGACGGACCCCAGGCCACTGGTGATGGATTCCTGGTATCTGTTGAAACGATCGCTCGCCCACAGAAACGCAAGAGGAGCAGCTCCCCATGCCTGACCGATCATCCGTAGATGTCGCCACCGACCAGAAGGCCCGGGTCCGCTCCTTCTTCGACGAGAGCAAGCCCTGGCAGGGCGACCTGTACGGGGCCCAGGATGACTACTTCTCCCGGGTGATCCGCCGTCGGAAAGAGTATGCCTTTGCCATGCTGCGGGAAGTGGCGGATCTGAAGTGCGGAAAGGCCCTGGACATCGGCTGCGGTTCGGGGGTGTACATCGAGGAGCTGCTGACGATGGGATTCGAGGTCTCCGGCGTCGACCTCGCGCCTGAGATGCTGGCCACCTGCCACAAGCGCTTCGATGGCCGGGCCGGTGCGAAGGTGCAGCTCCACCAGGCGGATGTGGAGCATCTCCCGTTCGAGGACGGGCAGTTCGATCTCGTCGTGTGCGTGGGGGTGCTCGGATACCTGCTCTCGGACGACCGCGCGCTGACCGAGATCCAGCGGGTGCTGAAGCCGGGCGGATACCTGCTTCTGAACCTCACGAACATGTACTCGCTTTCCGACGCGGACTTCGTGCTGCGGCGCAAGGTCCGGTACCTCCTCCGCCCGTCTGCGCCGGATCCCATCGGGGACGCCTCGCCGGCGTACGCCCTTCAGTCGGAGTGGATGTTGAAGCACCGCGGGTACTTCTTCAAATCGTACGACCTGCCACAGTACGAGAAGATCCTGAAGGACCGCGGGCTGGTCAAGACCGATGCCATGACCTACGGCTTCGAGTTCCGCGTCCTGCGCGGCCTGGGAATTCATCCCGCGCCGCTGGCTCGACAGCGCCGAACTCGCCCTGGAGAGGCTCGTCAGAAAGCGGAAGATCCCCTATCTTTCCTACGCCGGGTGGGTCTTCACCGGGGTATTCCGCAATGAGCGCGGAGGTCAGGCTCCGGGCGTTCACGCTCCGCGTCCCTCGCAGAGCAGGGCCGCTATTTCAGGGTGAGCACCACGACGGAGCAGGGGGGCATCGGCACCCGGAGTGTCGAGCCTTCCAGCGTGGCCTTCTTCCATTCCTTCGGCTCCACGCGTGCGGGGTCTTCGAACGTGTTGTGATCCTGGATCTTCGCCGAAGTGAGGATCCGCCCGCTCACCGAAGAGAATGTCCCTCCGGCGAGTCTGACCGCCACGGGCTGTTCGCGCACGGCATCGATGTTCACCAGCGTCAGGTGTGTCGCCCCGGCCCGATCGCGTGAGGCGGAGACCGAAACCGCCTTCAACGTGTCCTTGCCCGCAATGTAGACCGCACTCCGCGTTTCCACGGGGAGTTTGACCGCATCGTGGTGGACCGTGTACATCTCCATCACGTGATAGGTCGGGGTCAGCACCATCTTCTCGCCCTCTGTGAGGACCAGCGCCTGGAGGACGTTCACGGTCTGCGCCAGGTTCGCCATCCGGACCCGGTCGCAGCGGTTGTTGAAGACGTTGAGCGACACGCCGGCGATCATGGCGTCGCGCATGCTGTTCTGCTGGTAGAGGAAGGCCGGATTCGTTCCCGGTTCCACGTCGTACCATCCTCCCCATTCGTCCACGACCAGCGCGACCTTCTTCTTCGGGTCGTAGGTGTCCATGATCGCCGCGTGCCGATCGACCAGCTCCTCCATCCTCCAGGCCTCCTTCATCGACCGGGCATACTGTTCCTCGGAGAACGCCGTGGCGGAGCCTTTGGCGTTCCAGTTGATCACCGCATAGTGATGCAGCGCGACCCCCTCCATCAGGTGTTGCGGGATGTCGCGCATCAGCACTTCGGTCCAGTGGTAATCCCCGCCCGCCGCCCCGGAGGCGATGCGGAAGATCCGCTGATTGCTCCAACCGCCTCCGGCGAAGGTCGCGTGGGTCTTGTAGAGATTGGCGTAGTATTCTGCCGTCATGTTCCCGCCGCACCCCCAGGCCTCGTTCCCCACCCCCCAGTACCGGACGTTCCAGGGCTCCTTCCGCCCGTTCTGCGCGCGTAACGCCGACATGGGGCTCGTCCCGCCGAAGCAGGTGTACTGTACCCAGTCGGTGAGTTCCTGCACCGTTCCGCTCCCGACGTTCCCGGTGATGTACGGTTCGGTCACCGAGCTGCTCGCAGAGGTCCAGGAACTCGTGGGTCCCGAAGCTGTTGTCCTCGGTCGTTCCGCCCCACCAGACGTTCACGATCTTCGGACGCGCTCCCTTTGGTCCGATCCCGTCTTTCCAGTGGTAGGTGTCTGCGAAGCAGCCTCCCGGCCAGCGCAGGACCGGTATCTTGATCTTCTTGAGGGCCAGAACGATGTCGTTCCGCATTCCGCGGGTGTTCGGGATCTTCGTGTTTCCTTCGCCCACATAGAACCCGTCATAGATGCACCGCCCGAGGTGTTCGGAGAAGTGTCCGTAGATGTTCCGGTTGATCGTGTCCCTGCCCTGGTCGGCATGCAGGACGACCTGCGTTTGAGCCGTGAGGGTGGCGAGGCCGGTCATGGCGGCCGCTGCCAGCAGGCCGAGTCGGATGAGCATTGCCATCGGAAGACTCCTTACCAGTTTCTGGTGATCTCTGCGAAGCATTCGATACCGCTGGGGATGACCGCGCCGTAACCGTGGCCGGGCCGGGACCACGCTCCGGCGAGATAGAGACCCTTCACCGGCGTTGAATGGCCGACCCGGGTGGACCCCGAGTTGTTCACCGTCTGGTCCCACCCGTAGATCGCGCCGCGGTGATGCCCGGTGTAACGCACGTTGGTGAGCGGGGTCCCGACCTCGGCGACCTCGATAGCACGGGAGAGTCCGGGAAGGATGGACTTTTCCGCCCTGCCGATCAGGATCTGGGCCATATGCTCTTTCTGTTTCTTGTAGTCGTCCTTGTTGCCCGCACGGTAGTCCTTCTCGAACTTCTCCCAGGGGCCATACCCCTGGAGGGTCAGGATGTTGACCGTGTTCTTCCCTGCGGGGGAGTATCCGGGAACGACGTTGTCGTACAGGGAGACGCCGATCCCTCCCTCCTCCACGTTCCCGGCGAGGGCGTCGGCGTAGGCCTTTTCCGGATCGTAGGACGATTCGATGAAGATCTCCGAGTCCCGGATCCCCAGCTTCCCGACCAGATCCTCTTTCAGTCCCAGGAACACCTGGAAACAGGAGAGGCTGACGCTGTACTTCTCCCAGGCCGCTTCGTACGCTTTCGTCGAAGACCGGTCATCCAGCAATCGTCCGAATGTCTCGAAGGGGCTGACATTCGAAACGACCGCCTTCGCCCGGAACGTCCGGCCATCCGCCGTGGTCACCCCGTAGGCGGCATTCGCTTTGGTCAGGATCCTGTCGACCTTCGTGTTGAGCAGGACCGTTCCCCCATGCTGGCTCACGTAGGAGGCCAGAGCGGTACTGATATCCTGTGAGCGTCCTTTCGGGTAGAAACCGCCGTGGGCAAGATAGCCCATGAAGGGGAGGGCGTAGTAGAAGCAGGAGAGTTTTGACGGCGGAAGTCCGTAGTAGCCCCATTGAGCGGAGACGAGCGCTTTGAGTTTCTGGTCTTTGATGCGGGTCTCCATCATCTCTCCCCAGGTCTTGTTGTTGAACCTGTACAGATGGGGAAAGTCGATCGGG
Source organism: Ignavibacteriota bacterium (assembly GCA_963808715.1). Classification (GTDB taxonomy): domain Bacteria; phylum Bacteroidota; class Ignavibacteria; order UBA10030; family UBA6906; genus CAWEHG01. Next base: position 54,153 of record CAWEHG010000032.1, on the reverse strand, counting down.
AATCGGCTCATGTCCACGTTCCCGCGGGCGGCGGAGAGCTTGCCGATGTCCTGCGCGAGTCCGCCCATGTCCTCGAAGAGGCCGGCGATCCCTTGCGCTTCCTGCGGGAAGAGCCGGCAGAGCTCCTTGATGAAGGCGGCGGGATCTTTTTGCGCCACGCGCAGGTCGTGCTCGGGGTAGATCGCCCGGAAGAGGGTGGGATGGGGGAGGAACTCGACCCCCGTGATCTCGGGGAACCCCTGAATGAGATCGTTGATCCCATTGCGCTCCCCGACGGACGTGGAATGCAGTGAGACGTCGAACCGGAAGCCGCCGGGCCGGGAGAAGGCCGTGGCGAAGCCTCCGGGTTTGTCGTGTTGTTCGAGCACGAGCGGCCGGAAACCCTTCCGGGCGAAGGCCGCCGCGCAGGAGAGCCCGCCGAGGCCCGAGCCGATGACGACGACGTCGAACTCATCGTCAGTTGTTGTCGGGTGGGCCGCCGGACGGGAAGGAGTTCCAGTCGATAGCGGCGGCGGGAAAAACGAGGGACAGCAATCTCAGGAAGTCGCGGCGCGGGATCTGGTGGTCGGGCATGACGAGTGTCCTCCGGGATGGTGGGCCGGAAGAGCGACAGGGAAGAAACCTGGCCGGGGTGCCTGCATTGGCGAACCCGTCGCCGGCCCGTTCGGACAGCAAGCCATCCCAAAATACGTCCGCAAACGCAGAAGTGCAACGGGGGAAAGCGGAAAGCCCGCGACTTCAACTTGCATTTTGACCTCCATCTCGATTACCTTTCGCCTGACCTGGAGGCCTTTTGACCCGCCGTTCCCCATTCGCAGGACGTTATTCCCGGTTCGCAGCACGATCGATCGGCGAGCGATCCTCCAGGCACGGGACGGGTACATCTGGATCGGGTCGTCGGCGGGTCTGCTGCGCTTCGACGGGGTCCGCTTTACCGCGTTCAATCGTCGCAACACGCCGCAGATGCCGGCAGATGAAGTGACGTCGCTTGTCGAGGACTCGCTGGGAACCCCCTATCAGCTTGCAGCTTCGCTCCCTCTGAACATTCGAGGAGGATAGCCCATGTGGCGTCGCTTCGTTGTTCTTGCTCTGGCGGGACTGATCATCTGCCTCCTCACCACGTGCTCCCGAGCTCAGGGGATCCCGTTCTCTGACAGGACCGCACAGATCGACAGCCTTCTCTCCCTGATGACGCTTGAAGAGAAGGTCGGCCAGCTGGTCCAGTTCACCCCCTCATGGGACACCACGCTCCCCCGGGGACACTTGAACGAGACGCAGAAGGACCTGATCCGAAAGGGCCTCATCGGCAGCCTGTTGAACGCCGTGGGTGCCGATACCACGCACAGGATCCAGGAGATCGCGGTCAGGGAATCGCGATTGAAGATCCCGCTGATCTTCGGGTACGACGTGATCCACGGATACCGGACGATCTTTCCGATCCCCCTCGGAGAGGCCGCGACGTGGGATCCCGAGCTGATCCAGCGGGCTGCGCGCGTGGCGGCCACCGAGGCCTCGGCGGCGGGGCTCCACTGGACATTCGGGCCGATGGTGGACATCGCCCGGGATCCCCGGTGGGGACGCATCGCGGAAGGCTCGGGGGAGGACCCGTTCCTGGGTTCGGCCATGGCCGCCGCAGGCGTGCGCGGGTTTCAGGGGGAGGACCTGACAGCGCCCGGGACGGTGCTCGCCTGTCCGAAGCACTTCGCCGCGTACGGTGCGGCCGAGGCCGGAAAGGACTACAACACGGTTGACATTTCCGAACGAACGCTCAGGGAGGTCTATCTGCCTCCCTTCGAGGCCGCCGTGCGGGCGGGGGCCGGGTCGATCATGTGCTCGTTCAATGAGATCTCTGGCGTGCCGAGCTCGGGAAACCACCGACTATTGACGGAGATCCTCCGGGGCGAATGGAGCTTCCCGGGTTTCGTTGTCAGCGACTGGGGCTCGATCCGTGAGATGGTGCAGCATGGGTTCGCCTCGTCGCCGGAAAATGCCGCCCGCGTGGCCCTCGCTGCCGGAGTGGACATGGACATGATGAGCGGCGCCTATGCTTCGTCGCTCGCACTCCTCGTCCGTTCGGGGAAGATCGACCAGCGTGTTCTGGATGAGGCGGTGAGGAGAGTGCTGGGGGCGAAATTCCGGCTGGGACTTTTTGCTGATCCGTATCGCGGGGCCGATCCGAAACGCGAGCACCAGCTCACGCTGACAAAGGACCACCGGTCGCTCGCACGGGAGGTCGCCGCGCGATCGATGGTGCTTCTCAAGAACAGCGGCGGCGTATTGCCGTTGAAGCCGGCCGTGCGGTCACTTGCGGTGATAGGCCCACTGGCGGCCAGCAGCGTTGATCCGCTGGGACCCTGGAGCGGGAGGGGGAATGCCAAGGATGTGATATCGGTTCTCGAGGGGATCCGGACGGCGGCAGGGCAGGGAACACGGATCCTGTACGCCCGCGGATGTCCGATCGATAGCGTGGTGACCGACGGGTTTAGCGAGGCGGTGAAGGCCGCAGAGGAGTCGGAGGTGGTCGTGCTGGTTCTCGGAGAAGGGGCGTGGATGAGCGGCGAAGCGGCCTCGCGATCGTCGATCGATCTTCCCGGGGTGCAGACCGAACTGGCGAAGGCGGTTCTCGCCACCGGCAAGCCGGTGGTGGTGGTGCTGATGAACGGCCGCCCGTTGACGATCGGCTGGCTGGATGAGGCTGCCACGGCCATCGTCGAAGCCTGGTTTCCCGGGGTCGAAGCCGGCAACGGCGTGGCGGACGTCCTGTTCGGGAATGTGAATCCTTCGGGGAAACTCCCGGTGACGTTCCCCCGTTCGGCCGGACAGATCCCGATCTACTACGCGCACAAGAACACCGGCCGGCCGATCGATGAAAAGGAAAAACACTCGTCAAAGTACCTGGATGTGCCCAATACGCCCCTCTATCCGTTCGGGTTCGGCCTCAGCTATACCACGTTCACGTATTCTTCGCTGGCAGTTGCCCCGCCGAAGGTGTCCGTGTCGGGGACGGTGAAGGTGACCGTCCGGGTCTTGAACTCCGGCGCGCGGCCAGGGACGGAAACAGTGCAAATGTACGTTCGTGACGATGTCGGGAGCGTCACCCGCCCGGTGAGGGAGCTCCGGGGTTTCAGGCGGGTGACGCTGGCACCCGGTGAGAGCTCGTTGGTGTCGTTCGATCTCCCGGTCTCCACACTTGGCGTGATGGATGCGCAGTGGCGGAAGGTGATCGAGCCGGGTAGTTTCACCGTGTACGTGGGGGGGAATTCTGCGGATTGCCAGTCAGGCGGATTCGAAGTCACCGGGCCGTGACCTTCGATCCTCCTCGATCGGTCGGCCTGGATGTGCTCGAGATTGAGCCCTGAGCAATCGGGCGCCCATGCCCGCGGTCGTCAGTCTGGAATTGCCCGGGATCTGCTGAAAGACCACCTGTTCCAGAATGTCCAATCCGGTGATCCTATGAGTGAGAGACCGCTGCCCCCTGAGGCCTTCGAGCACGGTGGGGAGCTCGTTTTCAAGGATCCCCGCCTGCCGATCGAACACCGGGTGACCGCCCTTGTGCACGCGATGACCGTCGAGGAGAAGGTTGCCCAACTGCTCTGTATCTGGAGTCAAAAGAAGACAGCGTTGCTGGACGGAGGAGGGAGATTCGATCGTGAGAAGTTGCGGGCGGCGTTCCCGCATGGGCTCGGTCAGATCGCCCGGCTCAGCGATACGAACGAGGGTCTGTCGCCGGCAGAGATGGCCCGCATGGCCAACCAGATCCAGCGCTTCTTTATCGAGGAGACGCGCCTGGGGATTCCCGTGATCTTCCATGAAGAATGCCTTCACGGGTTTGCTGGTGCGGAGGCCACAAGTTATCCTCAACCCATCGGCCTCGCGTCCACGTTCCACCCTGCACTTGTCGAATCCATCTATACGGCGATCGCAGAGGATACGCGTTCCAGAGGCGCCCACCAGGCGCTGACACCGGTGCTGGATATCGCCAGGGAGCCACGATGGGGGCGTGTGGAGGAAACCTTCGGCGAAGATCCCTACCTCGTCGCCCGGCTTGGGGTGGCGGCGGTCAGAGGATTCCAGGGAGATGGCACCTTCACGGACAAGAAACGCGTGATCGCGACACTGAAGCATTTCGCCGCGCACGGACAGCCTGAGGGAGGGACGAATTGTGCTCCTGTTCATACGGGTGAGCGGGAGCTTCGCGACACCTTCCTGTATCCGTTCCGTGAGGTCATCCGCCAGGCCCGTCCTCTCAGCGTGATGGCCTCCTACAACGAGATCGACGGCGTTCCTTCGCATGCGAACGGGTGGTTGTTGCGCGACGTGCTCAGACGAGAGTGGGGATTCGACGGCTTCGTGGTGTCGGACTACTACGCGATCGCAGAGCTTTACCAGCGTGACGAAGGGACGAGCCACGGCGTTGCGCACGATGCGGGAGACGCCGCCGGGATCGCGGTAAAGGCGGGGGTCAATATCGAGTTTCCGGATCCCCAGTGCTACCCTGAGCTTGTCGAGCGCATCCAGACCGGGGAGATCGCCGAATCGCTGGTGGACGAGTTGGTCGCGGAATTGCTCCGGGCCAAGTTCCGCCTCGGCCTGTTCGACGACCCGTACGTCCCTGAGGATGAGAAGGGCCACGTGCGCAGGCTGCCGGTGGAGAGTTCACTCGCCTTGCGCGCGGCCCGGGAAGCCATGGTGCTCCTGAAGAACGACGGGGGGCTGCTCCCGCTCTCCATCCCCCACGGGGGGACGATCGCCGTGATCGGCCCGAACGCCGACAGAGTCATGCTCGGGGGGTACAGCGGGAAGCCACCCCACTACGTGTCGGTTCTGCAGGGGATCCGCGATCGCGTTGGGGATCGGGCACGGGTGGTCTACAGCGAAGGATGCAAGATCACGGTCGGCGGCTCCTGGAACGAGGATCAGGTCACCGTGCCGGAGCCTGCCGCGGACCTTGCGGGCATCGGACATGCGGTGGCGGCCGCGGAACAGGCCGACGTTGTGATCCTCGCAATCGGCGGGAACGAGCAGACCTCCCGTGAAGCCTGGAGCAGATCCCACCTCGGCGACCGCGCCGATCTGGACCTTCCTGGGATGCAGAACGAACTGGTACGGGCAATCGCCCGGACCGGGAAACGGGTCGTCGCCCTGTTGTTCAACGGACGCCCAAAGTCGATCACGACCGTCGTCGAGAAGATCCCGGCGATCCTCGAGTGCTGGTACCTCGGTCAGGAGACCGGCCGGGCGGTCGCCGAAGTGCTGTTCGGTGATACCAACCCTTCCGGAAAGCTCCCGATCTCCTTCCCCCGATCGGCGGGGCACCTGCCAGTGTATTATGCCCACAAGCCTTCCGCCCGGCGTGGGTACCTTTTCGATGACGTTTCCCCGCTCTTCCCGTTCGGATTCGGGCTGAGCTACACGGAATTCCGGATCGGCGCGCCGCGCCTCTCACGATCGGCGATACGGCCAGGGGAGAGCACGACGGTCACGGTGGAGGTGCAGAATATCGGACCCCGCGAGGGCGAAGAGGTGGTCCAGATGTACGTCCGGGATCGTGTCGCGTCGGTCACCAGACCGGTGAAGGAACTCCGCGGCTTTTCCAGAGTCCGCCTGGAGCCCCGGGCAAAGACCGAGGTGACATTCACGATCGGCACGGACGAACTTTCGTTCACGGACATCAATATGCGGCTCCAGGTCGAACCCGGAGAGTTCGACATCCTGGTCGGCGCATCTTCCAGGGATCAGGACCTCACGCGAGCGACCCTGAGGGTGGTCAACGGGTAGTCGGCTCCGGCGGAAATGGACACGATGAACATGGCCGGATAACGGTTGGATTTCGCCCCCTCCCCCCCGGCCAAACGCGTCAATGTCCAAATTGGAGCGAACTCACTCGCGGTCCGGAACCCCGTTGCGATTCCCTTAGACCTATAAAGGAAGCACAATGCTTTCACTCGGATTCGACGTCGGAAGCTCATCGGTCAAAGGCGCCCTGTTGGACTGCGAGACCGGAACCACGGTGGCCCATGCATCGCTGCCGGCGGAGGAGATGCCGATCGCTGCCCCCCGGCCCGGCTGGGCGGAGCAGGATCCGGAACTCTGGTGGACCTACGTCGTGGCACTGAGCAAGCGGCTCTCCTCGGGGATCGACCGGACCCGCATCGGCGCGATAGGCATTTCCTACCAGATGCACGGCCTGGTCCTCGTCGACAACGGGCAACGGGTGCTGAGGCCTTCCATCATCTGGTGCGACAGCAGAGCGGTGGAGATCGGGCGCAGAGCCTTCGAGGGGCTGGGGAAGGAGTTCTGCCTCAGCCATCTGCTGAACTCCCCCGGTAACTTCACCGCCGCGAAACTCCGGTGGGTGAAGGAAAACGAGCCCGGGGTCTACTCGAGGGTCCACAAGGCCATGCTCCCGGGCGACTTCATCGCGATGAAGATGACCGGCGAGATTTCTACCACCGTGTCGGGGCTTTCCGAGGGGATCTACTGGGACTTTTCGAGCGGTTCCCTTTCGAAGGAGGTGCTGCGTCAGCTGGAGATCGAGGAGCGATCGCTGCCGGAGGTCCGGCCGACCTTCTCGGTGCAGGGGCGGCTCACGGCCTCCGCGGCCGCGGAACTGGGACTGGCGGTAGGGACACCCGTTGCGTACCGCGCCGGCGACCAGCCGAACAATGCGTTCTCCCTGAACGTCCTGGAGCCGGGTGAGGCCGCGGCCACTGCCGGCACATCCGGGGTGGTGTACGGGGTGCTGGGCAGGGTGGCGTACGATCCGGCGTCACGAGTCAATCCCTTCGCCCACGTGAACCATTCGTCCGCGGCGCCGAGACTCGGCGTATTGCTCTGCATCAACGGGACCGGCATACTGAACTCCTGGCTCCGCAGGAACGTTGCCACGGGGATGTCCTACGTCGATATGAATGCCGCCGCTGCAGGCGTGGAAGCGGGCGCCGGCGGCGTGACCGTGGTTCCGTTCGGGAATGGCGCGGAGAGGATCCTGGAGAACCGGAACGCCGGCTGTCAGGTCACGGGGCTCGACTTCAACCGGCACTCCCGGGCGCACCTGCTCCGCGCGGCGCAGGAAGGGATCGCCTTCTCGTTCAGGTACGGGATGGACATCATGCGCTCCATGGGGATGGAGATCCGGACGATCAGGGCGGGGCATGCCAACATGTTCCTGAGCCCTGTCTTCAGAGAGACGCTGGCGACGATCTCGGGGGCAACGATCGAGCTGTTCGATACCGACGGGGCCCTGGGCGCTGCCAGGGGCGCAGCGGTGGGAACGGGGGCGTTCCGGTCGCTCCCTGAGGCTTTCACCTCGCTCCGTAGGCTCGAGGAGGTGGCCCCGAAGCCCGCGATGCAGCAGCCGTTGGTGGAAGCGTACCAGCGCTGGCAAACGGCGGTCGAAAACACCGGCTGATCAGACGTAGGTCAGGACCGCTGCTTCGACGTTGAGCCGGATGGCCGCAGGATTCGCGCCGACAGACCTCTCCTTTTCCCGGTCGAACCATTCCCGCGTCAGGCCGTTCACCTCTGCGACCTTCCTGAGCCAGGCGATCTCCACGGCATGCATCGCGCCGTCGGAGTTCGCCAGCTTGAGCCCGTCCCTCACGAAGTTCTCCGCGAGTGTACTGTCCAGGAAATAGGGAGGGGTGATCTCCACCCAGGGGTTTTCGAGGATCTCCCTCATTGCCCCGCGGCAGAACTCCTGCTCCAGGCCGAGCGACTTTCCCACCCGCTCCATCAGCAACTGTTCCTGATGTGAGATCCGGTGGTCCGCGCTGACGAGCAGCAAGAGCCCCCGGAAATACTCACCTGCTTCCTTCATCGTGATCTTCATTTGAGAATTTCCCCGGACCACCTGGTTAGAAGAGGCCAAAAACCTTTGCGACCAGCATGATCACTCCCACGCCGATGATGCCGACAACGAAATAGAAATGCCATGAGGTTCCCTCGCTCGTGGCAGGTGTCTGCGAGTCGTCCCTTGTTTGTTTCACGGTTGATCCCTCCCTGTGGTGCACTGCACGGTATCATGGCTACCGCGGACCGCGAACGGCGGGGTTCAGGGAGAACTGCCGGCGGGCACGCGGAGGGTTAAGGTGCAATGTTCTGCCGTTCAGCAGATCGGGGGAGCCCGGCCGATGTGAGGGGAGTATCCGGGAGAGGAGGGAAGTGCGTTGTGAACGTGGACGTGAATACGCTGGACCCACGCGACCTTCGCGGGGTACCAGGTGTCGACGGCAGGGGGAGCCACGAGCGACAGGGTCTTGACCAGCGGGGTGTGGCGGCGCTGGCAGAAACTGACCTGTGGATTTTCTGCGCCGGGGCCATGGAATGCGGAGATCTTTTCCGGACCCGAACCGAGGGCCGGGAACACGATCGTCTGCAGCAGTGCTGCCGACCAGGTCGAGAGATATGCACCGACCAGGAGCGAGACCACCGGTATGTACGTACGTCTGAGCATCTCGAAAGGCCACCTCTGATGCAATATGGTCCCCGCGGGACCGGATGTCAAGGGAAATCGGCCTGAGGGGTTGGGCCACACTGACGTAAAGAGACCTGCAAATGGTTGCATCTCGTTCCGGACGCGTATACCTTACTCTGCGTGAGGCATCGGGATCGCGGACAAGAGGCGAAGACTATCCACTCATGAAAAAGAACACCCGAGCGGGGATGCGAAGTTCCAGGGGGACAGGCCCCGGGAAGTCGGTCCGAAAACCGGCTGCGACCGTGTCCGCGCTACGCAAGGAGATCTCACTGCGCAGACAGGCCGAGCGCCGGCTCCGGCTCTCCGAAGAGATGTTCGCCAAGGCCTTCCACCTGAGCCCTGACGCGGTCAATCTCAACCGGCTCGCGGACGGGGTCTATCTGGACATCAACGTCGGATTCAGCCGGATCACGGGCTACACGCGCGAAGACGTGATCGGCCGATCCTCGCTTCCGGGTGACCTCGGGCTCTGGGTGCGGGAAGAAGACCGGGCCCGCCTGGTCGAAGGCCTGCGAGAACGCGGCGAAGTTGAAGGGCTCGAAGCGGAGTTTCGCATGAAGGACGGCCGAGTGCTCATCGGGCTGATGTCCGCGAGGATCCTCGAGCTGGAAGGGGAGCCCTGCATCCTCTCGGTGACCCGGGACATCAGCGACCGGAAGAGGGCCGAAGGGGATCTCCGGGAAAGCGAGGAGCGGTACCGCCACCTGATCGAGACGATGCCCGACGGCGTCTATCGGAGCACCCACGACGGGAAGTTCCTCGATGTCAATCCGGCCATGGTGAAGATCCTCGGGTACGGGAGCAAGGAAGAGCTGATGGCGATCCACATCCCTTCGCAGCTCTATTTTTCTCCCTCCGACCGCGAAAGCGCCGCCCTGGAGGAGCTGTTGGAGGAGATGGCCGTGTTCCGGCTCCGGAAAAAGGACGGCTCGGAGGTCTGGGTGGAGGACCACGGCCGACACGTGCTCGATGGCAATGGCAATGTCCTCTACCACGAGGGGATCCTGCGCGATGTTACCGAGAGAACGCGAGCCCAGGAGGCCATCGTCCGCTCGCTGAAGGAGAAGGAGCTGCTGCTGAAGGAGGTCCACCACCGCGTGAAGAACAACCTTCAGGTGGTCTCGAGCCTGCTCAGCATGCAGTCTGCCGAGATGCCGGAAGGTCCGGCCCGTCTGGCCCTCAAAGAGTCCCAGTCCCGGGTCCGCTCCATGGCCCTGGTCCACGAAAGGCTCTACGGGAACTCGGATTTCGCCCGTGTGGACCTGCTGGCCTACAGTGAAAGCCTTGCGAACCAGATGGCCCGGTCCTGGCACCACGCCGGGGTCGAGATCAGCGTCCGGGGAGAATCGGTCCAGGTCGGCATCGACAATGCCATCCCCTGCGGGCTCATTCTCAACGAGCTCTTGACGAACGCCCTCAAACATGCCTTCACGGGAAGGGACAGCGGCACGGTCGTGGTGACGGTCCGCCGACCCGACCGGGAACACGTGGAGATGAGCGTTCGGGACGACGGTGTGGGGTTCCCCGCGGGGAAAGAGCTCTACCAGATGGTCTCGATGGGGATGACGCTGGTGGTCAACCTGGTGGACCAGATCTCCGGGAAGATCACCCTCGGACGGGAAAACGGGACCACCTTCACGGTGACGTTCGCCGGGTGATCCCGGTTCGGGGCATCAGAACACGCTGACGTTCACATAGCGCCCCGGATGCTCCCGGAGATCCTTGACGAGCAGGGTCAGATTGATGGCCAGGCTGTCGACGTCTTCGTAGAGCTTGTCGTCGTAGATCAGCCTTCCAAGCGTTCCCTTCCCCTTCCGGACGTTGCCGAGGATCTCCTGGAGTGCTTCCGAGGAGCGGTCCAGCCTGCCGGCCACCCGTTCCACCTGAGTGGATACCGTTTTGAGCGAATTCAGTGTGCTCTCGACATTTCCTCCCTGGGACTGGGCGATGGAGTCGAGGGTTCTGGCAAAGCTCGCCAGGTCGCGGGAGAACTGGGAAAAATCGCGGAAGGCTTTATCGGCTTCCTGTCCCTCGGTGAGGATGATCTCCTGCAGTCGGGCACTGGATCGGGCGATGTTCGCAACGGTCCCCTGGATCTGCCGCCGCGTGGGCTCGTCCAGCGTCTGGTTGATATTCTCCAGGATCCCCAGCACCTGTCCGGAGATCGGTGCGAGGGTGGAGGTGAGTTCCGAGAGGTCGGCTTCGTAGTGACCTACCAGCGAATCACCGTCCGCCAGCATGCGAGCGCCCATGCCGGGAACGATCTCGATGTACTTGCCCCCCATGATCGTTGCGCTCTTCAGGATGGCCTGCGAATCGTCGGGCAGCTGGATCCGGGTCTTGATGGCAAGGCTCACGGCGATCTGCGTCCCGTGGAGCGTCATATCCGCGACATGGCCCACCGAGAGCCCGGACACCGTCACCGCGTCACCTTCCTTGAGGCCGTTCACGTTCCGGTAGTGCACGGTCAGGGAGTACTGCTGGGATCGGAGGTCCATGCCCCGAAGGTAGATGATCCCGAAGATAAGGACCGCGGCGGCGGCGATCACCGCGATGCCGATCCGGACTTCGTTGCTGAGTTTCATGGTGCGCCTGTCTTTCCGGTGGAGAGGGAACTGCTCACATACTTCCGGACGTCCTCGTTGGTGCTCTGTTCCACTTCTTCGCGGGTTCCCGTCATCAGCGTCCGCCCCCGGTCGAGCACGACGAAGCGGTCCCCCACGACGAACGCGCTGTGAATGTCGTGCGTCACCACGATCGAGGTGACCCCGAGGTCCTTCCGGAGGTCCCTGATGAGCACGTTGATCCCGTCTGCGGTCTCCATGTCCAGGCCGGTGGTGGGTTCGTCGTACAGCATGTAGCGCGGGTTGGTGATGATGGCGCGTGCAAGGCCGACCCGCTTCTTCATGCCGCCGCTCAGTTCGGACGGCCGGACCTTTTCCGCCGTGCTGAGACCGACGAGGTCCAGGGCGAATCGCACGCGTTCACGGATCTCATCATCGCTGTACCCCGACCGCAGCTGGAGTCCGAGGGCCACGTTGGCGCCGACGGTGAGCGAGTCGAACAGCGCGGCCCCCTGGAAGAGGAACCCGAACCGGGTCCGCAGCCTCCGGAGATCCGGATAGGCCATCGTCACCACGTTCTGGCGGTCCACCAGGATCTCGCCGGAGTCGGGCCGCATCAGGCCGATGATCATCTTCAGCATGACGCTCTTGCCGCAGCCGCTCTTGCCCAGCACCACGAGGGTTTCGTGATCGCGGACCTCCAGGCTGACCCCGTCGATGACGGTCCGGCCGTCGAACTCCTTCCGTATGTCTCGTATGTGGATCATTCAGAGGAGCACCGAGGCGAGGAGGAAATCCAGGAGTACGACGGCAAGGCTGCCGATCGTGACGGTGGACATGGTGGCCTTGCCCACGTCCGCCGAGCCGCCCTTGACGTAGTATCCCTGGTAACAGGCGACGGACGTGATCGCGAAGCCGAACACCATCGCCTTGATCATCCCGAAGAACACGTCCCAGGTCGCGAATGAAGCTTTCATTCCCTGAATGAAGACCGTGCCCGGGATGCCGGAGACGATGGCAGCGCCGAACAGCCCGCCGAGCATCGCCAGCAGGTCGCCGAAGACCACCAGCATGGGGAACATGAGGGCGCCGGCAAGCACCCGGGGGGTGATCAGGAACGCGATGGAATCGATCCCCATCGCCTCGAGCGCGTCGATCTGCTCCGTGACCCGCATCGATCCGAGTTCGGCGGTGATCGTTGCCCCCACCTTTCCGGCCAGGACGAGGGCGGTCAGCAATGGAACCAGTTCGAGGGTGACCGATTTGACCACCAGCCCTCCCACGACGGCGCGCGGGATCCAGGAATAGAGCTGATAGGCGGACTGGACCGCGGTGACCATCCCCACGAACACGGCCACGAAGGCCACGATCGGGATGGAATCATTCCCGATCTGGACCATCTGCTGGAGGATGTTCCCGGGGATATCGCGCGCGTGCCTGGGGTTCCGGACGATCCACCACAGCATGTAGGCGAACCTGCCCAGGTGGTCCAGGAAGGTCATCACGAACCTGCCCACGCGGGCGAGGACCACCCAGAAAAGGTCGCCGACCGTCTGGTCGGTGTGGTGCGAATGTGTGAGAGTGACGGGGGATCGGGCCATGGAACCGGGTCGGGGCTGCAGGAATATTACGATATCAGGGATAAGATGCAAAGGGGGAGGAGCGGGGCGGAGACCCATCTCTGCCCCCGTTGTCGTGCCGCTCAGCGCGCCGGGAGCTGAAGGCCCTCGCCGCGCTGGTAACGGCCGGGGATGGTCACCGGCAGCCTGCCGCGGATGGGGATCCTCCCGGTGAGGGCCTTTGCCACGGAGATCTCGGCAAGCCTCGTGCCGTTGAACGGCGTCATGGCTCCGGCGGTCAGGGGGACCTTGCCCAGAACATAGGGGTCGCCGTAGGCGACGAGCACCACCGGCGTGCCGAGATCCGCCAGGGATGCCAGGAACCCGTCCAGCGGCGGGGCGAAACGGCGTTCACCCTTCCAGGCGACGACCGAAAGGTAGATCCCGACGATCATCACATCGGCGCGGCGGGCGGAATCCCTGATGGCGGCGAACCGTTCGCGCCCCGTGTCGTTGGAGACCCGGATCAACGTCACCGAGCCGCGCTGCGGGAAGAAGCTCCTCGACGAAGTCGGTGGAGATCCCCGCGGAAGGGTCTTCCGTCACCGCGACGGCGACCACGCGGGAGGATGGGGGGAACGGAATGACTTTTCGCTCGTTCCGCAAAAGGGTCACCGAAGCGTCGGAGATCTCCTGAGCGATCTTGCCGAAGTCACGCGAGCCGACGAGGGTGAAGACCGAGTCCACGGGGACGGTCCGCCGGTCGGCGAGACCTACCCAGGCCTTCGCCGACAGGATCCGCCGCACCGACGCGTCGATCCGCGCGGAGGAGATCCTCCCCGACCGTACGGCCGCGATGAGCCCGCCGACCGCCGAGTCGGCGTCCACCGGCGCCAGGATCACGTCGACCCCCGCTTCGACGGCGAGCACGGCCGCCTCCGCCGACGAGTACCTGTCGGTGATCCCCTGCATCCGCATCCCGTCGGTCACGATGATGCCGCCGAAGCCCAGGTCTTCCCTCAGGATGCCGGTCAGCACCGGCGAAGAGAGTGTCGCCGGCCGCCCGCTCGGGTCGATCCGGGGGAGCGCGAGGTGTGACGTCATGACCGCCCTGGCGCCCGCCGCGATGCCGGCCTTGAAGGGGACGAACTCGACGGCGTTCAGCCGGGCACGATCGAAGGGGAGCGAGGGGAGCCCCATGTGGGAATCCTCGCGCGTGTCGCCGTGCCCCGGGAAATGTTTGAGCGTGCTGATCACCCGGCCGTCCTCCGCCCCGCGCACGTAGGCCCCGACCATGGCGGCGACCTGAGCGGGATCCTCCCCGAAGGAACGGGTGTTGATAACGGGGTTGTCGGCGTTGCTGTTGACGTCCGCCACCGGGGAGTTGGTCCACTGGATGCCGACCGCGCGCGATTCCAGCGCGGTGATCCTGCCGAGCTCGTACGCGTAACGCGGCTCACCGGTCGCGCCGATCGCCATCTGCGAGGGGAACTGGGTCCCGCCTGAGGCGATCGTGGAGGGGAGCCGTTCGGTCCAGCCGCGAGACCGACGCCAGACGGTGACATAGGACATCCCGGCTTCGAGATCCCCGTTGATGAGCAGCGGGACCCTCGCCGCCTTCTGCAACGAGTTCGTCACATAGGGGATGTCCAGCGCGGCGCCGCCCCCCAGGATGCACCCCCCGACCTTCAGGCGGGTGACGACGTCCAGTGCGTACCGGTAGGCCGGATGTTCCCCATTGGTGAAGAGGCCGACGAACTCCACGACGAACATCTGCCCGATCTTCTCCTCGAGGGAGAGCCCCGCGAGTGTGGAATCCACCCAACGGTCGGATTGCGCAGAGGTGCTCTGACCAACGGTGAGAGCGGACAGCAGGAGGGCAGCGAACCTTGTCGTGCGCATGGCGAGCTCCACTGTGGAGGGGCGTTCCGGACAATATACAAGAATCCCGCCGCATCTGACAGGCGCTCCCTTGAAGTTGAGCCGGCCGACGGCTATACTGCATCATCACTCTTGTCCGACACGGCAGCGTACTCCGCGATCATCACCCGGAGCCCGACAAACCATGATCCGTCATATCCCTGTCCTCCTCGCGTTTCTGCTGGTGACTTCGGCCGGCAGAGCGCAACAGCGCGAGCAGCCGGTCACGCGCGCCGATTCCCTCAGGGGAATGCTCTCCCCCGAACGGACCTGCTATGATCTGGCATTTTATCACCTGGATGTCAGGGTGGACCCTTCGGACAGCACGGTACGCGGCAGCAATGAGATCGCCTTCCGGGTGGTGACGCCATTCCGGCGGATGCAGCTGGATCTCTTCAGGAACATGGGGATCACCGCGATCACCCTCGATGGCGGTGATGCCCCGCTCCGCTTCACCCGGGAGGAGGATGCGGTCTTTGTGGAGATGCCGGGTCTCCTGAACGCGGGTGAACGGCACTCCTTGCGCGTCCGGTACGGCGGGAAGCCGCAGGCGGCCCGGAGGCCGCCGTGGGAGGGCGGGTTCAGCTGGGACCGGGATTCGAGCGGGAACCCCTGGGTCGCGGTCACCTGCCAGGGGACCGGCGCGAGCCTCTGGTGGCCCTGCAAGGACCACCAGGCCGACGAACCGGACAGCATGCTGATCAGCGTGACCGTGCCGCCCGGGCTGGACGAGGTTTCGAACGGAAGGCTCCGGCAGAGGGTTCTGCTCCCTGATGGCTGGACACGCTTCGACTGGTTCGTGAGCTTCCCGATCAACAACTACTGCGTCACCGTGAACATCGCGAAGTACGCGCATTTCTCCGATGTGTATGTCGGCCAGGACTCTCTGACCCTCGATTACTATGTCCTTCCCGTGAATCTGGAGAAGGCGAAGCGCCATTTCAGGCAGGTGCAGGAGATGATGGCGTGTTTCGAGAAACACTTCGGACCGTACCCGTTCTATCGCGACGGATACAAGCTCGTCGAATCGCACCATCTCGGCATGGAGCACCAGTCGGCCGTGGCCTATGGCAACCGGTATCTCGGGGGGTACCGCGGACGGTCGTGGTCGGAGGCCGGGCTCCGCTGGGACTTCATCATCATCCATGAGAGCGCGCATGAATGGTGGGGGAACAGCGTCACCGCCAAGGACCCGGCGGACATGTGGATCCACGAAAGCTTCGGAGCGTATGCCGAGGCGATCGTGATCGAGTCCCGGGACGGGTACGCCGAAGCGCTGAAGTACATCAACGGGAAGAAGCCCAATGTGGGGAACCGGGCGCCGATCATCGGGACGTACAATGTCAACCGGGAGGGCTCGGGGGACATGTACGACAAGGGCCAGCTGATGTTGAATACGCTCCGGAGCGTGATCGACAACGACAGCCTCTGGTTCTCGGTGCTCCGGGGACTCGCGACGACGTTCCGACTGCAGACGGTGACGGCGGCGGAGATCTTCGGCTACGTGCAGCAGCGCACCGGCAAGGATCTCGGGTACTTCTTCGACCAGTACCTGCGGTACCCCGCGATCCCGGTCCTTGAGGTCTCGGTGAGCAAGAAGGGCCCCGTGGTGAGCGCGAGGTATCGTTGGAACGCCGACGTCAAGGAGTTCCGGATGCCGGTGAGGGTGACGCTCGGCAAAGGGCGGTGGGGCTGGATAACGCCGACGACCTCGTGGCAAACCGTGGATCTTGGCGATCTGCCTCCCGAGACCTTCGCCGTTGAGCAAGACCGGTTCTACGTCGGACTGAAGCTGAGCTGGGGCTTCCTTGATCCGGCGATGCCTGAAGGGGATAGACGGAACGCCCGGCCGTGACTTTGCATTCCTATCTGAGCAGGATCATCGATCTCGTCTTGCTCATCCCGCCGAACAGGATCCTGGTGAAATAGGTCCCCGAAGCGCAGTGCTCTGACCTCCAGGTGACCAGGTGATCACCGGGCGGCATCGGTGCGTCGACCAGGACGTCGACCAGCTGCCCGTGGATGTCCAGGATCTCGAGCCGGACATCGCCGGACCGGGGGATGTAGAACTGGATCGAGGTGCTGGGATTGAACGGGTTCGGGAAGTTCTGCTCGATGGCGATGGCATCGGGGGAGGCGTGGACATCGTGCCTGGTCTGCACGGCATTGGTCGTATAGTCGAACGGCTGGTCCACCATGTGGTACTGGGCCTCCCCCGGCTGGGGCAGGTACAACGTGCGGATGGGGGTCCGGTTGAATGCCGCCAGAGTCCTCGGAATGGCTGCGCCGGTGGTCGTCCACTCGTACAGTGGAATGTCGCGCGGATCGAGAAAGGTCGAAAGCCCCCGCTCCCTGGCGATGTGGAACAGCCCGAAATTCCCCGGTTCGTGTCCCGCGAGGTAGACCCCGATGTTATCGACGTGCAGCGCGTTCTTCCCGAAGATGACCACGTTGGCCATGATGTCGACCCCGAGCCCGTCCTGACCGGGTCCGACGACGAACGGACCTTCACGGCCGTACACTCCTTCGATGATATTCAGGACGGGATGGAGGACCGAGTTGTTGTCGAGACACCGCGCGGTATGCGTCTCCATCCAGAGTCCCCCGGCGCTGCCCGCACTCGCGCTTCCGTCGAGTGTCTTCCATCGGGGGATACGATCCTTGTGAGCCTGGTGGTTCTGTTCGATCGTTGAAAAGGCGTTGGGGGCGATGTCGCCGGTGCTGACCCCGCTGATCGGGGTGTTCCAGGCCCTGCAATGCGCGACGTAGGGCCGGGCGTTGGTCCCCTGCAGGTTCTTGGAGCAGAGGGTGATCCCCATGGAATGCGACTTCAGCTTGGCGATGTTGATCAGGCACGACCCGGGCGCATTCACGGGCCAGAGGTGGGGGATGCGGGTGTACCACACGCCGTTGGGGACCGTTGTCCATTGAATGTTGGCCGCGTCAAGCGAGGGCAGTGACGCCATCTGCTGAAGGTCGACACCCGTGTGCTGGGCGAGCGCTGCGTACCAGGCCCCGTCCGTCGCAGAGGCGGTATAGTTGGCCTCCCGGATGTGGATATTCGCAGGGGCGATGGTCAGGTCGGTCAGGCTCTGTATGATCCCCTCGACGAAGGAGGCGTCCGTATGGATCCCCATCTTCGTTTCGAACGGAACCGGCGGGTTACGGTCATTCCAGGTCCAGGCGGTCAGATTCGGCTTGATCGCGACCGGGCCGGCTATCGGATAGGCCTGGACCGGCGAGTCTCTTGGCCACGAACAGCGAATTGCCGAGGAGTCGGCCGGCATTCTTGATCGCCGTGGCATCGGTTTTGGCGCCGACAGAGGTCTTGAAGATGAACACCGCGTCGGGATGCTGCTCGACGAAATCGTGCAGGGCAAAATAGGCGGGGGAGGGCGGTTGGCCGAACACACGGCGATGGTTCAGCACCACCGCGCCCGCTCCGATCCCGGCGGTCCTCAGGAACTCACGTCTGGTGATCATCATTCCTCCGGCGATGCATGTGCGTGCCAGCATATGCTCTGCCAGAACGCTTCGAAAGGGGAGACCGATCGGAGTGGTGCGAAGGATATCCTTGTGAGTGGATGGTACGCTTTTCATTCTTGTGATGCTACTGGCAGGAGTCAAGAGCGGTCGGCAGGTGGCCGTTCCACGGCGCTCCTCCAGCATCCTCCAATCGCTCAATTTTACGAATGTCCCAGTCGCTGGTTCTCCTCGACTCGGGGAACGGAATCGGGGGCTGAAGGGTTCAGTATACCATCACGGGGGGGCCAGAACCGGGATTCCGCTCGCTGGCCATTGACACATAGGCCCTTTTTGCATACAATGCATGGCCTTTTCCTGGCTGTCACCGTTCTCACCATAGGCTACGAGCGCATAGATGCACGGCTGTAACGCCGCATTCCATCGCCGCGAAATCCTTCGTCCGCTCGGGCCTACCCCCCTTCCAACGATCTCCAGAGACACGAACCCTCGGGGACCTTCCCCTTGCGGGGACCCAAGTCCGCTGTCATTCATTTGTCCACAACGATGGAGGGACATCGTCCCATGAAAAGGTCCCGCAGGGTGAAGACCCGAGCCTGGATGTTCGGAGTGCTTGCTGTTCTCGTCTCGTTCGGCGTCCTCACGGCGACAGCCCAGAAGAAGTCGATCAAGCAGTATGTTCATGACATCTGGACCACGGCGAACGGGCTCCCGCAGAATTCCGCGGCAAGCATCCTGCAGACGCGTGACGGCTACATCTGGTTCGCGACCCAGGAAGGGCTCGCCCGGTTCGACGGAATGGAGTTCAGGGTGTTCGACCGGACGAATACCAAGGAGCTGCCCGCGTCATGGTTCATTCGCTTGAAGGAGGACAGCGCAGGGGGACTCTGGATGCGCCCGATAGGGTTTGCCCCGGGGATGGCCCGCTATCGTGACGGCGTCTTCTCGTTCTTCGACACATCCAACGGCCTCCCGCACAATCGGGCCATCACGTGGGAAGTGGACAGACACGGGACGATGTGGATCGGCACTCCCGGGGGCCTCTTCGAGTCCAGGGATGGGAAGTTTCGGACCTACACGGTCAGGGACGGTCTGCCGAGTGATACGGTGTTCGGTCTCGGGCTTGACCGCAAAGAAAATCTCTGGATCAGCACAACCCGTGGGCTCGCACGGCTGTCGGGCGGAACGATCGAGAAGCTCACCGGGAGACCGGAATACCCTGATACGGTATTCCTCCGCCTGAACGGCCCCTCCAACATCTGCGAAACGCGCAGCGGCACGATCTGGATGACCACCAGAACGCACCTCCTGTCCTACGCTGGCGGGGTGGTCACGCGATACGACAAGAAGGCCGTTCTGTCGGACCCCACCATCAATGCGGTTCACGAGGATGCACAGGGGACACTCTGGTTCGCCACCCCCGCCGGGTTGAACTCCTTCAAAGGAGGGCGCTTCACCGCACACAAGGTCTCCAGCGATGCGGACGAAAACTTCGTCTTCATCATCCGGGAGGACCGTGAGGGGAGCCTCTGGCTCGCTACGGGGAAGGGGATCGCCCGCTATTCCGGTGGATCGTTCGAACGATACGACCGGAAGGACGGGCTCTCGGACAATACCGTTCAGGACATCCTGATCGACCGGGAAGGGAGCATCTGGGTCAGCACAAACGGCGGTGGCGTTGACCGGTTCCGCGACGAGAAGTTCATCACCTACTCGTCAAAAGTCGGACTCAGCTACGACATGGTGCAGACGGTCATCGAGGACCGTGCCGGAGCGCTCTGGGTCGGGACCTCCTTCGGCGGATTGAACAGGATCAAAGATGGGGTCATCACGGTCATCGACGACAAGAAGGGGCTCCCGCTGCTCGGGACTCGCGCCCTCGGGGAGGACAAGGACGGGACGATCTGGATCGCTTCCGCGCGCGGACTCCACACACTCCGGGATGGGGTGATCACCCTGCGATCCCGGCTGGTGAACGGCGAACCGGATATCCTGCCGGGCGCGTTCCTGCTCACGAAGGCCGGAGAGTGGCTCGTAGCTTCGCGGGACACGCTCTTCTCGTATCGCAACGGCAAGTATACCATGGTGACGACCGTCGGCACACCGCGTAACCGGGCTGATTTCATAGGGATCCTCTTCGAGGACAGGACGGGCGCGATATGGATCTCGACAGAGACGCAACACGTACAGGTACAGGAACGGGACCGTGGAGCGATAGGGCCCGACCAGGGATTCACGGGAGTCAACGGCAACGCATTCTATGAAGATCCGGAAGGGGTCCTGTGGATCGCTCCTTCCGACAACGGCATCATTCGCTACAAAGATGGAAAGTTCGTCAGCATATCTCCCCGCCAGGGGTTGTTCGATTTCCTGGCGTACACGGTCTTCGAAGACCAGGCGGGGTACCTCTGGATGTCCTGTAACAAGGGGGTGTACCGGGTCAGCAAGAAGGAGCTGAACGATGTCGCCGACGGGAAGGCGCAGTCGGTCACCTGCACGTCCTACGGCACGGCTGACGGGATGGAGAGCCGGGAGTGCAACGGCGGATACTCCCCGTCCGGATACCAGTTGAAAGATGGGAGGCTCAGTTTCGTGACGACGCGGGGACTGGCGGTGGTCAACCCCGCGGACATCCGGATCAATACCGTCCCTCCCCCCGTGGTGATCGACCGGTTCCTTGTCGAGGGAGAGCGGCAGTCGTCAACCAGCATCCGTCCAGGTTCCAGCCGGCAAATCCCGCTTTGAGTTCCACTATGCCGGGATCAGCTTCGCGGGCGCGAAAGAAGTCCGGTACAAGTATCAGTCGTCGGACTCGATGAGGGGTGGATCGATGCCGGTGCGCGCCGGGACGCCTACTTCACGCATCTCAATCCCGGAGAATACACCTTCCGGGTCATCGCCGCGAACAGCGACGGCGATCTGGAACGATACAGGGGCCTCGGTTTCGTTCGTCCTCAAGCCGCATTTCTATCAGACCTGGTGGTTCATCGGGCTGGCGGCGCTGCTCTTCCTGACATCCGGGCCGACCTTCTATGTCTACCGCATGAGAAGCATGAAGAAGCGGAGGGAGGAGCTGGAACGCCAGGTGAAGGAGAGGACCTTCGAGGTGCAGAAGACCCTGGACAACCTCAAGGAGACGCAGAACCAGCTGATCCTCTCGGAGAAGATGGCCTCGCTCGGGCAGTTGACCGCCGGCATCGCGCACGAGATCAAGAATCCGCTCAACTTCATCACCAATTTCGCGGTGCTCTCGCACGACCTCACGAAAGACCTCCGGAAGGAGCTTGCGCCGAGCGGGACCATGTCGATCCCACGCGGGCGAAGGAGATCGAAGAGGTCCTGAACGACCTCGAGCAGAACGTCACCAAGATCAACGAGCACGGGAAACGCGCGGACAGCATCGTGCGGGGCATGCTGCTCCATTCGCGCGGCAAGGCCGGGGAACGGCAGGAGACCGACCTGAATGCCCTGCTGGCGGAATATACGAATCTTGCCTATCACGGCATGCGGGCCCAGGACCAGTCGTTCAACGTGAAGATCGAGACCGACTTCGATCCCGCGATCGGCAAGGTGAGCGTCGTGCCCAGGACCTCAGCCGCGCGTTCCTGAACATCGTGAACAACGCCTGCTATGCGGCGAACGACAAGCGGAAGACGGCGAAGAACGGCTTCAGCCCGACGGTCCGGGTGAGCGCCCGGAACCTGCAGGACCGGGTGGAGATCCGGATCCGGGACAACGGCAACGGGATCCCGCAGTCGATCCGGGAGAAGATCTTCAATCCCTTCTTCACGACGAAACCGGCCGGCGTCGGGACGGGGCTGGGGCTGTCCCTCTCCTACGACATCATCACGCAGGAACACAAGGGAGAGGTCGCGATCGATACGCAGAGAGGGGGAGTACACGGAGTTCGTGATCACGCTGCCGCGAGTCTCAGACGCCCGGAAGGAAGAAAAGGCATGAAGATCATGATCGTTGACGATGAGAAGGACGTGGAGATCCTGTTCCGCCAGCAGTTCCGGCGGGAGGTGAAGGAGGGGCGCGTCGAGCTCTGCTATGCGTTTTCCGGGGAAGAAGCGCTTGCAGTATCTCCACCAGTCACCCCGCCGGACGTCGTCTGGGTCCTCTCCGATATCAACATGCCGGGGATGACCGGCCTGGATCTCCTGAAGGCCCTGAAGGAACAGTATCCCGAGCATCCGGGTCTCGATGATCACCGCGTACGGTGACGATCAGAACTTCAAGACCGCGATGTCCACCGGCGCGGAGCACTATTTCACGAAGCCGATCGATTTCGACCAGGTGAAGAAGGACGTCCTGAAGGGTTCGTAGCCGGACCACCCCGCACTTCGTCGGGCGATGCATCATCAAAGGAATGACATGAGCGTGACACCCAAGATCCTCGTGGTGGATGATGAAGCCGGATCTCGAGATCCTGATCCGGCAGAGGTTCCGGAAGCAGATCCGCGACGATGCGATGCAGTTCGAGTTCGCGCAGAACGGCGTTCAGGCGCTGCAGCAAGCTCGACGAACATCCAGGATATCGGCGTCGTCCTCTCGGACATCAACATGCCGGAGATGGACGGCCTGACGCTGCTCCAGAAGATCGGGGAGAGGAACAACCCGCTGCTGAAGTCGGTGATCATCTCCGCGTACGGCGACATGGAGAACATCCGCACCGCGATGAACCGGGGCGCGTTCGACTTCCTGACGAAGCCGATCGATTTCGGAGACCTGGAGACCACGATCGACCCGTACACTGCAGCAGCAGGATGTGCATCCGGCAGGCGACTCGCGACCGGGAGCAGCTCCTGCTGGTCAAGAACGATCTGAACACTGCGGCGAGGATCCAGCAATCGATCCTGCCGCAGACGTTCCCGCCGTTCCCGCACCGGACGGAGTTCGACATCTACGCGCAGATGGTCCCGGCGAAAGAGGTGGGGGGGGACTTCTACGACTTCTTCTTTCTGGATGAGGACCGGCTGGCGTTTGTCATCGGGGACGTTTCGGGGAAGGGGGTCCCGGCGGCCATCTACATGGCGGTGAGCCGGACCCTCTTGAAGGCAGTGGCCACCCAGGTGGTGAACCCGGGCGAGACGCTCCGCCGGATCAACACCATGCTGATCCCCGAGGGGAGCGGGCGGATGTTCGTGACGATCTTCTACGGCGTCCTCAATACGCGGACAGGCGATATGCAATTCAGCTACGGAGCCCAGCCGCCGCCGTATGTCCGGAAGAGTGACGGCTCGGTGGAGCAGGTCAAACAGGACGGGGGCTTCCTGCTCGGAATGATGGAGGGGATGGAATACGACAGCCACAAGGTCGTCCTCCGTCCCGGCGACACCGTCCTGCTCTACACGGACGGCGTCACCGAGGCGATGACCGCTGACGGCCAGCTGTTCGGCGAAGAGCGGCTGGAAGGAGCCCTCCGCAGGTCCAACGGCGCTCCGATTGAAGGAGCTTCTGCAGGCGATCCAGACGGATCTGGCGAACTTCGTTGCCGGGGCCCCGCAGGCCGACGACATCACCATGCTGGCCCTGCAGTACAAAGGGAAGTCCGGCGCCTGAGAGGCGCCGGGTCTTCGGCATCCCCTCACTTCTTCTCCCCCCACAACCCGCCCCGCGTGAATCCTTTCTGGAAACGCTGCATCTCATGGGTGAGAACGGCTCCCCTGTAAGGCCGTGCCGTTCGATGCATTGCAGCATTTCAGCGGAATCCCTTGGAAAAAGCGAAAAATCCATTGCGAATAGTCATCATTGGCGGCGTTGCGGCTGGAGCCACCGCCGCCGCGCGGGCGCGCCGCCTGGATGAGTCGGCGGAGATTGTGCTCCTGGAGCGTGGCCCCTACATCAGCTTCGCGAACTGCGGCCTTCCGTATTTCATCGGACGGACCATCCAGCGGAGATCGCACCTCCTCCTGCAGACCCCTGAGGGTTTCTTCAGCCGCTACCGGATCGACGTGCGGGTGAACACGGAGGTCATGGAGATCCGGCGACAGGAAAAGGTCGTCGTCGCCCGAACTTCCTCGGGCATTGAACACGTCGCCTACGACAAACTCATCCTGGCACAAGGGGGATCGCCGGTCAGCCCTTCCCTGCCGGGGATCGATCTGGAACACGTCTTCAAGCTCTGGACGATCCCCGACATGGACCGGATCCACAAATTCCTGGACGACCGGAAGCCGGCGCATGCGGTGGTGGTGGGGGGTGGATTCATCGGACTGGAAATGGCGGAAGCATTCAGGCAGCGCGGCCTGCAGGTCACGCTCGTCGAGCTCGCTCCCCGGGTGATGATCACCATGGACGCGGAGTTCGGCGCGATGATCATCGGCGACCTCGTGAACGCAGGGGTGAACGTCCGGACCGGTGTTGGCGTGGCGGAGATCCGCGGCTCATCGATGGTGCTCACCGACGGGAGCTCCCTGGATGCGGATCTTGTCCTGCTGTCGGTCGGCGTTCGTCCGGAACTCAGACTCGCGAAGAGCGCCGGACTCGAGATCGGTGAAACCGGCGGGCTGCAGGTCGATGAAACCCTGCGCACGAGTGATCCCGACATCTTCGCCGCGGGAGACATGGTGGAGGTGGTGCACCGGGTGAGCGGGAAGAAGGTCCGGGTCCCGCTGGCAGGCCCGGCCAACCGACAGGGGAGGATCGCGGCGACGAACGTCCTGGGGGGGAGCATGCGCTACCGCGGCGCCCTCGGGACGTCCGTGGTCAAGATCTTCGAGCATACGGCCGCAGCGACCGGCCTCACGGAACAGGCCGCGCGCGCGGCCGGTCTTGATGCCGGCGTCGCCTATGTGTTCAAGGACGACCATGTGACGTACTATCCGGGCGGCAAACCCCTGGCACTGAAGATCGTCTTTGACCAGGCGACGGGGAGGCTGCTCGGTGGGCAGGCATACGGCCAGCACGGGGTCGAGAAACGGATCGACGTCCTTGCCGTCGCGCTTCATGGCGGCATGACCGTGGAGGATCTCTCGGAGTTGGACCTGGCCTACGCAC
Organism: Ignavibacteriota bacterium; assembly: GCA_963808715.1. Lineage (GTDB taxonomy): Bacteria > Bacteroidota > Ignavibacteria > UBA10030 > UBA6906 > CAWEHG01. Next base: position 29,146 of record CAWEHG010000032.1, on the reverse strand, counting down.
CGCCATACAACAGCGCCAACGACCCGGTGAACCTTGCCGCATTCGTGGCCGGCAACCACCTGAGCGGGTACAGCAGGTTGAAGACGCCTGCGGAGGCCCTGCGTGAGGTGCTGGAGGGGAGGGGGGCCATCCTCGACGTGCGGACCCTGGGAGAGCGGTCCAGGGCGCCCCTGCCCGGCGCGGTGCATATCCCCGCAGATGAGGTGCGGGACAGGCTCGACGAGATCCCGCAGGGATCCTCCCTCTACGTCTTGAGCAAGGACGGTTTTCTCGGGCACACGACCCTGCAGATCCTCAAGGCGAACGGCTGGCGGAACATCTTCAACATCGCCGGGGGCTATTCCGCCGCCCGGTGGTTCGACGAGTGGAAGTTCGGATCGTAACATCACCTTTCAACAGAAGGACGACACATGGCATCGTTGCAGGACATGATCGCGTCGGGGGCGAAGATCGTCGACGTGCGGACCCCTGAAGAGTTCGATGAAGAGCATTTCCCGGGCGCCATCAACATCTCCGTGGAAGAGGTTGCGCAGAGGATCAGCGAGATCGGGGAGAAGGATCATCCGGTGATCGTGTATTGCGCGACGGGTGCGCGCAGCGCGTACGCCGCCCGGCTCCTGAAGGCCGCGGGATATCGTGATGTCGTGAACGCCGGCGGGCTCTACGACATGCCTGGTTACTGAAAGGCGTTCGGCGTGTCCTATTCGAAGGAGCAGAGATGATGAAGCTGAACGGGATCTTCAGATACGTTCTTATGGTGGCGGGAGCGGCCGGTTCTGCCGTGTTCTTCACGGGAATGCACCGGTCCTGGTTCCTCCTGCTCGCAAGCCTCGTTGTGCTGTTCCTGGGGATCACCGACTTCGGGAGGCGATGCCCGCTGATCCTGTCTGCGCGCCACCTGATGGCGCGCTGGAGGTACAGGCGGTCCCCGGAGATCTGACCCGACGCTGAGCGACTGGATTCACGTGTCGTTGCCGCACCATGTTGTGATGCACCCTCCTGGTCTGCAGAAGATTGACTTTGCGCTTGCCCACTCATACCTTTCGATCATCGCTTCCGTGATGGTCTTCGGGTCATCGACGTTGTGATCCTTCGACGAGCTTGAAGACCGACACCCACCGCAGGTCCTGAATACCAGAGAAAGGAAGAGTATGGAATCTCTCGGGGGCATGACACGACGTGGCTTCCTGCGATCTGCTTCCGCAGTTGCGGTGGGCGGAGCGCTGCTGCCAGAGCGACTCGTCGGAAGCCCGGATCCGATGAAGCGAATGCGTGTTGCGGTCGTCGGCACGGGACATCGGGGGAGCGGTATGTGGGGGAAGGATGTGGTCAAGGACTACAACGATCTTGTGGAATTCGTTGGCCTTTGTGATGCCAATGCAGGCCGCGTGGAGTACGTAAGGAGGTCCATGGGAGCCGGATGTCCCGCATTCACCGATTTTGACACTATGGTTCATCAGACCACCCCGGATGTGGTGATCGTGACGACTGTGGATGGGACACACCACACATACATTGCGCGGGCGATGGAGCTGGGGTGTGACGTCATCACCGAAAAGCCGCTGACCACCGATGAGACCAAACTCGCGATGATCCTCGACGCGTACCGGAAACACCGGAAGACCATCGTGGTCGCGTTCAACTACCGGTACACCCCGCACCGTGCGAAGATCAAAGAGCTCCTGATGCAGGAGCGGATCGGGCGTGTCACTTCCGTGGATTTTCACTGGTACCTCGATGTCTATCACGGAGCCGACTACTTTCGCCGGTGGCACCGGCTTCGTGCGGCGGGCGGATCCTTGCTGGTCCACAAGGCCACGCATCATTTCGATCTCCTGAACTGGTGGATCGGATCCGAACCTGTCGTGGTTCATGCATTCGGTGAACTGGAGTTCTATGGACGGAACAACAGCTTTCGCCATACTCACTGCCGCCCCTGTCCGCATAAGGAGCGGTGCAAGTTCTTCTTCGACCTGACGAAAGACAGTCGACTGATGGGGCTGTATGCGGCACAGGAACAGTATGATGGGTACCATCGGGACGGCTGCGTCTGGCGTGAAGACATCGACATCTTTGACAAGATGGCGGTCCAGATCAAATACGCGAACAAGGTCCAGGTCAGCTATTCCCTCACGACGTACTCTCCCTATGAAGGGTACAGGATCGCCTTCAACGGCACGAAGGGACGCCTCGAGACATGGGTCCACGAGCGGCAACCGTGGCCCTCCGACCCGTTCGAAGAGATCAGGGTCACCGACAATTTCGGCGAGACCGAACTGATACGGATACCGCAGGTGAAAGGGGGGCACGGGGGAGGTGATGGGCTGCTGAAGGATCAGGATCTTCAAGGATCCGGGAGCCGCGGATCCATTGCAGCAGGCCGCTGGACTTCGCGAGGGGGCGCTCTCCGTTCTTGTGGGGATCGCAGCACGGAACAGTATCGATAGTGGTGTACCGGTTCGCATCGCCGATCTGGCCAACCTCGACCTGTGAGCTATACCAGGTAAGCCGGAGCGGGGGCTGGCAAGTTCCCGGTTCAATGGCAAGATACTCGCAAGAAGTGGCCAAAATAGATGAATTGCCGTCTTGGTGAATGAACGGAGAAAATCTTCGGGTGTTTTGTGGAAAAAGTAAGTATACTATGTATATTGGCCATGCGACCGGATCCGCCGCACCCCGGAGAAACAGGTGCGAATTCTCGAGAGGAGGGCTTTCCAGGTGCCCAAAGGAATCGATTTCGTCAACCCTACACCGTTATATGAACAGATCATCGTCGATATTCGAAACCTGATCGCCCGCGGAGAACTGCAGCCCGGGGACAAGCTGCCAACGCACCAGGAGCTGGCAAAGAAGTACAGGGTGAGCCTGATAACAATAAAGGGTGCTCTGAAGAATCTGGTCGCTGAACAGGTCCTGTACACCCGGGTGGGGAAAGGGACATATGTGGCCGAGCAGACTCCCAGGAAGAACGTCAGGTCGGATGACAGGATGATCGGTCTGGTCCTCAGAGATCTCAAGCAGCCCTTCTTTTCGATGGTGGTCCACAGTGTGGAAAAGCGTGCTTCGGAGCTTGGCTATCATCTTCTTCTCTCGAGCTCATCGGAGAACATTGATCGGGAGGAAACCCAGATAGAACGTTTCCGCGACCTCGGTGTGAACGGGTTGATCATCGCATCGCTTTCGTACCAGTATCGAGCGACCGAGCATATTGAACGACTGCACAATGACAATTTCCCGTACGTCATGGTCTCCTACATCCACGATCCAGCATACTGGTACGTGGGTTGCGACCAGGAAGAAGGCGGAGCTCTGGCCACAGAGCATTTGATCGGGATCGGCTACCGGTCCATAGGGTTTGTCCACATCGGGAAGGGAAACCTGTTGAGTGAGGTCCGAAAGAACGGGTATGCACGCGCCCTGGCCGAGCATGAGATCCCGTACTCTTCTGACCTGATCTATTATGTGGAACCGGCATCCGGGAACGCGGGGACGGACAGATACCAGCTCGGCTACAACTTCGCCGAAAAGTTCGCGAGGGTTCCGAAGAAGCCCGAAGCCCTCTTCTTCTACAACGATATGGTGGCACTGGGTTTCATCCAGGGCGCCTCTGAGCATGGGATCCGTGTTCCGGAGGATGTAGGGGTCATCGGATTCGACGATGTCCAGGTCGCGCGCTATGCTTCGGTCCCCCTGACCACCATCCATCAGCCGGTGGGCGAGATCGGGAAGTGGGCGGTGGACATCGTGAACAACCGGATCGCCCAGCGGGACATGGCGAACCGTGTCATCCTCCGGCCAACTCTTGTGGTCCGGGAGTCCTGCGGGGCCAGAGCTCGCGGTCAGTCCGGCAAATCCGGGCGGACTGAAGATGTCTCTACCGCGGGAACCTCTTCCCTGTAACGATCCTGGCTTGATCGCGGAGGAATGTCCTGCGGCCCAGAACAGTTGACGATTTTGCTTGACATCAATCTAATCTCAGAGTAGATTATACCCAGCATACATACTATACCTTATTGTATTCCACGATCTCTGGCCGGTACTTCGTTCCTTGAATAGGCCGCCGCTGGGTCCCGGCCTGCGCCAAATCTCCAGATTTCCGCGCAGGGGCACCTCTGCATTTGCATTCTCCGGGTCTCCTTCACCACGCTGATTCTTTTCGGTCTCGACGCGGCAGACACCTGCCCTCTCCTGGCGTTCCCGGCCGGGAACAGGAGGGGAGTGACAATGAAATGCGGGACATCTCCATGAGGACTACCCCATGAGCGGTTGCAGGATCGCTTCCATTCTCTATGCGGTATCGGCACTCCTGGCACAAGGAGTCCCGCTGTACGCGCAAGGATCGGGCCATCTGGCCGGGATGGTCACTGATGAATCCGACCGCTCTCCGCTCACCGGGGTTGTTGTCATGGTGCAGGGAACGACCGTCGGGACCGTGACCGACATCGAAGGGAAGTACCGCCTCCCCTCGATCAGAGCCGGCCGGAATTCGATCGTCTTCCGATACCTCGGATACCGCTCTGATACTCTTTCGGTCGAGGTGATCCCCGATTCCACCCGGCGGCTGAACCTCGCGATGACCCCCGAGGCGATCGTAGGGCAGGAGGTTGTGGTCACGGCGCAGCTTCAGGGGCAGCGCGCAGCGATCAACCAGCAGCTCAGCTCGAACAAGATCGTCAATGTCGTTTCGAAGGACCGGATCCAGGAGCTTCCGGACAATAATGCCGCGGAGTCCGTTTCCCGGCTTCCCGGCATATCCATGGAGCGCGATGCCGGGGAAGGCTCGAAAGTGATCATCCGCGGTCTTGCTCCTACGTACAATTCCATTACGGTGAACGGGCAGAAGATTCCCGCAACCGATCCCCAGAACCGGTCGGTGGACCTGAGCATGGTCTCGTCCGATATCCTGGCCGGGATCGAGGTGGTCAAGGCCCTGACGCCCGATCAGGACGGCGACGCTGTGGGCGGAACGGTGAACTTCGCACTCAAGAAAGCCGGTGCCGGCTTCGAAACGGACGTCAGGCTGCTCGGCGGCTATAACGATCTCAACAACGACTGGAAGAACTTCCGGGGCAGCTTGACCCTTTCCGACAGGTTCTTCGAGAACGGCCTCGGCGTGCTGGTTTCCGGAAACTGGCACGACGCGAACCGGGGATCGGACAACCTCTCCGCAGACTACGGAAAGGTGGGGACCCTCCCCAGTGGAGCTCCCGATGTTCGCGTCAGCAGCGTGAGCCTGGTGGACAAGGTCGAAACGCGCACCCGGTACGGCGGAAACCTCGTCCTGGACTACCAGATCCCCGATGGTGAACTTCTGTTCAACACCCTCTACACCCGCACGGAGCGGGACGAGGTCAGGAGACGAAAGGGGTATTCTGTCGGAAGCTCCCCGATCGTCCGGTACGTCCTTCGAGAAAGCGACATCAACACGGACCTCTTCGCAAATTCGCTCTCAGGAAGACATCAGTTTGACTGGGTCAAAATGACCTGGCAGGTGTCGGCGCTGATCTCCCGGCAGAACACCCCCACGTACCACGAGTCAGAATTCCGTGAGATCGCGGCGTACAACAACCTGTCGGCGATCCGGACGATCGACGATGCCATCGCCCAGGCCCGCAACGACACGGCCAACACGATCTTCTACACGGACACCTACGGTACGGAGAATATCAAAGATCGTGATCTGACGGCGCAACTGGACCTTTCGGTCCCATTCGCCTGGGGCGACCTCGCCAGCGGCCAGCTCAAGTTCGGGGGGAAGTACCGGGACAAGAATCGCTCGCTGGAGGGGGAGTACCGCTATATCGAAGGGAAGGATTTTGAACCCATCATGCGGGCGGACTCCGGGAAGACCTATGTCGGCGGCTCGGTCCTCTATCTCTATCCTGCCATCAGCAACTTCCACGACCCGGGATTTCTCGTTCGGGGAGTTCCTGGAGGGACGGTACACGATCGGGCCGGGAGGACCGCTGTCGGTCGGCAAGCTGAATTCGTTCCTCGACAGGCACCGGGCTCTCTACAAGCCGGACTATGAACAGGACCTGAAAGATTACAGCGCTGGCGAGAACGTCTCCGCGGGCTATGTCATGGCCGAGGTCAACATCGGGCCCCGATTCCTGTTCCTTCCCGGCGTCCGGTTTGAGGGGACCAGCACACACTATGCGGCGAAACACACATCCTCGATCACCTACAACGAAAACGGCGACGAGATCGCCGGGCCCGGAGTGGATACGATGGGGACCAGGTTCGAGAAAGACTGGCTCCCCATGATCCACATGCGGTACCGCGTGACCGATTGGGCGGATGTCCGCGCGGCGTATACCAGAACGCTCGCCCGGCCCAATTACCTCGACCTCGCCCCGTGGGAGCGTGAAACAAGCGACGGCCTGGAACGCGGTGAGCCGCTTCTCACCAACACGAAGGCGACGAACTACGACCTGATCGTGTCGATGTACACGAACTACGGCCTGGTGACACTCGGGGGCTTCTACAAGACCCTCGACGGGATCGTCTATACGCGGAAGTCGCGCGCGCAATCGATCATGGGTGCGGGGATGGTGGACTACTACCATCCGGAGAATTCGGCGTACGAGTCGGAGGTGTACGGAATGGAGGCCGACCTCCAGACGAACCTGAGCATGCTTCCGTCCCCGTTTGACGGCATCGTCCTGAACCTGAACTTCGCGCTGATCCACTCGAAGACGTATTTTCCGTACCAGATCGTCCGTACCTACCGGCGCCCTCCGAACCCGCAAACGTTCATCGAATACGTGGATTCAACCCGCGAATCCAGCATGCCCGGTCAGGCGAACCGCCTGGCCAACGTCACGCTCGGATACGAGAAGAGCGGTTTCTCGATCCGCGTCTCCATGGCCTACCAGGGCGATGCCCTCCAGACGTCGGCGCGTCCCCTGAACTGGACGGGTACTCGAAGGCTTTCCTCCGGTGGGATGTGGCGTTCCAGTACAAGTTCTCGCGGGTTTCTCGCATCGTGTCGAACTTGAGCAACCTGAGCAGTCTTCCGGAAGGATCGTATCTGGGAACTGCCGATTCTCCCACCAGGGAGGAGTACTTTGGCTGGACCGCCGATGTCGGGATCCGGATCGAATTCTAGAGGTAGCGGATGGTCGAACGTGTACGCCCACCAACATGCGGGAGGAAGCCATGAACCGTTGCAGAACACTTATGCTCTACGCTGTCGCTCTCTTCTTGATGATCCTTCTTCGCGGTCAGGCAAGCGCGCAGGCAGAACGTGTTGTGCCGATCGCCTCCGGCGACGGAGTCATCGAGGCCATGATCGCTGCGGACGCACCGAACAGGGCGACGAACCCCAATACCTGGTATGAGCTGGAACGCAACGGGTACTACACGATCAAGGTGCCGATAGCCAACTCGGGCTATCATCTCAAGATCCGCGCGGCGGCGGGCCCGGGGAAGAGGCCGATCGTCCGGCCTTTTGCGGGGACAACCCGTTCGTTCGCCCCCGCCGGCGACCTGACTCTGCAGGAGCTCTATATCAACGCCGTCGACGCTGCGGGGACCCTCAAGCAGAACAGCATCCGCACGGGCGGCGCGAATATCAGGATCACGCTCAAGGGGTGCCAGCTGGATCGCGACCTGCAGTCGGTGCTCCGCGTGGAAAGCATCGATACGAAATGGTTCGTCACCGGCTCCGTGATCTCCAATCTCGGCCTGATGGCCGACAACAACGGCAGGGCGTGGGATGACCGCGGTCAAAATGTCGATACGCTCGTCTTCCAGGACAACATCATCTACAATCTGACCGGCCGGATGATGCGCGATGGCGGCGGGATCCTGAACTACTTCAAGTTCGATCACAACACCGTCTACAACATCTTCGATCGACCCATGGCCATGGGGGAGGTGAAAGAAGCCCATGTGATGAACAACCTTTTCGTCAATACGGCGTTCATGGGAACCGATACGGCGACCACATGGGGGTCGCAGATCACGGTTCTCAGGCTGCGGGCCGACACTGTGGGAGGGACCCCGCAGGTGGTCCGTATCCGCAACAACAACTTCCACACGACCCCCGGCCTGCCTGCGGGATACACCGGTACCACGGGTCCGCGCGGGGCCGTCCGTCCGGTCCCGATCTTTGATTCGCTCACAGCGCATTTCATGCGGGTGAACAACGACAGCCTGACCAACAAGTATCTCGCCGTCGCACTCCTCAGTGGCCCGCGCGACGAGGTGGGTCCGATGAAGGACTACTGGGACAATAGCGTGCCGGTCGGCTCAAAGAGAAATCATGTACGCCGGACCTGACAGTGGGAAGGGTTCCTGGGATTCGACCCAGGTTCCGTGGGATTTCCGGTACTCTTCATCCCACGCGCTGTATACCGCCGGAACCGATGGTAAACCCGTCGGGGCCCTCTTTCCCTACGGACTTGCGGTCGGGGTGAAGGAGGATGCCGTGACCCCCACGAAGTTCGGACTGGCGCAGAACTACCCGAATCCGTTCAATCCTTCGACTTCCGTGGAGTTCTCGCTGACGGAAAGGACGGAGGTGTCGCTGGTCGTCTACTCTGTCCTTGGCAGGGAGATCGCGACTCTGGCTCACGGTCCTCACGAGGCGGGAGTGTACCGGGTCAGGTTCGACGCGACGGATCTCCCGAGCGGTATCTATTTCTACCGGTTGACCGCCGGGAATACTTCGCTTGTCCGGAAGATGACCCTGGTGAAGTGATCCCTCCATCCATGTTTCGGTCCGCACCCCCGGACACGCGGGATCTACCCGCTGGTTCCGGGGGTGCACGGACACCGATGCCCGAATGAGGTGATGTGTGCTTTATCCTGATCGTGAATGCCTTCCGCAGTGTGATCGATCTTTCAGGGTTATGGAGTTTTCGCACCGATCCCGGAAGGTATCGGTGAGCAGGAAAAATGGTTCGAGGGTTTCGAGTCCGATCTCGAGATCGCCGTGCCCGGGAGCTGGAATGAGCAGCTGGAAGAGGCCGGCCTGCTCCAGTATGTCGGCAGCGCGTGGTATTTCACGAAGGTGAGCCTCCCACAGGAACTGGCGGGGAAACATCTGGCGCTCCGTGTGGGATCCGCCGATTACCACGCGAAAGTATGGGTCAACGGCAAGTGCCTCGGGGAACATCACCACGGGTTCCTCCCGTTCGCCTTCCCGCTCGACGATGCCGTCAGGGCCGGAGGCATGGCGAGCATCGCCATCCGGGTGAACAACATGCTTTCGGACGACACGATCCCTCAGGGGATCTCCAGCAGCCAGTATGAGCTGGAGAACCGAATGCGGGAGGAGACCTATCCGCCAGCACGGTTCGATTTCTTTCCCTTCGGCGGGATCCACCGCCCCGTCAAGATCGTCGCCACCCCCTCGGGGCGGATCGAAGACGTGAGGGTCCGGACGTCGCTCCTGGGCACCGGGGCACGCGTTGAGGTGACGGTGAAAACCGCCGGCGCCGGCGACGCGTCGGTCCATGTCTATGTCCTTGGGAACGAAAACAGTCCGAGGGCCTCCGCTCCCGTGGGCGATGGAACGGCGCAGCTGAACCTCACGCTCGACCACTGCCGGCCCTGGTCTCCGGAAGACCCCTTCCTCTATACGCTGGATGTCCAGTTGGTGCAGGGGACGAAGATCGTGGATGAATATCCCCTGAAGATCGGGATCCGGGAAGTGAAGGTATCCGGGAACAATCTCCTGCTCAACGGCAAACCGGTCTACCTCCAGGGCTTCGGCAAACACGAAGACGCGTTCGCGGTGGGGAAGGGGCTGCATCTGCCGCTGATGGTCAAGGACTTCCAGCTGATGAAGTGGATCGGCGCCAATTCCTTCCGGACCTCACACTACCCGTACGCGGAAGAGATGATGTTCTATGCGGATCGGAAAGGCATCCTGGTGATCGACGAGGTCCCCGCCGTGAGCCTGGATTTTCGATATGTCAACGAAGCGACGCTCAACAACCACAAGGAGTACATCGGGAAGCTTGTGGAGCGGGACGGGAACCATCCTTCGGTCATCATGTGGGCACTCGGGAACGAGCCGAATCTGGTCGGCGAGAACGGATACCCGAATGGCAAAGGAAGGGACTACTGGCGAGAGATCTTCGCCTGCGCCAGACATCTGGATCCCACCCGGCCCCTCGTGGTCCCGAACTGCCTCAGAGCGGGGATCGAAGACCCGGCACTGGAATTGAGCGACATCCTGTGCATCAACAGATATTACGGCTGGTATGAGTATCCCGGGCAGCTTGACCGGGCCGCGGCAGCCCTCGGCGATGAACTGGACAGGATCCATCAACGCTACAACAGACCTGTCCTGATGACGGAGTTCGGCGCGGACACGATCCCCGGCCTCCACGCGACGTCGGACCAGATGTTCACTGAGGAATTTCAGGAGCGCCTGCTCTCCATGTACATCGCGGTGATCCGGTCGAAAGACTATGCGATCGGGGAACATGTCTGGAACTTCGCGGATTTCCGGACTCCCCAGAACATGAGGCGCGTGATGATGAACATGAAGGGGGTCTTCACGCGCACGCGGAGCCCCAAAATGGCGGCGTTCGCGCTCAGGAAGATCTGGCATTCGACCGGCATGAAAGGGGAGTGAGAGACATGTGGGGATTGTCGGTCGTCGACCTTGCCGTCCTCGCCGCCTATGTTGCGCTGATCCTCTGGCTGGGCCTCCGTGCCCGGAAGGGGGTCGCCTCCTCGGGAGACTATTTCCTCGGGAACCGGCGCGGGAACAAGCCGCAGATGATTGCTAACGCGATCGGGGCTGGGACGCACACGAACCAGGCGATCCACGTTGCGGGGGCGACCTACGAGATCGGGCTCGCGGGGGTGTGGTATCAGTGGTTCTTCCTCTTTGCCACTCCTTTCTTCTGGCTCGTCGCACCGATCTACCGGCGCTTCGTCCCCTCGACGTCGGACGGACGCCAGCTGCTGGTCGGTCGGATCGCTGCGCTGATCATCGTCATTGGCCTCCTGGCCGCGAGTGTCGGATGAAAAACACACTTCCCCGGACCCTCACCATGAAGAAGGTCCTCGCCCCGGTCCTGTTCACTCTCTCGGTTGCTGCTGCATCGGCATCCACCCATCAGGCGACCTCCCTGGCGTCAGCTTCCTTTGAGACAATGAAAGTGCTGACCGATGCGCTGATCCGCCTTCAGGTGGTCGAGCCTGGCGATTCCGCATACGGCGCGCTCGTCTGCCCGGGTTGCGGCGTAACGCACTCGCGTGCGGCCGAAGCCGTCTATCCCCTGGCCGTGGCTTTTCAACGCACACTCGACGAGAAATACCGCAAGGCTGCCAGGATCCTTGCAGAATGGCTCTTCCGACAACAGCAGCCGGGCGGAGAATGGCTGGAGACGCCATGGACGTGGACCGGCACGACAGCCGATCAGCTCCTGATGCTTGCCGAGGCTTACCCGATCATTGCTCCCGGCCTCCCGGCGGCCGAAGAGGCACGCTGGAAGGAGTCCATGCGCAAGGCGGCCGACTACCTGGTGAAGGTCATGGACCCCGCGTTCGCCAGCATCAATTACTGCCCCACGACCGCCGCGGCATTGATGGTCACCGACGCGATCATTCCCGATCCTGTCTACGTGCAGAAGGCCCGACGCCTCGCCCACCAGGTCATCGCGAAGATGGATGAGGCGGGTTTCATCCAGGGGGAGGCGGCCAGGGCTCACGGCGTGAAGTATGGGGTCGATCTCGGGTATGAAATGGACATGTCCCTCTGGGGGCTGGGACTCTACGCGCGATTGGCCGGGGACACCACCGTCGACCGCGCCGTACGCAGGTCGCTCGCGAAGAACCTCCCGTTCGTCTACCCGAACGGCGCGGTCGATGGATCCTGGGGAAGTCGGTGCTACAAGTGGACGACCTATGGCAGCAAGACCGCCGACGGGTGCCAGATACTCTTCGGCCTCTACGGCGACGAGGACCCCAGATACATCACCGCCGCCCTGCGAAATCTGGAATACCTGCGCGGCATGATCTCCGGAGGGATGCTCGGGAACGGTCCGGGACACTGGAGCTTGTTTCCGGAGAAGACGTGCATCTACCCGACATTCGCCAGGGCCAAGAATCTCGCGCTGACGGTCCGTTATTGCGTGGAGCGGTCGCCGCAGCTCAAGCCACTCCCGCCGATCCCGTCCGATCGACCCGGCTGGCTCAGGGTCTATCCCACGGTCAACGTTGCCGTCGCGCGTTCGGCGACGTTTATGCTGACCGTCTCTGCCTACAGCTACCGGGACCCCTCTCGTACCAATGGTGGTCAGTACAACCAGCACCCGACTGGCGGATCGGTCTGCAATCTCTGGGCGGCAGGGGCGGGCTTCCTGACCACCTCCAGCCAGACCCGTTACGTGCGCGGGGAGTCGATCCACATGCCCCCGGTGGCTGATTCGGCGATCTGCCTGACCCCCAGGGTCGAGTACCGCGATTCCCTCGGATACTTCACCAATCTGTATGAGTTCGAGGGGAGGATGTCCGCCCGGGCTTCGGCGGAAAGTGTGGCGATCATCACGACCTCCGGCGAGCTGAAGGATGAACACTGGCTTCCTGGGGGAGTGGGCTTCAGCATCTCCAATGTGCTGTTCGATGACGCGGTGGAGAAGACGATCACGCTCTCCTTCCACGACCGTCGCCCCACGGTGCGCGTTGTTGAGCCGGTGGTTACGGCGGATGGGACCTCGATCCAGTTCGCCGGTTCGAGGCGTCTGTTCATCAACACTCGGGATCGGACGTTCATCGTGGATCTGCTCGATGGCGATGGGGAATTCTCCACCGATCGCGAATTCCCGAAGTACAAGTTCCCCTTTCCGGCCATGCAGGCGACCCCGATCGTGATCCTTGTGCCGCCACCTTCATCCGGGACGTCCCGGACGATCCGGTACAGGATCGCCCAGGGAGGGAGGTTCATCCACGAAATTCCGCGTGACACGTATTTCACCATGTCCACAGCGCTCGAGCGGGCGAAGCGGACCCACCCAGCAGCAAAGATCCCGTCCGCGGCAGTCCGGTCAGGCATTGTCACGGAGAAGAACCTCGTGTATGTCAGACGTGGAACGCGGCGGATGCATCTGGACCTGTGCCGGCCCGCCTCTGTCGGTGCCACGCGTCCGGCCGTCCTGATTCTTCACGGTGGGGGATGGCGGTCGGGCGACCGTTCGATGGAGATCCCCATGGCACAACGGTTCGCCCGAAACGGCTACGTGGCGGCTGTCGTCGAATACCGGCTGTCCCCGAGGCCCGGTATCCGGCCGCTCTCTACGATTGCCGGGATGCCCTCCGCTGGCTGCGCGCGAATGCCGGTCGGTACGCGATCGACACGAACAGGATCGCCGTGCTGGGTGGATCCTCGGGCGGACATCTCGCAACACTGCTGGCGACGTCCGGAGAAGTGGACAGCTGTTCCCGGCGCCGTGTCCGGGCGGTCGTCGACTTCGATGGACCGGTGGATCTGACAGCCCCCGAGGAGAGCGGAAAGGACGAAGATCCCGCAAGACCTTCTTCAGCGAAACTCTGGCTGGGTTTCACCTACGCGGAAAATCCCGAGCTGTGGAGGAACGTCTCCCCGGCGTTCCTCGTGAGTGGACTTGCCCCCCCGATGCTCTTTGTGAACAGTGCGCAGCCACGATTCAGGGCCGGGCGTGACCGGATGGTCTCCCGCATGAAAGAACTCGGCATCGAAAGCGCCATCGTGGAGATCCCCGACTCGCCGCATACCTTCTGGTTGCTGGATCCGTGGAGTGAACAGGCGTTCAACGCCGCACGGACATTCCTTGACCGACAACTGAAGAGTGAGGGGAGATGAACAGACTGACTCGTTCGCTCATCGGTCCGGTTCTTGCCTGCCTGCTGCTTGCTCGTCCCGATCCGGCCCACGCCGGCGCGACCGGGGAGCGGGACTCACTCCAGGGAGCGGTTCTCGGGGCGATCCGCAGCTGTGCGACGTATGCCTCAAATGTCCTGCTGGATGCAAAGGGGGAATCCCGCTGCGAGTACGATCTCCTCGCTGGCAAATGGCAACCGTATGAACCGGCCTGGCACACCGGGCAGATCATTTACGGGCTCCTGGAGGCCTACAGGCTGACGGGGGATACCGCGTACCTCGCCGCGGCGAAACGCGGGGGCGAATGGTGGATGAGCCTGCAGATCCGCGACCACCCGGTCCTGGGGGGAATGCTCCGGGCCATCCATGGAGCGGGCATCAATGCGATCGTCTTCGCCACCGTATCGGACGGGACCAACGGGATCTTCGAGCTTACCCGGGTGACGAGAGACTCACGCTACGCCCGAGTGGCAACTGAAGCCGGACGTTGGATGCTCAAACACCTGTATGTCCCCGGCGACCGGCTCTTCTATGATGCGGTCGATCCTGCCACGGGGGAGGTCCAGAAACTCCGAAGTCCGTTCTGGGCTGAGAAATCCGTCCAGGTCCTCACCGATGTTGCGCGCCCGAACAACGAGGGATATCTCTTCCTCGATATGTTCCGGTTCACGGGAGATTCGAGCTACTTCCGGGTCTTCGTCGACGTCTGCGAGGGCCTGGTGGAGAAACAGGGCCCCGAGGGGCTCTGGATGGAGTTCACCCCCAACAACAAGGCGAGGGGGAGTTTTCACCCCCGCTTCAATCTCTGGTACGCGGAATCCCTCATCAAGGGATATGAACAGACGGGGCGGCGGGAATTCCTCGACGCGGCGCTGCGAACCCTGCGCTGGTACACGAGATTCCAGAAGAAGGACGGAACGATCTTCTACGACAACTTCCTGAACGGCTCTTCGATCGAGAGTTCCCCGTCCGGCTCGACGGTGGCGTTCGCCGGTCTCCTCTGGCTTCAACTCTACCGTCACGGCGTGGGGGAGGAATTCAGAGGGAACATCGAGCGATCATTCAGATGGATCATGCACTCGCGGTTCGCCGTGAACCATCCGGACCCGAATCTTGCCGGCGGCGTGTACAACCTTCGGGCGAGGGGGAAAGGGGAGGGGATGGTGGTGGTGCAACGTGACCTTGGGACATCGTTCGGACTCCGGTTCCTTGCGGCATACTACCGGCACACGTTTCCGGCGAAATCGGAAGGGGGCGAATGAACGCGGACGGGAACATGAACAGACCTGCCATCCCCCGGTCGCCGATCCGTAACCTCCGTTGGTGGATCGGGGGCGCTCTCTTCGCCTCGACGGTCATCAATTACATCGACCGTCAGACCCTTTCGGCTCTGGCTCCGTTCCTGAAGAAGGAGTATCAGTGGACCAATGAGGACTATGCGCTGATCGTGATCTCGTTCCGCGTCGCCTACGCCATCGGCCAGACAGCGCTCGGCCGGCTGATGGACAGGATCGGGACCCGGCTCGGGCTGACGATCACGGTCGCCTGGTACTCGATCGTCGCGATGCTCACATCGTTTGCGGGAGGGCTCCGGAGCTTCGCCTTCTTCCGATTCCTTCTCGGTCTGGGAGAGTCGCCGAACTGGCCGGCCGCCACCAAGGCCGTGGCGGAGTGGTTTCCCCGGAAGGAGACGGGGTTGGGCGGTCGCGCTGTTCGACAGCGGCTCCTCCATCGGCGCCGCGATCGCGCCCGCGTTCGTGATCGGCCTCTACACGACGTTCGGCGACTGGCGCCCGGCATTCATCGTGACCGGCTCGCTCGGCTTCCTCTGGATACTGCTCTGGCGCCGTCTCTACCATCCCCCGGAATCACCACCCGCGCATCAGCGACGAAGAACAGGAGATGATCCTGGCGGACCGCCGCGAATCCGCGCCGGAGGACGACGGCGGACCGGAGCGCCCGACCATCCGTGCACTTCTCGGGATGAAGCAGACCTGGGGCGTCATCATCGCCCGTTCGTTCACCGATCCGGTCTGGTTCTTCATCGCCGACTGGTTCATGATCTACCTGGTCTCGAAAGGGTTCGATCCCGGGGCGACACTGATCGCGTTCTGGATTCCGTTCGTCGCGGCCGACCTCGGGAATTTCGCCGGAGGCGGATTCTCGAGCTGGCTCATCCGTCGAGGATGGCCGGTCGGCAGGGCTCGCAAGGCGGTGGTGCTCTTCGGCGCCCTGGGAATGACGATGCTGATCCCCACGGTCTATCTCTCCGGCCTCTTTGCGATCGCGGGGCTCTTCGCCGTCTCCACATTCGCCTACGCGGCCTACAGCACGATGGCGCTGGTGCTCCCTTCGGACCTGTACCGGAGCTCCTCGGTAGCCACGGTGAGCGGCCTGAGCGGCACCGCAGCGGGGATCCTGACCATCCTCTCGACATTCCTGGTCGGATGGGTCTCGGACCGGTATTCATTTGAACCGATCCTGATCGCAGCGAGCGTCATCCCGTTTGCGGGCGCTGTGCTGACGTTCCTGCTGGTTCGCAACACCCCGGGAAGCGGCACCGGGGTTCTGAAGAAGATCTAAGAACTGCACAGGCGTATCATGCGCACATTCAACGCGGGCCAACTCACGGTTGTTGTGGAAGCCGATCGCTCGTCCCTCGGGACCTCCGCCGCGAGGCGGGCGGCAGGAGTCATCACGGATCTCCAGCAAAGGAAGGGACCGGTCCGAATCGTATTCGCGGCCGCCCCTTCCCAGAACGAAATGCTCGCCGCATTGATCGCAACGCCGGGAATTGACTGGTCCCGCGTCGAAGCGCTTCATATGGACGAGTACCTTGGCCTCACACCCGGTTCGCCGCAATTGTTCGGCTCCTACCTGATGGACCATCTATTCTCGAAGGTCAGGGTCGGCGCTCTTCACCTGATCAACGGACAGGCCTCCGATCCGGAGAAGGAGTGTGAACGGTACGCCGCTCTTGTGCAACAGCGGCCGATCGACCTTGTCTGTCTCGGGATCGGGGAGAACGGACATCTTGCATTCAACGACCCGCCGGTCGCCGATTTCCATGACCCCGCGGTGGTGAAGGTCGTTGAACTCGAGGAGGCGTGCCGTCAACAACAGGTGAACGACGGTTGTTTCCCATCACTGGAACGCGTCCCCCGGTTCGCCCTGACCCTGACCGTGCCGGCGTTGATGCGCGGTATGTGTCTCAACGCCACAGTTCCGGGATCCGCGAAGGCCGAAGCGGTTCGGCGGACGATCGAAGGGCCGATCGCATCGTCCTGTCCGGCTTCGATCCTCCGTACGCATCCGAACGCTTCACTCTTCCTCGACACGGACTCCGCGTCGCGGCTGGAGAGGCCTGAAAATCGTACGAAGAGGCGATCCCCGATGAAGATGATCCTTGGCGTATTGCTCTTGCTGAGCCTTCCTCCCGTGCAATCTCCACGGCGGAGGACCGGCCGCATCGTCAGTTCGACGTTCGCGCGTTCGGAGCCCTCGGCGACGGGGTCACCAACGACCGGGCCGCCATCCAGCGGGCGGTGGATTCCTGCGCGGTCGCCGGGGGGACGGTCCTGTTCACCCCGGGAACCTACCTGACCGGATCGATCGACCTCGCAAGCAATGTCGAGCTGTATCTCCAGCAGGGAGCCACGATCCTGGGGAGCACCCGTCTTTCAGACTACGCGGAACACACCCCGGAACTCCGCTCGTACAACGACCTCTTTCTCAAACACAGTCTGTTCTATGCGGAGCGGAAGACGAATATCTCCCTCCGGGGGGAAGGAACGATCGACGGACAGGGGAGTGCCTTTCCCGTCACCACTCGACAGAAGCCGGACCGGTACAGGAACCGGCCCTTCCTGATACGGTTCGTGGAATGCCGCAACGTGACCGTGAGCGGTTTGACCCTGCGCAATTCGGCGATGTGGATGCAGCATTACCTCGCATGCGAGGATCTGACGATCCGCGGCATCCGGGTCTGGAATCACGCGAACCAGAACAATGACATGATGGACATCGACGGCTGCCGCAATGTCGTGGTGGCGGACTGCGTGGGGGACACGGAAGACGATGCCATCACGTTAAAGAGCACCTCGCCCCGGGTCACTGAGAATGTCGCCATCACCAACTGCGTCATCAGCAGCCACTGCAATGCCATCAAAACCGGGACCGAGTCGACGGGCGGCTTCAGGAACATCACGGTCTCGAACATCGTTGTGAAACCTTCTGCGAACCGAACGGCCACGGTGGGTTTTCCCTCCGGGATCAGCGGCATCACCCTGGCGACGGTGGACGGGGGTGTGCTGGAGCGGGTCTCCATTACCGGCTGCGTGATCGACGGGCCACAGGTCCCGATCTTCATCCGCCTGGGGAACCGGGGGCGCAAACACACGCCGGATGCGCTTCCCCCCGGCGTCGGCCACGTGCGGGACATCACCATCGACAACGTGACGGCGACCGCCGGTGGGCCTGTCGGCTGCTCCATATCGGGGATCCCTGAACATCCCGTTGAGCGGATCCGGCTGAGCAACATCTCGATGACGTTCCCGGGAGGAGGAACGCCGGCCGACGCGGCCGGGATCCCGGAGGAAGCGGTGGACCAGTATCCCGAAGGTACGCACTGGGGCCGGTTGCCGTCCTACGGGGTCTATGTTCGCCACGCGAATGATGTGAGCATGACGAATGTGTCAATCCGTCGCGTTCTTTCCGATGCGCGTCCGGTGCTCGCGGCTGTTGACGTCTCGGAACTCACGATCACCGGCCTGCGGGGAGACGCGGGCGATCCGGGGGCGGAGCTCCTCCGTTTCACCGATGTGAGGAGAGCGCTCGTGCAGGGGTCGGCCCCCCTGACGCCGGTCGGCACCTTCCTCACCATCGTCGGGGAGTGCAAGGAGATCTCGCTCCTGGCAAACGACCTCCTCCTCGCCGCTTCCCCGTTCCGGGCCGAACGAAAAGGGATCGTCCGACTTGAGGGGAATCTCCTTCGGAAGGGATCAAAGCCACAATGAACCTGAAGCTCCTCCTCGGTGGTTCTGCACTTGTTTTGACCTCATTCGCTCAGGGTGGGGGGGAGTCATCCCTGCCGTTCCGGTTCGACGCGGGCGCCGGGGTGTCAGTTCCCGGGGAACCCACGGTCCGGATCGGCGCTCACTCCCTCTATTCAAGCCGGGCGGGATACGGTTTCCTGAACCGAAACCTTGCCGACTACCTGGATTCATCCGCGGCACGTCTCGCGATCCCCGGGATCGCGGACGGGGTGACATCGCCCGATTCGATCTCTTTCCGCATCGATACGCCGCCGGGTCGGTATGTGGTGGAGATCGTGATGGACGGTGGTCGATACACGGAATGGAAGGGCTCTGTCGCGGTGAATGGACAGCGCCTCGCCGGTTCGCATGTCCTGCTCCAGTACGAACACCGAGGGAGAAGCCCCGCCCCCCTTCTGGGGAAAGATCCTGCTTGTGGAAACCCATACACCCTCCCTGACCCTCACCATTGATGCTGAGGGTCAGCCGACGACCCTGGCCACGATCGCGTGCTACCCGGCGTCGACTCCGCCGATCCGTTGTGTCGACGGGCAAATGGTGGCCTCGAGGGCTCTCGAGTCGCCGAACGGTGATCTGGTACTCAGGTTGATCAACAGCGGGCAGATCCTGGAGGGCCGCCGGCTCGTCGACGCGATCCCCGACAGGTTCGCCCTTGAGAAAGCAATGTTTCTGTTCGCGCTCGCGTCGCGCCTGGAAGTCGACAGCCCGACCGACCTCATCGCGCGCGGAGAGGCTTTGCTCAGGGCAGTGCCTGCTTCCCGACGGGACCCCGTTGCGGCTCTTGGCGCTCGGCTCGCTGAACTCGTCGTGACGGGAAACCACTTCCTGCGTGTGGCAGGCTGGGAATGGGGCAGGAAGGCCTACCCCGGCCACGGTCTCTTTGACCTGAACAATATCGCGGGGATGTGCTTCGGCGAGGCTGCGTCACTTGCCGATCATCCCCTCTATCCAGCCGCCCTCTGGCTCCAGGCAAAGACGGCGTACTGGCTCTGGGTGGAGCAGCATGACCGCCCGATGATCCGGCTGGCAGACAGCTGTTTTGCGATCCTGAGCAGATGGTATCCGAAGGACCGCCTGCTGGCAATGTACAGAGGGGAGGGCGACTTTGAGATCGATCGGACCGTTTCCCCGCCGGGCGTCCCCCGGTGGGCCTTCCTCCAGAAGAGCATGGTGAAGACCGTTCTCGATGTGATCCACTACTGGGTGCAGGCACGCCAGGCGGAGAACGGGGAATTCGGTGGGAAATACGACGACGATGTGGAAATGCTCCGTTGGTGGCCGGTCGCCCGGCTCGCCTATGACGACTCACTTGCCCTGCTGGGGATGAAACGTCTGGTCGATGGGATCTGGACGAGCGGCTGGATCGAAAAGGGGTTCTCGAAAAAGGTGCGGGATGTTGAGCACTCTTCCGAACCGGTGGCCGACACGCAGCCGATGATGATCGGGTTCGATTACGGGAATCCCGTGTATGTCGAGCGCTGCATGCAGAGCGTCAAGGGGCTGCGTGATCTCTGGACCGGGGTCAACGCAAAGGGACACCGACATTTCCGTTCCAGCTGGTACTCCGCGACCGCCGTGGATTCGACGCCGCCGAAGGACTGTGACCTGGCAATGAACACGCGCACGGTCAAGGCCGCGCAATGGTTGGCATGGTACAACCGGCATCCGTTCGTCCTGCAATTCCTCCGCGAATGGGGGGATGCATGGCTGGAAGACTGCCTGCGAACGGACAAGGGGAAGCCGGCAGGGATCGTCCCGGCCGCCATCCGGTACTCCGACGATGCCATCGGAGGTCATGCCGACAACTGGCATCATCCGGGGATGTTCTGGAACTACTACGACTACAATGGCGGTTCGGCCATCCTCCAGCAACTGCTCCTCAATACGATGCTGTTCGGAGATCGAAAGTACCTTGCCCCGATCGAACTCTCCCTCGGGCTCGTCCGGAAGCATGAATCCGAGGATGGAACAAGCGCTCCGATCGGGTCGGAGCTGTGGGCAGCCAAGATCCTTCAACGGTCTGAGGATTTCTGGGAGGTGATCGAACTCTGGCGATTGACCACAGGTGACCGGACATTCGACGATCTGATCCTTCGGGCGGGCTCACCGTATCTGCGATTCGTTCTTTCGCGGGACAAGACCCATCTCACATCGGCAATGACCCGGATCGTCAACACGCTCGGACGGAATATCGATCTCCTGAAGGCCGAAGGGTATTTCACGGACCGCGTGGAATTGCGGGACATGCGCGAGGGAGATTCGCAGGTGTCCTCTTTTCTGGAGGCCATGCTGCTCGGTGCCTCATTGAATAGTGCCGCCTACCCGTTCAACCGCGTATCCTGGAAAGGGTTCGACACGTCGTTCTCGGCCATCGTCCTGCGTTCAGATACCTCGGTCCTCTCGGTGACCACCTTTAACCATGCCGCGGGTCCGATCAGCGGGACCCTGATCGCCTCCGACCTCCACCCGGGCACGTACCGGCTGGTTCAGGGGAAGGACGGCGATGGAGACGGACGGGTGGATGCCATCCGGACGTCACGCGAGATCACGGTGACCGGCCGGCGTACGCCGCTGCCGTTGACCCTTCAACCGTGCGAAGAAGAGCTGGTCGACCTTCGTCCGATCAGGACCTCAGCCCAGCCGACGGACGCCGAGCTTCCCGACCTTGCCGTTACGCGAGAGGAAGTGCGGCAGACCTTCACCGGCGACACCGTCCAGGTGGCGATCCCCGTGCACAACATCGGGTGCGTTCGCTCTCCGGAGTGTGCGTACGTTCTGTCGAGAGTGGTCGAGGGCGCCGCCATTGAGGTCGCACGTGGTACGATCTCCCCCCTGGAGGCTCCGCTCGACCTCGAACCGAAGATCCGGACGATCACCTTGCGCGTGCCGGCCGGGCAGCACGCAACCTACGTGATTCACGTGGACGAGGAAGGTCGGGTGCCCGAACTGAACGAGGCGAACAACAGCTGCATGTTCTCCGTGGCGGCCCGCCGATGAATCGCTCAGGGTGGTTCACCGGGATGGTCGTTGCTGCCGTGCTGGTAGGGGGCGGGTCGGGTGTCTCCGGGACTGACCGGCAGGAGGACCCGGTGGCGGTTGCCAGGAGGGTCGCCGACAAGGTCATTCGCGAAACGAGCTTTCAGTTCAGATATCGTCCGCAACGGTTCAGGGATGGCATTACAGACCATTGACCTCGGGTTCAACCGGCGCTACGGTCGCACAGAGCGTGCGTGTCGAATCGTCGGCGGCCGATACGTCGCTGCTTCTGGGACTCAGTCATTCTACCAGTGTCCATGTGTGGATCGACGATGTGTCTGTCTATGCCGGGGGAGGGGCGGACATCGAGCGTTTCCGTGAATTCGCTTATGATATGTACAGATTTCCCGGTGAACCTGCAAGGTTCACTCTGAAGCGGGAGAGAACACGATCCTCGCGTTTCCACTGATGCGGCGGACACGTCCGCCCGGGTCATGCTCGCCTTCCTCGACTCCGAAGGGAGGATCGCTACCGGGGCCAGAGTTTGTGGATACGTCGAACACGAAGTGGCTGTACTGCGACCGGAGTCTCCAGCTCGAGCCTGACGTCGGTGGAGACCTGCTCGTGTCAGGATGGTGAAGAGACGATGTGATTCCCGACAAGTGCTTCATTCAAGTCGCACTCCTACTTCGAGTGGCACTACGCGAACGGGCAAATGGCCTACGCCATGCTGGCCCTTGCGGATGTCACCGGCGCCCGGAGCTATTTCGACGTGGGCTGGAGCAGTACTGCGCAACGACCCTCTCCACTCTTGAGGAATTCCGTCTCCAGTACGAGTATGCGGGAGACGGACCGGCTTCAACTACCGGCTCTTCCGGCGGGCGATGCTTGATGACGCTGCCGCACCGACGCTTGCCGTTCCTCGCGCTGACGCAGCGAGGAGTGCTCACCGGCAGCCCGTTCCCTGATCGACACCATGGCCGCCTGGGTCACCGGGGGCCAGACGCGGCTGGCGGACGGGACATTCTGCCGTCCGGAGCCGGAAGCCGGGACCGTATGGGCCGACGATCTCTTCATGGCGGTTGTCTTCCTTCTCAGGTATGAAGAGCTGACCGGAGAACAGAAGTATCTTGACGATGCGGCAACGCAGGTCGTGGGGATATTCGAGCGCCTGTACGATCCCGCGGTCGGCCTTGCGGCTCACGGATGGTTCGACGGAGGGAAGCGCCGTTCCGTGGCATTCTGGGGAAGGGCGAACGGCTGGATGGCGTGGGGGATCAGCGAACTTCTTCTCCGGCTCCCGACGGACATCCTCTCCGTTTCCCGGATCCTCGAGATCTTTCGCCTTCACATGGGCGGGGTGCTGAAGTACCAGGGAGAGAACGGTCTCTGGCACCAGCTCCTGAACCGGCCCGACACGTACGAAGAAACGTCATGCACCGCCATGTTCGTCCTGGCGCTGGCCCGCGGGGTCCGTGCCGGTTGGCTGGGTCCAGAGTGCGCCGCGCCTGCCGCCAGGGGCTGGCGCGGGGTGTGCAGGCCGGGTCATGCCTGACGGGACGGTCGACGGGGATCTGCCAGGGGACTTCCATAGGTAACGATCTCGAATTCTACGAGAAGCGCTCGACGCCCCCGCACGATCCCCGTGGGCTCGGCGCGGTCATCATCGCGGGGATCGAAATGCAACAGCTCACCCGATGAGGAATTCTCCGTGGCTCGTGTCACGAAGCGGGAGCTCCCGATGAAGAAGCCCGGTCGCCGTCTGGCGGTGTGTGCCATCGCATTGTGTTGCGCCGTTTCCCCGACGGTTTCGGGAGAGCGTACCGACCTCCGAAAGGAATACGCGGTCACACTCTCCGAGCTGTCGCGCGCCCTGCTCGACCGGCAGATACGGGACGATCGATCTCCAGATTTCGGTGCAATACAGTGCGCGCATTGCGACGTCCTTCACACGCGGGCTGCAGAGACGGTATACCCCTTTGCCCGGGTATTCTCGATCACCGGCGATTCCGCATATCTTCGCGCCGCCATTGCCACCGGGAACTGGCTGATCCGGCAACAGGAAGAGGACGGGAGCTGGAAAGAGACGCCGGAGGAGTGGACCGGCACGACGACGGACCAGCTTCTCATGATGGTCCTCGCCTTTGAGAGCCTGAGCGAAAGTCTGCCGGCGGCGGACAAGATGGCCTGGCTCCGCTCGATCGAACGCGCCGCGGACTATCTGGCGGGTGTCATGAGTCCGGAGTTCGCAAGCATCAACTATGTCGCCACGACCTCGGCCACGCTTGCGGCGGCTGCGCAGGTGGTTCCCGGAAGACGGTACCGCGAGAAAGCTCAACAGCTCGCCCGACGGACCGTTGCGAAGATGGATGAGGACGGTTTCATCAACGGAGAAGGGGGAAGGGCTCACACCGCGAAGTCAGGGGTTGACCTGGGATACGACATGGAGATGTCCCTCTGGGGACTGGGGTACTACGCCCGGCTGACCGGCGATACTCTTGTTGAAGGGGCGGTCAGGAGATCGCTCGCGAACCATCTCTCGTTCATCTACCCTGACGGGTCCATGGACGGATCCTGGGGCATACGTTCCAACAAGTGGACGGCGTTCGGGGGCGCCACATCGGACGGATGCCAGGTTCTCTTCTCCCTGTTCTCCGATGACGATCCCCGGTACGCCACCGCGGCCTTGAAGAATCTCCAGTTTGTCCGCGGTTGCATGAAGGAGGGAATAGTCGGGTACGGCCCTCACCATTGGAGGATCTTCACGACGCCGCCCTGCATCTACCCGACGTTTGCGAAGGCGAAGAACCTGGCTATGGCTCACGCGTTCGCAACCGGAGTTGTCCGGCCAGGGAAACCCCTGCCGACCGAAGTGGCCGGCTGGATGCGGCGGTTCCGGACGCTCGACGTGGTTCAGGTGCGGACCGCCGAGATCATGGCAACCGTCACCGCGTACGGGTACAAGGACCAGGGGGGGGCTCCAAGAGCAAATACATGTACCGCCCGTCAGGAGGGGCTGCCTCGAACCTCTGGGTGGCGGGACACGGGTTTCTTCAAGCATCAAGCGTGACGGTCTATTCCCGTCCTGAGCCGATGCATTTCCCGGAGGCTCCCGGAATCCGGTCTCTTACCTCCCGGATCGAGTACAACGATTCGCTTGGGTATTTCACCAATCTGTTCGAATTCGATGGCCGGATTGAAACGGAAACCCGGTCGAAGGGAAGGCGTCAGTACGTTGTCCGGACGACCGGCGAGCTCAAGGACAAGAACTGGCTTCCTGGAGGGATCGGTTATCAGCTCGAGCACACATTCACCGATCGTGAAGTTCGCAGGACCGTCCGGCTGATCTACCATGACGCGATCCAGACCGTCCGGATCGTCGAGCCGATCATCGACTATCCGGGAATGACGTATACGTTCACCAACCCGCGCACGGTCAGGATCACCGCCGGGAACCGGATGTTCGAATTCGCCCTGGTCTCCGGGGAGGCGGAGTTGAAGATCGGAGAAGACCGGGAAAGCTTCTGGGCGCCGTATCCTGCCCTGAAAGCCTTCCCGATCGAACTGGTCGTCCCCCCGCCGGCCGCAGGGTACGAGCGGAAGGTGTCGTACAGACTGACAGTTGTCCGGTGAACGGCCTGGCTGCGTCGGTTGGGTCGTGCCCGGCGAGAGGTAGAGCTTGATCGACGTTTGTACCGGTCAGACCAAAGCTCAATCACGCTCCGTTCCCTTGAATACCGCTCCGCGTTTTCTACGACATGACTTCGATCAATGCTTCGGCTTGCCTTATTCTGTGCCGTGCGTGAGGTGGTTTCGCGTAAATACCGCTGAGCGTTTTCTACGACAGGACATCCTATGAACGCTTTGAGTCGGTTTATCAGCCGCGTGAATCCCGGTCTTTCGGGGGTCAATACGGGCGAGCGTGTGCTATCGGTGGACGCGCTCCGTGGTTTTGACATGTTCTGGATCATCGGCGGACAAAAGATCTTCCGGAGTCTGGATGAGGTGTTCCATTCGCCGACGACGCAATGGATCAGCGAACAACTGGACCACGCGGAATGGTTCGGGTTCACCTTTTACGATGTGATCATGCCGCTGTTTCTCTTTCTCGTCGGCATCTCGATGGTCTTTTCATTCAACAAGCGACTGCACAAGGATCCCTCGCGGAAGACGCTGTGGAGGCATATCCTTGTCAGGGTGTTCTGGCTGTGGGTTCTGGGGATGGCCGTGCAGGGAAAACTGCTGACCTACGACATCGCGCAGATCAAGTTGTACAGTAACACCTTGCAGGCGATCGCGGCGGGGTATGTCATTGCCGCCGTCATCATCCTCTATCTGTCGCCGATCCGTCAGTTGGCGGCGACGATCGGTTTACTGGCCATCTACTGGGCAGTGTTCGCGCTGGTGCCCGTCCCGGGGATCGGCGCAGGGGGCTTCGCTCCGGATGGGAATATCGCGATCCACATCGACAGGATGGTCCTCGGGGCATTCCAGGACGGCACAACCTATTCGTGGCTTCTCTCGAGCCTGAACTTCGGAGCCACGACCATGCTGGGTGTGTTCACGGGATACCTGCTGCGATCGGAGATCGCCGGGAAGGAGAAGCTTCTCGCCCTTCTGCTTTCCGGCGTCACTCTGGCAGTGCTTGGATTGGCCTGGCAGATATGGCATCCACTGATCAAGCATCTCTGGACCGGCTCGTTCGTGCTGTTCTCAGGCGGCCTCTGTGTGCTGCTTCTGGCCTCGTTCTACTTTCTGATCGAGATCCGGGGGTACCGCAGGTGGTGTTCGGTGCTCATCGTCATCGGGTCAAATGCGATCTTCGCATATGTTGCCTCGCATATCTTTGATTTCCGACTCGTCGCCAGGGTCTTCGTCGGAGGGCTCGAACGATACGTCGGGCCCTGGTATCCGTTCACGCTCGCCCTGGGCAGGATTCCTGGTGCTGTATCTGATATTGAAGTTGATGTACGACCGGAAGCTGTTCGTCAAGCTCTAAGAACGAAGCGATGACATTTCCCGGAGAGGCCAGATACGTGAAACGCCAGCAAGAACCGCGCCCGTCCCGTTGGCGGCGGGGGACGCGGCAGGTGATGAGTGCCGGGGTCTGTTGCACCCTGATCGTTCTCCTTGTTCCAGCGGCCAGCCCGCAGTCCGTTTCAGAAGCTCCACAACGGATCATTCTCAATCTGACGGACTCTCCGGCGACGAGCATGGCCATAACGTGGCGGATGGCGAAGGAATGCAGGAGCGCGGCGGTCGAATACGCCGTCGCGACGCCGGGAACGGAATTTGCCCGGCGACGATGAAGCAACAGGCGGCCCTGAGTGTGCTCAACGTGCCGAGGGAGCCGATCGCGTATCACTATTCTGCGGTGATGCGTGGGCTGAAGCCGGAACGACGTATGTTATCGCGTTGGCGTGGATTCGCTCTGGAGCGAATGGAACCAGTTCACCACAGCAACGGGTGAGAGCTACCGTTCTCGTTCGTCTGGTTCGGAGATCCACAGGACCAGATCACCGATATATTTCTCGCCTCTTCCGGGCAAGCCATCCAGACGGTCCCCCAGGCACGATTCTGGCTGTTCTCGGGAGATCTGACTTCAGAGCCCGAAGATGACCAGTGGGGAGAGCTCTTCGACGCCCAGGGGTTCGTGCCGCGGATCATCCCCGCAGCGATGGTCCCCGGCAATCATGATCTGGGATTCAGGTTCCAGGGGGACACTGTCGTGCGAAGCGACAAGGGGAAGAAGGTCCGCGACAGGTCCGTCTCACCGCTCTGGCGTGCCCACCTTACCCTCCCGGAGAACGGGATAGCGGGTCTTGAAGAGACCTCCTACACATTTGACTACCAGGGGGTGCGGTTCGTGATGGTGAACAGCAATGACCGGCTGGAAGACCAGGCCCGGTGGATGGACACGTTGCTGGGGAGGAATCCCAACCGTTGGACAATTGTCTTGCTGCACCACCCGCTGTATTCATCCGGACGGGAACGGGATGACAGGAAGACTCGCGAGGCGTTCCTCCCGCTCTTTGACAAGCACCATGTCGATCTGGTCCTGACGGGTCACGATCATACGTACGCACGCAGCCACCCGCTTGTCAACAGTGCCGCTGTTTCCGTAGGACTCCCCGGTACGGTGTACGTCGTGTCATCATCCGGTCCAAAATTCTATGAATACACCTCGCGGTACGATTCACTGATGGCCAGATCAGGAGTGAATATCCAGTTGTATCAGATCATCACCGTGGACGGGGGACGGCTCAGCTACCGGGCCTGCACTGCCGACGGTGCGCTGTATGATTCGTTCGACCTTCGGAAGTAGCCATGGGGTGTGGTCGGGTCGTTCAAGCTGCAGCGATCGTCAGTAATGCTGATCTAATCAACGTTTCACCCATTCACCATTCATACGGAGGCGGCATGAATACGTTGGCTCGGGTCTTCCTCGTTGCGCTGATCCTGGGGTTCGGGATGAGTGCCCAGGCTCAGATCATCTTCACGGAAACGTTTGATTTTTCCAAGGACGGCGGTCTCGTCGATTGCTCGTTGTTGTCAGCGTCGTCGCCATACTACCCGCTGGCCAACCAGAACCTGGGCAGTCCCGCGTGGATCACCGGGACAACATCAGCGTTCAAAGGCCCTGTACTGGTTGAAGCAGGCGCGCTGACGTATTCCGGTTACGTGCTCTCGGGGGCGGGAAAGAAAGTGTATCTGCCCTCGTCGGATTCATCGCGGCAGAGCGCGCGAAGGCAGTTCGCGCCCCAGACCAAGAAGGTATACTACTCCATGATGGTCAACATCAAAGAGAAGTTCCGGCTGGGAACCCCGTATAACGGCGTTCTTGTGGATGTGGGGAGGCAGGATCTCAACGGGACGACCATTGCCTGCGTGAACAGCAGCACCTCAAGCTCCGGCATTCGGGGACTGCTGGTGTTCAACCGGGCGGACACCACAGGGGGCGTCAACGGGACAAAGATCGTCGCCGGTGTCAGCTATGCCAGAGACGATGCGGCCACGACCTTTTCAACGAAATTGCTGGACACCCTGCAAACCTACCTGATGGTCGTATGCGCCGACCAGGCCACGGGGACGGCGAAGCTGTGGATCAATCCGGATCTCTCCGGTCCAGAGCCGGCACCGGATGCCGTCTGCGTGAATGCCAACGGAGCTGAAACACTATCATTCATCTACTTCACGATCTACCAACGGTCGGAAGGCCCTTCGGGCTGGATCGGCGGCCTGCGGGTGGGCACCAGCTGGGGGATCGTGACGAACAATGCGAATTTGCCGC
>CAWEHG010000031.1:0-292243 GCA_963808715.1 Ignavibacteriota bacterium | reverse complement strand
GCCGGGCCATGAACGACGACCCCCTCACCGTTACCGTAACGATCGGCGGTCCCGACGGAGAACTCACGTGTCCGATCCCGGTCCGGACAAAGATCGTGGATCCTGTGGAAGGGGAGATCTACCGTCCCTTCACGATCCTCCCCCCCGTTTCGGTCAGGCTCGCCGACCCCGTGATCCTCTTCCCCAACGGGACGGGCAGGAAGGTGCAGGTGGTCGTCCGCTCCACGACCGGTGCCGCGAGCGGCACTGCCGCACTCGTCCTGCCGGACCATTGGCGGGCGGACCCGCCGTCGATCACCTTCCGCCTGGAGAACGGCACCGAAGAGCGCTCCCTCACCTTCACGGTCACTCCCGGGAACGGAGCAACGAGCGGAACCGTGACCGCAGCCGTCGAGGTCAACGGGCAGACCATCCGGCAGTCGGTCGTGACCGTGGAACACAGCCATATCCCGCTGGTCACGCTGCTCCAGCCGGCACAGGCGAGGCTTCTCCGGACCTCCATTGCCGTACGTCCGGGGCATGTTGGCTACATCATGGGCTCCGGCGACGACGTTCCGGCGGCGCTGCGCCAGCTCGGCCAGGAGGTTTCCCTGATCACCGACAGGGATCTCGACGACGGAGATCTGTCACGCTACGATGTGATCATGGCGGGGGTCAGGGCTCACAACACGCGCCCGAGACTGCGCGCGGCCTACCCACGACTGATGAGTTACGTGAACGCCGGGGGGACCTATGTGGTCCAGTATGTGACCGCGACCCGTGGCGAGGCCGAGAACATCGGTCCATGGCCGCTGAGCATCTCGAGGGACCGCGTCACGGAAGAGGATGCGCAGGTGGCCTTCCTCGCCCCCTCGCATCCCCTCCTCCGCCAGCCGAACGTGATCACCGACGGGGATTTCCGCGGCTGGATCCAGGAACGGGGGCTCTACTTCGCCGACCGGTGGGATCCGCGCTACGACTCCCTCCTGTCGTGTGCCGACGCAGGGGAACCTCAGCGGAAGGGAGGGTTGCTGGTGACCACCTCCGGCAGAGGGTACTTCGTGTTCAACGCCTACGCTTTCTTCCGGCAGCTCCCGGCTGGCGTGGAGGGAGCTTACCGGCTGCTGGCCAACATCCTGTCGCTGCGCGGTGAACGCACCTCACGACCATAACGCCCCCGCGGAAGAGGCGCGGCCGCCCATTCTCGGCTCCTGGCGGAACCTCTACGTTGCGGTCCTCCTGGGCCTCGCCGCCATGATCCTTGTGTGCGCGCTGCTGGCGAGGCTCTATCCATGAAGCCCCTCGATTGGATCGTCCTCGCGGCAACGCTGCTCTCGATCACCCTGTACGGACTCTGGAAGGGGCGCGGGGGCGCCACGGTCCGCAGTTTCCTCCTCGCCGACCGTTCCATGAGGTGGTACACCATCGCCCTCGCGATCATGGCCACGCAGGCCAGCGCCATCACGTTCACTTCCACCCCGGGACAGGCCTTCGCCGACGGGATGCGCTTCGTCCAGTTCTACTTCGGGCTGCCGGTCGCCATGGTGATCCTCTCCATCACCGCGGTTCCGATCTATCACCGGCTGGGGGTCTACACGGCGTATGAGTACCTGGAACGCCGCTTCGACCCGAAGATGCGGGTCCTGGGGACACTGCTGTTCCTGGTCTCCCGCGGGCTTGCTGCCGGCATGACGATCTACGCCCCGGCCCTCGTCCTCTCGGTGACGCTCGGCCTCGACATCGGCACCACCTCGATGATCATCGGCGGCGTCGTCGTGCTCTACACGACCACCGGCGGCGTCCGCGCGGTGAATCACACCGACGTCCTTCAGTTCCTGGTGATCATGGCGGGGATGGTCCTGGCGTTCGTGCTGGCGATCCGATCGCTCCCCGGGGAGATGGGGTTGCACGATGCTCTTGCCCTTGCGGGGGCGTCGGGCAAACTCAAAGCGCTGGATCTCGGATTCGATCCGTCGAACCGCTATAACCTCTGGACGGGACTGATCGGGGGGATGTTCGTGGCCCTCGCCTACTTCGGCACCGACCAGTCGCAGGTTCAGCGCTATCTGACCGGCCGGTCGGTCGCGGAGAGCCGGCTGGCCCTGCTGTTTAACGGCCTGGTCAAGATCCCCATGCAGTTCTTCATCCTCCTGCTGGGCGTGATGGTGTTTGTCTTCTTCCTGGTGTATCCCTCTCCCGTGGTATTCAACCCGGTAGCGGAGAGGCGTGTTCTCGATGGTCCCCTGGCGCCTGAGTACCGGGCGCTCCAGGAGAAACACGCTGAGGCGGAGTTTCGACAGAGGAACGCGGCGACGGCATTTGTCGAAGCCAGGAAGAGCGGAGATCCCGCGGCGGAGAGCTCTGCCCGGGCGGACCTGGGCCGCTCCAGGGCGTCGGTCGACAGCCTCCGGGTGCTCGCGGCCGAAGCCGTCCGGGCCACCGATCCGGACCTCGCGGGCGGAGACGTCAACTACGTGTTCCTGTCGTTCGTGCTCCGGTACCTGCCCGCCGGCGTGGTCGGTCTGCTGTTCGCCTGCATCTTCGCCGCCTCCATGTCCTCGTCATCAGGAGAGCTGAGCGCCCTGGCTACGATCTCGGTCATGGATATCTATCGCCGCTTCCTCAACACTCGCGGATCGGAGCGGCACTACCTCGCTGTGTCCCGCCTGGCCATGGCCTTCTGGGGGATCTACGGGATCTTCTTTGCGCAGTTCGCCGGGAGACTCGGCTCCCTGATCGAGGCCGTCAACATCCTCGGTTCGCTCTTCTACGGGACGATGCTGGGGATCTTCCTGCTGGCATTCTACGTGCGGTCGGTCGGCGGGACGGCGGTGTTCGTGGGAGCGTTGGCGGGAGAGGCAGTAGTGGTCTGGTGCTTCGCCTTCACGGAGATCGCCTGGCTCTGGTACAACGTTATCGGCTGCGCGGTGGTGATCGTGGTCGCCACAACGATCACGATCGCTGAAAAGACAACCCGCGATCGGCGGGACACACTCCGTCACGGAGACACGTAGGGTTTTGTCCTCCTCGGTGCCCGCCCGAACATCGGTCGTTCGGGCGGGCCTCCGTGGCGTTCAATGCACTATTACTTTCCCTTCCAGCCCTGGATCAGTTTCTCCAGCCCGGAGACGTTCGCCTTGGGGTCTTTCGCCTGGGCGAGTTTCACCGCCTCTTCAGCCAGGGCGATCGCTTCGGCGGTCTTCCCCGCCTGTGCCAGCAGTTCGGCCTTCGTCTGCAGGTTGCGGGGATTCTTCTCGATCGCCAGCGACCGGTTCACCCATTCCATCGACTCCGATGCGTACACCTTGTTGTCCAGCGCGAATCGGGCGGCCTGGTTCAGGACCTGCCAGTTACCCACAGAGGCCTGGAGTTTCGCCAGTGTGTTGACCTCAACGACGAACGAGAGCCGGATCTTCTCCCACGCAAGAACCACGCGCGCGGATGTGGGCGTCAGATCCGTGAAGCTGAACGAC
The DNA here is from genome assembly GCA_963808715.1 of Ignavibacteriota bacterium. GTDB lineage: Bacteria > Bacteroidota > Ignavibacteria > UBA10030 > UBA6906 > CAWEHG01. Next base: position 288,791 of record CAWEHG010000031.1, on the reverse strand, counting down.
ATCCACTCTTCCAGAGGTCCGGCCTCCGGTTTGACGGCGAACCTCAGGGTGTCATACTTCGCCTCGTAGATCGTCCCCCAGTTCTTTGTCTCGGAATTGAAGATCACGGTCCAATCGCCGGACTTCACGGGGAGGACGAGGAACCGGTAGGTTCCCGCGCCCAGCTTCTTCCCGGAGATGGTCACCTCATCGCTGAACGTGAACAGTGTGGGTTCGTTCGCTCCCGCACGCCAGACCTCGTCGTACTTGACCACGTTGCCCCAGATCTCCCTTCCCTTCACCCCTGGCCGGTAGTAGCCCACGGTGATGTCGCTCAGGCCGACGATCTGGGTCATCTTCGCCCCCTGGCTGATGCGGGGCACTCTCAACGGCGCCTGGGCGGATGCCAGGGAGAACAGGAACAGACACACGAGGAGCAGCGCAACGACTCGTTTCATGGGGGATCTCCTTCAACGTTATGGGGGATACGCGGCATACAGCAGCGCGACAGTGCGCTGTAGATACGCAATGCCGGACCGAAAGTCAAGGTACCGCCGGCGCGCTCACTTCCCTTTCCAGTTCTCCGGACGCAGCGCACGGACCTGAGCCCCGGTCTTCCACATCTCCGATCCTCTCCACTCGTCCAGCTCCTTCTCCAGCTTCTCGCGGTAGTCGGCTGCGCCGCAGGTCTCCAGCACCCTGCGCGTTTCGCTCCCGTTGCGCACAGCCTCGTAAAGCTCGGCCAGGACCGGCTTCACCGCCGCCTCGAACCGTTTGGACCAGTCGAGTGCCCCCCGCTGGGCGGTGGTGCTGCACGAACCGATCATCCAGTCCACTCCGTTCTTCCCCATCAGCGGGTAGAGGCTCTGCGTGGCCTCTTCCACGGTTTCGTTGAATGCTTCGCTCGGCGAATGACCCATCGAGCGCAGGACATCGTACTGGGCCTTCATCAGCCCCGCGATCGCCCCGAGGAGGGCTCCACGCTCGCCGGTCAGGTCGCTGTAGACCTCTTTCTGGAAGGTGGTCGAGAAGAGATAGCCGGATCCGATCGCGATGCCGAGCGCGATCACCCGTTCGCGCGCCCGGCCGGTCGCGTCCTGTTCTACGGCGAAGCTGGAGTTGATCCCGCTGCCGGACAGGAAGTTGGACCGGACCGTCCGCCCGGCCCCTTTCGGGGCGACCAGCACGACGTCCACCCCTTTCGGAGGCACCACACCCGTCTGTTCCCGGTAGACCACCGAGAACCCGTGGGAGAAGCAGAGTGCCTGGCCGTTGCGCAGCTGCGCCTTCACCGAGGGCCACTGTTCCTTCTGTCCCGCATCGGAGAGCAGGTATTCCACGATCGTCGCGCGGCGCACGGCCTCCCCGATGTCGTCGAACAGGGTCTTCCCTTCCACCCAGCCGTCGTTGATCGCGTCGGTCCAGCCCCGCCCCCCTTGCGCTGGCCGATCACCACCCGCACCCCGTTGTCCCGGAGGTTCAGCGATTGCCCCTGCCCCTGGGGCCCATACCCCAGAATTCCGACCACTTCATCGCGCAGCGTCTCCACCGCACGCGCCAGTGGCACCTCCGTCCTGGTCACCACCTCTTCCCGAACACCGCCAAAATCGATCGTTGCCATGGACTGCACTCCTTGGATGGACTGTGAATACGTTGAGAATTATCCTGCGGCCGACAGACGCCGGTCGTCCGCCATCACCACCAGGTCCAGCCAGCCGGCTGAACGCGTGTGGCGGCCCCGGATGACGTCGTGGAATGCCTGCTGGATCCGCCGCGTGACGGGACCCGTCCGTCCGTTCCCGATGGTGCGGAAATCGATCTCCCGGAGCCCGATCACTTCGGAGGCTGTGCCGCACACGAAGACCTCCTCCGCCCCGTACAGCTGGTCGCGCGAGAGCGGCGCCACCTCGATGTCGAATCCCTGATCGCGCGCGAGCGTGATCACCACGTCGCGGGTGATCCCGTCCAGCACGGGCGCGAGGTCGGGAGTCACGATGCGGCGGCGATTGACCACGAAGAGATTCTCGCCCGTGCATTCCGCGACGTAGCCCTCCGGATCCAGCATGATCGCCTCTTCGAACCCGAGCCGGACCGATTCGGTCTTCGCCAGAAAGCTGTTGACGTAGTTCCCCGCGATCTTGGCCTTGGTCATCATCACGTTCGGGTGGTGGCGGGTGAACGACGAGACGTTCGCCCGTACGCCAAGCTCCAACGCCTCGGCTCCCAGGTAGTTGTTCCACTCCCACACCGCCACCCCCAGAGCGGGGCTGCCGCCGTCGATGTTCAGGTTCCATCCGCCGCCGGAGAGGTAGATCAGCGGACGGACGTAGCATTCCTCGTAGCCGTTCGCCGCGACCGTCTGCCGGATGGCATCGATCACACCATCGACCGTGAAGGGAAGATCACGAAACCCCAGGATCCGGGCCGAGTTGAGCAGCCGTTCCGAGTGCTCCCGGAGCCGGAAGATCCCCGCGCCGGCCTCGGTGCGATAGCACCGGATCCCCTCGAACACCGCCACGCCGTAGTGCAGCGCGGGGGTCATGAAGGGGACGGTCGCCCGGTCGAAGTCGACCAGCTCCCCGTTCATCCAGACAAACCGTGAAGTCAATCCCATGGTCCGCGCTCTCCCCTCTGATGGTTCAGTGTCGTCATTGTCCGATAAGCTCCGCCACGCGCGCGCCGACTTCGCCCGTGGAGGCCTTGCCGCCCAGGTCCGGCGTCCAGCAATGCGCTTCGACCGCCCTTTGCACCGCTGCTTCGACCGCAGCCGCTTCCGCTTCAAGCCCGAGGGAGTGGCGCAGCAGGAGAGCTGCACTCAGGATCGAGCCGATCGGGTCGGCGATCCCCTTCCCGGCGATATCGGGAGCGGAGCCGTGGATGGGCTCATAGAGCCCGGGACCGGAGGAGCCGATAGAGGCTGAAGGCACCATCCCGAGCGAGCCGCAGAGGACCGAGGCCTCGTCCGTCAGAATATCGCCGAACATGTTTTCGGTCAGCAGGACGTCGAAGGCGGCCGGCGCGGAGATCAGCCGCATGGACGCCGAGTCCACCAGCATGTATTCCAGCGTGATGTCCGGGAAGGCCCGGCCGACCTCTCCGGTCACCTTCCGCCAGAGGCGGGATGTCTCGAGGACGTTCGCCTTGTCCACGACGGTGACCTTCCGCCGTCGTGCACCGGCAAGACGGAATGCCAGTTCTGTCACCCTGCGGATCTCTACGTCCGTGTACTCGAGAGTATCGACCGCGCGAAGGACGTTTCCCTCCTGTCTGGTGAACCGCGGTTGGCCGAAGTAGAGCCCCCCGGTCAGTTCCCGCACGACCATGATGTCGACCCCTTGCAGGAGCGGGGCCTTGACGGGGGCCCGATCGAACAGCGCCCGGTACGGCCGGATCGGGCGGAGGTTCGCGAAGAGCCCCAGCTGCTTGCGCAGCCTGAGGAGTCCCTGTTCCGGGCGCACAGAGGCCTCGAGGGTGTCCCAGCGAGGCCCTCCCACGGCACCGAGCAGGATCGCCGACGATGAGCCGCAGGCTTCCAGCGTCGCGTCGGTCAGCGGTACCCCGTCAATGTCGATGGACGCGCCCCCGAAGGCCCGTGGATCGAACGTGAACCTGTGGCCGAATGTTCGTCGCGACGGCTTCGAGCGCGCGCACCCCTTCGGCGGTCACTTCCGGTCCGATCCCGTCGCCGGCAAGGACCACGATCTTCGCATTCATCTGCTCATCTCCTGAGCGATCCTCGACTCGTACGCGGAGATCTTTTCACCGAGACCGAGGATGTACCCGAGTTCGTCCTTCCCCTCCTGCAGGCAGGAGGCGGCGAACGGCTCGAGAGTGAACGTCGCCGTGCCACCGGGCCAGGCGACCGACCGCCGGGGAAGATCCACACTCACCGCGGCGTCGGCTGGCGCTCACGACAACCAGCTTTGCGTGCACGTCCGGCGCCACCACCAGGGGAAGCAGCCCGTTCTTCAGGGCGTTTCCGTAAAAAATGTCGGCGAACGACGTGCTGACCACCACCCGGAATCCATATCCCGCCAGGGCCCAGGGGGCGTGCTCGCGGGAGGATCCGCATCCGAAGTTCTTCCCCGCCAGGAGGATCTCCGCCCCGCGGTATTCGGGAAGGTCCATGAAGAACCCCGGCTTGGGAGTCCCGTCCGCCCTACGCCGGAAATCTTCGAACAGATGCTCCGCCAGTCCTTCCCGGGTCGTGACCTTGAGGAAACGGGCCGGGATGATCTGGTCGGTATCGATGTTGTCCACCACCAGCGGGACGAGCCGCGAGGTGACGACGGTGAACGGCTTCACAGGATGGTCCTCACGTCGGTGATCTTTCCGGTGATCGCCGCTGCAGCGGCGGTAAGGGGCGAAGCAAGGAGCGTCCGGCTTCCCTTTCCCTGTCGCCCTTCAAAGTTCCTGTTGCTGGTGCTTACGGCGAATTCTCCCGGGCCCGCCTCGTCGCCGTTCATGGCGATGCACATCGAGCAACCGGGCTCTCTCCACTCCGCGCCGGCGCTGGTGAACACGCGGTCCAGCCCCTCCGCCTCGGCCTGACGCTTGACGGCTTCCGAACCCGGCACGATCAGTGTCCGGACGGAAGGGGCCACCGAGCGTCCCCGGAAGACCGACGCGGCCTGGCGGAGATCGGAGATCCGGGAATTCGTGCAGCTCCCGATGAACACCACGTCCACCTTGCGCCCGATCAACCCCTCTCCCGGAGCCAGGCCCATGTACTGGAGCGCCTTGGCGAGCGATGAACGCTCGGAGGGATCCGCCACCCTGTCGGGATCCGGGACCGCGGCCGAGATGGGCACACCCATGCCGGGGTTCGTCCCGAAGGTGATCATCGGTTCGATCCGCTGGACGTCGATGGTCACGCTTCTGTCGAACCGGGCGCCGGGATCGGTGGCCAGCGCACGCCAGCGACGGGCCAGTTCGTCGGTCACCGGCGGGGCGAACTCGCGGCCGGCCAGGTAGGTCATCGTCGTATCGTCTGGTGCGATCATGCCGGCACGCGCGCCCCCTTCGATCGACATGTTGCAGATGGTCATCCGCTCTTCCATCGACAGCCCACGGACGGTGGAACCGGCGAACTCGAATACGTGGCCCGTCCCCCCGGCCACTCCGATCCTCGAGAGCAGCGCCAGAATCAGGTCCTTTGCGGTCACCCCGCGGGGGAGCGGCCCTTCGAACCTGACCTCGAACGTCCTGGGTTTCTTCTGCAGGAGGCACTGCGTCGCCAGAACATGTTCCACCTCGCTGGTGCCGATGCCGAACGCCAGAGCACCGAAAGCCCCGTGGGTGGAGGTATGGCTGTCGCCGCAGACGATCGTTGTGCCCGGACGGGTCAGCCCCAGCTCCGGCCCGATCACGTGGACGATCCCTCTCCGCGGGTCGCCGATGCCGAACAGGGGGATGCCGAACTCCTTCGCATTCCTTTCGAGGGCGGCGATCTGCGCCGCAGCCAGGGGATCCGAGATCTCGCCGGGGAGCGTGGGGATGCTGTGGTCGATCGTGGCGGCGGTCCGTTCCGGCCGTCGGACCCGGAGGCCGCGCCGGCGAAGGCCGTCAAATGCCTGCGGCGAGGTCACCTCGTGCACCAGGTGCAGGTCGATGTACAGCAGGGCCGGCCGTTCGGGATCCTCGGCGACGACGTGCGTCTCCCAGACCTTTTCGAACAGCGTCCGGGGAACGGTCATACGGCCTCCTGGGCTTCGGTTCCGATGCGGGCGCCTTCGTCCTTCGCCCGCCGGGCCGCCTTCGCGCGGTTCAGCGCCTCGAGGTAGGCCTTCACGCTGCAGGCGATGACGTCGGTGCTGATCGCCCGGCCGTTGAAGAGCACGCCGCCGAAGTCCACACGCACGAATGCCTCGCCGACCGCATCGTGGCCGAGACTGACCGATTTCAGCGTGTACTCGGTCAGGGTCCCGATCATCCCGGTGATCCGTTCGATGGCGCGGTAGGCGGCGTCCACCGGCCCGTCCCCCGTGGCGGAGTCGACGAGCTTCTGATCCCCCTGCCGCAGCTCCACGGTCGCCGTGGCCCGCACCGTGGTTCCGGTGCTCACATGCAGATCCTCGAGATGGTAGTACTCGTCGCGTGAGTGGGCGCGGTCTTCCAGGAACGCCACGAGCTCTTCGTCGTAGACCTCCTTCTTCTGGTCGGCGACCGCGCAGAATTCCCGGTACACATCCTCCAGTTCCTCCGGCGCCAGCGTGTAGCCGAGTTCCGCGTACCGCTGTTTGAGGGCATGCCGGCCTGAATGCTTTCCGAGGACCAGGGTGCTGTGCTTGATCCCCACCGATTGCGGGGTCATGATCTCGTAGGTGATCGCGCTCTTCAGGACGCCGTCCTGATGGATCCCCGCCTCGTGCGCGAACGCGTTGGCGCCGACGATCGCCTTGTTGCGCTGGACCATCATCCCGGTCAGGCTGCTGAGCAGCCGGCTGGTCCGCACGATCTCCTCGCTCACGATCCCGGTACGCACCCCCAGGAACTCGCCGCGGGTCTTGATGGCCATGACCAGTTCCTCCAGGGCGGCGTTCCCGGCCCGCTCGCCGATGCCGTTCACGGTGCATTCCACCTGCCGCACGCCGTTCTCCACGGCAGCGAGCGAATTCGCCACCGCGAGCCCCAGGTCGTTATGGCAGTGAGCGCTGAAGACCACCCCCTGCGGATCTCCCAGCTGCTCCCGCACCTGGCGGAACATCGCGCCGTACTCGCGCGGCACCGCGTACCCGACCGTGTCGGGGAGGTTGATCACCGTGGCGCCCGCCGCCATGGCGGCGCGCACGACCTCCACCAGGAACCCGATGTCGCTGCGGGAGGCGTCCTCGCAAGAGAACTCCACCTCCGGACAGAGGGAGCGGGCGAAGGCCACGGCTTCGGCAGCCTCTTTGAGGACCTGACCGCGCGACTTCCGAAGTTTGTGGACCAGGTGGATGTCGGAAGTGGCAATGAACGTATGGATCCTGGGCCGTTTCGCGTTCCGGATCGCGTCCCAGGCCCGCTCGATGTCGGGCCGGACGGCGCGGCAGAGGGCGGCCACCGTGCTCTCCCGGACGGTCTCGGCGATGGCCCGCACCGCCTCGAAATCACCCTCCGAAGCCATGGGAAATCCGGCCTCGAGCACGTCCACGCGCAGCCGTTCCAGCTGCCTGGCCATGCGCACCTTCTCGTCCAGGTTCATGCTGCATCCCGGCGACTGTTCCCCGTCGCGCAGCGTCGTATCGAAGATCCGTATCTGGTCGTCCTGCATCGTCTCCTCCTCCTGGATGGAACCCCTACACTGTCTTTCCCACTGCCACGGCGATCCTGGAGAGTTCGGCCATCAGCCGTTCGAACTCGTCGGGTCGCAGCGACTGCGCGCCGTCCGAGAACGCCTCCTCCGGATGCGGGTGCACCTCGATGATCAGCGCATCAGCTCCGGCGGCCACGGCGGCTCTGGTCATCGGCGGCACCAGAGAGCGGATCCCCGTCCCGTGACTGGGATCCACCACCACGGGGAGGTGGCTCAGCTCATGCAGGGCAGGCACGGCGGCAAGGTCGCAGGTGTTCCGCGTGTAGTCCTCGAACGTCCGGATCCCCCGTTCGCACAGCATGACGTCGTAGTTTCCCTGCGACAGGATATATTCGGCGGAGAGCAGCAGCTCTTTCATCGTGGAGGCCATTCCGCGCTTGAGAAGGATCGGGCGCTTGGCCTTGCCCACCTCCTTCAGCAGGGCGAAGTTGGTCATATTGCGCGCCCCCAGTTGCAGGATATCGGCATAGTCCGCCACCAGGGGGACGTCCGCCGGCGTCACCACCTCCGTGACGATGAAGAGTCCCGTCCGCTCGCGTGCCTCGGCAAGGAACTTCAGTCCTTCTTCTTCCAGTCCCTGGAAGCTGTAGGGAGAGCTCCTGGGCTTGAAGGCGCCGCCGCGCAGTACCGTGGCGCCCGCGCGCTTCACCTGTTCCGCCGAGAGGAGGATCTGCTCCCGCCCCTCGACCGAGCAGGGACCGGCCATCACCACCACCCGGTTGCCGCCGATCTCCACCCGACCCTCGAATCCCCACCGTGCGCCGTCGAGGACGACCTTCGTCCGCTCCCTTTTCCATTCGACGCCGGCCAGTTTGTACGGCTTCAGGATCGGAACGACGTTCTCCACGCCGTCCAGCACTTCCAGCGCCTGCAGGCGCGATTTCCCGCGTTCGTCCCCGACGCAGGCCACGACGGTCCGCTGTTCGCCGTAGATGGGGTGCACCTGGTATCCCAGTTCCCGCACCTGGGCGAAGACCTGTTCCAGCTGTTCCTTTGAGGCATCCTGCCGCATCACCACGATCATCTTACACTTCTCCCTGGTATTCCCGTTTGAGCGCGACCCTGCCCGTTCTCGCGATCTCCTTGATCACGAACGGCTTCAGCATCTTGATGATCGCGTCCACCTTCTGCTTGCTGCCGGTCGCCTCCAGCGTCAGGGTCCGCTGGCTGATGTCCACGACCTTGGCCCGGAAGATCTCCGCGATCTGCATGATCTCCGACCGGGTGGCGGCGGTGGTCTGCACCTTCACCAGCACGAGCTCCCGCTCCACGAAGCTGTCGAAGGTCAGGTCGACCACCTTGATGGTGTCGATCACCTTGTTCAGCTGCTTGATGATCTGCTCGATGATCGGGTCGTCGCCTTCGGTGACGATCGTCATACGCGAGACCGTTTCGTCTTCCGTGGGGCCGACGCTCAGGCTTTCGATGTTATACCCCTTGGCGGAGAAGAGTCCGGCGATCCGGTTGAAGGCGCCGAATTTGTTCTCCACCAGCACGGAGATCGTGTGGAACCGTTTCTGGTCCGAGGCGCCCGGGGGCACCCTCCGGCTAGCGCCGGGCGTGTGCGTGGACATGCGACGTCTCCTTTCTGGGGGTTCCTTTCTGCAGCGTGACCACCTTGCCTGTCGCGTTCTCGATCGTGAGCGGGCTGTCGATCATCTCCTCGATCGTCTGCCCCGCAGGGATCATCGGGTAGACGTTGTCCTCCTTTGCCACCACGAATTCCACGAACACCGGCCCGTCGGTGTGGGCCATGGCCTTGCGGATCGCCCCCTCCACCTCGTGGCCGGCGGTGGCCCGGAACGCCGGGCAGCCGTAGGCTTCCGCCAGCTTCACGAAGTCCGGGTTCGCCAGCTCCACCTGTGAATACCGCCGGCGCCAGAACAGCTCCTGCCACTGCCGGACCATTCCGAGGAAACCGTTGTTGATGACGAAGATCTTGACGGGCAACTTGTGCTGCACGATCGTGGCCATCTCCTGGGAGTTCATCTGGAATCCGCCGTCGCCGCTGATGGAGACGACCGGGAGGTCGGTCCGCCCGAAGGCCGACCCCCATCGCCGCCGGGCAGGGAGAATCCCATGGTTCCCAGTCCGCCCGAGGTGATGTGCGTTCGCGGCAGCATCCAGTTGAAGAACTGGGCCGCCCACATCTGGTGCTGGCCCACGTCGGTGACCACGATGGCCTTCCCGCCGGTGATCTCCCCGAGGGTGTGGATGACCTGCTGCGCCCGGATCTCGTCCCCTCCCACCTGATACCGCAGGGGGTGCTCCGCCTTCCACTGCTCGATGGTCTGCAGCCAGTCGTCGGTCCGGAGGGGCTCGACGTGGGCGATCAGATCGGTCAGCACCTTCTTGACGTCGCCGACGATCGGGACGTCCACCTGGACGTTCTTGCTGATGGCCGAAGGATCGATGTCGATGTGGATCATCTTGGCCTCCGGAGCGAAGGCGTCCACCTTGCCGGTGACCCGGTCGTCGAACCGCGCCCCGATGGCGACGAGCACGTCGCGAATAGTGGACGGCCATGTTCGAATACCAGGTGCCGTGCATGCCCAGCATGCCCATGGCAAGCCGGTCGTTTTCGGGAAAGGCTCCCGAGGCCGTGCAGGGTCGTGGTGACGGGAGCGTGGAGTTTGCGGGCCAGTTTCGTCACCTCCTCGGCGGCGTCCGACAGGATCGCCCCGCCGCCGACGTACAGCACCGGCCGGGCGGAGGCGGCGAGCAGCTCCGCCGCGCGTTTGATCTGCTTCTGGTTCCCCTCCACGACCGGGTTGTAGCTACGCATGGAGACCGAGTCCGGGTAGGCGAACGTGGTCTTCTGCGCCATCATGTCCTTCGGCATATCGATCAGCACCGGCCCCGGGCGCCCGCTGGTGGCGATGTAGAACGCCTCCTTGATCGTGCGCGCCAGCTCGGTCACGTCCCGCACAAGGTAGTTGTGCTTGGTGATGGGGCGGGTGATGCCGACGATGTCGGCCTCCTGGAACGCGTCGTTGCCGATCATCCGGAGGGCCACCTGGCCGGTGAAGACCACCAGCGGGAGGGAATCCATAGCAGCGTCGGCGATGCCGGTCACGGTGTTGGTCGCCCCGGGGCCGCTGGTCACGAGCACGACGCCGGGCTTGCCGGTGGCGCGGGCGTAGCCGGCGGCGGCGTGGGTCGCCCCCTGCTCGTGCCGGGTCAGCACGTGTTTGATGTCGGAAATGTCGTGGAGGGCATCGTACACCCCGATGGTCGCCCCGCCGGGGTATCCGAACACCACTTCGACCTGCTCGCTGATCAGCGAGCGGACGAAGATCTCGGCTCCCGTCATGGGCGACTGATGGCGCTCATCCCCGCCTGTGCGTTGGTGTTCCGTCATCTCTCCCTCCATCCGATCGTTAATAGTGGTGCATGGTCTGTGGCCCGCGCTTCGTCGGGGCCCGTTCCCCATCCATGGGTTTCTTCACGCATCGGTGACCGCCCCGAGGCTGCTGCTCGACACCAGGCGCGCGTATTTGCCGAGCACGCCGGTGCGCGGCGGAACGGGCGCTTTCCAGGTCTTTCGGCGGGCAGCCAGTTCGGCATCCGGGACGTGCAGGTCCAGCGTGCGCGCCACGGCGTCGATCGTGATCGAGTCCCCTTCGCGAACGAGGGCGATCGCCCCGCCGACAGCGGCCTCGGGGGCTACATGCCCGACCACCATCCCGTAGGTCCCTCCCGAGAAGCGGCCGTCCGTGATGAGACCGACAGAATCTCCGAGGCCGGCGCCGATCAGCGCGGAGGTCGGAGCAAGCATCTCCCGCATGCCCGGTCCGCCCCGGGGCCCTTCGTACCGGATCACGATCACATCCCCGGGTTGGATCTTCCCCGCAAGGATCGCCGACAGACACTCTTCTTCGGACTCGAAGACCCTGGCCGGGCCGGTGATCTTGGGGCTCTTCACGCCGGTCACCTTCGCCACGGCCCCTTCGGTCGCCAGGTTGCCGCGCAGGACGACGAGGTGGCCTGCCGGATAGAGGGGCCGGTCCCACGGGCGGATCACTTCCTGACCGGCGGGCGGGGTCGGACTCACGTCGGCGAGGATCTCGCCGATCGATCGACCCGTCACGCTGCGCGCATCGCCGTGCAGCAGGCCGTGGTCCATCAGCATACGCATGACCTGGGGAACCCCGCCGGCGCGGTGGAATTCGGTCGTGACAAACCGGCCGGAGGGTTTGAGGTCGCACACCACCGGGACCTTCTGGCGGATGGCCTCGAAGTCGTCGATGGTCAGCGGGACCCCGGCCGCGCGCGCGATCGCGAGCAGGTGGAGCACGGCGTTGGTGGAACCGCCGAGCGCATTGGTGACGGCGATCGCGTTCTCGAAGGCTTTACGGGTGAGGAGCTGGCTGGGGAGGATCTGCCGGTCGATGGCGGCGACGAGGGCGGCCGCGGATCGTGCCGAGCTGTCGGCCTTCTCGGCGTCTTCTGCGGCCATCGTGGAGGAATACGGGAGGGACATACCCATCGCCTCGATGACCGACGACATGGTGTTCGCGGTGAACATCCCGCCGCAGGAGCCGGCGCCGGGACAGGAGTGCCGTTCCACCTCCAGGAGTTCTTCCCCCGAGATCTTGTTCGCGCTGTACTGCCCGACCGCCTCGAACGCGCTGACGATCGTCAGGTCGCGACCCTGGTAGTGTCCGGGCTTGATCGTCCCTCCGTAGACGAAGATCGCGGGGATGTTCAGTCGCGCGATGGCGATCATGGCGCCGGGCATATTCTTGTCGCACCCGCCGATCGCGAGCACGCCGTCCATCGACTGCGCGTTGCAGACCGCTTCGATCGAGTCGGCGATGATCTCGCGGGAGACGAGGGAGTATTTCATCCCCTGGGTTCCCATGGAGATCCCGTCGCTCACCGTGATCACGCCGAAGACCTGGGGCATGGCGCCGGCTTCGCGGACCGCATCAGCGGCTCGCTCGGCAAGGACGTTCAGTCCCATGTTGCAGGGGGTGATGGTGCTGTAGCCGTTGGCGATGCCGACGATCGGTCTCGCGAAGTCGCCGTCGCCGAACCCGACGGCGCGCAGCATGGCGCGGTTGGGTGTGCGTTGGACCCCCTCGGTGATCGTGCTGCTTCGCCGGCGCGGTGTTGTGGATTCAGGCATGTCGATTCATCCTCAGTATGGAACGGAACATCCCGCTTGCCTGAGGCGAACCTTGCTTAACCGGGAGTCACTGAAGAGCGGGTGCGGTAAACTGGTCGGCCTCGGGCGTTCGGGTCAGAACAGCAGCCCCAGAACGAGCAGGAGGCTAAGGGACAGAAGGAGGTGGCTCAGCAGACCGGGGCGCCCGAGATCGGCGAGGGAGCCGATGGAGCGGTACAGGGCGGTATGTGAGCTGTTACCCATGATCGTAGTAAACGTCCACATAATCTAGGACTCTGAGAAAGAATGTCAAGTAGAAAAATGTGGATTGCTCCGGCCATTCAAACTTGGTACGGTCCAATAATCTAGAATGCCCGTTCCTATGCACATTTTCGAAGATATCGGCAGGAACCAATCCACGTGGGGTCTTGATGCTCCACGCTCTACTCTGCAGACCCCAGCCACAAGTCACTACTCTATCATACCGTGCGTGAATTCGAGCTTCGGTTGACCGCTGATCGATTGTACATACGATAGAAGTAGGTCGAATCCGCATGGTGCTCCCCTGCCACGACTGCAGATGTCCTCCCGGGGCCAACGCTGTCAACCAGGACGAACCGACCCGATGCACCCACAGCGCGTTCGATCATTACGGCTGTCGAGGCAACGTTCGTGTTTTCCCAGCGAAGTTCTGCGACTCGTCTCTCCGAAGACCCTCAGAGCGAGGTTGGTGGGGGCAGGGAACCCGAACGCTTGTGAAGCGACGTTCGTATAGGCGCTCCTATTCACCGGGGACTTGCAGTAGATCCGAAAATAATATGCCGAATCCGCGTGATACGGACCGGCAATTACTCCCGTCGTGGCAGGCATCGCTATGCTGTCGACGGTAGCGTAACCAGCGCCTTCCGACATACTTCGTTCCACCACGACCGTTGTCGCGTAGGAGTTGGCGATCTGCCAGCGCAAGGACGCGCGCGCCTCCGTCATCGACTCCACGACGAGGTCTACCGGCCCGGCAAAGCCCATGGAACCGACCTGGGTCGTTGCCGGTGATACGCGATCGTCTACGACTATTGAGACCCGGAAGCGATACACCACTTCGGCGATATACGGCCCGGGGATCGTAGCGGCTCTCGTGCCGATCGGCACCTGCGCGACCTGCTGATAGGATGTCCCCTCGGAACTCCGTTCCACCCGGTAGAAGTGTCCCGAGGTGGGATTTGCCCCAGAGTGATTTGGATCTTTCCATGCCAGCGAGGCGATACCCTCCGTGATCACCACCGACAGATCCGTCGGGGCCAACATGGTTCCATCCTGGTGCAGAAGATCATCATCGGGATCGTCACCACAACCTGAGAAGCACACCGCAAGGAGCAGGAGCACAAGCCACGGATCGAACCGGGGGTACGCGTTGGAGTGCCCCTTCGCTCTGTACGGATGACGATGCATGATGCCCTTCTGCGTCTACTCTATGACGATCTCGATCAGATCCGCGGCGTCCGAGGACGGGTTGGAGAACGACCGCCAGTACCCGTCGCCGAAGCTGTCGTACCGGTTGACGGCGGTGGTGACCATGTTTCGGACCGTCGTTCCTGATACGCGGTGTACCCACCGGTTGTACTCCCAGTAGGCAGGCACGTCACAGGAGGCGCTGGAGGCCGCCTCCCAGACCTCCCGGCTGTACGCCGAGTGCAGGATCGTTTCCTTCGCGGAGAATCGGATCACCCGCGCCGGAGGAGCCGTGCCGTCAAGCTGAATGGTCAGTTCCCCGTTCACGGTCAGGGTCCCCGACGGGAAGTCCGGCGAGGTTTCGGACCATACCGCAGTGAAGATCCCTCCCGCCATCGTCCCCTTCCGGAACCCGGAGCTGTACGACATTGACCCCGGGCCGGTGAACGGGGTCGGCCCCGAGGTCTCTGTCCCCCTCAGCTTCACCCGGAAACTCGCGGTCGCCGGCTTGCCGGCGCCGGGTTCCACGGAGACCGTCAGGTCCAGCGGGCGTGTCAGAAGATAGGGCGAAGCGTCCAGGCAATTGATCACTGCTGCGACGATATCGTATCCGGCTGACGTCAGGTCTTTGACCTTCTTGACCGTAACGGTGTTTCCGTATTGCCAGTAGGTCAGCGTCTTGTCCTTCAACCCGAAGAGCATCACGCCGATGTACTGGGAACCCCCGGATGCCGAGCTCACACCGTACCTGATGACCGCACCCGTATCAATGCCCGGGTAGCGCAGGTTCGTCCGGAAGAGTTTCGCTGACAGGTCGGCATACGTTGCCGTGAACTTCTTGAGGGTGTCGGCCTTTCCCGTGATCGTGAAGACCCCGCTGCTCTGTGGCGAGGACAGATCCTTGAGAAGGTCGTCGCTGTTCACCTCGTAGATCTTTCCGGCGACATACTCTTTCATGAAGCCCGGCAACCAGTCGGTTTCGGCCACCGGGATCGACTTCTTGACCGCGTCGATCCCGAATTCTTCCGCCTTGACACGGTAGTAGATCTGCGTGAGCACCGCCGGGCCGTAGGTGTCCGCGAAATACTTCATCAGAGGGGCGAGCCCCAGCCCGTGCGCCCAGGGCTTTTCGCCTACAGGAACGGGTAGGCCCTCAAACGGACACATCTGCTGCCCCCGGAAATTCACCGGGGCACCTGGTCCAGGGGGAGCGAACACCTCGCCTGCCCACGCTCCGATGGCGTAGTAAGGCCAGAGCCGGTTTCTCTCGACCTGCACCATTTGAGCGTTCGGGTGCTGCCAGAAGAACTTGTCCTCGACCATGAAGAAGAGATCGCAGAACGCCTGCCCCGCCGCCCTCTGGAGTGTCGGCACATCCGCGGCCACCAACGCATCTTCTTGAAACGCAATACCCAACCAGGGGACCGCGGTTCCCGAGCCGGTGACAGGCAGCAGCCATCCGGTCGGTGACGCAGGGGTGCTCGGGTATCTCGCGACGGCAACGTCGATCGGGAATCTTGCCAGTTGATACGCCCTGGAATCAAAGCCCATCTTGGGATACGCCGCATACGCATTCTCCAGGATGGCTGCAAGTTGTTGCGCCTTGGTTTCGAGGTACTGCGGATAGTGGATCTTGAAATTGCTGAGGAGGCTCAACATCGAAACCTGTTCGTCGACGCCCAGCAGCCACTTCACCTTGGATATCAGGTCGTCAGCCCTGGCCGATCCGCGGAAGACCGCGCGCGCCTTCGCCGGCGGATCCGGCGTGAGCATCGCCTTGAGATACGCAGAGTCCTTTGTTGCCGCGATGGGGACATAGAAGACCTGTGCCTCCCCCGAGATCGGATCCGTCGCCTGCCTCCCGATCGCAAGGGCCAGTCCGGCCGAAGGGGTCCGGCTGCATTCGAGTTTCACCTCAAGCGGTTTCGCGAAGGTGGCGGGGAGCCCTTCGAGTTTGAACAGTCCGCTCAGCGAGCGGGACCCGAAAGCGTTGTCGTATGTCTGGGGGGTCACCTTCAGCGTTTCCGTCGAAGAAAAGGCCGCGGCGGGAACCGTCAGGGAGAAGCCCTTCACGGTGAGTGTGCCTCCACCAGTTCCGATGATGGCCGACACCGGCGATGGGAGCGAAGAGGAGTCGCCCGGCCCGGTGGGGCTGTCCTTGTGGCAACCGGCAACCAACAACGCGCCGAAGAGAAGAGACGAAACGGTCGTTTTCATTCGCGATCCTTTCCGGGAATCATGGATCAGACTTCCGCGAGAGAGGCAGGAAAGAACGAAGGTCATGGGTCGCGCTGCCGGCCGGTGGAAAGGTGGCGACCCCGGGGGAATGCATCCAATGTAGAGACCCGCTGACGGCGTTGTCAATATTGAGAAAAGCAACACTCTTGGGTGGTCCGGTGTACCAGCGCACAGTTCGGGAATCTGCTGGCTTTTTCAGCTGTTGTTGGATATTATCAGCCCTGGCCCGGGTATTCCGCGTCGTGCTCGGTTCAGGTGGGTCCCGCGCACATGATCGCAGCACATTGGAGGAACAATGCCCAGAGTACGGATGGTCCTTCTTATCGCGTTCTTTTCCTCGGTCGGAATTGCTCAACCTCAGCCGGCATTTGTGACCGCGGACTGGCTTTCCGGCCACCTGCGCGATTCGAACGTGGTGGTCCTTCACGTCTCTTTTAGCAGACCAGAATACCGGCTCGGCCACATTCCGGGAGCGAGGTTCCTCTGGTATGAATGGCTGGCCGTGTCGACTCCCGATGCTTCGACCGAGATGCCTCCGCCTGCCCAGGCGGATACCGTGCTGGAGGGGCTCGGGATCTCCGAGAGATCCAACGTTGTCCTCTGCTACTCCGGCAACAATCTCACCACTGCGGCCCGCGTCTACCTGGCGCTGTCGTATTTCGGGCTCGGCGCGCGGACGTCCATACTTGACGGCGGCCTCGAGGCATGGAAGTCGGAGAAACGGCCGCTCTCGCAGGAGACACCGGTGATCGCCAGGACGCAATTGTCGCTGCGGACCAACCCCGAAGTGATCGTTGACGCGGAGATGGTTCGAGCCGCACTTCATGATCCCGGTGTTGCGGTCATCGATGCGCGGGACAGGCGGTTCTTCGACGGCATGGGAGGGAGTCTGGGGCGGACGGGACACATCCCGGGGGCAAAGAGTATACCGTACAGTTCGGTCGTCGACACGACGACCCGTCTGAAGAGCCGCTCGTCTCTCGAACAGATCTTTGCGGCCGCCGGCCTTTCGAAGGGGACCCGGCTTCTGGTCTACTGTCACGTCGGGCAGCAGGCATGCGTTGTCTACGCAGTTGCCAGGTCACTCGGCTACGAGGCGGCCGTCTACGACGGTTCCTTCCAGGACTGGAGCCTGAGGGGGGAAGAGTACCCCGTGGAACGGATCGAACCCGCGAAGAAGTAGGGGGTCCGCGGGATCCTCTTTGATCGGCCGTCAGGGGATGCGGAGGATCTTTGTGTTTGCAGGCTCAGCGACCAGCGCGGGTGGGCCAAACAGTACTCCAGGGCGACCCGACAATTCCGCTCACGGTCCGGTCCGTCCATCGGCTGAAGCGACAGGCGAGTGAAGTTGAGGTGTTCGAACCGTCCGGCTCCGCGCCGGCCTGGGGGAAGACGAGCTTGAGTTCATCTCCTGTCGTGACAGCCAGGGGGGCGCCCGCCTTGGGGCTGACGCAGATCCAGTCTATGCCTGGAGGCGGAGTTACCGTCCCGTTGGTTTCCACGGCGACGAGGATCTCGAGACGTGGAACGCGTCGATGAGGGCCGGATCCATCTGGAGGAGCGGCTCCCCGCCGGTGCACACGACGAACGGCCGTGTCCTGCGGTCGGAACTCGCGGGCCATGCAGCGAGCACGGCGGCGGCAAGATCCCCAGTGTCGGGTACTGACCCCCTCCCGGCCCGCTGGTTCCCACGAAATCGGTATCACAGAACCTGCAGACGGCGGTCGCGCGATCCTCTTCCCGGCCGCTCCAGAGATTGCACCCGGCGAATCGGCAGAACACGGAGGGACGTCCGTGTGGGCTCCTTCCCCTGGATCGTGTAGTAGATCTCTTTGACAGCCCAGCCCAGTTTCAAAGCGGTGGACGGTGACCCGCCGGGCGTCAGTGGATTTCAACGAGCATACAAAGTGGACATCACCGGGTGTTCCTCATCACCGGGACACCTTCAGCCTATGTGGTGGACAGGGACGGAATCGAACCGCCGACACAAGGATTTTCAGTCCTTTGCTCTACCAACTGAGCTACCTGTCCGTAAATCTCGGATCCCGCGCTGAAGCATGAGGAATCCCGAAACGCGACCGAAAATATACGCAACACGGGCCGAAAAATCAAACCCCTACATCTTGCCGTTCTTCTTCAACACCTCCTTCGCGATCACCACCTTCTGGATCTCGTTCGTCCCCTCGAAGATCCTGTTGATCCGGGAGTCGCGGTACACCCGCTCGATCGGGAGCTCCCGCGAGTAGCCCATCCCACCATGGATCTGCACGGCCATGTCGGCCACCTTGTCGAGCGACTCGGAACAGAAATACTTCACCGATGCGGCCTGGCGCGCCACCGATTTGCCCGCATCGTAGTCCGCGGCGGTCCGGTACACCATCGATTCCATCGCGTAGATCATCACCGCCATCTCGGCCAGATAGAACTGGATCGCCTCGAACTGCGAGATCGGCACGTCGAACTGCACACGCTCCTTGGCGTACTTCGTCGACCGCTCGAGCAGGTCCTTCGCCGCGCCGGTGCAGGCCGCACCGAGGCCCAACCGCCCCGCGTCCAGCGTCTTCATGGCGATGATGAACCCGCGGCCGTCGTCACCGATCATGTTCTCCTTCGGCACCCTCACGTTGTCCAGCGTGATCGCGTTCGTGGTGCTCCCGCGGATCCCCATCTTCTTCTCGGCGGGGCCGGCATGGAATCCCGGCCATTTGGTCTCCACCACGAACGCCGTGACCCCCCGATCCGTGCGGGCGAACACCGACACCACGTCGGCCAGACCGCCGTTCGTGATCCACATCTTCTCGCCGTTCAGGATCCAGACGTCCCCCTCCTGCCGCGCCTTCGTCCGCACGTTGAACGAATCGGACCCCGCCAGCACCTCCGTCAGGGCGAACGCGCCGATCATCCGGCCTTCCGCCAGGGGGACCAGGTACTTCTGCTTCAACGCCTCGCTGCCGCCGATATAGATGGCGTTGCTCCCGATGGACTGATGCGCGCCGATGAATGTGGCCGTCGACATGCACGCGCGGGCGATCTCCTCCTGCATCAGGCAATACCCCACCTCGCCGAACCCTCCTCCGCCGTATTCCGGCGGGAACACCGCACCCAGAAGGCCGAGCTCCGCCATCTTCTTGATCAGCTCCGGCGGGATCTTCTCGTCCTCGTCGATCTTCATCGCCACCGGGCGGATCTCGCTGTCCACGAAGTCGCGGACCATGTCGCGCAACATCTTCTGTTCGTCGGTGTACTCGAATGCACCCATAACGCAAGCCTTTGATTTGAACGATAGTGGGAGTGGCTATTCGTGTGCGGGTTTCTGGCCGACGTAACTGACGACGTCCTCTCCGCCGTCCACGCCGATGACGTTCCCCGAGACCCAGAAGGCGTTCTCGTCGGCCAGGAGGACCATCGCCTTGGCGACCGCTTCCGGCGTGGTCAGGTGTCCGGCGGGATTCTTCGCCCGCGCGATCCGCAGCATGTCCGTGGCGCCGGGGATCTTCCGGAGAGCCGGTGTGTCCGTCACCCCCGCCATCACGGCGTTGGCCGTGATCCCGAGCGGACCGAGCTCCATCGAGAGCTGGCGGATGTGGGACTCCAGCGCGGATTTTGCCGCGGAAACGGCGCCATACGCGGGGAGAACGGAATGTCCGCCCGAGCTGGTCATGCCGAAGATCCGGCCGCCGCGCTTCATCAGGCCGCGATGGATCAACCCCTGGGTCCAGTAGACAAGGCGAATGCGCCATCACGTCGACCGTCATCTCCATCTGGGCCTGCGTGATCGCGTCGTCCGGGTTCTTCGCGATGAACGGTTTCAGCGTGCCGAACGCGAGCGAATGGATCAGCACCTTGATCACGTCGTGGCTCGTCCCGAACCTCTCCTTGATCTCGTCCAGCGTCTCGGCCCTCTTGATCGCGTCCGCGGCGTTGATGTTGAAGAAGACCGCTTCGCGCCCGAGGTGCTTGATCTCCTTGATCAGGTGCTGGACGTTGGGCATCGTCGCCTGGCGGTCCAGGTGGATCCCGAAGATGTTCATCCCGTGCCGGGCGAACTCCAGGGACGCGGCGCCGCCGAATCCACTCGACGCCCCGAGCACCAGCGCCCACTCGTGGGCCTTGAACTTCGCTTCATGTTTCATGCTGTTCCTCCCTGTGAATACTCCGAAACCCGGCGGTCCGGACCACTACTCGACGGTCACGCTCTTGGCGAGATTCCGCGGCTGGTCCACGTTCGTCCCGCGCGCCACTGCCATATAGTATGAGAGCAGCTGCAGCGGCAACACGTTCAGGATGGGGCCGAAGAAGCCGTACGTCCGCGGAACGCGCAGGACGTGGTCCGCCATGGACCCGATCTGCTCGTCGTCGTCGTTCGCGACGGCGATGATCCGTCCCCTGCGCGCGCGCACCTCCTGGATGTTGCTGAGCACCTTGTCGTAGATCCCGTCCCGCGGGACGATCACGACCACCGGCATATTCTGGTCGATCAGCGCGATCGGTCCGTGTTTCATTTCCGCCGCCGGATATCCCTCGGCGTGAATATAGGAGATCTCCTTGAGCTTGAGCGCCCCTTCCAGAGCCACGGGGAAGTTCGCTCCGCGCCCGAGATAGAGGAAGTTCCGGCTGTCCTTGAATTCCTCCGCGATCTTTTTGATCGGCTCGGTGTTCTTGAGGATGAGGGACACCTTGTCCGGGAGCGTCGCGATCTCGCTCGCGAGCACCCGGCCGTCCTCGCGCGTCATCCCCCTCGCCCGGGCCAGCATCAGCGTGACCAGGGCCATCACCGTCAGCTGCGACGTAAAGGCCTTGGTGGAGGCCACGCCGATCTCCGGACCGGCGTGCACGTAGACGCCGCCGTCGGATTCCCGGGCGATCGTGCTGCCGACCACGTTCACGATCCCGAGTACGGTCGCCCCCTTGGATTTCGCCTCCCGGAGCGCGGCGAGCGTATCGGCGGTCTCGCCGCTCTGGCTGATGAGGAACACCACGTCGTCGATGTTGATCAGCGGGTTCCGGTACCGGAATTCCGATGCGTATTCCACCTCGGTGGGGATCCGCGCGATCTGCTCGAGCATGTACTCGGCCACCAGGGCCGCATGCCACGAGGTCCCGCAGGCCGTGATGATGACCCGGCGGGCGCTCAGGAGCCGGCCCAGGACGTGCTGGAGTCCTCCCAGCTTGACGTCGCCTTCCTCCACCAGCAGCCTGCCCCGCATGGCGTTGCGGATCGTCTCAGGCTGTTCGTTGATCTCCTTCAGCATGAAGTGGTCGTACCCGCCACGCTCGATCTGGGAGAGCTCCATCGTGAGACGCTCCACGGACTTGTTGACCGTGACGTCCTCGATGGTCATCGTCCGCATGCCGTCGCGCCGTAACTCCGCGATCTCCCCGTCGGCAAGATACACCACCTGGCGGGTGTGCGCGATGATCGCGGACGCGTCGGAGGCCACGAAGTACTCCCCCTCGCCCACCCCGACGATCAACGGGCTTCCCTTGCGGGCGGCAAGGATCCTGTCCGGCGCATGCGTGGAGAGTACCACGAGACCGTAGGTCCCTTCGACCTCCGCCAGCGCAAGGCGGACGGCGGAAGTGATGTCGCCGGTCCGCTTGTACATCTCCTCGATCAGGTGTGCGAGGACCTCCGTGTCCGTCGCCCCCAGGAATACGTGACCATCCTGCTCGAGCTTCGTCTTGATCGAGCCGTAGTTCTCGATGATGCCGTTGTGGACGATCGCGATCTCCTGGTGCGAATCCCAGTGGGGATGAGCGTTCACGTCGTTGGGCTCGCCGTGCGTCGCCCAGCGGGTGTGCCCCATGCCGATGGTGCTGGAGAGGACCGCGTCGGACTCCGCCAGCCGCGCGGCAAGGTCGGCCACCTTGCCCGCCTTTTTCTCGATGAAGAACCGGCCGTCACGCAGCAGCGCGATCCCGGCGGAATCATACCCGCGGTACTCAAGGCGCCTCAGCCCCTCGAGGATGATGGGAACGCTGTTCCGCTGGCCGATATAGCCCACAATTCCACACATGGCACCGTTCTCCAACGTAGACCAAAAGCATAACGAAATTCGGAGGGAAAATCAAACCTGGGTATTGCCGATCACGGCCATCATGCGGCCGGAAGAGGAAGCGTCTCGACGGTGGGAATGAAAAAGTTCGCGATCCGAAATCGTGCAGAATGGAGAGATTTCGATGTTTCGGGAGAGCAGACCCGCGCGGATCAACTGATCCCGGTTCGCCGCCTTGAGGTCCACGGTAGGCTGATCCCCCAGCCTGCCGACGACCTCCGGAGGGAACCTGGACGCGACGTCGTCTCCCACGGCATAGCAGCAGGTCCCCGCGGAAGGTCCGACATAGGCAAGAAGATCTTCCGGACGGACACCGAATCGCCCCTTCAGGATCTCCAGCGCCCGCTCCACGATCCCTCCTGCGGTCCCTCTCCAGCCGGCATGGACCGCGGCAACGGTCTTGGTCGCAGGATCCGCCAGAAGGACCGGCACGCAGTCGGCGACGGTCACGCACAGGAACAGTCTCTTCTTCGAGGTCACCAGCCCATCCGTCTCGGGAGACGAACCGGCATGTTCTGCTTCACGGACCGTGGTCCCGTGAACCTGTCCGGGGACGACCAGCTCATCCTGTCGGATCCCGAGTCCCCCGAAGAATCGTTCGCGGTTCGTCCGGACATGTTCCGGATCGTCGCCGACGTTGAAGGAGAGATTCATCCCCAGCGGCGGCCGGCTCACACCACCCTGCCTCGTGCTCATGGCCGCGATGAGCCAGCTCTGGCCGCGGAAGACCTCAGGCAGGATCGTCATGGATCCACCCTTTCACTCCTGCCGGCAGGCGGCCCCGTCGGGATCCACAGGGTGACGGTCGTTCCTTTCCCCGGGGAGCTTGCCAGCGTCACCGTCCCCCCCAGTTCATCCATCGTACTTTTTACCAGGCCGAGGCCGATGCCCGAACCGCTCCGCTTCGTCGTGAACCCGGCGTCGAAAGCACGCGCACGGACCTCCTCTGACATGCCCGGGCCATGGTCCTGGATCTCCACGGCGATGCCCGTCCCGCTGGCCGCCGCACGGATCTCGATCAGCCCTTCGTCGTTCATCGCCTGGACACCATTGCGGATCACGTTGATCATCGCCCGGCGCAGCTCATCGCGGTCCACGTGAACGGCCGGGAGGGATTCCGCGATCGAGATGGAAAACCGCACCCTCGGCTCCTTGTCGTAGAGGTTGACCACATCGCTGACGATCTCCCTGAGACTCGACGGCTCCACGACCCGCCCGGGCATGCGGGCGAAGTGGGAAAACTCCGCGGCGATCCTCCCGAGCTGGTCGATCTGCCCGACCACGGTCCGGAGCACCCGGTCCAACAAGACGCCGAAGTCCTCCGCGCCGTCGCGGTACGCTCTGCCGAGATGCTGCAGAAGCAGCTTCATCGGTGTCAGCGGATTGTTGATCTCGTGCGCCACCTGCTTCGCCATCTCCTTCCAGGCCAGCTCCCGCTCGTACCGGATGAGCGCATCGCGGCTGGATTTCAGGTCATGGGTCATCCTCTCGAACGAGCGCACGAGGACCCCCAGTTCTCCTCCGGTCCGTCCCTGCCGCACAGCGGCGTCAAGATCTCCCCGGGCCACCTTTGCTGTCGCCTCGGTCAGGTCTTGAATGGGAGCGGCGATCGTGCGGGCAATGGCGGCTGCCGCAACGACCACGAACAGCAGCACCACGATCGCCAGGCCGGCAATGAACGTGGTGGTGCCGGCGACCTCCCTGTCCAGATCTTCCTGCCGGAAGACGGTCGGCACGGAGACCACCGCCAGGACGGTCCCCACCGAATCCATCAACGCGCGGTACCCGACCGCGAACCGGTATTCCCCGATCCGTTCCGTGAGCATCAGGAAGGGAGACCCTCCCAGGACGACCGCCCGATAGGCCCCGGAGCTGAGCCGGCGGTCGAGGATCCCCGCTTCGTAGAGGGTCGGCGCGCTGCTCGCCAGCAGTTCTTCGCCGAGATACAGGCTGAAGTCGGTATTCCGGTCTGTCGCGATCCGCTCCACGTCCCGGTCGACCGAGGGCCGGCGATCGATCGTCGCGCCGAGCAAGGGGGCCACCGCGGCTGACGATCTCCCGCGTGTCGTCCGACAGTTCACGCGCGGTCCTTTCGACCAGACGTTCGCCGGCGAACCTCTGGACGAAGAACAGGACCCCCACCATCGGGAGAACCGAGAGGAGGAGAAATGCCCCGAGCAGCCTGTGCCGGAATCTGAAGATCGGCCGGCCGCCCGCCAGGAGGTACCGGGCGGCGAAGAACAACGCGCCGGCCGCCAGCAGGAGCGAGCAGCCTGCGAGGATCCTGAGCAGCGCGGCCACGTGCCACTGCAGGCCGGGCCGTTCCATGCTCAGCGCCACCACATGTGCCCGTTCTTCCTCCCCCCGAACGTAGTAGGTCTCGAGCTCCCGCTCCTCCACCCGTTCCCGGATCCACACGCCGCGCAGCGGCGAGACCTCCAGGCGCTCGCGGATCCCCGGCGGCAGCACCGTCCCCAGCGGCAGCGTGTTCGTTTCCGAAGGGACGAGCACGCCATCGCGGTATTCTTCCACCGCGACCTCACGGTGGAAGCTCTCAAGTCCTTCGCGCGAGGTGCTCCTGAGGATGGCCGGGGTCTCGCCGCGGAACAACGTCTGCCGTGCGGCGGCCACCACCACTTTGCCGTACCCGAGGGTGGCCCCGGTCGCATCGTTGAGCGGGACCGAACCGGCGTACATCCGGACCGCGCCGACGCCGCTTCCCACTTCCCGGACCGCCACGGTCCCTCCCGGGACCGTCGGCAGGTCCTCGTCGGTGATCCGCAGCGACTGCCCACCGATGCCGAACCGGCTGATGGTCTGTCCTGCCGCATCGGTCATGGCAAAGATCGATGCGTACCCTTCGCGACAGGCAATGGAATGGGCCCAGACCGTGAAGGCGATGCGGCGGGTCTCCTCGTGATCGCCCTGGTCCAGCACCTCCACAACACTGGAGGACGAAAAGACCTGCAGCGCGTCGGCGACGACCCCCCGGAACCAGCTGTCGACCGGGCGGAGCACTTCCGCTGCCATCGCTTCCATCCGCCGCCGGTCCTTTTCCATCGCCTCCGGCGCGATGAAGAGGTGAAGGACGCACCCGGCCATCAACACGCCACTCAGGATCAGCGCCCCGGACGCAGGACGGTGTGACGGTGTCCTCGACCGGACAAAGCCGAGGATCCCACAGAAAAGGAACAGGGCAGCCCCCGCGCCCCGGGGGACCAGCGCACCGGCAAGGCCCGCACCGGCCGCCTCGGCGATGGCCGCGGTCAGGACCACGACACCCGACCAGACGGCAACCGATGCGCGCGCCCCGAGCGGCCTCAGGAGTTGGAGATAGGCCCACGAGCCGGAGAGCAACGCGGCGAGTCCGAACAGCAGACCGCCGACGATCAGGAAGAGATACCCCTCCCCCGGGACGAGAAGCGTTGGATCGCTGAAACCCACCGTGGAATCCGTCACCAGGGACCGCGTGACCAGGCCCAGGCCCGCAGGCAGCGTCGCCAGCATGACGGCAAGGATGATCCCCCCGGTGATCATGGAGGTCCGGGAGTGGTCGGATTGAGGGATATCCCTCAAAGATCTTCCCGCCGCCAGCACATTGAGAAGTACCGCAAGTGCGCTCAGCACCAGTTCCCCCGGCGCCGCGGCGAGCCCGAGGATGCCCCCGGTGGCATACACCGACCGGTCCTGCATCCATGCAGGCAGAAGCGCATCGGTCATTCCCAGGGCGAGGACCAGGAGCCTCGTCCCCCAGATCAGACAGGTGACAAGCAGCAGCCTCCCCCAGGGCGTCGTCCATCGATCGGGCGCGTTTCCAGAGCATCAGCACGACGGCGAAGAGCAACGGGACGATGGCAAGGAGATGGATCGGCCGGAATCGCTCACGCGTCTCCTCTGCCAGGGACTCGTCGTCCGGGCATGCGACACTCACCTGCCCCACCACCGTGCTGTCAAGGGCATAGAGCGGCGCGGTCCGTCGGTGTCCGGGACCCCAGGGCTCCTGGTCGCCGGCGAAGCGGAACTCTACCTGGGTCCCGAGCCGCCCGGAGAGCTCCTCGTCGATACCCGACCGTGTGAGGATACTGTTCGTGAACGGGTAGTTCACCCCGAGGATCCTCCGGGCCAGCACAACGCCGGTGGTGGGTGAACCGGAGGGGACCGGTATCGAACAGAAGAGCTCCGCGAAGAGCGGGGTGCGCTCCACTCCCGTCACCGCCCTCCCGGAGAGCGTCCGCAAAACTTCCATCCGGTGTTCCGGGCCGCTGCGGCCGGCCCATGCGGCACAGGTGCCGTAGCGGTCATACACTTCCAGACCGATCTCCCCGCCTGCCGAGAGTGTCCCCACCCGGTCGAACAGCGGCGCCCGGTCGGGCATAGCCCCGGTCAGGTACGCGACGATCCCTGAATCGGCCGCGGTCTTCATGGCAAGCACGCGAAGCTCGGTCTCGAGATCGGTGAAACCCTGCTGCGCAAGCTCAGCTTCGCCGAACACCGTTCGTCGGCGACACCCGCGTGGCGATCTGCGGAGAGTCCGACCGTCACCCGTTCCACCAGGAACGAGGCGACGGGCAGCAGTGCCAGGAGAAGCAGTATCGCCCCCGGCCTGCGGAGGCTTCCGAAACCCGTCATGCGGCGCGTCAGTAGATGTTGAGTTGCGTGATGAGCCACTGGTCACCTGTCCGCGCAACGGCCACGTAGACCTGTACCAGTCGACGGCTCCCCCTGTACAGGAGCATGGCGCTCCCTGTGGCGTACGGGATGGCGGCGTTTTCGCCGATGGTCGAAAAGACCAGGTTGGAGATCTTCCGGGTTCTCAGAAAATACTCAAGGAGGACCGATGCCTGATTGGTGCTGAAGTAGCCGTGCTCTCCGGTCCTCAGGCTGATGTACACCTGAGGCGCCAGGGATCGACCGAAGGAGGTCACCTCGCCGCTCATCAACCCCGTGCTGACGGCTGAGAAGATCGCCGTCGCCGGGTGGGAACCGCCGGTCTGCTGTCCGATCGACGCCCCGCTGACCCACAGCGGGAGGCAGGTCAGGAGGAGCCGGAGGACCGCCGACCTTCCAATGGATATCCGGGGCATGGCTTAGAGCCAGAAGTCCGCACCGTTGTTGATGATCCCCACCGGCCGTCCTTTCAGGCGCATCCCCCCGAAGGGGGTGTTCCGCGACCGGGACCGGAACAGTTCCGGGGAAACCACCCACTCGGCCGCGGGATCGAAGATCGTCAGGTTCGCGGCCGCCCCTTCCTCGATCGCCACCGGTGGCAGCCCCAGGATCCTGCGCGGATGGAGGGAGAGCTTCTCGATGATCTGCTGGAGCGAAAGCACGTGCTTGTGGAAGAGCTCCGTCAGCACGAGACCAAGAGCCGTCTCCAGCCCGACGATGCCGAACGGCGCCGCCGGGTACTCCACCTGCTTCTCGTCGAAGGAGTGCGGCGCGTGGTCGGTGGCGATGACCTCGATGGTGCCGTCGCGCAGCCCCTCCTTGACCGCTTCAACGTCCTCCTCGGGCGGAGCGGCGGATTCATCTTTGTGTTCGTGTCGTATCCGCGGACAGCCTCGTCGGTCAGCGTGAAGTGATGCGGGGCGACCTCGCAGCGTGACCTGGAGGCCCCTGGCCTTCGCCTGCCGGACCAGCTGGACCGTTGCCGCCGTGCTGACATGCGCCACGTGGTACCGCCCGCCGGTATATTCGACGAGCTGGATGTCACGGGCGACCATGAGGTCCTCCGCGATGCGCGGCATTCCGGGGAGCCCCAGGGCGGTCGACACGGCCCCCTCGTTGCATCACCCCGCCCTTGGTCAGCGGCAGGTCCTGGGCGTGCTGGATGATCGGCCGGTCGAACATCGCAGCATACTCCAGCGCCCTCCGCATGATCTCCGCGTCGTACACCGGATCCCCGTCGTCCGAAAACGCCGACCGCCCCCGCCTCGCAAGCTCCGCCAGGGGAGCGAGGTGCTCCCCCTTCCGGCCGGCAGTGACCGCGCCGATCGGATGGACGTCCACCACCCCTCCAGCGCCATGCGTCCGCCGCTCGCTGCACGAACCGGACGACCGCCTCGTCGTCGATCGGAGGATTGGTGTTCGGCATGCAGCAGACGGCCGTGAAGCCGCCTGCCGCCGCGGCGGCGCACCCCGTGGCCATGGTCTCCTTGTACTCGAAGCCCGGCTCGCGGAAATGGACGTGCATGTCGATGAACCCGGGAGCGATGATCTTGCCTTTCAGGTCGATCACCTGTGCGCCGGAGGCGCTCAGGTTCGCCCCAGTCGTTCGATGCGGCCGTCGACGACCTGCAGGTCCACGGTCTCGTCCCGGCCCTTCGCGGGATCGATGAGCCGGCCGTTCTTCAGGAGCAGATGCGCCATGGTCTTCCTTACGATCTGGGTGGTGAACGCCACCGGTGTTCAGGATTTGCTGGACAGCAGGTACAGGACCGCCATGCGGACGGCGACCCCGTTCAGGACCTGCTGCAGGATGACCGAGTGCTCGCTGTCGGCCACGTCGGCCGAGATCTCCACGTCGCGGTTGATCGGCCCCGGGTGGAGGATGGTGATGGCCCGGCCGGCCTTCTCCAGCCGCTGCGCGGGTGATGCCGTAGAAGTTGTGGTATTCCCGGATGTTACGGGAAGAACCTGCCGGCGTCCCGTTCCATCTGGATCCGCAGGACGTTCAGCACATCCACCTGCGGCAGGACGTCGTCGAGGTGATGCACACGTCCACGCCGAGCGCTTCGATCCCCCTCGGGATCATCGTCGCCGGTCCGCACACCGACACCTTGGCCCCCATCGTCTTGCAGGCCGAAGATGTTCGACCGCGCGACGCGGCTGTGCAGGATATCGCCGACCATGCAGACATGCAGTCCTTCCAGGCGTCCCAGCCTCTCGCGGATGGTGTACATGTCCAGCAGCCCCTGGGTCGGATGTTCGTGCCAGCCGTCGCCGGCGTTGATGACGTTGGATTCGATGACCCTCGACAGGTAGTGGGACGCCCCGGAGGCCGGGTGGCGCATGACGACCATGTCCACCTTCATCGCCTCGATGTTCCGCGCGGTGTCCTTGAGCGTCTCCCCCTTCGAGACGCTGCTGCCGATCGACTGGAATCCCAGGACATCCGCCGAGAGCCGCCGCTCCGCCAGTTCGAACGACAGCCGTGTGCGGGTCGAGTTCTCGAAGAACATATTGACGACGGTCTTCCCCTGGAGGGGCGGGACCTTTTTGATCGGTCGGTCCAGGACCTCGCGGAACGACACCGCGGTATCGAGGATCAGCTGGATGTCCTCGCGCCGCATCGCCGTCAAGTCCCAGGAGATGTCTGCTGTGCAATGGCATACGTGGTCCGTTGTCTAGTCGTGGAGTCTTCTGGATGCATGAGCAGGACCGAATCTTCGCCGTCGACCTCTTTGACGTGGACGCGGATGGATTCCGGTGCGATGAGGTCGGGATGTTCTTCCCGACGTAGTCGGCGCGGATGGGCAGCTGGCGGTGGCCCGCGGTCCACCAGGACGGCCAGCTGGATGGTCCGCGGCCGCCCGAGGTCGATCAGCTCGTCGAGCGCGGCACGGATCGTCCGACCGGTGAACAGCACGTCGTCGATCAGGATGACGTCTCGGCCGTTGAGGTCGAAGAGGATGTCGGTCCCCTTGAGCTGCGGCTGCTCCAGCTTGCCCAGCAGGTCGTCGCGGTACAGGGTGAT
The DNA here is from genome assembly GCA_963808715.1 of Ignavibacteriota bacterium. Lineage (GTDB taxonomy): Bacteria > Bacteroidota > Ignavibacteria > UBA10030 > UBA6906 > CAWEHG01. Next base: position 258,966 of record CAWEHG010000031.1, on the reverse strand, counting down.
GTCGAGCGAGCCGATCGGCAGGGTGGTCTCCTCGACCTGTCTCGATCTTGCGTGCGATCCTGCGGGCGATGAATTCGCCGCGGGTCCGGATGCCGACGATGACGATGTTGCCGGCCCCTTTGTTATGCTCCAGGATCTCGTGGGCCAGACGCGTGAGCGTCCGGTCAAGACCCTGTCTCGTCCATGATCTGCGCTTTGAGTTTTCTCATCGGAGGTACTCCGTGCGGTGAACGCGGTCGCCGCAGCAGGCATAAAAAAACCTCCGCCCGTCTGCTCGACGGGGGAGGTCCCCGGGGGCGTGTGCCCCCGCAACCCGTGCATGTCCTGTGTACGGCACTCTGTGCATCGGCCCCTTTCCTGCCTCACGGGGCAGGATTTAAAGGTGAGTGGGCGATATAGGACTTGAACCTATGACCTCACGGATGTGAACCGTGCGCTCTAACCAACTGAGCTAATCGCCCGCACAGTCATCGGTTCAATGTACCACTTCCGGCCAGGAAAAGCAAGAATGGCTACTTGATGAGGCGTATCGTCAACGGATAGCGGTACGCGATCCCTTCGTTGGCCTTCATCATCCCGACGATCCCCATGATCAACGCGAAGATCCCCAGCGCGATGAGCATCAGGATGCCGATGAGCACGATGATCAGGATCGCGGAGATGATCCCGTAGATCGCGACGCTGATCTGGAAGTTGACCACCTCTTTCCCCTGATCGGCTACCAGCGGATACTCGTCCTTCTTCATCAGCCAGAGCACCAGCGGCGCGATGATGCTGAGCGGGAACAGGAAGAGTCCCAGCAACCCGGCCAGATGGCAGAACATCGCCCACATGTTCTGGTCCCTGTTCGGAGGGGAGGGAGGGGTGACCGGCGGTGTCATCGGAGTGGACTGATCGTTCATAGGTAACTCCTTGGGATTTGCACCAGTGGATGTCATGAATCTACCAAGCAATGACACAAAACGCAACCGTCGTCAGACAACAGAGCCCGGCACCGCGGGCCGCGCGGGCCCGCACACACAACGCGTACGCCGGGCCTGGCCACCAACGCCGGGGTGCGCTTCATCACAGGCCGGTCCGCGGGAATATTGTACATTCTTCAAGACTTCTGATTCGGTTTTCCCCTACACGCGTTCATTCTGAGGAAACACATGGAGACAGCAAAGACGGTTCTGGTAGATACGATGCGGGTTCTCGGACTCCTGGCAGCGATCCTTGCGGTCCCGGCACTGCTGATCACGTTCGCTCCGAACGTCCCTCGCACGATCGCCACCATCGTCACCGGCCTCTTCTGAGATCCTTCCAGCCGCCTCCCGGCGGTTGATTCTGATGACTGCACTGGGTAGTTTGTCCCAACATCCCCGGACAGGCACCCCATGACATCCAGATCCTTCGCCGCCCTCTTCCTTCTTGGCGTTTCTTCGATTTCGTCTGGCCGGACAACCACTGGTCCGGACGGGCATTGAGGTCCTCCGCGCGCGCGGGTTCGACATCCTGCAGAACAAACGGGTGGGTCTGGTCACGAACCCCACCGGCGTCGACGCAGCCCTGACCTCCACCATCGACATCCTCTACCGCGCCCCCGGCGTCCGGCTCGTGGCATTGTTCGGACCGGAACACGGGGTCCGGGGCGAATTCGCGGCCGGAGACCGGGTCGATTCGTATACCGACCCCGTCACCGGCATCCCCGTCCACTCCCTGTACGGGAAGACCCACAAGCCGACCCCGGAGATGCTGGAAGGGATCGACGTCCTGGTGTACGATATCCAGGACATCGGCTGCAGATCCTACACCTACATCAGCACCATGGGTCTCGCCATGGAGGCCGCGGGGGCCAAAGGGATCCCGTTCGTCGTTCTGGACCGTCCCGATCCGCTCGGCGGCATAAAGACGGAGGGAGCCCTCGTGGAAACCGGGTTCAACTCCTTCGTCAGCCCCTACCCTGTTCCATACGTCTATGGGCCTACCTGCGGGGAACTTGCCCGCTATCTGAACGGCGAAGGACTGACCGCCGCCCGCTGCTCGCTGATCGTGGTTCCGCTCGAAGGATGGAAGCGGGGGATGCGGTTCGAACAGACGGGACTCCCCTGGGTCCCCACGTCACCGCATGTACCGGCCGGCCGATTCACCCGAATACTACGTCAGTACCGGCGTACTCGGTGAGCTGGGGGTGATCTCCGAAGGGGTGGGCTACACCATCCCCTTCCGGATCCTCGCGGCCGAGTGGATCGACGGATCGGCGATGGCCGCGCGGATGAACGCTCTCGGCCTCCGGGGCGTGCTCTTCCGTCCGATCACCATCAAGCCTTTCTACGGCCGACTCACCGGGAAGAAGATCCAGGGAGTACAGCTGCACTTCGTGGAGTACGACAGCGTGGACCTGATGAGCCTGCAGTTCCTCTTCCTGCAGGAGCACCATGTGCTGTACCCGGACAAGGACCCGTTCACGATGGCGGACGCATCACGCATCAGGATGTTCGACATGGTGGCGGGCACCGATGCCGTCCGGAAGGAGTTCTGCAGGCGGATGCGCTACGATGACATCCGGGAGCTGTTGACAAGGGACGCGGGCCGTTCCGCCTCAGGGCCATGAAGTATCTGCTCTATTAGCGGGGATTCCCGGAGAGCCGCTTCGCGATCCCTTCCACGAGTCTGCCGAAGAGCTCGGCACTGAGGCAGATCTCGGCGAACATCTCGCGGACGAGCGCTTCCGACATCTTCGCGAAGTCGTGCTCGAGCGGCGTGATCAGCACGCCGCCGAGATCGACCGCCGCGGGACTGAGGAGGATCTTCGCTTCCCCTTCGGCGAAGAACATCGACGGGCGGTGTTTCGCACGGGGGAACACATTGACGCGCCACTTCCCTCCGGCGTGCAGCGAAAGAATGTTCACCAGCGGTTCCTCCTCCCCCGGCTGCAGCGACGCGAACACCTCCATGATCCCCGCGAACGCCCGCTCGAGCCCCGCCGGCCGGTCCGATTCCAGAGCAACAAAGCTTCGAAGATATCCCCGGGAGACGGCGGTGACCCGGACATCCGGCGCATCCACGACCACGGTCCCTGAGCCGGCGAGGATCCCCGCATACTCCCGGGTGAGAGGGAGGAACTCCGCCGAGCCCGCCTGAAAGTGCAGATGGTCCGGAGCGGAGGCGCCGCATTTCGGCCCGTTGTAGAAGACCCAGTAGGTCTCTCCCGCGGCCCTGCTCAGCTCCAGCATGGAGCCGAATCGCCCCGGCGATCCGCTGCGGCCGGTGTTCGCGGTGGGGGATCGTGAAATGCTCCGGGAAGATCGGGAACGGATTGCAGAGGATGAGATAGTCGTCGCCGAAGGCGAGTCCGCGCTGCTCGGCCGGCAACCGGTGCTCGCACAGGAAACAGGGTCGATCACGGATCGATCGTTCGTCCACCTTCGCAGACGAGGAGACGATCCTGCCCGGATTCCACTGCACATGGAATTCGGATCCGTCGATCGTCAGGGAGCGCGTCTTGACCTGCCGGAGCCCCTCGTAGTTCTTCCGCAGCTGCGGCCACGTGTCGAACTGCTGCCGGAGCAGCGCCTGCATCGTGGCCGCGGTGCCGTGGCCGCGGAGATAGGGTCCCAGCGTTTCCGGCCCGGCGATCACGACCGGCGTCCCTTGGTGCGCGCTGCGCGCCGCGGCCGCCTGGGCGTCCGGGTCCGGGCAGACCGGTTGGCCCGGATCCTGGCCGTCAACTCGAGCGTCCTGACGCGGTCCTTGTACAGATTGAACATGTTCGCCTTCACGATATCGATGTCGGCGTCGGTGTTCCCCTCCCACCGCCTGCAGAGATAGACGGCGTCGTAGATCCGCCCGATCTGGTGGTTCCGGGAGATCGCCAGCGCCACGGCGTAGTCCTCGCCGTAGCTGACGTTCGGGAAGGGGTGGCGGCGGAGGAGCGGCGTGAAGAACGCCCGCGGGGCGCCCAGGCCGTTGATCCGCAACGCATTGTTCCTGCCGTTCGCGGGGGTCCACTCCCTGTGGTCGATGAGGCCCGGGGGGATCTCCTCCAGCTTGAAGTTCGTCATCTGATACGACCCGATCACCATGCCGCACCGCTCCTTGCGGAACGTCTCGACCACGCGGCGAACCGTCGTCGCATCCTTGTACAGGTCGTCGCTGTCGAGCTGGATCGCGAACCGTCCGCAGCGGGGGTCGTGGACGGCCACGTTCCAGCAACCGCCGATCCCGAGGTCGACCCGCTCCGGAATGATATGCTCAACCCTGGGATCCCGTGATGCGATCCCGCGCAGCAACTCCGTGGTCCCATCGGTCGAGTGGTTGTCGACCACGATCACGTTGAACGGGAAGTCCGTCTCCTGGCGCAGCACCGATTCGACCGCCTCCGCGACCGTCTTCACCCGGTTGCGCACGGGGATCACCACGGACGCCTCCACGGGGAACTTCCCTTCGCGGAGATCCACCCGGGAGAACCGCGGGGGCAGATGCGCCCCCACCTTCTTGAGGTGATGTGTCACCACTTTTTCCATCTCGATCTGGACCCCCCGGTTGCGCGGGTCGACGTAGTCGAACTGTTTTTCCCCGGACTTGCGGACGTCCATCTCCTCCTTCGCATAGAGGAACTCCGCGATGCGGAATGGCATCGCGCTCCGGGTCATTGCCAGCCGGAGGGCGTACCACCCCGCGAACTGGAGCGGGCCCGGCGGCATATCGGCAAGACCCTTCCGGACGGCGGCCGTACTGAGCAGCAGGACCGACCCGAAGGCAAAGTCATCGCGCAGACTTCCCTCCTGGTAGTCGATCACCGGGTGGGGGACGCGCTGGCCATCACGGATGTCCCAGTAGTCCGAGTAGAGGAACGGCAACCCCGATCCTCCCGCCAGCGAAAGGAAGCGTTCGATGGCGAACTGCCCGAACTCCAGGCGCGAATCCTGCAGGATGTACAGCAGATAGGGCGTCTTCGCCAGTGCGCCGATCCTGCGGACCGCGGCGCCGGAGGTGATCCCCGGGACCTCGACTGTCCCGCATCCTTCAAGTCCTGCACCCCCCGGGGGTACCAGGAGGTGGATATCCCTGACGGCCGGCGAATGGCGCAGCTGTTCCACCGTCCGCGCAGTATGCTCTCCCCCGTTGTACGGGAGAAACACCGTGATCTGCTGTGTCATGGCTTTCCTCGTTTCTGTTCTGGAAGTTCTACGACAAATTCAATATCTTCTGTGGTTTACGTTCCCCCTGGTCCTCGCCCGCACGAGAATGGAGCATCTAACATCTATGGCAGCCGAACGAGTAACGACGCGTAACCCCTGGTCCTTCATCCCCACCCTCTATTTCGCCGAAGGGGTCCCCTACATCCTGATCAACATGGTGTCGGTGGTCCTCTACAAGCGGATGGGGATCGACAACGCCACCTTCGCGTTCTGGACCAGCTTCCTCTACATCCCCTGGGTCATCAAGATGTTCTGGGGACCCCTCGTCGACACGCACTCCACGAAACGGACCTGGATCGTGTTCACGCAGCTCGCGCTGACCGCCTGTCTGGCCCTCATCGCGCTGGCCATCCAGCTGCCGGTGTTCTTCTACGTCTCCCTGCTGGCCTTCCTCGTCGGAGCCTTCATCTCGGCCACGCACGACATCGCCGCCGACGGGTTCTACCTTCTGTCGCTGGACAAGGACAACCAGAGTCTGTTCGTGGGTATCCGCTCCACCTTCTACCGCCTGGCCATGATCTTCGGGAACGGGCTCCTCGTCTGGTTCGCCGGAACGCTGGAGGTCTCGACCGGCAACATCGCGTTCAGCTGGTCAGTGGCATTCGGGATCGCCGCGGGACTCTTCTCGCTGTTCTTCCTCTACCACCGGTTCATCCTCCCGTATCCTCCCGGCGACGGTGCCGGTCCGACGAGCGAGAAACCTACCCGCAGTCCGTTCGTGGACGTCTTTACCAGCTACTTCAAGCAGGAAAAGATCGGGATCATTCTCGCCTTCATCCTGTTGTACCGCTTCGGGGAAGCCTTCCTCGTCAAGATGGCTTCTCCGTTCTTCCTGGATGCCCCCGCGGCGGGCGGACTCGGGCTGACCACCTCCGAGGTCGGGATCGTGTATGGAACGATCGGGACGTCGTGCCTGCTTGCGGGAGGCGTCATCGGAGGGATCGTGCTCAAGAAGTTCGGCCTCCGGCGCTGCCTCTGGCCCATGGCGATCATCATCAACCTGCCGATGTACGTCTACGTGATCATGTCGTACGCCCGGCCTTCCATCTACGTCGCCGCGCCGATGGTCGCCCTGGAACAGTTCAGCTACGGGTTCGGGTTCACCGCGTACATGGTCTTCCTGATGTTCCTCGCCCGCGGCCACTACAAGACCTCGCACTACGCGATCTCCACCGGCCTCATGGCGCTCGGGATGATGCTCCCGGGATTCGTCAGTGGTTACCTGCAGAAGCTGCTCGGGTACCAGCACTTCTTCGTGCTGACCGCACTCCTGGGGATCCCGGGGATCATCGTGCTGTTCTTCATTCCCCTCCCCGACGACGAACCGAATGAAAGGCTTGATCAGCCACAGAGGCGCTGAGACACCGAGCGAAAGAGTCGAGTGGGACCTATCTTGCTCATTTCTTCCCTTCCGTGCCTCCGCGTCTCCGCGGCTCACCAGGGCCTGCCGCTGCACCATCCTTCGGAAGCCGATGAGGTGGTTCACGGTGGTCCTGCCCATCGTGAACGGGGCCTCTTCCACGAACGTAAATCCGTTGCGCCGGTACCACTCAAGGGCCGGCGTATTCTGGACCATCACCCCGAGCCAGATCTCCCGCATGCCTGCCTCAGTGGCCTTCTGCTCGGCGGCCCGCATGAGCGCCCCGCCGATCCCCATCCCCTGGTAGGATGGCAGCACGTAGACGGAAGAGACGTAGAACCTCCCCTCGTCCTTCTCCAGATGGGTCTTCAGATATCCGACCACCGTTTCTTCGCCGATCTCCGCCACGAAGCCGTTCACGTTGGGACGCGCAAGGAGTTCCCGGAGCGCCGGGGTGGAGTATGCGGCGTCGAAGTAGGCGCGGAGGTCCTCCACGGGGATGAACGACGAGTAGGCGGCCACCCAGGTCTCCCAGGTGATCGTCCGGACCATCTCGAGGTCCGCTTCCCTCCAGTTCCGTATCCGCGTCGTCATGGCCCTCTCTGTGCCTCACTGGCCGGTCACAGGCTTGACCGCTAGTCCTCGCAGGTGTCGAGGAACTCCTCCACCCCTTCCACGATCCTCTCGGCCATCTCTTTCCGGAACGCGTCGTCCAGCAACTTCATTTCGTCTTCGGGGTGGGACATGAACGCCAGCTCCACGAGCACTGTGGGGAGCTCCGTCGGTCCGCTCAAAGCGAAGTTGAAGGCCCCGACGTTCCCGAAGTTGGCCAGCCCCGTCTTCAGGACCTCCTGAAGCACCGCCATCGACAGTGGCCGCGCCCAGAGGTAGCGATAGTAGGTGCTGACGCCCGACACCTTCGCGGGATCGGAGCTGTTCCCGATCGAATTCGAGTGGATGCTGATCAGCAGGTCCGCCCCCGCGCCGACGACCTTCTTGAGCCGGTCCATGTTGTTGGAGGAAGAATCCCCGCTCCGGGTCAGCATCACCTTCGCCCCCTCCTCCTCGAGCAGGCGCTTCAGGTGAAGCGCGGTGGCGAGATTCACCTCCTTCTCTTTCGAGCCGGTGGACCCGATCGCTCCGTCATTGTCGCCCCCGTGACCCGCGTCGACCGCGATGAAGAGCCGGCGCAGGGCGCGTTTCTCGGGCGGACGCCGTACGGAGATGACCAGAGCATTCCCGGCATATCCGATCGAGTAGCCCCAGAGCTGCCGGTGGCGGAGCTCCAGCGTCACGCGGAAGACCCCCCGGGCCGGCACGCTGTACGAAACGGCCCCGATCTCCTTCGCGGTGAGCGTCTGGGTGATCCAGTTGGTGTTGGACACCGCACCGTGGAGATCGATGTGGATCCTGGTCGGATGCAGATCCACCGAGCTGGTGAACGGAAGTTTTTCCGAAAGCTCGATCGACACAACATCCTCTTTTGACGTTCCGCGGACGTTCCAGGAACCCGTCAGCGAAAAGGGGGGATGGGTCCCCGGCGGGAGGAGATCCACCTGCTCCACCGGTATCCACCCTTCCAGATCGGGGGAAAGTGCCACGCGATACTGCGGTCCCCGGCGACCGTCGATCGCCAGCCGGACCCCGGGAACCAGGAACCCCATCTTCGCGCCACCGAGCCTGTCGCCGCCCAGACCGTAGTTGATGAAGGGTTTCTCCCCTCTGGTCACTCCGACCAGTGGGCCGTCCTTCCCCACGATGGAAAGGGCCCCTCCCGTAGGACGTTCGACGAATCGTCCGTCAGGGGTCGTCAGGCGCACAACCACAGATGTTCCCCGGAACGTGTCGGCTCCGCTCACGGTGAAGACCCCTTCGTACACCCCGCGGAGCCCCTGTGCTTGTTCGGGCGGCAGCTCGATCATTTGCCGGCCCTGCAGGAACGTCGCCATACATCCCGGCGTCCCCTTGCAGCGCACGATCACATGCTCCCCCTCCCGGACCCAGAGTTCCGCGGAGGGCTCCAGCATGAGATCCTCGATCGCCAGCGTGTCGGCCGGCGTGGTTTCCGGTGGTTTCCGCCTGACGATGAAGAAGACCTGTGAGTCTGCCGGGAGCGGTCCAGACCAACCGCGGAGCACGAACCGGTTCTCTCCCACTGCCAGCGGAAGCAGCGCGACGAACGCACCACTCGGATAGACCCGGAGGGCGCTGTCGTTCAGCGTCACCTGCCATCCGGGGCGGGTGCTCCCCGACAACCGGTAGGCGGACGACGAAGTCAGCACGGTGTCCTGCTCTGGCACGACACGAAGCAGCGGAGGACGAAGAGTGTCCTGAGCGCTGGCCGCGAGGGAGCCGCAAAGGAGGAGCAGGAACGTGGCGAGGATGGGTCTACCCATGCGCGATCATCGGATGAGGAGCATCCGCCTGGAGTCCACGAACGCAGACCCGGCGCCGTCCACCGGATCCACCTTCAGGCGATACACGTATACGCCGCTCGCAAGCCGCCCGGCATCGAACCGGACCAGGTGCCGGCCCGGCTCGAGCCTGCCGTCCACCAGTCTGGCGACCTCCCTTCCAAGAAGATCGAACACCGTGAGATTCACCATGCCCGCTACAGGCAACTGGCAGGAGATCTCCGTCGCCGGATTGAAGGGATTGGGATAGTTCTGCTCCAGCGCGAACTCCCCGGGCACCGGTTCGTCTCGTTGCTCGACACCGACCAGGACGCGCTCGGCAAGTTCGAGTTGATCCAGGTACAAGGTCGAAATGGCCCGGCTCAGACCCTGGACCCGCCTGAACTGGTAACTGTCGAACCTCAGCTGTCCCTCCAGTCTGCCGTTCCCGACCCACGACCCGACGCTGTCCCGCTCGAGGTCCCAGTTGACCATCCGCCATCCCGCCCAATCGATGGTCCGCCACGTGCTGACCTCCAGATTCGTCGGCGTTCCTGCCGGGAAGGCCTCCACGCTGTCGGCGACGCAGAAACGGAACTGGGCGTTGCTGCCGTCCCCGTACAGATATGTCTGGAGTACCCGCCGGGTCTTGCCCCACGTGGAGATCCTGGCCGGCCCTCCCGTCACCGGGATCCGCACGAGGCCCGGTGTCGCCACGGTGTCCCATTCGATCGTTACTTTGCCGGAGCCGGGGTTGCCGGAGATCCCAGGGACCTTCTTCGCATCGGGCAGGAACGAGGCGTAGACATATCCCGTTGATCCGGCGCCCGAATCCGGAGGTCCCCAGACCGCGGAGGCGGAAAAGAGGGAGTCCAGCACGGTGTACGTATACGCGTCCGGCGACACGGTGAACTCCCAGAGCAGCGGCTTCGTCGAGGGGATCACGTTCCCTTTCTTGTCCGCCACGTTACTGACCCGGATCCTGTAGGTCCCGCCGGGAACGATGGTCGGCGGAAGGAACAGGGTCACCATCCCCTGAGTCGGGGTCTCCGCATACTCCACGATCCTCGGGACCGCGCTACCACCGACCAGCTGCACGGCGATATTGCTGATATTCACTGTCGCCGCGTCGAGCAGCTCATCGAACACCATGGCGATCGGTGTGTTGGAGGTCTGCAGGATCCCCCCGGAGCCCGGGATCGCCCGGACCAGCGCCGGCGGGAACACGTCCGCCACGCGCGTCTTGAAATTGAGGACGTATGGATCGCCCGCCGTCCCGTCGGCGTTCCCGTCAAGCTGTTCCCCCGCCGCTGAGCGGGCCGAAGATTCGACACGTACGGAGAGCCAGACCCCCATCGGCAGAACCGTATCGGGGATGAACGAGAGGGCGTTCGTTGCGGACCACTGAAGTCTTCCGGGGACCGTGGGGGCGATCGAGAACGCCGGACGCACCGATGCGGTATCCATGGACTTCGTAAAGGTCAGGGCGATCCCCCCGTTAGGCATGTACGCCGTGTCTCCCTGGACCGGGGTCGAAAGCAGAACTGCAGGCGGGCCGGCCATCTCGAGTGTCCGGTCGACGAAGACGGGGCTGTCGCTGCTAAGGAACACCTGCACGGAGTCGGTCCGGTAGCCAGGCGTCTCGAACCGCAGCGTATGCGGACCGAGTCCGAGGCTGTCGAACGCATAGAAGCCGTTGTTGTATCCGTCACCCACATAGACACGATTCTCCGGGAGGACCCGTACGCGTGCGAAGTTGACCGGTTTCGACGTCGCGAAATCGGTCAGGATCCCGGCGGCGATCCCGGTCGGATCCGCCGGCACGTTCTTGTACCGCATGAAGGAATGGAGCAGCGCATAGGCCTCGATCTTCCGGTAGGCCTGGTTCATCAGCCGGCGGGTTTCGGGGTAATAGTCGTGCATCGAACCCTCGGACAGCTCCCCGGGCATCAGCAGTCCGCGGAGCACCCCCAGACTGAACCCGCCGTTCGTCCCGCCGTAGAACGTCCAGTCCAGGTAGGTCTGGTGGCGCTGCGTGCGGAGATAGGTCTTGATCAGCGGCGACATGTACATGCCGGAGATGTCCCATGCCTCCTGCGTTTCCGGCACGCCCAGACCGTTTCCGGTGCTCGAGGCAGGTCCTCCGGGTCGTTTCTCGCGCACCAGCATCAGCGTGTAATTCGTCGTGAGGTTGGGACTCACGCCGGTGGCATTGCTGTGGATGGAATGGAACCAGTCCACGCTGTTTGCGTTCGCGAACGCCACGCGAGCCGCGAGGCTCGGCTCCAGAGCGTCGTCCGGGTAGTCGTTCGTCTCCCGCGTGAGGTAGACCACCGCGCCCTTTGCCTGCAGCAGGGTCCGCAGCAGCAGGGCCTTCTGGAAGTTGCTCTCGGACTCCCAGAACTCGGTGCCGGGGTCCGGGACCAGGTAACGGTCGTTGGCCGGGTTGTGCCCGCCGTGCCCGGGATCGATGCAGATCTTCATGCCTGTGAGCGACCCGGTCTGTCCGAACATCAGCGGCGCCGTGAGGCCCAGGAGGGCGATCATCACGAGGAGGTGTTTCATCGCGAACCCTCCTCATACACGAACATCAGCAACGTCCCCTCAGGCGTGCTGCAGACGATCCGGTTCTCCACCGGCGAGCAGCGGGGGAACATCTCCAGCCGTTCCGGCGTCGCCGTGAGCCGCACACGCCTCTTCCCGGCCCGGTCAACGGCGTACAGATCGGACGAGAGCATCCGGTGGCCGTCGTCCCGGTCGTCCATGTACGACCAGCCAGCCTCCGCTCCGCATCCATGACGGCGCATTGGCGCGGCCGAGGGTCACGGCGTTCCTTCCCATCGGGTCGCAGACGAACGCGCCGCGAGACATCTCCACGGCGGCGAGGGATTTCCCGTCAGGCGACAGGGTCGGCCAGATGTAGCTCCCCTTCCCGAGCGGATCGAGCAGGACCTTCTGCCCGTCGCGCAGGAGCGCTATCTTGGTGTTGTCGATCCCCACAACGACCACGCTCGAGGCGGCCACCCCCGTGGCGGAGCCAGTGGCCGTGCCAGCGGCAGTGCCGCCGGCAGTGCCGCCGGCCATGCCACCCTCCTCGATCTGGAGACGGTTTTCCATCAGGTACACAAGGGAACCACCCCGGAACGACGGGAAGGAGACCTCCTTCCCCGAGGCGGCCACGCGGGTGGCTCCCGAGGCGATGGACCTCACCACCAGCTCCTGGCGCTTCCCGGCCGGTGAGAGGATCGTTCTCCGGTAGGCGATCTGCGCGCCGTCCGGCGAAACAGCGAACCCGTACCCCGACCGCGCCTCATCGGTCAACTGCACCATGGCCTTCGAGACGAGGTCGTATTTCCAGATGCCGTCGTACGTCGAGGTGGTGACGAAGAGGCTCCGGCCGTCCGGCGAGAACTCCGGCGCGTGCCACTCGTGAGCCGTGTCCAGCGGCAGCACATCCGTACGGACAATGCGGACCTGCGCGATCATCGTCGATGCGCAGCAGAGCAACAGCAGCAGGTGTTTCAACAGCCCCCCGTGTGAGTTCAGACGTCGTTTCGGTGATCCCGGAAGATGGCGGTACGCCTATTCCCGGGCTTCGGTCAGCTTCTTCAGTTCGCGGACCTTCTGGTAGAATTCCGTCAGGTCCATCTCCTTCAGGAAGATCATGCCGCGTGCGGCCCTGAGCCGCGGGTGGCTGTTCTTCAGGAAGAAATCTCCGCCCAGGCAGGTCTTGATCATCTGGTACTGCTCCACCTGGATGTTCTGCGCCAGCTCCGAGAACGGGCCATCGTAGTCGTAGCTGGGGAATGACGCGGCGGCCTGGGAGCCGAAACAGTTCATGAAGGCCGTGTGCAGGAGCGACAGCGACGCCAGCGAGACCGGCACGAGCTGGTTCACTTCGGAAGGTTTGTACCGGTACCAGACGTTCCGGTATCCCCAGACCTTGATGTTCGAATCCCCGCTCTCTTTCTCGTACATGCGCAGGGCTTCCGCGACGGCCTGCAGCGCCTTGTAGTGCGTATCGGGGCCGCTCCCCTCGGGATCGAACGCCACCGAGACCACGTTCGGCTGGACCTTCTTGATCAGCTCGAAGATCGGCAGCACGTCCCGGTCCACCTCCGGCTCCTCCGAGAAAACGTCCCCTTTGTAGAAGCCCAGACGAAGGGCGTGGATCTTCGACGTTTCGATGCCGAAGTAGGCCCAGAGGAGTTCCACCTCCCACTCCCGGATCGTCCCCTTGAGGGTCTGGATATCCGGCGGGTCCTTCGCTCCCGGGTACTGCGTGATGAAGTACTCGTGGAGCTCCTTGAGCCGCAGACGCAGCACCTTCATGTCGCGCGTGTGGTACACATCGATCAGGTTCCGCAGCATCCGCCGCGCTTCGGCCTCCGATTCCTTCTCCCCGCTCTTCGCGGCGAATCCGTCCAGGTAGAGGTAGACGTCCTCCATCCGCTTGGAGGCGGATTTCGGATCGAAGTACCCCTTCTTGAACAGGGCGACGAACTCCGGCGTATCGATGTACTGCTCGAGCTTCTGAATGACCGTGAGACAGTAGGGGTTCGAAACGGCGGTGAACCCCGACGTCAGATTACAGAAATAGTGGTGGTTCGAAGGGTCCCGCACCAGATGGTAGATATGGGCCAGGTAGCCCAGCATGATATCGTCGTGGTGGGGTTCCGTGTGAAGAAAGATCGTGTTCGACACGTGCCCCAGCCCGCGGTCGACCTTGTCCACGATCCGCTGGCGCGTCGCGGCCGCGAGGTCGCGGGGATTCTGTCCGGTCTTCTGCAGCAGCAGCGAGGTGAACCGGTCGTTCCGGAAATCCTCCGCGGTCAGCTCTTCGAACGACTTCCCGCACTGGAGTGCCAGGTCGGTCACCAGCCGGTCGATGCACGAGTCCGACACCTGCTGCGAGCCGGAAAAATCCTCGAACCGCCGCTCCACCAGCGTGCTCGCCGCACCTTTCGTGAGATACATGCGGGCGTTGGGGAGATCCTGCAGGACCGACGCCGGATAGGCCGGGGCCATCTCGTTCTCGATCGCCGCCGCCACGATCGGCGCCTTCGCGTCGCCTGCCGCGATGATGATGGCCGTGGCGGTCGGGTTGTAGCTGATGGTGGCAAGACCGATCGTGATCACGAGCCTGCTGCGGGAGACCTCGATCCCGCCGAGGTCCGTCGCCGCGGCCGCCTGCGTCTCGTAGTTCGTCCCGGTCAGCCGTGTGACGGAGTAGATGCTGGATCCCCGCACGTTGAACGCGATGTGGCCGTCGGGACCGATCCCGCCAAGGAAGAATCCGATCCCTCCTTTCTCCCGGATGCGTGGTCTCGTACCGCATGCAGAACTCGTCCACACGGTTGATCACGTCTTTCTGAACGCGTTCCAGGTCGGTCCGGGTCTGCCGCACCCGCAGCGACAGATCCACGACGCTGTTGGGGAAGACCTCCTCCATCGTCTTCCCGTCGGGGAGCCCCAGCGATGTCGCGTCGATCAGCACGGCGTTCTCCGGCGACAGCCCGAACCCATCGATGTAGTACTCGTTCACGTACCAGTGGAAGCTGTTCTGCTGCGACGCGTCCATCGGGTAGAATTCGTCGATCTGCACGAACGACAGGTCGCGCATCTCCGGCTTCCGGGCGCAGTCGATGCCGTGGGAATCCAGCAGCGTCTGGATCTCCTTGGTCCTCCACCGCTCCATGATCCGCTGCACCCACTTGATGAAATGCTCGGGCGTCTTGCCGGTGGGCAGGGAGACCACTCCGCCGGGGTTTTTCAGGACCCACTCGATGAACCGGAGCGCGGTCAATTTCCCGAGCAGGGGGAAGTTCTCCACCTCGATCACCTTGATGCGTTCGATCGGGGGATACTGTTCCTTCCTGCCGCTGCGCTGCAGTTCCACCGCTTCAACGGTCGAGGTGGCGTCGTATGCACGAGGTGTGGTCATATCGATGGTTCTATGGTCGTTGTGTGTGTGATCACTTCTTTTTCCACAGCGGACCGAGCTTCGAGAGCCAATCCGCGAAAAAGGTCTGCACCACGCTGTCGTGGTCCACGGTGGTGGAGGTGAACCGGAGCCGGTCGCCCACACGGGGTTTCATGGATCGTTCGAAGTCGACGTGCTCCTGCCGCAGATGGTCGGTGTAGGCTCCGGACAATGTCCCCTGGCCATGTTGCAGCCAGTTCTGGAAATACTCCTGGTTCCCGTAGAAGGCGTCGAACAGGAAGACGTCCGTGACGCGGTCGCTCAGCCCGCCGAACTCCAGCGAAAAGGCAGCGGGATGGTAGCCGCCGGAGTGGGCCGAGATGACGATGTTTCCGATCTTGTCGCTCGGCAACGGCCTCTTCGCGGAGCATCGTCGCCAGCACGTCCCGGACAAGGCGCGCGAACCCGTCCCGGTCCTCCACCTTGCCGCCGAAGGAATCCCGCGCGCGGTAGGGTCCCTGCGGGAGGACCAGGATCGCATTGGTCTTCTGGCGCACCAGGCTCTGGACCATGTCGTACCGTTCCAGCACCCCCATGTTGTCGTTCATGTGCCCGTGATAGTGGACGATCACGTTCACCCCTTCGGGGGTGGCCGTGAGCCCGTCGGGGACGAACACCACCACGCTGCTGTCGGCGTAGTGGGGATACCTGGGGTAGAAGGTCCCATCCTTCTTGCGCAGCCCCTCGTTCCGGTCGGGATGCGGGAACGGCGCGGCCGCCGAGCGGTAGATCCCCCACTTCCCTCCGGGGACCCGGTTCCAGTCCACGTGGCCCGCGACGACCTTCCGGTCGTCGTAGCCCGTATCACCGGTGAAATGGTTCCAGAGGGCGCGGGCGACATGGGCGCCGAGCGCGGTCCCGAGGTTCGCGCCTGCCTCGTCGTGATCCGGATGCTTGTCGATGAAGATCGCCATGGCGATGGTGGCGCGGTCGGAAAGGACCAGTCCGACGTCGACCTTGCTCTCCTGGACGGAACCCGTCTTGTGGGCCACCTCGAGCGAGGAGCAGGTCCAGCGCGGCAGCAAGCTGCGGGATCATGTCGCCGTAGAACTGCGCCTTGAGGATCGCCATCATCGCGTCGCAGGAGGCCGGCTCCGCGAGGGTCTTCCTGTAGCAGCGCTTCCAGCAGCGTCACCATATCTTCCGGCGTGCTCACGCCGATGCCGTACCGGATCCCCTCGGGGGTCGACTGCTTGGTGTCCCAGGAGTAGAGCCTGTTGAGCAGGCGCGTGTTCTTCAGCCCCTTCGAGGCGAGGAAGTCGTTGACCACCTTCAGCCGTTCCGCGTGCGTCGCGCCCAGCCTGTCCAGGACCAGGTTCGTGCCGGTATTGTCGCTCAGCACGATCATCAGCTTCACCGCGTCCAGGATGGTGAAGGTGGAACCGTTGGAGAGGAACTGCAGAACGCCGGAGTCCTGCTTCTTGTCGTCCGCGAGCAGCGTGATGCGCATGTTCGGATCGACGGCCTTCCGGTCCACCTCGTGAAAGAACGCCGCCATGACGGGGAGTTTGATCACGCTGGCGGTGGGGAACCGTTCGGTGGCGTTGTACGAGACGGTTTCGCCCGTGACAAGGTTCTTCGCCATCACGCCGAGGTGCCCGCCGTACTGTTGTTCGAGCCGGGCGAGTTCGCTCTGGATCGGACTGTGCTGACCGTAGGCCGGAGAAAGCGCCATAAGGATCCCCACGATGGAATGGAACACCGATCGCGCGGAAAGCGCGGTCCGTCGCAACGAAGTGTGGGTCATGCATATCTCGTCCGATTGTTCATTCGTGACGAGCGTGCCCCGTTTCGCTCATACCTTCAGGAACCAGCGCTTCTTCCACATCACCCACGCCACGAAGAACATGAGCAGATTGAAGACGATCGCGAACATCAGCGAGGCGTTGAGCGGCGAGAAGTACGGCACGAAGAACCCCTGGTAGATCCAGGTCTTCAGGGTGATCTCCTTGCCGTCCGCTCCCGCGAACTTGATCAGATAGAGGAGCTTGCCCACGAGACCCGAGAGGACGAACGCGGCGATGGCGTTCATGCCGTAGATGACGAAGGGCTTGGCCCACTTGGTGTAGCCCTTGACGTCGATGAGCCAGTAGAACATCGCCAGGCAGACCAGCGCCCAGCCCGCCATAAAGACGCTGTAGGAGCTGGTCCACATGTTCTTGTTGATCGGCATCCACATATCGAGGATCGCCCCGAGCAGCAGCAGGAAGTTGCCGTACACGAACATGCGGATCGTCTTCTCCTCTTTGGAGCGGTCGGAGCGGATCAGACGCCCGGTCACGACCCCGAAAAGCGTGGTGGCGATCGCCGGGATCGTGCTCACGATCCCCTCGGGATCGAACCCCGGCGCAGGAGCGCCGCCCCAGGTATGACCGGCCAGCAGCGTCGAATCCAGGTACCAGCAGAGGCTCCCCAGGGGCTGCATCACGCCGGCGCCGTAGCCCGGGACCGCGACGGTCTTCACGAGCACCCAGTAGCCGGCCAGCAACAGGGGGATCAGCCATCCCTGGACGGCCGGCTTCGTGTAGAGGACGATCGCGCTGGCGAAGAGATAGCAGACGGCGATCCGCTGGAGGACCCCCGGGATCCGGATGGTCGCCCAGGAGAAGTGGTGCCCCAGGATCAGTCCGAACGGGAAGCCGGTCAGGAAGAGTCCGAGCCCGAAGATCACCGCCGCCCGGTACAGGACGTGCAGCATGAGCTGGCGCTTCTTGTCCCCCTCCTGGATCCTCTTGGCGAAGGAGAAGGTCATCGCCACGCCGACGATCCAGAGGAAGAACGGGAAGATGAAGTCGGTGAAGGTCCAGCCGTCCCAGGCCGCATGGCGGAGCTGGGGGTAGATGTCGCTCCACGACCCGGGGTTGTTGACGAGGATCATGCCGGCGATCGTGGCTCCACGGAAGGCGTCGAGGGAAAGCAGTCGCTGAGAAGGTGTGCTTGATGCGCTCATGATGGTCTCACGCTAAGGGACACAGGTACTCTGAGGTGCTCGTTGTCGCATCCTCCATTCTTCTCTTGCGGCTTTGCGGCTCTTTGCGGCTTTGCGAGAGGTTCTACGCTCTCTTGGTCACGCCGATGCCCGGTTTCTGGGTCAGGGTCACCTTGCCATCCACGATGCTCGCGCCGTCGAAGAGGTCGTTCTTGATCAGCACCGCGCCGTCCAGGTCCGCCCAGTCCACCAGTGGCGAAAGCTGCGCCGCCGCGGAGATCGCGCAGGAGGTCTCGGTCATGCAGCCGAGCATCACCTTCATCTCCAGCGCCCGGGCCAGGATCATCATACGGTAGGCCTCGTGCATGCCCGTGCACTTCATCAGCTTGATGTTCACCCCGTGATAGGCGCCCCATGCCTTGCCGGACGTCCGGGAGGCGCTGCACGGCCTCGTCGGCGATGATCGGGAGCGGGCTCCGTTCCTTCAGCCAGGCGTGTTCGTCGCGCATGGTCTTGGGCATCGGCTGCTCGACGAACAGCACCCCCTTCGTGGCCAGCCATTCGATCATCTTGAGCGCTTCGGACTTGTCCTTCCACCCCTGGTTCGCATCGGTCGTGATCGGCTTGTCGGTCACTTCGCGGATCGTCTCGATCATCTCCTTGTCGTTGTCGCGACCCAGCTTGACCTTGAGCACCTTGTAGATGTCGGCCTCCCTGACCTTCTGGCGGACCACCTCCCTGGTGTCGATCCCGATGGTGAAGGAGGTCACGCGGGGTCTTCGCCGGATCCAGACCCCAGATCCGGAACCACGGCTGCCCGAACTTCTTTCCCACCCAGTCGTGGAGCGCGATGTCCACCGCCGCCTTGGCCGCCGGATTGCCGGGAGCGATGGCATCGATGCCGGCCAGCAGGTCGCCGAGGATCATCGGGTCCTTGTAGACCGACAGGTCGACCTTCGAAAGGAACGCCGCCGCGCTCTCCTGGCTTTCGCCCAGGTACGGCGGCATGGAGGCCTCGCCGTACCCCGTGATCCCGTCCTGCTCCACCTCCACCATCATGGCGGGAGTGGTGGTGCGGGAGCTGGTGGCGATGGTGAAGGTGTGCTTGAGTTCGAGCGTGTAGGGAGAGAAGCGGAGTTTCATCGTGTTCACCGTCAAAGTGTTCGGGAAGGCCCGGCAAGGGGCCGAACGCGACGGCTGCTCCTGCCATCGCCGTGGTCTTCAGGAAGTCTCGTCTATTGGTGCTCATGGGCTTGGTAGTAAGGAAGTTGATGGAGCCGACGGACCCCGAGATCCTCGCCTGCGCCGATGATCCGCCGTGCGCTCAGAAAGGTTTCCGCCCGGCTCGCACTGTACTCCGGATCGTTCTCGTCCAGGCTGTTGATCCGCACGTCCCCGCCTTCGTGGATGAATTTCCCGCCCCCGAGGGCGATCCCGACGTGCGTCACCCGCTCCTTCCGGTCGGCGGTCGCCCGCGTACCGAAGAAGAGCAGGTCACCCGTCTGGAGTCCGGCGAAGTTCTTCTCGACGGTGACCGGCAGGCCCACAAGCGCCTGCTGGCTGGCGTCGCGAGGCAGCAGCACGCCGTTCAGGAAGTAGACCGTTTTGGTGAAGCCGGAACAGTCCAGGGCCTTGCACGATGTGCCGCCCCAGAAGTACGGGATCCCCATGAACCTTCTGGCGGTGGCGACGATCCGCTCAGGCGTGTCGTTCGCCGCGGCGAGCCACCGGTCGTAGGGCTCTGCCGCCTCCACGGGGAGGTACGCCACCCTTCCGTCGGGATACTCCACCTCGTAGGCGCTCCCCGTCCCGGAGCGGAGCGCCAGGATGTCACCGGCCACCACGTCGCTCACAGGCTGGCCGCCGGGCCCCTGACGCGAGAAGCCGAATTCGGTGGTGACGATCACCTTGGGGAGTCCGACCCAGCGCTGGAACCCTTCGGCGTCAAGGACCTGCAGGCCGTCGTCCACCCACCCGAGGTAATCGTCGGGGGTCTGGACGTAGTGCCAGGCCCGGTCCTTCTTCAGGATCTTCAGCGGGGTACCGAGCAGGGCCTGGCTCACCAGCTCCGCGGCGTGGTCGGGTTTGCCACGCAGGTTGATCACGCTCTGGGTGGCAAGCCCGTAGATCCGTCCGCCGAGATCGGCCGCCGGAAGCACCACGAGGCTGTCGACCACCGTGTAGTGCCGCTTCTCGGTCAGGAACCGTATCAGGCGTTCTTTCAGCTCGGCGCTGTGGATCTCGCCGCGGACAATGAGCGTGTTCCCCGCAGCTCTCCGGACACATCGAAGACCTGCGTCCGGCGGTCGGGGGCGAGTTGCTGTCTGGCTTCTCGGAGAAGGTCTGTGACCATGGTCCGTTCCTGTCCCCCCGTACATCCCCAGAACAGAAGGGCAAGCACGAAGGTCAATGTTGATCCTCTGTTGCTCATCGCATGAGCACCATACGTTTCGTCTGCACGAACTCTCCGGCGACGATACGGTAGAAGTAGATCCCGCTCGCCGCGGCGGTCGCGTCCCACGTGACCGTGAACGCCCCGGCCGGGAGTACCTGGTCCACCAGGGAGGTCTGTTCCCGTCCCAGGAGGTCGAAGATCTTGATGCTCACGTGACCGGGTTGCCGGACCGTGAACCCGATGCTGGTGGTCGGGTTGAAGGGGTTCGGGAAGTTCTGTTCCAACCTGAATTCCCGGGGGGCCTCCGAAAGCATCGTCGACAGCGACGACCTGCACGGTGCGGAACCCGAAGAAGCTCGACCAGGCCCCGACGCCGTAGGTGTTCTTGCCGCGCACGCGCCAGTAGTGGTTACGGAGCCCCTGGAGTCCGCTGATGGTCATCGATGTGTCGGCGACGTTCGCCGAATCCACCACGAGCGCGCATGAACCCCGATTGGTCGATACCTGGACCTGGTACGCCGTCGCCGCCGCGGTCGTGTTCCACCGGAGAGGGGTGCTCAGTGGAACGTTGACCGTGCCGTTCGCCGGGAAGACGAGTGTGGCCGTGGCGGGAGTGCCTGTCGAGAACGAACGGGCGCCGGACCAGAGTCCCGTGCCTCCGGCGGTGCTTGCGCGCACGCGCCAGTAGTAGGTGGTCAGCCCCGTAAGTCCCGATGCCGTCGCCGAGGTGTCGGTCAGATTCGCAGCGTCCAGAGCGATGCCCGAGGCGAACGCGGGGTCGGTCGCGACCTGGACCTGGTAGTACGCCCCTCCGCTGACCGCATTCCAGACGAGCCGCGGGCTGTCGGAGACGTTCGTTGCCAGGTCCGCCGGGCTGACCAGGGCCGGGATCGTGGGAGTCCCGATGATCAACACGTTGCTGGTGTCCCCTTCGTTGTAGTTCCGGTCCAGGGAGCGGACGACGAAGTAGGACGGCAGCAGGGGGTTCGAGGCCGGCGGTGGAACGACGTACATGTTCCCCTCGACCGAAAGCATGTTCCGGGGATCTTCGAATTCCGCGCGCGGAGGGATAGTGGTCGAAACGGTAGACCGCGTAGCGGCTGGCATAATCGCCGTCAGGGGCCTGCAGGGGGAGGTCCCACTGGACGGCCAGTCCGCCGTTTTCAGGCAGTGCGGCGTACCGGATCCCGCGCACCGGATACGGTTTCACGACGTCTTTCCAGGCCATCACCGGATGGAGGGCGGGGTACCTGTAGTAGTTCTGTTTCAGGGAATCCTGGAACCCCTTCAGGTTGTCCGTGATCCCGTTCCGGGCGCGGAAGTAGACCTCGCCGCCCACCTTGGGATTGCCGCGGTTGAGTTTCAGCTGGTTCGGTACTTCGCGCAGCGGTCCAGCTGTTGATCCGGTAGGGGCCATGTCCGGGATACAGGTGACGGCCGTACGCCGCGGTCGAATCGGCCCACCAGGGCATCAGCTTCGAATAGTCCTGGCTGCCGCCGATCGGCCAGTAGAGCTGCGGCGTGAGGTAGTCGATCGAGCCGATCATGCAGCCAGGCAATCGCATCTGCGAAGAGGGTGCTGTACGCATCCAGACCGATGATCCCCGGAGGGACGCCGTTCTTCCAGATCCCGAAGGGGCTCATGCCGAACTTGACGTAGGGCTTGATGGCGTTGACGCTGTCCATCAGCATCTTCATCTGGAGATTCACGTTGTCGCGCCGCCAGTCGCCGATGTTCGTGAACCCGCGGCTGTAGTTCTGGAACGTCGCCGCGTCTTCCGTGGTGATGGTCGGATCGTACGGGTAGAAGTAGTCGTCGGCATGGACCCCGTCGACGTCATAGCGGCGGACGATGTCCGCCACGATCTTGGCGTTGAACTCGCGCACCTGGGGGAGGCCCGGATCCAGGATCTTCAGTTTGCTGGACGGGAACGTCAGGATCCAGTCGGGGTGCTGCTTCACCACGTGGTTGGCGGCGAGGGTGAACTGTCCGATCGTCTTTTCCGCCCGGTACGGGTTGAACCAGGCATGCAGTTCCATCCCCCGTTTGTGCGCTTCGGCGATCGCGAAGGCGAGCGGATCGAACTCCACGGCGGGACCGGCCCCCTGCGTCCCGGTCAGCCAGTAGGACCAGGGCTCGTAGGGGGACGCATACAGGGCGTCGCAGGCCGGGCGCACCTGGAAGACGACGCAGGAGATCCCGGTCGCTTTCAGCTGGTCGAGCAATGTACACCAGCTCGGCTTTTTGCGGATCGGGGTTCGTGCCGCGGGTGGATGGGCCAGTCGAGGTTCTCGACCGTGGCGACCCACGCCGCGCGGAACTCGCGCTTGGGAGGAACCTGCGACAGTACAATACAAGGGACAAGGATGGCCGCGGAAACGCAGAGACGCAGAGACATCCTCAGCCGCGGGTCACGGAGGCACGGAGCGTTTGATAGGTGATAGCGTTTGATACCATCCTTCAGAAGTCAGGAAGTGGACCAGCAGTTGAAAAAAGGGCATCCGACCGACGCGGCCGGATGCCCTTTGTCATGATGACGCCGCAGACATCAGACCCCTTGGTCCCGCCGAAGCGGGACACAGGGAGATCCGCCAATGGCGGATCACTTCACCAGCATCATTTTCTTCGTGATGCGGGTCGAGCCCGAGGTCAGCATGTAGACGTACGTGCCGGAAGAGAGCTTCGTGCCGTCGAGCGTCGTCCGGTAGGTGCCCGGGTTCAACTGCTCGTTGACCAGCGTCGCCACTTCCTTGCCGAGCACGTCGTAGACCTTCACCGTCGTGAACCCTTCCTTCGGGACCGAGAACTCGATCTGCGTGGAGGGGTTGAACGGGTTCGGGAAGTTCTGCGACAGGGTGTAGTTGTTCGGGACCGCTTCGCTCACCGGTTCCACGCTCGTGACGACGCGCCGGAACATCTGCATGGCGGCCTTCGCGTGGTTGTAGCCGACGATGTAGATCGTGTCGCCCGACACGCTGAAGTCATGTCCGCGGGGGCGCGGCATGTTGGATCCTGCCGTCAGCGGATACGGATAGGCGGCGGTGTTCCAGGTGAGGCTGTCCACCTGCTGCTTCGTGGTCGTGTTGAACGCGTACCAGGTCAGCTGCTTCCACGGCGGATCCACCGGCGGGTTGCCGTAGTTCGTGGTGTCATTCGTGCCGGAGGCCATGTAGAGGAGACCCGCCTGGGTCCCCTTGCCCCATCCGATCGACTCCACCTGCATCCCCTTGCCGAAGGTGCTGTCTTTCAGCGTGTAGGTGCCCAGCGTGCCGATGTCGCTGTGATAGATATAGACCGCCTTGTTGCTGTAGCCGCACCAGTAGATGTCGTTTCCGTCCTTGGAGACTTCCATCGTCCGGGAGTAACCGACGCTGGCGGCAACCGCCGTGCCCAGACCGGCGAACGTGTTGTCCCAGATCTTGATCGGGTTGCCCGGGAGCACATGGCCCGTGAACATCTCACCCGCGCTCGTAAAGGCCGGAGCGATACCGGAGGCCACCGCCGGAGCGACCGGATTCACCTTGCGGACGCCCGCGCCGGTCTTGTAATTGATCTCGAACACGAAGCCGCCGATACCGCAATAGGCGACATTCCCGTTCGGCATGGTCCGCATACCGCGGCAGAGCGACGTCAGAGTGTCAGCCGCGCCCGGGGTGGTGATGATCTTGATCCGGGAGAACGACGCTTGGGTCCCATTGGCATTGAACACGTAGATCGGGGCGGTCAATTTTCCGTTCGGCAGGGAGTCCTTTCCTACCTGTGTGCCGGCCGGACCGACCCAGATCTTGCCATCCGGATCCACGGCGATCCCGTGCAGACCCGTCCCAAAGGAGATGGCCGTGTCCGGGAACACCTTGACGAACTGCCACTTCTTTGCCTGGCCGAACCCGGCCACGGCGAAGCAGACCGTCAGTATGAGCACTGCAGTAAAGAGACGCTTCATGCTTACCTCCTGTTGTGGTGTGGTTTTGGAGCAATACTGTCTTCCCTGCTGCCGCCGGAGGTCCGGACCCAATAGTGTCCCGGGCCATGCTCCGATCGGCGGGGTGATCTGCACCCCACCCCGGCGTATCGACTACGGCAGGGTCCTGCCGTAATATGGAGCACTTGCCTTCTGCGTGTTGATCTTCACGATCGTTTTGGTCGTTCCACCCTTCCCCTGGAACAGATTGGCGCCCTTCCCCCAGGTCATGTAGACGGTCGCCGCGCTCAGGATCCCCGGATAGTAGGGCGAACCCTGTTTTGCGGAGTTCACCAGCAGGATCCCGTCGGCCGCGTCGGTCCCGATGTACATGTTCCCGTTCGTATCGAACGCCAATCCGTACACCCCGAACGAATTGGCGCCGTAGACCCCCGACACGTTGAAATACTCCTCTTCGGCACCCGAGGTTGTCGCCGGTGATCGGGAACCGCCAGACCTTTTCGAGCGAATCCCGCTTGCCGCCGACGTAGAGGTAGCCGTTGTAGACGCGGACCGAGCGGACCGATCCCGACGAAGGGAAAGGCCTGCACGCTCTTGTCCTGCTTGATCCGGAAGATCGATGCGGCGGCCGTCCCGCTTGTCCAGATGTTCCCCGCGGCATCGAAATCCAGATCGTTCAGGTTCGACAGCCCGCTCCCCGACACCCAGACCGCCGCATTGCCGCCGCCCGGCGGGATACGGAAGATGATCGCGCGGGCCGCCACGCAGAATATCGCGCCGCCCGGTCCGAACTTCATCCCCTTCCAGCTCCCTACCGCGCCGCTGAAGGGATTGGAATAGGCGGTCGTTCCCTTCGTCCCGTCGGGGGTGAACTTCCAGACCCCCGTGCCGAGGCCGCTGGAGAGCATGGAGACGAACACGTTGCCGGCGGTGTCGCAGTCCATGGAAGCGACCTCGTCATTCGCGCCGAAGTTGCCGAACTTGTTCTCGGTCGGCGCCTCCAGCTTGTAGAGATAGGGCGTACTGAAGAGATCGGCCCCCTGGACGGCGACCTTGACCTTGATCGAGTCGCCGATCACGACCGGGGCCTTCAGCATCAGCTGCGTCGCGGTGGCGGAGGTCAGGGTCGCGACGGCGGCGTCGAAGAAGACCATGTTTTGCGCCGTACTGGGCTTGAAATTCTCGCCGGTGATCGTCAGCATCGTCACCCCGGCCAGGGCGTCGGTCGCGGGGGCGATCCCGGTGACCTTGGGTTGCGGGGCCGCTGACATAGTTCGTGTCATACAGGCTCGGAGGTGGCTCCTCGGTACACCCGATCAGGAGTCCCGCCAGAAGCGCCACCGCGAGCAGGCCGAGCAGTTGTCGTGTCTTCATGTTGAGGTCCAGTACGTGTTCTGTTGGAGAGGATCCGTTAGATCCAGAAGAGCTGGATCGTGAACCGGTGCACGTTCCCGAAGATCCCGGAGGGCGTGTACGCGTAGTCGAAGCCGAGGCCGACGCTCTCGATGTTCTTCCGGATGCCGACGCCGTACGAGAACTTCTGCTCGTCGGCGAGCGACACGAAGCCGGCGCGGACGGAGAGCAGGTCCAGGAACCGGTATTCGCCGCCCATCCTCACCCGCTCGGGATAGTCCCGCGGATGCTCCGCGTCGATCGCCAGCAGGAACTGGTGCTCCTTCGGGTCGAGTTCCGCAAAATCGAGCAGGTTCATCGAGAGGCCGATCTTGAAGATGAGCGGAAGCTGGAACGGTTCGTCGATGTACTTCACTTCCTTCGCGAAGTTGCGGACCGCCATCCCGAACTGGAGGCTCTTGAATCCGGTCTTGTACAGGACCCCGAAATCGAAGGCCACCACGGAGGTCTTGTTCTCGAACTCCGTAGCGCTGTTGGTCCCCTCGTCGTAGGCGTTCACGCCGGCGCCCAGGTCCTGGCGCACCCACTTGGCCCCGCCGCCGATCGCGAACTTCTCGCTCAGCGCGCGGGCGTAGGTCAGCCCGATCGAGGTCCCTTTCGGAGTGAAGGTCCCCAGATCCGCGATACCCGGCAGCGTTGCCCGACGCGGATGGTCTGGTGGATGTCGCCGTAGTCCGCCATCTGGAACACCAGGCCGATCACGCCGTACTCGCCGTTGGATGGACTGACGGCGAGCGTCGCGTAGCTGTGCTTGATGTCCGCGATCCATTCCACCTGTCCGAAGGAGACCTCCGCCAGCATGGCCTGCCGCGCGATCCCCGCCGGGTTGTACATCAACGATGCCGCACCGCCGTCCACGGCCGTAAAGGCGTCGCCAAGGGCCGCCGCCCGCGCGTCCGTGCTGATGCCGAGGAATTTCATGCCCGTTTGTGCCAGCTTTTGCTGGGCAGGGCTGGTTCCGGTCAGCAGGCAGACGGAGACGAGCAGGATCGGCACGAGAACTATCAATCGTCGCATAGGATTCCCAATCCTTAGTGTTCGCTGGTTATCGAATGATCGAGAGTTTCTGGATCGCCCGGTTGCCGGTGTCCATGTCCTCGAAGACCACGATGTAGATCCCGCTCACCACCACCTGCCGCGACGACGTGATCGAGTTCCAGTATTCGTCGCCGCTCCCGTTGGTATGCTCGATCTCCGTCACCTTCTCCCCGAGTTCGGTGTAGATCTTGATCTTGCACCTGCCGGGGATGTTGAAGAACGCGATCTTGTCCGGCTCGTCCGTGAAGTTGTACGTCGCGGGCCGAGAGCACGAACGGATTCGGGACGATCCGGATGGAGTCCATCGACAGTCCCGGAGGTCTCTTGGCCTTGAAGTAGACCGGGTTGTATGTCTGCGTGTAGATCCGGTTGCTGAACAGTGTGTCTTTCGGCGTCAGCGCCGCCCCGGTATTGAGGGCCGGGTCGCCGATGGTCACGATATAATAGTAGTAGGCGAGCCCCCGCTCCGCCAGGGCGTCCTTGTAGCTGCGCTCGGCCGGGCCGGCGGTGTAGACCGGCACGTAGTCGCCGTCGAACCGCCCCACCGCGCGGTAGATCCTGAACCCCTTGAGGTTCGGGTCGCTCGGGTTTTCCACTTCCCAGGTCATCGTGATGGGGTCCCCGCTGGCGACGGAGAAGGTGCTCGGGGGGACCGGCGCCGCAGGAACTCCGTAATTGGTCTTGTAGTTGGCGATGGCCCGGCGGAATGTCTGGAACAACGAGTCCTTTCCGGTGAACACCAGGTCGTTCTTCTGCTTGGCCGTAAGCTGGCCGGCCTTGAACTGGCGTCCGTACGTGATGCAGGCCTCCCTGCTCAGTCCCGCTGCGGCCTCGGCGATCACGATCGTGATACTCTGACCCGGTCCGAGGGTGTACGGACCGTAGCCGTCGGCAGTGGAGAACCCGCCCGGGGTGTTGAGCGCCGGATCGCCTGTCGGTTCGTTGAATTTCCCCTGGGGCTCAGTCATCCACGCATGCCGCGGGTAGATATAGCCGCCCGGGCTGGACTGGGTCGGGGGCGCCTTATGTCCCGCGGCGATCCACTGGGTGTACTCGTTGTCCATGCGCGACGAGTTGTACTGGTCGTTGCCGGAGGTGTTCGCCTCGTCGGACCCGACGAACGAGGTCGTGCTCGGCTGCGCCGGGTCGTCGGTCTTGTCGGTGGCCGACTTGTCGGCGTGTAACGTCACGTTCCCGACGAAGTGCGGGGCGCCGAGGCGGCCCGTGGTGTCGGTCTTGTCGTAGTACGGGACCCAGATGGGCGCCCCGATGTTGTCGTAGCCGGTGAACGGCGGGAACTTGCCGTGCCAGGTGAACTGGGCGCGCATATGCTGCGCAGAATAGACACCGGGGACGTTCACACTGTCATCGACGTCCTCCCCGCCGATGACGCCGGAAAAGGGAGGAGGCGGTGTTGCCGGATACCTGAACCCGTCGCCCCGGGCGTCATTCATCGCGTTCTTGCCCCAGCTCGTGGCGTTCCCGATCACGTAGCGGACGTCGGCGACCGGCGAGCGCCGGTACTGCCAGTAGAAATAGAGACCGGTGATCGTCTGGCTCGGGAGCTCGATGTCGGCATCCGCGTCGATGTTCCCGGTGTTGGTGAAGGTGAATTCGTAGATATGGTAGTTGTCGTGGAACTGGTTGCTGAATTGCATGACCTTCCGCTGCATGGTCACGCCGATCGCCGTGTTCACGGTGGTCAGGACCATCCGGTCGGCCTTCTGTGTCGGGTCCACGCGGTCGTTCTCGACCGTCTTCCCCTCGGTCATGGCGAAGTCCGCTTCGACGTACGGCGGAGTGTATTTGCTGACCATCTCGAAGGTCATCGGGATGAACTCGCCGGTACCGCGGACGCGCGGGCCTACGTGGACGACTTTGTAGTCCCACTTCTTTCCCGTGGCATCCGTCCAGTCCTTGGCCCCGATCCAGAGCCCCTTCGCCGCCTGGCAGTCCTGGTAGGAGTACCAGGCCGGCCACTGCAGGCCGTCCTGCTGATCCGCGCCGGAGGAGCGGCCCACTTCGATCTCGCAACCGAAGTTGGAGAGCCAGTTATGGAGCGAGCCGGCGGAGAGCCATTTCGTTTCCTGCTGACCCCACGCCGTCGCCGTTCCCCCCAGCACCAGAAGAGCTCCGAGGGTCGCGGCCGCTGCGATGTTTTGAAAAACGTGCTTCATTGTTTCCTCGTCAGTTCGTAGTCAAATGTGAAGCGCCGTACGGCCTGGCCGCTCAGATGTCAAAGGTGAGGCGCACGCCCCAGTACACTCTCCTCGGGTTCAGGAACCAGAAGGATTCCATGTTCGGCATGTCGATGTAGGCCTTGTCGTCCAGGACCTGCTGCAGCTTGCCCGGATCCACCGTCTGCCACTGCCCGTTCACGAACTGGTAGTACTGGTTCCGATCGACCGCATAGTAGTACGGCCTGGCTTCGGGAGTGGCCAGCCCTTCGATCTGACTGTACTCGCGGTACGGGATGATCGGCTGGAATGTGACCCCCTCCTTCCGGTACATTCCCGGATGGTCGTCCCCGGCGATGTTCACGTAACCGACCTGCTGGTCGAGATCCGGCGGGAAGGCTTCGAGGTGCAGGGACTGCATGTAGTCGTTATAGTCCGTCCCCGTGACGAATCCGTACTGGGTCATGTACTTGTAGTTCGTCAGGTTCGAGACGTCGGCGAACAGCTGGAGGTTGAGGCGGCCGAACTGGAAGTTCTTGGTGATGCGCATGTCCACGTTCCAGAAGTCGGACCACTGGACGTTGTTCACGAGACCGGGGATGCTGCTCCCGCCGGCCCAGGTCAGATAGTAGCCGCTGCTCCAGGCACCGATGAAGTTGACCCGCCAGTCACCCAGCAGGTAGAGCCCCCCCAGTCGCCGGACCGTACTCGGCGGGGGTGAAGAGGTCCAGGTTCAGACGGGCGTACGGCTGCGGGATCGGCCGCTCCTGG
The DNA here is from genome assembly GCA_963808715.1 of Ignavibacteriota bacterium. Classification (GTDB taxonomy): domain Bacteria; phylum Bacteroidota; class Ignavibacteria; order UBA10030; family UBA6906; genus CAWEHG01. The sequence goes on along the minus strand of CAWEHG010000031.1, from coordinate 229,401 downwards.
TAGACGTTCTCGCGGTCGGTGATCGCCTGCTGCTGCTGGTTCTGGTAGTAGGCGGTCTTGTCGAAGTACCCGCTGGTAGCGACATTGTACGTGTAGTTCACGAATCCCTGGATCCAGTTCCCGCGGTTCTTGTAGGCGGAGAACTCGATGCCGCGGATGTCCCGGTAGGCCACGCTTGCGTACTGGTCATACGCCACGGAGCCGTTGCGGTTCTCGTACGAAACCAGCCGGGCTTCGTCCGAGATGTCCTTGTAGTAGGCCGTCGCCCGCAAGCAGATATTCGTCCGCGAGGCTCTGTTCGTACCCCAGCTCGTACGCGATGGTCCGGGGAAGGGGCTGGCTCGGGTCGCCGATTCGGACGATGGACTTGTCGAAACCCGACTGCCGCAGCAGGAAGAAGTTGTCGGAGCGGGCTGCTGGAAGAAGTGACCGTAGTTGAAGAAGAGCTTCGCGGTCTCGGAGATCGGGAACGACACCCCGAGGCGGGGGCTCAGCAGCACCTGCGTCTTGATCTTTTCGGTCGGCAGGATCTCGTCGATGTTGTCCGCGTTCTTGCCCGAGAACGCCGAAGTGTACGTCGTCGTACACGTACCACTCGCCCTGCGGATTCAGGTAGTCGACGCGCAGACCGAGGTCCGCCACCATCCCCTCGAATTCGAGTTTGTCCCTCAGGTAGATCGCTCCCTTGATCGGGAAGCGGCGGTACGCCGTGTTGAACGTATTGTCTTTCAGGAACGCGTCATACAATCCGTACTTGACGTCCAGGTCCGTATACCACATTTCAGCGCCCACCTTGACCTGATTGTACCGGTCGAGCTGGCTTTCGTAGTTGAACCTGATATTGAGGGTGGTCGTGGTGCTCGTGTCGCGGGAGTTGCTGAAGCCGACCCCGAAGCGGATGTCGGCCAGGCCGCTCGCCGGATCCGGCAGGTAGGCGAAGCCGAACGGGGACTCGTCCACGTAGTAGGATTCGCCGAACAGGTATTTCTTTTCGGTGTCGCGGAAACGGCCCGGGTTCGTCTTGTACTTCGACCGGAACACGCTCACGTTCACATCGTACCAGGAACGGGTGGTCGGGTTGTGGGTGAATTTCGCGCTGAGGGAGGTGTAGTCGACCTTCGTGGGAGCCCAGTAGTCCGTGGCGAAGATCCTGGTGTCGATGTAGCTGACCCGGTTCAGCACCGCGCCGATGTCGCCGGCGTCTGGAAGATCCCGGAGTGCCCGCGTTGTTATTGTTGGTCCCGGTGATGCGGCCCATCATCCCCTCGACGCTCAGTTTCATGCCGCCGGTGAGATCCGAGGTCAGCTTGATGGATCCCGCTCTTGTCGCGGTAGGCGTCGTCCGAGAGCGGAATCATGTACATGTTCTGGTTCTCCCGGTACGAGGCGAAGAACCGGAGGTTGCCGGTCTCCTCCCCGATGAACGGGACCGGTCCGCCGACCGTCGCGTCGATGTCATAGTCCGGCGCGTTGACCTCCGCGATCTTGCGCCGCTGGAACTCGAAGAGGCGCTGGAGTGCCTGCGGGGTCAGGTCGTCGTTCGGGTTGGTGTTGGAGACGTACCGCTGGGAGATGATGTTCCACCCCTCGAACGCGGGGAACTGCTTCAGCGTGAACCGGTCCCACGCGCCGCTCTGGGTCCCCGTCCACGCGACGGCGTCGTCCAGGTACGGGCGGATCCAGTAGGAGCTCTTGTCGTAGATGGAGGGGCCGAAATGCTTGGGGCTGGTGGGGGAGTAGCGCCCGAGGAACGCGACCGTGTAGTTCGAACGGCCCCCTTCCTTGGTCACCACGTTCACGACCCCGGACCGGACCTGTCCGTACTCCGCGCTGAACCCGCCGGTGGTCACCTGGATGTCCTGGACCGAGAGCAGGGAGACGGAGGTGTACGGCGTGTTCGTCCGCTCGTCGCGCATCATCGTCCCGTTGACCATGAACGCGAGTTCCGCGGCGGTGCCGCCGCGGATGGAGAGCCCCTGGACGCCCGCCTGGAGTCCGACGGCCCCGACCACGGTCGCCACGGGCAGTTTCTCGACCTCTTTGATCTCGATGTTCGCCCGGCTGGCGGCGACGTCGCGCTGGACGACGGGCCGCTGCGCCACCACCATGACCTCTTCGGTGGTGACGGTCTCTTCCGCGAGGGAGAAGTTCTGTGTCGTGGTCTGGTCGATGTCCACGCGGACGTCGACGGCCGAGGCCGACTTGTAGCCGACGAGCGACGCGATCACCTTGCACCGTCCGGGGGGGACGTTCAGGATGACGAAGTACCCGTCGACGTTGCTGGCCGCGCCGAGGTTCGATCCCTCGACCACCACGTTGACGCTCGGAAGGGGCTCGCCCGTCCGCGCGTCACGCGCCGTCCCGACGATCTTGCCTGTGGTTCCGGCAAGGGCGAGAAGCGGTACGCAGATCACGGTGACGAGAAGCAGGTAGCCAATTGCCTTCATGAGAAAGCTCCTGATTGGGTAGGACGCGGTAATGCGCAAATAGCACAGAAAAGAGGAAAGAACCGGAAAGGAATCGTTGGAATCTCGATTGCGAGTCAATATAGCGAAGAGTCCCATATCTGTCAAGTTACGGAGTGCTATTTCAAGGACACAACGCTCCATGGAACCGCAGAAATCGCACTCGGAAACCCTTGATTCTCTGTGGCGCAGGAAGGCCGCACAAAGGTGCGGCCTTCCTGTCCGTTGATCGGAGACCCCGTCCGGAAGAAGTCCCATCCGGCGGTTCAATCGCTAACGCACCAGGACCATCCGTTTGGTCTCCTGGTAGCCGGAGGCCTTCAGCGTGTAGAGGTACGTGCCGGTCGGGAGGTTGCCGGCGTCAAATGTCACGCGGTGGCTCCCGGCGGCCCTCTCTTCGTTCACCAGCGTCATCACTTCGCGGCCGAGAAGGTCGAACACCTTCAGCGAGACGAAACCCGACACCGGCACGGAGAAGCCGACGGTCGTGGTGGGGTTGAACGGATTGGGGTAGTTCTGCTCCAGGCCGTAGCCCTGCGGGAGGACACCCTCCAGCTGCTCGACACCGGTGACCGTGATGGTCGGAAGAGTGCCGTTGTAGTTCCACTTTTCCGCCGTCCACCCGAAGTAGGACTGGGTATAGAGGTTCTTTTTCTCGTCCCACGCTACCGACCACGTGGAGGTATACCCGGAGGCGATTCCCGGCGTGGTGCCACCTGGCCGAGTGGTCCCTGCCACACCACAATAGGTGGTGTTCCACGCTGCCTGATTCACGACCGACATCGTCTGGTCGGTTGAGATCAATCGCCGGTATTCGGATTCAAGAGGTAGATCCGGCCGTACAGATAGGTGCCGTTGGTGCCGGAGGAGAGCCCCCACACATCGCAGGCGACCGCGAGGATATTGTTGGGGCTGAGGTAGGCCATCCCGAGCGGACCGGGTTTCAACGTGGTGGCGGACGGGACCGTATCGGTGGCGGCCATCGTGAAGTTGAAGCTGTTGTCCTTCGTGTAACCGCCGGTCGGGGTCCCCTTGTACTTGATCACCTTCCGGTTCACGTAGTCGGAGACGAACAGCATCTTCCCGTCGGGACTCACGCTGAGTCCTTTGTAGATGCCGTCGGGGAGATCGATCGTCCCGACCGGAGCGTCGTTGTGCGTTGCGGACCACTGTTTGACCGGCTTGTAGATCTTGATGTCGTTCGTGACGCCGTTGCTGGTGTCGTTGCAGACGTAGACGTATCCCGCGTTGTCCACCGCGATGCCGTAGATCGCCTTGTTGCCGGTGATCTGTCTCGGGTAGACCGTCCCCGCCTGGTCCACCGGGACGACCGTGACGGTATCCTTGGAGTACTTGAAGACCAGGATGTTGTGGTCCGGGCCGTTGTTCGCGATATAGATGAAGCTGTCAGGCCGCACGACCATGGTCTGGCAGTCGGCCATGAAATCCTGGTCGAACGCGCCGTCGGACCAGACCTCGTAGATCCCCGCCCCGTCGTAGCCGGGGTAGTACCGTCTCCCGCACGGCAGAGTCGGCGTTCACGTAGGGAACCATGTACGCCAGGCCGGTGACCGCAACCCTGTCGGCGACCAGGGCGATGAAGAAATTCTCCTTGATCACGCCGACGGACGGCGTTTGTGCGCCCGTACCATTGGTTTCATCGTCATACGTAGCATAGACACATCGCCATTGCGCATTCGCCGAGGGGGACCAGCGCGGCGGCAAGGAGCAGCAGCACAGCAAGAAGAATCAGTCGTTTCATCGTTCCTCCTGAACAGAGTTGGTGTTGTGACGGGGGGGCTTCTACGGCATGGTGGTGAAAAGTCACGAATCCCCACGCCAAAGTCAAGGAAGCCGCCATGCCCTCTGAGGCCAGTATCCTTGACTCCCTCCTCAATTTCATCTATATTAAGCGCTATGTGTTTGTGCTCGGGGGTCTTGCGGTTCCCGTCGCAATCATCAGCCTTTCCGATCCTCTTCCGAAGAATTTTTTTCACAGCAAACCCTCACGATCCATCATTGACAGGGTAGTTTATGACCATATCCAGGAGACTGCACATTCTGGTGCTGGCGGTCCTGTGTGGGGCGGCCGGGTCATTCGCCGGCAACACCGGAAAGATCTCCGGCGTGGTCCGGGATTCCAGGACCAAAGAGCCGATCCCGGGCGTCAACGTCGTCGTCCAGGGGAAGAACCTCGGCGCCGCCTCCGATGTGGAGGGCCGGTATGTCATCCTCAACATCCCTCCGGGCCGCTACAAGGTCGTCGCCACCTACATCGGCTACCGCCGGTTCGAGATCAACGACCTGAACATCGCCGTCGACTTCACCACGCAGCTCGACATCGACCTGGTCGAGGGAAGCGTGGAGATGGACGCGATCGTCGTGCAGGGGGAACGCTCCCCGCTCATCCGGCAGGACCTGACCAACCCGGTCGCGTCGATCTCCTCCGAGAGCATCGACGCGCTTCCGGTGACCGACATCAGCGAGGTGATCGGCCTGCAGGCGGGCGTGGTGGTGGATGACGACGGCAGCCTCCACATCCGCGGCGGCTACGGGAACGAGATCCTGTACACGCTCAACGGCCTCAACATCAACAACCCCTACGGGAACAGCCGGTCGGTCGGGGTCGCCACGAACGCGGTCCAGGAAGTGTCGGTTTCCAGCGGCACGTTCAGCGCGGAGTACGGCGGCGCCCTCAGCGGCGTGGTGAACTACGTCACCAAGGACGGCGGGCCCCGGTGGACCGGCAACCTCCGGTACCTCACCGGCGGCCAGCTGACGGACCAGGACGACCTCTACTACAATATCAACAGCGGCGGCAAGTTCCACCCCTGGCGGGTCAACAGGACCGAGGCTTCCTTCGGGGGCCCCCTGCTGGGCGAGGACCTCACGCTGTTCGCCTCGGGCGTGTACAACTGGAACGGCGGGTCGCTGTTCGCGGAACGCAAGTACCTCCCCACCGATTCGTACCTCTCGCGCTGAGAGCTTCCCTTCGGGCGACCCCCGGCGCGGGGCCTCCACCAATCCCTACTACTTCGGGCCCGCGGTCCACGACACGAGCATGCTCGTCGGCCTCCCCGGTGGCGATGGAGCCATCGTTCCCCTGAACTGGTCCATGGGGTACAACGTCCAGGGGAACCTCAGCTACCGGCTGAGCCCCAGCATGAAACTGAAATACGAATTCATCAACGATCACGAACAGAGCCCGGTCGGCACGGCGCGCTCGCACCGGTACATGCCCGACGGCCGCGCCCTCTATTCGCGGACCGGCTACTCGCATTCGCTCGACTTCACCCACTCCGTCAACGAGAGGGTGTTCTATACCCTCAAGGGATCCTACACCACGGAAACCTCCAGCAGCCGTCTCTACGAGGATCCGACCGATCCGCGGTATGTCCCGTCGTTCTACGCGAAGACGTTCCCGAACACCGACTACCTGGTCGGCGGAGACAACGTGGACTGGTTCTGGCAGAAGAGCAACACGATCACCGGCAAGCTTGACCTGGTGGCTCAGGCGCTCCCGAATCACGAGGTCAAGGCGGGCCTGGAGGTCCGCTCGTTCACCGTCAAAGCCACCTCCTTCACGCTGCTCTTCGAGGATCCGAACGATCCGAACGCGGACCCCAGCTTCACCAATATGCTCCAGAACGGGAACACGTTCCTGCCGAAGATCCCCACCGCCACCGGCGGGTATGTCGAGTACGAGCATCACCCCCTGCAGCTCTCCGCCTATCTCCAGGACAAGATCGAGCTCTTCACGTCGATCATCCTGAACATGGGCGTCCGCTACGAGTATTTCGACGCCGATGCCCCGTACAACCCGGAGCTGACCCAGGAGATGACCTATCAGGACACCATCTTCCTGCAGGACAACCTGACCACCTGCCACGCCCAAACACATGGTCAGCCCCCGGATAAGCGTCTCGTACCCCATCACGGACCAGGGGACCATCCGCTTCTCCTACGGACACTTCTATCAGATCGGCTCGCTCTCCAGCCTGTACACGAACCCGAATTTCCGGGCTCCCCTGGGAACAACGCCGACGTTCGGCAATCCGAACGTCAATCCCCAGCGAAGTATCCAGTACGAACTCGGCCTGCAGCAGGGGCTGACGGAGAATCTCCGCGTGGAGCTGACCGCGTACTACAAGGACGTCCGGGACTACATCTATTCGCAGCAGGTGATCACCCCCCGCGGCGACAAGTCGTACTATCTGCTCACCAACCTCGCCTACGCGAACACCCGGGGCATCAGCCTCTCGCTCCTGAAGCGGCGGTCGCCGGGCGACATCTTCTCCGCATCGCTCGACTACACCTTCCAGGTCTCCGAAGGGAACCGCACCGAGCCGCAGGACGAGATCTTCTACAACGAACAGGCGGGGGAGCTGAGCGAAACGTATCTCGTCCCGCTCGGCTTCGACCGGAGCCACACGCTCACCTCCACGATCACCCTCAGCCAGCCCGGCGATTGGCTGGTCAGCATGATCGGCTTCGTCCGGACCGGCACGCCGTACACCCCGGCGTTCCCGTCGAACGTCGTACCGATCACGTTCGTGCAGAACAGCGACCGTCAGCCGGTCCAGTGGAACGTCGACCTGAAGCTCGAGAAGTATTTCACGATGTTCGGGATCGACTACTCCGTCTTCCTGCAGGTCGACAACCTGTTCGACCGGCAGAACGAGCTGACCGTCTACCAGAACTCCGGCCAGGCTCTGTACAGCATCGATGAGACCAACAACCCGGCGCTTGTTCTCGGACCTCCGGCGCAGGATCACCAGGAACGACCCGGGCATGATCCCCATGAACGCCGTTGACAGCTACTACGCGAACCCGGCGAACGTCAGCTCCCCGCGGCTCGTGCGCTTCGGCGCGTCGGTGACTTTCTGACCAAGTGCCCACAACCCTTACAGGACACACGCATGAATAGCAGAGGTCCGATCAGCTGCCTCCTTTTGGCCATCCTGCTCTGGGCTTCGAGCGGCATGGCCCAGCCGCTCAACTGGCAGACCTTCGATCCGAAGAAGGCCACGCCCGAAGAGATCCAGCGGATGAACGACTTCCTCGAGAAGAACATCCGGGACCACTTCGCCAAGGTGACCGGCGATCCCCGCGAGATCCGCAGTCTCATCATCCAGGGGAACAAGATCACCACCGCCGTGTACAACTACGGCAACATCACCCGGCCCAACACTCTGTACAACCAGGCGGACCTTGTCTGGAACCGCCTGGGGTACGGATTCGAGTTCACCCCGCTGGTCGGCGGCGATGTCCTCGACCGCCTGGGGAACAAGGTGAGCATACTCGACGACGGCATGTGGCTCGCGAGCCAGGGGGGATACGCCCCGGACGGCTCCATCAAATGGGGCTGGCTCCCGAAGGCGGGATACGCGGCGCCGGGACAGCTGGACATCGCCGCCTGGAGCCACCGGGCCGAAGTGCAGGGCGACCTGACCCGTAAGCCCCACAGCTGGCCCGAGTCCTGGTACAATCAGGCCCTCGGCCGGTACGTCTGGCCGGCGTTCCTCGGAAACGACGCGACCTCACCCGACGAGGAGGTCTACTTCGTCGCTGACGACTACACCAACGCGAAATACCAGTACTACCCCTTCCCCGACGATTCGTCCAAACGCGGACTGGGGCTGGACCTCGAGTGCCGCTTCTTCCAGTTCAACAACCCGCTGGCCGAAGACATCATCTTCCTGGTCTACAGGGTGACCAACCGGAGCCCCAAGACCATCGACCGGGTCTACTTCGGCATGTACGGCGACCCGCATGTCGGCGGTGGGAACAGCGACTATTCCGACGACCGCGCGTGGTTCATCCCACCCAAGGACATCCCCGGTCTCTCCCCCAACGCCAGCGCGTATCCCCAGCGCGCCCGGAGCATGGTCTATGCATATGACGCCGACATGAAGGGCGAAGGAGGACTCCCCGCGGGCTATTTCGGATTCAAATTCCTCGAGTCCCCCACCAATTCCATCAACGGGAAGGACGACGACGACGACGGCATCATCGACGAGAGCCCGTTCAACGAGGCGGGATCCTACATCGACGGCATCAGCAAACCGCTGAACACGGGGATCGCCGACACGGCGAAGTACACGAAGGTCTACGGAAAGCCCAGGCCGCGCTGGTCAGGCGACGAGAACGGCACCTGGAATCCCGAGAAGGACGATGTCGGTCTTGATGGTCTTCCCGGAACCGGGGATTTCGGAGAAGGCAACGCCAAACCTGATGTCGGATATGACCAGAACGGCAGCGTGACGGCTGAACCGAATTTCGGTATTCGCGACGTCAACGAATCGGACCAGATCGGCCTCACCAGTTTCTGGGCCCTTCCGTACACCGGCACGTCGAACTTCCCGAAGGACGACGTACTGTTCTGGGGTTACATGACCGCCGACAGCTTCGCGATCGACCAGCAGCTCCTGAACGCGCCGGGCGACAACGTCTTCCTCTACAGCTCCGGCCCCTTCGCGCTGTCGACCACCGGGACGCAGCGGTTCTCGATCGCCCTGATGATGGGTGAGAACCTCGCGGACCTGGTCCTGAACTCGGAGACCGCCCAGCGCGTGCTCGAGGCGAACTACCTCTTCGCCCAGCCGCCGCCGAAACCCAATGTCCGCGCGGTGGCCGGCGACGGCCGGGTGACCCTCTACTGGGACAACGTCGCCGAACTCTCGACCGACCCGCTCACGGGGGTGAATGACTTCGAAGGATACAAGATCTACCGGAGCGAGGACTACACCTTCGCGGACATCTACAAGGTCACCGATGCCAACGGGGTCCCATTCCTGGGTTTGCCGATGACGGGTCTGGACGGCACACCAGCCCAGTTCGACCTGGTGAACGGCTGGTCAGGCCTGGCCCCCGTGGAATACGCCGGCCGCGGCGTGAAGTACCAGCTGGGCTCGAACTCCGGGCTCGTCCACTCGTACGTGGACTCCACCGTTACGAACGGCAAGACCTATTACTATGCCGTGGCCTCGTATGACCACGGGTTCGACTCTCTGTCGATCTCACTCCCGCCGACCGAATCGCAGATCTCGATCAGCAGGGACCCGATCACGGGCGTGCTGAGCTTCGACGCCAACACCGTCGCGATCGTCCCCGGCCCGCCGGCTTCGGGATCCGTCGGCTCCAGGATCTCGAACAATGCCGTCGCACAGCGAAAGAAGGGGATCTCGACCGGCCAGATCCGCGTCCAGACCCTCGATAGCCTGCTGGTCCCCGACAAGGTCTCCTACGACGTCGTGTTCAAGACCAAGAACAGCAAGTTGGTCTACGATGTCCTACACGAGTACACCCGTGGTGGAGACGTTCGTCTCCCGTGACACGGTCTACGTTCCGCTCGGGAACAAGAACCTCGACTCCGCCACCGTCACCGTGAAGGACGCGGCCGGTGCGGTCGTGGACCCTTCGAAGTACCTCGTGGACGCCCCCGGAGGCCGGATCCGCGGCAAGTCCGCGGGCAGCCTGCCGGCAGGCGCGCAGTTTACGATCCAGTACGCCTACATCGACGTGCCGGAGAGCAATCGCCTCAACAACGAGGACGACAACCCGACGTTCAAGGGGATGCGGGTGTTCGTCAAAGACGATCCTCTGGGGCTGGATTCGGTCTACAGCGGATGGATCGTCAAGAACAACACCAACCTGACCGGGACGCCGCGAAAGCCGATACAGGCCCTGATGGCCAATCCCTTCAGGCCGGCGCCGATCGACATACAGCTCCAGTGGAACAAGACCGACACGACTGCCAACGGTAAGTGGATGTATCCTGGTGACACCTTGCTCAACAACTCGGGCCGCAAAGTGGTGGTCTGCCCGTTCAAGGTCGTGAACGTCACCGACTCCGTCGCGGTGCGCGTGCTCGTAGCTAACGCCACCGATAGCCTCTGGCGCCCGGGACGCGAGCTGGTGTTCATCACGCCGGTCGAAGTATTCGCCGTCGCAGGCGCCCATCCCGGTGATGAGCGCCCTGATCCTCTCCGCGCCCTCCGGAGAAGCACCGGTCTATCCGACGCAGGGAAACATCTTCGAATCCAAGACCACGAAGCCGTTCCAGGCAGGGGACCTGTACAACTACTCGACCACCGCGGCGAGTTTCGAAACCGCGAAGGCCCAGTCGATGCTGGACCGGATCTACGTGGTCCCGAATCCGTACGTGGTCTACAGCGATCTGGAGATGCCCGGTTCCACCTCCACCAAGCGCGGGCAGAACGCCCTGCAGTTCCGGAACCTGCCCCCGCGGTGCACGATCCGCATCTACACGCTGACGGGCGAGCTGGTGGACACGATCCACAAAGACGACCTGCTGAGCTACGCCTCGTGGAACATTCTCTCCTACGAGGGACAGCGGCTGGCCTATGGCGTCTACATCTACCACGTGGACGTCCCGGAGGTCGGCGAGAAGATCGGCCGCTTCGGGCTGATCAAGTAGGGAGGGCGGACCGATGGCACACACAGTCAAGACAATCGGAGGTTGCATGACACGCAGCATCGTGAGCCGGGCGGCGTTGCTGACGGCAGCGGCGTTCCTGCTCGTGGCCGGCACCGCCAACGCACAGCTGTTCCGCAGCACGGCCAAGGTGGGAACGACCGCCGCGCAATTCCTCAGGATCGGCGTCGGCGCCCGCGCGCTCGGGATGGGAGCCGCGCAGACCGCGGTGGGAGGCGACATCTCGTCGATCTACTGGAACCCCGCCGCGCTCTCCAGGATCCCGGTGAACGCCGAGTTCACCTTCACCCATGCGAACTGGCTGGCGGACGTCACCTATGACTTCGCCGGCGGCATCCTGCCGATCGGGGAGCTGGGGACCTTCGGCCTCTTCATCGTCGCCCTGAACGTCCCCGACGATATCGTCCGCACGGTGGATTTTCCCGAAGGGGATGGACGGAACTGGGGAGCCTCGTCGTTCGCCGTGGGGATCACCTACGCGCGGAACCTGACGGACCAGTTCTCCGTCGGATTCAACGCGAAATTCATTCGCGAAGACATCTGGAGCGAAAGCGCGACCGGTTTCGCCTTCGACATCGGAACGTTGTACCGGTTCCAGGTCAAAGGGCTGACACTGGGGGCCTCGATCTCCAACTTCGGCACCAAGATGCAACTCGAGGGCCGGGACCTTTACTTCAACTACGACCCGAACGGCGACGTGGGGAGCGGACCGAACAACATCCCGTCCCAGGGACGGACGATCGCCTTCGATCTGCCGCTGGCGTTCCGGATCGGCCTCGCGTACGAGTACTATGCGACCGACGACTTCCGGGCGACGGTCGCGGTCGATGCGACCCACCCGAACGACAACACCGAATACGTGAACTCGGGGCTCGAGCTCGCGTGGAAGGAGATCCTGTTCGGCCGTGTGGGCTACAAGTCGGCGTTCCTCCGCGACTCCGAGCAGGGATTTACGTGGGGACTGGGCGTCCACTACGGGATCACCAACGTCGCGACGATCAAGCTCGATTACGGGTTCGCGGACTACGGGAGGCTGAAGAACGTGCAGTACGTCTCTCTGGGGGTGGGACTGTAGACACTGAAGGGCCTGTGGGGTTCCCCGCGTCCACTCCCCGGGGAACCTCACAGGAACTCATCGGATCAAGACCATCCGCCTCACCGCAACATCCCTCCCCGCTTCCAGTCTGTAGATGTACACCCCGCTCGCCAGCACCCTTCCGTCGAACGTGACTGCGTGCACTCCCTGACCCATCGGTTCGTCGACCAGTCGCGCGACCTCACGCCCCAGCAGATCGAACACCATCAGTCGCACATGGCCGGGCCCGGAGAGCTGCCAGCGGATCATTGTCGCAGGGTTGAACGGATTCGGGTAGTTCTGATCGAGCGCGAACGCCCCGGGGACCGAAGGACTCTCCGTCACCCCCACGATCGCGCTCCTGGTCAGCCGTGAACCTGAAGCGATCGTTCCGCGATAGCGGCCTCGTCGTCAGGACCATCACCGTATCGCCGGTGGTAGGAAGTCTGAGCGGCCCCGCCGGAAACGAGGTCAACAGCTCCGCATGGGTGTTGTTGAGCGCGGTCCTGTACGGCAGCGGCGTTCGGAGCAGGATCTTCTCACCGACATTCCAGCGGAGATCGGCCTTGGTTTCCGCCACCAGCAGGTCGATCTTCGCGTTGTCGGTCAGGTTCCAGGCCCTGAAGGGGGTCGCCACCACCCGCTGGTTGGACGTGTTGATGGCCGTATCCAGCGGAAAGCTCCAGGCCCCGGCGGCGGTGGTGTCGGTCGGGCCCCAGATCACCGCCACGTCGATCGGCGCCAGCAGCCGGGACCCCACCGTGGGAAGATTCATGCTGAACGGCAGCGTGGATCCCGAGGTGTTGATGAACGGCGAACCGGCGACGTTCAGTTCAAGGTCGAACTCCGGGATCACCTGCAGCGCGAGGCCATTGAACGCCGGAGAGAGGTAGAAGATGTTTTCCCCCCGGTCCAGCGGGAAACGGGCCAGCACGGTATCCCCGGTGGTCACGTCCGTCACCGAGGCCAGCCAGCTCCGGGGCGACACCGAGTCGAACCGGGCTTCGTACGTGTGCCCGGTCAGGATGGTGGAATCGATGACCTGCACCGACAGGCGGGACGTGGTACGGCCGGAGACCCGCGTCGTGCCGGAGGGAGAAAGGTATCCCATCCCTGAGCGGGCTTGCGCCCGGCGCATGACCACCTCGTAGTCCTTGCCGGCCTGTCCCCACGACGCCCAGACGGCGAGGATCTCGTCCGTCCCCGATGCGACGAAGTCCGGCTCCCACTGGTATCCCGCGGTGGTCACATTGACCTGGGTTTCGTACGACACCGGCCGGCCGGAGAGATCGAAGAGGCGCATGTACACCCCTTCGCGGTCGCCGTCCTGTTTCCAGCTGGACCAGACCACCGCCAGTCGGTTCCCGGGGATCCTGCGGATCCGGGGGAGCCACTGATAGAACTCTGTCGACTGATTGACGATCACCTCGCCCCCGATCTTCTGTCCATCGGGTCCGAGCCTCTGCAGAACGATCGTCCCGTCCGATCCGTCCTGCTCCCAGCTGCACCAGACCGCGGCCAGGGAATTGTCGGGCAGCACCTCCACGTCGGCGAACCACTGATAGTCGTTGACGGTGGTGTTGACCTGGAACTCCCCGCCCGCCGCGGTCCCGTTCGCGTTCCAGGTCCGACCATAGACGCCGTAGCCATCCGGCGTCCCGCCGTCCTGTTTCCACGATTCCCACAGGACGACGAACCCGCCGCCGTTCCGCATCCGGACCGCCGGCCGCGCCTGGCTGTAGGCGGTCGTGGTATTCACCGGGAACTCCGCGCCCGCGGGAGATCCGTCGGGTCCGAATCTCCGGGCGTAGACCCCGCGGTCCCCGCCGTCCTGGTACCAGGAGTCCCACGCGACAACGAACCCGCCCGTCGAATCCATATCCACGGAAGGGTGGGATTGGGAATTGGCCACAGAGGTGTTGACGAGGAACTCGGGTCCGGGGGCCTGACCCTTGCGAAAGAGACGCGCCTTGATGTCGAACGCCGAATCGGCGGGCGATGTCAGCGAGGCCCAGACGACCACGAAGTCCCCTGCGGCATTCATCGCAACGGCGGGTTGCTCCTGCGATCCCCTGATGGCCTGGTTCACCAGCACCTCACCCCCGACCCTGGCTCCGCCAGCCGCGAACTGCTGAAGGCAAACGTCGTTCCCCGTCCCCACACCTGCCTGATCGCGCGACGACCAGACCACCACGGTGTTCCCCGCGGCGTCCCGCGCGATCCGGGGCTCGCGCTGGGTGGTGTCCGTCCGGGTGTTGACGACCAATTCGGTCTGCGCCGACAGCACACCTGCCCAGAGCAGGCCGGCGAGCACTCCCATCATCCGAGTCATGATCGGTCTCCTGGGCAGTTCATTTCATCTGGAAATCCAGCAGCGGCAGCCCTACCAGCGGCGCGTACGTGTAGTGCCACCACTCGGCGTCGTACCGCGTGAATCCCCCCACATTCTCCATCATGGTTCTGAGCAGCTCCCGGTTGGCGATCTGCTCCGCCGTGAGGTTGCCCGTATATCCGTGGCCGGCCTCAGGGCCAAACCAGTCGAACGGCGTGGGCATGGGGATCTCCTGATCCCGTGGAGAGGTTCACGATCGACAGGTCGATCGCCGCCCCCCGGTTGTGGATGGAGCCCGTCGCGGGATTGGCCACGTAGGCGGGATTCGGGATAGATCTCGTACATCAGGTACTGGATCGCCCGCGGCCGGTAGCCATCGTAGATCTTGAGCCCCAGGCCCCGGATCCGCAGGCTGTCCTGCACGAGCTTGAGCCGTTTGACCATCCCGTGGGCGAGCAATGACTCGTCCGTCGAATAGAGCTTCTGGGCGGTGAAATTGTCGGTGCTGTTGTAGCGGATGTCGAGAACGATGTCCGGGATCAGCTGCTTGATGCTTACCAGCTCGTTGTCCGACGACTGTGCCAGAAGCAGCGATGGTCCGAGCGCCATGACCAGGAACGCCACGGGGATACGGAGACACGAAGTCCACTGCACACGGCTCATAGGTCCTCCCGATCAGAACTTCAACCCCACCGAAAAATAGTGCACGCTCGCCAGCCTGCCGAAATCCTGGTACGCGTAGTCGATCTTCAGGCTCACCCCCTGGAGCATCGTGTAGTTGATGCCTGCCCCCAGGGTCCAGCGCTGTTCGGTGTCCCGTTCGAAGAGCGATTTCCATCCGCCCCGCACGAAGAGGATCTCGTTCCAGGCGAATTCCAATCCGGTGTTCAGATAGCCGGTGTTGTCGTTCGGATGTACGGCGTCCAGGGCGAGTGTGAGCCGGGCGGTCTCCTCCTTTACCACGTCCGCTGCCACACCGACGCGGAACAGGAGCGGAAGGTCGAACGATTCGAGCTGGATGTCGCTGTTCACCTGGTTCCCCTCGGCGCTCCCCACCTGGATGACGTAGAGGTTGTCCCGCCCCTCGAGTTTCATCTTGGGGCCGAAGTTCGCGATGTTCGCCCCCAGCCGGAACTCGTTCAGGATGGCGATCTTGTAGAGGACCCCCACGTCGATGCCGAAGCTGGTGGACGACATGTGCCAGAGGTTTTCCCGGATGTATTTCGTGTTGAAGCCGATCGAGAACTGATCGGTCAGGCTGCGGGCGTAACTCAGCCCGATCGCCATCCCCCCGGCCGTGAAACGTTCGCCCGTGCCTTCAGGCATCTCGATCGTGCGGACGTCCATCTCGTCCATCGTCAGGATGTCGACGAAAACGCCGAGCGTGCCGAAGTCCGCGAGGGAGATCGCCGCGGCGGCGAAATCATAGCGGACGTCCGCCAGCCAGCTGACGTGGTTGAAGGTGGCTTCGTTCCCGTTGATCCCGGCCAGTCCGGCCGGGTTCCAGTACATGGCGCTGATGTCGTTGGCCGTCGCCGTGAAGGCCCCGCCCATGCCGATCGCTCGGGAACCGACTCCGATCTTGAGGAAGGGGGCCGCCGTGGTACCGGTCTTGGTCAGCGTTTGAGAGGCCGCGACCGAAGAGCAGAGCAGCAGCGCTCCCAGCAGGAACATTCTGTGGTTCATGGGCCTCTCCCCTACTTGATGAGCGCGAATTTGAGGATCTTCTCGCCGATGCCGGGTGCGTCGACATGGGCGATGTAGACGCCGTAGGCCACGCCGAAGCCGTCGCGGTTCAGGAGGTTCCAGAACTCACGGGCGTTCTCCACTCCCGCGTCGTGATAGAGGACCGTCACCAGATCGCCGTTGATCGTGAAGATACGGATCGTACATTGCGACGGGAGGTTCTCGAAGTAGACCCGCCGCTCTCCGCGTGTTTCCCCGGGCAACTTGTTCGTCGGCTCCAGGAGGTTGTACCCGACGTACGGATTCGGCACGACGAAGATCTTGTCGAGCCGTCCGGAGGCCGCCGCGGCGTTCACGCTTCCCGCCTCGGTGGTCAGCTGGAACACGTCCTGGTTCGTGAACGGCCTGTTCGTCGCGATGTGCAGCACGTCCCCCGTCGTCGGCAGGATCGGCGTCTTGGTCGTGTCGGCCGGCACGCTGATCACGATGGACCAGTTGGTGGAATCGGTGAGCGCCCCGGTGCTCCCTGGCTTGAAGAGCACGATCTCTTCGCCCGGATCCCACTGCCCGTTCCGGGTGGCGGTGGGCTCCTGCAGGAAGGTCTGGATCCGCTGGGGGATCCCGGTCGTCACGTCGTCCACCCTGTATCGGACCGGCGTCCGTCCAACGCCACCCCCGACAGGGTTGAGGAAGACGGCGGTGTCGATGTTCGTGGCCGACCACGTGACGTTGTAGTCCGCGGGCCAGAGCCGCCGGCGCAGGAAGGGGGACTGTTTCGCAAGGTAGTCCAGGTTGGACCGGCTCCCGGGCAGCCAGGCGGAGTGTGTGGGATCGTACGACAGGGGCGGAGCATCCGTCACCTTCACGCGGATACCGTTGAAGACCGGGTTCTCGTCGCCGCCCGACAGGCTCTGGCTCTTGCTGACGGCGTAGTAGTGATACCGCACCGTCGCGCTCCCGGTCGCAGGGATAGAGCTCTGCGAGGTCCGTCGGAGGGTCCCGCGGGGGAGATTGATCACATAGTCCTGGTTGCGGACGTAGACCTTTCCGTCGGCGTCCGACACCTTCAGTTCCGCGTCGTCCACGATGTTCTGGTGGGCCAGCGAGACGAAGTTGGTGTCGAAGAACTGTACGGGATCGGCAAAGACCTTCGCGTCCATGATCGAGAAGTTCTTCCCGGGGAGGTTCTTGTTGAGGTACGGCACCGAATCGCCGAAGGTGAGCGTGAACTTGCCTCCCTGCGGGACCTGCAGATCGCTGAGGATCTCGAAAATGACGGCGCCGGTGCCTGTGCCGCTGGAGTGCTGGACGTTCTGCCCCCCGATGACCGGATAGGCGTAGCCGCTCGCGCGAGGTCCCGGGATCACCTGGGCGGTGTTCACGTCGAACGTCAGCTGCGAGGTGATCGGATCCACGGTGATCTTCTTCGTGCATTCGGTCGGCGGGATGCCGATGGAATCGCCGTGGTCGTAGGAGACGACGGCGTAGTAGTAGGTCTGGCCGTTGATCACCTGATTGGAGTCCACGAACGAATGCACCAGGCCCCGGTTGTTCCCCAGGAAGTACTGGATGCCCCGGTCCTGGTACGGGATCGGGTGGTATCCCTTCCAGATGTCGGTGTACCCCGCGGTGTAGTTACCGTCCTTGGTCACGTCGACGTACGGCTCGCCCGGCGTCGTACTTCCCGTTCAGGTTGAGCGTCGGTGTAGGGTTCGTCGCGCTTGGCGACGTCCCATTTGCATTCGTAGCCGCTCAGGTCCTTGAGGGGGGTCGAGAGGAACTGCGAGCCCTTGCCGTCGGTGACGGTCTCGATGTCCCCGAACCCGGGATCGGTGCTGCGGTAGATGACGTATCCCTCGAAATCCTTCCCGGTGATCGGGTCGAGGCTTTCCTCGGCCCTGGTGTCCCAGTAGAGCGACACCTTCTTGTCTCCCGGCACAGCGGTCACGTGCGGGACCACCGGGGGCTTGAAGAAGCGGTAGTTCTGGTTGTAGATGGTCTGCACCGTCTTCGCGGCGGTGATGAGGTCATCGAGATTCTCGCCGAGCAGCAGCGCCGACGATATCCGTTTCGTCTCCGCCGGCCTCAGCGAGATGTAGCCGGAGGCGAAGATGAAGACGATGTCCCGGTAGTTCTCGATCTGGCCGAAGTTCCCGGGAAGGCAGCGGTTCCACATCGACTCGTCGTTGGTGATCTTGTCGCTGTTCCAGGTCCAGCTGTTGAAGCTGGTGAGGCCGAT
Organism: Ignavibacteriota bacterium; assembly: GCA_963808715.1. GTDB lineage: Bacteria > Bacteroidota > Ignavibacteria > UBA10030 > UBA6906 > CAWEHG01. Next base: position 211,146 of record CAWEHG010000031.1, on the reverse strand, counting down.
CTGGTCTGACTCGTCGAGGTCGGTCAACTCGAAATTCGGTTCGCCGGGGTGCAGGGGATCCAGTGCGCCGTCGGCGATCCGCAGGCCGGCGGTCGGGTACGCCGTCCCCTTCACCCGGGTCGTTCGTGTTCGGGATGCCGTCGATGCCGAGGTCGTCCGTCAGGACGTTCCAGTCCTGGTCGTTGTCGATCCCGTCATCCTGCCGTTCGTCGACTGCTCCCGTCCCCGTCGTCGTCGATGCCGTTGTTGGGATTGCCGGGGCTTTCGAGGTACTTGCATCCGATGTACCCCAGGGGCAGCCCCCGGGCCCCCTTCATGTCGGTGTCGTAGAAGTAGACCAGGCTGCGCGAATAGACCGGTTCCTGCTGAACGTGATCGAATCCAGTCCGACCCTGCCGCCCGGCGGATAGTACGGGGGGATGAAGAAGCCGGAGTCGTCGGTGTTTTCGGGCGACGCCGCCGCCGAGATCGGGGTCGCCGTACACGCCGAAGAAGGTCGAATCCAGATCCTTCTCGCTGATGTTGGTCACGGTGTAGACGAAGAAGATCGTGTTCGCCGCCAGGGCATTGCTCCACTGGAACGCCCGGCCGTCCACCTGGAGGCCGATCCCTCTTCTGCCCGAATCCGACGGGAACGGATAGTAGAGAAACTCGGAATTCGAACCGGTCGTCCATGGCCCAGTAACATTCCAGGTCGGAACTGGTGGCGTCCTGCGACAGGTACCCCGGCCAGACGTACTTCCCCAGGGTCGGGTTGTACCACGAGCGCGGCCAGCTGTCGGGCTTGCCGTCGCCGTTCCGGTCCGGAGCCGGGTATGCGGCCATCTCCGACTGGGACGGATCGGCATAGCCCGGGAGCGGCTGCCACTGCCAGAGAGTGTCGCCCGTGGGGTTCACCTCCCGGAGCCCGGGGTAGTCCCACAGTGCGTCGGAGATGATGTGGATCCGGTTCAGGGAATTCCGCGCGTCGGGGACCGACGCCCCCACGATCGGGCAGAACTGGAAGACGTAGTCCAGGTTCCGCCAGACCATGTTGTTGACCCCGCGGATCACCCCGTAGCCGGGACCGATCCCCCCGTAGTTGGAGATCGTTGTCGTGATCTTGTTCCCGTTCATCAGGAACGTCTTGCGGTCCTTCTCGCCGAGGGTTCTCGCGAGTCCCACGGCGGCGGCGTCCTTGCCCTGCGAAAAACCGTCGCCGGCCGCGGAGCCTGTGCCCACCGACAGGGTGCAGAGGATGATCAAGAGTGTTGACAGACGAGTGCTCATGCGTTCCATCTCCCGTTAGAATTCCAGCGACAGGCCGACCTTCACCTCGCGAGGCGAGGAGTAGTAGGTGGGCACCACGAAGTATTCTGTTGCCGAGTGCACGCCCGGGACCTCCTCGGCGAGCCTGTTCGTGTCCTGCGCAGATCCCTGCTTCTCCAGCAGCGTGTAGGTGGCCCGGCCGGTGTCGTCGTACACGTACCGCTCGTTGGCCGTATCGAAGAGGTTGTACACCTTGAGGAAGACGACCAGGTTCGCGCCGAACAGGTCGAAGGTCTTGTCGGCCAGCAGGTCCACCCGGTACGAGGCGGGCTTGCGGCCGCTGTTGGGCGTCAGGTAGACCTGGGTGGAGGTGATCTGCGGCGTGTACGGCAGTCCGGTGCTCAGACGGCCGACCATCGTGACCGTCCAGTCGTTCGGCTTGCCCACGCTGACCGTGCCGTTCAGGGTATGCGTCTGGTCCCAGGTCAGGAAGACCGGGACCTTCTCGCTCTGCCGGCCCGAGGAGAGATCCAGGAAGAAGGCGTTCGCGCTGGTTTCGTTCCCTTCGGCGGTCTGCAGGGTATAGTCGAGGGTGAGGCTCAGCAGGTCGTCGGCGGTCCGGCGCTTTGTCAGGCTGAACGTGATCCCCTTGATGTTCGCGTAATCCTTGTTGACGTAGGTGTAGTAGGTCTCGGTGGCGCTGATCCGGATCTGCTGCAGGGCGAGCAGATCCCGGACGTCCTTGTAGAACCCGGTGATGTTGATGGCGACGTTCTCGAACAGCTGCTGCTGCAGCCCCAGTTCGTACGATACCGTCAGCTCGGGGTTCAGGTTGGCGTTGCCGAACGTCGGTGCACCGCTCGAGTAGCCGTACTTGAAGCCCGGGTTCGTGTAGAGGTTGGAGAACGTGGGCATCTGATAGAAATGCCCGTACGAGAAATGAATGATCCCCTTGTCCGTGATCGGGAACGAGACGCCGACGCGGGGGCTCCACATCTGTTTGGCGGGAGCCGGCGCGAGGAGTGACGCCGTATCCACCGTGGTCGGGAGCGACGGGTTCACCGGCGAGGGGTTGTAGATGTCGGTGGAATAACGGGAATCGGCGTTGAAATAATCGTACCGGAGCCCGATGTTGAGGATCAGGCTTTCGTATTCCATCTTGTCCTGCAGGTAGGCCGACAGCTGCTTCGGCGTCTTCTCGTAGACGTCGTGGTACACCGTCTGCGTCCCGGGGATGGTGGGGATGACATAGCGCACCGTGTCGCAGAGGACCGAGAAGCTCTCCGTCATCAGCGTGTGAGCCTGGTACTCCGCCCCCGCTTTGACCTCGTGCGACCGGCTCAGCTGGCTCGTGATGTCGAACTTCCCGCCGAACGTCTCGGTACGCTGGTAGAAATGCCCGTTCTGCGTCCCGCCGGCGAGGAAGGTGTAGTTGGCGGCCGGGGTGAGCTTGTAGTCGGGCTGATATCGTCGGGTCCGCGTGGAGCTTCGTGATGTCGATGTCCGACCCGGCGTGGTAGTCGACCGGGCTGCCGGCCTCATCCAGGAGCGGATACAGGAACGACTTGTAGTCGTTGAGGATCCACGACCCGCGCAGCGTGTAGTAGGTGGTGGCGTTGAGCGCGTGCCGGAGTTCGAGCGCGTTCACCAGCCCCCATTCGTACCCCCGGGTGCGGCCGTCGGGATTGTACTTCCAATCGTGCTGGTACGACTGGCTGTACCCGTTGGAATAGAGAATGTCGTACTTGAGTTTGAGCGTGGAGAGGGGTGCATAGGTGAGTTTCCCGGTCGCGCTGAGGGCCCGGCTCGGATTCATCGCTACCAGGGAACTGTCGCCGGAGGAGACCACCTGGATGTCGTTGGGGTCCATCGGGTTCTTGTACACAAAGTCGTCGGGAGTGTGCTCGCGGACCCCGTAGAGCCACCCCTTGTAGTAGTCGTAGCGGGTCGAGAGGAAGAACGTCAGATCGTTCCCCCCGTCAGGGATGACCGGCCCCCCCAGGGTCGCTTCCACGGTCCGGTTGTTGAGCGCATCGATCTCGTCGATGGAGGGGAAGATGGACGTGTTCGTGCTGAGGTAGTCCCCCATGGTGAAGCTGACGCTGCCGCGGTACTGGGCTCCGCCCTCCTTCGTGACCGTGTTCACGATGCCGCTCAGCGCATTGCCGTACTCGGCGTTGAAGGTCCCGCTGACGACCGAGAGTTCCTGGACGGCGTTCGTGGCGATCTCGACGCTCTTCGAATTGTCATACGGGTTGAGGATGTTGACGCCGTTGATCGTATACTGGATCTCGTTCGACCGTCCGCCGCGAATATGCAGTTCCCCGCCCGCCCCCTGGGTCACCCCGGCCTGGAGCGACAGGACGCCCGCGACGCTCTCCACCGGAAGGGTGCTGATCTGCTCCGCATTAACATTCGTCTGCGACGAGGTCAGGTCCCTGCGCACCATGGGCGCTTCGGCCTGGACCTCGACCGTTTCGAGGGCGATCACGTCCGTGGAGAGGCGGACGTCCAGGGACGTGGTGAAGTCCACCGTGACCTTGACGTTGACCACCCGTTTCTTCTGGTACCCCACGCCGGAGGCGACGACCGAGTAGGTCCCGGGGGGGATATTGTTGACCGTGTAGTAGCCGTCTACATCCGTACTGGCACCCAGGGTGGTCCCCTCGACCATGACGCTGGCCCCGACGACGGCTTCCCCCGTCTCGGTGGACCGGATCCGGCCGGCGATCTTGCCGGTGGTCCCGGCCCAGACGGTCATTGCGAAGATCGACAGCAGGGCGGACAACAGCACCGCATTCTTCATAGCATCCTCCATTGGGCATCCCGCGCTCCCCGGCCGGCGGGATGCGACGTCGAAAAAAAGGGCCGCAAACGCGCATGCTCGCGGCCCGGATATTCCGTCAGCTTGGTCATATCCCTATTTCATCATCATCATTTTGGCGGACTTGCTGAAGTTGCCGAATTTCAGGGTGTACACGTACACCCCGCTGGCCACTGACCGACCGCCGCCATCCCGTCCGTCCCACGTTGCAGCGTGAAAACCCTTCTCCATAGTGACATCCGTCAGGAGGGATCGGACCTCTCGCCCCAGCAGGTCATAGACCTTCAGAGAGATCTTGTCCGCGGTGGGGAGCCCGAACCGGATCGTGGTACTCGGGTTGAACGGGTTCGGATAGTTCTGTTCGAGAACGTAGTCCTCGGGCATGATCACCGTCAGATCCTTCATCTCCACCCCCGTTGGGCCACCCGCTTCCAGGATGCGAAGCACCCAGCGTTTGGGATTGACAACCTTCGTCGTCGTCGTGTCGTATTTCGATGCGCCCGAGTTCCACGTCCTTCTGGTGATCGTGGTGCTGTCGATATACGTGGAGGTCCACCCCTGGAACGGAAGGATCAGGTCCTCTTTGCCATCCTTGTCGATGTCCGTCTTCCTTGCATACATCCTGGCCACCTGGGTCGCCCAGGGCGTCCGAATGGTATCCCGCACTCCCGCCGAGTCCCTGATACTGAGCGAGGTGATGATGGTGGAGTCTCCGCGATAGAGCATGCCCATCGTCCAGTTGGACGAATTGCGCTTGTCTCCGCCCTGGAATTCCATGGTGACCACATTGAACCCGGACTTCGGGAAGAAGATGCCGGAGAAGTACAGGTTCTTCTTCCCGTCATTGTCGATATCACCCCACCCGTAGCCAAGCACGTTCGTGTTGTACAGCGAGGCGGGAGCGGCGGCATCCGGAGCCCCGATGACCGGCGTGAGGTTGAAGCCCACGACGTTGGTGGCGGAATCGATCACCGCGGTGTTGCTCCCGGCGTTGTAGTAGACCATGTGGACGACCCCTGTCGGCCCGTCGGCCGACACGCCGTACCAGGACGGGAAGAACACCTCTTCACGACCGTCGTTGTCCACGTCACAGGTCAACCCTCCCATCAGGGCCACGTAGTCTGCGGAGCCGGAGAGGTACACATTCTGCTTGCCGCCGGCGGTATCGGCAAGGACATAGGTATTCGCGGACGGGACTCGCACCGGGACGACGTTCTTTCGATTCCAGTTGTGGAGGAGGAGTTCCCTGTTGCCGGAGCCATCGAAGTTGGCACTGATGATGGCATACGGGCTCCCGCCGCCCAGCCCGTACTGCGCGGGGACCAGGGTTCTATTGGCCTCAAACTCCACATTCATGGCGGAAAACAATGGATCGTTGGTATCCCAGTTGCCGGCCGCCGAGAGCACATAGAGCCGATCGTCGGCGTTGGCAGCGGCATTGATGGCGAAAAGGAGCTCCTGTTCGTTATCCCCGTCGACGTCGGTCGCCTCCATATACTCCACCGAACTGTTCCCCGCTGTTGTACCGCCAAGCGGCGGGTTGCCGATGGTCATCGAGGGATCGGTACCGTAGTTGTCACTCCCGGTAACTCCGTCCCACTCGAAGATCAGCACGCCGACGGTGGAGACGTGGTAGATCACTTCTCCCCTGCCATCGTTGTCGAGATCGCCGAAGATGACCACCCGCGGCGTCGAGTTCCCGCCGGTTGCGGGGCGCGGCGATGTCCACACCAGCTTGATCGAGTCGTTTCCCACCACCTCGAAGATGTGGACGCGTCCATTGCCCGTGTAGTTCGTGACCGCGATCTCGCCTTTGCCGTCTCCGTCGATATCAGGACTGAACCAGGCTCCGCGCATGCTGGCGGCTCCCCTGAGAAGGGAGTCCTGCGGCGTACCGGGGATCAACGGATGATTCCAGGCGGTCGATAGGTGAACCTGCTGGCCGGATGCAGTGACAGGAAACCACACGATCAGAGCCGCCAGGACACACAGAGCAAGGCATACCCGAGCGCTTTTCATGTCTTTTCTCCTCGTAAGTTTGGAAGAGGTGTCGCAGTGGGCCTGGCCCATGCGGCGGAGTGAACAGCGCAAAGAGCGATTGGAGTACGGACGACGATGAGAGCGTGAGAAAAAACACCGCTTTCCCACATACTGATCAGTATGATACGGCATAGACAATGGATTGTCAAGTAAGGCGGCGACGGACGAACGCGGACAGGTTCCCGACCGCGATGGTGGCGGAACATCCGATCAACGTGTGCCACGTGTAGTCCACGCTCGTCCACTGGAGCACGGCGATCATCGCCAGAAGCCCCGCGCTGAACCCGACGAATCCGTCCGCTTCGGTGGTGCGGCGCGTGAGCAGGCCGAGGAAGAACGTCCCCAGCAGCCCGCCGTACGTGAACGAGGCGATCTTGAGGCCGAGCTCCACCACTGGATTCCTCGTGTCGGTGAACAGCAGCGCTCCGCCGATCAGCACGACCCCCCAGAAGAGCGTCAGGAGCCGCGACCACCGGACCTCGGCCGCCTGGTCCAGCGGGCGCCCCCTCCAGATGGGCCTGAAGAGGTCCAGGAACGTCGCCGAAGCCAGCGAACTGATCGAGGAAGAGAGGGTCCCCATGGCCGATGCCAGCACCCCGGCGATGACCAGTCCCGCGATCCCCGGTGGGAGATTCTCCACGATGAATTTCGGGAAGATCTCGTCGGAACTCCTGAGACCGAGAGCCTGGTACGGGACGCCGCCGTAGAAAGCGTAGAGACAGAGCCCGAGGAGGAGGAAGAAGGCGAATTGCAGGACGATCACCGAGGCATCCAGCATCAGGGCCCGCTGGCTGTCGCGGCGCGACCGGCAGGCCAGCAGGCGCTGCACGAGCAGCTGGTCCGTGCCGTGCGAGGCCATGGTGAGAAAGGTCCCCCCCAGCAGACCGCCCAGGAGCGTGTAGGGTGAGGCGAGGAATGCCGGAAGGCTGTCCGCCCAGGTGAGGTTCAGGATCTCGAACTTGTTGAGACCGCCCGCCGTGGCCGCAGCGACGACGTCGGCCCAGCCGTTCGGCAGGCGGAACAGGATGATCCCCATGGCGGCCGCCGCTCCCGCCAGATAAATGAAGAGCTGGACGACATCCATCGTCACCACGGCCTTCAGCCCGCCGAGGTACGTATAGATGAGCGTGAAGATCCCGATGATGAGGATGCTCGCCGGATAGTCGAGCCCCGTGATGATGTGCACGGGGATCGCCGTGGCGAAGAGCCGCACCCCGGAGGCGAGGACCCGGGTCACGATGAAGACGGACGAGGTGAACTTGCGAAGCGAAGCCCCGAACCGCTTGCCGAGGAAGTCGTAGGCCGTCTCCAGGTCCCCGGAATAGTACGCAGGGATGAAGAGCACGCTCACCAGCAGCCGGCCGATGAAGTACCCGAACACCAGCTGCAGGAAATGCATGTCGCTCTTGTACGCGAGGCCGGGAATGCTGATGAAGGTGAGCGTGCTGGTCTCGCTGGCGACGATGGAGAACCCCACCGACCACCAGCGCATCTCCTTGCCTCCCAGGAAGTAGTCGCGCGTCGTGCGCTGCCGGCCGGAGATGATCACGCCGGCCAGCGTGACCCCGACAAGGTAGACGGAAACGATCAGGTAATCGATCAGCGAGAAGCCCATGGGGTCCCGAGAGAGCTGGAAAGATACTCGGTTTGACCCACTCCCGCAAGGCATGGTTGACTTTCTGGGGAAGACTGGGTAGGATGGACAGACGCCAATCAGGGAGTATGCGCATGCGACGGACAATGGTTGTGGCGCTGTGGCTTATCGCCTTCACGGGAGCGACAGTGCTCGGACAGGAGGATCCCTCGGCGATCCTGAGGAAGAAGGCCGAGGGACGCCTAACCGCGATCCTCGGGAGCCTCAAAGGGGTCGCGGGGATGGCCGCGCTGGACCTGACCAGCGGGGAACGGTTCGGAGTGAACGAGGAGATGGTGTTCCCCCAGGGGAGCGCCATCAAGATCCCTGTCCTGATGGAGGTCTACCGTCAGGCCGCCGCCGGGCGGTTCGACCTGCGTGACCCTCTCTGGGTCACGAAGAAACGCACCGTCGGGGGGAGCGGGATCCTGCAGTTCTTCGGGGACAGCACGTCGGCCCTCAGCATACGCGACCTCTGCATGCTGATGATCACGCAGAGCGACAACACCGCGACCAACATGCTGATCGACCTGGTGGGGATGGAGAGCGTGAACACGATGCTGACCAGGGCCGGGCTGAAGAACACCCGGCTCCAGCGGCGGATGATGGACACCAGGGCGTCGGCCCGCGGAGACGAAAATCTCTCCACGCCGTCGGAAGCGTTGCGGATCATGGAAATGCTGCACGCCGGCACCTTTGTGGACCAGCGGACGAGCCGGGAGATCCTCGACATGCTCCGATTACCGAAGGGGGGGAGCTTCAAGGGTGGTGTCCCCGACTCGGTCTCGGTCGCATTCAAACCCGGCGGGATTGCCGGGGTGTCGACGGAGTGGGCGATCGTGCTCCTCCCCGAACGGCCCTTTGCGGTGGTCTTCATGGAGAGCCAGCAGATCGGTGACGAGGCCGACGGGGCGATGAGAGAGACGGCCCGATTATTGTTCGAGTATTTCTGGCGCAAGGCCCACGCGACCCGCTACGGTACCTACGTCCCATCACCTGCAAAGTAGCGGTCGAAAGGTCGTTGCTGCCCGGCGTTCTTGCGGGAGACATCACACTACGGGGTTGACATGGCAATACGGGTGTTCGTGACCGGTGGAACCTTCGACAAGGAATACAACGAGCTCGACGGGAAGCTGTACTTCAAGGACACGCACCTCCCGGAGATGCTGACCCTGGCGCGCTGCAAGGTCCCCGTCGCCGTCCGCACGCTGATGATGGTGGACAGCCTGGAGATGACACCGGCGGACCGCCAGCTGATCGTCCAGCAGTGCATGGCGGCTGCTGAAGAGCGGATCGTGGTCACCCACGGCACGGATACGATGGAGGTAACGGCGAAGGCGCTGGGCGAAGCGGTGAGGGAGAAGACGATCGTGCTGACCGGAGCCATGGTGCCGTACAAATTCGGCAGCTCCGACGGGCTGTTCAACCTCGGAAGCGCCCTCGCGCTGGTCCAGACGCTCCCCCACGGCGTCTACGTCGCGATGAACGGCAGGTATTTCCCCTGGGACAATGTGCGGAAGAACCGGAAGACCGGAGAATTCGAGGAGACCCGGTGAATCCTGCCGGGTCCGGCGACCCGGCAGGGATTTGCCAACGCTGGAATGCCGTCTACGACGGCTCCACCCTCTTGACCTTCAGCGACGACACACCCGCTTCCAGCCAGATCGTGATCCTGTGGGGAGCAGTATCGAAATTTTCGGTTCTGTAGACACCGCCATCGACCCGCGTGAAGCCCGGGAACTTCTTGCTCGAAAGATGAGCTTCCACCCGAAGCTCGCATCCGGCCTCTTCCGGCACTTCCAACCGGACAGAGGAGGCGCCGGCTTCGATGCGGACATCGCTTTCGCGTGAGATCGCTCCCAGCCGGACGGTCACCGTGGCCGCTCCCGCCTCGAGGTCCAGGCTCTGCAGCCTGTAGGGGCGCAGATCCAGATCGACCTCCGCCGCGCCGACCTCCAGATCCAGCTGCCATGCCGGTCGTTCGTTCAACCGGACGTCCATCCGGTTCTTCCATCCCCCCTTCCGCCATCCCGGCTTGTGTCCCTCCATCGTCGCATGGATCTGCGCCGAGCTGTCGGTCGTCTCGGTCCGGAACTGATAGCTGCCGATGCTCGACGAGGTCTTGACGTCCACCAGAGCGGTACAGGTCTCGGCGATCGTGAACGAACCCACCCCGGCCTCGAGGGACAATTTCGCTGTCTTCACTGCGGGGTCGTACGGCCTCGAGAACTCCTGTTCGACAAGCCCGCCTTCCCCTCCTTGAGCCATCCAGTCCGTGCAAAAGATCGCGGCAACAAAGAGTCCGAGCAGCAGGCCCGCGATGCCGGCGGCGCCGGCCTTCAGCCCCTGCTTCCCCAGGATCATTGCCACTCCTGCCAGAATGAGGATCACCGGCCAGAAGCGCCACGCCGCACCGAACCCGATGCAGACCACCCCCAGTTTGCCCAGCATCAGGAGGATGCCAGCCGTTAAGAACGCCACTCCCCAGAACAGTTTGCCAGGTTTCATGATGGGCCTCTTCCTGTCAGGCACCAGGCCGATGTTTCCAGAGGATCCCGGCGCCGATCGCCACAAGAATGAGCGGCCAGTAGTCGCCGAACTGGAACTCCGGGAGCAGATTATTCGCCAGGAACAGCAGGCCGAGGACTATCAGAACCACCCCCCCGATGAGGTTGGAACCCCTGTCCCCCTGTTTCTTCGGTTGCTCACTCCCCCCCTGTGATGCACTGTTTTGATCCATGACGGAACATCCTCCACAATAGTCGATGACGTCAGATACCTGTGTGACACCTCCCCGTTATACGTCACTTCGTCCCGGGAGTTGCTGGGATGCGCGGAGATTTCCCGGCTTCCCGTGCGCTACTTCCCGACCCGTACTTCCCCACCGCCGCTCGCCGACCGGTAGTTACCGTCATACATCGCCTCCGCCACCACGGGAGCATAGCTGAAGGTCCCCTGTGACACCGCGCGTACGGCGTAGTAGAACGTCGCCTGCCGTCCCTGACCCCGGAAGCTTGTATAGAAGAGGATCCGGTCATCCCGGATGTCCAGGAAATCGGGGAGCGTGGCGTTCTTGATGAAGGCGTAGTGGGTCGCGTCAGAGATCCTGGGGTTCTCGATCTCGAGTCCCGCTGGCAGCAGGTCGTTGACCGCCACGTTTTCGAGCCGGTCGACGGCGGAGGTCACCGTGATCTTCACCACCACCAGATCGTTCCTCCGGATCCCCATCTGCCCCACCGTGTTCCCGTTCCGGTCGAGGAACTCCCGGCGCACCTGCAGGTTCCGGTCCTCGAGAGCGATCTTGCCGTCGGTCCGGATCCCCTCCGTGACCACGGAGTAGTAGACACGTCCGTCTCCACGAAGCGAGAGGCCCACCCTCTTGCCGAACAGATCCGCGTCCACCCTCTGCGTGCCTCCTGCATAGGCATATTCCTTCCCGGCCACCACCACCTTCCCTTCGCCTTTTGTCGCGGCAGCGGCCCGCGCCGCCTTCCCGAAGGCGAGCAGCGTGAAGGCGTTGTCCTGGGTACTGTACCAGGCATCACCACGGTAGGACTTCGCGAGATACTCCAGGATCACCGGGATCTGGGGGTTGCTCAGGTCCGTCTCCAGCAGCACGTTGAGCATCAGCGCGTTGGCACGGACGGGGGAGTCGAACGACCATCCCGAGGTCCGCTGGGGTTCCTCGGCGACGAATTGCGACGGGAGCAGGTCCAGGAAGGTCTTTCGGTCCCCGCTCAGCGCATATGCGCCGGCGAGCAGATACCGGGTGTCATTCGTCAGGAGCGACCTCTCCGCACGGAAGAATTCCATGAGGTTCCGATCCGGCACCCCCGCGGCCGCCAGCACGTACAGGCCGTAGATCGCGGCTTTGCCTGCGATGCGGCGCACGCTCACCCTGTTCCCCTGGTACGCGTAGTAGTCCTCGGTCTGCTTCGACCGGGCGATCTCCGCCACGGCGCCCTGTGCGGACCGCAGCGCCCCCTCGGAGCACCGCGTATCCGGCCCGCTTCGCTTCCGTCAGGAAATGGGCAGCATAGACGGTGCTCCACGGACTCGCCTGCCCCCCTTCCCCGGGCCAGTACATGAACGCGCCGTCCGGGAGCTGCATCGCAAGGAGTTTGTTGATCGCCTCGTTCACGTAGTAGGTCGGACTCCCACCCCCCGTCGCCATGGGTGCGATCTGACCGGCGATGTCGCGCAGGTAGATCTGCGGGAAGGCCTTGGACACGGTCTGCTCAAGACATCCGTGCGGATACCCGAGCAGCCCTTTCAGCTCGCGCGCGAAGCCGGCGACCGGATAGGTACTCAGCGTCACGTACGAGCGGCGGCCGGCCTGCAAGAACGCATCGGTGACATCGTGAGAGACGGAGCCCCCTCCCTGCACCACGCCGCTGATCGCCTCCACCGCGTACGGGGCGGTCGGCCTGATGGGCAGCTCCGTGACCGACTCGATGACCTCACCGAAGGCCCGGGTCCGTACGGTGACCGTGGCCTTCCCGATCTGCCTCGTCGCCCGCAGCCCCACTTCCACGAACCTCTCCTGGTTGGGCCCGACCTCGATCGAAGGGCGGGGATCGGCGACGACCAGGCCGCCGGTGGCGACGATCTCCATCGAGAGTGACACCGCGGTGTTCGTCGTGTTGAACGCCGTAACCGGCATGATCAGGCTGTCACCGGGGCTCAGGAATCTCGGGAGCGCCGGTGTGATCACCACCGGATCCGACACCTTCATCGCCTTCTGTGCCGACCCGAAGCGGTCACCTTTGTACGCGAACGCCATGAGCCGCAACTCGCCGTTGAACTCGGGGATCTCCAGGGGAACGCTGACCGACCCGTCTCCTCCCGTCCGGACGATCCCGGACCAGAGCGAGACCGGTTTGAACCGCTGGACCCCGAGGGGGTTCGCCCGCAAGGACATCTCCGCCTCGCCGCCGCCGGAGCTGCTCCGCCCGGCCTTTGGCTCGGGGATCAGGTCACGGAAGAAGTCGTGCGTTGTCGTCTCCAGAGCCTTCTTTCCATAGAAATAGCCGTACGGATCCGGGGTCTTGTAGTTCTTGACCTGGCAGATCCCCTCATCCACCGCTGCAAGGGTCAGGAACACGTCCTTCTCCCCCCCGGCATGGACCGTGACCGTCTGCCGGGTCTTCGGACGGATCCGTTCCGGCGCGGTGATCGTGACCGGGAGTGTGTTCGCGGGATCTTCCACCATCAGCGGCGCGAAGCCGTGTCCCGCGAGCAGCGGGATGTCCTGATCGGTGATCTTCCGGAACAGCACCGCCGAGATGTAGACGTTGGGCAGGTAGGCGTCCTCCACAGGGATCGTCAACGATGCGGCGTTGTCCGCCACGTCCAGGTACTGGTGGCTGTACACGCGATTCCTCTCCACCGTGACCAGCATCCTTCCGCTGAACGGTGTCCGGAAGAGGATCTTTGCCTTGTCTCCCGGCGCATAGACCGGCTTGTCGAACACCATCTCTACCCGCGCCTCGGGATCGACCTCGAACGAGGTGATGTCCGTGGTCCCCCAGCTGTAGGAGTAGAACGAGAACTCGTTGTAGCCGCTGTCTCCGTCGCGGGAGACGCGGATGCTGTACTCTCCGGAGCGCGGCGCCATGTAGGTGTACTCCGCGGGCCCGTCACCGATGGTGATCCGGTCGGTGCGCACGGGGATCTCCCTGCGCTCCGAAACATACCGAAGCGTCCCCGTGTTCTGGTGTTGCCGGAGCACGGAATGCCACTCGAACCGCACGAGCTCCACTCTGGCGGTGAATCCCTTGATCACCCGGTCGCTGGCATCGACCGCGACCACCTGCATCTTCTGTGGAACGTTCGGGCTGACGTAGTAGGCTCCGCGGTTCCGCAACCCGACGAAGTAGGGTTTCGGATGAACCGTCACCCGGTGCACCTGGTACACCGGCCGCCCGGATTCGTCGAACACCGCGACCCGGCCCCGGAACCGCATCGTGCCTGCCGCGGGGATCTGGGCGGGGAGCCCGACCTCCACCGAGGCCTTCCCCTCGCCGTCGGTCACTCCCGTCCGCACCTCGGGCGGTGCGGTGTAGTTCTTCGCCGCGTCGTCCGAGAACCGGAACTCCGGGAAGGCCTTCGATTGATAGGGGACGTGCTCGAACGACCCCTCGAACTCCCAGTTCCTCCCGGCCGCCGGCGGGCCGAAGAAGTTGTGCGCCTGCAGGTCGAACCGGACCCTGTCTCCGGGACGCGCCACCGGTGCCGAGGCGGTGACGGCGACGCGAAGCCGGTCGGGAACGAACTCCTCCACGCTGACCGGGTAGGACGAGAGGAACAGGTTGTTGGCGGTGAACAGACTCACGAAATACTCGCCGGTCAGGGAGGTCGGACGGGTCTCGTACGAGACCTCGAACGAACCCTGTTCGTTCAGCACCAGCTGTTGTTCGTTGACCAGCGTCCCCCGCGGATTGGTGATCTTCAACCGGACCGGCATGGAGGCGGGGAGCGGCCGGGTCAGGTCCCGTACGACGCCGGAGACCCGAAGCTTCTCGCCGGGACGGTAGATGTTCCTGTCACCGTACAGCAGCGCATCATACGTCCGTCCGGCGTCCCGCTTGCCGCTCACGTCGTACCGGGAGGTCTCGACCCTGTAGTCGTCGAGATGGATGAAGTTGAAGTCGTTGTCGAGCTCCGCCGTGACCAGTTTCAACTGGAAGTCCTTCGCGGCGTTCCGGTAGTCCGCAAAACGCGCCACGCCATCGCCGTCCGTGGCCCCCGTTGCGATCACCTGGTTGTTCGTGGAGACGAGCGTGACCGCGACCCCCTTGAGCGGCTTCGTGCTCGCCAGGCTGGTCGCAAAGACCATCAGTTCGTCGTCACTGCGTTTGACGACCAGTCCGAGATCCGAGAGCACCACCAGCTTGCCGGTCGTGCGCCACGCCTCGGCCGGATTCGCGAGTTCGACGACGAGGAACCCTTTGTAGCCGTTGTTGAGGAACCGTTCAAGGCTCAGCCACGTCGACACCTCCCGGTTCGGCGCGCTGGCGATCTCCAGCGTGTCGTAGTCGAGCTGCCTGCCGAAGTTGCGGACGACGTACCGGAACTTCCTCCTCGGCCGCTCCCCCTCCTGCTCCTCGGAGTAGTCGTCATAATAGTAGTCATAGTAGCGTCCTTCGTCGAGAAAGTAGACCAGGTTGTTCTGGAACACCTGGCTGACGCGGACGGCGAGTTTCGGCAGGTTCGTGGTCCGGAACTCGAGCTGCTTCTTCCCGCCCAGCAGCATATAGGTCCCGGACTCCGAGGCGAACCGGAACGACGGCTGGATGTTCCCGATGACGACGTCGGCGTCGTATGCGCTCATGGTCTTCCCTCCGAGCACACTCTCCAGTCCGACGGCCACCGAAAGACGGTACGCCTCGCCCGGCCGAAATTCGCCGCGCAGGGTGAATCCGCTGTTGTCCGTCTGGATGGCATACGGACGGACCGGCTCGAGCCGCACCGAACGCTTCACGGCCTCGGCGTCCACCTCCTGCGACGTGCGGACCCGGATCCATCCCTGCTGCCCGTCGAATCCAAAGTCGTGTCCGTGGATCTGCAGTTCGCCCAGGGGCGGCAGGGTGAAGACGAACGGTCGCTCCATCACCAGGTGGGTATTCGTTTCGGGCGAGACCAGCTCCTTGTCGATCTCGACGGCGATCTCCCGCTGGCGTTCCGTCTGCTGCGCCACGCCCAGCTCCACCGGGATCACCCGTCCCCGTGAGGTCCCCGCGATCCGCACCCCGGAGAGTGCCGCGCCGTCGACGGTGACCTTCAGGAGTGGCTGAAGCGCCTGAGGGTCCACGTCGTACGTGAACTCCAGGTTCGCCTTGATGCCGACCTGACGGCCCTCGCCCAGCCGGTCGTAGAAGAACTCGGCCTTCGACATGCGGAACCGTTCGGTCCCGAAGTCGAACGAGGAGGGCCCGTCGAATCCGCTCGCCCGCGAGGAGGCGACGAGCAGCCCGGTGTTCAATGTCGCCTTGAACGTCGCGTCTCCGGGCAGCGGGGCGTCCGGACTGAAGAGCAGCCGCGTCGTATCCTGCCACACGAACTTCCCGGGGATGACCGGCGAGAACTCGATATACGGCGTCGTCATCCAGACGTTGGTGGATTCCGGCGGCACGACGCCCCGCGAGAACTGCAGCACCATGGAGCCGTCGCGCGGGAGCACGCCCTGCGGGAGGTCCGAGGTCACCCGGAGGAGCCCGGGGTCGTGGCGGGCGCAGGAAAACGCCAGGAGTGCGAGGAACAGGAGCCGGAAGGATTTCATGGGGGGATCCCTTCTGTCAGGAGTTGACGAATCGGACGGTGACGCGGACGGAGGTCGTCCTCCCCGCGTCGTCCACACAGGTGATGGTATGTCCGCCGCCGTTGAGGCTGACGAATAGCTTTTCCGCCGCCGCGCGCCGGCCGATGAAGCGCTGGTCCACGTACCAGAACAGATCGTGGACGCCCGCCGCGGAGGTGGCCTGCAGGCAGATCTTCTGCTGCGCCGCCACGACGTAGTACGTCATGCCGTCGGACGGGCTGACGATGCCAGGCCCCTCTCCCGCAAAGACCCTCGTGCAGGCGGGATCGTGCGGGGGGACGCCTGGGGACGCCTTCCCACGGGAGCGAAGGAAATGCACAAGCTCCGGCGGATACGTTGCCACCCGCATCACTTCGTACGGGTGGTCGCCCAGGCAGGAGGGACAGTAACTCACCGACCTGTCCTTCGACACAAGCTCTTCGCGGCAGACGGTGCAGGGGGACTGGGCTGTGCGCGAGAACGCGTAGAGGTCGTCCAGCAGTTCGTCGCATGCGGGGCCCGGCGGCAGGCCGCTGCGCGCGCAGACCTGACGCACCCGGATATCGGCCGGCACTGAAAGGATCGCCCTGGACTTCCTCCTGGAAATGGAATTGAGGATGTCGATCAGGAGCGGCGCCGCGAACTTGCTGCCCACCAGTTCGGCGTTGCCGACCCCCCTCACGTCCCCCACCCAGATCCCCACCGTGTATTCCGACGAATACCCTATCGCCCAGGCATCCCGTCTTCCGTAGCTGGTCCCGGTCTTGTATGCGACAGCGGGGAGGTTGAGCGCCGAGGCGAAGTTGTTCGGAAGATCCGGCCGGTCGAGCCCTTCGAGGATCTCCGTGACCATGTAGGCCGTCGCGGGGGAAAGCACACGAGTTCCTCCGGCCACCCCTGCCGATTCATCCGTGTAGACGAGCGGACCGTAGACGCCGCCGTTCGCCAGGGTCATATACGCAGCCACGAGCTCGTCCAGTGTCACCCCGCACCCGCCGAGGATCAGACTGAGTCCCATGCGCGGGCGCTGCTCCTGAAGCGAAGCGAACCCCGTCCTGCCGAGAAGATCGAGGAATGACCCAACGCCGGCCTGGCGGAGCATGCGGATCATCGGCACGTTCAGCGAACGCCTCAGGGCCTCGTCCGCGTAGACCAGGCCGGAGTAGGACCCGTCATAGTTCTCGGCCAGGAACCCTTCGACGTCGTACGGCGTATCCAGCAGCCGGGTCCGGGGGTCAACACGCCCCGTTCCATCTCATGGGCGAACAGAAAGGGTTTGAGCGTGGAGCCCGGCGACCGCCGTGCCCTGGCCGCATCCACCTGGCCGCACGCAGCCGCGTCAGCAAAGTCGGGTGATCCCAGGTATGCGAGCACGCGCCGGGAAGCGTTCTCGCCGACGATCAACGAGGCGTTGAACACGCCTTTTGCACGCCACCCGGGTGTGCGCTGCGACAGCAACCCTTCGACTGTTCGCTGGATCCCCAGATCCAGCGAGGTCCGCACGAGCGGACGGCTCGCGGACATCCCCCGGACCCTCAGCGCGAAGTGCGGTGCTTCGCGCGGCAGCTCCCTGCGTGTCCATGAGGCGCTGACCGTCCCGAAGGCCGACGTATCCCCAGGCGCAAGACATCCGGATGACACGAGCAGACGGCCCACGCGCCGGCGCTCCCGCAGGAGCTGGTCCCCGTTCCGGTCCGGGCGCAGGCGGTTCGGGTCACGGGGGATCAGGATCAGATCCAGCAACTGTCCCGTGGTCAGCCGGGTGAGCGGGGCCTGATAGTAGGTCAGCGACGCCGATTGCAGCCCTTCGATATTGCCTCCCAGGGGGACCATCGAAAGGTACATCTCGAGGATCTCCTCCTTGGAGTACTTCAACTCGAGCTGCAGGGACCGGAGGATCTCCAGCACCTTGTTCCCGTACGTCCTCTCCCTGGGTTCCAGCAGGCGTGCCACCTGCATGGTGATGGTGGAGGCGCCGGACACCCGGCGCCCTGTTCGCAG
Organism: Ignavibacteriota bacterium; assembly: GCA_963808715.1. Classification (GTDB taxonomy): domain Bacteria; phylum Bacteroidota; class Ignavibacteria; order UBA10030; family UBA6906; genus CAWEHG01. The sequence continues at coordinate 193,101 of CAWEHG010000031.1, read as the reverse complement.
GTTCTGCACCAGCGCGCGCACCAGCGAGGCCGGATTGACCCCGGGGTGGACCATGAACCAGCGGTCCTCGCGTGCGATCACCATGGACCGCAGCTTCTCCGGGATGTCTTCGCGCGCGGTCTTCACGCGCCATCTGCCGTCGGCGGCAAGGAACGCCTGGAGGAGCCGGCCCTCCCGGTCGAGAAGGACCTGCGAATACGGCTTCGGTTCGGGGAGGGGAAACAGGAGGAAGAGCGCAAGAAACGCCGTGAGGGGGAAACCCACCACCTTCAGCCAACGGTCGTCCAGCGCCGCACGGACAGCATCGCGCATCCTTGAACGGAACGGAACGGAGAACGTCATGGCAGCGTTGGCCCGTGCTGGTCGCCAAAATATAGACACAGGACCATGGGAAAGCAAGGCGCCCGGCATACACCTCTCACTGCCGTTTTGCAATTCCCTTCGTTTCTTAGTACGTTTCGCAGGATTCACACCAACCCCGGAGTGATCGTATGGTCACACGCTGCCTCCTCGTCATGGCGACGCTGCTCCCGTTCGTTTCGGGAGCGCAGACCACCGTTGACCGCGTTGCGGAACGCCTGGAGTTCTTCAGCAAAGGGACGATCGACCAGTGGAAATACACCACGGACATGAAGGCCGATCCGCTCGCCCCCGGCTTCAACGACTCACGCTGGGAGCGCCTGGCGATCGGGCAGGCGATCACTCCGGATTCCTGCTGGCTCAGGTGCACGGTCGTGCTGCCGGAGAAGATGCTCGGCGTGCCGGTACGCGGACCGCTCCGGTTTCGGATCTCGGTGGACGACTACGGATACTTCTGGGCGAATGGGACCCCGTACGGCCGGTTCCCGTGGAACGGCGACTTCGTCCTCGGAAAGAACGCCCGCCCCGGCGACACGCTCGTCCTGGTGGTGAAGGCGATCAACACCGGCGGACCGCTCCGGCTGCTCCGGGCGCAACTCGCGCTCGAGCAGGCCGATACGCTCTCCCGCTCCATCGAGGGACTGGCCCTCAGCCTGAGGGTCGCGCAGAAGCTGCTGAGCTTCGACACGTACCAGACCAATGCCCGGGTGAAGGTCGACCCCGGGGTCGACCGCTCGACCATCGACCCGGCGGAGCGACGCCGGCTTCAGGCGCTCCTGCAGGACCTCGCCTCGCAGGTGGACATCGACGCGCTGCAGCGTGGTTCGATGGAGAAGTTCCGGGCTTCCGTGGCGAAGGTGCGCGCGCAGATGCAGCCACTCCACGAGTTCGCCTCGAGGTTCACGCTGTTCTTCGACGCCAACGCCCACATCGATGCCGCCTGGCTCTGGAGGTCGAAAGGAGACGATCGAGGTCTGCAAGAAGACCTTCTCCTCCGTGCTGAACATGATGCGCCAGCGTCCGGACTTCACCTATACGCAGAGCTCGGCGGCGTACTACGACTGGATGCAGCGCCTGGCTCCCGACCTGTTCGCGGGAATGCAGCAGCGGATCTCCGAAGGCCGCTGGGAGGTCATCGGGGGGATGTGGGTGGAACCCGACTGCAACCTGCCGAGCGGGGAGTCCTGGGCCAGCCATCTGCTCTACGGCAAGGGCTACATGCGCAAGGAAGCTGGGGGTGGACGCCAAGATCGGCTGGAATCCCGACTCTTTCGGCTACAACGGCAACATGCCGCATGTTCTACCGCGAAGCCGGCATCGACGCCTTCATCACCCAGAAGATCGGCTGGAACGAGACGAACGTCTTCCCCCACCGGCTCTTCTGGTGGGAGTCCCCCGACAGCTCCCGGATCCTCAGCTTCTTCCCGTTCGACTATGTGAACACCGTTGACGAATCCTCTGCACTTGGTGGACTGGCTCCGCCAGTTCGAGGCGAACACCGGATTCCGCAAGCTGATGATGCTCTTCGGCGTCGGGGATCACGGCGGCGGGCCTTCGCTCGAGATGCTCGCGCGGATCGACCGGCTGCGGGAACTGGAGATCTTCCCGTCGATCGAATACGGCACCGCGTCGAACTATCTCCAGTGGCTCCGCTCCCAGGACCTGTCGTCGCTCCCCGTCTGGCGGGATGAACTGTACCTCGAATACCACCAGGGGACCTTCACCACGCAGGGCGCGACGAAGCGCGCCAATCGCGAGGCCGAGGTCCTGCTGACCAATGCCGAGAAGTTGGGCACGCTTGCGACCCTGGTCGGCCATCACTACGGTTCGGGTGCCATCGCCACGGCCTGGAAGACCGCTCTCTTCAACCAGTTCCATGACATCCTGCCCGGCTCCAGCATCCGCGAGGTGTATATCGACGCGGCCGAAGAGATGCAGGAGGCCAGATCGACGGCCTCGTTCGAACTGGACCGGGCCATCGGCGCGCTGGCCGGAGCGGTCAACACGTCTTCCGTACGGAACGCCGTCCCGCTCCTCGTGTTCAACACCCTTGCCTGGGATCGTTCGGACATCGTGGAGTATCCGCTTGAGCGCGGGGACACGAACTCCTATGCGGTGTATACCGCGGGCGCCAGGCCTGTGGCATCACAGATCGTCGGATCGAACCGCACCGGGCGCAGGCTGCTCTTCGTGGCCCGAGACGTGCCGGCAATGGGGCACGATCTGTATCTCCTGAAAGCGGGGAAGGCCCCGGAAACGACCCACGGGCTTTCCGCGTGGAACGGAGGCCTCAAGGGACCGTTCTTCGACGTCCGGATCGATACGACGTCCGGATGGCTCAGGAGCATCGTGGACCTCCGCACCGGACGGGAGTTGCTGGCCGGACCCGGGAACGAGCTCCAGCTGCTCGAAGATCTCCCGACGGCCTGGGATGCCTGGAACATCGGTTGGACCGGCAAGCTCTTCCCGATGACGTTCCGCGGCGCGGAGGTGATCGAAACCGGCCCGGTCCGGTCCGTCGTCCGCCTGTACCACGACTTCCTGAGGCCCGGCGTCCGCAAGGAATTTCCGACGGAGGATTTCCCCTCCTCGTTCTTCACGCAGGACGTCATTCTGTACAACGGACTCGACCGGATCGACTTTGTCACCGCGGTCGACTGGTGGGAGGACCGGATCATGCTGAAGGCCTCCTTCCCCCTCGCCGTTACGGATTCGGCGGCAACATACGAGATCCCGTACGGTTCGATCCGCCGCTCCACCCGCAGGGTGACCAGCTGGGAAAAGGCCAGGGTCGAAGTCCCGGCGGCACGATGGGCCGACGTCACGTCCGGAGGATACGGGGTCAGCCTGCTCAACACCTCGAAGTACGGCTATGACGTCACCGGCAACGTCATGCGGCTCTCCCTGCTCCGTTCACCAAAATGGCCAGACCCCACCGCCGATCGGGGCAAGCACACGATCACGTACGCCCTGTATCCTCATGCCGGCGGACCAGCGGAAGGTCTGACCGTCCGCCGCGGTTATGAAGTGAACACCCCCCTGCTGACGTACCGGACCACCGCACACAAGGGTGCCCTCCCGGCGCGTCACAGCGGGATGAGGCTTGAACCCTCCACCCTCGTTCTCACCTCGCTGAAGGTGGCAGAGGACGGCGACGGATGGGTGGTCCAGTGGTACGAATCGGCCGGGAAGAACACCACGGCGCGACTCTCACTCCCCGGCAAGGCGAAGTCCGCCCGCCTTTCGAACTTCCTCGAAGAGGAGGGGCAGACCCTGTCCCCCCGGGGAACCGAGGTGGAGGTGCAGACCCCCGCGCACCGCGTCATGACCATGAGAGTGAGATTCTGACCATGCGCGACAGGAGATCTCTCTCCCTGCGTTCGTTCAACGCATCATGCATCGGCTTCATGACCGCCGGTCTGCTCCTGGCTGCACAGCCCGCGAAGGCGCAAACGGGCCTTCTTCCGGTCTTCAGGATCGATCCGAGCGATATCGCCCTGACCCGCGCCGCGCGGCCGGGCACCCCCTTCGACAAGGTCGGAAGGCGTTTCGCCATCCTCGGCCACGAAAACGGCGCGATCGAGGCCTGGGCGTACCCCCTCAAACTGTTCCGGAACTTCGAGCTCTCTTTCTTTAGAGGGAGCTCGACCGACCCCATCCGCTCCGCGGACATTGTCCGGTGGATCTCCGTCTCGCCCGAAGTGACGACCCTGACCTATGTGTTCCAATCCTTCACCATCCGCGCGCACTATATCGCCGCGATCGAGGAACCGGGGGCGCTGCTCCTCCTCGAGGTGGACGGGACGGAGCCCATGACCATCGTCTGCAGCTTCCTCCCGGTGCTGCAGCCCATGTGGCCGGCGGGGATCGGAGGACAGTACGCGTACTGGGACGAAAAAGCGCACGCGTATCTGATCTCCGAGCCGACCCGCAAGAATCACGGCTACGTCGGTTCCCCTGCGGCTTCGGGGATGTCCTACACTCCGGCGCATATGTTGTCCGATGTCCCCAATCAATTCCGGATCTCCCTCCCCTCGCCGGACTCGGTCCGCGGCAAGTTCATCCCGATCGTGATGGCGGGAGGGAAGGGCCCCCGCGACAGCGTACGCGCGGTCTACGACCGACTGCTCGCTTCGCCGGAGCGCTGCTACCGCCAGGCGCAGGAGCACTACCGGCTGCTCCGGAACTCCAGCTGCCGGATCGTGACCCCCGAGCCCCAGCTGAACCTTGCCTACGAGTGGGCCAAGATCGCCTACGACAACCTCTTCGTCTCGAATCCGGACCTGGGGTACGGGATGGTGGCCGGACTCGCTCCCTCGGGGACCAGCGGGCGTCCGGGTTTCGGATGGTTCTTCGGGGGCGACACGTTCATCAATGCCTTCAGCCTCAACAGCACCGGGGCATTCGGCGCCGTGCGTGACGCCATACGGTTCACCCAGAAGTGGCAGCGCGAAGACGGCAAGATGGCCCACGAGCTTTCGCAGGCGGCAGGGTACCTCAATTGGTTCGCCGACTATCCCTACGGATACATCCACGGCGACACGAGCCCGTTCTATATCGCCGCGACAGAGGACTACTACCGCTGGACGGCGGACACGGCGTTCGTACGAAAGTCCTGGCCCTCCCTCGTGCGCGCGTACGAATGGTCCCGTTCCACGGATCTCGACGGCGACGGGCTGATGGACAACCGGAAAGCGGGACTGGGGGCCTCGGAATACGGAGCCCTGACGGAGGTGCAGTCCGACATTTACACCGCCGCGGTCTGGATCCGTGCAGCCCGGGCGATGGGAACCCTTGCGGACGCGGTCGGCGACACGACGATGATCGCCGGAGCGAGCGGCATCGCGGCCCGGGCCACCGCCGCTTTTCACGGAAAGTTCTGGGACGCGGAGCGCGGTCAGTACGCCTATGCGTTCGACCGCAAGGGCCAACACGTGGACGTCCTGTCCCCGTGGAGCTCCGTCGGGCTGATGTGGGAATTCGGCCGGCCCGAGGCCTCCCGCAAAACCATCGAGCGTTTGAATTCCGCCGACCTGACCACCGACTGGGGCACGCGCAGCATTTCCGTGAAACACCGGCTGTTCGAACCGTTGAACTACAACTACGGAGCCGTCTGGCCGTTCCTCACCAGCTGGGTGGCCGCCGCGCAGTACCGCCATCACTATGGCCTGCAGGGCTACGCTTCGTTGATGGCCAGCGTCAGGCACACCTTCGACAACGCGCTGGGCTCCGTCACCGAGGTGTTCTCCGGAAGCCACAACACCTGGCCGCAGGAGGCGGTGGCGCATCAGGGATTCTGTTCGGCAGGGATCGTGCTCCCCTTCGTTCGTGGTATGCTGGGGATCGAACCCGATGCACCACGACGGACGGTGACGGTGGCCCCTCAGCTGCCGGCCAACTGGGAGGAGGTCACGGTAGAAAACCTGCGCGTGGGCACGGCGGTCTGTTCGTTCCTCTATACGCGAAACCCCACGAGGATCATGCTCCGCGGGACCTCCAGCGACAGCCTCACCCTCGTGTTTGCCCCGGTCCTCGGCCCGTCGGCGAAGATCGGACATGTCCGGGTCGGAGGAAGACCGCGCGAAGCAGACGTGCGCCGGAATCCCCTCTCCGTTCAACCGGCTCATCATGACCACGGTCAGGGATTCCTTCGCGGTGGAGATCGACTACGAAAGCCCCATCGAGCTCCTCCCGCCGGCAGTGGAGACGCGCACCGGCGATCCGAACGCCGGCGTAAAGATCGTTTCCTCTGTATGGAAGGACGGGATGCTCACCCTGACGCTGGAAGGGCTTGCCGGCACCTCCGCTCGCATCCCCCTCCAGAAACCCGGAGGACCGGTGAAGGGAGCCCGTCTGGACGGGACGACACTGATCGTGGACTTCCCGGCAGGCCGCGATTTTGTCAGGTCAGTGGTGACCGTGGAGGCCCGATGAACGATCTTCTGCCGGAGGCGACCCTCGCCGGAGCGAGAGAACTCTTCCCGCATCTCCGATCGGGACGACTGTATCTCAATCATGCGGCCACGAGCCCGCTGTCCACCCGGGTCGTCGACGCCATGCGCACGCACCTGGCGGACCGGTCGGAAGGAGCCCTGGAAACGTACGCCACGGACATGCCGGTGATCAAGAGCCTGCGCGCGGACGTGGCTTCCATGATCCATGCTGAGGGACCGGAACGGATCTCGTTCCAGCTGAACACCACAGAGGCGCTGAACGTCGTCGCCGCCGGACTCCCCTGGAACCCCGGCGACCGCATCGTGGTCAGCAGCATCGAATTCCCGGCGAACGTCTATCCCTTTCTGAACCTCCGCCAGGCCGGCGTCGAGGTCGATATTCTCCCCTCCGGTGACGGACGGATCACGACGGAGATGATCGAACGGGCGCTGACGCCGCGAACCCGCCTGGTGGCGGTCAGCGCGGTGCAGTACCTGTCCGGACACCGGACCGACCTTCACGCGATGGGACAGTTGTGCCGTTCCCGCGACGTCATTCTGCTGGTCGACGGCATCCAGGCCGTCGGAGCGATGGAGATCGATGTTCAGGCGATGATGATCGACGGACTCGCAGCCGGCGCGCAGAAATGGCAGATGTCCCCTCAGGGGACCGGCTTCCTCTATCTGACTGGGGAGCTGCAGTCCCGGATCAGGCAGAAGCATCTGGGATGGCTGTCGGTGGCCGACCCCTGGCAGTTCACCAACTACGACCAGCCCCTGGCGGCTTCAGCGCGGCGGTACGAGGGGGGGACACTCAACATCATCGGACTCATGGGGATGCAGGCGGCGATCCGGACGTTGCTGGAGGTCGGCATCCCCGCCATCGAGCGGCATCTTCTCTCGATCACCGGCCTCCTGATGGAACGTTTGAGCGAGATCCGGGGCCTCGATCTGATCACTCCCGCCGGCAGCCGCGACCGCGCGGGGATCGTCACCGCGGCGGTGGGGACCGGGATCGATCCGCAGCGGACGCTGGTCCGTCTCACCGAACGGGGCGTGCTGATCGCCCTGCGCGAGGGGTGCCTGCGCTTCTCCCCGCATTTCTACAACACGCCGGAGGAGATGGAGAGAACGGCGGCGATCGTCAGGGAGTGTCTGCCATGAAGCCGGGCGCGAAGATCCTGGTCATCGACGACAACAAGGAATTCCGTTCGATCCTTGTGGACGTGCTCGAAGGGAAGGGGTTCCAGGTGTTCGAGGCGGGGGACGGTGAAGAGGCCCTCGACGTCATGCGCCTGACGCCGGTCCAGATGGCCATCGTGGACCTCGACATGCCGAAGATGAACGGAATAGAATTCTCGAGGCGGGCAAAGGCCGCGAACCCGAAGTTCCCCATCATCATGGTCACGGCGTTCGCGCAGTTCTACTCGCCCGCGGAGGTCCTTTCGGCCGGGGTGGACGCGTTTCTTCAGAAGCCCGTCGACCTGGACCGCCTGGGGAAGGCGATCGACGCGATGTGAGCGTGGTCAGGGGGCGGGCGGCGACGGGGACGACACGCGGGGGGGAAGCAACAACGATGTGAGGATCAGTCCGAATCCGGAGAGGATGACGACGTCCGCGACGTTGAACACGCCCGTCTGCAGTTCCCCCACGCGCACCACCATGAAGTCGACCACCCGCCCCTCGTTCAGCATGCGGTCCAGCAGGTTGCTCGCCCCTCCTCCCGCCATGAGGGCCAGGCCGCTCCCCTGCAGCAGAGGGATCCCGCGCTGGTGCAGAAGGAACGATATGAGGACCACGAGGCCGACGCCTGTGGCGACGGTCAGCACCCAGAACCTGACCGACTCCGGCAGGTCCTCGCCGATCCCCAGGAGTCCGCCGGGATTCTCCGCATAGCGGAAGTGGACGATGCCGATGGAGGTGACGCGCCTCTCGCGGTTCGGGAAGATCGACCGGGCCACCTGTTTGGTGACCTGATCGCACCCCATGGTCGTGAGCAGAAGGAACACGACCAGCCATTTGTTCAGCACATGATTCCGTCTCCCCACGCCGATCTCCCGATTCCTGGCTGCGCCCGCACCCGGGGTATCCCCTCTTCTATACGTGAGGGTCCCGGTCAAGTTCCGCCCGGCTCCGCTCTGGAGGATCTCCCCGCCAGTTCCCGTTGCCGGACGAGAAGTTCCAGCTCCGGGTTCGGGATGGACTCGTCCCCCCATTCCCGGAGGCATCGGTCTATCCGCTCCTGGTGCTCTTCATCGATGGGGCCTTCGCCCTCGACGAACGTCGCCAGCAGCAGGTGCAGGGCCTTCGTCCGGATGGCGGCCGCTTCCCCCTCCTCCCCCTGGAGATCCAGGATCCCGGCCTCCTCCGCCATCAACGTCCCCAGCACGTAGGCCTTGGGGACCGCTACTGTCCGGTCCTTGCCGAACAGCGCCATCAGCTGCCCGGCAGAGAAGAGGTGGACCATGTCCCGGTCGATCCCCACGAGGGTCCTCCCCGCCTGATCGATCTCCGTGATGGCAAGAGGGAACGCCTGGCTGTTCTTGTGGAACATGACGCGCGAAAGGGCCGCGGCCAGCATCGCGGTCATCCGCATGATGTAGTCGGTATGGATCATGAAGTGGACAACGTTGCGGGGCTCCTCGTCCGCATACCTCAGACCGCGAGGACCAGCGGAACGTGCAGAAGAGCCCAGAGGGTGTAACGGGCAATGGCCTCCCGGCGTCTGCCGGGGACCAGAACGCCGAAGTAGATCCCCTTGAACAGCGTGTTGCTCAGCATCGCGAGGAGGATCGCCTGCACGACCGTCTGCTGGACCGCTCCCGAGACGGTGATCAGGGAGAGAATGAACGGGTCGATGTCGGTCACGCCGACCAGTCCGGCCAGGACGAGCAACCCGGAATCCCCGGCGGCATCCCGGACCAGCGTGGTCACCACCGTCAGCAGGACGAAGAGCAGCGCGAAGATCAGCGATGGGGTGATCTCGAACGGGTTTTCGGGAAGCGGCGTGCCGTCGGGATGCTCTCCCTTCGACCGTTCCCTGACCGTGGCCGCGAGCACGACACCGACCGCCGACAGGGCCAGGAACTTCCACCAGACGAGCCCCAGGTACGACTGGTTCAGGATCGCCACCAGGATCATGACCCGGACATAGAGGACGGCTCCGGCCAGCAGCGAAGCCTCCAGTCCGCTCCCCGATCGTTCGGGCTCCTTCGCCGAGATCCTTGCCATCGTCACCGTCACCGCCGTGCTCGAAACGATCCCTCCCAGCAGACCGGACAGGCGGAGGCCCACCCGCGTCCCGAACCGTTTCGCAAGGATATAGCCGCTGAAGCCGACCGTGGAAACCAGGATGACCAGCTTCCAGAGCGCGGCGGGATTGATGCGGAAACGGGTGTACTCCTGGTCGGGCAGCACGGGAAGGATGATCAGGGTGACCAGGAGGAACTTGAGCACGGCGAGGAAGTCCACCTTGCTCAGCTTCTCGACGTAGCTCTCGAGCCTGGATTTTTCCGAGAGGAGGAAGGCGTTCACCACCCCCGACGCCATCGCGATCCAGGTGTCCACGAGCAGCGCCAGCGCGCCGGTGACGAAGGTCAGCAGCGCGGAGATCTCGCTCGTCGAGCCGAAGTGGCCCGATCGGGCTTTGGTCAGGTAGGCGATGGCGGTCAGTGCCCCCAGGGCCGTGAGGCCGGCAGGGAGCATGAATCCGGCACCGATCTGGTACAGCCAGGCGCAGCCGAACCCGAACATGCTGATGATCGGATGGGTACGCACGCCTCCGAAGACCATCCTCTGTTCCGCCTTGGAGCTCTCCCGCTCGAGCCCGACCAGGAAGCCGAGCGCGAGGGCCAGGGCGAACCGCAGCTGGAACGTCCACTCGAAGGGGATCATTTCCGTTCGCTCCCTCCCCGCAGCATGGTGGCGATCCGGGCCACCACCATGTCGATGGCGACCCGGTTCTCCGCCCCACGGGGGATGATCACGTCGGCCCAGACCTTGCTCGGCTCGACGAACTCCAGGTGCATGGGCTTCACGGTCCGCATGTACTGGTCCAGCACCGACTCCATCGACCGGCCCCGCTCCAGAATGTCGCGCCGGATCCTCCGGATCAGGCGCTCATCGGCGTCGGTATCGACGAAGATCTTGATGTCCATGAGATCGCGGAGCCGCCGGTCGGCGAAGATCAGGATGCCGTCGATGATGATGATCTCGCGCGGGAGCACGCGGCGCGTGGCTTCCATGCGCTGGTGGGTCGTAAAATTGTATATCGGCAGTTCGACGGTCCTTCCGTCGCGAAGCTCCTGGACATGACCGATCAGGAGATCCGTTTCCAGGGAGTCCGGATGGTCGAAGTTGACCTCCGCGGGTCCTTTGCCGCCGTGATGGCTGATATCGTGATAGTAGGAATCATGCTGGATCACCAGGACCCGATCCCGGTCGAGGTGGTCCAGGATCGAATTGGTCACGGTGGTCTTGCCCGAGCCGGTCCCGCCGGCGATACCGATGATGAGGCGATCCATGGGGGCGGTCGTTTTTCCGGGAAATGGGGAAGGCGGCGCTTGCCGCGTGTATGGTGGCACTAAGATAGAGGGGACCGGGGGGAAATGCAAGAAATTGCGGTGCTTCGGGCGACCGGTACGCTTGGAACAACAGGGCCCTGCCGGGTGTTTTGAGGAATGAAGAGGGGTTCCAGGAAACGGACATTTTTCATACATTGAAGCACACAGCGGTTGTCAACGTACACTCGAAGACTCAGAGGATCGACCTGCCATGAATACGATGAAGACGTTCATCCTGATGGGGTTACTGACGGTACTGCTGGTGGTGATCGGGAACCTGCTCGGCGGACAGGGAGGCATGATGCTGGCGTTCCTGTTCGCCATCGTCATGAACTTCGGCAGCTACTGGTTCAGCGACAAGATCGTGCTGCGAATGTACAAGGCCCGGGAGATCACGCAGGCCGATGAACCGCGCCTGCACGGCCTGGTGGCCGATCTGGCACAGCGGGCCGGACTCCCCATGCCGAAGGTGTACCTCATCCCCGATGCCCAACCGAACGCCTTTGCGACCGGCCGGAGCCCCGAGCATGCTGCGGTCGCGATGACCGAGGGGATCGTCCGGACCCTGTCGACCGACGAGCTTCGGGGGGTGCTGGCACACGAGCTGGCCCACGTCAAGCACCGCGACATCCTGGTGGGGACCATCGCCGCCACCATGGCCGGGGCGATCAGCATGCTGGCCAACATGGCCCACATGGCGATGATCTTCGGCGGGGGAAGAAGCTCGGACCGCGAGGAGGGGGGAAGTCCGCTGGGTGGACTGGTGATGATGATCGTTGCGCCGATCGCCGCCATGCTGATCCAGATGGCGATCTCCCGTTCCCGCGAGTTCCTCGCGGACGAAGGGGGCGCACAGATCTCCGGGAATCCGATGTCCCTGGCCAACGCTCTGCGGAAGATCAGCGCACGGGTGGAGCAGATCCCGATGAACGCTTCCCCCTCCACGGCACACATGTTCATCGTGAACCCGTTGAGCGGCGGGGGACTGATGAAGCTGTTCAGCACCCATCCGCCGATGGAGGAGCGGATAGCACGCCTCGAGGCGATGGTCCTCGGAGGCCACGCAGGACTCGCGGGTCAGGCCCGCTGAGAGCGGGTCAGAACCGCTGACCGGCCGGACGAGACCTCAGCGGCGTCCGAGGATCCTGGTCCAGTGGGTGAGCTGACGGTCGACCTCCCGGGGGGAGGTGGAGCCGGAGGACCGCTTTCGTTCAACGGACTTCCTGGCGTCGAAGGCGGCCGAGAAGTCCTTCCGGAACACCGGACTCCGCCTGGTGAACTCCGACCGCGGGAGGTCCCGCAGGCGCACCCCGCGCTCCAACGCGACCCGGACCAGGTCTCCGACGATGGCGTGGGCCTGGCGGAACGCAAGCCCGTTCCTCACGCAGTGGTCGGCCAGCTCCGTCGCATACATCCCGTCGTCCTCTTCCCGGAAGTAGAACTCCGCGTCGAACCTCAGCGTGGCGGTCATTGCCGCCATCATCTTCACGCAGGCGGCGACGGTGTCCGCCGCGTCGAACAGCGGCTCCTTGTCCTCCTGCATGTCGCGGTTGTACGCCAGCGGGAGCCCTTTCATCACGGTCAGCAGCGCCACCAGATCTCCGTAGACCCTGCCGGTCTTCCCGCGGATCAACTCCGCCATGTCGGGGTTCCGCTTCTGCGGCATGATGCTGCTTCCCGTGGTGAACGCCTCGCCGATGGTCACGAAGCGCCATTCCCGGGAGCTCCAGAGCACCAGCTCTTCGGCGAGTCTGCTGAGGTGCATCATGATCGTCGCGCAGGCCGCGACGAACTCGATCAGCGCGTCCCGGTCGCTCACCGCATCGACGCTGTTGTCCACGACGGACGGCAGCCCGAGGTGTTTCGCCACGCCGATCCGGTCCACCGGGTGGGACGTTCCCCCCATCGCCGCGGCCCCCAGCGGCGAAACCGCGGCCCGCAGCCAGCAGTCCGATAGCCGTCCGCGGTCGCGGTGCAGCATCCCCACGTAGGCCAGCAGGTGGTGCGGCAGCAGGATCGGCTGGCCGCGCTGAAGGTGGGTGTAGCCGGGCATCAGGACGTCTCGGTGCGCGCGGGCCGTGCGTACCAGGGCCCGCTGCAGGTCCGCGAGCAACTCGTCGAGGTCGTGGATCGTGTCCGCGATGAAGAGCCGTTCGTCCAGGGCGACCTGGTCGTTGCGGCTGCGGGCGGTATGCAGCATGTCCGCCGCCGCCCCGATCTTCGTCCGTAGCCTGGCCTCGATGGCCATGTGGATGTCCTCGCCTGCCCATCGTCCGCCCCTGATCCGGGAGGGATCCCACGCCCCGGTCTCGATCTCCTGAAGGATCGAGAGCAGCCCGCGTTCGATCTTCCGCACGGCGCCCGCGGGGACGATCCGGCGGCGCCCCAGCATCCGGATGTGCGCCAGGCTCCCCTCGATGTCCTCGCGGTAGAGGCGCGCGTCGACCGGCAAGGACGAAGAGAACCTGAGGGCGCCGGGGTCCAGCTGCACGGTGAACCTTCCTTTGCTCATTGCACCGATGAGGGGACCGGCACCTGCGCCTCGGCCTCGGCCTCGTTGTGCACCTGATGATATGTCTTCACCGGAAGACCGTAGATCTTGATGAAGCCTTCCGACGCCTTGTGGTCGAACGTGTCCTCGCTCGTGTAGGTGGCGAGCTTCGCGTTGTAGAGGGAATAGTGCGACGAGCGGGCGGCTACCGAGGTCGTTCCCTTGTAGAGCTTGACGGTGACGCTGCCGGTCACGCGACTTCTGCGTCTCGTTCACGAACGCATCGAGGGCGTTCTTGAGCGGGGTGAACCAGAGGCCGTTGTAGACCAGGTTGGCGTACTCCGCGGAGAGCTGGTGCTTCATATGGAAGACCTGCTTGTCCATCGTGAGGCGTTCCAGCTCTGTATGGGCGAAGTGCAGGACCGTTGCGGCGGGAGCTTCGTAGATCTCGCGCGATTTGATCCCGACCAGGCGATTCTCCACAAGATCGAGCCGTCCGACGCCGTGCGATCCGGCGATTGCGTTCAGCCGGGTCACGAGGTCCACCGGGTCCATCACCTTCCCGTTCAGCGCCACCGGCACCCCTTCGACGAACTCCAGCGCGACGTACTCGGGCGAATCGGGGGCGTCTTCAGGGGCCACCGTCCGCTGATAGGCGTCCGCGGGCGGTTCGACCGTCGGATCCTCCAGCACGCCGCACTCGATGGCGGTTCCCCACAGGTTTTCGTCGATCGAATACGGATTGGCCAGGGTGGCGGCTACGGGTATGCCATGGGACCGGGCATAGGCCATCTCGTCTTCGCGGGACTTGAATTCCCACTCCCGCAGCGGGGCAAGCGATCTTCAGGTCGGGGGCGAGGGCCGCCACCGCCACCTCGAAGCGCACCTGGTCGTTCCCCTTGCCGGTGCACCCGTGCGCCACCATGGTCGCCCCTTCCTTGCGCGCCACGTCGACCAGCATCTTCGCCAGCAGCGGGCGCCCGAGCGCCGTTGCCATCGGGTAGGATCCTTCATAGAGGGCGCCGGCCTTCAGCGCGGGCCAGACGAACCCTTCCACGAATTCCTTCCGCAGGTTGAGCATGTGGGCCCGCTTCGCGCCGGTCTTCAACGCCTTCTCCTCCACGCCGATGAGCTCCTTCTGCTGCCCCAGGTCGCCGGTGGCGGTGATGATCGTGGCGTTGTATTTCTCGATGAGCCATCGGACCATCACCGAGGTGTCCAGTCCGCCGGAGTAGGCGACCACAATGGTTGGCGAGTTCATTCGTGTTCCTCGATCAGTGTGTGTTTAAGAGTGTCCAGTACCTGTTTGATGTTCCGCGTCGACCGGGGGATCACCATGAGCGTATTGTCGCCCGCGACGGTCCCCAGGATCGCCCCGTCGTTCTGCACGTCGATATACTCGCCGACGGTTCCGGCGGCGCCGGGGACCGTACGGACGACGATGACGCATTCGTTCGCCTCGATGGAGAGCACCTCCGCGCCCACGATGGGCCGGAGCAGGCGCGATCCGCCCGTCGGCTGGATCGCGTAGACCGTCTTGCCGCCGGAGACCACGCGGGCGACCCCCAGCTCTTTCATGTCGCGCGAGAGGGTGGCCTGCGTGACGCGGAACCCCCTGCGGCGGAGGAGCAACCGGAGGTCCTCCTGGTTGGTGATCGTCGCCCTCCCGAGGATCTCGCGGATGGCGTAGTGCCTTGCGCCTTTGGTCATCCCAGCGTCCTTTCCGGGTGGCCGGTTGCCGCCGGTTCTCCTGCCGGGGGAGAGTCGTGCAGCATCTGCGTGCCGATCCCTTCGTCCGTAAAGATCTCCAGCAGCAGGGAGTGCTTCACCCTGCCGTCGATCATGTGCACCTTGCGGACCCCGTGTTCCAGCGCCGAGAACGCCGAGGTCAGCTTGGGGATCATACCGTGGCTCACCGTGCCGCGTCGGATCATCGCGGAGGCCTCCGCTTCGGTCATCGTGTGGACCAGCGCTCCGTCCTCCAGCACCCCCTCCACATCGCTCAGGTAGACCAGCTTCTCAGCGTGGAGGGCGCGGGCGACGGCCGCGGCCGCGTTGTCGGCATTGATGTTGTACACCTGCCACGCCCGATCGACGCCCAGCGGCGCGACCACGGGCATGATGTTGTGGGTCAGGAGCAGGTTGAGGTACGTGATGTTCACCTCCTCCACCTCGCCCACCAGGCCGAGGTCCTCCCCCCCGTTGTCGTATTTCCTGACGCGGAGGACGTCGGCGTCGATGCCGCAGAGCCCCACCGCCTCGCCGTCGTGCTGGTTGATGCGGACCACGATGTCCTTGTTGGTCTTGCCGGCCAGGACCATCTGGACCACGTCGACCATCGGGCGGTCGGTGTAGCGCTGGCCGTTCACGAACCGGGTTTCCAGCCCCAGTCTCGCGGCGATATCGGTCACTTCTTTCCCGCCGCCGTGCACGATGACGATCCGGATGCCGATCTTCTTCAGCAGCGTCACGTCCTGCGCGAACGCCTCCCTCAGGTCCTCGTCCACCATGGCCGCCCCGCCGTACTTGATGACGAAGGTCTTCCCCTCGTACTGCTGGATATAGGGAAGGGCCTCGATCAGGACCTCGGTCTTTGCGGAAACGGGTACGGTCATGGCGGGCACCGGTCAGGTACGATAATTGGCATTGATCTCGACGTACCGCTTCGAGAGATCGCAGGTCCAGAACGTGGCTGCCCCGTCTCCCTGGTGGAGGTCCACCGTGATGACGATCTCTTTCTTCTGGAGCACTCGCTTCGCCTCCTCTTCGCTGAAGTCGATCAGGAAGCGGGGGCGCAGGATGGGGAGGCCGGAGAGGGCGATCTCCACCTTTTCGGGTTCGAAATCGATCCCCGAGTACCCCACGGCGGCGAGGATCCGGCCCCAGTTGGCGTCCTCTCCGTGGATCGCGGTCTTGACCAGGTTCGAATTCGCGACCGACCGGGCCGCCGTCACCGCCTCCTGTTCGCTGCGCGCTCCGCACACGTCGATCCTGACCAGCTTGGTGGCCCCCTCCCCGTCCAGCACGATCATCCGGGAAAGCGCGACCAGCACGTGCTCCAGGGCACTGTAGAAGACCGCGTAGTCCGGATCGTCGTCGTGCTGGAGCGGCGGATTCCCGGCTGTTCCGTTGGCCAGCACCAGCACCATGTCGTTCGTACTGGTGTCGCCGTCCACCGTGATCCGGTTGAAGGAGCGGTCGGAGGCAATGCTCACGGCCTGTTGGAGGAGGGGCGCGGCGATCGCCGCGTCGGTCGTCACAAAGGCCAGCATGGTGGCCATGTTGGGGGCGATCATCCCCGACCCCTTGGCCATACCCCCCACATGCACGGTGCGGTCTCCGATCGTGCACTCGACCGCGCACTCCTTGGTGAACGTGTCGGTGGTCAGGATGGCTTCCGCGGCGCTTCCTCCGGACGGAGCGAGGTACCGGGCCGCGGTGGCGATCCCTTCCTTCACGCGTTCCATGGGGAGATGCTGGCCGATGACGCCGGTGGAGGAGACGAACACCTCGTGCTCCGCGACCCCCGCAGCGGCGGCCGTGGCGCGGACCATCTCCCGGGCGTCGGCCAGCCCTCGCTCGCCGGTACAGGCGTTGGCGTTCCCGCTGTTCACCACCAGAGCGCGGAACGCCGGGGACTTCGCCAGCTGTTCCCTGTCGACCACCAGGGGAGCGGCGAGGACCTTGTTCGTGGTGAACACCGCGCCGGCGACAGCCGGGACGGTGGAGACCACGAGGGCGAGGTCGCGTTTCTGTTTCTTGATGCCGCAATGGACCCCCGCCGCGAGAAATCCGCCGGCGGCGGTGATACCTCCCTGGATCTCCAGCAGTGCAGGACCGTTCATACCCTCCCTTTGAGACCGTGGTCTTCCGGGAACCCGAACATCAGGTTCATGTTCTGTACCGCCTGTCCCGCCGCCCCCTTCACCAGGTTGTCGATGACCGAGAGCAGGACCAGCTGCCCGGTCCGTTCATTGACCGCGGGAAAGACGTCGCAGTAGTTCGTGTAGGCGACCGCCCGCACTTCGGGCGGCCCGGTGCGCACGCGCACGAACGGCGCGGAGGCGTACCGGTCGCGGTACAGCGTCCTGGACCTCCTCCTGCCCGACCGGCCGCCGCAGCCGGCAGTGGATCGTCGTGTGGATGCCGCGCGTGAGCGGGACCAGATGCGGGATGAAGGACACCGTCACGGGTGTTCCGGCCACTTCCCCCAGCACCGACTCGATCTCGGGAACGTGCTGGTGGGCAAGGACCTTGTACGCGCGGAGGTTCTCGTTGACCTCCGCGAAGCTCATCTCGACCTTCGCGCTGCGCCCGGCGCCGGAGACCCCGGACATCGAGCAGATCGTGATCCCTTCGAGGTCCACCAGTCCCGCCTGCAGCGCCGGCAGCAGGGCGAGCAGCGCACCGGTCGGATAGCAGCCGGGGTTGGCGATCACGCGGGCCGTGCGGATGGCTTCGCGGCGGAGTTCAGGCAGACCGTACACCGCCTCGCGGAGCGCCCCCGGGGCCACGTGCTCGTGACCGTAGTACCTGCGGTACAGCCCGGTGTCCTTCAGGCGCAGATCGCCCCCCAGATCGATGATGCGCGCGCGCCCGGCGACCAGCGATTCGGCCACCGCCATCCCCTCGCCGGACGGAAGCGCGATGAAGACGACGTCGGCATCGGCCAGGTCCGCCTGCTCCAGCCCGATCAGCGTGGCTCCCACCGTGCCGGTCAGGTCCGGGTACAGCGCGTCCAGCGGCTGTCCGGCCGTCGAGTGCGCGACCAGCGCCGTGAGCTCCACCTCCGGCCGCCGGGAGAGGAGCCGCACCACTTCGGCGCCCGAGTATCCCGAGGCGCCGACCACCGCCACGCGCAGACGTTCCGCCGTGTTTTCCCATTGCATAAATATACAAGAAGTTGTATCTTTATGCAAGCAGAAATTCCCGGACCACCGGAGGATCGATGGACCTCTTGCGACGCGACGACGACACCATCTTTCACACCTACAAACGCCTCCCGCTGGCCGTCACCCACGGGCGGGGGATGGAACTCTTCACGGCCGATGGGCGGGCCTACCTGGACATGTTCGCCGGGGTGGCCGTGAACGCGCTGGGCTATGCCCACCCCGGGCTTCTGGCCGCCGTCGCCGACCAGGCAGCCCGCTATATACACGTCTCCAACTACTTCGCGCAGGAACCCCAGGTCCGGCTGGCGGAACTGCTCACCCGGGCCTCCGGGTACGAACGGGTCTTCTTCGCCAACTCCGGAACCGAGACCACCGAAGGAGCACTGAAGCTTGCCCGGCGCTGGGGCACGGGCGCGCATGAAACAGGAAGTGTTCGCCCTTTCCAACGCCTTCCACGGACGGAGCTACGGGGCACTCTCGCTCATGGACCGGCACCGCGACGGTTTCGGCCCGTTCCTGGAACACTGCAGCTCCCTGCCGTTCAACGATCCAGCCGCGCTACGCCAGGCGGTCGGACCCTCCACCGCCGCCGTGATGCTCGAGTTCATCCAGGGCGAGGGAGGCATCCGGCCGGCCAGCCCGGAGTTCGTCGGCGCCCTGGCCGAGTTGCGGGATCGACACGGTTTCCTGATCATCGCCGATGAGGTGCAGAGCGGAGCGGGCAGAACCGGCACGTTCTTCGCCTTCGAACACTTCGGACTGCGGCCCGATATCGTCACCATGGCCAAACCGATCGGCGGCGGGCTTCCCCTCGGCGCCATCCTGACCTCGAAAGAGATCGCCGGGACCCTTCAACCCGGCATGCATGGCACGACCTTCGGCGGGAACCCCGTGGCATGCGCGGCGGGCATCGTGGTCCTCCAGGAGGTCCTGGATGGAGGATTGATGGCCAACGCGGAGAACGATGGGACGGCTCCTGCGCGAAGGGCTGACCGGTTTGCAGGCGGAGTTCCCGGCGCTCGTCCGCGAGGTCAGGGGTCATGGACTCATGCTCGGCATGGAGCTTCGTCAGGACGGGGGTCCGATCGTCGCTGCCATGCGGGAGGCGGGAGTGCTGATCAACTGCACCGACACCACGGTCCTCCGGTTCGTCCCACCGCTGATCGTCGGGTCCGGACCACATCGCAACGACCCTGAACACCCTCCGGAAGGTCCTGGCGTCACTGTAGTCGCGCGCCTGCCACTTCTGGCAAGCCGTTTCTCCGGCCTGCGAAAACGTGCCGTTCTGTGGGGGGCTGGCCCACTACCGATCCCCCTCTCCCCCTCAGAATTCCTCATTTTCGCCTGTTTCGCCCCCTGTCACCCTCGCGACTCTGGCACATCTCTTGACATTTCCGTACCGTATACAGATCTCAACAGAGCGGGAGTGCGGGAATGTACAAGATCCTGATGACCGAGCGGCTGGCTCCCACGATCACCAAGTTCGTGATCGAGGCGCCGTTCGTCGCCCGGAAGCGTCTGGCGGGGAATTTCATCATGGTCCGCGTGGAGGAGGGGGGAGAACGGATACCCCTCACGATCGCCGACAGTGACCCGGCGAAGGGGAGCATCACCATCATCGTCCAGGCCATCGGCAAGACCACCAAGCTGCTCTGCAGCAAGGTGGCCGGCGACACGGTGCTTGACGTGGTCGGCCCGCTGGGGAACCCCACCCCCATCGAGAAATTCGGGACGGTGGTCTGCGTCGGGGGCGGCGTGGGCACCGCGGAGCTCTATCCCATCGCCATCGCCCTCCATGCGGCGGGCAACCGGGTGCTCACGATCATCGGCGGCAGGAGCAAAGAGCTGGTCATCCTCGAAGAACGAGATGGCCGGCTGCTCCGACGCGGTCTACGTGACCACCGACGACGGCTCCCACGGACGGAAAGGGCTGGTCACCGACCAGCTCAAGGACCTGCTGGACGGCGGGAACGACGTCAAGGCGGTCTACGCCATCGGCCCCCTCCCCATGATGAAGGCGGTCGCGAACCTCACCCGACCGTACGGCGTCCACACGCTCGCCAGCCTCAACACGGTCATGGTCGACGGCACCGGCATGTGCGGCGGCTGCCGGGTCACCGTGAACGGACAGATGAAATTCGCGTGCGTCGACGGCCCGGAATTCGACGCGCATCAGGTCGATTTCGACGAACTGATGATGCGGAACCGGACCTACATCGACATGGAAAAGACCTCGGATGAACAGCACCAGTGCAGACTGAAAGCTCAAGCGGAGGCGATGGCGCGATGACCAACCCGGCGAACCCCCTCAAACCCTCGGAACGCATGAAGATCCCCCGGCAGGAACCTGTGGAACAGCCTGCCGTCGAACGGATGACCAATTTCCTGGAGGTCTCCTTCGGGTTCGACATCGATCGGTCGATCGTCGAGGCCCAGCGGTGCCTCGACTGCAAGCAGCCGCTGTGCATCGACGGATGTCCGGTCGAGATCGATATCCCCGGCTTCATCACGCTGGTCCTGCAGGGGAACTACGTCGGGGCCGCGAACAAGATCCGCGAGGCGAACTACCTTCCCGCGATCTGCGGCCGCGTGTGCCCGCAGGAGACGCAGTGCGAAGAGCTGTGCGTCCTCGGGAAGAAGCTGACCCCGGTGGCGATCGGGAAGCTGGAGCGCTTCGTGGCCGACTACGAGATGCGCCACAACCTCTTCCAGGCGCCGGTGATCGCCGAACACCGTCCCGAAAAAGTGGCCATCGTCGGGTCCGGCCCGGCCGGCCTCACCTGCGGCGCCGAGCTGGCGAAGATGGGGTACCAGGTCACGATCTTTGAGGCGTTGCATGCGGTGGGCGGCGTGCTCCGGTACGGCATCCCCGAGTTTCGCCTTCCGAAGGAGATCCTGGACATCGAGACCGAACGCATCAAGGCGCTCGGCGTGCAGATCTACACCAACTTCGTCGTCGGCAGGACCGCCACCATCGACGAGCTGTTCGGCGAATGGGGCTTCAAGGCCATCTTCCTCGCGACCGGCGCCGGCACCCCCACGTTCATGGGGATCCCCGGAGAGAACCTCAGCGGGGTCTACTCGGCGAACGAATTCCTCACGCGCGTGAACCTGATGGGGGCCTTCAAGTTCCCCGACGTCGACACGCCGATCAAGATCGGCAGGTCCGTGGCGGTCATCGGCGGCGGGAACACGGCGATGGACGCCGTGCGCACGGCGAAGAGGCTCGGGGCGGAGAACGCCTACCTGATCTACCGCCGTTCTCGGTCGGAGATGCCGGCGCGCGTGGAGGAGATCCACCACGCCGAACAGGAAGGGATCCAGTTGATGCTGCTGACGAATCCTACGCGGATCATCGCCGACGCGAACAACTGGGTTTCGGGCATCGAGTGCCAGAAGATGGAACTGGGCGAACCGGACGAGTCCGGGCGCCGGCGCCCGGTCGCTGTCAAGGGATCGGAATTCGTCCTGCCGGTGCAGACGATCGTGGAGGCCATCGGCCAGAAGCCGAACCCCATCATCCAGTCC
Source organism: Ignavibacteriota bacterium (assembly GCA_963808715.1). Classification (GTDB taxonomy): domain Bacteria; phylum Bacteroidota; class Ignavibacteria; order UBA10030; family UBA6906; genus CAWEHG01. The sequence continues at coordinate 171,335 of CAWEHG010000031.1, read as the reverse complement.
ACCACACCGGGCCTCGACACGAGCAAGAGGGGAACCGTCGTCACGAACGACTCGCAGAAAACGAGCAGGCAGGGGATCTTTGCGGGAGGGGACCTTGCGCGCGGTGGGGCGACGGTGATCCTGGCGATGCGCGACGGGAAGAACGCCGCGCGGGCGATCCACGAGTACCTGCAGTCGCCGGAGGCCGCCGGGACCCCGGTGCAGGCCTGACCGCACGCGCGACCGTCAGGCCGCGGACGGCTGCCGGGTGAACACGTAGATCCCGTGAGCCACGGGATCGGTGCGGTGATGGGCCCGGAGATACTCCACCTGGGCCCGCGAGAGGCGCGAGTCCCGCGCCATCAACTTCATCCCGCTCACGGCGGAGATGTCCGCCGCAAGGACCATCCCCTCTTCCAGTTCGTCCAGTCCCACCTGGACCTTGTCCCGCATCCAGTCTTCGCTCGAGACCGCCACCAGGTATTCCTCTGCGAGCTGTGCCAGGCGGGGCTCCAGGACCGTCCCCTGTGCTCCCTTCAGACGCTCGACCACCGCGCTCGTCTCCGTCACCCCATTCATGGCCAGTTCCTCGAGCAGGTTCACGATCCGCAGGATCCTCGCCGCGAGCGGGATCTCTGCTCTCATCAGCCTGTCGGGGTAACCGGTCCCGTCGTAGTTCTCCATCTGATGCCGCAGCATCCGGCCGATCGTCTTGAGCTGCGGGATGGTCCCCACGATCATCTGTCCGAAGAGCGGGAAATGGCCGAGGGCCTCGGCCTCGCCGGGAGTCAGCTGGGCTGAAGGCCGCCCGAGGATCTCGTCGGGCACGCTGATCTTGCCGATCTCGTGGATACGCGCCGCAAGTTGCAGCAGTTCGCCTGTGGGCCGGTCCAGATCCAGACGTCCTCCCATCCACCGGACGAGGTCGGAGGCTCTGCGCGCGCGCTCCCGGGCATTGGGAACGCGCAGCTCGATGATGTTCGTGAGCAGGTTCGTGATGCCCGAGAGGCTTTCCTGCAGCGACCGGTTGGCCCGTTCCAGCTCGGCCTTGTCACGCCCCAGATCGTCCTGCAGCGCCTTGATCCGCAGCAGGGCGCGTATGCGCGACAGCAGCTCGTCATCGTTGTACGGCTTGGTGATGTAGTCGTCCGCTCCCGCATCCAGGCCGGTGATCTTGTGCACGGTCTCCGACGCCGAGGTCAGCAGGATGAACATGATGTTCTTCAGCGCGGGGTCTGCCTTGACCTTGCGGCACAGATCCAGCCCGTCCTCGGCCCCGAGGAAGCGGTCGCTGATGATGAGCGCGGGGTGGGAGCGTTCGGCCTGCACCAGCGCCTCGCCGACCGACCGGGCCGCGATGGCCTCGTAGGAGGCCTCCGAAGCGATGACCATCTGCAGGATCTGCAGAGAGACGGGCTCGTCTTCAACGAGGAGGATTCTGCTTGTCGCCACCGGCGGTCGTCTCCTGATACTTGATCAGCACGCTGATCCGTCTGTTCGTCACGTCGAGCGGGTCCTGCCGGTTCCGCAGGACCTTGTCGGCATACCCCCGCACCTCGTCCACCTGTGCGGGCGACATTCCGGCGATCACCATGGTGCGCCGGGCACTGTTGGCGCGGTCCACGCTCAACTCGTAGTTGCTGTATCCGTCCTCCCGGGAATACGGGCGGCTGTCCGTATGACCTTCGATGATGACGTGGTTCGGCAGCTTCGACACCTCCCGTCCGATGACCTTGACGACCTCTTTCGCCTCGGGCTTGAGCTCCGCCGTGCCGACGTCAAAGAAGAACGACTGCGACTGTTCCATCAGTTCGATCCGCAGCCCCTCCTTCACCAGCTCCATCTTGATCTGCTTGGACAGCTTCTCGAGACCGGACTTCGCCTCGAGGGTCTTCATGATCTCGTTCCCCATCTCCTTGAGCCGTTTTTGCTCGCGTTTCAGGAGGTCGTCGATGACCGATCTCTCGCCCGTCGCGACCTGGCTGTACTCGAACGGTCCCCCCCCCTTCGTATTGGTGAAGAATGCGCCTGGGTCCTTGAAGTAGTTCGCGACATACTCCTTGACCTGCTTGCTCTGTCCCACGATCCAGAGCACGATGAACAGGGCCATCATCGCCGTGACGAAATCGGCGTAGGCCACCTTCCAGGCGCCGCCGTGGTGTCCGGCGTGCCTGGCCTTCTTCTTCACGATGCGTATGGGGACTTCTTCTTCGGCCATGACCCGTCCCCCTATCCGGCTTTCACCGCGCGCATCGTTTTCTCGAGCTCATCGAAGCTGGGGCGGACACTCTGGTAGATCGTCCTCCGCGCGAATTCCACGACGATCACCGGCGCGTTCCCCTTCGCGAAGGCGACCACACCCGCCTTCATGCATTCGAGGAATCGCAGCTCTGACTGATGGAGCAGTTCCATGTGGGTGGCGATGGGCTGGACGAACCCGTACGACAGGAGGATGCCGAGGAACGTGCCGACGAGAGCCACAGCGACCTTGTGCCCGACCTCTTCGGGAGGACCGCCGATGGCCTGCATGGTGATCACGATCCCCAGAACGGCCGCCACGATGCCGAGGCCCGGCAGGGCGTCCCCGAGCTTCTGCACAACGCTCGGAGCCACCGCCCCTTCGGCGTGGTGGCTATCGATGTCCGAATCCAGGATGGATTCGACCTCATACGGTGGCACCCCTCCGCCCAGAAGCAGCTTCATCGTGTCGCAGAAGAAGTCGAGCGCATGGTGATTCTTGAGCAGGAACTTGTTCTTGCTGAAGATGCTGCTCTTCTTCGGATCGGTGATATGCGACTCGATGCTGATCAGGCCGTCGCGTTTGGCCATATTGAAGATCTCGAACTGCGTCTTGAGCAGGTTGAGGTACTGGTCCTTGGTGTACGGATCCCCGCCCATGACGACCAGCATGTTCTTCGACAGCCGTAGAAGGATCGGCAGGGGCGTACCGACCAGCAGGGAGCCGATCGCCGCCCCTCCGATGATCATGAATTCGACCGGCTGGATGAGGACCGCGAGCGGCCCCCCTTCGATCATGAACCCCCCCAGGACCCCTGCCAGCACGATCGCTGCACCGATGATGACGAACATCGTTTCGCTCCTCCAGTGAGATCACACTTCCTTGTGGTCGCCGGGGACTCCACCCCCCCGGGCTTCGATCGACATCCCCGGTCCGTCGCCCTGCAACGGCGACAGCCCTCCCCGCCCGTCGCGCCGCCCATCCCGCGTCACCCGCATGTCGCGCGGCGCTTCGATGCCGAGTTTCACCTGGCCATTCCGGATCGAGATCACCTTGACGGTGATGCTGTCGCCGATATGGATGAGTTCGTTCGATTTTCGCGCTAGGACGAGCATGACTCTCCCCCTTACTTCATTGCGGTTCCTGCGGACGCCGTTCCCCCGGCCGCCCCCCCGCCGTGCCCGACGCCGGTGACGATCACGATATCCACCCTCCGGTTCACCGCCCGGTGTTCGGGCGTATCGTTCGGCAGGATCGGGCGGTATTCCGAGTATCCAACGACGGAGACGCGGTCCGCCACGAGCCGGTGTTTCTGGATCAGGTAATACCCGACGTTCACGGCCCGTGCCACCGAGAGGTGCCAGTTCGAAGGAAACAGCGGGGTCCCGATCGGCACGTTATCCGTGTGCCCCTCCACCCGAAGATCGTTGGGGAGCTCGCGCAGGATGCGCGCGAGCGTATCGATGGCCGCGAAGGAGGTCGTCTTGATCTCGGCGCTCCCCGAGGCGAAGAGCAGTTCCTCCATGATATGGACGGTCACCCCCCGTTCGTTCTCCGAGACCTGGATGGGGACCGGATTCGCGTCGAGCTTGAGGGCGCTCCGGATCTGCTCCGCGACCTTCTTCCGGTCGTTCTGCAGCGAGGTCAGGGGCTGGTCCAGCACCCCGTTTTGCCCCACGAGCACCCCCTGGGGGGAGCCGAACACGCCCCCCAGGGCGGAGACGATCTCCGAGTATTTCCCCGCGTCGATCTTCGACATGGCGTAGAGGATGACGAAGAGCCCCAGCAGCAGGGTGATGAGATCGGCATAGGTCAGCAGCCACCGCTCGGTGTTCTCATGCTCCTCGTGCCCGTGTCCCCTGCCGTTCTTCATCGGGTCTCCACCTGCTGCTCGCCGATCGGAAGCATGCTGTTCAGCTTCGCTTTGATCACCGAGGGGATCTCCCCGGCCTGGATGGACAGGATCCCTTCCACGATCATGTCCATGAACAGATACTCCTCGTTGTGGATATGCTTCAACTTGTCCGCGATCGGCAGCCAGACGATGTTCGCCATGAACACTCCCCAGAGGGTGGCGATGAAGGCGCTGGCGATGTGCCGGATCAGCTGGTTCGGATCCTCCCCCGCCGCGGCAAGGGTCGCGATGAGTCCCATGACCGTACCGATGATCCCCATCGTCGGCGAGTAGCCCCCCATCTTCTGGAACAGCGATGCGGCCTGCGCGTGGCGTTCCGAGACGTACCGGACCTCGGTCTCCGCGAGGGTGCGCAACACCTCCGGCTCCGTGCCGTCGATGGCGAACCGGAGGATCTTCTTCATGAAGAGGTTGGGCACCTTGCCGAGCTCCTTTTCCAGGGCGAGCAGCCCCTCCTTGCGGGCGACCGTCGAATAGCTGACGATGCTGTTGATGGTCTCCTGCATCTCGTACTTCGGAGGGAACACCGCCAGGCTGAGGAGTTTTCCGAGTTTCAGGAAGTTCTTCAAGGAGGTCCCGATCATTGCGGCGGCAAACGTCCCCGCGAACACGATCAACATCGCCGGTCCCAGCAGCAGGGCGCCGATGTTGCCTCCCTCCCAGAGGAACGACCCGAAGATGGCGAGGATGCCGATGGCAAGCCCGCCGATGGTCGTTATTTCGAATGATCTGCGCATGGTCGTTCAGTTCATTTCAGGAAATCGAGCAGGGACCTCGGGATGATCCTCGCGCCCGTGCTCAGTGCCGCATCCAGCATGGTTTGTTCGTAGCTCAGCCTGACCCCGATCTCCGCCAGGTCGATGTCCTGGACGGCCGACCGCTGGTTCTGCATCTGTGTCTCCTGCAACTTCAGATACTCCGCGGCGTTCACGAGGTTCGTCTGCAGGAACCCCGCCTGCGCCTCCTGCCGCATCAGGTGCTCTGTGAACTCTGCGAAGACCGCAAAGTCGTTCACGGTCGGCGCCTGGCCATTCATCAGCTTATCCCGGAGCTCCGCCATCCTGTTGAAGATCAGTGTGGAGCCGTTCCGCGCGGAGGCAGTGACACCGGTGCCCCCCGCCGTTTCGGCAAGCGCCGAGCCCTCGATCCCGACGATGAGTTTGGGAGCCGGCGTTCCGCCCGTGGGGGTGACGGACAGCGGCTGGATGGACGACTCGCCGCGGAGGGATCCCGTAACGGGATCGAACACCAGTTCGCCCGTCCCGCCGGTCACGGTGGCGTTCGCACCGGACGCGGGAACCGTGGTCATGGCCCAGCGGTTTGCGGCGGTCTTGGTGAACGTGAACACCATGCCGTGGGCGACGCCCGCCGTATCCGTCACCGTGGCCGCAGTAGTGACCGAGGTCCCGACGGCAGCGTTGCGGTCGAGCGCGCTCGCGAAGGAGATGTCCAGCGTGCCGTTGCCGTCCGGGAAGGCCTGGCTCCCGGCGACGTTCACCGTCTGGCTCAGCCCCTCGCCGACCTGGATCCTGTGCGCATCGGCATTGCCGTTGTAGACCACTCGCGGAGGCACGCCCGCCCAGGTATACGGGGGGGTGGTGGAGTTCGAGCCCCCCAGGATGTACTTCCGGTTGAAATTGGTGTTGGCCACCTCCAGGCTGTGGTCGAGGAGCTGACCCAGCTGTTCGCCGAATTGGCGGAGCACCTCCTTGTCCTTGACGTTCGTCGAGCCGGTGATGATCTCCTTCACGCTCTTGGTGATGCCGGTGGCCGACTTGAGCGCCAGGGAGGTGGCGTTGAGGGTGCTTCTGGCATCCTCCACGTTCTTCTTGTACTGTCCGATCCGCGCCAGGGAGGAATCCAGGCGGAGGATCAGGTTGGTGGCGTCCGGGTCGTCGGAGACCGTCAGCACCTTCTTCTGGGCCGAGAGCTGGTTGTTCAGGCGGTTGATCCGCGACCTGCTGCGGGTGACGTTCCGCAGGAAATCCGCCACAAAAGCATTTTCGGTGATCCGCATGGCTACACCATTGAGAGTATGGTCTGGAACATCTGGTCCGTGCTGCTCATCACTTTGGCCGCCGCATCAAAAGCTCGCTGGAATTTGATCAGGTTGGCCATCTCCTCGTCAAGCGACACCGAGGAGACCGCGTCGCGCTGACCCTCCAGCTGCTGGAGGACCAGTTCGGTGGATGACACCTCGTTCGACGACGAGCTGACTTCGATCCCGAGTTCGCTCACCATATTGTTGTAGAACTGGGGAAGGGTCACGTTCCCCGTGCTTCCGATCCCGTTCCGCGCCAGGGCGGCGATCCGGAGGGCGATCGCGTTGTTGCCGGGAGCCCCCGGGGGTGCCGCCGCGGCAATGTTGTTCAGGTCCGGAGCGCTCCCCGGGAGAGCTCCGCCGGAGGTATCCGTCAGGTCCAGGCCGATGGTCGCCGCGCTGTTCCCTTTGAAGAAGTTGATGCCGGTGCGGGGCGGGTTCTGCAGGCCGAACCCGGAGACGTGCAGGCTGTTGATCTCGTTCACGAACGCCGCCGCCAGCTGGTCGAGTTTTCCCATGGTACCCGGGATCCCGGTGTTGTAGGCCTCGAGGATACCCCCCAGTTCACCGGAGGAGGCGTCGATCAGGACGCCGCTGTTCTCCGTGACGATCTTCATCTGGTCGAACGACGTGCCGTTGATCGTCTTCGCAGTGGAGGGAACCGCTTTGATCTGCACCGCCCCCGCACGGGAGGCCACGACCATGCTGCCCAGCGACACGGTCACGGAGCCCAGACTGTCTTCCGACACCGAGATGTTCGCCAGCCCGGAGAGCTCCTCGAGCTTCTGGTCGCGCTGGTCCAGCAGGTCGTTCGGGCTCATCCCCCCCGATCGGGCCGCGATGACCTGGACGTCGATGCTGGCGATCTCCTTCGTCAGCGCGTTGATGCGGGACACTTTGGCGTTGAGGTCGTCGCGCAGCGACCCCCGGAAGGTCGTGATCCCCGAGGCGAGCCGGTGGAACCCTTCGCTCAGGAGGTTCCCCTGCTGCAGCAGGGCATTGCGCGACACCTGGTCCTCAGGATGCGTGGAGAGATCCTCCCACGCGTTGAAGAAGGCGCTGATGGTGCTTCCGAGCGCAGAGGAGGACGGCTCGTTGAACGTGGCCTCGACCTGCGACATGATCTGGTTTCGCAGGCCCGCTTCGCCCATCGATCCCTGCGTCGTCCGCAGCTGCTGGTCGATGAACCGGTTGCGCAATCTGGTCACGCTCGACGCGGTCGCCCCGGTGCCGAGGAAGCCGGCCGTGTCGCGGATGGCCGGCGTGCTGACCAGGTCCACCCGCTGGCGGGAGTACCCCGGCGTGCTCGCGTTCGCGATATTATGCCCGGTCACGTTGATGCCGGCCTGTTGCGCGAGCAATGCCCGGCGCGCCGTTTCGAGGAGCTGACTGATGCCTGCCATGGTGTCTCCCGTTTACATCCGTTGATCGACCAGTTGCCGCGTGTGATCCTTCGTGATCAGCCGCAAGGTCTCGCGCACGAACTTGAGCGAATGCTGCATCAGTGTCCGGTTCTGCTGGGAGAGGTCCAGCACCCGCTGAACCGCGGAACGCAGACGCGCCGCCTGCCCGGCCACGGGCGCCCCGGCGTCGACTTCGAGCGCCGCCAGCAGCTCGTGGATCGAGCGCGCCGGCGTCCCTTCGCCGCTGCGGCCTGCGGTGACCCCGCCCGCAAGTTCCTCGGCCAGTTTCATTCGCTCCCCTTCAAGCGCCTGGAACGGAACCAGCAGGTCCTGTTCGCGCTGGGTGAGGGTGCCGAGGCTCCCGGCGTCGAAGCGGACGATGGACTGTTGCTTCTGCACCATGACGCCCGCAAGGGCCTCGACCAGATCCGCTTCCGTCTGCAGGATCTGTCCAAGCTGTTCAATCTTCTCCATCTTCCGCCTCCCCGTCTTGTCCGAAGATCTTCAGATACTCCATGACCCGCCCCACGTATTCCCGCGTCTCGCGGAAGGGCGGGATGCCGCCGTATTTCTCGACCGCTCCGGGTCCCGCGTTGTAGGAGGCGAGCGCCTGCTCCACGTTCCCCTCGAACCTCGAGAGCATCTGTTGCAGGTACTTCGCCCCTCCCAGGATGTTCTCTCTGGGGCTCCAGCTGTTCCGTACCCCCATGGACCGGGCGGTGCTGTCGATCAGCTGCATGAGGCCCTTGGCGTCCGCCGAAGAACGGGCCCTCGGGTTCCCGGCCGACTCGGTGGCGATGACCGCCTTGATCAGATTCTCATCCACGCCGTGCTTCTCGGACGCCTCCCGTATCAGCGGGGCGTACGTGTTGACCCGCTCCGCGACCGCGTGTCCGGTGACGAACCGGAGCGGCCGATCCGCAGGCGCGGCCGTGATCACGGGGGATGTCGGCTGCCCGGTCGGACCAGGCGTCGCCGGAACGACCGAAGCGGGTGCGGCGGCGGCCGACGTCTTCGATGCTGCGGACTGCACGGCAGCCCTGGACTCCGCCGGCGGAAACGCCTTCGACGCGGCCGGGACCGCGGCAGGCCGTGCCGACGCGTTCCTCGCAGCGCCTTCGTGCTTCGGGAACGGTTCCCCGGTGACCTTGCGCCAGAGCATTTCGGCCAGGCCGAAGCTGCTGGTGCGTGACATCTGCCGCCCGAGCTCCATGTCGAGGAGAGAGTCCATCATGTCCCCGCCGTACCCCTCGCCCAGCAACCCGCTCTTCTGGACGCCTCCACGCATGGTCTTGAACATGTAGGCCACGAACACCGCCTCGAACTCGCGGGCCGCCTTCTGCAGACGCTGGCGCTCCGGACCGTCGAGGGGCTTGCCCGGCGCAGACCTTCCCTGTATGTCTCGCAGTGGGTCCATGTCCGTCAGATGATGACCAGTTCGGCCTTCAGCGCGCCGGCTTCCTTCAGCGCCTGGAAGATGCTGATGATGTCCCGGGGTGTCACGTGCAGCGTGTTGAGCGCCCGCGCCACGTCCTGGACGGTAGCGACGCCATCGATGGCCACTACGGACGTCGAATCCTCGCCGGTCGCCACCGAAGCCATCTGCGAGACCACCGTTTGCCCTCCGACGGACCAGGGCATCGGTTGCGAGATGATCGGGGTCGCCTGGACCTCGATGTTCAGGCCGCCGTGCGAGATCGCCACCGGCAGGATCGACACGTTCCCCCCGACCACGATCGTGCCGGTCCGCTCGTTCACCACCACCTTCGCGACCACGTCCGGAGTGATCTCCAGCGATTCCACCGTGGCGAGGAACTCAACGACCTTTCCGTCGTTCCGGTACGCCGGAGGCACGTTGACCACGACGGTGGAACCGTCCATCGCCCTGGCCAGCGGCTCGCCCAGCGAGGTGTTGATCGCGGCCGCGATGCGGCTGGCCGTGGTGAAGTCGGCCTGCGCGAGGTTCACCGAGACCGTCGAGTCGCGCACGATGCCGGCGGGCAGCGCCCGTTCCAGGATGGCACCGCCCGGGACCCGCCCGGCCGCCGTGTGGTTCCTTCGCATCTCCGTACCGAAGGCGCGGACGCTGTACCCTCCCACCGCCACCGGCCCCTGGGCCATGGCGTACACCGCTCCGTCAACCCCGGAGAGCGGCGTCATGAGCAGCGTCCCACCCTCGAGACTCGTCGCGTCCCCCATCGAGGAGACGATCACGTCCGCGATTCCTCCCTCTTTGCTGAACGAGGGCGCGGTGGCGGTCACCATCACCGCAGCCACGTTCCGCATCCGCACGTCGGTCGTCTGCGGGACCGTGATGCCGAATCGCTTCAGCATGCTGGTCACCGATTGGATCGTGAAGGCGGAGCGCTGGGTGTCGCCCGTGTTGCCGAGCCCCACCACCAATCCGTACCCGATCATCTGATGCCCCCGCACCCCCTGGATGGAGGCGATGTCCTTGACCCTGGTCGCTGCGTTCGCCGAGACCGCTGCGCACAGGAGGACGATCAGGAACAGTGCGAAACCTCGTCTGTTGGTCATGGCATCCTCCCGTCAGAACAGCCAGTGCAAGATCTTCGTGACCCAACCCGGGCCTTGCGAGCGCGCCACCAGGCCGCTTCCTTCGAACGCGATCTCGGCCTCGGAGACGTTGTACGAATAGACGCTGTTGTCCGCCAGGATGTCGGACGGCCGGATCACTCCGGCGATGCGGATCTCCTGGTCCTCGTTGTTGATCGTGATCTTCTTCGTCCCCTTGACGACGAGGTTGCCGTTCGGCAAGACCGACTGGACCACCGCGCTGATCTTTGCCCGCAGGTTCCCGCGCGAGGAGGTCCCTCCTTCGCCCTTGAACCCGTTCTTCGTCCCCACGCCGCCGCTGACGGTCGGCAGGGCGTTGTCCCCCACCTGTCCGGCCGCATTCAGGGAGATGTCGCTCGCGCGCGACGCCTCGGTGCTTGCGTCATTCGAGGCGCTCGACGATTCGACGATCAGGATCGTCACCGCGTCGCCGACGCGGGCGGCCTTCTGGTCCGAAAAGAGCGACCGGCTGGCATTGTCCCTCAGGTCCTGGCCGGATGCCGCCGAGACCGAGGCGAGCATCGCCAGACCGAAAAGTACTCCGTGTGTGTGTGTCATGATCGCGTATCCCCCAAAGTGTTCCCCGTCCACGCCGTCCCCATGCCCGACGGCCGGCGGTCACTCCGCCGTCACCTGGACCACATCGTTCGCCACCACCACCCCGCTGATCTCCTTCCGGCCGTTCGCCGGACGCACCGCAACCCGGTCGCCCTTCCCGCCGTCGCCGCGAGCCACGCCGCTGGTCCTCACCCTGATCGACCCGGACCTCACCAGGATCGTGACCTGCCTGCCGCTGCGAACCAGCGGGACCGGCTCGAACATCGAGCGGAGCAGGACCGTCCCTGCCGGGACGATCCTCTTCAGCCGCCACCCGGCCAGCTCCGAGACCGAGGCCGGCGGCTGTTCCGCGTACTCGGTCGTTTCGATCCGTTGAACCTCGACATCTCCCGCCGCCACGACGGCATGCCGGTCCAGCAGGCGGTCGGCCACCAGTGCGTCACCGATCGTCCGGACCACAACGGAGAGCGGAAACCTGCGCACCACGTCCCCGCGCACAACGATCTCCGTCTCGCACCGCACCTCTCCCTTCCTCTGCGCGCCGGCGGGAACCGACACGCGAACCTCGTAGGCTGTCACAGGGAGCTCGACCCCCGGGGGGATCACCCCGACCTCCACCGCGGTCTCGGTCCCCGGTCCGGCGTACCGGGACAGGGCCTTTTGGACCTTTTCGGCGAAAGTGTCGGCCGCGCCGGTATCGCCGGCAGCACCCATCGCCGCACAGGCCAGCAGGAACAGTCCGACGACGGTCAAGCGTATGTCAGCCGCGTTTGACATTGTTGGCAATGGTCAGCATTTCTTCGACGGTCTTGATCGTCTTGGAGTTGATCTCATACGCCCGCTGAGCCGTGATCATGCTGACCATCTCCTCCACGACGTCCACGTTCGACGACTCGAGGTACCCTTGCATGATCTCCCCGAGGCCTTCGGACGCGGCCACCCCGAGGATCGGCACGCCGGAAGCCGGCGTTTCGACGTACAGGTTGTTCCCGACGGAGCGCAACCCCGCGGGATTGACGAACTTGGCCAGTTCCATCTGGCCGACCTTCGTCGGGACGCTGTTCTCCACCGTGGTCGCCTCGATCGTGCCGTCCCGGCTGACGGTCACGTTGGTCGTATCCGAAGCGAACGAGATCCCGGGATCCACCTGGTACCCCTCGCTGGTCACGAGCCGCCCGTCCGCGGAGATCTTGAAGGTCCCGTCCCGGGTATAGGCGATCGAGTTGTCCGCCCGTCGGACCTGGAAGAAGCCTTCCCCCTGGATCGCCAGATCCATCGGATTCTTCGTGGGCTGGGCGTCGCCCTGCAGGAATGAACGCTGGGTCCCGACGGCCACCGAGCCGTTGCCGACCTGCAGTTCGAGCGGTTGCTGGACGTTCGGGTTCACCGAGGTCCCGCTTGCCCGCAGGGTCTGGTACATCAGGTCCTGAAACTCCGGCCGGCTCTTCTTGAATCCGGTCGTGTTCACGTTCGCCAGGTTGTGGGCGATCGTGTCCACGTTCAGTTGCTGGGCCATCATTCCGGTGGCCGCGGTACGAAGTGCGCGATTCATTGGTCTCTCCTCCCCTGTGCCTGAAAGTCGTGACGTTACACTCTGCCGACGTCCATGGATCGCTCCAGCGTCGCGTCAAGCGACTGCAGCGCTTTCTGGTCCGTCTCGAAGCTCCTGTTCAGCTCGATCATCGCCATCATCTCGTCGATCCCTTCCACGTTCGATTCCTCGAGGAATCCCTGCCGGACCGAGGTCATCTCTCCGGGACCTTCCATCATCGCTTGTCCCGGGGTGGCCCGGAAGAAGGACTGGCCGTCCTTGACCAGGTCCGTCGGTGTCGCGAACTGAACGATCCGCAGCTGCCCGAGCAGGTCCTTGTCGAGCATGACCTCGCCCGTCTCCAGCACGCGGATCCCACTCCTGGCGTTCAGGCGGTTGTCCGGCAGGCGGATCGCGCCGTTCGCCCCCTGCACGGGATAGTTTTCCGAGGTCACGAGGTTCCCGTCCGTGTCGAACCGGAAGCTGCCGGCGCGCGTGTAGCGCGTTCCCGACGGCGTGCTCACCGCGAAGAATCCCGGCCCCTGGAGGGCGAGGTCCAGCGGATTGCCGGTCTCCTCGAGTGAGCCCTCGGTGAAGTCCACGTAGGTCTTCACCCGGACACCGTCGAAGTCGCCTCCCTGTCCGGGTCCCGCGCTGGATTCGTTGAGCATCTGCACGAACAGCTTGTCCTTTTTGAACCCCGTGGAGTTGATGTTCGCGAGGTTGTTGGCCAGGGTCTCCATGCGGGCGAGTTTCGGCCGCATGGCCTGTTCGGTGGTAGTGATCCCCTTGATCATCGCGCCCCCTCCTTGTGCTTCGTCCGGTCCTGCAGTTTCTGGAGCTGCGCCGCGAGTTCCACCTCTCCCACACCGACGCCGAGTTTTCTCGCCGCGGTCCGCCTCTGGGCATGCGACCCGCGCTTTTCGGCGATGTCCACCAGCCGCTGCCGGCTGGCTTTCGGCGAGGTCCTGGCCCTCAGGGCCATGGCGAGGCCGACCTCTCCTTTGCCCCGCTGGAAAGCCCGCGCCATCTGTACCTGATCGTCGAACATCGGCTCGACCTCATCCTGGACGTGTCTCGTCCGGCCGGGGATGGGCCGTCGCAAGTTCAGGCATGCGGTACACCGTTTCGGTCCGCGCCGCGGGTTCGGAGTCGGGTTCCGAGACCTGTCCCGGAGCAGCGTTCCGAACCGCCCGGCGCCGCAGGAACAGCAGGAGCGCGACCGTACTCCCTACCGACAGGACCACTGCCGCAGCGGCGAGGGGGATTTCCGACACGGTCGGTCCCGCCTCACGTGTGGACGTCCCGGCGGACACGGAGCGTGTGGCGGCGTCCGCGGGTGCTTCCGCGGCCTGGCGCCGCTCCTCGACCTGCGACCGCGCCAGGGCGGGAATATCGACCGGAGATGCCGAAGCGGCGGCCTCCGCGTTGCGCGTATCGGCTGCACGGGCCGGCGCGGGGATCGTCGCAGCGGGTTTCGATCGCGGCGTCGGAGCGTCCGGATCCGCCGCGACATCGAGATACAGCACGTTGCCTGCGGAAGGGCGAAGCAGCGTCGGACGTGTCCGTTCCCTGAGGAGCACCGCCACCACGATGCTGTCCGCTCCGGCGCGGCCGGTGGAAACGGAACGTACGAGCCCGTCCTGGAACTTCAGTGTCCCCGCTCCGGTCCTGTTCGCGAGCCTGGTCGACGGGAACCTGAGCACCAGCCGATCGGCGCTGCGCGAGAAGGCGTACCGGATCTCCCCCGCAAACTGCAGCGTCAGCCTGCTGCCGCCGGACTGCTGCTCATACCGTATGGCGGTCAACGACGCCGCCCCTTCCTGGCCGGCAGCGGGGGAACCGCACAGCGCAAGACCGGTAAGTCCCGCCAGGATCTTCGACCGAGTGCTCATGCCATTGCTCTCCAGACTGGTAAGAAGATGGTGAAAGCGGTGCCGGCACCCGGTTCGCTCTCGATCTTGATCTCCCCGCGGTGCTGACCGATGATCTTGCTGCAGATCGCCAGGCCGAGCCCCGTCCCCTTCTCGCCCTTGGTGGAGAAGAACGGCTTGAACACCTTCTCCTGGATCTCCTTCGGGATCCCGCAGCCCGTATCCGCGATCCTGATGCTGATGTGGAACCCGGTCAACGCCGTGACCACGGTGATGGTGCCACCCCTCGGCATCGCGTCCCGTGCGTTGATCAGCAGATTGAGGAACACCTGCTGCAGGTAGTTCGCGTTCCCCGTGACGGGAGGCAGATCTTCGCCGTAGGCAAGCGCGAACTCGATGCCGCCGCCGGTGAACTCGTGCTGCACCATCGCCACGATGTCTTCGATCGCCTTGTTGACGTTGATCGGTTCCATCTGGACGTCTTCGGACACGTTCCGGGCGAAGTTCATCAGTCGCAGGGTGATATCCGACAGCCGTTTCACCTGCTTGCTGAACATCTCGATCCAGTTCGGGAGCGGTTTGCCCGCCTGGACCAGCTCGAGGTGCAGCATCAGGACCTGCAGGGGATTCTTGATCTCGTGCGCGATCCCGGCGGCGAGCTCCCCGATCGCCGCGAGTTTGGCCGCCTGCACCATCTGCGCCTGGGCCGACTTGAGTTCTTCGTTGACCTTCACCAGCTGCCGGTGGTTCCGCCAGTTCTCCACGCCGACGGCGGCCTGGTTCGCCAGAACCGACAGCAGCTGCACGTCCTGGTTGGAGAATTCCTGCTGGGGTTTCTCGGTATGGATCATGTAGATCCCGATCCCCTCGCTCTGCAGGATCAGCGGCACGATCACGAAATTGCGCCCGCTGGTCCGGGCAAGCATGTGCGCCAGGTCGGGGATCACCACGCTCTTCTTCTCTTCGATGACCCAGTCCACGATCCCGGCCTCCACCTGTTGTTCGGCCTCCAGGAGCAGGCGCCGCGAGCCCTTGGACGACAGCGGGCTCAGCCGGTTCTTTGCGGCCGGATCGAACAGGAAGATGTTCGATTCGATGACCGGGATCACCTGACGGGTGAGCTCGATCAGCGCGCCGACGATGGCTTCCGGTTCGGTCGCCGTGCTGATGATGTTGGAGAGCTGCTGCGTGGCCACCAGTTCGTCGATGGAACTGCGGATGGCCAGGTTGTTGGTGGTGTACTGCCGGTTCTCCTTTTTCAGCAGGTCCAGGGTCTGCTCGAGCGCCTTGATGTAGCTCTCCCGGCTTTCGATGAACTGTTCGAACTGCGGGATGCTCTCTTCCAGCAGCTGGGCTCTCGATTTCTTATGTGACGGATCCTGCATCGACGTCCTGTCCGGTTTACCGGGGCATGTCAAATTGCGTCACCGCCTCCACGTCCGAATGGACGACGGCGGCGTAATTCGCGATGTACTCGTTGATCAGGTTCGGATCGTTGAGCTTCACCCGCACGAGGGCGTCCTGGTCGAAATCCACCCCTTTGTCCGGTTCGTTCGGCTGTTCAGCCATACGGTTCGCGAACACGTCCGCGACGTGGATCAGCGCCACGAGGTCGGTGTTCTTGGCCGCCCGCGTGGGGGTGTGGTGCTGGCTGATCGCCTCGACGAGGTGGTCGGGGAGATTCCAGCGTTCCGCAAGCCAGCCTCCGACGTCCGCGTGGGTCACTCCCAGGACGCTCTCCTCGGCCTCCAGGGAGGTCAGGTCGGTGTCGCGGCAGATCTCCACGATCCGTTTGAATTCGTTCTTGAAATACCGGTGCAGGACGGAGATCCCCATATCGTGCAACAGCCCGCCCACGAAGACCTCGCCGCTCACCCGGTAGCCCAGGTCCCGGGCCAGCCGGCGGGCGAGCACCCCCGTCGTGATCGCGTGGTCCCAGAAGCCCTTGGCGTCGAACACCTGGTCCGACTTCTTCTGCAGGGAGCTGACCAGCGAGATGCTGATCACGATCTCCTTGAGGGCGTCATAGCCGAGCACGATGATCGCGAAGTCGATCGTGGAGATCTTCTTCGGGAACCCGTAGAACGGCGAGTTGGCGATCTTGAGGACCTTCGCCGTCAACGCCTGGTCCGTGGAGATCAGCTTTCCCAGCCTCGAGGCGCTGGTCTTCGGGTTGTCCACCATATCCACCACCTCCATCGCGATCGTCGGCAGCGCGGGGAGCTGGATGATGGTCTGGACCTTTTCTTTGAGTTGTTCAGGTGACATCATTGTCGTGGCACTCTTCCGTCAGATACTTTCCTGGATGATCTGCCCGAGGGCGGTCAGTGCTTCCGCGTGAAGGGCTCGCACGTCGCCTTCCGGCGCGCGCAGGACCCTGGCGATCTCCGGGAAACTCAGTCCCTCGAGGTAGTACAGCGCGAACGTGAGGCGTTGCCGCTCCGGCAGGGCGCTGAGTCCGTCCACCAGGGCGTTCTTCAGCCGCTCCACCATGCCTGCAAAATCCGGGGCGGCCGCCACGTCCGAACGGATGGCGTCGGTTTCCGCGGTCAGGTTCTCCATCCGGAGGCTGGCTTCGTCCACGTTCAGGATCTCCAGGGCCTCCTCCAGAAACGCCGCCGAGGCATCGTGCTGCAGGACACCCAGGTGCAGGCCGGCGCAGAGCACATCCGCCACATGCACGATGGCCGCGAGCGCCGGATTCAGCACCGCCTTCCCCGGGGCATGGTGGAAGCGGATCGCTTCGGCGATCTGCTCGCCCAGCTGCCATTCCTCCGCCAGCCAGGAACCCACCTCTTCGTGGGCCGACCCGGCCTGCAGCGTCCGGGTCTTCATCCGCGCCAGGCGAAGGGCGTCAGGCTCGCTCCCCTGGCTCAGCAGGATGATCCCGGTGTCGTGGAACAACCCTGCCACAAAGGCGTGGTCGGCGTGTTCCGGAACGAACCGCCGGGCCAGGATGCGCGCCGCCACTCCGCAGCTGATGGAGTGGTCCCAGAACTGCTCGTAGTGGATCACGGCGTTGACCATGCTGCGCATCGCGCCGCGAACCAGCAGCGTGATGACGGTGTCCCGCAGCACGTTGAAGCCCAGGAGCGTGATCGCGGACTGCACGGTCGAGACGCGCCCGGGGATCGCATAGACGGGGGAATTCGCTATCTGCAGCACCCGCTGACTCAAGCCCCGATGCCGTGCGATGACCTGTCCCAGATGGGAGACGCTCATCGTGGGATTCTCGACCATTTCCACCACCTCCATCACCACGGAATGCAGGCCCTTTCCGGCTGCAGGCCGGGATGCCGTCTGTGTGGCTGTGTCCTGCGCTGACGTGTGCATGGTTCGCCCGTCCTTAGTGCACGTGACCCAACTGCATCCGGAGGTTCCGGAGGACCTCGGAGTGGATCTGTGAGATCCGGGACTCCGACACCCGGAGGACTCTGCCGATCTCCCCGAACCTGAGCCCCTCGAAATAGTAGAGGGTGATCACCGTCCGCTCCCGCTCGGGAAGCCCTTCAATGGCGTCGATCAGCATCGATCGCGCCTCCGTCTCCGTCAACTGCTGGTGCGGATCGGGCTCGTCCATCGCCACGCTATCGAACACGCTCCCTTCCCCGCTTTCCGTTCCCGTCTCATGGCCGGTCATGATCACCGCGCTGCCGTCGCGCACCAGCTCGTGGTACTGGTCCAGCGTGATCGAGAGGCGTTGCGCGATCTCGGACGCCAGCGCTTCCCGGCCGTTGCGTTGCGCCAGGGTCTGCGCGGCTTTCTCGGCCCGGCGCGAGGCGGCGCGGACCGACCTCGGGACCCAGTCCAGCTCCCGCAGCTCGTCCAGGATCGCTCCCCGGATCCGCGGCGCCGCAAAGGTCTCGAACTTCACCCCGTGCGCCGGACTGAACCGGTCGATCGCTTCCAGCAACCCGATCATCCCGCACTGCATGAGATCTCCCTGTTCCAATCCCTGCGGACGACCCTTGATCTGCGCGGCGAACCTCCCCGCCACGAACCTGACCAGGTCGAGGTACCGGACCATCAGCTTGCGCTTCAGCTCCGCAGAGCGTGTGCGCTGGTACTCGTTCCACAAACCGTCAGCGATCGCGACCATGGCCGTCCGTTATCCTTATGCCGCCCCGTGGTGGTTTCCGTCGGTGCCCTGCGTGCCCGGTCCCCCGGGTGTCACGGACGGTCCGCTGACGGTCCGCCGGACCGATAGACCGGAGGCCGCGAACAGCAGCACCGCGATCCCGCTGATCACCACCGCAAATACGACGAACGACCGTTGGGCCGTCTGCATCATGTCCTCGCCCTGCGCGCTGAACATCACGAACGACACGCAGAATGCGAGCAAACCGATCTGAAAGATGACCTTGTTCATACTGCGAGTGCCCTCCCCTCTGTGCTCATAAGGTGTTGCCCGGCGAACGCCCGGGCCACCGCCTGAACCGACAGCGCCGCCGCTGAGCGCGGAGCCGAGATCATCAGCGGCTTCTGCTCCTGAACCGCAGTGCGTACGGCCGGATCGTAGGGGATCACGCCGGCGCACCGGATCTCACGTTTCAGAAAATGCGCCACCGCAAGCCGGAGCTTGTGCGCGGCCTCCTCCGCCTCCCGCGGCAACCGCGCCGCGTTGATCAGCATCTCCACCTCCGCGTCCGGCCGCGACAGCGTCACGACCTTGACCATCGCGTAGGCGTCCACCACCGCCGTAGGCTCCGGCGTGGTCACCACCAGCACGTTGTCCGCCTCCGTGGCGAATGCCACGACCTCGCGCGACAGCCCCGCCGCAGTATCGATGAGGACCACGTCGAACCGCTCCTCGAGCGTCCTCAGGTCCTCCAGCAGTTGAGCCTGTCGCTCGGCGGTGAGGAGCGGATAGTTCACGTCGCCTGAACTTCCGGGGAGGACCTTGAGCCCCGGTCCCGCACCGATGAGCACCTCTTCGATCTCCCGTTCGCCGTGCAGGACGTTGCCGAGTCGGAAGCGGGGAGCCACGCCGAGCAGGATATCCAGCCCTGCGAGATTGGCGTCCGCGTCCACCAGCAGGACCTTCACTCCGGACCCCGCGAGGGCAAGCGCCAGGTTCAGCGCGATCGTGCTCTTGCCGACCCCCCCCTTGCCGCTGGTCACGGTCAGGAGCAGAGGCCCGCCCCCCGACCGGCGCTTGCGCGCGCGGGAGGCCAGATCGCGCATCCGTGAGGCCTGATCAGGCATGAGCGATCTCCCCCGAGTAGATCATGGACGCCATACTCCGCGGATCGACGGCCACGATGTCGTCCGGTACCGACTGGCCGGTCGTCACGTAGGACACCGCCAGGTCGTTCGCGCTTGCGACCGACAGCAGCGGACCCAGCGAAGCGGCCTCGTCGAGTTTCGAAAAGAGGACCCGGTTCGGCTTCAAGGCCTTGAACTGACCCACGATCTGATTGGCGGTGCGCACGTTCGTCGCCGCGCTCAGCACCAGGTGCACCTCGTCGGGGGCAGCCGCGAGGATGAACCTCGCCAGGTCGGCAAGCTCGCGTTTGGATTTCTGGCTCCGCCCGACGGTGTCCATGAACACCACATCCTTGTCGCGGAACTTGCGCAGCGCCCCCGCGACCTCGTTCGGCGTGTAGACGACCTCCATCGGGATGTCCGCGATCGAGGCGAACGTCCGCAGCTGCTCGATGGCTCCGATGCGGTAGGTGTCGGCCGAGATGAGCCCCACGTCCTGCTGGTCCATCAATTTGCGGATGGCGGCGAGCTTGGCGACCGTCGTGGTCTTGCCAACGCCCGTGGGTCCCACGAGGGCGATGACGCGGGTCTTCCCCGGGCGCGTGCGACGGTCTTCCGGTCTCTTGATGAGCGCGGCCATGGCGCCCAGCAGCGCCGCTTCGGTCTTCTGGCGGCTGGCGAGATCCTCCGGGGTCAGCCGCGCGTACACGGTCTGGACCAGCTCGGCAGCGAGGTCCTGGTGGACGTCGTTCTCGACAAGGGTCTGGTACGCCGTACGCAGATGGTCCGGCAGCGAAGGCATCCGCTGGTACTTCAACTGGTCCACGATGTCGCGCAGCGTGCCCTTGACGTCCTGGAGTTCGGATTGCAGGCCCGTATAGTCGGCCATTTCGCGGAGCCGCTGTCCGGAAGGCGTGACGCCCTGCGGCTCACCCCTGCGCCGGCTCTCGAATCTCTCCGCCACCTGGCGGAGATCCGTCACCGGATCGGCCTCGCGCTGGTCCGCGGCCGCCTTCCCGACGTACTGGTCGAACGACGGCGCCGCGGGCTTCCGCGCGTAGGTGCTTGTCCGCGCGGCGGCGGGCTCGTCCATCGCGGCCGTGATCTCGAACATCTCTTTCCCGAGGAAGCTGAACGCTCCTCCCCGGTGGACCTTGCGGCTGTTGAGAATGATGGCGTTCGGCCCGAGCTCACGTTTCATCTGCTCGCTGGCTTCCTTCATCGAACGGGCCACGAATTTCTTAATCCGCATCTTGCACCTCGAGTTTGCCTATGAATTCGACCTCCGTCTCCGGCGGCAGCTCGGTGAACGACAGCACCGACACGGTCGGGAACGAGGTATGGATCAACCGGTAGAAGTACGGACGAACGGTGGCGGCGCAGAGGATCACGGGCTGGACCCCCAGGGCGCCGTGCGGCCGCGATATTCTGCTCCAGGCTCTCGTGCAGCTGTGCGACCGTCGCCGGCGACAACCCCAGACTGGGGCTCGTGTCGCGCTGGTTCTGCAGGGCGGCGGTGATCACCTGTTCGAGCTGCGGATCGATCGCGATGGCGTGGATCATTCCGTGCACGTCGCGATACAGCCGCGCGATGGTCTCGGACAGGGAGTGCCGGACGTATTCGGTCAGCACGTCCACGTTCTTGGTGACCCGCGCGTAATCGACGAGCGATTCCAGGATCGTGCCAGGTCCCGGACCGGGATCCCTTCGCGGAGGAGGTTCTGGAGCACCTTCTGCACCGTCCCGATAGGAATGACGTCCGGCTGTAGCTCTTCCACGACCGCCGGGATACTCTTTCTTCAGGTTTTCGACCAGCTTCCGGGTGTCCTGGCGGCCGAGGATCTTGTCCGCATTCCTCCGCAGGATCTCCTGGAGATGGGTGGAGAGCACGGCCGACGGCTCGACCACGGTGAACCCGAGCAGTTCCGCACGCTCGCGGTCCCGTTCAGCGATCCAGACGGCGGGCAACCCGAACGCCGGTTCGCGGACCTCGATCCCCGGCAGGGACTCCTCGATGCCGCCCGGGTTCATCGCCAGGTACCGGTCCAGCAGCAGTTCTCCGCGGGCGACCAGGTTCCCCTGATCTTGATGACGTAGTGGCTCGAATCCAGCTGGAGATTGTCGCGCACCCTGACCGGCGGAATGATCACGCCGAGGTCCACCGCCAGCTGTTTCCGCATGTTGGTGATGCGCACGAACAGGTCTCCGCCCTGTCCCTCGTCCACCAGCGAGATCAGGCCGTAGCCGATCTCGAGTTCCAGCGGATCCACCTGGAGATAGTCCTCGATCTTTTCTTCCTTCGCGGGGAGCGGCAGCGGCCGTTTCTGTCGTCTCCGGGTGCTGCTGATCCTCGCGGAGGCGCAGATATCCGACCGATCCCGCGAGTCCTCCCAGGATCAGGAACGGCACCCTCGGCAGTCCCGGCACGATCGCGAAGAGCAGCAGCGCCCCCGCGGCGATCATCAGGGTCTTGGGTTTGCCGAACACCTGGGTACGGATCTCCACGTCGAAGGCATTCCCGGCCGCGCTGCGCGTGACGATCATGCCCGAGGAGACCGCGATGATGAGCGCGGGGATCTGGGTCACCAGGCCGTCGCCGACGGTGAGCAGCGTGTAGGTCTTCGCGGCGTCCTGACAGGTCCATCCCCCGCTGGGCCACGCCGATCACGAACCCGCCAACGATGTTGACCAGGTTGATCAGCAGGCCGGCGATGGCGTCGCCGCGGACGAACTTGCTGGCGCCGTCCATCGCGCCGTAGAATTCGGCCTCGCGTCCGATCTCGGCCCGCCGCTCGCGCGCTTCACGCTCCGTGATCATGCCGGCGTTCAGATCCGCGTCGATCGCCATCTGTTTGCCGGGCATGCCGTCCAGGGTGAACCGGGCGGCCACTTCGGCGATCCTGCCGGCGCCCTTCACGATCACGATGAACTGGATGAGGACGAGGATGAGGAAGATGATGAACCCGACGACGTAGTTCCCCTTGACCACGAACGAGCCGAACGCGCTGATGACCTCGCCGGCGTATCCTTCACCCAGAATCAGGCGCGTCGAAGCCACGTTCAGCCCGAGGCGGAAGATGGTCAGCAGCAGGAGCAAGTCCCGGGAACACCGAGAGCTCCAGCGGGTGGGTCATGTACATCGACACCATCAGGATGACGATCGCCAGGGTGATGTTGGCGGCCAGCAGGACGTCCAGCAGCATGGCCGGGATCGGGATGATCATCAGCGCGAGGATGAGGATCACCGAGACCGCGAGCAAGACGTCGCCGTTCGCTCCCAGCACCCGCATCGGCGCGCTGTTCAACAACCCGGTCCGTGGTGTCGCCACTGCTTCCATAGGCTCAGCTCACCGCCGCGAACGGGCGGGTCTTTTTCAACCGGTAAATGTATGCCAGCACCTGGGCCACCGCCTGGAACAGCTTTTCCGGGATGACGTGGCCGATCTCCACCGACTTGTAGAGGGTTCGTGCGAGCGGCTGGTCCTCGACGATCGGCACCCCGTGCTCGCGCGCCACCTCCTTGATCTTCTGGGCGACGAGTTCCGCCCCCTTCGCCACGACCCGGGGCGCGTCCATGGCGATCGGATCGTATCGCAGGGCCACGGCCACGTGGGTCGGGTTCGTGATCACCACGCTCGCCGTAGGGACCTCATGCATCATGCGGCGGTACGCGATGCGGCGCTGGATCTCGCGGACCTTCCCCTTCACCGTCGGGTCGCCTTCCGTGCTCCGGAGCTCTTCCTTGAGCTCCTGCTTGGTCATCTTCATGTCCCGTTCGAATTCCCAGCGCTGGTAAAAGTAGTCCGCCCCCGCCAGGACCAGGAACGCCAGTCCCGTCTTGAACGCCACCGAGGCCGCCGCCGTACCGATGAAGCCGAGCATCGCCGCGGGATCGCTGTCCATGAGGGTCATCGACTGGCCCAGCACCGAATCCAGGGCCAGGTACCCGGCCACGCCGACGATGACGATCTTGAGCAGGTTCTTCAGCATCTCGACCATCGAGCGGCGGGAGAGCAGGATCCGCTGGAATCCCTTCAGGGGATTGATCTTGTCGGCGGTCGGCATCATGCTTTCCGGTGAGAAGACGAAGCCCACCTGCACCAGGTTCGACAGGACCCCCACGATCATCATGCCGATCACCACCGGCGCGATCGTCACCACCATCCGGAATGCAGCGTCCACGAACAGCCGGTGCACCGCGGCCTGGGTCGGCTGGAAGGAACCGGCCATGCCGAACATCGTGCGGGCGATCCCCGCCAGCTGCGACGCCAGCGTGGCCCCCGCGAAGTACAGGATCATCAGGCCGAACACCAGCACCATCGCGGAGTTGAGCTCGGCGCTTTTCAGCACCTTTCCCTTCTCCCTCGCGTCCGACCGTTTCTTTTCGGTCGCCGGTTCTGTGCGTTCTTCGTAGGAGTCGTTGGCCATGGCTTAGAGTGCCCTCACCAGTTCCAGGACGTTCTCCTCGAACCCTGAGAGCAGCTTCTTGAACACGAAGATCATCATCGGTCCCGCGGTCATCAGCACCACCAGGACCACGGCGATCTTCACCGGAAAGCTCAGCGACGAACACGTTCATCTGAGGCGCCACGCGCGACAGCACCGCCATCGCCAGATTCACCAGGAAACCCGCCACGATCACCGGCGACGCCAGCTTCACCGCGACCAGGAGCACCGTTCCGGTCAGCGCCACCATCCGGTCCGCCGCCATCCCGCTGATCTGCAGCCCGTTCACGGGGATCGCTGCATAGCTCAGCTGCAGGGCCTCGATGGCGAAGTGGTGGCCGTTCAGCATCAGGAAGACCAGCGATGCGGCCAGGTAGAAGAACTGGCCGACGAGCGGGTTGTTCTGCCCGTTTTCAGGGTCGAAGATCGTCGCGATCGAGAACCCGAGTTCGAACCCCACCAGTTCACCGGCGCCCTGGACCCCCGCGAACAGGACCCCCGCGGCGAATCCGATCACCAGGCCCACCGCCACCTCCTTGAGCGCCATCACCACCAGCGCCAGAAGCCGCACGTCCACCTCAGGGGCGGTACGCGCCGCCAGGGGATAGAAGACGAACGAGAAGAACAGCCCCAGTCCCACCTTCACCTGCACCGGCACCGCCGTGTGTCCCACCACGGGGGCGACGACGATCAGCGACGTGATCCTCGCGAACAGCAGCAGAAACAGCACCAGTTGGTGACGTAGACTTCCATCGTCTAATGCGCCAGTCCGGGGATCTGATTGAACAGGTTGACCGTGAACGACACCATCGTCTCCATCATCCACGGGAGCGTCAGCACGGTCACGACCGCGACCGCGATGATCTTCGGAACGAAGGTCAGGGTGAACTCCTGGATCGACGTGGCGGCCTGAAACACGGCGATCACGAGGCCCACCACCAGCGACAGGATCAGCATCGGGGCCGACACCAGGAGCGTGGTGTAGAACGCCTCCCGGAACAGGTACGTCACGAATTGTTCGGTCATCTCGGGTCCCGTCCGTCAGTGGAAACTGTTCATCAGGGAACTCACCACCAGCCGCCAGCCGTCCACCAGAACAAACAGGAGGATCTTGAACGGCAGGGAGATCAGGACCGGGGGCAGCATCATCATCCCCATCGACATGAGGATCGACTAGAGATCACCATGTCGATGATCAGGAACGGGATGAAGAGGACGAAAGCCGATCTGGAACCCGATCCGGAGTTCGCTGATCGCGAACGCCGGGACGAGCGCATACAGGGGAACGTCTTCGCGCGACTGCGGCTTGTCGACGTTCGCCAGCTTCACGAACAGCGCGAGGTCCTCTTCCCGGGTCTGCCGGAACATGAACTCCCGGACCGGGACCACCCCCTTGTCGTAGGCCTGCTCCATCGACATCGTGTTGTTCAGGTACGGCTGCAGCGCCTCGGTGTTGACCCGGTTCCAGGTCGGCGCCATCACAAAGAAGGTCAGGAACATGGCCAGGCCGATCAGCACCTGCGGCGGCGGGACCTGCTGCGTCCCGAGCGCCTGGCGGAGGAAATGCAGCACGACGATGATCCGCGTGAAGGCCGTCGTCAGGATCAGGATCGCCGGCGCAAGCGAGAGAATCGTCATCAGGAAGAGGATCTGCAGCGTCACGGAGACGTCCTCCGGTCGCGTGGCCTTTCCCACCTCCACCGACACTTTCGGCAGCGGGAGCGCCTTCGACTGCGCCTCGCCGGCGGCGGCGACCGCGAGCACCAGGAGCAGGAGGATCAGGAGCCGGCGGGTCATTGCCCACCCCCCGTCCGCTGGCCCTGGACTCGCGGACCCGGATCCCCATCGCCTTCTGGAGGTGGGACGCGAACGCCTTGACGCCTGCGTGATCCTGCGCCCACCAGCTCCCGCCTGCCGCCGACGCCTGGGCCGCCACCTGCCGCGCCGCCAGGTTCGCCGAGACCTCCGGTCCCGACAGTTCGGTGAGCATCTGCATCCCGTGCTCCGTCATCCCCAGAACCACAATGGTATCCATGACCCGCACCGCGTAGATCGACCGCCGGGGCTGAAGCATCCGCTGTCCGAGGATCTCGATCTCGAGCGCATCGGTCCTCCCCCGCTTCGCCCGGCACCACGTACCTCTTCAGCACGTACCCCAGGGCGTACATCAGCCCCAGCACGGCGCCGAGTGACAGGACCATTTTTGCGATCACCCATTCCATCGGCCATTTCCCCAGGCCGCGCACCCGTTCCGCCGCATCCACGAGATTCGTGATGCGGATGCCGAAGTGCTTTTCGATGACCACGACCTCCCCTTCGGCCATTTTCTTCCCGTTGATCAGGATGTCCACCGGCTCGCTCGCCAGTTTCTCGAACTCCACCACCGACCCGCGCTGGAGATCCAGGATGTCCCGGATCAGCATGTTGGTGCGTCCCAGCTCGATGGCAACCGGCAGGGTCAGGTCCATCAGCATTTCCATCTTGCGGTCCTTCTCGCCCCGCCGGGGTGGCTCCAGGGACTGGAATTGGGCGCTCTGCACCTCCAGCGCGGACGGGGCCGTCGGTTTCGGGTCTGCGGCTGTCCTGTTCCGAGTTCGGATCCATGCGTGCTTCACTCTCCGTGTCGACTTTTCCTTTGGGGTTCGCGTGACTCGCACCGCCATGCTGCCCTTGGAGATGCCCGGACGGCCGCCAGAGCGCGGCTTCCCGCCGATCTGCACCTGGACTTCGCCGTTGACGGGGATGTTCGTCCGCATGATGTCCCCGGGCTCAAGATGCAGCAGCTCTCCAGGTGAGCGCCGTTTCGCCGAGGACGCCGGTCGCCTCCACTTTGGTGGTCCCGAGCTGCCCGCAGTCGGCCTTCGCCCACTCGCTCCTTCACCCTTCTACCAGTCACATGCCGCGAAATACTGCATGTTCAGTCTGGTCAGCACGTCCTCCAGGGCGAATGTCGGAAAGCAGAGATTCATCAGGTACTTCTGCGCCCCGATGACCACTTCGAACGACACCACCATCACGATTTCGCTGGCCGGGGCGATCTGCACGAAATCCCCTTCGCTTTCGTATCGTTCGAGCTTGAAGGTCAGGTCCGCCACCGTCTTCCACGCCCGCTGGATCTCCGATAACGCACGCTGGACGATCCCCTTGACGATGCTCTGCTCGATCTTCGTGATCGCCCGGGCGTTCTTCTCCCCTTCCGCCACGCCGCCCATCAAGTGTTCCACCATCGCGAGCACCAGCTGGGGGCTGATCTCCAGAACGCCGATCGCATCCGACTCGATGATCCGGAAGATGTACAGGGAGCTCGGGCTGGCGATCGAGAGGACGAACTCCGAGTAGAACAGCTGGTCCACGGAGGAGACGTACACCGTCACCGTGGTCTGCAGGCGCCAGACGAGATAGGAACCGAACATTTCGCCGAAACTCTCGTGGACCGCCTGAAAGGTCCGCAGCTGATTCTTGGACAGGCGGTGCGGGAGCCGGAAGTCGAACGTGATCGCCTCGCTTTCGACCTTCTTTTCCTCGACCTGCGTCTGGGTCGTTTCGATGACTCCCGGTCGAAATACCGGACAGGAGACTGTCGATCTCCTGTTGAGAAAGAATCTCTGGCACAGCGCACCTCGCTACTGGATGATGAATTTGCTGAAGTAGACGCTGGAGAGAGAGCCGTTCTTGAGAAGGGCGTTGATCTTCTCCGCGATCTCGGTCCTCAGAGCTTCACGCTGGTGGACGTCCACCAGCTCGTCCAATCCCTTGCTCGTCAGAACGGTGTTCAGGATGTCGCGCACCTGGACCTCCTTGACCTCGAGTTCCTTCTGAACCTCGGGGCCGGAGACCTCGAATCCCACGGTCGTCAACAGGAACCGCGTCCCGTTCGTCCCGGCGGGATTCACGATGAGGTCCTTCACGACGAACAGGGTCTGCACGGCGACTTCGCCGTGCTCCCCGCCCGACGTTTTTGCCGGCTCTGCGGTCTCTCCGTGCCTGGCAGCGGTGGCCGGGCCCGAAGGCGCGATGAACATCTTGATCACGAAGAAGATCAGGACGAGCTGCACAAGGAATACGGGAACCCCGATGATGATCATCTTCTTCATCGGGAGTCCCTGCTTTCCCGCAGCCTCCTGACCGGCAGCCTGCCCCTTGTCAGGGGCGATCGCCTCTTTTGCCATGACCTGTTCTCTCTCTTGTTTCCCCGTGGAGGTTTTGTCAAACCTTGTGCCACGGTCCGGAGAGAGGTGAAGGTCGTTTCACGCCAAAGCAGGCTGGAATGAAGGGAGGCGGCAGATGAGGCGTGAAAGAAACAGACGGAGGTGGCTAATATCAGCCAATTGGTGGGCTATTGGTGCAGACCTTTGAGATCATCTCTTCTTTTTGGCGAAATTGAGGCATTTTTGCCTGTACTCGATAACAAGTTCTACTACCTTTTCTGCGGACTCCTTCACCAGCATCTTTTTTCCGGCCGCGGTGGAAATGAGTGTGTCCGGGGTTTCTTCCACGAACTCGATCAGGTCCGCATTGACCACGATCTTTTCGCCGTGGAGCTTGGTCAGCTGGATCATGACGATCTTCTCCTTGTCATTTGTCACGCGGAGGGCGGGTGGACCCCTCCCGGAGGTCCACCCTTCTCCGCCGCTCCGCCGACCCCTGTGGGGGTCGGGTGGCTTACCGCTTCAGGTTCACCACTTCCTGAAGGAATTCGTCGCTGGTCGTGATCACCCGGGCGCTGGCCTGGAAGCCCCGCTGGGCGGTGATCATCTTGGTGAATTCGTCGGCCAGATCCACATTGGACTGCTCGAGGGCGCCGGCCACGACGCTCGACGTTTCGCCCGGGGTCATGATGGCGGCTGTGCCGGAGTTGCCGGAAAGGTCATACGCATTGTCACCCGACCGCATCAATCCTCCGGGATTGTTGAATTCCGCCAGCATGATCTGCGCGAGGGTCTGGACCGTGCCGTTGGTGAACGTCCCGAGGATCTTCCCGCCCGAATCGATGGAGATGTTGCCGAGCAGTCCGGCGGCATACCCATCCTGTTCGCGTGCTGTGACATTCGAACTGGTGGCTGATTGGGTCAGCCCGGAAAAGGTCCCCGGAGCAGTGGCGCTCGGCGTGCCGAAGTTCAGGTCAACGGACATGACGGCCGCACCACTCGTCGGCGTGATACTGATCGGGCTGCCGCTCATGGTCTGCAGCGTGCCGTCACCGTTGAACGTGACCGCCCCGCTTCCCACATTCGTGGAGGTCGTTGCGGGTGCCGGATCAGGGATGCTGGCAGACCAGTTCCAGGCGTTGGGTCCGGTCTTCGTGAACTGCAGCGTCATCGCGATCTGGTTGCCGAGGGAGTCAAACAGTGTCACCGACGAATTGATGATCCCTCCGGTCGCCGGCGGACCCGCATTATAGACCGCGGCCGAAGCGTCAAGGTTCCCGGCGAATTTCACTTCCGTCGTCGCCTTGGCGGGGGACTTGATGTCCTTGTTGATATAGATGTCCTGCAACATGGTCCCCGAGGGAACGACTCCCGCGGCATCGGCCATCTTTCCCTGGAGGATGGCCCCGCTGCCCGGGTTGACGAGCCGGCCGTTCTGGTCCAGCTCGAACCGTCCGCGCGCGTGAAGAGCTGCTTGCCCCCCTTGTTCACGATGAAGAAGCCGTTCCCCTGGATGGCGAGGTCCGTCTGATTCGTCGTGGTCTCGATGCTCCCCTGCGAGAAGATCGTGTCCAGCGTGTTGACGCTCATGCCGAGACCGACCTGCATCGGGTTCGTGCCGCCCGTGTTCTCCAGCGGCCTGCCGGCGCCGCGCAGGGTCTGCGCGTACAGCTCCGAGAAGCTCGCCCGGCCGTACTTGAACGCGACCGTGTTGACGTTGGCGATGTTGTTGCCGATCACGTCCATCATGGTCTGATGGTTACGGAGACCGGAAACGCCTGCGAACAACGATCTCAGGAATGCCATGGTGTTACCCTCCTTTGGTTGAAGTGTGTCTGGCCAGGCTTCTGGCAATTGGCCCGGCCGGAGGGGCCTCCTCGGACGACCGTTTTGCGGTCCGTGAGGGCCAGCCCCGTTGGTACATCGTTATGTTGTCTGCTGTGTGACATGATGCTGATCTTTCGCCGGCGGAGCACGCCCCGCCGTCCCTCACGCCGCCCGCGTCACCCCGCGACCACGGCACTGTCGATGTTCGTGAACACGTTCTCCTTCAGCCTCTCGCCGTCCATCGCCGTAACCACCGTCCGGTTACGGACGTTGACGATGAACGCCAGGTCCCGCAGCAACACCAGCGAATCGCGCCCCCCCTTCTCCTCGGCCTTGGACACCGCTTTTCGCAGCGTCGACAGATCGGCGTCGTTGAGACGGATGTTGCGCGCGTCCAGGCGTTCCTGCGCGTGGCGGGAGAACTTCAGGTCCTTCAGCTCCTGCTGGAGAACCTTCTCGAAGGACCGTTCCGCCGGGAGGTCGACCGGCATCCGTTCCCGGAGCCCTTCGACGCCCCTGGCCGGGACGAACGGTACCTTTACGCCGTTGATGATCGGATCGGCCATGGCGTCATCCCTGCATGATCTCGAGGATGCTCGCCAGCGGTACTTCCAGCCCGTCGATCACGAACACGGCTCCGGTGCTCTTGAAGCGGATGGACGTCACGGTGCCGTACACGAACTGCGACGTCGTCAGGGTCCCGCCCTTCTCATCCACCGCTTCCACCGTGAAGTGGTATGTCCCTGCCACGGAGGTCCCCCGATCAACGTCCTTGCTCGTCCACGTCACCACCTGATCCCCCTTGGAGGTCCCGCCGGCGATGGTCTGCACCAGCTTGTTGTTCTGGTCGAACACCTTCACCACCGCCGATTTCGCGTTCTGGGGAAGGGTATAGCCGAGCTTTACCGATCCCTCGCCCCCATAGGTGAACGAGCTTGACGTCGCACGCACATCCTTCCCGATCAGCGAGGCCCCCATGGTGTTGCTGATGGCCTGCGTGAGGATCTGATTCACGCCGATGCTGTCCTCGAGATTGGTGTTGATGTTCGAGAGCTGCTCCAGCGAGCTGAACTGCGCGAGCTGAGCCGCAAACTCGGTCCCGTCCATGGGATTCATCGGATCCTGGTGCCGCAGCTGGGTGACCAGCATCTTCAGGAAGTCGTCCTTCCCGAGGATCCCCTTCTGCGCGGCCGTGGCCTGCTGGGAGGTCACGCCAACGGCCAGTACTTGTTGTGTCGTTGCCATTGTGAGTCCCTCCTTACATGACCATTTCGATGGTGTTGTACCCCATCATCCGGGCGCCGCGGTACTGCTCGACACCGTCCATCGACCCCTGCGGCCTTCCGCCGTCCCTCTTCCGAGGTCGATGACCGTGCCCCTCGCTGGATTCCTGCGACATCGACGAGCCGGACGCGCACACGTCGATCCGATGCACTTCGATGCCGTGATCCGCGAGGCTCTGCCGGAGCTGCGGCACGTTGGTTTCCAGGGCGACGCGGACCGCAGGCTGAGACACGTCGATCTGCGCCTGCATCCGTCCTTCTTCCACCCGGACGGTCACCTGCATCTCTCCCAGCGACGGGGGATCGAGCCGGATACGCATTTCCGACATTCCTCCCCTCACCTGCAGGGCGACATGCTTGACCACCTGGTCCAGCATGCTCCGGGACAGCTCATCCGTGAGCCTGACGTGCATCTTCCCGGGGACTCCATGGCCTTCCTTGACCGTATCGCTGCCGCTCTCTTTCACCGCGTGTCCCTGAACCCCGCCCGGCGACTGGCGTCCGGCGATCGGTTCTGTGGTTTCCCGCGGCGTTGAGGCAGCTCCCGTATGTGCCGGCTGCGCTGTCCCCGGTTCAGGCGCCCCCTCGGCACCCTTCACCCGGACCGCCTCCTCGCTATTCGCGGATCGGTCGGCCACAGGCGCGGGTTTCTCGGGAGCGTCGGGCATCACGGGAAGAGCCACCAGCACTGCCCGTTCCGCCGGCTTCCCCGCCGGCGCCGTGCGAAGATCCGTCTCCGGCCCGCGTTCGGCATGACGGCCTCCGGAAACACGGAGCGGCTGCCGTTCGGAGGGCTGCGGCTCTTCCGGCCCCTTCATGCCAACACGATCCCCGCCTGCGGACATGCTGCGCGGTTCGGCAGGCGCGTACGCCGTTTCGGGCAGGACAACCCGTTTCTCCGCCAACGTGACCTGTGGCCTGTTGACGTCTCGAAGAACCACCGCCGGACGCGTTTCAGGGAGATCCTCCGCTGGCGCGGCGTCCACGGACTGAACCTGCGGCGTGTTCGCCGCAGGCAGTCGGGGCTCCTTCGGTGCGGCGTCTCCTGCCTTCAGTTCCTGCGCCGCCTCATGCCGATCCTTCTGCAGAGGCTCGGGCACCGCCACCGGCTCGGGGGGCACCTTCTCCGCCACCCTCGGCGTCGACGTCGGTCTGCATCGCCGTCTCGAGGAGCACCGGTCTTTCCGTCTTCGCCGATCCTTCCCTTGTCTCAGGGGCCGGGACCTCAGCGTTCATCTTCACCGGCTGCGCCTCAAGGCGATCCGGTTCCAGAGCCTGTGTCACCATGGGCAGGACCGGCATCGGCGTGCGCGGGATCTCCGCGTCCGTCAATACAGCGGCAAGTTCCCCCATGCCCGTGCGTGGCGCTGATTGTGTCACAGTGTCCACATTCGCTGCAGGTTCCTCCGTCGCCGTCGCGAGCTGCAGGTCAGTCAGCACCGTTCCCGGAAAAGCGACCGCAAGAGCCGCCAGCTGAAGGGCAGGCAGGCTGCTGGCGGAGGGTTCCGGCTCCGCGGGCGAGGATGTCCCGTCCCCCGGAGTAAGCGTTTCCTCCGTTTCCGCTTTCAGCTCGGCGCACGCTTCGTCCGCCGGCAGGATCGTCAGAAGATCCGCCTGGGGGCGGTCCCCCTGGCTTCCGGGAAGTGATTGCAGCAGGATCTGCAGGAAGCTGGCTGCATTGGCAGGCGGACTTTCCCCGGGTGGGGCTTTGGCCATCACACCGGTGATGGCGTCGGTCCCTCCGGGTGATACCGCCAGTAACAGCTGGAGATCGTTCATGGGGTTCACCGTATGAGTTTTGCGGCTCGATCCGGGTCGAGCGCGGCCAGGATCTTCGCCGCTTGTTTGGTTTTGAGGCTCAACAGCAGTTCTTTCACCTCTTCATCGGACATTCCCTGGAGCAGCTTGACGACGTTGTCCGCCGCCATCGATTCCAGCATCTTCGTCATCGCCTTCCGCTCCCTGTCGTCCCGGTTGCGTGGGGCGGGGCGGAGGCGGAGTCGCCCTTCACGGCGACCGCCGTCCTGGCGGTCCCCGCCGTTCTGGTGGTCCCCGCCATTCTGGCGGTCTCCGACGTTCTGGCGTTGGCAAGAGAATCCATCCGGGCGCGTTCCGCGGCAAGAAGCCCC
Organism: Ignavibacteriota bacterium; assembly: GCA_963808715.1. Lineage (GTDB taxonomy): Bacteria > Bacteroidota > Ignavibacteria > UBA10030 > UBA6906 > CAWEHG01. Next base: position 138,180 of record CAWEHG010000031.1, on the reverse strand, counting down.
TGCATCGAGCGCAGGCTGTCCCGCAAGATCGCGACCGAGTCGCGGGCGAGACTGAGCGGGTCTTTCCCGCGGAGGTCGGCAAGCGAGGGCCCATAGAACTGGAGTGCGGCGGCGCGCGGGGCGGCTTTCGTTGAATCGACACGCGGCCCGGCGGTCGGTGCCTGTGCAGGCGCCTCCACCGGGAACCCCAGGAGATCCGGCCGGAAGGCGTAGACCCCTCCGACCACCGCGCCCACGATCACCAGGGAACCGACGAACAGCACGATATAGGGGAGGAAAGCTTTCATGGCGCGGTCAGGATTTCATCCGTTGTGCGAGGACGTCCAGCATTCTCTGCGATTTGCGTTCCAGCTTCCTTCTCGACCTCGGCCCGCCGCTTCTGCTCGAGCTTTTCCAGCATCTGTTCGGACTGGGACTTTTCGAGCAGTTCGGCCCGTTTGCCGTCCTCCTTGACCTTCATGCCATCCACCTTCGCGGCCTGTTGCGTGACCTGCCGGGAGATCGACTGGATATACGCCCTGCTGGTCTGCAGATCCACCGCCCTCGCCTTCATCGTGCGGACCGCTTCGGTCATCGCACTGGATTTCGAGGATTCCAGGGAGTTCAAGTGGTGCTCTTCCTGCTCGCGGTCCACGGCGATCACCGCCAGCTCCTTTTGCGCCTTCTTGACCTGGTACTGCTTCACCTTGATCACCGTCCGCAGCCGCGATTCGCCCACGTGCATGGTGCTCCCGTCGTTGCGCCGCCTATGACATCATCGCGATCAGGCGATCGATGCTCTGCTGGAACTCCGCATGGTCGTGCGAAAGCTGCCGCAGGAATCCCCTGATCTTCTCCCAGTTCTTCAACGCCTCATCGATCCGCGGGTTGCTCCCGCGGACATAGGCCCCGATGTTGATCAGATCCTCCGCTTCGCGGTAGGTCGCCATCATGTCCACCAGGCGATGTCCGGCCTGGCGGTGCTGGTCCGTGGTGATCGCCGGCATGACGCGGCTCACGCTTTCGAGCACGTCGACGGCCGGGTAGTGGCCGGCGGAGGCCAGCCGCCGGGACAGCACGATATGTCCGTCGAGGATCGACCGGACCGCGTCCGCCACCGGCTCGGTCATGTCGTCGCCTTCGACGAGCACGGTGTAGAGGCCCGTGATGCTCCCGCGCCGCGCGTTGCCGGCGCGTTCCAGGAGCTTCGGCAGCATGGCGAAGACCGATGGCGTGTACCCCTTGGTCGTCGGCGGCTCGCCGATGGCGAGCCCCACTTCGCGCTGGGCCATGGCCAGCCGCGTCACCGAGTCCATCAGCAACATCACGTCCAGGCCCTGGTCGCGGAAGTATTCGGCGATGGTGGTCGCCATCAGCGCCGGCCTTGATGCGGATCAGCGGCGCCTGGTCGCTGGTCGCCACCACGACCACCGACTTCTTGAGCCCTTCCTCGCCGAGTTCGCGGTCGAGGAACTCGGCCACCTCGCGTCCCCGTTCGCCGACCAGCGCGATGACGTTCACGTCGGCGCTGCTCTGCCGGGCGATCATGCCCAGCATGACGCTCTTGCCGACCCCGCGAACCCGCGAAGATCCCGACACGCTGTCCGCGGCCCACCGTGAGCAGGGCATCGATGGAGCGGATCCCGGTCGCGATCGGCGATGTGATCCGCTGCCGTTCCAGCGGATTCGGCGGGGCGCTGTAGATCGAGCGGACCTCCTCCGTCACGATCGGGCCCCTGCCGTCCAGCGGGTTCCCGAGTCCGTCCAGCACCCGCCCCAGGAGCTCCTTCCCGACGCTCACCGAGAGTGCCCGGTCCGTGGCCACGATCTCGTTCCCCGGTCCGATCCGTGCGGCATCACCCAGGATCATGGACAGCACACGGTTGTCGCGGAATCCGACGACCTCCGAGGAGCAGAGGTCCTCGCCGTTCCGCGACTTGATGACGCACACGTCGCCCAGCGAGCAATTTGGCCCGATCGACTCGAGGACCAGCCCGATGACCTGCGTGACCTTACCGTTGACGCGAAGCAGGTCCACATGGTCCAGCTGACCGAGCAGCGAGTCGCATGCCGCTTCGGGCGAGCCCAGGGCGTCGAGCGCCGTGTCGGTGTTGCCGTTCATCCGTTGTTCCTCGCCGCCCCGGTGGTACCGAACAGGGCCGAATCGATCTGCGCCAGCTGGGTGGAGACCCGGGCATCGATGTTCCCGGAGGGGCTCTCGATGATGCACCCGCCGCGCTCCACCGTAGCGTCCGGTTCGATCAGGACCTCGCGGACCCCTTCTCCTGACGCAAGCATTTCGTTCTTTCGTTCGCGCAACATCGGTTCGTCCTCGGGGTGGACCCGCAGGGTGACCGTTTCGGCCCCGACGACCCTGTGGAACGCCTCTTTGACCTGGCGGAGGACCGCCTCCCCGTCCAGCGAGATCTCCCTCCGGAGGATCTTCCCGGCCACGGCCAGGGCGAAACGGAACGCTTCGCGTTCCAGCCGTTCGGTGTAGCGGGCCAGCTGTTCCTGCATCGCTCCGGCGAGCGCCGCCGCGCTGGCATGGTCCCGTTCCTTCCGTGCCGCAGAGGCGGCTTCCGCCCTTCGGATCCCCTGCGCGATCCCTTCCTCCATCCCCCGCCGGTAGGCCGTCAGCGCCGCCTGCTCCGGGTCAGCCATGGACCTGCTGAATTCCTCGTGCAGCGGCTCCGCCGGATCGGCGCCGAACGCCTGTCGCGAGGTCAACCCCGCTTCGAGCACCGGGAGCTCATGGCTGACCGGCGCCGAGTGTTCCACGCGGATGCCGTCCCCCGTGTCTCCGGTTTTTCACGATCTCAGACAAACACTTCCTCCGATCCGCCGCGGCCGGCGATGACGATCTCTCCCTGGTCCTCCAGCTGCTTCACCACTTCCACGATGCGCGTCTGGGCCGACTCGACCTCCTTCAGCCGGACCGGTCCCATGTACTGCAGCTCTTCCTTGAGCAGTTCCTGCGCCCGCTCGGACATGTTCTTGAAGATCTTGTCCTTCAGTTTCTCGTCGCACACTTTGAGCGCCAGCGCCAGCTCGCGCTTGTCCACCTCCCGCAGCACGCGCTGGATCCCGCGGTCGTCGATGAACAGCAGGTCCTCGAACAGGAACATCAGCCGCTTGATCTCCTGGGACAGCTGCGTGTCCGTCTGCTCGATGTGTTCCAGGATGGTCTTGGCGGTGGCGTTGTTCACCTTGTTGAGGACCGCCGCGAGCGGCTTCGTCCCCCCCATGGAGCTCATGCTCTGCGTCACCTCGGTCTTCGCGATCTCCTCCACCACATCCTCCACCTCCTTGAGCAGCGACGGGGAGACCTTGCCGAGGGTCGCCATCCGGAACGACACGTTGTTCCGCAGGTCTTCAGGGAACTCGGTCAGCACCGACGCCGTCTGATCGGGACTCAGATTGGACAGGATGAGGGCGATCGTCTGGGGATGTTCCTTCTGCATGAAGCTCGCCAGCTGCTGGGCATCCGCCTTCTTGAGCATGCCGAAGCCCTTGACGTGCGTCAGGGCCTTCACCTTCTCGAGGACGTCGGCCGCCTTGGCGAACCCGAGCGAATGCTCGAGCAGCTTCTGCGCGTAGTCGATCCCCCCCTGGATCACGAATTCCTGCGCCGTGATCATCTGATGGAATTCCTCGACCACCTGATCGATCAGGGACGACGGAACCCCCCGCACGCTGGAGATCTCGACCGTCAGATTCTCGATCTCGTCCTGCGAGAGCTGCTTCATGATCTTGGTCGCTGTTTCGACATCCAGCGACAGCATGAAGATCGCCGCCTTCTGCCTCGAGGAGAGGCGTTCAAAGGTCAATTGTGGGGCCATGCTTAGTCTTCCGTCAACCACACTTTGAGCAGCCGTGAACCTTCATCGGGTTTGTCGGAGATGTATTCCATCACCCGCTTCTTCTTCTCCATCCTGATCAGGGTCTCCTCGGGGATCTCGTCCTCGGGCGACGGCAGGTGGATCGACGGCCGCCGTGGTCTCAGCGGTTCGCCGGCCGGCGTCAGGTCGCGCTCGTACATCGGCATCTCTCCGCCGCCCGCCATGGAGCTCCGCACGCGCAGACGTCCGATCAGCGAGCGCAGGAGTAGAGCGCCGGCGATCATGACCGCCACGAGCAGGACCTTCTGGATGATCCCCTGGTAGTCCTGCAGAGGCGACTCCTTGTAGACGAAGTCCTGTTCCGGGGTGCTGCCGGTCGGACCGAGCGAGAGGTTCGTGACCGTGACCTCGTCGTTCCGTTCGGTGGTGTACCCGACGGCGGTCTTCACCAGTCCGGTCAGCTTCTCCATCTCGTCGGCGGTGCCGCGGCACGACCTCGGTCACCTTCTGCCCGTCGCGCTCCACCGTTCTTGTCGTGCCGTTCACCAGCGCCGCCACCGACAGGCGCCGGATATTCCCCATGTTCTCCACGATATGCTCGACCGACTTGCCGATCTCGTAGTTGGTGATGGTGCTCGTCCGCGTGGAGGGCGGCGTGGAATCGCTCACCACCGTCCGTTCTTCGGACACCGATTCGCCGCGCACCACCGACTCCGGGTCGTACTTCTCCAGCGTCCGTTCCACCTGCCGGAAATCCAGCTCCGCGTTCACCTGCACCAGCGCGTTCCCGCGCCCGACCACCCCGTCCAGCAGGGACTGCGCCTTCTGCGCGATGTAGGTTTCCACCTTCTGCTGCAGTTCGTACTGCGACGAGGTCAGCGCCGCCACCGAGTTGGGCTTGGCGGCTTCCGACAGGAGCGTCCCCCGGGAGTCGAGGATGTTCACGTTCGCCGCTTCCATGCCTTCCACGCTGGCCGCCACCAGGTGCGCGATGCCCTGGATGGATTCGTGCTTGAGGGGTTTGCCGGATTTCAGCTTCAGGACCACCGAGGCCGTGGCCCGCTTCTCGTCCTCCTTGAACAATGCTTTGTCGGGCATCACCAGGTGGACGCGCGCCCCTTCCACCTCATCGAGCTGGAGGATGGTCCGGGCGAGTCTCCCCTTCCAGGGCCCGCCGGTAGTTGACCTTCTGGACGAAGTCGCTGATGCCCAGGTTGGTGCGGTCGAAGATCTCGTAGCCGATCACGCTGCTTTGCGGCAGTCCCTCTCCCGCCAGCGACAGTCGGAGTTCGTAGATCTGGTTCTTCGGAACGAGGATGGTTTTGCCGCCGTCTTCCAGGGAGTAGGGGACCGAGCGTTCCTTCAGCTTCGCGACGATCTTCGAGGCGTCCTGCTCATGCAGATTGCCGAACAGGGTTCCCTGGGCCGGGGTGTTGACCAGGGAGACCAGCGCCGCAAGGCCCGCGATCACGGCGATCGTCACCCCCCCGAGCATGAGCTTCTGGAGGAAGTTCAGCCGGCCGAAGAAGCGGGAGAACTGTTCCTGAGGACCGAGATCAGCCATGGCTTACACCTGCATTCTCATGATTTCGCGATATGCCTCGACCGTCTTGTTGCGGATCTCCATCAGCAGGTCGAAGCTGGTCCGGGCCTTCTCCGCGGCGATCATCACCTCGTGCAGATCCACCGCCTCGCCGCTCACGAGCTTTTCCGCCTGCCGTCCGGCCTCCGTCTGCAGAGCATTGACGTCGGTGATCGCCTTCGACAGGGTCTCCCCGAACGAACTGGTGGTGTCCTCGAGCTTCCGGTCGATCAGCGTCCGCTTGCCGACCTCCTGATTGAGCGTCAGTGCCTGTCCGATCTTCACGGGTCACCCCTTCCTGTCCACTAATGTCCCCGTCCGGTGGTCCGGCTGCTGGCCGCTACGGGCGTAGCTCGGGGAGGTCCGGAGTTCGGACACGGCACCCGGGTACAGGTCCTCGAAGAACCGCTGTTCGGCATCGGAAAGGACCGCCTGCCCTCCTGCGGGTACGCCTTGCGCGGCCTCTGTCGTTTTCACTGCACGCGAGGCCTGAGCGCCGGCGTCCTTCCGCAGGCCGTCCGGTGCTGCCGGGCGGTCTTGCGGTCGCTGGGCGGGAATGCTGGAATTGCGGATGCTGCGTGATGTTCATGGTCAGATCTCCAGGGACTCTTTCGCCATCGCCTTTGCCGCGTTGATGGCCACCACGTTCGCTTCAAAGGCGCGGGATGCCGAGATCATGCCCACCATCTCGGTCACGATGTTGACGTTCGGCATCGCCACGTAGCCGTTCGCATCGGCGTCCGGATGACCCGGATCGTAGACCAACCGCGGAGGGGCCGATTCTGGGGTCTCGACCGCTTCGATCCCTGCCTGCTGACCCGTCGACCCTCCCCCGAAGGCTTCACCTGCCGGCATGTGCCCGGCGTGCGTGGACGCCAGCGGCATCGCCGCGAGACTGCACGCCTCCTGAGAACGCCTGTGCGACCCGCTCCTTGAACGTGACCATCTTCCTGCGGTACGGCCCGCCCCCCTCGCTCCTGGTGGTCTCCGCGTTCGCCAGGTTACTCGCGATGGCGTCCATCTTCCTGCGCTGGGCCGTCATGCCGAAAGCGCTGATGTTCAGCGCGCCGAACATTCTCTCGATCTTCATACGGTCCCCCGGATGCTCCGCTGAATGCCGCGGAAAGTTTCGGCGATGAGCCGTGTTGAGAACTTGAAGCGGATCTGGTTCTTGGCCAGCTCGGCCATTTCGTTGTCGAGGTCCACGTTGTTCACCCCGTTGGTGCGCTCATCCTCTCCCGGCCCGACAGGCGAACGCGAGTCCGTCACCGACGGCTGGACCCCTGACGGGGAGTCCGCGGAAAGGGGGATATGGCCCGCATGCGTCATACCGCTTCCGGTTCCCCCCCCGGCGCGCAAGGCGGTCGCGAGGTGATCCTCAAACTCGACGGTCTTGGCCCGGTAGCCGGCCGTGGCGATGTTCGCGATGTTCCCCGAGATCACCTTCTGGCGCAGGGCATAGGTGTCCAGCGCCCGATGAAGCACGGGGATCTTCGTAGCTTCAAACAGTTTCACTGTTCCCTCCGGATTCCTCGGACATCACTTCCCGGCCTGCCGGCCAGGAGGCGTGCTCCGCCCCCTCACCAGCGTCCTCTACACTCCCAGGCCGTCTTCCCACCCGTCGTATTCCGGACGCACCTGTGTCGCCGGCTTGTGCTTCTTGGAGATCACCGCGTACGCCGTGAACAACGTCGCAACGACACCCGCTAGGAATGCAAGGCTGCCCATCCCGATCGTGGACTTCTCGGTCATGGTGAACATGGATGTACTCGCTGTGTGCTGGAACAACGTGAACCTGGTCTCTTGGAGTCTTCCTGAAGCAAGACGGGTGCCAACCGGAGAATCATGAAAAAACCCCGAAAAATGGCCACTATTGCCGTTTTTCGGGGTCTCCGCACCCGCAGAGATGATGGCTAATAATCGCCAGATGGGGACTATTCCCCGCCGTAGTCGAACTTCACGGTTGCGGTTCGTCCGCAGCTGCAGACGAACTCCACCGAATCGACGTCCTCGCCGTGCCGATGGACGTACACGGTCGGCTGACCGGGGGCCCCGTCGGCCACGCTGACCTGCTGGATCCCCGATTGGACCACGCGGTCGCGCTTGATCACATTCCCGCGGAGCACGTGCTTCCGGGAGCGGATCGAGTCGAACTCGCTCAGGTCTATGAAACGGTCATCATTCACGCTGTCCATGCCTGTTCACTCCGAAACGATTCGCATGAGTGCCGCGGGGATCTCGTCGAGCGGGAGGACGACATCGGCGATCCCCTCGTCCACCGCCGCCCTGGGCATGCCGTAGACGACACAGGTTTCTTCGTTCTGGGCGACCACGTATCCTCCCCCCTCTTGATCTTCTTGAGTCCTTCGAGGCCGTCCTTCCCCATGCCCGTCATGATCAGTCCGAGCAGCGGCGCCCGGAACGCCTCCACGGCGGAGAGCATCATCACATCGGCACTGGGCCGGTAGAGGGTCCCCGCCGGTTCGGGGCTGATCGCCACGGCGGTTTCTTTGCCGTTCGCCGTGAAGGTCATATGCATCCCGCCGGGGGCGATGAGGACCAGCCCCGGCCGGACCACGTCGCCCGGTCCTCGGCCTCCTTCACTTCGAGGGCGCTCAACCCGTTCAGCCGGTCCGCCATCGAGCGGGTGAACTTCGGCGGCATATGCTGGACGATGGCGATGCCGAGGGGAAAGTCGCTGGGGATCTTCGGGATGGTCTGCAGGAGCGCAAACGGACCGCCGGTGGAGATCCCCACCACGACCGCGCGCAGATCCTTCCGGCGGCCCGCGGACGGCGACTGACCGTCGCGCGGACGCGTCGCGGACCGCCGTTCCTCGGCGGAGAACCGGCCCGGATCCTCTGCAGCCGGAACTGGAGCGATCTGCTGTGGGCGATGTGTTTGACCTTCGAGATCAGCTCTGCTTTGATCTTGACGATGTCGAGCGAGACGTACGACAGTTCCTTCGGAATGAAGTCCACCGCCCCGAGGTTCAGCGCGTCCAGCGTGGCCTTAGCCCCTTCGGTGGTCAGGGAGCTCACCATCAGCACCGGGACGGGCATCTCCTTCATGATGATGCCCAGGGCCGTCAGACCGTCCATCTCCGGCATTTCGATATCCATGGTGACCAGGTCCGGCCGGTGTTCCCGGATCTTCTCGATCCCCTCCTTGCCGTTGCGCGCGGTCGCCACCACCTTGATCTCCGGATCCGACTCCAGCATCATGGAAAGCGATTTCCGCATGAACGCGGAATCGTCGACAATGACGACGTTGATCGTCCGGTTCATGTCCGCTCGGCGTAGAGATTCATCAGTTCACCGACGTCGATGATCATGATCACCCGCCCGTCGCCCAGGATGGTGGAACCGGCGATGCCGGGGACCGTCCCGAGGTACGGCCCGAGCGATTTGATGACCACCTCCTTCTGTCCGAGAAGGGAATCCACGACGATCCCGACCCGTTGCTGGGCGAGGCCGATCACCACCACGTAGATCCATCCGCTCTCCCCGCCATTCGTGCCGGTCCCGAGCACTTTCGTCAGCCTCCCCAGCGGGAGCACGGAGTCCCTCAGCCGGACCACCTCCCGGCCGTTCACCGTGTTGATCTCCTTCGGCGTGATCCGCACGACCTCGAGGACGGACGCCAGCGGGACGCAGAAGACCTCCCGGGCGACCTCCACCAGAAGGGCCTGGATGATGGCAAGGGTCAGCGGCAGCTTGAGCACGAACGTGCTGCCGGCGCCGAGCTCGGACTCGATCTCCATGATCCCCTTCAGCCGGGTGATGTTGGTCCGGACCACGTCCATCCCGACGCCCCTGCCGGACACGTTGGTGACCTTTGCGGCAGTGCTGAAACCCGGCGCAAAGATCAGATTGAAGGCGTCCCGCGCACCCATTTCGCGAGCCTGCACTTCCGTGATGATCCCCTTCTCCACCGCTTTGGCCTTGAGCCTGTCGGGATCCATCCCGCGGCCGTCGTCGCGGATGGTGATCACGATGTTGTTCCCCTCGTGCTCCGCGTTCACGATGATCGTTCCACGGGCGGCCTTCCCCGCCGCCACACGGTCGGCGGGCGGCTCGATCCCGTGGTCGGCGGCGTTCCGCATGATGTGGACCAGGGGATCGTTCAGCTCTTCGATGATCGTTTTGTCCAACTCCGTCTCTTCGCCGAAGATCTGGAGGTCGATGTCCTTGGAGGTCTCCTTCATCAGGTCGCGCACAAGGCGAGGCAGCTTGTTGAACACCTTGGCGATGGGGATCATCCGGGTCTTCATCACCGCCATCTGCAGTTCGGTCGTGATGAAGTCGATGGACGAGCTGGTATCGGTCAGCTCACGCGCGACAGGCACCCCCTCGTATTTCTCATTGACCTGGTAGGCGATCTGCATCAGCCTGTTCCTCCCCAGGACCAGTTCGCCGACGAGGTTCATCAGGCTGTCGAGACGGGTGACGTCGACCCGGATCGTGGTATCCGCCGATTTCGTCCCTGGCGCGGCGGCTCCCCCGTCCGCCGGCCCTTCACCCGGGGAGCTCCCGGCGGCGTGCGTCGCCGGCGCAGCGAGGGCGGCGGCCTGGTGCTCCTGCGGCGGGAGTTCGGAAACCCTGGCCGGAGGCTCTCCGGCTGGTGCGGGAGCCTGCGGTGCGGGGGGCGGCTCCGCGGCTTTCACGGGCGGCGCCGGCGGGGTCGCGACGGCCTTCTGGGAGGCCTCCCGGATGGCCCGGAGCCCGGCGATGATCTGCTCGAGATCCACCCGTTCGGTGTTCCGTTCCTCGATCCTTTCCAGGAGCAGGCGCAACACGTCGTACGCCTCGAACATCACATCCATCCGGTCCGAGGTCACCTCCAGCTCTCCCCTGCGGAGCTTGTTGAGAACGTCCTCGAAGACGTGCGCGAGCTCCGTCATCTGCTCCAGCCCCAGGAACGAGGAGGTGCCTTTGACGGTATGGACGGCCCTGAAGATCGTGTTGAGCAGGTCCGGGCTGGCGCCGGTCTTTTCCAGCGTCATCAGGTCCTGCCCCAGCTTCTCCAGGATCTCCCGCGTCTCGACGATGAAGCTCTCGAGGATCTCGGCCATCTCGTTGTCGAACGCCTGTGGTGTTGCAGCGGACATGATCATCTCCCTACTTCGTGGTATCCTTGTTCCATGCGCGGACGATCGCATCGGCCGATTCCTGTCGCGCCCCGGACGGCGTGTACTCGGCGTCGGTGTCGTAGTGCTTCGGGGCCGACCCCGGCGCGAGGACCACTCCGCTCTGGTGGACCGCCTGGGCGGTTCCGCCGACGGCCTCCAGGGCCTTCTGGAGCCGGTTCCGCACCACTTCGATCGAGTCCAGCACCCCTGCGATCTGCTGGGAAGTGATGTCCTGCACCTGCAGCGCCATGGCGATGTTGATCGAATCGGCCTTGGACTGCGCCAGGGATTCCTCCACCGCTCCCACGCGGTCGTTCACCCCGGGCATCTGCTGGTGTTGGGTCCAGAGCGCCGCGAGAGACGACAATTGCTTGCCGTCCGTCCCATCCGGCCCGAGGGTGTTCAGCCGTTCGGTCAGCTGACGCTCGATGTTCTGACGGGTCACCAGCGCCTCTTTCACCGCGGCGAGCCCGTTCTCCGCGTCGCTGATCTTCTGGGTCATGGAGTCCAGCACGTTCAGGATCTCCATCGTGGCCGTCTCGGTGGCCTGCGTCACGTTCTGCAGCTGCTGCGAAGCCCGCGGGATGTGCCCGCTGCCCTCCTCGATGGAAAGGCGGATCGTGTCCAGCATCGGGACCACGCTCGCCACCAGGTCCACCATCTGCCGGAGGTCGTTCTGTTCGGTGTTGCCGGGTGCTGACATTCCCTTTCTCCCGCTGTTCGTGAGTGCCGCCGGTCTTCCGGCCGCGCGGCAGGATCAATGTTTCCCTTTTCGCTGTGCTCCGCTGGCGATCGGTGGTCTTCCCGACCGATGCGACCACTGCGTCAGCAACCCGCTGCCGCTCCGCCGCTCCGCCGTATTCCGCCGTGGAATCGAACACGATGTCGAGTCGTTCCGTCCTGTACCGTGGCATCGGTCCGTTCCGTGGCCACGTCTGTGAAGTGCCGCATGAGCCTGCTCAAACCCTGGTCCACCGACTGCATCAGCGTGTTCACCGCCGCGATCTGCTGCGCGGTGATATCCTGCACCTGCAGCGCGATCATGATGTTCGTGCAGTCGTCCTGGATGCTGTCGAGCGTCGGGCGATCACCCTCCGATGCCGATCGGATCCGGTCCACCTTCGCCATCATCCCTTCGACGATGTTCAGGATCTCCGTTGTGGCCATCTCCGTGGCCGTGCTGACCTTGTCCAGCTGGCTCGAGGCTTTTGGCAGCTTCTCCGCGGTGGCCTCCACCGAGGATCTCGAGATCTTCCATCATCGGGACGATGTCGCTCACGAAGGCAATGACATCTTCCAGGAAGGGGATGGTCCGCTCCGTGAAGACCAGCAACGCCTTGAGCTCCTCCACCTTGCGCAACAGCAGCTTCAGATCATCCGCATTCATACGCTTCTTCCCTGAGTGAGGAAACATGGGACCGCTGCCGTGGCGCGTCAGGCCGCCTTGGGTTCGAGGCTCTTCAGGATCTGGTCGATCTTCTCCTTCAGACCCTGCGCGGTGAACGGTTTGACGATATAGTTGTTCACCCGCATCTTCATCGCCTCGATCACGTCCTCCTTGTTCCCCCGGGTCGTCACCATCAGGATCGGCATCCCCTGGGCGTTCGAGGAATTCCTCACCCACTTCGACAGTTCCAGGCCGTTCATCTCGGGCATGTTCCAGTCCGTGATCAGGAAGTCCGCCCCCTCGCTGATGATCTTCGCCATCGCGTCCTTCCCGTCAACAGCCTCCACCACGGTGTCGTACCCGATGGTCTTCAGCGTGTTGATGACGATCCTGCGCATGGTGAGGGAATCATCCACCACCAGAAACTTGATTGACGCCATGATGCCGCTCCGCTTGTTGTGATGTGCATGTTCACTCCGCCCAACTCACATACTTCGCCACTTCGTACTGGATCTTCTCCAGACTGAAGGGCTTGACCAGGAACGAATTCACCCCCAGTTTGGCGCCGGTCTCCCGGCTGACCTCGTCGGTCAGCGAGGTCAGGATGATGACGGGCAGGTCCTTGTACTGGGGGTTTTCCCGCAGGGCCCGGATCAACTCGAAACCGTCCATGTTCGGCATGTTCAGATCCGTCATCAGCAGGTCGACCTGCTGCTGGGGCAATTTCTCGAGCGCGTCCATGCCGTCGGATGCGGTGATGACCTGGAACCCCTGCATGCTGAGCGACACCGAAACGAACTTGCGTACGGTCGCGGAATCATCGACTGCGAGAATCACTCTGACCCATGGTCTTACTCCTTCTTGTAGGCGACGGTCTTCGGGAAAATTGACCAGCTTGAATGCCGTGGAGATCCCGTGCAGGGATTCCGCGTATCCGATGAACAGATACCCTCCGCGATTCAGCGCATCGTACAGGTTCGAGACCACCTGGATCTTGGATTTCTGGTCGAAGTAGATCAGGACGTTGCAGCAGAAGATGATATCGAACCCCGTCATCTGCTGCATCCGCGCCTGGTCCTACAGATTCAGGAACTCGAAACGGACGTGCTGGCGGACCTCGTCTTTGCACCGAAGTACCGGCCGTCCTCCGTCCGTGAAGTACTTGTTGAGATACAGCGTGGGCATGTTCCGCACGGAATAGTCGCGGTAGACACCCTTGCGCGCGGTCTCCAGCACCGTGGAATTGATGTCTGTCCCCACCACCTCCAGCTCGAGCCCCGGGTATTTGGCCCGAGCCGCTCCAGGTAGATCATCGCAGATCGTGTGCGCCTCCTCCCGGAAGAACTGGCGGCACTCCACACGCGCAGGCGCCGGGGGCCGGTCCCCTTGCCGGCGAGCACGCCGGGACGAGGGTGTTCTCGAACGCCTCGAACTGCGGCTCGTTGCGGAAGAAGAACGTCTCGTTGATCGTGATGGCGTCGAAGAAGAAGCGCATTTCCTCGCTCCGCCGCGGACCGGTCCGCATCAGGTGCAGGTACTGCCTCGAAGTCCGGGAGCGAGAGGACCTGCAGGCGCTTGCCCAGCCGTCCTTCCAGGAGATATTTCTTGTTGTCCTGGAAGAAGATCCCGGTCAGTTCGTAGATGTATTGCCGGAGCAACCGGTAGGTCTCATCCGACATCTTCGGGGTCTGGCCGATCGACGGCCTCGCCACAGTCGGGGCGGTCAGGTTCACCGTTGGCCTCCTGATGCGGGGTGGATGTTCATGCAAGTTCCTCCGGGATGTCGCCGTCCGGGACGAATCCCTTGGACTGCAGTGTCGACATCGCGACTTCCCGCACCATTTCGTCGTCGTCCTGCAGGAATCGGGCGATGAAATCGGGGGCCCGGCGGTCGGAGATCGCTGCGATCACCTCGATGACGTGCATGCGCAGCCACGGGTCCGGATCGTTCATGATCTGGTCGAGGAATTCGACCGCACGATCGCCGTCCAGCCGGAACAACGCATCCACGATCGCCGAGCGGGTCTCTTCGTCCGCCGAATCCCACATCCGGGCGATGGCCTCGAACGCCTGGGAGAACCAGGCCTCGTCGTACACCGGGGCGTCGCGGCGCATGATCCGCGCGATGATGTTCACCGTCAGGCGCGCGACAAGGCCGATCAGGGTCTTCCGGTGCGCCGGGGCGGCCGCGTCGAGCGCCTGCAGGACGGCAGGGAACACTCCCGGACGGTCGGCGAGATACTCCAGGAGCAGGGCGTCCACCTCGGGTGCCCGCCCGAGTGCCCCCACCAGCACCGGGGCCAGGTCCTCCCGCCCGGCATGGACCAGCCATTTCGCCGCACTGACGCGAATGGGCGTCTCGTCGTCGCGCAACGCGCGGACGAAATCCTCTGCGAGTCCTGGTGCGGCGGGGATCGTCGCGTGGTGCCTCTCGGAGATCTGCACCAGGGCATGCAGGAGCATGGACCGGATCTTCCCCTTGACCATGCCCACGTGCCGCTGAAGCGCGCTCAGGGACCAGGCGTCTGCCACCGCCCCCAGGGCCTCGATGACGGCGAAGAGAGACACGGGATCCTCCGCCCCGGGCTTCATCAGCTCCTCGAGCCTGCTCAACAGGAACGGGCTGGCCTGCGATTCGCCGATCTTGCCGAGGGCCTCGGCGACCGTTGCCCGGGCGTAGGGGTACCGTTCGTAGGCGACCTGCAGGTACGGGATCGCCCCTGCAGCCCGCATGTTCCCCAGCGCCTCCACGGCCGAAACGACCACGTTCTCGTCCGGGTCGTCCAGCAGGGGCAGCATGTAGGGGATGGGTTCGGGGACCCCGATCAGTCCGAAGGTGTCAACGGCGAACTTCCTGACGTCCCGGTCCGGGTCCTTGAGGAACGGCAGAAGCGCGGGAACCGTTTTCGGTCCGATCTTGACCAGCAGTTCAGCCGCGAGATTCCTGGTGGTGATATTGCTGCTGGCGATGTACTCGACGATCGCCCGGGCGACGTTCTCCCCGCCGATGGCGAGCAGGGATCGGGCCGCCGCGTCCCGGACCCCCTTGCTCTCGTCCTGCAGGGCGGCAGCCAGCGCCGACACGGACGCGAGTCCTCCCGAAGAGGACAGGCTCTCGGCCGCCCGTCGCCGTGCGTCCGGGTCACCGTCGGCCAGCAGCGCCGCGATCATCTGCCGAAGGTCGTCGTTCATGGTCATACTCTCCACGCTCGTTCAGGTCGCTTGTTCAATGGTCCCGGTCCTACCGGGACTGGATCTCGATCGTCCCCGCGCGTTCCGTGAAGACCACCCCCTGGATCGCGGAATCGACCACTTTGCGCACGTTGTTGATGTCGATCAGCACATTCTCATGGACCGTGTCGTGCACTTCGATGCGTGCCTCGGCCTTCTTCTGCAATTCCGTCTGCAGTTGCACGCGTTCCGCCTGCAGCGCCTCCAGCCGGACCGGCAGCAGCTTCTGCGCCTCCTGCAGCTTGCCCAGGACCTGCTCCTGTTCCGCTGTCAATCCGACCCCGTCCACTTTCATCTTGACGAATCGGTAGACCGTCGCCTTGACGTCGACCAGCTGTTTCTCACCGTGTTTGAGGTCGCGATCGATCTGCCCGAGCCGTTCCAGGATCCGTCCCCGTTTCCCGGCCCGCAGCTTTGCCTGTCCGCCGTCCGCGCTCCCCAGCACGCCGGCGATGATCTCCCGCAAGGCGTCCATATTCCCCCCGGCGATGACCGCCCTTGGCGCGATGATCCGGCCACCGGCACGAACCGTGGCGTTCACCGCCTCGGTCTCGATGTACACGTCCTTTTCGCTCAGTATGGACTGGTTCAGGATGTGATGGACGTGGACGTCACCCCCCGCTTCGATCGTTCCTTTCCCGTGACCGTAGAAGCCGTTCCGCACCGTGACGTCACCGCCCGCCTTGATCAGGGAATCCTCCACGTTGCCGTGCACGTCCAGAGACCCTCCGACCTTCACGGTGAAGTCGCTCATGATATCGCCGAGGACGATCAACGATCCGCAGAAATCGATGTTGCCCACGGTAAGATCCAGATTCCCCTGGATCGTCACCACCGTCTGCACCTCGATACGTCCGTCCGGGCCCAACGTCAGGTGGCCATCCGTAGCGGCGACCAGTGTGCCGGGATCGGTAGGCGACGCGACAACATTGGCCCCCGCCTCTACCCGCGCTGGAGCCCCCTCGTCGGCCGGGATCGCCTCTCCACGCACGGTTTCCCCCGCTTCACCAGCGGCCGGCTGATGGATCACGGCGACCACGTCCCCCTTGCTGACCCTCTTGAGGAAATCGCCATCGCGCATGTTCACCCGCTCCTGGGAGCCCGTAGCACCGCCCCTGGACATCAGCGGGAACTCCACCCACCCGTCGGTCCCGCGGACCGGGGGTCTCCCGACCGCCACCAGCACGCGCCCGTTCTCAGGAACAGCACGGCTCTCTGGACCTCCCATGATGCCCCGTACCACTCCGGCCTCGGCGAGCATGGACCGGAGCTCCTCCCCTTCGGGGATGCCGTCGCGTGACGGGTCGATCGGACGCAGATAGGCCCGCAGTCCGTCGGCATCGACCTCCACGTTCACTCGCTGTCGTTCCTGGGTGACCATCATGGTTCCTCCGCGGCTGCTACCCGGCCGTGTCCGCTGCCTTCGCTTTCTTGATCTTCTCCAGTTCCGGTTTCATTTTCGTCGCGTAACAGTCCGGACAGATACCGTGGCTGAACTGTGAGTCCGTTTTTCTCGATATGTAGGATTCCACGGGCTGCCAGCTCCCCTCCGGGGTCCTGATGCGGTGGCATCGGGGACAGATCGGCAGCATCCCCTCGAGCTGGGCGATGGTTGTCTGCAGTCCCAGGATCCGCTCCGCGACCCGAAGGCGCACGTTGAGCTGCCCGCCCTCGCAGGGTTTGTTGACGAAGTCGTCTGCCCCCGCATGCATTCCCTCGTGAAACCCGACGTTACGGTCCAGCGACGTCAGGATGATGATGTAGACGTAGGACCGCCGCTGCATCGCCCTGACCGCGCGGCAGAGCGCCGGACCGTTGGTGTTGGGCATCATCCAGTCGGTGATCAGCACCTCCGGATCGAATTCGTCGAAAGCCCTCAACGCCTCGTCGCCGTCCTTCGCCCCGTGCACGTGGTGACCGAGCTTGCGCAGTTGCGCCGTAAGGATGTTCAGGGACATCTCATCGTCCTCTGCGACGAGGATCCTCATGTGCGCCCCTCCGTCTGCAGATACTCGGCCTCGAGGGTCTGCCGTACCGTCTGGAATTCGCTTTCGACGCGGTCCAGAAGCTTTTCCACGCCTGTCAGGCTTCCCTGCTGTCCGAGTGCCTGAAGATCCTGCGAAAGGCTCATCATGGTCATTGCGCCGAGGTTCCCGCTGAGCCCCTTGAGTGAATGCGCCGCCGCGAAGACCCCTTCCGCGTCCCCCTGGGCGAGCGCGTCCCGCATCTTGCGGATGCGGGCCGGGGCGTCTTCCAGGAACATGGTCAGGAGTCGGAAGAACATATTCTGGTCTGTCCGTTTGCTGAGATCTCTCAGGTGCTCAAGCCGCTTCCGGTCGAGCACCGCCGGACCCGGTGCCGCGGCCGTCGCGGGAGCCGCGTCCTTGCCACCCGAGTCCCCGGAACACCACTTCCTGAGGGCGCGCTCAATGTCCTCCAGCATGACAGGCTTCGAGATGTAGTCGTCCATTCCCGCTGCGAGGCAGCGCTCCCGTTCTCCCTGCAGAGCGTTCGCCGTCATCGCGACGATCGTCGTGTGCCGCGCCGTCCGCTCGACGCGGCGGATGTCCCGGGTCGCCTCGAAGCCGTCCATCACCGGCATCTGGCAATCCATCAGCACCAGGTCGAACGTCTCATTGCACAACGCTTCCAGCGCCTGCTGGCCGTTCGAGGCGATGGTCGTACGGCATTCGAACTTGTCCAGCATCATGGTCGCCACGATCTGGTTGGCCTCATTGTCCTCGGCGACCAGGATCTTCAGCCCCTTCGGGATCCCCGCCTGCTGCTGCTCCCGCGTCGGCACGGAGACGATCACCTCCGGCGTGGCCTCCGCGGGGATGCCGAAGCCCGCGGTGAACCAGAACGTGCTCCCCTGCCCCGGGGTGCTTTCGAGACCCATCGTGCCTCCCATCATCTCCGCCAGCTGGCGCGAGATGGCCAGCCCCAGCCCGGTCCCGCCGTATTTTCGCGTGGCCGAACCATCGCCCTGCGAGAACGGCTGAAAGAGCTGTTTCTGGGTCTCCGGAGGGATGCCGATGCCGGTGTCTGCGACGCGGCACAGCAGGGTCAACCGGTCGGAGGTCGATTGCTCCACGGTCACCGTCACCCGGATGTGCCCCCTCTCCGTGAACTTCACCGCGTTCCCGACGAGATTGGCGAACACCTGCGAGATGCGCACCGGGTCTCCCACGAGGTACTCCGGGATCTCGGGCTGGAGCGCGCCTTCGATCGTGATCCCCTTCTCCTTCGCACGTTGGGAGAAGAGGGAGATCGTCCGCTCCACCACCTCGCGGATCTTGAAGTTGATGGCTTCCAGCGTCAGCTTTCCAGCCTCGATCTTGGAGAAGTCCAGGATATCGTTGATCACGGTCAGCAGCGCGATGCTGCTCGAATGCACGATATCCAGGTACTTCCGCTGTTCAGCGGTGAGCTGGGTACCCCGCAGGAGGTCCACCAACCCCATGATGCCGTTCATGGGGGTTCTGATCTCGTGGCTCATATTCGCCACGAACTGCCGTTTCGCCACGTTCGCGACCTGGGCCTCCTTCAGTGCCTCCTCGAGTTCGCCGGTCCGCTCCTTGATCAGGTCCTCCAGCCTCAGGTTGTGCTCGTTCAGCTTCCGGTACAGCGAGGCGTTCTCGAGCGTGTTGGCGCATGAGAAGAGGGTGATGGAGAGCAGGTGCAACGGGATCTCGCCGATCTCCGTCACCTCCGTCGGGAGGAACCCCGCGAACATCCCGAGGACGCGGGAGCGGGTGGCCACCGTATGCAGGACCACCGTGCGGGCGATCTCCCTCGCCGGGACCGGCACCGCCCGGTTCTGGTTGAGGGCCCAGGCGAACGTCCCGTCAGCGATCTGCGCGTCCATCTCGGCCTGGATCCGTCCCCTCGATTCTTCCGGCTCCCAGTCCACGAGCTGCATGTCCAGGTCCGCCTCGTTGACCATGTAGAATGCCAGGGTCTCGAACGGGAGCAGTCGTTTGAGATTGGACCGCGTTGCGGACAGGATGTCGGTCAGGCTCTCGTCCACATTCAGGCTGGCCTGGAACTCCCCCAGGGACGCAACGAATTCGAGGGCGCCGAGGACGTACCGGTTGACCTCTTCAAGGTGTTTGGAGCGCGCTTCCGCGTCGCGCAGGTGTTCGTACAACGCTGTATGATCAGTCATGGCTTCCGTTCCCCAGGATGACCTGGAGTGAGTCTCTGTACAGACGATCCACCTGGTCTTCCACCGAGCCGAGCAATGCGGGTTCCAGGCCGAGGGCATCCCAGGCGCCGGGATCCAGCGGGGGCACATACTTCTCGCCGCTGCTCCCCAGATCCATGGCGTGGGCGATGATGTCCGACACGTGGATGATCGCCGCCTCCATCGGATAGTGCGTCGCCGCGCCGGGATTATGGTGGTACATCACCACCTCTTCCAGCGTCGGCGGGAGCCGCCAGGTCTGCATCAGCAGGCCGCCGACCACCGCGTGCGTGAAACCGAGGGCCTCCCGCTCGGCCTCGTACAGCAGCATCTTGCTCCCCTTCGCGGCGAAGACCGACGCCTTCGCATCGGCCGGCATCTTGGTGTACATCACGAGACGCCCGATGTCGTGGAGCATCCCCGCCACGAAGAACCGCTCGGGGTTGGATTCCCGGCGATAGGTCGCCAGGACCCGCGCCGCCAATCCACACCCGATGCTGTGCCGCCAGAACGAATCCATGTTCACGAGGTCCTGCGGGATCCCGCTGAACATGTTCATCACCGAGGTCGCCAGAGCCAGCGCACTGAGCTGCTGCGTACCAACGATGGTGACCGCGTGAGAGATCGTCTCCACCCGCGACGGGAAACTGTAGAAAGCGCTGTTCACGATGCGCAGGAGCCGGGCGGTCAGGCCCGGATCCTCCCGGATGATCTTGGCGATGTCCGACATGGACTTCCGGGGGTCGCTGATCGCCTCCTCCAGTCGCACGTGAACCAGCGGAAGGGATGAGACCTCGACGTAGCCTTTGAGCAGATCCCGGGGCTAGTTTCCATGGCTCCCTCCCTGCGTCATCCGGGCCGCAACACGTTTGACCGCCAGACGGCGGAGTTCCTGGATCGCCGGATGTGTCTCGCCGGCATGAAGGAACAGCTCCTGGACAACCTGCTCGGCCTCCAGCTGGATGTCGGTGTCGGTCTTCGGAGCCTCCTGCGCTTCGGGTGCCTGGGGTACAACGCCGGTCACCTCGGCCTGGGTGATCCCCCACATGCGGAGGATCTTCAGGTGCTTCTCGGTCAGCTCCTGACCGGCCGCCAGGATGACGCGACCCCCGCGGTCCTTCACGGGAACAGCCAGCTTCATACCCGGCGTCAGTTTGTCAATTGTGATGATCCCCATACTGCATCCCCTGCTGATGTCTTCTCATCGATGATCGGACCGCCTCAGAGAGGCTCCTTCGCATGACATTCCGGGCAGATCTCCGACTGGAACGATGCCTCCGTGCGGGACCCGACGTAGTGCTGCAGGTCCTGCCACTCGTCCTGCCCGTCCCGGATCCTCTTGCAGTATGCGCAGATCGGGAGGAGTTCTTCCATCTGGGAGACCTGCTCCTGGAGTCCCAGCAACCGTTCGGCGACCCTCAGGCGTGCGTTGAGCGTGTCCGCGTCCACCGGCTTGGTCAGGAAGTCGTCGGCCCCCGCGTTCATCCCTTCGAGGTAGCTCTCCTTCCCTCCCATGGCCGTCAGCATGATCACGTACGTGTACCGGGGCCGCTGTTCCGCCCGGATACGCCGGGTGAATTCCAGCCCGTCCACCTCCGGCATCATCCAGTCGGTGATGACCAGCCGCGGGTGCATGCGGACGAACGTGAACCACGCTTCCTTCCCGTTCTCGGCGGTCGAGACCGTGTGCCCGAGCTTCCGCAGCCGCGTGGCCAGGACCGTGCTGGAGACGCTGTCGTCTTCCGCCACCAGGATCTTCATCGTTTCTGTTCCACTGTGTGATAGCGTGCTTCCAGCGCCGACCGGACATCGCCGAACGCCCCGTGCAATTCCGTCGCCAACCGCATGACGCTGTCCATGTCTCCCTTTCTCGCCCGCGGTCTGCAGGTCTTTGCAGACCGACGCCATGACCTCCGCCCCAAGATTTCCCGCGCTTCCCTTGAGCGTATGGGCGAGTCCCGGGATACTTGTCGGGTCCGCCATCTCGATCGACGCCGCGATCCTGACGATCCGCGCCTGCGCGTCCTCCAGGAACTTGTGGACGATCCCTTGCAGCCACTCCGGATCTGCCGGATCGGCCAGCTCTTCCAGCTCTGCCAGGCGATCGGCATTCACGACCTTCCCTCCGCGCACGTTCACCGGCGGCACCGCCGGAGGCGGTGCGGGGGTCGCCGCGCTGAGCCAGTGGCGAACCACAGCGGCGAGCGTCTTCTGGTCCAGGGGCTTGGACACGTAGTCGTCCATCCCGGATTCGATGCAGCGTTCTCGGTCGCCGTCCAGCGCGTTCGCCGTCATGGCGATGATGACCGTATGGCGTTCCTTCCCTTCGGCGGCGCGGATATTCCTCGTCGCCACGAAGCCGTCCATTTCCGGCATGTTGCAGTCCATGAAGACGATCTCGTACGGGAACCGCCGCACCGCCTCCACAGCCTCGCTGCCGTTGGCCACGATGTCGGAGCGGCATCCGAGTTTGTCGAGCATCCGGAGCGCCACTTTCTGGTTCACCACGTTGTCTTCGGCCACTAACACCCGGACCGTTCGTTTCGGGCCGGCGTCCAGTGCCTCCCCCTCGGCGGCGGCCACCGACGTCGAGGCCCCGGAGCGGACATATCCAAGCGCTCCGGAGAGCGCATCCATCAGCGCCGACGCTTTGACCGGCTTGCCAACGCGCGCAAAGACCCCGGCATCGGCCAGCGCTGTTCCTGCGGTGCGCGTCAACGGAGTGAGCAGCAGCACCCGCGGAGCGCCGTACGACGGATCCCCGCTGATGATGCGCGACAACGAGATCCCATCGATGTCCGGCAGGGCGGTGTTGATCACCACCGCACGGTACGGCCGTCCGGCCGCATTCGCCTGACGGAGTGTCGCCGACCCGATCGTGCCTGTGGCCGCCGTGCCGGCTTCCAGGCCCCATCCGGCCAGATAGGCGGCGATCGCCGATCGGCTCGCGGCGCTGCCGTCGATCACCAGAACGTGCTCCCCGCGACCCTGCAATTCCGGCGAACCAACAACGGGCTGCTTCCTGAACGTTGCCGTGAACCAGAACTCGCTTCCGCGTCCCGGCTCGCTCTCCACGCCGATCTCACCGTTCATCATCCCCACCAGCCTTTTGCTGATCGCCAGCCCCAGCCCGGTGCCGCCGTACTTCCTGGTGGTCGAACCGTCGGCCTGGGAGAACGACTGGAAGAGTCTCGAACGTGCTTCGTGGGAAATGCCGATCCCGGTATCCTTCACGGAGAACCGGAGCACCATGTCGTCTGCCCCGAGATGCTCCGCATGGACCGCGACCGACACGTCCCCCTCCTCCGTGAACTTCACCGCGTTCCCGACCAGGTTGACCAGAACCTGTCGCAGGCGTCCCGGGTCTCCGTGCACGGCCAGCGGGATGTCCGGCGAAACCGAGGTCACCAGCTCAAGGTTCTTGGCCAGCGCCTGGGTCGACAACAGTTCCGCCGCCTCTTCGACCACCTTGCGGAGGTCGAAATCCACGTTCTCCAGCACCAGTTTGCCGGCTTCGATCTTGGAGAAGTCGAGGATGTCGTTGACGATGCCCAGGAGCGCCTCGCCCGACCGGCGGATGACCTCCGTATACTCCTTCTGTTCCGCGGAAAGGTCGGTGTCAAGCAGCAATCCGGTCATGCCGATCACCCCGTTCATGGGGGTGCGGATCTCGTGACTCATGTTGGCCACGAACTCGGACTTGAGGCGCGAGGCCTCCAGGGCGAGTTCCCTGGCCTCCCGGAGCTCTTCGGCTTGCTGGGCCAGGGCGACATTCTGGTCCTCGGCCATGGACTTGGCGATCAGGAGGTCCTCCGCGTGCCGCTGAAGATCCAGCGCAGCCTCCCGGCCGGAGGTGATATCCCGGAAGATGCTCAGCAGCAGGCTTTCTCCCGGGTTCTCCAGGAAACCGTTGGATACGGCCACCCAGAGCCGCCGGCCGTCCCAGAGGGTGATCTCTTTTTCCAGGAACTCCTCAACGGTCCTGGATCCGAAGCGGTCGAGGTACGCCTGCTGTACGTGTTCGTGAACCTCCTCCGCGTAGATGACCGAGACCGGTTGACCCAGGAGTTCCTCCTCTGTTCGCCCCACGAGCCTGCAGAAGGCGGGATTCACTTTAAGCATGCGCCCGTCGGCATCGGCCAACCGCATGCCGTCGCGCGAATTCTCCCAAACGGAGCGGAAACGCAGTTCCGAGCGACGCACCTCGTCCTCCACCCATCTCCGGCCAAGGGCTGAGCCGAAGGTTTCGGCCGCAGCGCGAAGTCCGCTGATCTCCGCCATCGACCAGCGTCGCTCGGCGTCGTGCTGTCCGAACACGATGAATCCCCACCACTGGTCGTCCACGAAGATCGGGACGACGGCCAGGGAGAGGACGCCGGAAGGCTCAAGCCGGTGCCGCTCCGACTCCGGGAAGGCGCGCACGAAGCCGTGGATCGGCACGTTCCTGCTCAACATCTCTTCCCAGCGCGCGAAGCCGTCCCGGACATACGCGACCGGTTCCCCTTCGTGGAGGTCCGGCGGGGTCACCCCCTCATTCAGCGCATAGACGAAACTCCGCTCTGCTCCCAGGCAGCCGCTACCGGCCGTCACATTTTTGTACAGCGAGATCGAGTCCACGCGCAGGGCGTTGCCGAGGCGCTTCAGCGAATCGCGCACGGCCTCGGACCAGTCCGGGTTCTTGAGGAACTGTTCGGAGCAGAAACTGACCGCCTCCAGGATCGCGTCGCGGTTGCTGAGGGCCTCTTCCGCCTCCCGGCGATCGGTGATGTCCTGCATCGTCGTCCGGACCCCGGCGATGCGGCCTTCATCGTCGTAGATCATCCGGTCGTTCTGTACGACAGGCAGCTGTTGTCCGTCCTTGCGAATGAAGTTGCGCTCATATCCGCCGCCGGGAGGGATCGCACCGCTGAGCTTGGCCAGGGTGGCATTGCGCGAGACCTCCTGCTCCCCAACGAACTTCCAGACCGGTTGTCCGAGCATCTCCTCGGCCGCGTACCCCAGCATGGAGAGCTCGGTCTTGTTGACTCGCACGATCCGGCCGGCGGTGTCGATCTCGTGATATCCGACCGGCGACTCGTCGAAGAGTTGACGGAGGCGCGCCTCGCTCTCGACCACCGCCTCCTCGCTGAGCTTCCGCTCCGTGATGTCGCGATAGATCCCGAACGCGCCAAGCGTGTCATCGCCGATCCGGATGGGGGCGGCAAGGATCGACACCGGCACGAGGCTACCGTCCTTTTTCCGCCGCAGGCTCTCGGTGTACGCCACCTCCTGGCTCCGCGCCTTTCTCGTGAGGCTTTTCGCCTCCGGTACGTGCCCCTCCGGGACGATCAGGTCGTTCACCGACCTGCCGCGCATCTCTTCCTTCGAGTACTGGAAGAGGGAGACGAATGTCTGGTTGGCGTCCACGACGCACTCCTCGCCGTCGACGATCACCACCGCCTCCGGGGAGTTCTCGAACAACTGATGGAAATAGGCGCGCTGGATCCTGAGCTCTTCTTCCGCCTTCTTCCTCAGCGTGATGTCCTCTTTCACCGCCAGGAAGTGCGTGATCGTCCCGTCCGTCGCGCGGATGGGCGAGATGGAGCCTGATTCCCAGTAGAGTTCGCCGTTCTTCTTCCGGTTCTGGAATTCTCCCCTCCACTCGCGACCGGAGAGGATGGTCTCCCACAGGTCATGGTATTCCGCCTGCGTCCGGTTCCCCGACTTCAAGAGCCGCGGATTCTGCCCGCGGATCTCCTCCAGCGAGTAGCCGGTCAGCTCCACGAATTTGGGGTTGACGTATTCGATCCGTCCCTCGGTGTCGGTGATCACCACCGATGCCGGGCTCTGTTCGAGCGCACGGGAGAGCTTGGCCAGCGTCTCTTCGGCCTGCTTCTGTTCGGTGATGTCTTCCACGAGGGTCAGGGTGTAGACCGGGACCCCCCCCGTGTTCCTCACCGCGGTGGCGATGAGACGGCAATAGACCGCTGTGCCGTCTTTCCGGACGAGGCGCTTTTCCACCTGGAACAGTGACGGGACCGCGGCCGGAACTGATCAGGGAGAACTGGAGGGTGGATTCTTCCGGGTCCTCCGGGTGCCCGAGGGCGTTGATCGACTTCCCGAGGAGCTCTGCCGCGGAGTATCCCAGCATGGCCTGCAGTGCAGGGTTGCTGTCGATCAGGGCTCCGTCCAGGGATGTAAGAGCGATCCCGACCCCCGAACATTCAAAGATCGCGCGAAACCGCATTTCGCTCTCGCGTACCGAGGCTTCGGCCTTTTTCCGCTCATGGATGTCGCGCAACGCCCCTTCGATCCCCACCGGATTCCCCGACTCGTCCAGGAGAAAGTGCGCGTTGACCGAAACCGGCACAGTGTCTCCGAGGACGGGTTGAAGGGCGATCTCCAGGTCCAGCACCTCTCCGTTCCGGTAGAGCGATTCCACCAGCCTGCGGCGATCTCCGCTGTTCGCGAACAGCTCCATCACCTTCCGGCCGATCAGTTCCTCGCGCCGGAAGCCGGAGTACCGGGAGACCGAAGGGCTGATCTCGACGATCCGCCCCTCGAGATCGGTCTGATAGTAGATGTCCTGTGTGTTTTCGAAGATCTTCCGGTACTTCTCCTCGCTCGACGCCAGCGCCCGTTCCGCGCGCTTGCGGTCGGAGATGTCTCGCGCCGTGATCTGGATCGCCGGCTTTCCCTGCCAGCTGAAAGGAACGACCGACAGTTCGACGTCGATCGCGTTGCCGTCGTTCCGGACGATCCGTTCCTCGAACAGTTCGGGCTTGCCGGTTCCCTCCTCCGCCCGCCGGATCCGCTTCGCCACGGATTCCATGGAGGCCTCTGTGAGGAGCGATGCCAGCGGCCTCCCCTTCAGTTCGGCCGGCGATTCCGCCCTGATCAGGACCGCGGCCGCTTCGTTGGCGAAGACCAGCGTCCCATCGGATTGGATCAGGATGGCATAGGGCGACGATTCCACGAGCAGACGGTGGCGCGCCTCGCTTTCACGCAGGTGGACCTGGGCCGCATGCTTGTACAGCGCCATTTCGATGGTGGCGAAGACCTCGCGCTCCTCGAACGGCTTCAACACGTAGCCGAACGGATCCGTGATCTTGGCCCGCTCCAGGGTGGTCTCGTCCGAGTGCGCCGTCAGGTAGACGATCGGGCAGGCGTGGTGGCGCCCGATGATCTCTGCCGCTTCCACCCCGTCCATGTTCCCCTTCAGCGTGATGTCCATCAGGATCAGGTCGGGACGGTGCTGTTCAGCAGCGGACACCGCATCCTCGCCGGTGCTGAGCACCGCCGGAACCATATAGCCCATCCTCTCCAGACGCAGGCGAAGGTCGCTCGCGACGATGCTTTCGTCTTCGACGATGAGGATCCTTGCTCTTGACATCGACAACCGCCCTTCTTCTTCGGCGTGGCGCACCACCTCAATGTTGCCCCCTGGGGCACAAATGGACCTTCTAATGGTATGCCAAGCTTCCCCTGCCTCCGGTGCCCGGAAACCGTTCAATTCTGCTCGAATTCACCCCGGGAGGCCAGCCACTTGCGCAACTCGACGGAGGCAGGTCAAACGAGAATCATCCCTCTGGCTGCATATGTCCAGATGGCTGAACGGCCGGGTGACCCGTGAAATCGGGGAAAACGTGGAAGATCGGAGGGATCAGGAACAGCACGAAGGCGACGCAGTGCCCGGCACGGCCGGCGGGTATGGCCAGCCGTGCCAGGCGTAGGATCTCAGGCGACCAGGGCCTCCTGGCGTCTCAACTCGTCTCTGCGGACAGGGGCTGCTGGAGGCCGGTGCTCAGTGCCATCAACACGGAACATGGAGACCGTCTGGCGCAGCCGTTCGGTGAGGCGGTTCAGGTCCTCGGCCGCCCGCGCGATCTGATGCGATCCCTGTGAGGTCTCGCCGCTCACCCGGTTGATGGCATCGACGCTCTCGGAGATGTTCTCGCTTGTTCGCGACTGTTCCTCGCTTGCGGCGGCGATCTGCGCGACCATGTCGGTCAGCTTGGTGGAATTCTCAACGATCGCCGTAAGCGCCAGTCCCGCCTGGTCGGCCATCGTGATCCCGCTGTCCACCTCCCGGTTCCCCTCATCCATCGTGGCCACCGCTCCGGCGGTCTGGCTCTGGATCTCCCGGATCATCGCGGCGATCTCCTTTGTCGCGCCCGTCGTCCGGTCTGCGAGCTTTCGCACCTCGTCCGCCACCACCGCGAAGCCTCTCCCGGCCTCTCCCACCCGGGCCGCTTCGATCGCTGCATTCAGCGCCAGCAGGTTGGTCTGGTCCGCGATATCGTCGATCACCGACACGATCTCTCCGATCCGATCGCCGGATTTCCCCAGCTCCTTCACCGCGGTCGACGACCTCCGGACCACCTGGGCGATCCGTTTCATCCCCTCGACCGTCTCGGTCACCACGACCCCTCCCTCCTCGGCCGTCTTCCGCGCGCCCAGGGCGGAGTCGGAAGCCCTGACGGCACTCTGCGAATTGTCCGCGATGCTCCGCGTCATCTCCTCCACGGCGGCGGCGACCGAACCCGCCTGCGTACTCTGTTCCGAAGCTCCCGCGGCCATCTGCTCCACGCTGGCCCCGATCTCCACGACGGCGCTGCTGACCGCGCCGGCCGCCTCGGTCACCTGGAGCATCGTCTCGCGCAGCTTTCCCGTCATATCGTTGAACGCATTCCCCAGCCGACCGAGTTCGTCGCCCGATGTTACCGGGATCGTCACCGTGAGATCCCCCGAGGCGATCTGGAGGGTCGATTCCATGAACCTCCTGAGCGGCCGGATCAGGACCCGATGGACGAAGAAGGCGACCTGGAGGCCGATCACCGCAAGGATCGCCACCCCCATGAGCAGGGCCACGGTCAGGATCTCCGCCTCCTGCTTCCGTAACGGTGCGGTCGAACCGGAAAGACCGAACACCGCCACCAGGTCACCCAGCTTCTTGCCCTTGAACGTGTCGAGACCATAGGAGTTGTGGCAGTTGATGCATTCGTCCCTCACCCGCGCCGGGGCGAACGAGAAGATCCGTGATCCCGACGTGTCCGCGACCTCCTGACTGAGCGCCTGCAGGGCTGCGTCGCGCTGGAAGGCTCTGAGCGCGCGGAACGCCATCACCAGCTCTGTCGACGATGTGTCGGTCGAGCCCGCCAGCAGGCGATGGAACGCCAGGCCTTGCTGTTCGACGTATTCAGCCGCGGACGTGTGCATCATCTGACCTGAACAGACGGCCATGGTCTCCATCTTCGATCGAAACCCTTCCTCCGCCTGTCCCGATTGGTAGGAGACGAACACCCACGACACCGTCACGATGACGATGGCCAGCACGAGGCCGACGGGCAGGAGGAATTTCGAGCGAATGCCCAGACTCTTCATTGCGGTACTCCCGGCACTATGATGTGGTCTTCTTTGGGGTGGTGATGCAATACCTGATCTATCGTTTCGAGAAGCTGTTCGGTGGTGTACGGCTTCGGCAGGAACGGGATCGGTTTTCTCGCCACCTTTTCGGCGGCCGTGACGCTCTCACTCA
This sequence comes from Ignavibacteriota bacterium, assembly GCA_963808715.1. GTDB lineage: Bacteria > Bacteroidota > Ignavibacteria > UBA10030 > UBA6906 > CAWEHG01. Next base: position 109,325 of record CAWEHG010000031.1, on the reverse strand, counting down.
GTCCGCTGACCCCGATGATGCGCACGTCAGGATCCATCTTCAACAGCGCCCTGATGGTGGCGGGTCCGTCCAGGTACGGCATGATCATGTCGAGGATCACCACCTGGATCTCGCCGGCATGGGATGCGTACTGCACCAGGGCCCCGGTGCCGTCCTCCGCGTCCACGACCTTGTACCCGTGGTCCTCCAGCGACGCCCGCGTGATCTCGCGGATCACACGCTCGTCGTCCACAACGAGGACCAGCTCCCCGTTCCCTCCCACCATCTCGTGGGTGTCGGCGGGCCTGCCGGCCCCCGGATCGTTGACATTCGCAGGAATGTAGATCTTGAATTCCGTTCCCTTGCCGGGCTCGCTCTCGACGCGGATGAACCCGTTGTGGCTGCGGACGATGGCCATGACCGTTGACAGTCCAAGGCCCGTCCCTTTGCCCACTTCCTTCGTGGTGAAGAACGGCTCGAAGATCTTTTCGAGCACTTCCGGCGGCATGCCGCTGCCGCTGTCCTGCACACGGAGCAGCACGTACGGTCCGGGCCTGGCCTCCGGATTCATCGCTGCGTAGTTCCGGTCCAGCTCCAGGTTCTCCGCCGTGAGCTTGATGGTGCCGCCGTGGGGCATGGCATCGCGCGCGTTCACGCAGAGGTTCATCAGCACCTGGTGCAGCTGGGTCGCGTCTCCGGTGACCGTGAAGAGGCCGGGGCGGTACGAGACCACGAGGTCCACCGACTTGGGGAACGACTGCTCGGCGATCTTCGCCATTTCCTTCAGCAGGTGGGCCGGTTGCAGGATGATGCGTTCGCCCTCCACGCCGCGCGCGAAGGTCAGGACCTGCTTCACCATATCGGCGGCCCGGCGGGCGCTCGACTCGATGAGACCGATCGTCTTCCGCCCCCTCTCGTCGGTCAGCTGCTGCCGGAGAATGTCGATGGCCAGGAGGATCGGGGCGAGCAGGTTGTTCAGGTCGTGCGCGATGCCGCCGGCGAGCGTGCCGATGCTCTCCAGCCGTTGCGTGCGGAGGAACTGTTGCTCCAGTTTCTTGCGGTCGGTGATGTCGGTGTTGATGATCAGGGTCGACTTTGCCTCTCCCTGCTCGTCCCTGACCAGCGTCCAGCGGCTCTGCACCACCACGGAGCGGTCGTCGCGGGTGCGCTGGTGCAGCTCTCCGAGCCATTCTCCCCGGGTCCGGAGAGCCTCCGCCGGTTCGCGGGGAGGTTCGCTGCCGTGGAGGAGCTCCTGCCCGGACCGGCCGACGGCCTCTTCTGCGGGCCATCCATAGAGTCGTTCCGCACTCCGGTTCCAGTAGACGATCTTGCCCGCCAGATCGAGCACCAGAATGGCGTCCTGGGCGCGGTCCAGCAGGGCGGCGCGTTCGCGGCTTTCCTGTTCCGCGCGTTTGCGTTCCGCCACCTCGGCCGAGAGGGCGGTAGTGCGTTCCCGCACCATGACCTCGAGCCGGCCGGTCAGAGATTTCAGGTCCTCGTGCGTGCGCACAAGTTCCTGCGACTTGCGCAGGGCGCCTTCGTAGGCGCTGAGGAAGAAGTTCAGGATCTGACGCCTCGAAGAACGGATCCGGAATTCCAGGTCGCCGAAGGAGACCGGCGTGGCGGCCGCCGGGCCCGTCTCTTCGCCGTTCGAACCGGCACCCAGCACCCGGCCGACATTCTCGAGGAGTTCCGTCGCGTCGAACGGTTTCACCACGAAGCTGTCCGCACCGCTCGCCAATCCGCGGAGGACGTCGGCCGGCTCCGAATGCGAGGTGAGCAGGATGACCCTGGTGTTCCTGAACCGCGCGTCGGCCCGTATGCGCTCGCAGAGAGAATATCCGTCCATGCCCGGCATGACGATATCGCTGACCACCAGGTGAGGCACCGTGGCTTCCATCATCGCCAGGGCTTCGTCCGCGCTGCGGGCAACGGAGGCGCGGTGCCCGTGCTCCTGGAGGATGAGCTGGAGCTTCATCGCCTGGACCGGTTCGTCCTCGACGATCAGAATGGTCTTGTCAGCCTGCGATGTCACGGTGTACCGGAACCTCCGATGTTTCCAGGACCATGGTGAGAGTGCGCTCGAGGATGAGCAGTTCACGCTCAAGGATCTCTGCCGTCTCGCGCGCCAGCCGTTCCTCTCCGCTGCGAGCCACCTGCTCAAGAGCCATGGCTGAGGAGAAGACGCGCTTCGCGGAGATGTTCCCCGCCGCTCCTTTGATCGTGTGCGCGACCCTCCCGAGCCCGGTCAGGTCGGCCTTCGCGAGCTCCGCCGCCAGCGCGCCGGTGAGCCGCGAGACGTTGTCCACGAACGCCGTCAACACCTTGTGCAACAGGTCTCTCCTCCCCAGGCACTGCCGAAGCGCCTCCTCCTCCTCAAAGACCGGCTGCTGGGTGTCGGGGCCCACCGCTGCCGCCGGGGCCTCGGGGATCGGCGGACCTCCGGGCCGCATTCCCTGAGGCCTCGCCTGCAGGCACCTGCCGATCGCTTCGAACAGTGCTGCCGCGCGGATCGGCTTGGCCACATAGGCGTCCATTCCCGCCTCCAGACATCGCTCCCGGTCTCCGGTCATCGCGTGGGCGGTCATCGCGATGATCGGCGTGTGCCGCCCGCTCCGCTGCTCCCGCGCCCGAATGGCCGCGGTCGCCTGGAATCCGTCCATCCCCGGCATCTGCACGTCCATCAGGATCAGGTCGAAGCGCTCCTCGGCGCTGTACTCCACAGCCTTCCGCCCGGTGTCCGCGATGCGGGCGGTGTGACCCGCCAGCTCCAGGAACCCGACTGCGAGGTCCTGGTTCACACGGTTATCCTCGGCCAGCAGGATCCGGAGTTTGCGTCCGGAGGTCGCGACCACGGGCCCGGCAGGACGCGCAGTGACCGGCGGGGCGCTACCCAGACACAGCAGCAATGCCTGCAGCAGATCCGACTGCTTCACGGGCTTTTCCAGCCACGCCGAGATCACGCCGGCGGCAGCCTCTTCCGCATACGGCGGATCCAGTGCTCTCGACAGCATCACGATCGCCGGCCTCCGCCACGCCCCGGCTGTCGCGATCTCCTCCGCAAGAGCCCGCCCCGTCGACCCGGGGAGTTCGCTTTCCAGGATCACGATCGGGAATGGTGCGTCGGCCTCCGCAGCCTGTCTCAGGGCGCTCAGTGCCTGAGCCGGGGTAGCGGCGGATGACGGCCGCATCTTCCAGTGGCCCAGCATCTCCAGGAGGATCTCTCTGTTCGTCGCGTGTGCGCCGATCACGAGGACCCGGATGCCGTCCAGAGGAACGGGGTCCCGGCGCCCGGGGAGCGTCCCGTCGGCCGGGACCTCCGCCACTTCCACCTCGAACGTGAACGTGCTCCCCGTTCCGGGTTCGCTGTCGACCAGGATCGTCCCCCCCATCATGGCCACCAGCTGTGCCGTGATGGCGAGGCCGAGCCCCGTTCCACCGTACCGCCGGCTCATCGAGGGATCGGATTGCGAGAAGGCCCTGAAGATCCCCTGTTGCTTGTCCCGCGGGATCCCGATCCCCGTGTCCCGCACCGATACCCGCAGCAGGAGGTCGGCCGTCCGACGGCCTGGCGCAACGGACCCGGACGACCACTTCGCCCTGATCGGTGAACTTGATGGCATTGCCGACGAGGTTGATGACCACTTGATTCAGCCTGCCGGGATCGCCGATCACCTGGGCGGGGACGTCAGGATGAAAATCGGTCACCAGCTCGATATGTTTCTCATGTGCGCGGACCGCGAGGGTCTTCAATGTGTCACCGATGGAATCCCGGAGCGCGAACGGTATCCGTTCCAGCCGCAACTTCCCCGCCTCGATCTTGGAGAAATCCAGAATATCGTTGATGATGACCAGCAGAGATTCGGCGGACTGGCGTACGGCTTCGAGATAGCGCCGCTGTCTGAGGGTGAGGTCCGTATGCAAAGCCAGCTCCGTCATGCCGATGACCCCGTTCATCGGTGTGCGGATCTCGTGGCTCATGGTCGCCAGGAAGATGCTCTTCGATCGGGACGCCTCCTCGGCCATGGCTTTCGCCGCTTCGAGTTTGCGCCGCTCGGCCTCGAGAGCCTCTTCGGCTTTCTTGCGTTCGGCGACCTCGTCCTGCAGCGCGGAACGTTGCAGGAAGAAGCGTTTGATCAGCGAAGCGATGTCGCCGAATTCGGTCGGACTTCCCTCCAGCCGGTCCAGGAGTACGGGGTCTTCGGTCGCCAGCGTGTGGGAAATCTGGCGGAGCGGCCGGACAACGATCCGGTCCAGCGCTGCATAGACGGCGAACAGGGCGGTCGCCGCAACGAGACCGTAGATGACCAGTTTCGCGTTGACGTTCTCGATCGCGTCGCGGATCGGATCTCCGTCGGTGGGACCGCCGCCCGCGTCAACCGCCTCGGCCAGTCCGCCGAGCTCCGCCATGCGGACATGGTACAGGCCGACGGACAGGAACATTCCGACGATCCCGAGGAGCACGAGCAGACGTATGTGGATCCTTGACTTCATCCCGAATCAGGTTTTCTCTGACGAAGCACGGACATCCCGCAACAGGCACCGTGTCGGACACGTCCTATGCGACGGACCGGGCCGACACCATTTCGTTCTCGGTAAGCACTTTTTCCAGATCGAGAAGGATCAGGAGGCGGTCGTCGAGCTTCCCCACCGCCGTGATGTAGTCCTCCTTCAGGGATCCACCGAGAGCAGGGGGCGGTTCCGTGACGCTCCGCGGAACGCGCAGCACTTCCCGTACGGCGTCCACCACGAAGCCGACGACCTTGCCCGCCAGCTCCACGACGATGATCCGGGTGTTCTTGTCGTGGTTCTTTCGCTCCATGCCGAAACGACGTCGCAGGTCGATGACCGGGATGACCTTCCCTCTCAGGTTGATCACCCCATCGACGAATTCCGGCGCGTTGGGGACCCTGGTCACCTCCATCATCCGGTTGATCTCCTGCACACTCAGGATATCCACACCGAACTCCTCGTCGCCAATGTTGAAACTCACGAGTTGCAGGAGCTCGTCGGTCCCTGTCTGGGCGGCGTTCTTGACAGCTGCCATGATCCTTCTCCTCGCTTGAACAACGTGAACGTGACCCGCAATGCATCTGCTGAGATGCACGCCGATCAGTACGTGCTGCACCCCCGCCAGCCAGCGCGATGATCCCTGCCTTGGCACGGATGACGCCTTTGGTGCAAGACGGTTCATTTCAAACCATATGCCACTGCGACAGGCCGGTTTGGCCCCGGGAAGGGGGTGTTTTGAGGTGATTCTCCCCCTGAAGAAGGGACGCGGGGGAACATCTGTCCACTATTAGCCAGATGGGGGTTGCGGCAGGCAGGTCAGATCAGGGCAGTTTTTCTTGCTCCTCCTTGAACGAGGCGGCGGGGAGAGCCATCGTGGTCCCACACTCCTCTTCAAAGTGGGTGAACACAAGTATCCCCTCGGCTGGGAGCCCCTGCCTCAGCCGCTTGCTGTTGCACTGGTAGCCGTTCAGTCGGGTGAGGCGGTCGTTGAGGAATGCCTCCCGGGACTCCCAGGTCTTCCCGCATAACGGGCATCTCTTGAACGGATCCTTGTTCATCACGACGTCCCCGGCATCGGCAGAAGCGAACGGACGCTGTCCTGCAACATCGAGAGTTCGAGTGGCTTCCGGAGGACCAGAGCGATCCCGGCGTCCTTTGCTTCGGCTTCCACGTCTTCTGTGAGAAAACCAGAGATCAGAATGAACGGTACACGATGACCGGCGTTCTTGAGTGACCGGACCATGCCGATACCGTCCATCCCCGGCAGTTGAAAATCCGTGAGGACGAGTCCGGGCATGACGTCCCCGGCGATCCGGATCGCCTGTTCGGCTGTCGCCGCCACGCTCACCGTGTAGCCCATGGTACCGAAGAAGCCGGTCAGGAACTTCCTGGTGAGGTCGTCATCTTCCACAATAAGCAGTTTGCTGGCTCCCGCGTTCTCCACCACCCCGACCCGTGGTTGTTCCTGTTGTGCAAAGCTGGTGATCACATGGTCCTCCTGCCCAAAGTTGCGCAAAGGACGTGCCAGCAGCTCAGAAAGGAAAAACGCCGAAAACAGCCATGCGGTGTGGCAGGAACGGTCCGGGTAGTCCACTCCAGGTTGGGGAATATCGGCCAAATGAGGAAATCACTCTCAGGAGCAGGCCCCTCATCGCTCGTCGATGACCTGGCGGACCATCGCAAGAAAGTCCATCGCCTTGAAGGGCTTCTTGATCGCTTTGAGGCGTTCCTCTTCGAACAGGCCCGTGATCACATGGTCTGAGGTGAAGCCCGTACAGAAGAACACCTTGACATCGTCCCGGATCTTCTTCATCTCCAGGAATGTCTGTCCGCCATCCATACCGGGCATGACGAGGTCGAGCACGACGAGGTCGATCGCTCCGGGGCGGTCCTTGAACACCTGAAGTGCCTCTTCGCCGTTGTTCGCCAGCAGGACCCGGTACCCGTATTCTTCCAGGATCTCGCTGCCGAATTCCCTCATGGCGGGCTCGTCGTCCACCAGCAGGATGAGTTCTCCTTTCCCCGCAACCTCCGGGGACGAGGCATCTTCCGGCGCCGCGACGTGACACGGCAGATAGACGTGGAACACTGTACGCTGGCCCGGTTCACTTTCCACCGTGACTGCCCCCCGGTGCCTGCGGACGGTATTGTACACGAGCGCAAGCCCGAGTCCGGCATGCCCCTCGCTCCCTTTGGTCGTGAAGAGCGGCTCGAAGACCCTGTCGCGGATCTCGGCAGGGATGCCTGGCCCCTGGTCTTCCACCTGGATGCTCACCCACGCTTTCTCCCTCACCTCGGGGGGGAACGGGAACGAAGCGTCGTCGCTTCCGACCCCGCCTGCCGTGATGAGGACCGTTCCCCCGTTCCCGTTTTCCAGCGTCGACTCCATTGCATTGCGCAGAAGGTGGACCAGGGCCCCGGAGAGCGCGTGCCGATCCGCGAGGATGCGGCCGAGTCCGGGAGCGATCTCCGCTCTCACCGACACGCCGCGTGCGGTCTCGCCCTGCAGCTGTGTCACGGCTTCGCGAACGATCTCTTCAACGGCGGCGGCCTGCATCTTCTCCTCGGGCGTCCTCGTCAGGGCGAGCAGGCGTTCGGTGAGCTTTGCGCCGCGACTGACCGATTGTTCGATCACATCGCCGTACCGGGTCACTTTGGTTGCGTCGCCAGCGTGCTTCTTGACGAGCAGGGCGAACCCCAGCACATTGTTGAGGATGTTGTTGAAGTTCTGCGCGATGCCGCCGAGGACCGCCTGGATACTCTCCATCTTCTGCGCGCGCAGGCTCTGCGTATCGATCGCCTTCCGCTCAGTGATGTCCTCCTTGAATCCAACGAAGTGGGTGACCGCTCCCACCTGATTGCGGACCGGGGAGATCGACACGGCCTCCCAGTAGTGTTCGCCGTTCTTCCTGCGGTTGCACACCTCTCCTCGCCATTCCCTTCCCGCAAGGATCGTCTGCCACATCTCCCGGTACACCTCCGCCGGCGTTTGGCCGGACTTCAGAAGCCGCGGGTTCTTGCCGAGCACCTCCACGCGGTCGTAGCCACTCACCTGTTCGAAACGTGGATTGACGTACTCGATGGTCCCCGCGGTGTCCGTGATCACCACGCTGACCGGACTCTGTTCCACGGCCCGTGTCAGTTTGCGCAGTTCCCCTTCGATCCGTTTTCGTTCTATCGCGTAACGGATGACCCGTTCCAGCTGGCCGTCGGCGGCCCTCCCTTTGACCACGTAGTCCTGCGCCCCCGCACGGACCGCCCTGGTCGCGAGCGCGTCGTCGTCGGTGGCGGTGAGGACGATCGTCGGCACGTGCGGCGCGACCGTCTGCAGGCGAACCAGCGTCTCCAGCCCCTGGCAGTCCGGGAGTCCCAGGTCCAGCAGAATGATGTCCACCGGCAGTTCCACAGCCAGCCGGAGGGCATCGGACAGCCGCGTGACGTGGATCAGGACAAAGCCCTTCGGGTCCCTCCGCTCCAGCTGGAGCTGCAGGAGACGCGCCTCGCCGGGATTGTCCTCCACCAGCAGCAAACGGGCGGGCGCGGTACCGCCTTTGACCGAACGCAGAAGGTCATCGCCGTTCATCGAGCACCTCACGGACAACCTGCACGAATGTGCGCGGGTTGAAGGGTTTCTGAATGGCGCGAAGGCGGTCCCGCTCGAGCAGGGCAGCGATGCCATGGTCGGGCATGAACCCCGTACAGAAGAACGCCTTCAGCGACGGGTTCATCGCCTTGAGTTCGACGTACGTCTGACCGCCGTCCATTCCCGGCATGACCAGGTCGAGGACGACCAGGGCGATCTCGTGTCCTCGGCGGCGATAGATCTCCACCGCATCATGGCCGTTTCCCGCGATCACCACCGAGTAGCCATGTTCCTCCAGGAGTTCCGACGCGAGTTCCTGCATCGATTCCTCGTCGTCGACGATCATGATCAGCTCGTTCTTCCCCCGTTCCACCGGAGCGGCTTCCACCGGCTTCTCCGCCTGTGGCAGCTCCTGGATGGCCGGCAGAAAGATCCGGAAGGTGGTCCCGTTCCCCTCTTCGCTGTCCACCTGCAGGATGCCGCGGTGGTTCCGGACGATGCTGTAGACCACCGAGAGGCCCAGGCCCGTCCCCCGTCCGCGCTCTTTCGTCGTGAAGAACGGATCAAAGATCCTCTGTCGGATCTCCTTCGGGATGCCGGTTCCGGTATCCCTCACGCGCAATTCCACGCAGAACGGATCCTGCACCCCGAGCAGAGCGCTGCTGACGTCCTCCCCCACGACCGCCGTGCGCGCGGTGATCTCCAGCGTCCCGGCGCCTCCCGGCGTCCCCAGGACCGCATCCCGCGCGTTCAGGCAGAGGTTCAACAGCACCTGGTACAGCGCGCCGCGGTCGCCGTGGACGAACCGCAGAGGCGCATCCACCGAGCGGAGGATCGTGATGCTGCGCGGAAAGGTTTCCCGGCAGAGTCCCAGGACCTCGTCCACGATCGGCTCGATGTTCATCGGCGCATACTCGCGCTTGCTCACACGGGCGAAGGAGAGGAGCTGTTGGGAGAGTTCCGCGCCTCGCGCCGCGGACTTCTCGATGTTCTGGCTGTAACGCAGCACGCGCGCCTGGTCGTGTGCATGCTTGCGCATCTGCGTCGCGAAGCCGAGAACGTTGTTCAGGATGTTGTTGAAGTCGTGCGCGATGCCGCTGGCCAGGGTGCCGATCCCCTCCATCTTCTGCGACTGGCGGAGCTGTTCTTCCAGGCGCTTGCGCTCCGTATCGTCGAACAGATATCCCACGAACTCGCGCAGGCGGCCGTCGGGAGAGAACTCGGCGATCGTGTTCTCCACCACTGACACCTCGGCGCCGTCGGGACGCACCAGGCCCTTTTCCTGGTATTCCAGCCTGCCGTGAGCCATCAGCTGATCCATGAAGGCCTTGCGCAGATCCTCCCCGGGATACAGGTCGAAGATGTTCTTCCCGAGCGCATCATCACGCCCCGCGAACCCGAAGATCCGGATGAACGCCGGATTGCAGTCGGTGATCCGCCCGTCGGCCAGCGCGGCATAGTTCGCCGTCAGGTCGTTCTCGTAGAAGGTCCTGTAGCGCTCTTCGCTGGCCCGCAGGGCCTGTTCCGCCTGGACCCGCTCGGTGATGTCGCGCAGGATGACCGTATAGATCTTGCCGCTCCCGGTCAACAGCTGGGAGATCGACGCTTCGATCGGGAACTCTTCCCCGTTCGACCGCACGCCACGCACCAGACCGAGGTTGCCCATGCGCCGGTTGGTGACCTGGGTCCGGCCGAATTCCCCCACCTGCCGGCGGTGCAGCTCCCGGTGCTGCGGCGGGATGAACCGGTCGATGGATTGGCCGAGGGCTTCGGCGGCCCTGCACTGGAACATCCGCTCGGCCGCCGTGTTGAAGACCACGATGCGCTGCCGCTCGTCGAGGCTCACGATCGCATCCATCGTGGACGTGATGATCCCCGCGATCCGTTCTTCACTGGCCCGCAGCGCACGTTCGGCGGCCGTGTGCTCGGAGGTCTCGAGAATGTTCATGGACACCCCCGTGACGGCTCCCCGCTCGTCGCTCACCGGATGGTACACCACCGAGAAGGTCCGCGTGCCTCCCTGCAGCGCCGTGATCTCCAGGCCGTCCTCCACCCGCTCGCCGCGCAGGCATTGTTCGAGCCTCAACGAGAACTGGCGTGCGAACCCCGCGGGGGCGACGGCCCGCAGGTCGTCACCCTGTCCCGGCTCCCGCCCCCAGGCCTCCCGCAGGAGCTCCCGGGCGAGGCGGTTCAGCGAGAGGATGGTGGCCTCGCGATCGAGCAGCAGGTGTCCCTGGAACGAGCTTTCGAAGAACGTCCGGAGACGCGCTTCGCTTTCCGCCACGCGGCGCTCGGCAAGCCGCCGTTCGGTCACGTCGCGGAAAACGATCACGGAGCCGGACTCCTCCCCGGCATCGTCCACCAGCGGCGACGAGATCGCGTCGACCGGGACCCGCCGTCCGCCCGCCGCGAGCAGCACCAGAGGCCGGGACCCCGCACGCCCGGAGTGCGGCGCAACGTACGGTCCACCCTCCTCCTCGGTGCGCCAGATCTCTGCCAGCGGCCGTCCCACGGCCTCACGTTCCGACATGCCGACGAGGTGTTCTGCGACGGTGTTCAGGAATGTCACGCGCCCGGCCCGGTCCCCCGCGATCACCCCCTCGCCCATGCTTCGGAGGGTGACCGACAGCCACTGTTCGTTCCTGCGGAGGCGGTGCTCCATCGTATGCTTGTACAGCGACAGCTCGATCGTGATCTGAAGCTCACGCTCCTCGAAGGGCTTGAGCAGGTACCCCGAAGCCTGCGTGAGCTTGGCCCGCTGGATCGTTTGATCGTCGGCGAACGCGGTCAGGAACACCACCGGAATGTCGTACCGGCTCCGGATGATCTCGGCGGCGGCGATCCCGTCCATCTCCCCCTTGAGCATGATATCCATCAGCACGAGGCTCGGGCGCGTATTCCCCGCAAGCTCCACCGCCTCTTCGCCAGATCGCCGTCACACCGGCGATCGTGTACCCGAGACGGGTGAGCCGCGAGCGAACATCCTTGGCGACGATGCTCTCATCTTCGACGATCAGGATCGATGCCCTGGTCATGGGCGCTGGCCTCCGGTCTTGCTGGTCGTGGTCATCGCACCCCCCGGCCGATCGAGGGGACCTCCACCGCCCCCAGGAACTTTCCGAGGTGGACGATCGCTTCAACGAACCGGTCGTAGTCGACCGGTTTCGTCAGATACGTGCTGCAACCGATTTCGTGGCACTCTTCGACATCCCGCGGGTCGTTGGCGGTCGTGATCATGATGACGGGGAGCTTGCGCAGGTCGCGCGTCGCCTTGATCCGCCGCAGCACTTCCATGCCGTCGACCTTCGGCATGCGGATATCCAGAAGGACCACGTACCGGGCACCCGGCAACCGATGTGGTCCCGCCCCCCGGCAGAACAGGAAGTCCAGGATCTCCTCGCCGTCCCGGAAATGCAGGATCTCGTTCTCCACGCCGCCGCGCCTCAGGTTGCGCTTGATGAGCAACGCGTGGCCGTCGTCGTCCTCGGCCAGCAGTACGGTCATGTCGGTCATACGGTCAGAAACCTCTCCGTTGGGTCATTTCGGGAGACTCACGATGAACGTGGTCCCTTCTCCTGGAGCGGACGACACGGCGATCGTCCCTCCGTGGCGGTCGACGATCTTCCTGGCAACCGTCAGGCCCAGCCCCTCCCCCTCGACCATGGTCGGTTGAAGGCGGTGGAACAGCTCGAAGATCTGTTCGCAGTGCTCGGGAGCGATGCCGACCCCGTTGTCCCGCACTTCGTACACCGCCATGGTGCCGTTCACCTTCCCCTCGACCTCGAGCCTGCCCGGCCTTGCCGGATCGAGGTATTTCAGGGCGTTGTCCACCAGGTTCGAAAAGAGCTGGTTGATCTGGATCTCGTCGCCGCGGCAGGGAGGGAGGGAGCCGACCTGCACGGTGACCTTCTGCTGTTGCACGGTGTATTCGAACGTCTGCAGCACCCCCTGGATGAGCGACTGCATGTCGACCGGCCGGATGGTCAGCGAACCCCGTCCGAGCCGCGACAGGCGCAGGAGTCCGTCGATCAGCGCGTCCATCTTCCGGGTGCTCGCGTAGATGTACCGGAAGGCTTCCGGGACGTCGTGATCCAGCACGTCGCGGAGGCGTGCGGTGAGCGCTCCCGCACCCGCGGAGACCGCGGAATGGATCTCCGTGAACGAACGTTCCAGTTCTTTGCTGAATCCCTGGATGTTGACCAGCGGCGAGCGGAGGTCGTGGGACGTCACATATACCAGCTGCTCCAGTTCCCGTTCCAGACGTTTCCGCTCGGTGATGTCCTCCTTCACCGCCACGTAGTGCGTCACCACCCCTTCGGCGTTGCGCACCGGCGAGATCGACGCGTACTCCCAGAACAATTCGCCGTTCTTCTTCTTGTTGTGGAACTCTCCGTGCCATTCCCCCCCGGAGGCGATCGTGGTCCACAGATGAAGGTAATCCTCCGTGGAACGCTCGCCGGACTTCAGGATCCTGGGATTGTTCCCGAGGGCTTCGGCGCGCGAATACCCGGTCACCAGTTCGAACCGGGGGTTGACATACTCGATCGAACCCTGCAGGTCGGTGATCACGATGGAGACGGGGCTCTGCTCGACCGCCCGCGAGAGCTTTCTGAGCTGTTCACCGGCCTGTTCCCGTTCCGTCACGTCCCATGAAACGGCCACGACGTGGGTGACGGTCCCTTCCGTGTTCTTGTACGGCGTGTACGACACATCCACGCATCGATCGCCGGTGCCCGGGAACGGGAACCAGGACTGGTATCGCACCTCTTCGCCGGACAACGCCCTGGTCAGGTGCCCTTTGATGCCCTGCTCAAAGGCTTCCTGGCCCCAGATCTCGGGCACGCTCCGGCCGATGATGTCCTCGCGCTGTTTGTTGAGCGCGATGCAGAACCAATCGTTCACTGCCTCGTAGCGGAAGTCGCTGCTGATCAGGGTCATCAGCTCGCTCGAGGTATTCACGATGAACTCGTACCGATTGAGCATCTCCTGGACGGTCCGCCGCTGCTCCAGTTCTTCCTGGAGCTGCCGCGTCCGATGAACGACTTCGAGTTCCAGGGTCGACCTTGACCGCCGCAATTCCTCCTCCGCGCTTCGCCGCTCTTCGATGGCCGCTCCGAGAACCAATCCGGCCATCGTGACGGCCGCCATGAAGGCATGCAGGAGAACGATGCTCCGTTGCGCGGATTCGTGCACGAAGGGCCCGTGCCCGTGAATGGTCCCCCAGATCGCCACGGCGAGGCCGGTCACCACGATCACCGTCGTGCCACGCTGGCCGAATCGAAGCGCGGCCCAGATCACGAACGGGAAGGTCGCATAGGAGAGCGGTCGGTCCGCCGCACCGGCGATATAGCCGCCGTAGACCAGCTGACTCACCATCACCATCAGCAGGAACAGCACTCCGGCCTCGACGAGGTTCATCACGGACACCCGCCGCGACGGGGGGTCGATCCACACCAGCACGAGCGGCGCGAGCGTCAGGATCCCCATCGCGTCGCCCAGCCACAATCCCAGGGCCACAGGCCCTGCGTTTCCCCACGTCACGGAAGCGTCGAGCGCCAGTCCTGCCGTTCCGATGACCGCGCTCACGAGGGGGCTGACAAGTCCTCCCAGCACGAAGAAGAGGATCACGTCCACGACCCGGGCGAACCGTCGCTCGAACCCCGCCCTGCGCAAGAGGGCCCATCCCGTCAGCGCCGCCAGCGTGTTCCCCACGGCGACGACCGCACTGAAGAACAACGGTTGGCCGTCCAGAACGCAGGCGGCAAAGGTTCCCGCAAGGATCCCCGGCCAGAGCCTCGGCCCGGCGATCACCAAGGCCGCCAGGGAGAGGCCCGCCGCCGGCCAGACCAGGGGGGTCCCTCCCTTCGTCAACCACAGGACCATACCCAGCCGCGCCAGGAGGGCATATGCCAGCGCCAGCCCGCATATGGCGAGAAGCAACATACGACCCGATGGTGTTCGCACCGTCATCGCTCATCCGCCCTTCTTGCCGAAGATCTCGGGGTACAACGTCTCCGCGCAATCCGGGCAGAGCCCGTGGCTGAAATGTGCATCAGTGTGTTTCATCAGGTACGCCTCGACCTGTGTCCAGTACCCCGCATCGTCCCTGATCTTCTTGCACGAGGCACAGATCGGCAGCATCCCGCTCAGCGTTTTCACGGAGGCCAGGGCATCCTGCAACTCGCGGACCAGCTTTTCACGTTCCTCTTCTGCCACCTTCCTGGCTGTGATATCCTGCACCAGCCCGTCGTACGAAACCACCTTCCCGGACCCGTTCATGCGCGGGACGGGGGTGTTCCGGACCCAGCGGCGGGTTCCATCCTTGCGGATGATCCGGTGCTCCAGCGGGGAGACCGCGCCCTGAACGAGCACCTGACGAGCCTGATCCAGGACACGGGCGCGGTCGGGTTCCTCCACCATGGTGAGCCAGAGGTATGGATCACGCGTGAACTCCTCCTGCGTGTAGCCGGTCACAGCGACGCACGCCGGACTGTGAACGGTCTCCACCGGGACCCCGTCCTCCACGCGCACGGTGTACATGTAATCCGTCAGCGCCTGGGTCAACCGGCGATACCGTTCTTCGCTCTCAATGATCCTCTTTTCCGCACGGTGCTTGTAGATCGCGATCTCGATCGTGGAGTAGAGGTCACGCTCTTCGAATGGTTTGAGGAGGAATCCGAACGGTTCGGTTTCGGCCGCACGGGCCAGCGTCCGGGGATCCGAATGCGCCGTCAGGTAGACCACGGGGACGTGCGAAAGGGTCCGGATCTCGCCGGCCGTCCGGATCCCGTCCATCGCCCCGTTGAGCTGGATATCCATCAGCACGAGGTCCGGCTGTTCCCGGGCTATGCTCTCTAAGGCGGCAGCCCCCGTACCCACCATCCCGGTGACCGCGTAGCCCAGCTTTTCCAGGCCCTGCCGCAGGTCCTCCGCCACGATCACCTCGTCCTCGACCACCAGGATCTTCGTTTTCACGGTCACCTCGCCCCTTCGGAGTGCTCGCGCCCGTTGCCGACGGCAAAACGGATCTCAAATTCCACACCTGTGCCCCCCCCAGCCGGGTCGCCTGCCTGCGGACGACCAACCGGGCCTGGAGTTGCTCGCAGAGCATCTGGACCAGCGTCAGGCCCAGCGTTTCCACATGCGTGATGTCGAGATCTGCCGGCAGGCCGACCCCGTTGTCGCCGATCAGGAGGCGGACCTCCTGATCCCCGTCCGTGTCGCAGCCCACGTACAGCACCCCCGCACCGCCGGGGAACGCATACTTCAGCGCGTTGGTCACAAGTTCATTGACGATGATCCCGCAAGGGATCGCCTTGTCGATGGGCAGCGCCACGGGATGCGTCTCCAGCCGCACCTCGACCTTGCCGGCATCCGCGGCCGAAGCCCTGACCAGCTGCATCGCGAGCTCGCGGAGGTACCCGTCGAAGTCCACGCTGGCCAGGTTGGTCGACCGGTACAGCTTTTCGTGCACCAGCGCCATGGATTTCACGCGGTTCTGGCTCTCGCGGAAGAATCGAAGCATCTCCGGCTCGACGATGTATTCGCTCTGCAGGCTCAGCAGGCTCGAGACGATCTGCAGGTTGTTCTTCACCCGGTGGTGGATCTCCCTCAGCAGGACCTCTTTCTCATGCAGTGAGGACCTGATCAGTTCTTCCGCCCGTCGCCGCTCCGTGATATCGCGCGCAACGCCCACCAGGGCCACCGGCGCCCCATCCTCCCCCTTCACCACAGAGGACCACAGTTCGACCGGGAAGAGGCTGCCGTCCTTTCGTCGGTTGATCAGCTCGCCGTTCCACCCGCCCGCGATCGTCTTCTCGCGGATTCCCGCATCGCCGTCCGTTGACGCCTGTGTCCCCCGCACCACGGCGATGTTCTTGCCCGCAAGTTCCTCCTGCTCGGTGTACCCGTAGGTCCGGAGGAAGGCGTCGTTGACGAAAAGGATCGTGTCCTGCAGGTCGGTGATGGTCACGCAATCCTGTGCACAGGTGATCGTCTGCGCCAGGAGCCGCATTTCCCTGTCCGCCAATCGCCGCTGCGTGATCTCGGCGATGTTGCCCCAGACGTGCAGGAGGAGGCCGTCCGCCACCGCCCCGACCAGCGTGTGCACGGCGTAGCGGACCTGTCCCTGTCGGTCGACGGTCTTCACCTCGACCGCGTCGACTCGGTACCCCCCTTCCACGAACGAACGGAGCATGACCGCCCGCTCCTGGTCTCCCGGTGGGAGATAGTCCCCCAGCTCCGTGCCGATGAGTTCCTCACGCGTCCCGAACCCGTAGATGCGGGCAGCCGCCTCGTTGCACTCCTCCACCACGAGGGCGTGGGCCAGAGCGGTGACCTGCTCTTCGACAGGGAGATCGGTCCTCAGAGGCCTCCGGGTGGAGAGCTTCCAGATCCCTTCGATGCTGTGTTCCACGAAGGAGCGGTACAACGATTCACTTTCGCGGAGGTGGACCTCCACCTGTCGCTGGCCGGTAACGTCGCGGGCGACGGTGACCACGCTGGTCACCGTTCCGTTCGCGTCACGGACGGGGGAGAGGTGCTCGTGAAACCAGTGCCGGCGGCCTTTCCACTCGACCGTCGTCTGGTCGTCCAACGGCTCGCCAGTGGCACAGACCCTCTGAACGCGGCGGACGATCTGCTCGGCCAGCTCTGCAGGGAAGATCTCGTGGGGTTTGCGTCCCGCGACATCCTCCATGGCGATCCCCCAGGAGCGCGGTGCGTTGAAGTAGACGTACGCCCCCTCTGGATCCTGCACGACGACGATGTCGTTCGTGCTCTGCAGGACGGAGTGGAGCAGATCCCCTGAATGTTCTTGAGAAGGCCTCGGACCTCCCTGCCCCGGTACGGAACCGTCGACTTCACGTTCGATCAGCAACAAGCCGCTCCGAAACGGAAGGATCCGTAGGCCCACGATCCCGCCGAAGACCGGAGCGGTCACCATCTCTTCTTTCCGAGCGTGGAACGCCCTCTGGCACGCCTCGGCCACCGCGGAGCCTCCGAACGGCGGGGGGAGCTCGGACAGGGTCCTCCCGATGGCCGTTGTCGCCGGGATCCCCGTGAGCGCGGACGCCGGTCCGTTCCAGGCACGAACGCACAGTTCCGAGTCCAGCCCGATGGTGGCCCGATCCTGCAGTTCCGCCAGAGCCTTGTACCGGTCCTCCGTCTCGCGAGCGGCATTCTCGCGCCGCTTGCCGGCGGTGATGTCCACCGCCGTCCCCCAGTACCCCCCCCCGTCTGGCGCATCAGAGCGCGGGATCCCTCTCAGCAGGTACCAGCGCCGCCGGCCGTCGACGCCGCCGGCCTGCACTTCGACCCTGAAGGGCTCGAAAACGACCGAGGCCGATTGGAACGTCCGGCCCCAGTGCTCGAGGTCGTGCGGATCCACCACGGACCGCCAGACCGCCGACGGAGGAGATCCACCGTCTCCGCCAACGGCGTTCCGGAAGGCCCCGTTGAGGAAGGTCATTCGCCCTTCGCGGTCACACATCCACGCGGGGAACGGGGCACCTTCCAGCACGCCCCTCAGCCCCCGGGGCGTACCGTTCCTCGGCCGCGCGGCGGCCACATGCCCCCGCCCGTCCCGAGAACCCTTCCGCGTACGATGCGCTGCCACCTGTCCCGTCCTTGTCCGGCCTTACGCTGTGGTCTTGTAGCTCCGCTGCTCGGGGTGGATCCCCAGCTGCTCCATTCGATATCGCAGCTTCGACCGGGTCAGTCCCAGCACCTTGGCAGCCTGGACCTGATTGCCCCCGACGATGTCCAGGGTCTTCAGGATGAGATCGCGGACCACCGCGTTCATCTGGATGCCCTGGGATGGGATATCCAGCACGAACATCTTTCCGTTGTCCTGCCGTTCCGCCATCTGCGCGATCCCCGCCCCCGGGATCGTGCGCAGGAAAGAGAACTGTTCCGCGGTCAGTGTCGGCACGTTGTTGAGGAGCATGACGCGTTCCATGGCGTTCCGGAGCTCGCGCACATTCCCCTTCCATGCGAGCTGCTGCAGCATCTTGAGGGCATCCGGAGCCAGCACGGGAACGGGCCGGTTGAACCGGGAGCCGAATTCCCGGAGGAAGGCCACACAGAGGTCCTCGATGTCGTCACGCCGCTCGCGCAACGGAGGGATCCGTATGAGCGCGACGTTCAGGCGGTAGTAGAGATCCTCCCGGAACCGTCCGGCTTCGACCTCCCGCAGGAGCTCGCGGTTCGACGCGGCGATCACCCGCACGTCCACGCTGATCTCCTTGGTCCCCCCCAGACGGTAGAACCGCTTTTCCTCCAGCACGCGGAGGAGCTTCACCTGCATTTCCAGCGAGAGTTCCCGCACTTCGTCCAGCAGGATCGTCCCGCCGTCGGCGAGTTCGAACTTCCCCTGCTTCATGCGTTCCGTCGCCCCGGTGAAAGCCCCCTTCTCGTAGCCGAAGAACTCGCTTTCCGCGAGGTCCTTGGGGATCGCCCCGCAGTTCACGGTCACGAAGGGCTTGTCGGCCCGCGCGCTCTTCTGATGGATGTAGCGCGCGAACAGCTCCTTGCCCGTTCCGCTCTCCCCCTCCAGCAGGACCGTGGTGTTCTCGCCCTGGGCGAGTTTTTCGCCGGTCTCCAGAGCCCTCTGGAGGGTGGCGCTCCGGCCGATGATGCCGCTGCGGGCCCCCTGCTCGTCCAGCTCCTCCTCCAGCAGATCGGACCTTGGTCTGCAGCCGGGCGTGTTCCAGATTCTTCTCGATGAGCACCGCCAGGTGGCTCAGGTCGAAGGGCTTGACCACGAAGTCGGCTGCCCCCTCCTTCATCGCGCGGACGGCGAGCGAGACGTCGGAGTGCGCGGTCATCATGATGACCGGCGCGGTCCACCCTTCCACCTTCATCCGGTTGAGCAACTGGATGCCGTTCACGTTGCCCAGGTAGATGTCCAGGATGACGATCTCCGGCTTGACGTCCGTCAGGTGCTGGAAGAACTCCTCCCCATTGTGGCAGAGGTCGACCAGATACCCTGCTTCGCCGAGGATCTTCTTGAGCGTATTCCCGAGGATAACCTCATCATCAGCCACCAGGATCCTGCCCTTATGCATGGTCTGAAGCTCCCTTCGTGTTACCCGATGTTCCTGAAGATCAGACGGGCGATCGTTCCCTCGCCGTCCGCTGGTTCGATCCGGATCTCGCCTCCGTGGCGTTCCATGATCTGGCGCGACAGGGCGAGACCGAGTCCCGTCCCCGTCCGCTTCGTCGTAAAGAAATGTTCGAACAATCTCTTCCGGTCTTCCACCGAGATGCCATGGCCGTGGTCCCTGACCGCTACGACCACCACGCGCCGCCGCTCACCGTCCTCGCCGGGCTCTTCCTCCAGACGGGTCGACAGCTCCACCACGCCGCGTTCCGGCGAAGCGTCGATCGCGTTCTGGACGATGTTCAGGATCACCTGCTGGACCTGCTTGGCGTCCACCGTGACGTCCGGCAACCCTTCCCCGAGTCTGGTCTCCAGGTGAATGTCCTTCTGCTGGACCGAGATCTTGACGAACGTGGAGACCTGGTCCACCAGCGTGTTCAGCCTCTCGGATCCCAGAACCGGCGGGGTGACCCGCGCCAGACTGAGGGTGTTCTCGATGACGACCTCGACCCGTTTGGCCCCTTCGAGCGCGTCGCGGAGCGCCTCGCACAGTTCGGCATCGCCCTTGTGCTTCTGCGCCAGGTATTGCAGATTCAGGGAGACGGCCGACAGCGGGTTGCGGATCTCGTGCGCGATCCCGGCTGCAAGACGTCCCATGATGGACATCTTCTCGTACTGGAGCAGCTGGTCCCGCATCCTCTTCTCCTGCGTGATGTCGCGAATGAACAGGAGGAGCCGCTGGTCTTGGGGGCGGGTGACCGGGCCCACGCCGATGTCGACGTGGATGCTCCCTCCCCCTTTGGTGACCATCTCGGCCTCGCCGGACTGGAATGACTTGGTCTCGAGGATCGACGCACCGAACTTGTCCTTCGGGGAGAACGGGAGGGAAGGCATGGTCAGGAATTCGTCCCGCGAATAGCCCATCAGCGAGCACGCCTGGCGGTTCGCGTCCAGCACTCTGCCACGCTCCCGGTCCACGACGAAGATCGGGAGGCTGGCGTGGTCGAAGAGCGCGCGGAAGCGCTCCTCGGAGGCCTGGATCTCCCTGTTCTTGCGGACCAGGGTCTCTGCGTACATCTCCAGCTCCGCCATCTTCTCTTCGAGCTTCTTGATCACGATGGCGTGGTGCTTCTCAAGGAACGCCTGATCGTCGATATGTTCCTTCTCGTCCGTGGCCCCGTCGGGCCGCCGGCCATAGGTCTCCGCCGCGAGCTCGTTCACCGCATCCACCAGCGCACCCAGACCCGCATACTTGACCACGTAGCGATCGACCCCGATGCTGCGCGCGAACTCCTGATCGGAGCTGTCGACATAGTTCCCCGTGTAGATGATGAAGGGAAGCCTGCCGAAGGCCGACCGCGCACGCACCTCTTTGCAGAGCTGGAATCCGTCCATACGCGGCATCATGGCGTCCGCCACGATCAGGTGGACCTCCTGCTGCTGAAGCAGGTCCAGCGCCTCAACGCCGTTGTGTGCACATGTTGAAACATAGCCATGCTCGGACAGGACGTCCTCCAGCAACTCGAGGTTCTCCTGAACGTCGTCCACGACCAGCACCCGCAGAGCATCCACAACAGGGTTCCGGGTGGGGGCGCCTGGTTCAGCGTCCTGCCGGGGATTGGGGGATCGATGTGCCATGGTCTGGGACCGCTATAGTGACAGAGATGGGTTACGCGTATTTTCGACCAATGTACCAATATTAGCCAAGTGGGGGCAATACGCAGAAGAGCGTATTTCGCGGGGGGCCGACTACCTACGCGAAAACGGACGGGGAACGCGGATCTGAGGGTCTACTCGAGGGGATTTCCCGGGAACTCGGGCGAAATTCAGGCAGATCGCCTGTTTTTGGCGCGACTCAGGGGCTATTTGGGGAGGATCAGGATGCCGTTCTTGATCGCGTAGGTGACCAGCCCGGCGCTGTCATGGATATCCAGCTTCTTCATGATATTTCCGCAGTGCGTATCCACAGTGCGCACACTGATGTGCAGTTGATCAGCCACCTCCTGGTGCGTGTGTCCTTCGGCGACCAGTTGGAGGATCTCCCGCTCCCGCGACGTGAGGCGGGAGTCCGATGGCCGTGTCGGCTCCGACTCTGGCGCCGATCCACGGACGTAGCTGTCGGCGATCACCTTTGAGACCGCCGGACTGAAGAACGCGTGCCCCGAAGCGACGGATCTGATCGCGGCGTAGAGCTCTTCGGCGGAGCTGTTCTTGAGCAGGTATCCGTTCGCGCCGCTGCGCACGACCTGTGTGATGTACTCGTCGTTGTCGTAGGCCGAGAGGATCAGCACCCGTACATGGGGGGCCTGTTTCTTGATCCTCGCCGTGGCCTCAAGACCGTTCAGGACCGGCATGCTGATGTCCATCAGCACCACGTCGGGGTCCTTCTGCAAGGTCAGATCCACCGCGGCTCTGCCGTCGGGGGCCTCCCCGATCACCTGGATCCCCTCGCCGAGCGAGAGCAGGGACACCAACCCCCGCCGGACGATGGTATGGTCATCCGCCACGAGGACGGTGATCGCGTTTTTTTTCATGGCGTTAGCGGCACCTCCACATGTAGACATGTCCCCTGGCCGGCCGCGCTTCGGAGAGCGAACCTGCCGTCCATGGCTTCGACCCGTTCGCGCATGCTCAGGATCCCGAACCCCCTGCGGACCTCCCCCGCATCGCGAGCCGAGGGATCGAAACCGCAGCCGTCATCGGCGACGTCGAGGACGAGCCCCTCCGGCGTACGCTCCATCGTCACGCGGACGCTGCCGGCCCCCGCGTGTTTCGCCACATTGGTCAGCGCTTCCTGGATCACCCGGAACAGCGATGCTTCCGCCACCGGTGAGCGCAGCCCGAGTTCCGGCGGACATTCCAGATCCACCCGGATCCCTGAACGTTTCGCAAAGCGTTCGGCATAGATGCGCACGGCTGCAGGAAGCCCGACGTCGTCGAGAATGGCCGGACGCAGTTCGAACGCCATCTGGCGTATCTCCTCGAGCGTCTCGTCAGCCAGCGCGAACAGCCCGTCGAGGATCTCGCCGGGCCTCCCTCCGCGTATGCCCGCTTCCTTCTGCAGGAGCGCGAGGTGAAGCCGGATCGCTGTCAACGCCTGCCCCACGCTGTCGTGCAGCTCGCGGGATACCCTCGCCCGTTCCTCTTCCTGCACCGTCGCGAGGCGCTGCGTCAGAGCGCGTAGCTGCTCGGCGCTATCGAGCGTGACCTGGTAGAGCCGGACGTTCTCGAGGGCCACTGCAGCCTGTCCCGCCACGTTGAGCAGCAGCCGCTCTTCGTCGGCGGTGTAGATCCTCGGGGAATGGTGTGCGGCGACCAGCACGCCGAGCACCTTGCCTTTGCTGGCCAGCGGGACCGCGAGAGCCGACGCGAAGTGCTGGCCCTGTTCTCCGCCTGCCGGACCCAGATCCCGCTGCACCGGTCCCCGGGCATCCATCACCAGGGCGAGGACCTCCTGTTTTGCGAGAGATGCCAGCAATTCCCGGTCCGCTCCCGAGCGCGCCCGCCAGGCCGGCTGATGGGATTCCCCTTCGAAGAGGGCGACACCGGCAAAATGGGTTTCCAGCAACCACTGGGCATTCTGAACGATCAGCGACAGGATCGTTTCGATCTCAAAACTGGCCGCGATCTGACGGCCGATCTCGTACAGTGCGGTGGCTTCGCGGTTGCGCCTGCGCAGTTCCTCCGCAGCGGAAGCCGTGTCGGGAAGTGTCCGGGTCATTGGTGGCGGGAAGGGGCGGACGGATTGTCCCGCCGCAGGAGCATGGTAATCCATTCCGGGACGAATTTCAACTGACCATCAAGGAGAAATACTGCGCGACGAGGCAGGGGGAGCAGGACGGTGGAGTCAGGGGCAGGATCACGCGGCGGAACGGGGAAACATCATTCCGCCGGCGTGTCCTTCATCTCCTTCAGAATGGCATCGGCGACCTTCTCTGTCACCTCGCGCGTGTTGTAGAAGCCGTCCTGGATCTTCCTCCGGATCTCGTCGACCCGCCGTGACTGGTCGGCCTCGAAAAGAGCGCGCGCTTCTTCCGACACCTGCACGCGGTCTGTTCCCGATCTCACGGCCTGCTTCCCTTTGGCCTGGGCTCCGGACTTGTTCCCCTTCACAGGGTCCACCGGAGCCCCCTGGCCCGTCACCTCTCGGATTGCCATGGTCCGATCTCCTACGCCGCCGAGCCCTTGAGGCCCGCAGCGATGTTGGTGTTGATGTTGATCAGGATATCCAGTTTCTCCGGCGACGGATACGCCATGACCTCGAAGATCCGCTTGTCGATGAACAGGCTGAGGCTGAGGACGTTCTCCTTGATCGCCCGTGGGAGAGGGTTCTCCGGGTCGGTCAACGCGACCTGGAAGAATGTCCAGAGCCGCTGGTTGAACTTCAGGGCCTTGTCGAGCACCGCCTCGCGGTCCGCCGCCGCCCAGTTGGACTGGCAGTGCTTCAGCAGCGCCGCCGCCTTCATGAGTGCGGCCGCTTCGGCCTCGCGGTCCGTCATCGCGTTCCGCTGGACCTTTCCGTAAACGTCAGCCTGACGAGCGTGCATTGAGGGTCACCTTTTCTTCATAGGACACCAGACGCCGTGCTTCCTTGAGCGCCTGGTAGTATTTTCGAGCGTACATGGCGGCACTGATCCGTTCGAATGCGGCAGCGGTGCTCGGCGCCGCCTCGATGATCTCCCGCGCAAGCTCCCAGTAGATCTTCTGATAGCGGGGGAGGTTCTGTTCGTCAATATACATCAACTGGACCGTCAAGTACACTCTCTTGCAGGGCGTGACAGCCTTCGCCTCACTGAGGATCTCCTTCTCCCGCAGGACCGGAACCTCGTTCTCCACCGAGACCTGGATGGATCTGCCGGTGGTATTCCGCAGTACCGCGCCACCGGCAATGATCCGTTCATCGGCTTTGAGGGTCAACTTCAGTGCCATGACTACGCTCCGCCCATTGAATACCGCAATTCCGGGGTATGGAACAGTCCCGCCTCCACACCCCCCAGGTCTTCCCTGACCTGCTGACTGATCGCCTGTGCCGCCTGCTCGTGGAGAGCGTGGTCACCCGAGATCCCCGGAGACCCCAGCACCTGCCCTTTGCGATCCTCGAGTTCTGATGCGGCAGCTGCCGTGGCCCGGGCGGCCGTTGTGGCCCGCTGAGCGTCGATCGCCGCTGCGGTCTTCTCCAGCGCGCCGATCGCCTTCCGGATCTCCTCGTCCGTCGCGGTGTACTGGACCTCCGGGATCGTCAGCCCGGAAGGCCCGACGTGCAATTCCTCGCGGGGGACGGTCCGTACCCGGCCGTCCGACTGCAGCACGAACGTGAAGGTACTGAGGTTCTCCGCCCGCATTCTGTTTTTCGGCGCCGCCGCATCCTCTTCCGGCGGGACCGTCAGCTGTGCGATCTGCTTGCGCAGCGCAGCGTAGCTCTTCAGCGCTCTGACACGATCTTCGCTCCCGGGTGGGAACGGCGGATAACTCTTCGTGATCGTTTCCAGCGACTCCTGCATCCGGCTGACCGCCTCTTTGACCACCGCCGCCCGCTTGTCGGCCGTCCTGGCGCTCGCTGCTATGGCGTTCAACCGGTCGTCCGCGGAGGCGAACCGACCGAGCTCCGGGTGGATCGCGACGATCGTCGCCCGGTTCTCGGACCGTTCCCCGGCGGTCGATCTACCGACCTTCCGGTTTGACGCCCGGGAGGGAAGCGTGCCGACGGCCTCGGCGGGTTTCCCCGCTACCGGACCGTTCTGTGCTATTTCCATGGCCATGCTTCACCTCTTGTAGGAGAGTCAGGGAGAGGGCTCTCGCCCTCTCCCCGACGACCTGTCCTGTTCACTGGTACTCGCTCATCGTCTCCCGGACAGCGGATCCGTATGAAGCGTCCTTCGTGTGTTCCGGCGATGCTACGGGACCGGCGGAGGGATCTCCTCCGCCTTCCCCGTCTTGCGCCTCAAAACAACTTCAGGACGGACTGCGCCGCCTGCGCCGACAGACTCAGAGCGGTTGTGCTCAGGGTCTGGCGGGTTTGCAGCATCAG
This sequence comes from Ignavibacteriota bacterium, assembly GCA_963808715.1. Lineage (GTDB taxonomy): Bacteria > Bacteroidota > Ignavibacteria > UBA10030 > UBA6906 > CAWEHG01. The sequence continues at coordinate 84,122 of CAWEHG010000031.1, read as the reverse complement.
CATGTTCGCCCCTTCCTCGTTCATATCAGCCGCGGTCAGGTTGTTGGCACCCGTCGTCAGCGTGTTGATCATCCCCGTCGTGAAATCGGAACGGGTCTGCACCACGTTGAGGTTCGAGGCCAGCGTCTGGGACTTCGTCCGCAGAGTGCTCAGGGCCGTCGACAGTTTGTCGAGCGACGCCTGGATATCCGTGGTCGATGCCCAGCTGCCCACCGAGGCGGTGATGCCGAGGCCGGCCGCGTTCGCCGTGAATCCGGCAATGGTCAGCTTCGCCGTGGCGCCCTCGTTGAAGATCACATCGAGGCTGCCGTTGTCGAGCATGTTCGTGCCCTTATAACCGGAATCAGACGCCATCTGGTCGATCTGGCCCCGGATGGCATCGAACTGCGCGGACAGCGACGCGCGATCCGACGCGTTCGCAGACAGCGCGGACTGCGCAAGACCACGAGCCGACTCGATCAGGGACTGGATCCCCTTGATGCCGGCATCCGCAGCCTTCACCGCCTGGATCGCCTCGCCCATACCATCTTTGCGGGAATCGAGGTCCGCCGCGCGGTTCAGGTGCGACTGCGCCGTGAAATAGTTGGTCGGATTGTCCAGAGCCGTGTTGACCTTCTTACCGGAGGCCAGACGGGACTGGGTCCGCTCCAACAGACTCACGGTCGACTGGAGGTTGACCAGGTTTGCCCTCATTCCTGAGGTCAAGGAAATGTCGGTCAGTGCCATACGATATCCTTTCTAGGATGTGTTGTGGTTGAGTTTGGACCCCTTCTGGGGCCCTGGCTTATGCCCTCTGTGAATTGTATCGGCAGGGAAAGCGAAAACTTTAGGAAGGGAGACGCCTCTTTAGAGCAGGACAAGCCGTTACCGGACAACGACTTGGGCCAATGATCACACATGGTACACGCATAACACCCCGCAACCATCCTCTTTTCATGCGCTACTGGGCCCATCGACGGGGTGCATCGTTCCTTCAGGCGTGCTGCTCATGGACGTTCGTCGCCATCGCCATGTCGCGGTAACAGTCCACAAGGAGCATCGCGAGGTCTTGAGGGGTCTCCTCTCCTGCAACGAACGGCTCGAGGAGCTTGGCCGCGAACTCTGGTTTTCCCTCCGACCTCAGATGTCGCGCGAACTCGGTAAAATACTGCAGATACGAGACCCCACGCTGTTCCAGGGGCTGGAGGGCCATCCGCCCTCCCTCCGTATCTCCGCTCACGAACCGGGTGGCGGCCAGCAACGTCGCCCCGGGAGGATAGTCGATCTTCAGCGCCGCCAGCCCTTCAGCGGCAGCGAGGGCCGCCTCACGATCTCCGAGGGCGAGTCGCGACAACGCCAGATGGACGTACGCTTCCTTCAGATCCGGATCCAATGCGATGGAACGTTCCAGTGCCGGCACGGCTTCTTCATGCCGCCGGAGGGTGCCAAGATTCGCCCCGATGGCGAAGTGGACCTTCGGGATGGAAGGGTTCAGTTCACGGATCCGCCCATAGAGCCGGAGGGCCTCCTCGTAGTTCCCGAGGTCGTTCTCCTGAAACGCCAGCTCGAACATGGCCTTGATATCGTCGGTCCCGGCGTCTGCGAGCTTCTTCCTCCCCAGCTCCAGGTACACCTCTGCCTTCTCTTTGGTCTTCGCCGCGTCCAGCTTTCCGTAGTGATGGACGGGGATCTCCGCCCGGGCAACGCGGATGCCGGCCGCCTGCAGCGACCGCTCCACAAGTTCGTGGACCGGATTCTCGAAACGGACCCCCTCCTTCCGGGGGAACAGCCGGGTCTTTTCGCTGGGGATCCAACCGCTTCCGGCCTCTTCCGCATACTTCCCGTCGTTGGCGGTCCATCCGATGACATTCATCGGGATCAGGTAGTTGCGCGTGACGAACGAGTATGCGGTCCGCTTTCCACCCCTGCCGATCAGAGTCCGGAATGCATCGTGGTCTGCGGCCGAAAACACTTCGTCCCCGTCCAACACCAGGATCCATCTCCGGAGGCCGGCTCGAGCGACCTGTTCCGTGCCTCGGAGAAGTCGTTGTTCCATTGTGCGCGGGAGATCTTCGCTCCAAAGGCTGCCGCGATCTCCTCCGACCGATCCGTGGAGCCCGTGTCCACGACGATGATCTCGTGGACGATGGGCAGGATGCTCCAGAGGCAGCGGGCCAGGTACTGTTCTTCGTTCCTGATGATCAGGCAGGCCGACACGGCGGTCCCCTTCGGGAGCGCCGGCGGGACCGACATCGGACCGATCGCAAGCCTGAGGTTGAGCGCGAACGCGAGGGCCTCGTCCTCCACCCGAAGTCGGCGAGGCAGCCCAGCACGACCTGCAACGACTCCGCCGGCCTTTCCAGACCCGCCAGGATCTCGGCGAGGAAGAAGCGAAGCCGTTTGTTGCGCGGGTGCTCGCGGACAGCCTGCTCGACCAGAACGGCTGCTTTCGAGAGGCGGCCTGCGCCCCGGAAGGCTTCCACCATGGTCACGAGGATGTCGCCGCTCCCCGGGAGGAGCTGAAAGCCCGATTCCAGCATGGAGAGTCCTTCCTCAGTCCTTCCCTGCTGGAGAAGGAGAGCTCCCAGCAGCGCGCGCGGCTCGCCAGCCGCCGGATCGCGTTGATCGCTTCGTGGAAGCGACGTTCCGCCTCTCCCGCGTCACCACGGCGGATCGATAGTCGGCCGCAGAGGGTGAGCGCGCAGACCGACCGCGGCGAGCGCTCCAGGATCTTCAGCGCACAGGCCTCCGCCGATTCCGCTTCGCCTGTTCCTTCCAGACATACCGCCGTGAGTTCCAGCCAGGCAGGATCGGACTTCAGGAGCATTGGCGTTTCCGTGATGACCCGGGACGCCTGCTCGAACTGTTTTGTGCCCAGGAGGAAGCGTGTATGAGCCAGCGCAACCGCCTGGTTCGATGGGAAGGTCCGGGTAAGAGTCGCAAAGACAGCCTCTGCCTCCGCGAAGCTCCCTGCTCTTCCAGCTCCCCGGCTCTTCGGAGTGCAGCCTGTATTCGCGCGTCCGGTGGATTCGAGCTCTTGGTCATCGGTTCTCGCGTTGTTTCTCCCCCGCAGCCCGGCCCGACCTCCTCCGGATGGGGGTCTGCCGTATGGCCTCAAGCCGCGAAACGACCCGTTCGGCGGCCTTCTCCCAACTCAATGCGGCGAGCACATGCCGCCGGGCGGCGCGCGCTTTCTCCTTCGCTTCCCCCTTGTGGGTCCGGACGTACTGCATCAGGCGGACGAGTTCGTCAACGTTCGGCTCGAAGAGCCACGGGTAGTCCACGGTCTCCACGCCGTCGATGCTCCGGTCGGCGAGCCGTCCCTTGCGGGCAGGAAGCAGGAAGGCGGTCTCCTTCGAGCAGAAGTCCGTGGCCGCTCCCGCGCCGGTGACGATCACCGGCAGCTCCGCAGCCATCGCCTCGGCAATGGGGAGCCCGAAACCCTCGCCTCGGTACGGGTGGACGAGACAGTCCGCCGCCGCGTAGAGGGCGGGCATCTCCTCCTCGCTCAGCGTCCGGTCGATGTACTCGATGGCCGGATGGACGGATCAGCAATGAAATCCCTGATCAGATCGCGGGTACGCTCAATCGCACGTTGGTACAGCGCGGGGACTCCCATCTCCTTCACGATCAGGCAGACGTCATCCGCCGTGCCGAACGCCCTCCCGTAGGCCTCCAGCAGGAGGTCAAACCCTTTTCGGTAAAGCGTCCCTCCCACGAACAGGAATTTGAACCGCTTTCTGGTGGTGAGCGTAAGGGGAGGCACGCCGGGCCGGAAGGCGTTACCATCGACCCCGTTCGGGATCACCACCACCCTGTCCGCGGCTATCCCGCTCTGCACGTAGCAGTCCCGGACGAAGGTGCTTGGCACCCAGAATTCGTCGACGGCATCGCGAAACGCCTCTACCCACTTGCGCGGGAGGCTTCCAAACTCCCAGGGCTGGATCACCACCCAGTGACCGGCCGGGGGAGGTTCGAGGTTCGCAGGCCACAAATGCCGCACGTGGACGTCGGGTGTCCCCGACGATCGGCGTCCGGACCGTTCTCGCAGCGGGGCCAGGCGGCCGTCAGCCGTTCCCGGCGTCTTGCCGGTTCCCTCCAGCCGCAGCTCAATACCTGACTTCTCCGCGAGGCGGAGACACAGCTCCCTGTTGACCAGCGCAAGGGAATGCGGAGCGAATTGTTCGCCCTGCCAGACGACGTGGATGGGTTTTGCGCGGATGCTGCCACCCGCCGACGTGTCCGTGTCGGCAGCCTGAATCGTCGACTTCCTACCCTTCACGGTCATATTGAGGTTGATGAAGCCACTGTCCTGCGGCGTATCTTCTTCCTGGACCGAAGCAACACGTAGTCCCGAAGCCTGAAGATGACGGGCGATCGAGACCCTGTCGAATCCGGTGCAGTGGTAGTCTCCGGGATTCGTCTGTCCGCCGAAGATCATGTATGAAGCGACATCGGCGTCCCAGACGCCGTTCAGGTACGCCTTGCACTGGAGCGCAAGCGAGGGGCAGCGTATCATGAACTCCGCGCCCGGTTTCAGCACGCGCCCCCATTCCCGCAGCACCGCGTCGATCTCCCGGTGCGAGAAATGCTCCAGCACGTCGTGCGCGACAAGGCCGTCAACGCTGTTGTCGGGCAGTGCCAATCGCCGGATATCCATCCTCACGACCGACGGATCGTCGCTGAACAGGTCGATATTCACGAACCCTCTCCGTGTATCTTCCCCGCACCCGACGTTGAGGTAGAGGGGTGAAGGGAGCGGATCGGGCAGCGTCCCGGTCGCTTCGTTGTTGGAGAATCCCCCCTGGATCCTGCCATCGAATCTATTGCGGTTCATTGCCCCGAGCGAAGGTCTTCTGGCTGCGTCAGAGTCCGGGTGTTGCGTATCGGGGAAGAGCAGGAAATTTCCGTCTCTCACGTTTGGGGTGGCTCCTTTCAGCAACGCCGCATAGAGCGATTCGACATACCTCACGTGGTCTTCGAACGATGCAGGGAGCGTGGCATTCGCAGCCCACCGTTCAACCATCGACGGATCGGAGACGATCTCCCGCAAGATGTCCTCGAGCGCCGTGCGGTCGCCCGGAGGGAAGATCCTGCCGTTCCATCCGTCTCGGATGAAGTCCGGGAATCCACCTATCCCGGGCGCGATCACCGGCGTGCCCATGGCCAGGGCTTCTGTGGCCGTGATGGGCCCCAGATCATCCCAGAGGCTTGGCAGGATCATGACGTCGACGTCGCTCGCGATGTGCGGAAGGTCGATGGCCGAGTACGGCCCCGCAAGGGTGAGCAGGTGGTTGCGGTCCAGAGCCTCAAGGGTCCGCCGATAGTCGTCCGTCACGAACCCGTGGATCGCAAAGGTCGCCGCGCCCACCGGCAGGGTCTGTGCCGCAGCGGCGATGAGGTGCACGCCCTTGTGAGGCATCACCCCTCCGAGGTAGCCGAACCGGACGGGGACACGTGCAGCGCGGCGCACTCGTTTCTTGCGGACGATGGTTTCGGTGGTCTCGTGGACCAGATGGACCACCAGTGTGCGTTCCGGAGGCGCGCCGAATTCGACGAGCAGGTCACGCACACGCCGGGATCCGGCAAGGATGCAGTCCACGTCGCGATGGAGCATCGCCCGTGCTGCGGCCATGCGGCGCGTGTAGGCCGGAACGAGATCCGGTCGCAGGCGCGGAAGCACGGAGTTCTGCACCAGGTCCACCCCCTTCCACGGCACAAGATCACCCCCGATCATGTATAGCGTCGGATCGATCACGTGGTAGTTGTGGGGCGTATAGAGGACCGGGACGCCGGCCGCCTTTGCTGCTGCGGCGATCCCGAACGAAAGGCCCAGCAGGTTGTGCAGGTGGACCAGGTCCGGCTTCACGGACCGGAGAACCTTACAGAATACGGCGACTGCGCGGGGATCTTCGACCTCGCGATCGGGATCCTCCTGGTCCAGGAACGTTGTGGGGCGGTTGAAAAGGCTGAACACCGTGACCCCATCGTCCTCTGAAGACTCGAGGAAATACGGTTCTTCCGTGGCACTGTGCCGTCCGGCGGCGGAGAACACACTCACCGTATGACCGTGCCGTGCCAGCCGTTTCGCAAACGCCCTGGGGAACGTCGTCCCGCCGCCGCTTTCGGTCCATCCGAACATCGTCATGAGGATCCGCATCCGCCGGTCGCCATCCCTGGGGGCGGCGGCGGTCCCCAGCGGCGACGTCATGCCATCGGCCCGTGTGTGATCGGTATTCGTCATGCGGTCTCGAGCGTGCGCAGCGCCGCCCGGACAGGCTCGTTCCCGGCTCGGCGGCCAGCGCGGCGTTCAGGAACGCGCGGGCATCGTCGACCTGCCCGTTCTCCGCGCAGAGGATCCCGACCGACAGCAATGTCTCTGCGTCGCGCGGGGTCTTTTCGAGAATGCTTACGTAGAGACGGAGCGCCTCCTCCGCCTCGCCCAGCCTGACGAAGCAGAGGTCGGCCATGTTCTTCCGGAATATCAGATTGTCCGGCGCCAGCGCGACCGCCCGTTCATAGTGCTCTCGCGCCCCGCGAGCGTCACCCGCGTCGGCGGCGAGCACGGCAAGATCATTGTGCGCCGCCGCGAACGACGGATCCTCCTTGAGGATCTCCTCCAGGAGGCGCATGGCGGTGGCGACATCTCCGCGCGCCACGGATCGCGCCGCCTCCGCATACCGCGCTTCCACGTCCGCGGAGATCGCTGGGTCCCTCCGCCACAAGCCCGTCGAGCCCGCGCCTCGCGGATCGGTTCCCCGGCTCCTGCCTCAGGACGTCGGAGAAATATTCCCTCGCATACTTCTCCTTCTCCCGGAGGATGCGGTCGATCTGCGGATCGCCGAACATCTCCGGCAGTCCGTCGGCGTGCAGTTCCGGCCCCGGAACGGGCTCGAGCCGCCCGAGCATCTCCCGTGCCAGCTCGTGCCCCGGCTGATGGGAAAGCACGATCGAGAAGAACGACCGCGCCTCTTCGGTCCGATCGAGCCCCACGCAGACCGAACCGATCGCGAGCAGCGTCTCGATGTCGGTCGGAGCTCTCCGGAGGACTTCCAGATACTGCCGCATCGCCTCTTCGGGCTGCTGCAGCACCGACTGATACAGGTCCCCGAGATTCTTGCGCGCGACGATGTTGTCCGGTTCCCCCTGCACCGCCGCGAGGGCGTGTCCGAGGGCGAGATCCGCGTTCCCTTGAGATCCGTACAGAACCCCCAGGTCGTTGTGCGCGAGGTAGTGGCGCGGATCTGCGCTGACGATCGACTCCAGCGCGCGGATGGCGTCGGCGGTCCGGCCGCACTCCGCAAGCTCCCTTGCGGACTGATACGTTGGCGCCGGCGATCCGCCGGCCTGCTTGCGGGCGATGGCCTCGAGGATCTTCTGTACCTCAACGTTCCAGGGCTCGAGGCGGGCCACGGTGGAGAAGAAGGTGCGAGCTTCCGCGAACCTGCTCATCGACAGCGAGATGTTCCCCAGGATGGTCAGGTTTTCGACATTGCGCGGATCCTGATCGAGGATCCGCACGTAGTTCGTGATCGCCGATTCGAGGTCACTGAGCTCGACGTACTGGAAGTCGGCCAGCATCTTGCGAAAGCTCAGGTTCTGCGGGTCGAGATCCGCCGCCTCGACGAAATGCTTGAGGGCAGATTGCCGGTCACGCGCCTCGTGGTAGACCTGGCCCAGCCGGAAATGCGCGGCGGCGTTGCCCGGATGCGAAGCGACATAGGATTCCAGGTCAGCGATCGCTGACGCCGGCCGGTTGTGCACCTCCGCAGATGATAGCATTCCTTCCCCCGACATGAGTGGACATGGCCTGCTCCGGGTCAACCGCCCGTGGCCGCACTGGCAACGCTGATACCGCAAAAAAAGCATCCGGGTGCCTGGATCCCGTCCCCTTGGAAGTTCAATCTTGGTGCCAGACCGGAGGTGTCCGGAGGTGCCTATCCCACAACGAATCGGGCAGGTGGTGAAAAAGGATGGGAGAGGAATTGCGGAATATTGGCCAGATGTGCGGATCTGGCCAAGGGCTCAACAGACCACGGAAATGGGGTCAGGAACGCCCCTTCATATGGCGCACCTCAACCCGGCCCTCCCAGGTCCGTAGCCCGTAGCGGCTCAGGTAGATAGGAATGTTCTTGAAGAGCGGATCTGCGGATTCCAGGGCCTTGACCAGTTTTCTCTTCTGCTGCGAGAGATGACCGCACAGGATCGACAGTGATCCCCCCTCCCCGCCGGCGCCGTTCACTTTCCACCCCATCGCGCCGTGCTCTTTGGCGATCCTGATGATCTTCTTCGCGTCCGCGCTGACGAGATCAGGATGCAGCCGCGCCTGGGCTTCCGTATTGTCGATCATGGCCCTGCCGAATGCCTGGAAATCGCCGGCGTAGATCGCGTCCCGCGACCGTTCCGCCGTCTTCCGGAGATCGGCGATCTTCCGGTTCTCCGGACCCGCGTGCTCGAGCTCCGCGATGACCTTCCGATGGACGTCGGAGGAACTGTGGGAACGCCCCAGGAAGATCAGGAGCAGGCGCCGCTCCAGTTCCCACCAGATCGAATTCGGCACCTGGATCTGCGACACCGTCGCATGGGGAAATCCGGTCATCTCGATGTAGTTGATCCCGCCATATGCCGAGCAGAGCTGGTCCTGGATGCCGCACTGGAACCCGAGCATGTTCATTTCGATGTGGTGGGCGGCGTACGCCACCTCGTGCGGGGTCATGCGGCCCGGCGTCAGAAGGTCCAGAGCTCCGATCAGGGCCACCGAGACCGCGGCGGAAGTGCCGGTCGACGCGCCCGCCGGGGCTTCCGAGAAGATACTGACCTCGACCGAAATGTCCTTCGGGACCTTCATGTACTGGATCGCCGCTTCCAGCAGGGGATGCTTGGACCAGGAGCGTTTGCCCGGAGCGACGCGGTAGCGGTCACCATAGTTCTCCGCCTGCACGAGGACCCGCTCCGGGTCTTTCCCACGAGGGAACACCTCGATCTGCACCTCGGCGTACGGATAGACGCCGATATTGAAGATCTTCCCGTGCCCGGCGAACCAGGTGTCGGTCCAGCCTCCGTTGTCGACAATGCGGATCGGCGCCACGCTGTTGATGACGCGAAGGGGACGGCGGACGGACCGGGATGTCATGACGTGTCTCCGTGGCGGCAGGGGGAACCTCACCAATGTAGAGACTCCAGCCGGAAAGTTCAAGGAAAGCGTTGAGTTTCGGGAGGGATTGTCGTATGTTTCAGCCATTCCAACCCCAGAACGGCTTCCGCCCCGGCGCACACCCGCCGCGGGCGGACCATTCCCGCAAAAGGACCGCACATGAAAACCATCTACCTCGTCGCCAGCGGCGACCTCCGTCCGGCCGCAAATCACAACTGTGAAGACGCACAGGCCGCCATGGAGAAACTCCTGACCGCGCGCCGTGCAAAGCCTCGGCGGCACCATCCGGCGCGCCCACCCCTTCGATGCGGCGAAAGGTCACGGCTTCATCGACAGTCAGAAGTACGGCATGGAGGTGTTCCGGACCATCCCTCCCGACGCACCGCTGATCGTTGCCGAGGCGGTCTGGCAGTACACGCATCATGTGCTCCCCGGACTGCTCACGCACAAGGGCCCCATCCTCACGGTCGCCAACTGGAGCGGCACCTGGCCCGGACTGGTCGGGATGCTGAACCTGAACGCCTCTCTGACCAAGGCCGGCGTCCCGTTCAGCTCGCTCTGGAGCGAGGACTTCACCGACGACTTCTTCCTCCAGGGTCTTGCAGCGAGTGGATGAAGCGGGGCAAGATCCGGCACGATCTCGTCGCACGTCACGCCGTACAAGAAGGTGGTGATCCCCGGCGCGGTCGCCCGGCAGGGGATCCGATTCGCCGAGCGGTTCCGCTCTCAGAAGGCGATCATGGGGATCTTCGATGAGGGATGTATGGGGATGTACAACGCGATCATCCCCGACGAACTCCTCCATGCGGCGGGCGTCTTCAAGGAGCGGCTCAGCCAGTCCACCCTGTACGCCAGGATGCTCACCGTCACCGATCGCGGAGCGCGGCGATGTGCTCGACTGGCTGCGCGGACGCGGGATGCGCTTTCACTTCCGGCGCCGACGAAGCCACGGAACTCACCGAGGGCCAGGTGCTGCAGCAGTGCAAGATGTACATCGCGGCGGTCCGCATCGCGGACGAATTCGGCTGCGCGACGATCGGCATCCAGTACCAGCAGGGACTGAAGGACCTCGCCCCGGCATCCGACCTCGCCGAGGGAATCCTGAACAACGTCGAACGTCCGCCCGTGCGTCACGAAGGCACGGGACGGGAACTGTTCGCCGGCGAGGCCCTGCCGCACTTCAACGAAGTGGACGAATGCGCCGGCCTCGACGCGCTCGTGACGTACCGCCTCTGGCGCGAGCTGGGCTATCCCCCCGAAAACACGCTGCACGATGTCCGCTGGGGCCGCCATATCGCAGGAACGGCACTGGATGGCTTCGTCTGGGTCCTGGAGATTTCCGGCGCCGCCCCGCCCGCCCATTTCGTTGACGGCTACGCGGGGACGGTCAGCGAGCGCCAGCCTCCCATGTACTTCCGGCTGGGCGGCGGATCGGTCAAAGGGATCAGCAAACCCGGCCACATCGTCTGGAGCCGCGTCTTTGTCGAGGACGGCAGCTCCACTGCGACATCGGGACTCGGCGAGGTCGTCCAGCTGCCCGCAGGAGGAGACCGAGGACCGCTGGAGATCAAACCACCCGCGCAGTGGCCGATCATGCACGCGGTACTGAAAGGCGTTATCGCGCGACCAGATGATGGCCCGCCACAAGGCGAACCACATCCAGGTCGTCTATGTCCCGGACAAGCGGTCGGCGCGCAGGGGCATGCTCGTCAAGGCCGCCGCCATGAAAGAACTCGGTCTGAAGGTGCACTTCTGCGGGGTCGTGTGAAGAAACAGCGTCCACTCCCATCACGATGGAGGCATCGATGCGAACACGTTTGTGTCGTTCTCGTTGCACTGCTTATCGGAGGCAGCATGACCGATCTGGGACACGCGCAATCCGGCTTCGATGGACTCGGCCTCACCCTCGGGAATCTCTCCCGTCTCTCGAAGGCCAAGACCCGTTCCATCAGCCCGGAGAACTTCACCGGGGAAAAGGGCAAGGCCGGCATGGCCACCGAGGGGACCGGCAAGGAGGCCTCCAGCGACCTCGGCCAGGGCTGGAAGGTTTCCCCTTCGGTCCGCATCAAGTCGAAGACCACGTTCGTCCTCGCCGAGGTCAAAGGCGAAGGAGCGATCCAGCAGATCTGGATGACCCCCACCGGCCACTGGCGCTATGCGATCCTGAGGTTCTACTGGGACGGCGAGGAGACCCCGTCGATCGAGGCGCCCGTCGGCGACTTCTTCGCCTGCGGCTGGGGACAGTACGCACAGATCTCCTCGCTCCCCGTCTGCGTGAATCCGGGGAGCGCGTTCAACTGCTACTGGGAGATGCCGTTCCGCAAGTCCTTCAAGATCACCGTGGAGAACATCGCGGAAGAGGACATGACGCTGTACTACCAGATCAACTACGTTCTGACCGACGTCCCCGCCGACGCCGCATTCCTGCACGCCCAGTTCCGCCGGATGAACCCGCTTCCGTACAAGCAGGTCTATACCATCCTCGACGGCGTGAAGGGATGGGGCCACTACGTCGGCACCTACCTCGCCTGGGGGGTCAACAACACCGGGTGGTGGGGGGAAGGGGAGATCAAGTTCTTCATGGACGGCGACAGGGAGTTCCCGACGATCTGCGGGACGGGAACGGAGGACTACTTCTGCGGGTCATACAACTTCGAGAATCAGAAGACGAAGCAATACCAGGAGTTCTCGACCCCGTATTCGGGACTCGCGCAGGTGATCCGCCCGGACGGGCTGTACAGTTCGCAGCAGCGGTTCGGACTCTACCGATGGCACATCATGGATCCGATCCGGTTCGAACAGGACCTGAAGGTGACCATTCAGGCGCTCGGATGGCGTTCGGGCGGCCGGTACCTCCCCATGCAGGACGACATCGCCTCGATGGCCTTCTGGTACCAGAAGGAGCCGCATGCCCCGTTCCCGGCACTGCCGGACAAGGACAAACTCGAAGTACGCTGATCAGTTCCCCGGGGCGATGGCATTCCCCTGCCTCGCCCCGTTCCCTTCCAGAGCCTCCACAACGGCGTCATGGAGCGCGGGCCTCACACGGGCGATCTTCTGGTTCGCCCGTGTGGGGTGCACACGGTTCGTCAGGAACACCACCAGCAGTTTTCTCTCCGGGTCCACCCAGACCGATGTCCCCGTGAATCCGGTGTGACCGAAGGACGAGAGCGAGAACAGGCTGCCTGCGGAGGACCCCCGCGGAGAGCGGGAATCCCATCCGAGATGTCGGTCACCGAAGGGCTGCTGGCTCCGCGTGAATTCCACGACCGTCCGGTCGCTGACATACCGTCTTCCCGCATACGTCCCCTTGTTCAGCACCATCTGCAGCAGCACGGCCGCGTCCGATGCGGTGGAGAAAAGCCCGGCGTGCCCGGAGACCCCTCCCAGCAGTGCGGCGTTCTCGTCGTGCACCTCCCCGCGGACCAACCTCTTGCGCCAGATCGTGTCGATCTCGGTCGGGGCGATCCGGCCGAGCAAGGCCCGGGGCGGAGTGAACATTGTGCTGGTCATCCCCAGGGGCTCGTAGAAGACCTGCCGCACATAGTCGGCCAGCGACTGACCCGTGACCCTTTCGATCACCTTTCCCATCGTGATCATGCCGATGTCGCTGTAGATCGTGGTGTCCCCCGGCCGGGCCACCAGCGGGGTGGCGAACGCCGAATCGAGCGCCTCTTCGGCATTCCGGCAGAATAGGAAGAACCGTCTGAACGGCGGGAGACCCGAGCGGTGGGTGAGCAGATGCCGGATCGTGATCGCGGACTTCTCTCCCTCGGCGAATTGGGGGATGGTTCTCCCCACCGGATCGTCCAGTCCGATCTTCCCTTCATCGACCAGCTTCATCGCCGCGGTGGTCGTCGCCAGCACCTTCGTGACCGAGGCCATGTCGAACATCGTCCCGTCGTCGATCGACTGCGCCTCGGGAGCGTATGAGTAGTGTCCCAGCGATCGGCGGTAGAGGATCTTTCCGTTCTGGGCGACCACCACCTGGGCCGCCGGGAAGGCGGTATCCCGGATCGCCGCTTCCAGGAGCGAATCCACCCGGGTGAAACGTCCCCTCCGGGACAGGGATTCCTCGTCGCGAACGAGGCGATCCGGTCCGGGAACGATCCCGCTGCCGATCGGGAACACACCGGGGATGGTCACCGGCAGTGTTCCCGTAGCCGACCGGCGGCCGAACAGCACGTTCACCGCCGCCTCGGTCAGCGGCTCCGAGTCGCCATAGGCACAGAGGATCGCTTTGGCCTTCGGCATCGCGGTGACGATATACGGCGTGCCGAAAACGACCACGATCGTGCGTACTCCGGATCTGCTCGAGCTGCGTGAGAAAAGGAAGGATGTTCTGGGGGATGGTGATCCGGCCCGAAGAGGTACGGACCTTCACGAACACCGGCAGCACGGTCACGTCCGCGTGCCGGGCCGCATCGAAGGCTCGGCGGAATTCGTCTTCGTCGGCGTCCGGAGTAAGTCGGTAGGTATCCACTCGATCGGCAAATTTCCTGAGCAGCAGGTTGAAATAGCGCCCCGGGGGTTCATTCGGCCAGGGATACGAGGGCCGGTGGACGTCTATGCGGCTGTCATCGGAATCGCTGATGACGATCGAAGCCAGCCGGTGCCGGTCTGTCAGGGGAAGGATGCCGTTCTCCGCGCGGAGCAGGGTCATGGCGTTCACGGCGATCTCCTGCGCCAACAGCGCATGCTCCCGTGTTCCGACCGTACGGCTGATCCGTTCGGGATCCATCATTCGGCCTCGGTCGAGCCCCACTCCCTTCTTGGCTGCGAGGATCCTGCGCACGGATGCGTCGATCCTCGCTTCGGTCAACTCGCCGCTGCGGACCGCCGCCACCAGCGCAGCGTGCGCCGCCTCGACATCAGGGACCATCAGGAGCATATCCAGCCCCGCTTTGACCCCCTCCACCGCCATACTCGCAGAGCTGTGGTCGCGGGTCACCGCCCGCATCTCCATCGCATCGCTGACGACCAGTCCGCCGAACCCCATCTCGTTCCGGAGCAGCCCTGTCACGATCGGAGGCGAAAGGGTCGCGGCACGCGGGCTTTCCGGGTCGACTGCAGGGACGGCGATGTGCCCGACCATGACCGAGACGCCCGGCTCCCGGATCGCCGAACGGAACGGGAGAAGCTCCACGCTGTCGAGCCGCGCGCGCGGGTAGCCGAGGACCGGCAGCTCGAGGTGGGAGTCGGTTCCCGTGTCTCCGTGACCCGGGAAATGTTTCACGGTCGGGATCACTCCACCATCGAGGCTTCCCCTGACGAAGGCGCTCGTCATCGCTTCCACCAGGCGGACGTCGTCGCTGAAGGCTCTCGTATTGATGACCGGATTGGCGGCGTTGGTATTGATGTCGGCGACCGGAGCGTAGTTCTGGTGGATCCCCAGCACCCGGGCCTCTTCGGCGATGGCCCGCCCGGCCTCGTAGGCATACAGCGGCTCGCGAGTGGCGCCGATGGCCATCGCGTCCGGGAACGAAGTGCCGCGGCGAATGCGCATCGCCAGTCCCCGCTCCAGGTCCGCCCCGACCAGCAGGGGGACCTTTGCCAGTCGCTGGAGCGAGTTGAGCCGGTAGGCGGACTCATACACGTCGCTCTGCCAGAGGATCACCCCTCCCACGCCGACCTCCTGCACGAAGCGCGCGAGGCGTGCGTACTCGTCGGTCTGGTCGCTCACGTAATGCCCGAACGCGCCGACCGTCAGCATCTGGCCCACCTTCTGCTCCAGGGTCAGCGTCGCGAGGATGCTGTCCTCCCATGATGACGGCGTGCGGCGTTGAAGGTGGGGCCACGACCTGACGGGGGGCGGTACAGGAACTGACGGCGAGTGCGAGCAGAACGAGCGGCAACGTGACTGCGGATCTCAACGCATTATCTCCTGGGCAAGTGGTCGATGGCCATGAGGACGGCACCCTGGGCCGGGGGAAGCTGTGGAGGGCGGATGTCCACCCGGGGTATCGACCGTCGAAGCTCGTCGGCGAACAGCCCGGCGTAGACCGTTTCCCCGGAGATCAGCCCACCGATGAACACGATGCCCACCGGGCGGTCGGGAGGCTGCGTGGCCGCGAAGACCGCCACCTGTTCAGCCAGCAGCGCCGCCCCCTTCTGCAGGATCTCGACGGACTGCCTCGTCGCCTCCGGCGGCCGCCTCCATGACGAGGGGCGCGAGAGACGGGATCTCGAACTTGTCCTGATAGACGGCCGTAATGAGGGCCTCCCGGGACTTCCAGCCGAACCGTTCTTCCGCCAGCGCCCGGAGCCTGCTGGCCGGCGACCGGCCGTCCATTTCCCGCGCGATCCTCTTGACGGTCTCGGCACCCATGAAGAACCCGCTCCCTTCGTCGCCGAGCGTCCGTCCCCATCCTCCGATCATCCTGGTCGTCCCGTCGGCGTTCTTCCCCAGCACTACGGAGCCGGTTCCGGCGATGACGATGGCGCCGGGACGTCCCCCGAAAGCGCCTTCCAGAGCGATCCGCGCGTCGGTCTCGATGAAGATCGCCGGCTCGGGGATCTCCCGTGTGAGGAACGTCTCGCGGATCCGGTCCGGAGAGTTTTTCGCGGATGGGTCTGCTGCCGGCCCCGGCCAGGCCCAGGACCACAGCCCCAAGGTCGGCGGTGGAACATCCCGCCGCCTCGCAACATCCCGCAAGGAGGTCGACGATGTTCGCCGCCGCGCCTTCCACACCCGGCGACATTCGGGTTCCCGGGACCGACCTGTTTCCTCGCGATCTCCACGCCTGAGGTCGTCGGCCAGGATCCCCAGCGTCTTCGTGCCGCCCCCGTCCGCCCCGAGCACCAGCGTTCGTTCACTCACGTGATCACCATCGTCTTTCTGCCACGCGGAGCGAGGCTATCGTGCGTATTTGCGGAACACGAGAAGAACCTTGCCGTCGTTGCGGTGGATCGACGAGACGTAGTAGAAACCCTGCCTCGCCATCGAGTTCAGCCCCTTCTGGACCATGTACTGGTCGTTCTGGACGAGTTCCACCCGGTACTCTTCGGAATCGCGCGTGTCCGGCTGGGCTTGCGCGGCCCCGGTGCGGAACATCAGAAGAACCGTCGCAACGACGGCGAAAACCGCAGCGGCAACAACGTAGCGGAAACGTTTCATGGAACCTCCGATGGTTGCAGACGACGAAAGGCGCGTTCACACCACACACCCCCGGGACCGCGCGTCGGGGAAGGGGAACGGCGGCAGGTTCAGTCCACCCGGTCCAGCAATCGGATCTGGACCGCGGCATTGAGCAGCTGCTCGGCCGTGTGCTGCGACTCACCCGCGAATTCGTAACGGGCGAGGAACTCCCGGCAGACGTCCAGCTCCGTTCTCCCCTGCCGCACGGCCTCCGGGAATTGCTTCAGACAGAAGAGGGCCGCGGGTTTCAGCCCCTTGTTCCAGATCTCCTTGGCGCCGGTGGCGCTTCGCACCCCTGCTGCCCCCGCGGCCGGCACGAGTTTGTGCGCGACCTCGTGATAGTGCACCTGGAGGTAGTTCATCGCGTCGATGACGCGGCGGCGGAATTGCAGCTCCTTGCTGATCTGCGCAAGGCGGCGCTCCTTTTCCTGTTGCTCTTCCGGTGTGAGCTGCTCGTCCTTCTTCCAGTACTGCACCCGCATGGGAGCGGTGGCACCCATGCCGATCTCGCCGGAGAGCGGGGTCGTAAAACGGTTCTGCTGGACCTCCTGCTTCTCCTCCTCGAGCTCGGCGATCGCCTCCTGGTGTTCGTGCTTGTAGTCCGTGACCGTCGAGACCTCCGCGTTCCCCTCCCGGATGAAGTGGACCAGGTATTTTCGCGAGATCTCGTCGCGGCCGATCCGCACCACGCCAAGCGACACCAGAAGATCCAGCACCAGTTGTTCAGTCATCCTTCATGGCCTCCTTCAGGCCGCCGCGGGCGGTGATATCCCTCGTTCCTGAAGCTTCCTCCGCACACCCGCTGCTGCAGCCATCGTTCTCTCTAATCTGCAAAAAACCTGCGACTATTGCACGGGGCCTCTGCCGATGTTTGCCGGCTCAGGCGACTGTCGCCGGCCCCGGCTCGGATTCCCGGGCACCTGCGTCGTCCGCGTCGGCGAAGTGCTCCTTGATCTTCTGGGCCGTCCTCTCTCCCACCACTTCCGCGAGCTGTTCCAGGGTGGCGAACTTGACCCCCTGGACCGACCCGAAGGCCTCCAGCAGTTCCCGTGCGCGCGTCCTCCCCGACCCCCTCGATCAGGTCCAGCTCGGATCGCAGCGTACGCTTCGAGCGGAGGGACCGGTGGTAGGTGATGGCGAACCGGTGCGCCTCGTCCCGGATCCTCTGGAGCAGCTGGAGCCCGGCGGAGGCCTTGGGGAGCAGGAGCGGCTCCGCTCGCCCGGCACGAAGACCTCCTCGAGCCGTTTGGCCAGTCCGATGATCGGCTGTCCGGTCGCCCCCAGCTCCGCCAGCACGCTCGACGGCGCTCGAGAGCTGCCCCTTCCCGCCGTCCACGATGATCAGGTCGGGCAGGCGCCCTGCTCCTCGACCAGGCGCCGGTAGCGGCGCTGCACCACCTCGCGCATGCTGGCGAAGTCGTCCGGCCCGTCGACCGAAGCGACCTTGAATTTCCGGTATTCGCTCTTCTTCGGCTTCCCGTCCACGAAGACCACCATCGAGGCCACGGTGTCGGTCCCCTGGATGTTCGAGATGTCGAAGCACTCGATCCTCCGCGGCGGAGCGTTCAGCCGGAGGTCCTTCTGCAGCGCCTGCACCGGATAGCGGGTGCCGCCGGCCCGCTTCAGCTGCTGCATCTTCAGTTCGTCGAGCAGGAACCGCGCGTTGTTCTGAGAGAGGCGGACCAGCGTCCCGTCTTCCCCCTCCTCGGGAATGCGAGCGTGACCGGCTCCCCCGCTTCGCCGGACAGCCATTGCGTCGACCGCGGCGTCGTCCTCGGGAGCACCGCGGGAGGAGGATCTCCGGCGGCACGAACTCCGCCTCCAGATAGTAATGCTGGAGCAGGGTCTCCACGACCTCTCCCTCGGTCCTTCCGGTCCACGTTGCCCATGTAGTAGTGCTGCCGGCCGACCATCTTCCCCTCGCGGAGCTTGAACATGACCCCGCAGGCATCGTCGCCATCCGCCGCGAAAGCGAAGATGTCACGGTCCACCTCCTCAACGTCCGGCCACCTTCTGCTTCTCGCTGTACGCCCTCAGCCCTCGGATCCTGTCGCGGACGGCGGCGGCCTCCTCGAATTTCAGCCCGGCAGAGAGTCCTGCATCTCCGCCTCCAGCCGGCGGGTCAGCGCGTCGGTCTTTCCCTCCAGCACCGCCGCGACCTCGTCGATCATCGCGCCGTACCGCTCCCGGGTGACCAGCCCTTCGCACGGCCCGCCGCATTTCTTGATGTGATAGTCGAGGCAGACCTTCACTTTGCGTTTCGCGATCGACTCCTCGTCGAAGAAGTAGTTGCAGCTGCGGATCATGAAGATGTCGCGGACCGCCTTCAGCGCCGCGCGGACGTTCTTGACATCGGTGTACGGCCCGAAATAGCGGGAGCCGTCCCGGCGGATCTCCGCGTCACGAAGACCCGCGGAAACGGCTCATGGGTGATGACGATGTACGGATAGCTCTTGTCGTCCTTGAGACTGACGTTGTAGCGCGGCTTCAGCTTCTTGATCAGGTTCGCTTCGAGGATCAGGGCCTCGACCTCGGAATCCGTCACGATGATCTCCAGGTCCGTCGCCTTCGACAGCATCTGTTCGATCCGCGCGCCGGGCGATCGCGAACGCTGGAAATACTGCCGGACCCTGGATCGGAGGTTCTTCGCCTTCCCGACGTAGAGGACCTTCCCCTCGGCGTCCTTGTGCTGGTAGACGCCGGGACCGGTCGGGAGCGTATCCAGCTTCTCCTGCTGGGTGCTGTCGTGGAGGGCGATCTGTATGGGAGTCGTCTGCATCGGGGAATGGTCCGCCCGTTCAGCGCAAGAGGATCATCTTCCGGCTCAAGAAGCTGCCGCCGGCCGACAGCCGGTAGACGTAGACGCCGGTGGCCAGCCCCGCTCCGTCGAAGGAAGTGGAATACGTCCCGGCTCCTGCTCCCCGTCCAGCAGCACCGCCACCTCGCGTCCCAGGAGGTCGTGCACGGCGAGCCTCACCCGGCCGGCCGAGGGAATGGCGTAGCGGATCACCGTGACCGGATTGAACGGGTTCGGGAAGTTCTGGTCGAGGACGAAGCTGCGGGCAACCGGATCCACCCGGACGCCCAGCACGGGTCCTGTCATGCGTTTGAGGATCCTGTTGAATGGATCGAAGACAGCGAGTCCGGCGCCCGATCGAGCGGGACGACGAACGCCTGGGTCCGCAGGCTGTCAGACACGGTCAGGATCGTGTCGCCCCGGGCGGAGGAGACGCGGAGCTGGACCGGCATGACGAACACCGGCCAGAAATCCGCCTGTTGTTCCTGGGCGATGGTCACGCGAAGCGTGTCCGCGCGCCAGCTCCATCTGCAGGAATACTCCGGCCAGCCTCGTCCGCGGATCCATTGCTGGAAGAACCGTCGGGTATCGCGGCCCGATACCGAGTCCACCACGGCCGGAACTGGTCGGTGGTCGCGTTTCGTTCCGCGTACCGGTCCCGGTAGGCCAGGAGACTCCGGAAGAAGAGCCGAGTCCCCCACGACGCCTCGCAGCGTGTGCAGCACCCATGCGGCTTTGCTGTAGACCGCGCTGCAGAACAGGTCGAAGCCCTGGGATTCCGGCGCGTAGATGGCTCCTTCCCACGATGCGTTGTGGAAGTCGTTGAACGCGGTGTTCAGGTAGGCGTTGAGCCGCGCGGGCCCTCCCCGGGATTCCTCCCAGAGGGCTTCACCAGTAGCTCGCGAACCCTTCGTTCAGCCAGATGTCTTCCCATGCCCCGCAGGTGACCAGGTCCCCCCACCACTGGTGCGCCAACTCGTGGACCACCACCGCGGTGTCGGTCTTCAGGGCGCGGTGCATCGTCGTCAGCGTTTGGTGCTCCATGCCGCCGAACGCGAACGGGACCACCACGGTCATCCCGTATTTGTCGAACGGGTAGGGACCGAACCGTGACGAAAGCATCTCCATCATTGCCCTGACGGTGGGAAGGAACGCTGCGCAGGAGGCCGAGTCTTCCCTCCAGGCGTAGTACTGAAGCGGGATCGTGTCCCCCGCCGCGCGGACGAACGGCAGGGACGACACGGTGAACGCCGATGCGGTAACGCACAGCAGGTACGGCGCGATCTGGTGCGCTTCGCGCCAGTGCCAGGTCGTGGTCCCGTTGCCGTTCGGCCTCCGTTCGATGAGGCGGCCGTTCGATGCCGCAACCACGCCGTCAGGAACGGTGATCGAAAGGTCCGCGGTGGCCTTGTCCCAGGGCTGGTCGTTGCACGGCACCCAGAACCGGGCGTCCGATGGCTCGGACATGGTGTACCCCACCGTGGCGGGCAGGCCGTGAAGGGAATCGGCGGAAAACCAGTAGTACCCTTCCCGCCAGGAGGGACGGCGGATCCCCGGAAGACGCCGGTACCAGAGATCGACGCTGAGCGTTTCTCCCGGTGCGTGCGCTCCCCCGGGATCCAGGCGGATCATCTCGGTCCCGGCCGAATCCCAGGCGGCCGGGCGTCCGTTCATCGTGACCGAATCGATCTGGAGTGCGGCCGCATGCAGTTCTACCGACCCGGAGAGGGTCCGCAGGAGGATCGAGACCTTACCGGCGAGGGAGCCGTCGTTCATCCCGAGGCCGAGGGCAAGATCGTAATTGAGGACGTCGACCGCCGGACCCGCAAGGGATTCCGCTGTGCGCACGGAGCCGATCCCCGGTACCTTCCGGGCACCCCCGGGCACTCGCCCCTGGGAGAATCCGTCGTGGGCGCACACCGTCATGCAGGCAAGCAGCCCGATCTCAAGCAGTAGGGCGTAACCGCGCATAGAAGGCCTTCGCATTCGCCAGCAGGATCCCCGCCAGCACAAGGATCGAACCGCCGTAGACCGCGGGTTCGAGGCGTTCGTTCAGGACCGCGGCGCCCAGGAGCACGGCGATGATGGGATTGATGAAGCTCGTCAGCGAAAGATACACGGCGTCGACCCGTTTCAGCAGCCAGTAATAGCTGACGAACGTGAGCACCGAGCCGACCACACTCAGGTAGGCCACCGAACCGATCGCCGTGGCGGTCCACTCCACCGTCCTGTCCGACTCGAAAGCCAGGCTCAATCCCAGGAGCATCACCATGCCGATCAGCATCCCGACGAAGTTCATCGACACCGTGTTGATCCCCTGAGCCTCCCGCTTGATCAGGAGAAGCACGTAGGCCTGCAGGATCGTGCTGATCACGATGCACAACATCCCGATCAGCACTCTGGGATCGGCCACGAGGGCGTCACCCCAGAAGATCACGGCAACCCCCGCGAATCCCAACGCGATGCCGGCGATCTTCCAGGCATCGGGGCGTTCCCCCTCGAGCATGAAGAACTGAAACAACGCCACCCAGAAGGGGTAGGCGGCGAACAGGATGCTTCCGAGGGCGCTGGGCAGGAACTGCTGGCCCCAGTACGACAGGGCGAATGGTATCCCGAAGGAGAGGACCCCCAGGGCGGCATAGATCTTCCTGGGGACCGGTCCGAACGGCAGGGGATAACCGCGGAGGCGTATGATGATGTAGAGGAGAGCAGAGGCGATGGCGAAGCGGACGCCGGCGGCGAGGAACGGGGGGACGGACTGCAGTCCCAGTTTGATCGCCAGCCACGTGGAGCCCCACACCGTGCTGACCACGGTGAACGCCACCCAGACCTTCGTGCGCTCGGCATTCATGGGGACCGTTCAGGTGCGGGGCTTGGTGTCCCCATACCCCAGGCGTTGCAGCCACAGGTCATCGCCCCTCCACCCCTCGCGCACCTTGACGTGCAGTTCCAGGAACACCGGGTGCTGGAGGAATCCCTCGATCTCCTGCCGGGCCAGCCGCCCGATGTCCTTCAGCTTGGCACCCTGCTTGCCGATCAGGATCCCCTTCTGCGACTCCCGTTCCACGTAGATGTCGGCGCTGATGAACCACTTGCCGCGCTCGCGTTCCTTGAACTCGAGGATGTCGACCGTGGTGGAGTAGGGGATCTCTTCCTGGGTCCGGAGGAAGATCTTCTCCCGGATGATCTCCGCCACGAAGAAGCGCTCCGACTGTTCGCTCACGATGTCGAGCGGGTAGTACGGCGGATGGACCGGCAGATCTCTGATCACGGCCTGCAGCAGGCCGGCGGTCCCGTCCCCCTTCAGCGCGGAAACGGGGAAGATCTCTTTGAACGGGAAGGCGTGTGAGTAGAAATCGATGACGGGGAGCAGGGTCGACTTGTCGACCAGGTCGACCTTGTTGATGACGAGGTGCACCGGTTTCTGGAGACCGGCAAGGCGGTTGAACGCCTCCGCATGGGCCAGATCTTCCCCCATGGCCGGGTGCTCGGCGTCCATCATGAAGAGCAGGATGTCGGCGTCCGCGATCGCCGCGGAGGCGAACCGCATCATCATTTCCTGGAGGAGGTAGCCGGGGCGTGATGATCCCCGGGGTGTCGAGGAAGACCATCTGATGCGATTCGCCCGAGTGGATGCCGAGGATCCTGTGGCGCGTGGTCTGGGGCTTGTCGCTGACGATGGAGATCTTCTGCCCCAGGAAGGCGTTCATCAGGGTCGACTTGCCGACGTTCGGATCGCCGATGAGCGTCACGTAGCCCGCGCGGAATATCCCGGTCCGCCGCCGTCTCGTTGCTCTCGCTAGAGGGCATCCTCACCCGACTCTCCCGTGCGCACGCGGACGGCGTCTTCGACCTCGTACACGAAGATCTTGCCGTCGCCCACCTGTCCGGTTTTCGCGGCCTTGATGATCGCGTCCACCACTTTGTCGGCCGCGGCGTCGGACACCACCACCTCGACCTTGATCTTCGGCAGGAAATCGATCTGGTATTCCGAGCCGCGATACAGCTCGGTGTGGCCCTTCTGCCGTCCGTATCCCTTGACCTCGGTGAGCGTCATTCCCTTGACGCCGATCTCGGCGAGGGCTTCACGCACGTCGTCGATCCGGAAAGGCCGGATGATCGCTTCGATCTTTTTCATGTCATCGCCCGTGACATTGCTTGTATTTCTTTCCGCTGCCGCACGGGCAGGGGTCGTTGCGGCCCACCTTGTCTCCCACCTGGACGGGCCGGACCTTGCCGGCGTGGGCGGGGTCCCCCGCGGCACCCGGCACCGGCTCACGGTTCGCCTGGAAACCCATGCCGGCGGCGGAATCGTGGCTCAGGTGCATCTGCTGCGGACGCTGCGGACCGCCGCAGCGGAAGCTCCTGCGTGGGGGCCGGGAAGAGCCGGAACACGGTGGTGACGATCTCCGCGTCCATCAGGTCCACCAGCTCCATGAACATCCGGAAGGCTTCGGTCTTGTATTCCACGAGGGGGTCCTTCTGCCCGTACGCCCGGAGGTGGATCCCCTCCTTCAGATCGTCCATCTCACGCAGATGGTCCTTCCAGCTTTCGTCGATCACCTGCAGGGCGACCATCTTCTCGATCCGGGCCATGATCTCGCGCCCGAGCTTCTCTTCCTTCCGCCGGTAGAACTCCGTCGCCGCGGTGACGATCTCCTGCCGGACGCCGTCGGGTCCGATGTCCTGAAAGCGCTGCGGCATCGATCTGGAAATCCACCAGCAGCTGCGACCGGAGCTCGTCCCGCATCCCCGCGATCTCGCCATCCTCGTAGTATTTGTCCACGATCTTCTGGGCGAACTCCTCCACCAGTCCAGGATTCGTCCTTGATCCGGTCGCTGACCAGGGCGCGGCGGCGGCGCGCGTAGACCACCTCGCGCTGCTGGTTCATCACGTTGTCGTACTCCAGCAGTCGCTTGCGGATGCCGAAGTTGTTCTCCTCCACCTTCCGCTGGGCCCGTTCGACCGATCGGGTGATCATCGGATGCTGGATGACCTCCCCTTCCTTCAGCCCCATCCGCTCCATGATCGACGCGATCCGGTCGCTGCCGAAGAGCCGCATCAGGTCGTCTTCCAGCGAGAGGAAGAACTGCGAGGAACCCGGGTCCCCCTGGCGGCCGGCGCGGCCGCGCAGCTGCCGGTCGATCCGCCGGGCCTCGTGCCGCTCAGTGCCGATGATGTGCAGCCCCTGCGCCTCCCGGACGCCGGGCCCGAGCTTGATGTCGGTTCCGCGGCCGGCCATGTTCGTGGCGATCGTGATCGCGCCCGGCAGGCCGGCGTTCGAGACGATCTCCGCCTCCCGCTGGTGATGCTTGGCGTTCAGGACGTTGTGGGCGACATTCTTGCGCTTCAGCATCCGGCTGATGGTCTCCGACACCTCGACGCTGGTGGTACCGACCAGGACCGGGCGCTGCGCGGCGCGCATGTTCTCGATCTCCTCGACCACGGCGTTGTACTTCTCCCGCTTCGTCTTGTAGATGAGATCGTGCCGGTCTTCCCGGACCATCGGACGGTTCGTCGGGATCACCACCACGTCCAGCTTGTAGATATCGAAGAACTCGCCGGCCTCGGTCTCCGCGGTCCCGGTCATCCCGGCCAGCTTCTTGTACAGGCGGAAGTAGTTCTGCAGCGTGATGGTCGCCAGCGTCTGCATGTCCCGCTCGACCTTCACCCCCTCTTTCGCCTCGATCGCCTGGTGGAGCCCGTCGGAATACCGGCGGCCGGGAAGCAGGCGTCCCGTGAATTCGTCGACGATCTGCACCTTGCCGTCATCGGTCACGACGTATTCGTCGTCCTTCTCGTAGAGCGAATAGGCCCGGAGCAGCTGGGCGACGGTATGGATCCGGTCGCTCCGCTCGGCGTACAGCAGGTTCAGTTCATCCTTGCGCTGTTGCCGGGCGGCGGCGGACAACGTTGCGTCGTTCTCGAGCGCGGCGAACTCGGTCCCGAGGTCCGGCAGCACGAAGAAATCCCTGTCACCCACGATCGGGGTCACGTAATCGCGCCCCTTCTCGGTGAGGTTGATCTGGTGGTTCTTTTCGTCGATGGCGTAGTACAGGTCGTCGTCGATCTCGTGCATGCGCCGCGACTGGTCGCGCATGTACTCCATCTCGGTGTCCTGGATCAGCTTCTTGCTCGAGGGTTCCGAGGTGACCTTCAGCAGCCGCGGATGCTTGGGAAGTCCCCGTGTGGCGCGCAAGAGCAGCACGCCCGGCCTCCTCACTCTTCCCTTCCTGGAGCAGCTTTTCCGCTTCCGCGACCATCTTCGTCACGAGATTCCGCTGGGCGCTCACGATGCGCTCCACCGAGGGCTTCATCTCGTTGAACTTGTGGTCTTCGCTCTTGGTCGGACCGCTGATGATCAACGGCGTCCGCGCCTCGTCGATCAGGACGGAGTCCACCTCGTCGACGATCGCGTAGTAATGTTCCCGCTGGACCAGGTCCTGCTTGTCGACGACCATGTTGTCCCGCAGGTAGTCGAACCCGAATTCGTTGTTCGTCCCGTACGTGATGTCGCAGGCGTACTCGCGCCTCCTCTGGAACGAGTCCATCTGATTCTGGATGCATCCGACCGTCAGGCCGAGGTACTCGTAGACCTGTCCCATCCACACGCTGTCGCGCTTCGCGAGATAGTCGTTCACCGTCACCAGGTGTACCCCCCGGCCGGGGAGCGCATTCAGGTAGACGGGCATGGTGGCGACCAGCGTCTTCCCTTCGCCGGTGGCCATTTCGGAGATCTTCCCGTGGTGGAGCACCATGCCGCCGATCAGCTGGACGTCGAACGGCACCATGTCCCACACGGAGGGATTGCCGAGCAGGTCGAAACGATGACCCATAAGCCGCCGGCAGGCCTCTTTGACCACCGCAAACGCCTCCGGAAGGATCTCGTCAAGCACTTCGCGGGTCGCCTCGTCCCGTTCCTTTTCCACCTCCGCCAGGTCCTCAAGAACCTTCTCCCGGGGGGGACCTTCGAGTTCCTCGTTCTGCAACTGGGTCTTGAGCTCCGCGATCTCGGCTTCCGTTTCCTTGATCGCCTCCTGGATCCGTGCGCGGAACTCGGCGGTCTTCCCCTTCAGCTGCTCTTCGGAGAGCTCCTGGTACTGCTGGAAATGGCCGTTGATCTCCTCCACGAGCGGCTGCAACGCCCTGACGTCCTTCACGTGTTTGCTCGGGAAGATCTTCTTCAATAGCTCGAACATGCTGGGCCGTACGTTATGCGTGGATCAGTGATGCGCCTCCGCCCCCTTCACGAGGTCAACCGACCCCGGAAGAAGACCTGCAGAACCATTCAATATAGGGATAACGGCCGAGTCAATCAAATTGCCATTTCTCGCGAAATTTCCGTATTTTTTGCCCCATATCACTCCGGAGGATCCAGATGCGCCTTGTACTCGTTTTCCTTGCCGCCGGCCTGCTGCTTGCCGGCTGCGCCCCTTCGACCATGGATCTGACACGCCCGCCGCATTTCGCGGCAGCATTGAGCCGCTCACCATACCCGGCACTGAAGAGCGCGATCGACGGTTTTATCCCCGATTCGCTCTTCCCCCCGTCCAACGTCGGGATCAAGATCGTTTCCCTCAGGACGGGCTCGACGCTCTACGACCTGAATTCGACCATGCTCTTCAATCCGGCCTCGAATCAGAAGCTGTTCACGGGTGCGACCGCCACATGCCCTGCTCGGCCCCTCGTTCGCGCTCAACACCATTGTTACGCTCGACACCGCCGCCGGGATCATCCGCGTCCGCGGCCAGGGCGACCCGATCATCTACACACGGGACCTCGACTCCATTGCCGGCCTGCTCGCTCCGCAGCTTCCGTCGAGGCGCTACTGGACGGTCGTGGGGGACCTTTCGTACTTCGACAATGAGTACTGGGGGAGCGGGTGGGCCTGGGACGGGGAGCCGGACTCCTACAGCATGTTCCTCTCCCCCCTCATTCTGAACAACAACACCGTTCAGGTCAGGGTTTCACCGGCCTCCGCGCCGGTGATAGCGTACGCGTGATCGCTCTCCCCCCCACCGCCTATGTCGGGCTTCAGGTCCGGGCCCGGACCGTTCTGGATTCCACCCCGCTCCCGCTCCGGATCACCAGAAAGTGGCGCGAACGTTCGAACACCATCACCGTGGAGGGGGAGATCCCCCTGAAAGGAAGGACCGCGGTCGAGGACCTCAGCGTGTGGAAACCGGAGCTCTATTACGTGACGGTCCTGGGGGAGGCCCTGGTCCGCCGGGGGATCCCGGTCACCGGAGTGACCGTCGAAAACACCCCTGCAGGAGGCACGGAAGTCCTGCGCTACACCCACCGGCTCGACTCCGCCCTGACGTTCGTGGAGAAGGTGAGCGATAATCTCGGCGCGGAGACGTTCCTCAAGATCCTCGGCGCAGAGCTCGTGGGGACGCCGGGGAGCGCCGAGAACGGCATCCATGTTGTCCACCGCTACGT
Organism: Ignavibacteriota bacterium; assembly: GCA_963808715.1. Taxonomy (GTDB): domain Bacteria; phylum Bacteroidota; class Ignavibacteria; order UBA10030; family UBA6906; genus CAWEHG01. Next base: position 56,611 of record CAWEHG010000031.1, on the reverse strand, counting down.
CTCCGGCATCGGCATCGACACCTCCGGGATCTCGGTCGCCGACGGCTCCGGCCTCTCCCGCTACAACCTCACCTGCCCCGATGCGGTGATCCGGCTCCTGACGGCCATCCAGAGGGATTCGGCGCACTTCGCCTCGTTCCACCACACACTGCCGATCGCGGGGGTGGACGGGACCATCGGCCGGCGCATGCGGGGAACACGCGCGGAAGCGAATCTGCGTGCCAAGACCGGAACGCTGAGTGCCGTGACGGCGCTCTCAGGCTACGTGACGACCGCCGACGGCGAGATGCTGGCCTTCTCGATCATGATGCAGAACTTCGCGGAAAGCTCCCGCGCCTATCGCGCGGTCCAGGACCGGATCGGGGCGTACCTCGCCGGCCTGCGACGTGACCAGTGGTGAGTTGAGGGGGGGCAACAGGAAGGACCGGTCGACAGCCCGCCCCGGGTGATGCCGGGGCGGGCCGGCGTCGTTCTTACTCCTTTGCGCGGATGCGGATGCCTCCGCCGGACGTACGGGCGTAGATGAGAGGACCGCCGCCGTTCACCGTTCCCTTGATCTTCGATCCGCTGATCTTTCCCTTCACCGTGATCGGAAGATCGCAGTCCACGTCCCCACCACTCGTCGCCGCATCGATCTCCGCCCCCACGCTCTTTCCGATCGAAAGATCGATCCCGCCGCCGGAGGTTTCCACGCTGATCCCCTTGTTGGGACCCGTGACCGCCACGGCGATCCCGCCACCGGAGGTCTCAGCGTGAACCTTTCCCTTCACGTCCCCCAGCTTGATGCTGCCGCCGGAGGTTTCCACGTTCACGTCGCCGTCAAGCCCCTCCCCCCTGATGCTTCCACCGGAAGTCTCCAGCTTAACCGTCCCGCTCACATTCTCCGCCTTGATCGACCCCCCAGAGGTCTCCCCGTCGACATTCCCGGCGACGTCGAGCACGGCGATCCCGCCACCGGAGGTCTCCATCCGGACCTGTCCTTTGACCGCCTTCACCTCGATCCCACCGCCCGAAGTATGGACCGCGATGTTGTACTCGGACGGGACCGTCACCGTGAACTTGACCTCCGCACGGAAGTTGTTCCAGAAGCCGTCGCGCTTGGCTTTGCCGGTGACCTCGACGTCGTTCCCGGTCTGGACCGCGCTGACCTCGAACTCGTCGGCATCACGCCCCTCGATCTCCGCAAGGACCGTGACGGCGCCGGAGGTCCCCCCGGCGATCTTCACCTCGCCGACGTCGGTGTTGATCTTGAGCATGCCGCCCGACTTGACGTCGAACTTCTTTTCGAACTTCTGGCCGCCGAACGCGACCACAGCGGCGCACAGCAGGAGTACGGTGAGGATGCGTCGTGTCAGCAGGTGTACCATGGTGTCTCCTCGGTCTGGATCGTGGATACGGGTGCCCGCGCGGGGCGGGCCATTGTCCGGGGAACGGATCGATCTCTACCGTTTAGACGTCCGCAGCTCCCGAAAGGTTGCGGGGCTCGGCTTTGCATTTCCAGCACGAAATACGTAGGTTTCAGCCCATGCAGAACCTCCTCAGTGTTCTTGTCGCCTGTCTGCTGGTGACCGGGTGTTCTCGGGAGACCCCGGGAGACCAGGGAAAAGAGACCATGCAGCCAACACCGTCCGCACCCGCTTCCCCGCGGTTCGATGCCAACCGGGCCTTCGGGTATCTCAAGGCCCAGGTGGCCTTCGGACCCCGCGCGCCGAACTCCGAGGGACACCGCCGCTGCCTCGAATACCTGGTGAACACTCTCCGCCGATCCGCCGAGTCGGTCCGGCTGCAGCAGTTCGCCGAGGCGGGATACGACGGCGAACAGCTCCAGCTCACGAACATCATCGCGTCGTTCAAGCCCTCCCTGCGCCAGCGGATCCTGCTCTGCGCCCACTGGGACACCCGCCCCCGCGCGGAGCGCGACGAGGACCCCGAGAAACGGCAGAAACCCATCCCCGGAGCGAACGACGGGGCCAGCGGCGTCGCCGTCCTGCTGGAGATCGCCGCCCAGCTCAAACAGTCCCCTCCCGCGATCGGGGTCGACATCGTCCTGTTCGACGGCGAAGACTACGGGAGGAAGGGGACCTTCCACGGTATCTGCTGGGTTCACAGTACTTCGCGCGATCCAAACCGGCCGACTACGTGCCGCGGTTCGGCATCCTTCTCGACATGGTGGGCGACGCTTCGCTGGAGATCCCGCAGGAAAAGAACTCGCTCCGCTTCGCACCGGACGTGGTGGACATGGTCTGGAAGACCGCCCAGCAGCTCAACGTGCATCAGTTCATCCCGGAAGTCGGGGAAGAGATCTACGACGACCATATCCCGCTCAACCGGGCCGGCATCAAGACCATCGATCTGATCGATTTCAACTACCCGGACGAGACCAACCGCTACTGGCACACCCACCAGGACACCCCCGAACATTGCAGCGCCGAGAGTCTCGGGGCGGTGGGGAAGGTGCTGAGTGCGATCATCGGCAACCTCAGGCCGTAACCATGCCCTTCGTCGAGGTCTCGATCGCCACCGGCGGCGATACCGCCGACCACCTCGTCGCGCTTCTCTCCCAGCTGGGATTCGAAGGCTTCTGGCAGGAAGAAGGGACGCTCAAGGGCTACGTGCAGGCCGATCGCTGGTCCCCTCCATTCCAGGAGGAGGTCTTCGCCACGATCAGGCTCGTCGTTCGCCCGAGCGCTGAGGGTTCGCCGCAGATCGGCGTCACGCGTCTGGAGGACCAGAACTGGAACGAGGCATGGGAGAAGACGATCCGGCCGATCCATGCCACGGAACAGATCGTCATCAGGCCCACGTGGCACCGGTACGATCCCGCTCCTGGAGAGACGGTCATTGTCATCGACCCGAAGATGTCGTTCGGCACCGGGTACCACGAGACCACCAGGCTGGTGCTCCGGCTGATGGAACGCCATCTTCGTCCGGGTATGCGGGTCCTGGACGTGGGAACAGGGACCGGCATCCTGGCCATCGCGGCGGTGAAACTCGGCGCGGCATCAGCGGAGGGGACGGACATCGACGAGTGGTCCTTCGAGAATGCCCGCGAGAACATCGCTCTCAACGACGTCGGCGGGAAGGTCGTCGTGCACAGCGGGGAGCTTCCTGCTCCAGCCGAGCGCCCGTTCGACATGGTGATCGCCAACATTCAGCGAAACGTCCTGCTCGAACTCCTCCCGGGGATGCTCCGTCTGCTGTCTCCAGGCGGGATCCTGCTTCTGTCCGGACTGCTCACCGGAGACCGGACCGAGATGCGGGATGCCCTGGCCGCCTCCGGCATCCGCCCGCTGGAAGAACTTGGCGAGAACGAATGGATCGCCCTGGCGGGCACAACGGATGCCGGACACCCTGCCGGCGCATCCGCATGATCGTCGCGTCCATCGACATCGGCACAAACACCGTCCTCCTGCTCGTCGCCAGCATCGCTGACGACGGCGCCATCACTCCCCTGCTGTACGAACAACGGGTCCCCAGGCTTGGCAAGGGGGTGGACGCTCTGCGACGCCTTTCTCCGGACGCGATGCGGCGCGTTGCACAGGTGCTGGACGAGTATCGCGGCCTCATAAAGAACTTCCCGGTCGACGCGACGGCCGTCTGCGCCACCAGCGCCGTGCGCGATGCGGCCAACCGCGGCGAGTTCATCGATTTCATCAGGAACACCGTGGGCTTCTCCATCGAGGTCCTTTCCGGAGAAGACGAAGCCCTCTGGACCTACCGTGGTGCGATCAGCGGGTTCCCCGGAGTTCGGCGAGCGGCCGTTGTGGACATCGGCGGGGGAAGCACCGAAGTCACCGTGGGCAACGAGACTTCGGTCACCGGCCGGGTGAGCGTGGATATCGGCGCGGTGAGGCTCACGGAACGGATCCTGCGCGACGATCCGCCGACGCCGGCCCAGCTGGAGGAATGCGTCCGGGCGATCGATGAAGGCCTGAAGCCACTGGCGGCGCTGGAGTCTTCGGGGTCCACGTTGATCGGTGTGGCCGGGACGGCCACGTCCCTCGCCTTACTTCACCAGGGACGCAGGGAATTCGATCTTGCAGCCATTAGCGGCTACCGGCTCCCGTTGCAGGCGGTGGTGGAGCTTTCGACTCGACTCATGGCCATCCCTTCGACGGAGATCGGCCGGCTGTCGGCAGTTCTCGAGGGACGGGCCGATATCATCACGGCAGGGGCGTTGATCCTCCGGAGGGTCATGGAAAAGCTGGGGAACACGGAGCTGCTGGTGAGTGAACGGGGGGTCAGGTACGGCCTGGCGCTGAGGGAGTGGACGGCCGCTTCAGGGCGGTACCGGAGCCTCAGGCCGCGTCAGGGGCGATCGATAGCGGGCCCTGCCGCACGACCGGCGGAGGCCACCACACGCCTGACCACCTCGGAGGCCAGGACCACATCCCCGTCAAGGTTCCCGGTGCCCAGAGAAAACCGGAGCGTCGCCTTCGCGGTCTCCTCATCCCTTCCCATCGCCAGCAGCACATGCGAGGGCTTGGTGCTGCCCGACGTGCACGCGGAGCCGCTCGAAACGGACAACCCCTGCAGGTCGATGGCGGGGACGAGCATGTCCCCTTCGAGGGGGAGCGACGCGCTGTCAAAGGAGACGCTCAGGATGTGCGGCAGCCGCTCCTGCGGATGGCCATTCACCAGGAGCGCCGGGAAGTCGGCCTGCAGACGTCTCTCGAGCTCGTCGCGCATGCGTGAGAGGCGCGCGCGTTCGCGCTCCATCGCTTCAATGGCGATCTCCACCGCACGGGCGAACCCCACCGCCAGAGCCACGGTTTCCGTTCCCGCCCTTCGCCCCCCCTCCTGCCCCCCTCCACGCAGGAGCGGTTCCAGGGTCACACCCTTCCGTACATAGAGCGCTCCGATCCCCTTCGGACCGTAGAGCTTGTGCGCGGTGACGGTGGCGAGATCCACGCCGAGGGCGTGCACGTCCAGCGGCACCTTCCCGAGGCTCTGCACCGCGTCAGTATGTACCAGTGCGCCGCGCGCATGCGCAAGCGAGACCACCTCCCCCATCGGAGAAAGGGTCCCCACCTCGTTGTTGGCATGCATGACGGAGACGAGCGCGGTGTCCTCCCCGACGGCCGAGGCCAGGGAATCGAGATCCACCGCCGCATGCTCATCCACCGGAAGGATGTGGACCGTGAAGCCTTCCGCCCCCAGACTCTCCGCGGTATCGAGAACAGCATGGTGTTCCGCGGCCGTGGTGACCAATGCGGTCCTGGCGGTCGCTCTCGAAGCCGCGACAACCCCGCGGATGGCGGCGGTATCGGCTTCCGTCCCACCGCTCATGAACGTGATCTCTGACGGCTCGGCGCCGATCGCGGAGGCGATGGTAGCTCTGGCCTGCTCCAGCGCCTGCTTCGCCGTCCGGCCGTACCAGTGGACCGAGGAAGGATTGCCCCAGAACCCCACCAGGTAGGGCAACATCGCGTCCAGGACGCGCGCGTCCAGCGGCGTGGTGGCGGCGTGATCGAGATAGATTCGGGTCATCGGGATCTCCCCCGGGAGAACGGGGCACGATCCCGTCCTGAGATCGTACCTGCCGGCAAACGATGCGTGCAATCTACGAGAAAGGAGAGGAAATGCAAGGGGGGAGCAGGACTCAGCGGGTGTAGATGATCTTCCGGGTGAAGACACGGTCCCCGGCCTGGAGTCGAACGACGTAGACGCCGCTCGCAGCCATCGAACCGCGGGCGTCCCTGCCGTCCCACGTGGCAGCGTATCTCCCCGGAGCGTACATCCCGTCGGAGAGTGTGCGCAGGTCACGACCCAGGAGGTCGAACACCTGAAGCGTCACCTTCGCCGATCCCGATATCCGGAATCCGATATTCGAGATCCCGTTGAAGGGATTCGGAAATGCCGGTTCGAGTCCGGACTCCCATGGAACCGTCCAGGGCGCATGTTGCCGGATCGCCACGGGCTCTTTGGTCTTCAGCACCAGAGGGTTGGACCAGGGAGAGACGAGGTGCTGGGTGTCGAGGACGCGGACGCGGAAGGAGACCTGAGAGGTTCCGCCGGAGTCATACGGAAGGCTCAGGTCGGTCCAGCTGGTCGCCGACCCCTCGTAGACGGTGATCCAGCTCCCGTTCGGGCCGAGCCGTTGCTGCAGTTCCGATGCGGCGATGTCCAGTTCGAGGGGCTGGGAGCCCGGCCATTGGGCACCCCAGGCGAGTGCCGCCTTTCCCGCAACGGGCTGCACGGCAGGATCCATTCCAAGATACCTCCGCGCGGGAGGGGCATCCAGCGGGGAGAGGTGCGAACGTACGGTGAGCCTGCCTCCCGAGTCAGAGACGGTTTCGATGGTGAACGCCGTGGGGCCGTTCGCCCATGTTGCGCTGGAAGGGTTCGTGTACGGCGAGAAGAGCGGCGTTGAATCCGGGCCGAAGGATCCCCGGAATCCTTCGCCGGCGAAGAACCTCCCGCACTGCGGTGTGCCCCCCTCCCCGCGACGGACGAACATCCATTCCACGGCGCTGCTGGACGTCGAAAGCATATCCCTGTGAGAGCTCCCCGTCCCCACTGCGGGAAGACCGCGGGCGAACACCGGCAATGTCTGTCCGAAACAGGCGCCCGTAGTGCCGGGGCTGGTCCAGACCCAATCGCCGTCCGAGGCCCGGATCTTCAGGTTGTCCAGCTCCTGGTACGGTCCGTTCTGATGGAGCACCCAGAGGCCGCGGTCCTGTGGCTCCAGCGAAACATCATCGAAAGGGGAAAGGCGCTGATGGTTCTCGAGGTAGAAGTACTCTCCCTCCTCCCCTTCCGGAGGATGATACTTCCGCGCGTCGCCGGTGAGCAGGAAGTCCGCAAGAGTGGCGGTGGAACCGGGGAGGAGTTCCGGGACGGCGATCCAACCGAGGCGCTCCCGTTCGTAAGCGTTCGCGCACGAAGAGACCTGCCGGCTCGTGCAGAGCATCCCCCAGTACTCGTGTTTTCCGTAGTCGGTGAAGCTGTTGTACGGGTGTGCGGCACCGAGGAGCCAGTGCCCCAGCTCGTGAGCCATGGTCCGCATGGCCTCTTGCGGGGAGTCGTCGTACGGGTACTCGCAGGTCACTCCCGATCCCCGGGGATAGTCCAGCCGCTCCGGGAAACCCATCTCGATCCGTTTCCCATCCAGCACGAACGCGGGCTTGTACCCCAGGGACGCCTCGCCCAGGTACTCGAACATCCGCGTGCGCCAGACCATCACGATCATGTCCACGATGCTGTCCGGGGTTTGTCTCTGCTCGTACGGCGAGGGGGAGCTCCAGGCGTCGAACCGGGAGAGATCCACGAGCGAGTCCACCCGTTCCTTGAGGAGGTCGGTGTTCGCACGCCCGTAGGCCCCGTTGCGGTACTCTTCCTGGGAGCGGGCCGACTCGACCCAGAGGACGTCGCCGACGACGTGCAGGGCGCCGAGTGACATCTGGTGGAAATAGTGGGTCAGGTTGTGCGGACCCGCCGATCCGGTGGTGGTGTCGGGGTCGAGGAAGTCCGACATACCGGCGGGGGGCTGGTGAGGCGGCCAGTACGGGTGAGGGGTGAGATCGTCGGGGAAGCTCGCGAACACCAGGAGGATCCGGACCAGGCCGCGCGAGGTCAGGAATTTTCCGCCGGTCGTTTCGACGGTCCGCGTCGTTGCCGGGCGCAGGCTCGTCCCGCACTGGCGCCCGTCTCCGGCAAACGCAGGAACCAGGGCGGCCAGCGAGCCGGCCATCACCGCAACGAAGAGGGAGCTTTTTCCGCGCACCCGGAGACCTCCTGTCCGATTCCGGAAAAAGACGAAGGCAGGCAGCATCACTGCTGCCTGCCTTCCATCACCGCATCCCGAAGATCGGGATCACTTCACCAGGATCATCTTCTTCGCGGAGACGAAGTTGCCTGCGCTGAGACGATACATGTACATGCCGCTGGCGACCTTGCCGCCTGCCGCGTTCGTGCCGTCCCAGACCACTTCCTTGTTGCCGGCGCGGAGCGCCTCGTTCAGGAGGGTCTTCACCAGGCTGCCCGTCATGTCATACACCTCAAGCCGCACGTTCTGCTCGGTCGGCAGCGAGAAGCGGATGGTGGTCGACGGGTTGAACGGGTTCGGATAGTTCTGGTCGAGAGCGATCTCGGTCGGCAGTGCGCCCGCGATCTCCTTCACCGACAGCGGGGTCCAGCCGAGGGACTTGTAGAGGAGGCGGACCGCATACTTCGTGTTGTGGACGCCGAGGCTCCGGTCGTTCTTCACGAAGTAGTAGTTCCAGATCCCCTGCACCGCGGCCTGGTTCCCCTTCACCTTGAGGCTGTCGATCGACATGGTGACCGGCTCGCCGCAGCGAGTCCTTCGGCAGGATCGCCTTCAGCTTGGTGAGCATCCCCTGGACCTCGGTCTGCGACCCTTCGATCTTGCCGTTCCGGTCGTAGTCGTAGAACGCCTTGATGTCGTTGAAATCCTCGATCTCGCCGTGGCATTCGCCGCACACGTCCGTCGGCTTGTAGACGCCCGTCGCGAACGTGGTGTCGGTCATGCTGAACGAGTGGTTCTTCAGCATGTTGCCGCCGCCATCAAGCCGGTTCTTCCGGTCCTGCATGTGGCACTTCACGCACATCCCTTCGAGGTTGGCGTGGGTATTCAACCCGGTGAATGTCGTATCGCCGTACTGGTAGCCGTTGGATCCGACCAGCAGATCCAGCTGGTTGTTGTAGTGCGGGCCGTACCGGTTGGTCCAGCCGTAGTACGGTGCAGTGGTGGTCACCCGGGCCTTCACGCTGTACCGGCCGTTGTGGCAGGTGCCGCAAAGCATGCCGGCGTTGGTGGCCAGGTCCGCGGGGAGCATGTACCCGTTGCGGAGGGAGTCACCCTTGATCTTCATGGTACGGAGAGCTGCCGGATTGTCGTTCCCGTGCGGGTCGTGGCAGACCTGGCAGGTGATCGGAGTGCTGGCGTCCGTCGCGGTATTCCACACCGCGTCGATCCCCGTGGTGCTCATCCCGTTGTTCATGTAGTACATGAAGCCTGCGCCCGTGTGGCAGGGCTGGCAGCTGGAGCGGCCACCCTCTGCGGCGGTGCCGACAGCGATGATCTCGTGGTGCGAGAGCTCTTCGAAGGTCCCGAGGCTGTGGCGGCGGGAACCGTCGTGGCACTGCTGGCAGATGCCGTTGTCATACTTCGCGAGCCCGATGTTCTTCTTGCTGGGCCCCATCGTCTTGTGGTCGTTGGCCGGACCGTGGCACTGCTCGCAGCCGATGTCGCCCAGGCTCTTTTCGGCGGCCGTCAGCAGGTTGTACTTCGAGGAATCGCCGGTGGTGATCCAGTAGTCGCCGGCATAGGACTCGAGCCCTTTGTACCAGGTGGTGTCCCACCCGGACTGCTTCACCTTGTAGCCGAAGTTGTTGTTGTTGGCGGTGGCATCCCAGCCGGTGGTGTGGCATTTGATGCAGGCGGCTGCATACGCACCTTTGCCCCGCTCAACCTCTTCGTATCCGGTCATGCCGCGGGTGAACATGGTCCCGTGGACCGACTTCTTCCAGCTGGTCTTGATGGCGGCTGCGGTCGAATGGCAGAAGCATCCCGCCTGTGCATCGGTGCCCACGCCGGCGTAGGTGCTGGCGTAGACCGTGTCGTAGGCGGTCTTTCCACCGACCGTGGCGCTGACGATATACTCGCCGACCACGTCCGTCTTCACGCTGTTGTACCAGGCACCCGCGCCGCTATCGAGGACGGCGGTGGAGGTGGCGGGTTTCGAACGAGGGTCCAGGTCGGCGTTCCCACCGCACCCGATCCGATCGTATCGACCTTGAACCAGGTCTTTGCCTGCACACCGACGGCTTTGAGCCCGGTCGAAATATTCCACGCGGGCGCAGTAGCACCCTTCACCGGCGCGGTCATGCTGTTGAGCGACCGGCCGACGGTCTTGACCTTGATGTTCTGTGCCGTGGCTTCGAACGACGTCGCCAGGAGCAGGGCCAACGCGGTCAGGAGGACGCAACATGTAGCGAAGCGCTTCATGTGCTTTGTCCTTTCTTGTTTGTGGTGAGTGGTGATGTACAGGAGCCCGGTCCGCACGACGTCCCGCGCCTCTCCAGTACAGTTGGTCATTATGTAATGGCCAGCCACGAATGTGGCGGCGCAAGAACTTCGTGCGGCAGTTGGCCGCGACAGCCACAAAGGTTCAATCTTTGTGCCAGCCAATAGGCCAGATCGCATGATCACAAAGGACTGCCTCACCCCCCAAAACGGGGAAGAATCCACTATAACGTTGAGATTATCTACATATTAAAGATAAAACAGTCTTTATTTGAGGGCCAGAACTTGTCAGAGTTGGGAAGGGAAATCCACAAATGGGAAAAAAACGGTGAGAAAGACAACAGTCCCTATTCGGGGGTGCCATGCCTTCGACGCTGGGTTTCGCGGAAGGCTTCACGCAATTCCCGCTCAAATTGGCGCTCAAAAAGCAGTAGTTTGCCACGCTGGACGGTGGTCAGGATATCCTTCAGGCCGGCGAAGAAAACATTCCCTTCCTCCGCGGTCTTGACCTGAAGATCGTGGATCTCCTGGTACGCCTTCTCCAGCTCTTTGTCCTCGGCCCTGTTCCGGATCAAACGGTCGATCCGATCGAGCACCTCGTGGCGCTGCTTTATCAGGTCGCGGTGCCTCGCTTCATGCTCGTTCATCCGCGCCACAAAGCGGGCGGACTGGTCTTCCGACAGCTCCAGCATCTCGATCATCCGGACCTTCTTGACCCGCTCGACCCGCTCCATCATCCGGCGGTTCTCCGGCCCCCGGTCTCCGGGGGGAGGGGTGGGTTCCTGGCCGCGTGCCGCGCCGGACAGCACGATCGTCGCACACAGCATCACAAGCGTCCGCTTCATGTTTGTCTCCCGATCAATGAATTACCGGCCCGACCGCCGACGTTCAGCGGGGCGCCCCGCCCAGCGTAGACAGGACCTCGCGCACATCGGATTCCGGCAGGACGTCCATCACCGCCGAAGGCGCAACATTGTCCACAAGGTACTCGCTCAGTTGCTCGTGCGAGAGGTCCAGGTACGCGTCGGCCAGTAACTCCTGCGCGACCGCATTCTGTTCATCCACTTGTTGCACGATCAGCGAATCCATCCCTCCACGCGCCAGCAGATCCTGCATGCTCACATCGCCGGAGGGTTTCGGCACGTAGTATTGCAGACCGATCACGAACGACAGAACGGCAACGACCCCCGGGATGGCAACCCGGGCCGCCCAGCTGAGCGACACCGCCACGCCGCTGCTCGCCTCGTCGATCCGCCGGTTGACCCGTATCAGCATGTTCGGCCAGTACGGGTCGGCGGGGGGCGAAGACGCCGGTTCCCCGGCCGAAAGCTCCCGGATCTCCCGCGTCAGCACCTCCTCCTCCCGGGGATCGACCTCAGCTCTGTGTACTCTGAACTTCATGTCGCAGTGCCTCCCGGATCTTCCTCAGCGCATGAAAGTAGTTCGCCTTCAATCCCCCGACCGACGTCTTCAGGATCGCGGAGATCTCTTCATACGACAACTCTTCGTAGTAGCGGAGCACGAACACCGCGCGCTGCTTCTCGGGGAGTCCGCCCACCGCCCGCTGCAGTTGTGTTTCCGTTTCCTTCCGTTCCAGCTCCCTGTGGGGGTCGTCTCCCGACGGGAAGAGCCTGCTGATCAGATCGTTCTCCCGTACATACGCGACGACCTGCCGTTTCCGGACCGCGTTCAGCGCGCCATTCAGGGCGATCCGGTAGATCCAGGTGAAGAAGCTGGAATCCCCGCGGAAGTCCCCGAGGTTCAGATAGGCTTTGACGAACGTCTCCTGGGTGACGTCATCGGCATCCTCGTGGGTCCCCACGATCTTCCGGACGAACCAGTAGACCCGCTCCTGGTGCCGCCGCATCAGTTCGGTGTACGCCTCACGGCGACCGTTGCGCACCTCTTCGACAAGCTCGAGGTCTGTCATCCCGTCCTGATCATTGGACATCCGGCCCGGCCTGCGCGTTTAAGCCCCCGCGTACCCGGTGGTCCCGGAATGGGACCAAAACCGGCCATTTCGGACATTGTCAGCGTTTTCGTCCCTTGAACGCCCTGCGCAGCTTCTCCGCAGTCCCTGTCAGGTCTTCGGAGATCACCTTGGTATCTCCCAGCACCGGCATGAAGTTCGTGTCGCCGTTCCACCGCGGCACGATGTGGAAATGGATGTGGTCATCGATCCCCGCCCCGCTCACACGGCCGAGGTTCGCACCGAAGTTGTAGCCGTGCGGGCCCATGACCGACTCCAGCGCCCCGATCGCACGCTGGACGGTCAGCATGATCTCCGCCAGTTCCGCCGGCTTCAGGTCGCGCAGGTCGGCGACCTGCCGCACCGGGACCACCATCAGGTGCCCGCTGTTGTACGGGTACCGGTTCATGATCACGAAGCAGTGCTTGCCCCGCCACACCACCAGGTTCTCTTCGTCGTCGCCGGACTTCCACGCCCGGGTGAACAGGCTGCCCGGCCCCTTTCCCTTTCGCCTGCCGCCCTCCTTGAACGACGCGATGTACGCGGATCTCCACGGGGACCACATCCGTTGCATGGCTGCTCCTTCTCTGCCTTCTCAGGCGCTCTGGTGCCGGGACCCCCGAAAGCACAGGTTGGGGACCGCAGACCCGGCCCCCAACCCGAAACATCTCGCGCACCGCGGGTCCAACTACTCCTCGGTTTCCTTCGACTTGTTCTTCTCCGACGCCGCGACCACCTTCTCGGCCTGGTCCCGCGGGACCTCCTCGTAATGCGACATGTTCGCACTGAACACCCCGCGCCCGCCGGTTTTGGACCGAAGGATGGTCGCGTATTTGTGGAGCTCCGCCGCGGGCACCTGCGCCCGGATGACCTGGTATTTCCCCTGCCCTTCCATCCCCTGGATCTTCCCGCGCCGCGAGGAGATGTCCCCCATGACGTCGCCCATGGTATCTTCGGGCACCTTCACCTCCAGATTGTAGATCGGCTCCAGCAGGATCGGCTTCGCCTCGAGGAATCCTTTTTTGAACGCCTGCGACCCGGCGAGCTTGAACGCCATTTCGGAGGAATCGACATCATGGTAGGAACCGTAATGCAGCGCGACCCGGACGTCCACCACCGGATAGCCGGCCAGGGGTCCTTCCTTCATCGACTCCACGACCCCCTTCTCCACGGCCGGGATGAACTTCCCGGGGACCACGCCGCCCACGATCTCATCCAGGAATTCGAACCCCTGCCCCCGCTTGAGGGGCTCCACCCGCAGGTGCACGTGGCCGTACTGACCGTGGCCTCCCGTCTGTTTCTTGTGCTTGTACTCCGCGTCCTTCACCGTCGCTTTGATCGTCTCGCGGTAGGGGACGCGCGGCTCCACCATGTCGACCTCCACGTTGTAGCGATGTTTCAGTCGCTTCACGACGATGTCGAGGTGCAGCTCACCCTGGCCGCTGATGATGGTCTGGTGCAGCTCCGGGTCCACGCGGAAGACGAACGTGGGATCCTCCTGGTGCAGCGCATGCAGGCCGGTGGAGATCTTATCCTCGTCTCCCTTCGACCGCGGCACGACACCGGAATGGAACACGGGTCCCGGGAAGGAGATGGCGGGATACGTCACCGGGAATTCCTTCATGCTGAGCGTGTCGTTCGTGTGGGTGTCGCGCAGCTTCACCACTGCACCGATGTCCCCGGCCGCCAGCTTGCCGATCTCCTTGCGGTCCTTCCCGTTCATCACGTAGAGCTGAGCGAGGCGTTCTCCCCGTCCGTTGGATTCGTTCACCATGTCGAGCCCGGGGCTCACCGTCCCGGTGTAGACCCGGAAGAACGAGAGCTCGCCCACGTGCGACTCGGAGACCGTCTTGAACACGAAGAGGGAGGGCTTGCCGGTGCCGTCGGCGGGGACAGACGCCGTTTTGCCGTCGGTTCCCGGGACCTGCGCGACCACCTGGCCGCGGTCCGGCGGCGCCGGGCAGAAGTCCGCGATGAAGTCCAGCAGGCTGCTCACCCCGACGTTCTGCGTGGCGGAGGCGCAGAGCAGGGGGAACACCTTTCGCTCGCGGATGCCGGTGCGGAGGCCGGCGCGGACCTCGTCATCCGACAACCCGCCGGACTCGAGGTACTTGTTCAGGAGGTTCTCGTCCGTCTCCGCGATCAGCTCCAGCAGCTGCTGACGCAGCTGCTGGGCCCGCTCCGCCGCGTCGGCCGGGATCTCCTGTTCCGTGTACTTCCCGTTCGCACCGGGCTGGAATTTCAGCAGCTTCATTCGTACAACGTCCACGATGCTGTCGAAGTTGAGCCCCTGCCTCAGCGGGAACTGCAGCGGCACCACGTCATGGCTCAGCGACTCCCTCGCCTGCGTCACGGCGGCGTCGAAGTCCGCGTTCTCCTGGTCCAGTTTGTTCACCACCATCACGGCGGAACCGCCGAATTCGCCCGTGTACTTGAAGACGATCTCCGTTCCCACCTCGACCCCTTCCACCGCCTTCAGCACGAGCAGGGCGGTTTCGCTGACCCGGAGGGCGCATTTCACTTCGCCGGTGAAGTCCAGATAGCCCGGGGTGTCCAGGAGGTTGAGCTTGTTCCCCCTCCACTCGCAGTTGAGGAGTGACGCGTTGATCGAGATCTGCCGTTGGACCTCGTCCGGGTGGTAGTCGGAGAGGGTGTTCCCCTCTTCCACCTTGCCCTGGCGGGTGGTGCCGCCGGAGGCGAACAGCATCGCTTCGGTAAGCGAGGTTTTTCCTGAGCCTCCGTGGCCGATCAGGCTGATGTTCCGCAGATGGTCTGGCGTGTATTCCTTCATACGAAATGCAGTGCCTCCTTAGCACACTCGGTGGTGGACGGTTCTCAATGGACGGCTCCCGGGGTACGGCAGCGGTGTGATCAAGCGAACGAAGGGAACGCCGGCCCGATCTTCCGCGCCGCGTGTCGTTGCGGCGCGGTGGTCCTTGCCGGGAGGGGGCCCGGCCGGGCGCGGGACCGTCAGCTGCGGAAGCGTTCGACCATGGCCCGGAGGCCCTTGAACACTCCCGCGATCACGGCAACGCCTTCAAGGATGGGACCTTCGACACTCTCCTGAACCCTGCGCTCGAACGCCATCACGTTCTCCGCGATGCTCCGCACCGAGGCCAGCGACTCGCGGACGGATGTCAGCTGGTCGTCGATGCTGTCGGTGATCCCCCGGACGCGGCCGGTGATGTACTCCATGTTGTCGAGCACGGGGACCGCGCGCGCGGTGAGCTCCTTCATGTCCTTCTCGAAGCCGCTCAGCACGTCGCGCAGGCGGATCAGGACCACGATGAGGTAGACGCACAGTGCCGACAGGCACAGCAGCGCAAGGATCTGCGCGATGACAAGGACGGATTCCATGGGATCCTCTGGGACTGGTACGCCTTACGACTTGCGCCGCTCTTCCCGGTAGGCCTCGACCCCGGCCCGCACGGCGTTCTTCAGCCGCGAGCCTTCTTCGACGACGGGACCGGCCTTCTGGCGGGCGTCCAAAATGATCTTGTCGGCGTCCTCAATCAGACTGCCGGCTTTTTTTTTTGCGTCGGTGATGATCTGGTCCGACCGGCGCTTGGCCTCGCTTACGAGCTCCCCGGCCTTGGTGCGCGCAGCGGTGACGTAGCCTTCGGCGCCGTCGAGCAGGTCGTCCGCCTTCTCGCGGAGATCGGAACGGAGTTCCTTGCCGCTCTTCGGCGCGTACAGCAGCGCGAGCACCGCACCGATCGCACCGCCGGCGAGCAGCCCGATGACGATTCCCTTCAGCATGCCGTTGTTCTGGGCCATAGGAGTGCCTTCCCTTCGTTGGAAACACCGCAGATGCTCAATAGTAGGAAGAAGGTCCCTGAAAAGCAACATCCCGCCCGGAGGGGGCGGGATGGTGCCGTCGGCACACTAGCGGATCTTCTTCTTGTGCCGCATCTTCCGCAGCCGCTTTTTGCGCTTGTGCGTCGCCATCTTGTGGCGCTTGCGCTTTTTGCCGCTTGGCATGTCTCCTCCTTCCGGGATTGGGTGATTAGAATGAATGTTGCTCGAGCATCTTCTGGGCCCGCCTGCCGAGATCCGAATCCTTGTTCATGGAGAGGGCCTTCGAGAGCCAGGTCCGGGACTCCTCGATATTCCCCATGGCCAGGTGGACCACCCCGAGGTTGAAGGCCGCCGGCTGGTGGGTCGGGTTCCGGTCCAGAGCGGTCCGCATCTCCCGGAGCGCCGACAGATAGTTGTCGGCGTTTCCCGAGGTATCCATGCGGCCCAGCTCGAAATAGCAGATCCCCATGTCCACGCGGGCGTCCGGGTCGTTGGGTTTCAGGCGCAGATACCGGCCGTAGGTCGCGATCGCGGGGGTGAACTGCCCGGCGTCATGCTGTCCGTTCGCCAGCCGGAGCAGCGCATCAGCGTCACCCGGGGATCGGCTCACCGCCGCCTCGAGCGGAGCCAGGTCGACACCGTGCGGTGCCAGTTGAGGCATGGTCAGAGGAGCGACGCCGGACTCCGGGGCAGATTCACGCTTCGGCGCCGAGCCCCATTCCAGATAGATCACGAAACCGATCAGGGCGATGACCGCCACGGCCGACGCCGCCTGCCAGGGCTCGAACCGCTTTTTCCCTGCGGGCCCCGGGGTTCTCGGGTTTCGCGACCGGCCCTTGGGGCGTTTGGACGACCCGAGCCGAACGCCGCACGAGGCACACACCGCACTTCCGGGCGCGTTCTCGTGTCCGCACACAGGGCAGAGAATGGGGGAGGATGAGAACGGAAGCGTCTCGACGGGTTCGCCGCACCGGGGACAGGGATCCTGACCCGGGGCCAGCGCGCCGCCGCACTTCCCGCACAACAGGCGCGGGACGGCCATCAGGCACCTACCTTCTGCAGATTCTCGTTCACCAGGGTCTTGACCTCCTTGGACACCTTGAAGAGGGGGACCCAGTGCTCTCCCACCATCACCTGCTCGCCGGTCCGCGGGTTGCGCGCCACACGCCCTTTGCGCTTCTTGACCTTGTAACTGCCGAACCCGCGGATCTCGATGTTCTTGCCCTCCTTGAGGGCAGCGATCACGGTGGAGATGAAGCCGTCGACCACGGCTTCCGTTTCGACCTTGGTCAATCCGGTGGCGGTGGCGATCGTGTCGACGATGTCGGCTTTTGTCAACGCTGCATCTCCTCTATAGTGAGTGGTGGACCGTCCGGCCGCTGCAGATCATTGCGGGCCCGGGTAGCGGTACGAGAGAACCGGGCCGGACAACAGCTGCTGCCTGAGCTCCTTCGCCGTTTCCGCGGCGTCACCCAGCAGCGACTCCATGAACGTCTGACGTTTTCTCGTCTTCACCAGGGTCGGCTCGCCGATGATGCCCGCGAGTCCCGCCGTGATCGACACTGCCTCCTGGAATGTCCCGAGCGTATCGACCAGACCGAGCTTCACCGCCTGTTCGCCGGTGTAGACGCGGCCATCGGCGATCCCGCGGATCTTCTGCACGGACAACTTGCGCTCCCTCGACACCACCTCCATGAACTGGCGGTGCACGTCGTCCATCAGCTGCTGGAAGTACTTTTCGTCATCGGCCGTCATCGCGCGCGTCGGCACCCCCGCGTCCTTCAGCTTTCCCGACTTGATCGTGCGGACACCCAGCCCGAGCTTCTTCAGCGCCTCCTCCATCTGCAGAAAACCGCCGATGACCCCTATGCTGCCGGTCAGCGTCCCCCGGTTGGCCACGAGGCGCGAGCCGCCGCAGGCCACGTAGTAACCGCCGCTCGCGGCCAGGGAACCCATCGACACCACCACCGGCTTCCCGCCGTCACGGGTCTTCCTGACCTCTTCGTACATCTCCTGGCTGGGAACGACCGCGCCGCCCGGAGAGTCGATGTGCAGAAGGATCGCCTTGATCGATCGATCTTCCCGGTACTTCTTCACCTGCCGCACCACCTCATCCGACGAAACGATCTCCCCCTTCAGGTCGACGACGGCGATCTTGCCACCGGAGCCGCCGGTCCAGACGGTTTCCGTCGACTCGCCCGATGGATTGAACAGCGCCAGGAACAGGACTGTTATGCCGGTCGCCACAATGGCGAGCGCCAAGAGAATGCCCAGGAACCACTTGGTGGACTTCGACATGGGGGGGAGCCGTAAGTTGTTGATATTGGCAGAATTATACGAAAGGCGGGGACCAAAGTCAAACGGGGGCAGGTCCATGCGGCAACCTGCCCCCGCCGTGCCGAATTGCGGCAAAACCTCAGTTCATGGAGGTCTTTCTGCAGGGCCAGCTTTCTTGACGGTTTCTGCTTCCTCCCGGCCGCGGAGAGGGCCAGTTGTACCACCTGGCTCATCTCGCTGACGAAGTGGAAGCGCATCGGGTCTTTCCCGTTCAGCACTGACTGCGGCACTTCGTCCAGGTCCGTCCTGTTCCTCTCGGGGAGGATGATCTCCTTGATCCCCGCACGATGGGCAGCCAGGACCTTCTCTTTCAGGCCGCCGATCGGCAGGACCGCACCCCGGAGGGTGATCTCGCCGGTCATCGCGATGTCGCTGCGGACCGTCCGGCCGGTCAGGAGCGAGGTGAGCGCGGTCAGCATCGTCACCCCGGCCGACGGACCGTCCTTGGGAATGGCCCCCGCCGGCACGTGGACGTGGATATCGTACTTTCGTCCGGAAGTCCTCGGTGATCCCCAGCTGTTTCGCCTGCGAAGCGATGAAACTGAGCGCGGCCTGGACCGATTCCTTCATCACGTCGCCGAGTTGTCCGGTCAGCAGCAGCTGTCCCTTGCCCGGCATCTTCGTCGCCTCGATGAACAGGATGTCTCCGCCCACCGGGGTCCACGCCAGTCCCACGGCGATCCCCGGACGGTTGAGGCGCTCGGCCACGTCGGCGAAGAACTTCTGAGGGCCGAGATATTTGGTCAGGTTGTCCTTCTGCACCATGACCGTCCCGGTGTTCCCCTCCACGATCTCGCGGGCCACTCCGCGCGCGACCGTCGCGATCTTCCTCTCCAGGTTGCGCACCCCTGCCTCCCGTGTATATCCGCCGATCATCCCCCGGATCGCCCCGTCCTCGATCGTCAGAGCCCCCTCCGTCAGCCCGTGCTCACGGATCTGCTTGGGCACCAGGAACGACTTCGCGATGTGGAGCTTTTCTTCCTCGACATAGCTGGGGATCTCGATGATCTCCATCCGGTCCCGCAGCGGGGCGGGGATCGGCTCCAGCATGTTGGCCGTGGCGATGAACATCACCTTGGACAGGTCGAACGGCAGCTCCAGGTAGTGGTCGCTGAACGAGAAGTTCTGTTCGGGATCGAGGACCTCGAGCAGCGCCGAGGAGGGATCACCCCGGAAATCCTGTCCGATCTTGTCGATCTCATCCAGCATGAAGACCGGATTGTTGGCGCCGGCCTTCTTCAGACCCTGGATGATCCGGCCGGGCAACGCACCGATGTAGGTCCGGCGATGCCCGCGGATCTCCGCTTCGTCGTGCACGCCGCCGAGCGAGATCCGGACGAACTTGCGCCCCAGCGCGTTCGCGATGGAACGGCCCAGCGACGTCTTGCCGACGCCGGGCGGACCCACGAACGCCAGGATCGGACCGCGCATGTCGTTCTTGAGCTTCCGGACGGCGAGGTATTCAAGGATCCGGTTCTTCACCTTTTCGAGGCCATAGTGGTCCCGCTCCAGCACTTCTCGCGCCTTCTGGATGTCGAGCAGATCAGGCGTGGAGACGCTCCACGGGAGCTCCACGATCCAGTCGAGATAGGTCCGGCTGACGGTGTATTCGGCGGAGGCCGGGTTCATTTGCGAAAGGCGCTTCAGCTCCTTGGAGGCGACCTTTCGCGCCTCTTCCGGGAGTTTCGCCTCTTCGACCTTCTTCCGGAGGTCGTTCAACTCGACCCCCTCCTCCTCCTCGCCGAGCTCCTTCTTGATGGCCTTCATCTGCTCACGCAGGTAGAATTCGCGCTGCGACTTGTTGATCCCGTCCTGAACCTCGGACTGGATCTTGCTGCCGAGCTCCAGCTTCTGCAGATATCGGGTCAGCAACAGCGTGGCGGTCTCGAGCCGCTTCCGGCAGTCGAGCGCCTCCATGACCTGTTGTTTCTCCTCCGGGGGGACCGGCACCATGGAGGTCACCATGTCGGCCACGGCGGCCGGTTCTTCCACGTTGAGGACGATGTTGAGCTGCTCTTCGCTCAGATTGGGCGAGAGTTCCGTGACCCGCCGGAAGAGGCCTTTGAGGTTGCTCTCCATCGCCTCGATGTCAAGTCCTTCCGCAGGGGTCTCCTGGCATTCGCGCACGACGGCACGGATGTACGGCTGCGTGTGAAGGATGGAGATCAGTTCGACGCGACGCAGCCCCTGGGTCAGGATGTTCCTGGTCCCGTCCGCCAGGGTGAAGATCTTGAGCACCTTGGCGAGCGTGCCGACCCAGTAGACATCCTTCTCCGTTGGCACCTCCACCGAACCGTCGGTCTGCGCGACGATCACCAGATGCCCGTCCTCGCGCACCGCTTCGTCCAGCACCCGGATGCTGCTTTCGCGCCCCACCGAGAGGGGGGTCACCTGATGGGGAAAAAAGACCGAGTTCCGGAGCGGGAGCACCGGCAACGTCTGGGGCACTGCTGATGTGGTCACCTGGGATTCCTTCTGTCGTGGATAGGGGCTCCGAAGAGCCCACTGCATTCTAGAACGCTCGGGACGGTCGTCCGGTTCTCGCGGGAAAAGGAAAAGCCGGGGGATACCACCAACCCCCGGCCCGGCGGAGAATCCACCAGCTCAGCGAACCTTCACTTCGATCTGCCTGGCCTTCGCCTCCTCGGCCTTCGGCACGGTGACCGTCAGGATCCCGTCCTTGAAGGTCGCCTCGATCTGATCGCTGCGCACGGCAGCGGGCAGCGTGAACGAGCGCTGGAACGCACCGTAGAGCCGCTCAACGCGCTGATAGGTGGTCGACTTCGACTGTTTCTCCTGCTTCTTTTCGCCTCGGATCGTCAGGATGTTGTCCTGCATGACGATCTTGACGTCGTCCTTCACGACCCCCGGAAGCTCCACCTGCACGGTGAACTGATGATCGAGTTCCTCGATGTCCACCGGGGGCATCCAGGCTGTCGTGGCAAGGGAATCCCCTTCCTGGGAACCTTCCCGGAAGAAGTTGTCGAACATCCTGTTGATCTCCCGCTGCACGTCAAGCAGTCCGGACGAGAACGGCAGATCATACGACGGTTTCCAACGGACCAGTGACATGGTTTTTCCTCCTTTCATGTGATCAACGGACAATGATCTCTCTGGGTTTGACCTCTTCGCGCTTCAGCAACTTCAGCGTCAGCACGCCGTGTTCGTACACCGCATCCACCGATGCGGCGTCCACATCCTTGCCGATCGTGAAGACCCGGTGGTATGTGGCCGGACGCAGCTCACGGTAGATCAGGGTGGAACCCTCAGCATGGTACGGTTGCGCCGTCCCGCGGACGGTCAGTTCCCCCCGCTCGATCGTGACCGCGATCCCTTCACGGGTCGTCCCGGGCATATCCAGCTGCACCACAAAGGCCTCGGGTGTTTCATGCACGTCCGCCAGGGGCGCCACGTGGACTTCCGGCTCACGGCCCGTGGACCGTTCATCTCTTGTCGAAACGGTGTTCTTGCTGTTCATGGTCTTCTGCTCCTTTCTCACTTCACCGCGATCTCGCGAGGACGCGCCTCGGGCGATTTTGGCAGCACCACCTGAAGGATGCCGTTCACCAGCTCGGCGGTCACGCCGTTCAGGTCCACAGGATGCGGCAATTCGATGCTCCGGCGGAACTTCCCGCGCAGGATCTCGGACCGGACCAGCAGACTCTTCTCCTGCGGCTCGATCGGTTTCCGTTCCCCGCTGATCGTGAGGAAACCGTCCTTGACGGTGATGGACACATCCTCTTTCTTGACGCCGGGGAGTTCCAGTACCACGACGGTCTCGTTTCCGCGCTCAGCAACGTCCATGCGCGGTGTCGCCCTTCCGGCCGGAACCGGCGAGAGGACGCGGTCGAATATCCCGTCCAGGTTGCGCTCGAAATCGAGAATGGATCCCAGAACCGGGGCTGGACGCATGGTGATCAACATGGCTTACTCCTTCTGCTTGTGTGTTGTTGATGTGTTATTGTGTCGTCTCTGGTCCATGTATATCAACCGACGTGCCATTTTCGTTAAGTCTTTATATGATATTGAGTTATGGCAATTGACCAGTGGAGCGTCCAATTTGTCCTGACAAAATAACAGTCAGAATCTGACACTACGTCTGTTGGATAGATGACATTGTTGCTGTTTTTGAGGGACAATCTGACAGGTTTAGAGAGCGTGAGTTAACGCCGAGGGGGGTGGCGGGGTGAAAAATAAAGAGGCGCCGCATTGAGGATGCGGCGCCGTTTTGGATCAAGCTGCGGACGCGAAAGGAAAGAGGCGGCTACGAATGTTCCTCGAGCCACCGTTCGACATCAATGGCAGCCATGCAGCCAGTGCCGGCCGCGCTGATCGCCTGCCGGTATACGCTGTCGGAAACGTCCCCCGCCGCGAACACTCCCGGGACGTTCGTGGCGGTCCCTTTCCCCCGCGTGATCAGGTACCCCGTTTCGTCCATGTCGAGCTGCCCCTTGAAGAGCTGCGTGTTCGGCTGATGACCGATCCCCATGAAGACCCCGTCGGTCTTCATTTCAGTTGTCGCGCCGGTCTTCACGTTCTTCAACCGCACCGCCGTCACCGCCTTTTTCCCCCCTCTTCCTTCCCCAGGATCTCTTCGATGACCGAATCCCACACGAAGGCGATCTTCGGGTTCTTCGCCGCTCTCTCCTGCATGATCTTGGACGCCCGGAGTGCATCGCGCCTGTGAACGATCGACACCTTGGAAGCGAACTTGGACAAGAACGTCGCCTCCTCGATCGCGGTGTCGCCGCCGCCGACCACCACCACCTCCAGCCCGCGGAAGAAGAAGCCGTCGCAGGTGGCGCAGGCCGAGACCCCGTACCCGCGATACCGCTCTTCCGAAGGGATCCCGAGCCATCTGGCCGAAGCGCCCGTCGCAACGATCAACCCGTCGGCCGTGTATTCCAGCTCGTTGCTCCAGAGGCGGAAAGGACGCCTGGAAAGATCGACCTTTGTGACATCCTTGTAGATCGACACCGCCCCGAACCGGTGCACCTGTTTGCGCATGGTCTCCATCAGCTCGGGACCCATGATCCCCTCGGGAAAACCGGGGAAGTTGTCGACTTCGGTGGTGATCGTCAGCTGCCCTCCGGGCTGCATCCCCTCGAAGATGACCGGAGAAAGGTTCCCGCGGGCCGCGTAGAGCGCCGCGGTCAGTCCGGCCGGACCGGAACCGATGATGATCACCCGGTGATGTTCTGCTGCCATACGATCCTCCTCAAACGCTGTTGACCTCCGCGTCGTGCCGGCGCGGAGCCTGGTTCATGCATGTGATGCTTCGGACGGCCCGTTCGTGTCGGCACTCCGGACGATCGCGATGTTCCGCTGCAAGCCCGCATGTTTCGTTCTTCGCACCGGACTCTTGCGGAACATCCTGTCAAATTCCTCCGCCGTCATCCCCTCCCATTCCGCCAGCGGCGGGTCAACGAACCCCTCTCTCGGCCGAAACCCCGGCTCGTCTGTCGGCCGGGCGAACTTCACGTTCCATGGACAGACATCCTGGCAGACGTCGCAGCCAAAGATCCAGCCGTCGAATTGCGGAAGAAGTCCGGCGTCGACCGCTCCACGATGCTCGATGGTCAGATAGGAGAGACATCGCCGCGAATCCACGACGTAGGGTTCCACGATCGCCGCGGTCGGGCACGCGTCGATGCACCGGGTGCAGCTGCCGCACAGGTCGGTGGCCGGCGCATCGGGTTCCAGCTCGACGGTGGTCAGGATCTCTCCCAGAAACACCCACGAGCCATGGCCGCGGGTGATGACATTGGTGTGCTTGCCCAGCCACCCGATGCCGCTCCGGACCGCCCAGGCCTTGTCCATGAACGGTCCGGAATCCACCGCGGCACGCCCTTCCGCCCCGGGGAATTCCGACGCCATCCACCGGAGCAACTCCCCCATCCGGGACTCCAGAATGGAGTGATAATCGTCGCCCCAGGCGTACCGCGAGACCTTTCCGGGGCTCCCGGGGTGCTGCTCCGGCGAGTAGTAGTTCATGGCAAGCGAGATCACCGAGCGCGCGCCCGGGAGCACTGCCAGGGGGTCCTGCCGCCGGTCGGCCGTGCGCTGCATCCAGGCCATCGTCGCATGGTAACCTCGTTCGAGCCACTGGCGCAGCCGCTCTCCCTCCGGGCCAAGGGCCTCCGCCCGCGCGACACCCATTGCGGCGAACCCCAGCTCGCTGGCCTTCCGCCAGATCTTCTCACGATCCGTCATGCAGCTCCACCAGAACCCTGTCCTTCTCCACCCGGACCGGATAGAGTTTCAGCCGTCCCGACCCGGTGACCGCCATCCCCGTGTCGAGATCGAACGACCACCCGTGCATGGGGCAGGTCACCTCTCCGTCCTCCACGGGTCCCAGGTGCAGGGTATCAAGATGCTGATGCGGGCAGAGGTTTTCCGCGGCGACCACCCCGCCGCCGACCTTCCAGAGGACGAGGCTCTCCCCCTCCACCACGACCCGCATTCCTCTCTTCGCCGGAAGGCTCGAGAATTTCGCTACGTCGACCAGCCTGGTTCCCACCGTCCTCCCGTTCGTCAGTCCAGCGTGATCTGTTCCTGCACCACGTATCCCTTTTCTCCATGCGCGATCCGGGCGGCGGCGACCCGCGGATCGTGCTCGAGGAAGAGGACCCACCGCTCGGCAGCTGCGCGGGCAAGGGTCCTCCGTTTCTCCTCCAGCGTCACCAGAGGCCGAAGGTCGTAGGCCATGATCCACGGAAGCTGGACATGTGCCGACAGCGGCACCAGGTCGGCGCAGTAGATGAGGGTGTCTTTGCCGTCGGAGATCACCGGACATTGCAGCGCGGTCGTGTGGCCGTAGAACACCTCCACGGAGATCCCCGGCAGGATCTCCCCGTCGCCGTCGGTGAAGTGCAGGACCCCCTGTTCGTGCAGGGGCAGGAAGTCATCCCGGAAGAAGCTGGCCTGGTCCCGTTCCGTGGGGGAGAGCGCCGCTTCCCAGTGCTCGCGCTGAACGTAGTACCGGGCGTTCGGGAACGCAGGGGTCAGCCTGCCACCATCCCTTACGGTGGCCCCGCCGGCGTGGTCAAAATGGAGATGGGTGAGGATGACGTCGGTGACATCTCCCGGGCGGATCCCCAGGACCTCCAGGGAGGAACGGAGAGTGGAACCACCCGTCTCGATCTTGTAGATCTCCCGGAGTTTCCCGGGCATCTTGTCGCCGTTGCCCGTGTCGACCAGGATCACCCGGCCGTTCCCCACGAGCAACAGCGCACGCGCGGCCATGTCGATCCGGTTCCGTTGGTCCGCGGGATCGGACCGTTCCCACAGGACCTTTGGGACGACCCCGAACATGGCGCCGCCGTCCAGGCCGAACCTGCCAGTTTCGATCGCGTGCACCCGGTATCCGCCGATCGTCATGCCGCTCCCTCTCCTGTGGCCCCAAAATGGTCAGGTCGGCGCCCACGCCGCAGGGGAGCCCCCGCATCGTGAGTCCGCCGACCTGAGTTCCTGCCGGCCTTGTGCCGGTATCTACTTCCGGAAGTGCGAATTCGCCGCGCTCAACTCGCCAAAGTCTTTCCCTGGATGTATGGTCTTGGCTCGGGCCATCAACGCTTCTTCGGTCTCGACCCGGTTCGGGTCAGCCACGCAGCAGTCGACGGGGCAGACCGCCGCGCACTGTTCCTGGTCGAAGTGGCCCACGCACTCCGTGCACTTCTCAGGTACGATATAGTAGAAATCTGCCGACAGCGCATCGAACATCTTGCCGTTGAGCTCATACTGCACGCCACCCGCATAGATGGCGGTGTTGGGGCACTCCGGCTCGCACGCGCCACAGTTGATGCATTCCTCGGTGATCATCGTCGCCATGGTACTTCTCCTCCGTGTGGTGATTCGGTCTTTTCGTCGCACTCCGGTGTTGCAGGGAAGATAACGCGGACCGCTGTTGCCGGAGCGCCTATCCGTGCGTTTGGACCCCCACGGTGTTGCCCGGGTAGCGCAGAAGGTACCAGGGGGGCATCACCGGGGCGGGAATCCGTGGCACAAAGAACTCGGTAAACGCAACGTAACCAAAAAGGCCGGGAATTGCAAGGAAACGCTCTACCCCTCTGCCGGAACCCGGTTTTCCCCGTAATCCCTTGCCGGACAACCGATTGCGTCCGTGTCGCCCCTTCGGGCGCATCTTAGCGCAGATTGAAGTACTTCGCCTCCGGGTGATGGACGATGATGGCGTTCGTGCTCTGCTCCGGATCGAGCGAAAACTCGTCGGTCAGCGTGACCCCGATCCGTTCCGCATCGAGGAGGGCGAACAGCTTCGTCTGATCTTCGAGGTTCGGACAGGCGGGATATCCGAAGCTGTAGCGGGATCCCTGATATCCCTGACTGAAGAGCCGTTTCACCTCCGGTGCATCCTTCCCGGCGATCCCCAATTCCTCCCGGATCCGCTTGTGCCAGAGTTCCGCCAGGGCCTCCGCGCACTCGACGCTGAGCCCGTGGAAGTAGAGGTAGTCCTTATAGGTGTTCGCACTGAAGAGTCTGGCGGAATGTTCGGACGCCGCTCGCCCCATGGTCACCAGGTGGAACGCCACGACGTCCATCCGGCCGGAGTCGCGCGAGGCGAAGAAATCCGAGAGGCAGAGGTACCTGTCCCCGGCCTGCCGGGGGAAGGTGAACGTCGCACGCACGGTCCTTCCGTCGTCCCCGTACACCAGCAGATCATCCCCCGCGGACTGGCACGGGAAGTACCCGTACACGACCTTTGGTTCCAGCAGCCGTTTTTCGACCACCAGGCGCTTCAGCGCTTCGTATTCCGGGTAGATCTTCTCCTTGAGAATGGCGGCATACTCGGCCTCGCCCAGCTTCCCCTTCCGGACCTGCCATTGTCCCCTGATGAGCGCCACCTCGTTCACATACGCGAACACCTCCCCGAGCGGAACGGGGTCCACCACACGTGTCCCCCAGAACGGCGGCTCGGGGATCGGCACGTCGGTCCGGACCGTCGACCGCTGTCCGCCCGCCGCTTCCGGACCGGTGCGGAGTGTCAGGGCGATCTTGGCCTCCGTCCCGGTGAGGGTATCCTCCTCATCGTCGGACCCCTGTCTGACACCGGCATCCAGCGTTTCGCCTCGGGTGACGCGCTCCATGAAACGGAGACCATCGAACGCGTCGTTCGCATAGACCACCGGCCCGCCGTACACCCGACGCAGGTCTTCCTCCACATACCGGCGGGTCAGCGCGGCGCCCCCCAGAACGATGGGAAGCTGGATGCCTCTTTCGGTCATCACTTCCAGGTTCTCTTTCATGATCAGCGTGGACTTGACCAGCAGTCCGCTCATCCCGATCGCGTCGGCCTGGTGTTCCTGGGCGGCGTTCAGCATGGTCTCCACCGGGACCTTGATCCCGAGGTTGATGACCTTGTATCCGTTGTTGGTCAGGATGATGTCCACCAGGTTCTTACCGATATCGTGGACGTCTCCCTTGACCGTGGCCAGCACCAGCACCCCTTTGGCGGCCGAGTCCGCCTTGTCCATGAACTGCTCGAGGTAGGCAACGGCGGACTTCATCACTTCGGCCGACTGCAGCACGAACGGCAGCTGCATCTGTCCGCTTCCGAACAGCTCCCCCACCACCTTCATCCCGTCGAGCAGGATGGAGTTGATGATCTCCAGGGCGGGATGGGTCCGGAGCGCATCGTCCAGGTCGGCCTGCAGTCCCACCTTGTCGCCGTCGACGATCCGTTGTTTGAGGCGCTCTTCCACCGTCCCTGCGGGCGCCGTCTTCTCTTTCTTCTCCCCCTTCCGCTCGGCGTAGAAGGCCATCAGTTCCGTGAGCGGATCGAACACCACCCTGCGCGGGCTCACGGGGCCACCTCCTCGTACCGGCGCTCGTCGAAGACCAGGGCCCGGGCCAGCTCCCGGCCCCGTTCCTCCAGCTTGTACAGCGGCACGATCTTCGCCGCGTGGACGATCGCCAGGTCCAGCCCTGCTTCGATCGCGTGGTGGAGGAAGACGCTGTTGACCGCATGCCGCGAGACGGGCGAAAGGCCGAACGAGATGTTGCTCACCCCCAGGATGGTGTGCACGCCCGGAAGCTCCTTCTTGATCAGCCGGATCGCGTCCATCGTTTCGATGCGCGGCCCGGCGGAACTCTTCGTCACCCGAACCCAGGGTGAACGTCAGCGCGTCGAAGATCAGGTCGTGGGGCTTCAGCCCGAACCTCTTCACCGCGATCTCGTGGATCCTCCGGGCGATGGCCAGCTTCCGATCGGCGGTCTTGGCCATCCCCTGCTCATCGATGGTCAGCGCGATCACCGCGGCCCCGTAGCGCCGGCAGAGGGTGAGGACCTTCGACATCCGCTCCTCGCCGTCCTCCATGTTGATCGAATTGATCACCGGTTTGCCGGCGATCAGCCTCAGCGCCTCCTCCATGACCGGGACCTCGGTGGAATCGATGACCACGGGGAGGGGGACCTGGGTGTTGAATCGGGAGATGATCTCGCGCATGTCGCGGGCCTCGTCCCGGCCCACGTACGCGGCGCAGACGTCGACCATGTGGGCTCCCTCGCGGGCCGCTTCTTTCCCCATGGCGACGATCCCTTCCCAGTCTTCCCTGGCCAGCAGGTCGCGGAACAACTTGCTGCCGTTCGCGTTGGTCCGTTCACCCACGAGGACCGGAGGCTGTTCGATGCTGAGCGGGACCGATTGATAGAGGCTCGACGCGCTCGGGACAAAATCCACGTTCCGCGCCGCGGGGGCGAGGCCGCCGACAGAGGCCACCACCTGACGGAGATGCTCGGCGGTGGTGCCGCAGCATCCCCCCACCACGCCGACCCCGAGATCCTTCACAAAATGGGTCAGGATCCTGGTGAACTCCCCGGGAGAGAGCCTGTAGTGGGCATGCCCCCCGACATTCTCGGGGATGCCGGCGTTCGGCATAACGAACACCGGTTTGGGGCTGCTCGAGCAGAGGACCCGCACGTGCTCCGACATCTCCTGCGGCCCTGTCGCGCAATTCATGCCGATGACGTCGATGTCGAACGGCTCCAGCGTGGTCAGCGCGGCGGAGACCTCGGTCCCGAGCAGCAGGGTCCCGGTCGTTTCCACGGTCACGGAGGCGATCACCGGGACCCTGCGGCGTTTCTCCGCGAAGGCATCGGCGATCCCGTAGAGCGCGGCTTTGGCCTGCAGCATGTCCTGGCAGGTCTCGACGCAGAGCAGGTCCACGCCGCCGTCCAGAAGCCCTTCGGCCTGGGTCCGGTAGGAGGCCGCCATGTCGGCGAACCGGATGTGGCCCAGGGACGGGAGCTTGGTGGTGGGCCCCATCGAGCCCGCGACGAACCGCGGGTGCGCCGGCGTGGAAAATTCACGGGCGACCCTGACGGCGATCTCCGCTGCGCGGCGGGACAGTTCGTACGCTCGCTCCGCGAGGCCGTACTCGGCGAGGACGATGGAACTCGAGCCGAAGGAATTGGTCTCCACCACGTCGCATCCCGCTGCAAGGTAGTCCCGGTGGACCAGCTCCACCGCCGTGGGTTTGGAGACCACCAGGATCTCGTTGCAGCCGTTCAGCTGCTCTCCCCCGAAATCGTCGGCGGTCAGCCCCTGCCCCTGGAAGTGGGTTCCCGTGGCGCCGTCGAAGACGATCACTTTTTCCCGGAGCGCATCCAGGAAGCTCTTGGTCATGGCAATCCCTGTTTTGCCTCGAAATACTCGCGGACCATCCGGCGCACGACCTCGCCCGCAGGGAGGATCTCGCGCACAAGTCCCGCGCTCTGTCCCGCCTCCAGTTCCCCTTCGGCAGCATCCCCCGAAAAGATGCCGAGTCGCTCGCGGCCCTCTCCCAGCAGTATCGCAAGCTCCTCGGGGGTCGCTCCGCGCCGCTCCGCCTCCACCGCGCGGGCGGCGAACGGCGACTTGAGCATTCGCGTCGGGACCAGTCGGCGCAGCGTCAGCACCGTGTCCGTATCCCTGGCCGCCACGACCGCGCGTTTGTACTCATCGTGGGCGGAGGATTCGACCGTGGCGGCGAATCGGGTGCCGACCTGCACTCCGTCCGCACCCAGCGCCAGCGCGGCGGCCAGACCCCTGCCGTCGGCGATACCCCCTGCGGCGATCACGGGGATGTCCACGGCGTCGGCGACCTGTGGCACGAGCACCATCGTGGTCAGCTCGTCCACGCCGTTGTGTCCGCCGGCCTCGAATCCTTCGACCACCACCGCGTCGCACCCCGCGTCGCGCACCTTCACGGCGTGTTTGACCGTCGCGGCCACGTGCACCACCACGCAGCCGTGCTCCTTCAGCAGCGGGGTGTGTTTCGCAGGATGGCCGGCCGACGTGAAGACGATCCGGACCTCCTCATCGATGCACGTCCGGACGAGCTCCGCCGCGTCTCCGCGCGAGAGCGGGATGTTCACGGCGAACGGAAGGAGGGTCGCTGCGCGGGTCTTCCGGATGTGATCCCGCAGAAGGTCGGGTTTCATCGATCCCGCACCGATCATCCCGAGTCCGCCCGCCTCAGAAACGGCGACGGCGAGCCTGCTGCCCGCCGTCCATACCATCCCCGCCTGAATGACGGGGTACCGTATGCGCAGGAGTCGGGTGATCCGCGTCTCGATCCCCGCAGGTTCAGCCACGGGGGGCATGACGCCTCTCCTGGACGAACTCGGGGATCGTTCCTCCCAGGAACCCGAACCCGTACACCTCTGTCCCGGGCACCCCGGAGGTCAGCCTCAGGATATGCTCGCCGACCTCCCGGTTCCGGACCAGGTGGTAGAGCCGCGGCTCTTCCACCGTCACCACCGTCTGCCCATCCGGAGCACTGACCACGTCGCGACCGCGGTGTTCGTCCGCCAGCGGCGCCGCGTCCTGGACGACGCTCAGGACGATCTTCTGGCCCGCGGGTGCCCGCAGGACCGCGGTCACCTCCGAGGCGGAGTAGTTGACGATCAGCGACCCCGTCTCTTCCAGCGTGAGGCTCTCCCTGCCGTTCCGCCAGGTGCCGCTCAGGTACAGGCGCCCTTCGAGATACAGGAAGGGATCGGTATACCGGGCGGCGGATTCGGGCACGGATCCCTCCACGTTCCCGATGCTTCCGCGAAGATAGCCGGCGCGGAGCTCCGGGGTGGCGCGGCAGATCACCGCTCCCGGCCGGTCCACGTCGTAGAGCGGCTCCACGGGATCGGGAAAGTCGGTCAGACCACCCGCGTCGCACAACATCGTCTGCAGCATATGTTCGATCGCGAGCGCGTTCCCTCCGCCGGTGAATTGCGCCCGGATGAACCCGTCCTTGTCGATCACGTAACGGGTGGGCCACTCGCGCGCCTCATACCGCGACCAGAGCACCTGCTCGTTGTCGGCCAGCACGGGATACGTGACGCCGAGCCTGGTCAGCGCCCGTTCCACAGCGATCGGGTCGCGGCCGAAAGTGAACCGGGGCGTGTGAACGCCCACGACCACCAGTCCCGCGTCCGCGTATTTCGTCTTCCACGCCTCGAGGTACGGGATCATCCGCAGCGAATACGGGCAGGTGAAGTCCCAGAACTCCAGGAGGACCACATTCCCCCGGAGTCCGAGCAGCGGGAGTGGTTCCGTATTGAACCAGAAGTCCCCGTACAGCTCGTGGGCACGCTGCATACCCGCCATGAATTCGCGAGGCGACATCCCGTACGCTCCTCATTCCCGGCCCGTGGTGGGGCGGAGTTCCGGCAATATATCCATTGGTGGAACGACTTGCAATCCGCCCTGTGTCCGGGCTCACAGGACGGCTCAGAAGATCCTGTCCAGCAGCAATTTGGCAGCGATCGCCATCACCATGACGATGAAGACCGGTCTGATGAGGCGAGCCCCACGGCGGACCGCCATGCCGGATCCCAGCCGCGCCCCCACGATCTGGCCGGCAGCCATGGTGATCCCCGCCGTGAACAGCACGTGCCCTCCGATCAGGAACACGGCGAACGAGACGAGATTGCTGGTGGCGTTCATGACCTTGGTCGCCCCGGTGGCGCGCGTCAGCGTGTGTCCGAGCAGGCCCACGCAGGCGATCGCCCAGAACGATCCCACTCCCGGTCCGAAGAAGCCGTCGTAGAATCCGAGGGCCGATCCAAAGAGCGCGAAGAACGGCGCCACCCGCATGCGGGGCGGGCGCTCTTCGAGTCCCGCCGCCGGCATGAAGATCATATACAGGGCGATGGCCAGCAGCAGCGACGGGATGAGCAGGCCGAGGACCGCAGGATCGATCTGCTGCACGGCCCACGCTCCCAAGGCCGACCCGGCAAGCGTCCAGAGAATGCCGGGGACCAGTTCCCGCAGCCCGACGACGCCCTTGCGAACGTAGTAGTGGGCAGCGGTGAGGCTGCCGAAACTCGCCTGGAACTTGTTGGTGCCCAGCACCATCGGGGGCGGGATCCCGAGGGACATCAGCACGGGGATCGTTATGAGCCCGCCGCCGCCGGCGATGGAATCCACCCATCCGGCGGCGAGGCCCGTGAAGAATGTGATGACGGCAAAGGCGACAGGATCAAGCGTCACGCAAACAATCCCTCGACAGAAAGATAGCGCTCACCGGTATCGTAGCAGAACGTCAGGATCGTCGCCCCTGCGGCCACTTCCGGAAGTTTCTTCGCGACCGCCGCGAGCGACGCTCCCGACGAGATCCCCAGAAAGATCCCCTCTTCTCTGGCACACCGGCTCGCGAAGGTGAAGGCCTCCTCCTTCGCGATCTGGATGACCCCGTCCAGAAGATCGCGATGCAGATTCTTCGGGATGAAGCCGGCGCCGATCCCCTGGAGCGGGTGCAGACCGGGCTGGCCGCCACTGATCACCGGGGAAAGCGCCGGTTCGACGGCAAAGACCTTCAGCTGCGGGAAACGTTCCTTGAGGACCGCGGCGCAACCGGTGATGTGGCCGCCGGTCCCGACACCGGTGATAAGATAGTCAAGCCCTCCGGGGAAATCCCGGAGGATCTCCTGCGCCGTCGCGCTGCGGTGGATGGCGATGTTCTCGGGATTCTCGAACTGCATCGGCATCCACGCGCCCGGCGTCGACGCCACCAGGGCGGTTGCCTTCTCGATCGCTCCCTTGGTCCCCTTCTCGCGCGGCGTCAGCTCCAGCGAAGCGCCGTAGGCGGTCATCAACCGGCGGCGCTCCAGCGACATCGACTCGGGCATCACCAGGATCAGGCGGTACCCCTTGACGGCGCAGACCATCGCCAGACCGATCCCGGTGTTCCCCGACGTGGGTTCGATGATCACGCTGTCGGGCTTCAGGATCCCCCGACGTTCGGCCTCCTCGACCATGGCGAGGGCGATCCGGTCCTTGATGCTGCCGCCGGGATTGGCGCGCTCGCATTTCATCCACACCTGCGCATGGTCGCCGAACAGCCTGCGCAGGCGAACGTGGGGCGTGTTGCCGATCGTGTCGAGAATGGTGCTGGCCTTCATGGATCCTCCCTTGCTTAGATGATGTATTCCAGTCCCTGCGCTTCTTCCCGCGCGTCCCGGACCTTGATCTCGCTTTTGTGGTACACCACCGAATGCGGCGGGACGCTTTGCGTGAGCCACACGTTCCCCCCGATCACGCTGTCGTGCCCGATGACCGTCTCACCCCCCAGGATCGTGGCGTTCGAATAGATGACCACACGGTCCTCGATCGTCGGGTGGCGTTTGGAGCATGCCAGCGATTTCTGCACACTCAGGGCTCCGAGGGTCACCCCCTGGTAGATCTTGACCTCGTTGCCGATGGTGGAGGTCTCGCCGATCACGATCCCGGTCCCGTGGTCGATGCAGAAGGAATGCCCGATCTGCGCGCCGGGATGGATGTCGATGCCGCTGCGGTGGTGGGCGATCTCCGAGAGGATCCTCGGGAAGATCGGCACGCCCGACCGATAGAATTCGTGAGCGACCCGGTGCAGGGCGATGGCAAGGAATCCTGGGTAGGCCGAGACCACCTCGTCGATGCTTTCCGCCGCCGGATCCCCCGCGGTGATGGCTTCGGCGTCCTTCCACAGAGCCCGGGAGATCGAGGGAAGCCTTCCCGCGAACAGGTCCGTGGTGGCCTCAACGGTGTGGCGCATTCCCGGCGCCAGCGGAAGGAGCGCGGTGCGAAGGTCGCGCAGGATCACCTGGAGCTGGATCTCCAGTTCGCCGGCTTCGCGGTAGTGATCCTCGGAGAAATGGGGGAACAGGAGCGCCAGAAGGTCGTCGGCGAATTTCGCCACACGCGCTTTGGATGGAAGGACGGGTGCGCGGCCCTTGCGCAGGCCGAACAGCTCTTCAGCAAAGGATTCTGTGGGTCGCGGCTCCATGAGGTTCTCCCCTTGATCGTGTCTCTCCCTTTCTACAACACCGGGAGGAGCGCAGGGATTCCCTCAGGATTTCCGGGCCAGTCCCTCGACCACGATCACGAACTCGCCTTTGAGCCCCTGGGCGGTCAGTTGGGCGAGGAGTTGCGGCGCATAACCGCGGAAGACGGCCTCGTCGGGGAGGGTGAGGTTGTAGGCGATGCAGATCCGTCGTTTCTGGCCGAAGGCGTCGGCCAGGTCCTGCAGCAGCGACAGCAGGCGGTAGGGGGTGTCCATCAGGACGATCGTACGGGGCTCGCGCACCAGCTGGCGCAGTTCGGCCCGCCGGCGCTCCTTTTTCGGCGAAAGCCACCCGTAGTAGAGGAATTGCTCGATAGCGAATCCCGAGACCGTGAGAGCCGGCATCAGGGATGAGGCGCCGGGCAGCGGGACCACGGTGATATGACGCTCCACCGCGCGGCGGACCAGCATGCGGCCCGGGTCAGAAAAGACGGGTGTTCCACAGTCGGAGACCAGCGCCACCGACCTGCCCGCGGTCAGGTGCCCCAGGATCGTCTGCGTGGCGGCCGCCTCATTGTGCTCGTTGAGCGTCTCGAGAGGCCTGGAGACCTGGAACTGGCGCATCAGCCGGTCCCCTTCCCTCCGCTCCTCGCACACCACCAGGTCCACCTCACGCAGGATACGCAGGGCCCGATGGGTAATGTCTTCGGCATTGCCGATGGGGGTCGGTACCAGATAGAGGACACCGGACATATGGTCACCCGTCAGTGGTGTTCCGTTGGTGTTCGCCGGTCGAGCCAACGCCCCGCCCCCGACATCATCAGGGCCGTCGCTGGCACGGCGATCAACAATCCTACGAACCCGATAAAGTATCCGAACACGAGCAGGCACAGAATGAGCGCCACCGGGTGAAGCCCCACTTCGGACCCGACGATCTTCGGCCCGAGCACGGTGGCCTCGAGCAATTTCTGGGAGAGGTAGAGGACGACCACCGAGATCACTTTCGCTCCGATCGCTCCACCGCTCAGGACCGCCACCAGCGCCGAGACCACCAGCGAGATCAGGAGCCCAACGTA
This sequence comes from Ignavibacteriota bacterium, assembly GCA_963808715.1. Taxonomy (GTDB): domain Bacteria; phylum Bacteroidota; class Ignavibacteria; order UBA10030; family UBA6906; genus CAWEHG01. The sequence goes on along the minus strand of CAWEHG010000031.1, from coordinate 21,186 downwards.
CGGTATGAAGTTCAGCACGCCGGTCATCAGGCCCAGAACCAGCGCGTAGTCCACGCCGATCAGCGCCAGCGCCACCCCGGCGATGATCCCCTGGATGAGGGCGACCAGCACCGCTCCCCGGAAGTACCTGCCCCAGGATCCCGTCCACCCAGTCCAGCGTCTCTTCAACGTTCGCCTGCCGCGCGGCCGGGAACAGGTCGACCAGCCGCCGGCGGAGAATCGGGAGATCCTTCAGCAGGTAGAAGACCAGAAAGGGGATGATGATGATGTTCACCAGCTGCAACACGACGGCCGAGAGGCTCGTGACCGCACCGAGCAGGACCTCAAAGACCTTCGTGAGGATCCCCTCGAGCCTGGGGGAGATCTGTTCCGCAAGGAAGGTCCGAACCTGATCGGGTGCCACGCCGAACCGCTGCAGGAAGGCGAGTGTATCCTCCGACTGCAGAAGGGCCAGCAGATCCCCGGGCAAGGACGCCGCGCTGGTGATGGCTCCTTTCAGTTGGGCCACCGCCGGTGGAAGCAGGAAGATGATCGCCACGGTCGCCACCAGCAGGATGGCCAGGAGCGAGAGCAATGCCCCGGCCCATCGCGGAATTTTCCGCCGCTCGGCCATGGAGACCAGGGGATTCAGCAGGTACGCCAGAAAGAGGGCGACCAGGAACGGAGCGAGCAGACCGAGCAGGGAGACCGTGAACCAGACCAGGAACAGGAAGACCCCGAGCGTCAGGATCCGGCGCGCCACCGGATCCTGCCGGTACGGATGGAGGAGGATCAGGAGGGCGGCGAGCAGGACGAAGGGAGTGAGGACCGACTGCACCGTGAATGCGAGGGCGCCAAGGATCAGTGCGGCAATGGCGACCAGAACGACGGGGGTCTCACGATCGCTCATGGATGATCACCTGCCGGTGTGTCCGAATCCGCCCTCGCCGCGGGCGGTACCGCCCAGCTCCTCCCGTTCGTCCCAGACCACCCGTTCGTACCGCGCCACGACCATCTGGGCCACCCGGTCCCCCCGCCGGACCACGAATTCCTTCGTGCCGAAGTTCGTGAGGATCACCTTGACCTCTCCGCGATAGTCCGCGTCGATGGTCCCCGGGGAGTTCAGGATCCCCACGCTGTGCTTGACGGCCAGGCCGCTCCGTGGCCGGACCTGTGCCTCGTAGCCCTCGGGGAGGGCGATGGCGAACCCCGTGGGGATCAGGACCGTGGAACCCGGTGCGAGCACGACGTCCTCGGCCACCGCCGCACAGAGGTCCATCCCGGCGGAGTGTTCGGTGGCGTAGACTGGAAGAGGGATATCGCTCGTGGACGGGCTGAGGCGGGTGATCTGGACGGGAAGGGTCATCGTTCGGGGTCCCGCCGGGTCTCACGACCCGGCAGCGACTGGTTGCCGGCGAACCCGTGCCTCGAAATCCGCACGGAATTGCTTGATCATGCTCTGCACCGGCCAGGCCGCGGCATCTCCCAGGGCGCAGATGGTGTTCCCTTCGATGTTGTTCGCCACGTCGAGCAGCAGGTCGATGTCGCCGGGCTCCGCGTCGCTCCGCTCGAAACGTTTGAGGATCTTGTGCATCCAGCCGGTCCCTTCCCGGCACGGGGTGCACTGGCCGCAGGACTCGTGGTGGTAGAACCCCGTGATGCGGGTGATCACCCGGATGAGGTCGGTCTCCTCATCCATCACGATCAGTCCCGCGGTCCCTACAGACGACCCGGCGGCCTTCAGGCTGTCGGCGTCCATGGTGACCCCTTCGAGCCGGTCGCCGCGGAGGATCATCGTGGAGGACCCACCCGGAATGACGGCCTTGATCTTTTTGTTCCCCGGCACCCCTCCCGCGTAGCGTTCGATGATCTCCAGCAATGGGACGCCGGTGGGCATCTCGTAGACTCCCGGCCGATGGACATGTCCGCTGACGCCGACCAGGATGGGCCCGGGGTGTTTGGGCGCGCCGATCTTCGTATAGGCTTCCGGTCCCAGCCGGAGGATCACCGGGATGTTCGCGATCGTTTCGACGTTGTTGATCGTCGTGGGGCATCCCCAGAGGCCGAACTGCGCGGGGAACGGCGGCTTCACGCGGGGATACCCGCGATGGCCCTCGATCGAATTCATCAGGGAGGATTCCTCCCCGCAGATGTAGGCCCCGGCTCCCCGGTGGACGGTGAGGTCGGTGGCGAAGCCGGACGAGAGGACGTCGTTCCCGAGGTAGCCGCGCGCGTAGGCGTCGTCCACGGCACGCTGGAGCATCTGGATCCATGCCGCGTATTCGCCGCGGATGTAGACGTAGATGGAGCGCACCCCCATCGCGTAGGCCGCAATGACCGCCCCCTCGATCAGGAGATGCGGATTCTGTTCGAAGATCTGCCGGTCCTTGAAGGTGCCCGGCTCGCTCTCGTCGCCGTTCACGCAGAGGTATTTCGGTTTCTCACCCGTCTTCGGCATGAACGACCACTTGAGGCCGGTCGGGAAGCAGGCCCCACCCCGTCCTCGCAGGTTCGACTTCTTCACCACGTCGATGATCTCGTCGGGTTTCATCCCGAGGGCCTGGCGGAGCATCTGGTAGCCGCCGTGCGCCTCGTAGACGCCGATGGTGTGGAGATCGGGGATGGGGGGAAGCAGGAGAGGGTCCATGGTCACTTCAGCTGGTCCAGGATCTGGTCGACCTTCATGGTGTCGAGCGATTCGTAGTAGCGATCGCCGACCTGCATGGCCGGCGCCGTTCCGCACGACCCGAGGCATTCCGCCTCGGCGAGCGTGAAACGCCCGTCAGGGGTGGTCTCGCCGACCTTGATGCGCAGTCGTTCCTCCAGGTGTGTCAGGATCCGGTCGCTCCCCCGCAGCATACATGAGACGTTCGTGCAGAGCTCGAGTTTGTGCCGGCCGACGGGCTGCTTGTTGAACATCGTGTAGAATGTCACCACGCCGTAGACGTGGTGTGGCTCGACGCCCAGCAGTCCGGCGACGTAGCGCATCCCTTCTTCAGAGACCCAGCCGTGTTCTTCCTGCAACATCCAGAGCGCGGGCAGGAGCACGGCCTGCGGGTGAGGATACCGCCGTTTCAGGTCCTCGATGCGTTTGAGATGGTCTTCCGAGAGCATGGTCATTCCGGTCCGGGGCCGGCATGCGCCGGCCGTCCCCTGGTTGAGTCCGATATCCTATTTGTCCGCTTCGCCCATCACGGGGTCCACGCTGCCGATGATCGCCACGATATCGGAGATCATGGCGCCCTTGAGCATCGCGCTGAGCGCGGAGAGATTACACGTCGATGGGGAGCGGATCTTCATGCGCCATGGATGTCCCGTGCCGTCGCTCACCGCGTAGAAGCCCAGCTCGCCTTTCGACGATTCCACGGCGTGGTACACCTCCCCCACCGGCGGATCGATCCCGATGTTGATCAGCATGAAATCGTGGATCAGCTCCTCCATCTTCGTGTAGGTCCGCTCCTTCTTCGGCAGGACCCTCTTCGGCTGGTCGGCGCGGTAGGGCCCTTCCGGAAGTTTGTCCAGCGCCTGACGGAGGATCTTCGCGCTCTCTTTCATCTCGGCAAGCCTCACGTAGAACCGCGCGAGCGCATCGCTTTCGGTAAGAGTGATCACGTCGAAGTCCATCTCGGGATAGACCAGGTACGGAACGTCGCGGCGCAGGTCGCGCGGCACACCCGCAGCGCGGAGCAGCGGCCCGGTCACGCCGAAAGAGATCAGGTCTGCAGCGGAGAGATATCCGACGTTCTCGCAGCGGTCCACGAAGATCTTGTTCCTGCTCAGCAGCGCCTCGACCTCGCGCACGTCGTTGCCGAACTCGCCGAGGAAGGTCCGGAGCATCGCGGTGCACTGGGACGTCCAGTCCTGTTGCAGTCCGCCGATGCGGGCATAACTTGTCGTGAAGCGCGCGCCGCACAGCACATCGTAGATGTCGAGGATCTTCTCCCTCTCGCGGAATGTCCAGAGGAGCACGGTCAGCGCCCCGACGTCCATCGCCATGCTGCCGAGGGCGACGAGGTGTGAGGCGACGCGGGACATTTCGCTCACCAGGACGCGGATGAACTGCGCGCGCCGCGGGACCTCCAGTCCGAGCAGTTTTTCGACCGCCAGCACGTAGGCCACGTTGTTCGAGATCGGCGAAAGGTAGTCGAGGCGGTCGGTGTGGGGGATGAACTCGTGATAGCTGCCGTTCTCGGCGATCTTTTCGTATCCGCGGTGCAGGTACCCCAGCTCCGGGACCGCCGCCACGACCGTCTCCCCGTCGAGGCGGATCAACAGCCGCAGCACGCCGTGGGTCGCTGGATGCTGCGGACCCATATTCAGCACCATATCATTCTCGAGGGGATCGTCGAAGCTGACGCTGGTATCGAGGTCCTCGAGGGCGGCCAGGATCTGACTCTTGCGCGCCTCGTCCAAAGGGCGGGGGGGCATACGTTAGCGTCTCGGCAAAGGGATGGAATCGGGGATCCCCATCAGGGGAAAGTCTTTTCGCAAGGGATGGTATTCGAACTCTTCCGGCATGTACATCCGCCGGAGGTCGGGATGCCCCGTGAACCGGATCCCGAACATGTCGAAGGTCTCCCGTTCGTGCCAGTTCGCCGCGGACCAGACGCCGGTCACGGTGGGAACTGTGAGGTCGCCCTCGTCCACGCGCACCTTCAGGCGCAGGTACACCTTGTGGTCGAGCGAATAGAGGTGGTAGACGACCTCGTACCGGTCCTCGGGACGGTACAGGTCCACGGCCGTGATATCGACCGCCATGACGAACGCCAGGGCCGGGTCGGACTTGAGGAACTCGCAGACCTCGACCAGGGAGTCCCTGGGGACGACGACGGTCAGCATGCCCCGGAACTCCTCCGTGGAGAGAACGACCTCAGGACGGAAGCCGCGCAGCTTCGCGAGAATGGTCTCGTTCATGACACCGTCTCGGGAATGGTGATCGGTTCGCTACGGCCGGCGATCCCCGCGCTTCTGTCCCGGTCGATCTTCTTCTGCAGCTCGAGCAGCGCATGCAGCAGGTTCTCGGGGCGGGGAGGGCAGCCGGCCACGAACACGTCGACGGGCATGAACTGGTCGATCCCCTGCACTACGGCGTAGGAGCGGAACATCCCGCCGGAGGAGGCGCAGGCGCCCATGGAGATCACCCACTTCGGGTCCGGCATCTGGTCGTAGATCTTCCGAACCACTTTGGCCATCTTGTAGGTCACCGTCCCGGCCACGATCATGACGTCGCACTGGCGGGGGGTGAACCGCATCACCTCCGAGCCGAACCGCGAGATGTCGAAGCGCGGGGAGGCGGTGGCCATCATCTCGATCGCACAGCAGGAGATCCCCATCGGCATGGGCCAGAGGGAGTTCTTCCGGGCCCAGGTGATGGCGTCTTCCAGCCGGGCGGTCAGAAAACCTTCCCGCTGCAGGGTCTCTAGTGCCATCGCAATGCTCCCTTCTTCACGATATAGACCAGCCCCACCACCAGCACGCCGATGAACACCAGCATCTCGATGAATCCCGCCATCCCCAGCTGGCGGAACTGCACCGCCCAGGGATACATGAAGAGGATCTCGATGTCGAACACGATGAAGAGCATCGCCACCAGGTAGAACTTGACGGAGAACCGCTCCCTGGCCGAGCGCACCGGCTCCATCCCGCTTTCGTAGGTGGAGAGCTTCTCGTCGTTGGGCCGCTTCGGCCCCAGCCAGCGATTGATGTTGGCAAAGACATACCCGGCGACCACACCGATGCCGATCATGATGCCGATGGGGATGTACTGCTCCATGCTCTTCCCTCTTGTTACAACACCGCGGAGTGGCGAAAAGTGCGGAAATTGCCTCAAAAGGTAGTCAAAAAACCACGGAATGTCAACGAAACCGATCAGCTGATGCCGTCGTACATCCCGTCGATGATCTGCTGGTACTTCTGTTCCACGACCTTTCGCCGGATCTTCTGCGACGGCGTGAGTTCCCCCTCTTCAATAGAGAACTGCTTCTCCAGCAGCGTGAATTTCCGGACCCGCTCGTAATTGGACAGGTCCTTCTGGATCGCGGTGATCTCCCTCTCCAGCAGGTCGTTGACCTGCGGGTGGGCGGCGAGGTCCGCATTGTCGCGGTACGGGATCTGGCGGGAATCGGCGAATTCCTTGAGGGCGTCGAAATCCGGGACGATCAGCGCGGTGAGATACATGCGCCGGTCGCCGATCAGCATGAACTGTTCGATGAACTTGTTGCTCAGGAACATGTTCTCGATCGGCTGCGGGGCGATGTTCTTGCCGCCGGAGCTGACGAACATGTGCTTCTTCCGGTCGGTGATGAACAGGTACCCCTCGGCATCGATCATGCCGATGTCCCCGGTGTGCAACCACCCTTGCTTGTCGATCGCCTCCTCTGTGGCCTGCGGGTTGTTCCAGTACCCCTTCATGATGTTCGGGCCGCGGGCAAGGATCTCACCGTCGGCGGCGATCTTCACCTCCACGCCGGGGATCACCGAGCCGACGGACCCCCACTTGTGGTGTCCAAGCCTGTTCACGGTGATCACGGGAGAGGATTCGGTCAACCCGTACCCTTCGATGATGGTCAATCCCACCGCCTCGAAGAACTCCCCGAATTCCCGGGCGAGCGCCGCGCCGCCGGAGACGAAGAAGCGCATCCGCCCGCCGGTCCGGGCCTTCAGCTTCGAGTGGACGAGCCGCGCCGCAACGGCGTGTTTCAGCCATAACCAGGGGTTGTGCCGGTGCTCCCGCCGCATGCGCGCGTGATCCCGGCCGACCTGGACGCCCCAGTGGAAGATCTTCTGCCTGAGCGCGGGGCCGCTTTCCACCTGTTTCAACACCCGGCTGTGGATCCTCTCAAAGAGCCTGGGGACGGTCGTCACGATCGTCGGCCGGACCTCGATCATGTTGTCCCGCACCGTGTCCACGCTTTCGGCGTAGGCTATGGTGGCACCGCAGGCAAAGGCCGTGTAGTACCCGGCCATCCGTTCGAACGTGTGGCAGAGGGGCAGGAACGAGAGGAGGACGTCCGACTCCCCAAAAGCAATGACCTCCGCCGAAGCCACAACGTTGGTGACCAGGTTGTTGTGTGTCAGGACCACCCCTTTGGGATTCCCGGTGGTTCCGGAGGTATAGATGACGGTCAGAATGTCCTCGGGTTTGACGGTCGCAAGGGTCGCCTTGAGGTGGTCGGGGTTCTCCGTTCGGAACTGATCCCCCGCCTCGTACACCCCGGTGAATCCCAGGGTTTTCGCCTCCGCGATCGGACCCTTCTCGGTCATGAGCACGACCCGCTCAAGGGAAGGGACCTCCCCCAGGATCCGCATCACCTTGTTCAACTGGAACTGATTCGAGACGATGGCGGCCTTGACCCCGGAATCGTTGAAGATGAACTCCACCTGTTTGGCGGTCATGGTCGGATACAGCGGGACGTCGATCGCCCCCAGGGAAACGATGGCCATGTCTGCTATCACCCACTCGGGCCGATTCTCACTGATGATCGCCACCCGGTCCCCGCGGCGTATCCCCAGGGATGCCAATCCGAAGGCGAACCGCTCCACGCGGTTGCGGAGCTCCCCGTAGCCGATCCCCACATAGGCGCCATCGGCCTTGTGCATGAGCGCAGGCCTGTGGGCCCGGGAGTATTTCTCGGTGATCCGAGCGAACAACTCAGGGATCGTGGCAAACTGAACGGCGACAGCCATGGCTGGTGGCCTTTCCGAAGGTTGCTGGGCGGTGCTATGATCAAACCGTAAGGGGAGGGAGAGCAGATGTGGCAAACTTACACGCCTTCGAGATCAAATGCAAGAACGGAGTTGGCTCAGGCGTGACGATCCGCGGGCCTCGACGACAAACCCGGACCGAGGGGATCAATCGCGAGAAGAGTCTTAGCGGATTTCTGTGAGGTAACATGTTGTAGTGTATGCGGTAACCTCTTCTGCGAAAAAATTAACTTGACTTAGGCTCACTGAGCCCTTATATTTTTCGCCACGGTTTTTCCTAACAGCGGTACGGATGTTCGAAGAGACCCGCAGAAGTTGTTGTTCTACAGTAGGTTACCACGGTGATTTTCGGGAGTTCGGAGAGCAGGATCAAGGAATCATGAAGGCAACAGCGATGTCTCCGACAGACTCCCAACCCCCCAATTCCGAACAATAACGCACTATGCCTGATCGGGCCCAGCCCGGACGGCGGGTGATGGTGCGTCTTTGTCTTTTTTGTCAGAATTTCAAACGGTCAGCAACGCAAAGAGGAGTGTACTGATGAATCCGAAGGAGAATCCCCCCTCCACTCCTGTGGACGTTCGCCGAGATGCGATCCGGCCGCAGGTGCCAGCAGGTTCCGTGAACGAGAAGATCCTGGATCTCGCTCTGGACTGCCGCGACTACTACGGGGACAACGACCTCGCAGCGGACGTCGTCCGGGCGAAGTACCTCGCTCCGAACGAACAGGGCCCGCTCCATATGTGGCACCGGATCGCCAAGGCGCTCTCCTCCGTCGAGAAGGACGAGAAGGACCGGGACTACTGGTATCATCAGTTCTTCGAGCTGCTGTTCGACTTCCGCTTCGTCCCCGGAGGGCGGGTGATGCACGGAGCGGGGCGGGAGGATGCACGGCGCCGGCCCACACTGGCCAACTGCTATGTCATTCCTATTGAAGAGGACAGCCTGGAGGGGATCTACCGCGGGCTGGCCGAATCCGCCATGGTCTACCGGACCGGCGGAGGCGTGGGAACCGACCTGTCAAAGCTCCGCCCCGAAGGGGCCACCGTCAACGCGACGATCGACCATTCGCCGGGCTCCACGGCGTTCATGAACCTCTTCAGCGAGAGCACCAATACCGTGTCGCAGGCCGGCCGCCGCGGGGCGCTGATGCTGACGCTGCGCGTGGACCATCCGGATATCGAGCGGTTCATCACGATCAAGAACGACGTCCGGCGGATGAAGGTCCAGTACGCGAACATCAGCGTCCTGATCACCCACGAGTTCATGGACGCGGTCATGCACGACCGCGAGTTCGAGCTCCGATGGGGCGGCAAGGTGTGGCGCAAGGTCAACGCGAAGGAGCTCTGGTTCAAGATCATCAAGAACGCGCACGCGTCCGCCGAGCCCGGGATCATCTTCTGGGACACGATGAAGGACTACCACAACGTGGAGTACGCCAACCCGCTCGTCAGCACGAACCCGTGCGGCGAGCAGCCCCTTGCGGCCTACACCGCGTGCAACCTCGGGAACATCAACCTCAGCAAGTTCGTCGACGACAAAGGAGAGTTCCAGTACGAGGAGCTGGCCCGGGTCACCCGCGTCGCGACCCGCTTCATGGACAACATCATCGACTATAATATGGACAACCATGCGCTGGACAAGATCAAGGCCGCGGTGGCCTCTGACCGGCGCATCGGCCTGGGTATTACCGGGCTGGCGGACGCTCTCCTGATGATGAAGATCCGCTATGATTCCGAGGCGGCGCTGGAAGAGACCGATCGGATCATGCAGATCATCCGCGACGAAGCGTACCGGACCTCCGTCGAGCTGGCCAGGGAAAAAGGGGCCTTTCCGCTCTTCCAGTGGCAGGGGTACAGCCAGAGCAAGTTCGTCGAAAGCGCTCCCGGCCAACGTCCAGGAAGAGATCAAGAACTACGGGATCAGGAACAGCACGGTCCTTACCGTCCCCCCTGTCGGCACCGGCTCCATCGTGGCACAGACAAGCTCGGGGATCGAGCCCATTTTCTGCACCAGCTACCGCCGCCGGGTCAAGAACCATGACGGGGAGACGTTCACCGAATACAAGGTCTACCATCCCCTCGTGAAGAAGATGTTCGGCGGAGACGAGAAACTCCCGGATTACGTCGTCACGGCCCACCAGATCGACCCCTATTTCCGGGTCAAGATGCAGGGGGTCATCCAGAAATACGTCGACAGCAGCATCTCCTCCACCGTCAACCTGGCCGAGGACATCAGCGTCGAGACCGTGGCGGACATCTATATGACCGCCTACAAGGCGGGGCTGAAGGGGATCACGGTCTACCGCGAGGGGAGCCGGGAAGGGATCCTGCAGACCGAAGAATACGCCAAGAAGCAGCAGGGGAACAAACCCGCGAAGACCGAGGAGAAGAGCAGCAAGAGTCCCCGGCACCGGCCGCAGACCACGTTCGGCATCACGGAACGGATCAAGACCGGCGAAGGGTACCTGTACGTCACGATCAACGAAGACGAGACCGGGCTCTGCGAGGTGTTCACCACGATCGGCAAAGCGGGCGGCAATGCGGCCGCGCAGTCGGAGGCCATCAGCCGGCTGATCTCCCTGGCCCTGCGCACCGGGATCGAACCGCGCGAGATCGTGAAGCAGCTCAAGGGGATCTCCGGGCCGACCCCGGTGTGGGACGGGCATGGCGGGCAGATCCTCTCCACTCCCGACGCCATCGGCAAGGTGCTGGAGCGGTATATCGAAGGCCGCGAACAGATCCACGAGTCGCACAAGCAGCGGCACGCGACCCCCCGGGTGGCCCACCCCCCCGAGGTCAAGAAGACCGAGGCCTCAGCACAGAAGACCACCGGCACCTGCCCCGAATGCGGGAGCACGGTGGAGCACGTCAGCGGTTGTGTGGTCTGCTACAACTGCGGCTGGAGCAAGTGCTGACCGCTTCCGACGATCCGCCATGGAAAAACAACAAAGCCCCGCTCGTGAGAGCGGGGCTTTTAGCAATACGTAATGATGAAGCAAGCACCAATTGCCAAGCACGGCGCCTTCGACTTTCTCCCCAAGCCCTTCACCTGCGACGAGCTTCTGAGCTCGGTGGCCCGGGCCTGCCGCGCCGTCGAACTGCGTCTCACCCTGGGCGCGCGGGGGCCGGGCGCGGATCATCGCGGCGACTTTCACCTCGGCGTGCAGACCTGGGCGCGGCCGGAAAGGGACGGAACGGTCTCTGCTCGGGGTGACGGAACTGGAGCTCCAGACCCTCGACCGCATCGAGAAGCGTCGAGCTGCCCGAGGTCGGCGCCGAACTCCGCCAGGGCGGCCGGCTGGTGTGCCGTGCTCACCGCGGACGGGCTGGCGCACAATCTGTGGTCGCCGCTCGGAGGGCGGGTGCTCTCCTGCAACGATCGCCCTGCGGGACCAGCCCGAATCCCTGCGCGACGCGAAGAACGGCGCGCGCTGGGTCGTCCGCATCCGCCCCGCGGACCTGGAAGGGGAACTGCCCAACCTGATCGAGTCGTAGCCGAGTCACTTCCCGCCGTTCGACCTCTCGTCACACCGGGCGCGAAGCCTCCCCCTGGGGCACGAAAGCCGGTGCCTGGCGCGAACGCTCCGTTCTCCATCCGCGACGTTCGCCGACTTGCGTATCATCGGCGCACACCCGATTCCGGAGGTCCGTTCCGATGCTCACCGCGCGCCGATGGCCGTACTGCGTCTTCTCACCATCCTCTTCCTCGCGAGCCTGCCCGGCGCCGCCTGGGCGCAGCCGGGCCTCACCACCGCCTTCGTCAAGGTGGAGACGGGGATGACCCTGCAGTACGTCGTCCAGGGGGATCCGAAGGGCCCGGTGGTGGTGCTGCTGCACGGGGCGGGCGATTCCTGGCATTCGTGGGAACTGGTTCTCCCGCATCTTCCCGAAGACCTTCCGCGTCTACGCGGTGACCCTGCGCGGGCACGGCCTGTCCGACCATCCCGCGGCCGGCTACGCGCGCGCCGACTTCGCGGCGGACATCACCTCCCTCCTGAAGAGGCTCGACCTCCGCAACGTGACCCTGGTCGGGCACTCGCTCGGCAGCTTCGTGGCCCAGGTGGTCGCCACGAGCGACGCCGACGGCCGGTTGTCCCGGCTCGTGCTCATCGGCTCCGGGCCCGGGCCGGGCGCCCGACCCGAACTCGCCCTCTCCGGTGAGTTCGTACTTCGCGAGCGTCAAGGATCCGATCGACTACCGTTCGCGCGCGACTTCCAGGCGGGCACCGCGTTCACGCCGTTGCCCCCCGCGTTCCTCGAGACCATGATCGCGGAAGTCCAGAGGGTTCCCGCCGCGATGTTCCACGAACTCGCGAAGGGCTCGGCCGACCCGCAGCATGTCGAGAAGCTCGGGCGCCTCAAGGTGAAGACGCTGCTCCTGTGGGGCGACAAGGACTCGATGTTCTCGAAGGCCGACCAGGACTCGCTCCTGAAGATCATTCCGGGTTCCCGGCTGATTCCGTACCCGGACACCGGGCATGCGCTGCACTGGGAACACCCGGAACGTTTCGCGCAGGACCTTTCCGCGTTCATGACGAAGTAGGAGACAGCACATGCAGGGACTGATGCAGGACGTGCCGCTGAACCTTCCCAACCTGATCCGACACGCGGAGAGACTGCACCCGGGGAAGAGGGTGACCACGAAGACCGCGGACGGGATCAAGACCGCGACCTTCGCCGAGGTCATCGAGCGCAGCCGGCGCCTCGCCGCCGCCCTCCGCGGCCTCGGGGTGCAGGACCACGAGAGGGTGGCGACCCTGTGCTGGAACCACCAGGAGCACCTCGAGGCCTACATCGCGGCGCCCTGCATGGGCGCGGTGCTGCACACCCTCAATCTTCGCCTCTTCCCGGACGACCTCGCCTACATCGTCCAGCACGCCGAAGACCGCGTGCTCGATCCTGGACAAGTGCCTGTGGCCCCTGTGGGAGAAGGTCGCGCCCAAGGTGACCTGCGTGCGCGACATCATCGTCATCGACGACGTGCCCGGACCGAAGATCCCCGGCACGCATGACTTCGAAGAGCTGATCGCGCGAGTCGGAGCCGCTCGACTACGCGCTCGACCTGCCCGAGCGGCAGGCCGCGGCGATGTGCTACACCTCGGGCACCACCGGGCATCCGAAGGGCGTCGTCTACTCGCACCGGTCGAATGTCCTGCACAGCTACGCCCTGTCCCTCGTCGACTGCTTCGCGCCTCGCCGAGCGCGACGTCTCGATCCTGGTGGTGCCGATGTTCCATGCCAACGCCTGGGGCCTGCCCTACGCGTGCCTCATGATCGGCGCGGACATCGTCTTCCCGGGTCGGTTCATGGTCCCGGACATGATCGCGTCGCTCATGGTCGGAGACCGGAGTGACCTGCGGCGGCGGCGTTCCCACCATCCTCCAGGCCGTGCTCCCGGCGCTGATCAAGGTCAAGGACCAGCTCAAGTCCCTCAACCGCGCTGCTGTGCGGGGGCTCGGCCCTGCCCGCCGCGCTCCAGGCGGCCTATCGGAAGGAACTGGGCATCCACGTGCTCCACGCCTGGGGCATGACCGAGACCTCGCCCCTCGGCACCATGGCGCGGCCGCATGCCGAGTTCACGACGAGGCTCCGCCCGAGAAGCTGGCCGACGTCCGCTGTCGCAGGGGCGTCCGCTCTTCGGCGTGGAGGTGCGGATCGTCGGCGACAGCGGCCTCGAACTTCCCTGGGACGGCAAGAGCGTGGGCGAGCTCCAGGCCCGCGGGCAACTGGGTCGCGTCCTCCTACTACAACGACGACACCTCGCCCGAGAAGTTCAAGGACGGCTGGCTGCGCACGGGCGACGTGGCCACCATCGATGCGAACGGGCTACATGCGCATCGCCGACCGGACCAAGGACCTGGTGAAGTCGGGCGGCGAGTGGATCTCGAGCGTCGCCATCGAGGGCCTGATCATGGCCCACCCCGACGTGGCCGAGGCCGCGGTGATCGCGGTGTCCCATCCCAAGTGGGACGAGCGGCCGCTCGCCTGCGTGGTGGCGAAGCCCGAGGCGAAGGGCCGGCTCACCAAGGAGCAGATCCTCGAGCACCTGCGCCCGCACTTCGCGAAGTGGTGGCTGCCGGACGACGTGGTGTTCCTCGAACAGATTCCCAAGACCTCGGTGGGAAAGTTCGACAAGAAGGTCCTGAGAACCCAGTTCAAGGACCACGTCCTGCCTGCCGAATAGCCTGGACGGCCGCAGGCGGGGTAAAGTGGAAGCGTTGATGCCTTTGCATCAAGCGAAGGGGGCGTTCGGCTCATGACGCGGTCGCCCGGGGCGACCGATAGTGAAGGCAAAGAACCGGGAGCGGATTCCCGGTGGTCCGCATCCGGTAGCGCAGGAAGGAAGAAGAGGACGCGAGTCCTTGTATCTGGAGAGTGATGATGCCCACGCGAAGAAGTCTCCTGAACTGGTTCCTTGGAACATCGGCAGGAGCCATGTGCGCCTCCGTGCTCTACCCGATCGTGCGCTACCTGGTGCCGCCCGATATCCCCGAGGCCGCGACCTCGCGCACCGTCGCCTGTCGCGAGGGCGAGCTCAAGGCGAACGAGGGCAAGATCTTCGCTTTCGGCGGCCGCGCCGCCCTGGTGATCCGCGGCGAGGAGGGCGACTACAAGGCGGTCTCCGCGGTGTGCACCCACCTCAACTGCACGGTCCAGTACCGCAGCGACGTCAAGCAGATCTGGTGCGCCTGCCACAACGGTTTCTATGACACCAGCGGCCGGAACGTCTCCGGCCCGCCCCCGCGCCCGCTCGATTCCTACAAGGTCAACGTGGTCAACGGCGACGTGGTGGTCACGAAGTCATGATGACCCATCCCCGCGTGGTGGCGGTGTGGAACTGGCTCGAGGAGCGCATCGGCATCTCGGAGCTCGTGGCCATGGGGCGCCACAAGCAGGTTCCCCTTCACAAGCACTCGGTCTGGTACTACATGGGAGGGATGACGCTGTTCCTCTTCGGCGTCCAGGTGGTCACCGGCATTCTGCTCCTTCTCTACTATCGCCCGTCGTCGAGCGAAGCTTTCGAGAGCGTGCAGTTCCTGATGACGCGCGTTCCCTTCGGCTGGCTGATCCGGTCCATTCACTCCTGGTCCGCGAATCTGCTGGTCTTCGTCCTCTTCCTCCACATGTTCAGCGCGTTCTTCCTGAAGGCCTTCCGCAAGCCGCGTGAGCTGACCTGGCTCACCGGCGTCGCCCTCATGGCGCTCATGATGGGCTTCGGATTCTCCGGGTACCTCCTTCCCTGGAACACCCTCGCCTTCTTCGCCACCCAGGTGGGGACCGAGATCACCGGCCGGGTTCCGGTGATCGGCGAGTTCGCGCTTCGTCTGCTGCGCGGCGGCGACCAGGTCACGGGGGGAACTCTCACGCGCTTCTACGGAATCCACGTGGCCATCCTGCCCGCCATCACCACGGCCATCCTGGGCGCTCACCTGCTGTTCGTCCAGAAGCTCGGGATGAGCGTGCCGCCGAGCGTCGAAGCCGAGGTGGAGAAGACGGGCACGCCCCTGCGCTCCTACCCCTTCCTTCCGAGCTTCCTGCTCCGTGACGCCATCGGCTGGTGCGCGGCGGTCGGCGTCCTGGCCGGCCTCGCCGCCTTGTCGCCGTGGGAACTGGGGGAGAAGGCGGATCCTTTCGCCTCGGCTCCCGCCGGCATTCGTCCCGAGTGGTACTTCGGCTGGATGTTCCAGAGCCTGAAGATGCTGCCCGCCCACATCCTCGGATTCGAAGGGGAGGTGCTCGGGATCCTGGCGATCGGCGCCGCCGGCCTCGTCTGGTTCGTGGTGCCGTTCCTCGATCGCGAACCCAAGCCCGGCAACAAGGTGAGCATCGCCTTTGTCGTGGGCGGATGGCTCGCACTTGTCTACATGGCCGTCGCCACCGCGATGGTCTACTGGCCGCAGCGAGGCTGAATTCAATGAGATCCTGGCTAGCCGTCACCTTCCTGGTCCTCGCGGGCGCCGCGTCGAGTTCGCCTCAGGGCGCCAAGCCCGCGGCCAAGGCCGCCGAACCGCCCAAGCAGGACAGCACCTGCATCTCGTGCCACAAGCAGCTCTCCGAGGCCGCCCTCGAGCCCACGAAGCATCTGGACGATATCCATTTCCAGAGGGGCCTGTCCTGCCACGACTGCCATGGCGGCGATCCCGCCAAGGGCGGGGACGACGACCCGTCCGCGGCTCACGACGAGAAGAAGGGATGGAAGGGCAAGCCGACGCGCCTCCAGATCCCGAACTTCTGCGCGAAGTGCCACGCGGATGCCGCCTACATGAAGACGTTCAATCCCGCGATCCGCGTGGACCAGCTGAGCGAATACCGCACCTCCCTCCACGGGAAGCGCAACGCGGCCGGAGACGACAAGACGGCGGTGTGCATCGACTGCCACGGCGTTCACGGAATCCGGGCGATCAAGGATCCGCGGTCCAAGGTCCACCCGCTCCAGGTCGCGGACACCTGCGCGCACTGTCACAACAACGCCGAGCTCATGGCCAAGTACGACCTTCCCACCAACCAGCCCACGGCCTACAAGACCAGCGTTCACGCCAAGGCGCTCTACGACAAGGGCGACCTCTCGGCTCCGACCTGTAATGACTGCCACGGCAGCCATGGCGCCGCGCCTCCGGGGCTTTCGAGCGTGGCCCAGGTCTGCGGGTCCTGCCACACCCGGGAGGGAAGCCTCTATCGCGAGACCGAGAAGAAGAAGAAGGGCCTGAATCTCACTCCGGCCATTCAGTGCGTCACCTGCCATGACAACCACGCGGTCCAGCGGCCTTCCGACGACATGGTGGGCATTGGCCCGAAGTCGGTCTGCACGAACTGCCACACCCCGGACGTGCCGCAGTACAAGGCCGCCGAGAGCATGGGCGCCGCGGTCAAGGGCCTCTCCGAGCGGCTTGCCGAGGCCCACACCCTCATGGATCGGGCCGAGCGCGCCGGCATGGAAGTGAGCGCCGATCGCTTCGCTCTCCGCACCGGCCAGGATCACCTGGTCGAAGCGCGGGTCCTGGTCCACGCCTTCGATCAGGATCGCTTCATGGGCGCGGTCAAGGAAGGAATGACCTCAGCCGAAGCGGGGGTCACCGCCGCCGAGCGCGCTTTCGCGGAACTGCGTCAGCGTCGAACCGGGCTCGTGGTCTCCCTGGTGGTGATCGCCGGCGTGATCGTCGGACTCGTTCTCAAGCTGAAGGAGATCGAGGGGCGCTAGCCTCCAGCGTCCGCTCAGGCCCAGCCGTTGCGGAAGGCCAGGGCCACCGCTTCGAGCTTGGAGTGGACGCTCAGCTTCTTGAGGATGTGCTGCACGTGGTTTCGCGTGGTCGCCACGGAAATATGCAGGGAATTCGCGATGTCCTTGTTGGCCTGCCCGGAGGCGATGGCGCGAAGCACATCCAGTTCGCGATCCGAGAGCTGCTCCGTGACCATCGAATCGACTTCGATGGTCTGGGTCGAGGCGGCATGGGGCAACTGAAGGGGGATGGGGATGCTGCCGTCGGCGAGGTGGGTGACCGCACCGTTCATCTCCCGGAGCCGGGCCAGCTCCCGGGCGAGCCGGCTCTTGTCGTCGATCGACTCCATGATGTGGACGGCGGTGAAGTAGCCGGGGCGCGCGTCGGGAATCTCCACCACGGTCATGCCGATCGACCTCGAACGGCTGCGATCCCCGCTGGAGACCTCGAAGCGGTTCACCGTCTCGTGCCGCTTGAGGCTGGTGGTGACCGCGCAGGTCTCCCCGCAAAAACGGTTGCCGAAGGGGTCCTTGCCGCAAAAAATTTCGTGGCACAGGCGCCCCAGGGCCTGCGACGCCGTCCGCTCCATCAGCCGCTCGGCGCCCTTGTTCCAGAAAATGATCCGGTGGTTCTGGTCGTTCGCGAACGCCGGAGGCTCGCCCGAAGACAGCAAGTCCAGCAAATCCGGGGCTTTTTGTCGAGGGCTTGAGCCCTTTGCATCAACCGAAGGGGGCGTTCGGCTCATTCCAGAATGCTTGACCACCCCTAATACTGCCATAGGAATGGAATCATCAGAAAAGGGCCCCTGGGCTACCCGGAGTCGCGAACGGGTTGGAGAGGCGTGTCCGGGGCCCGAAAGCCGGGCCGGAACCCCGTCGCACCAAGGTCCAGGGAGGCCGTGAGGCCCGCAGGGGCCACATTGCGAAAGCTGTCCGCTTCACCGCTTCCAGGCCCGGATCGCTTCTAAACTAGACACGAGCGCATCGCTCAGCCGTACTTCCCACAAAATCTCAAGGAACCCACCGCCAATGAACAAGCCCTTCGTCGGAATCCTCACCGCCTGCGTGCTGCTCGCGAGCGCCGCCACCAGCCACGCCACCATGCCCATCCAGAAGGCGGCGAAGGAAGCGGGCTATCCCGCGACCAACTGCCTCTACTGCCACAACGAGAAGCTCCCGGTCAAAGGCAAGGCCGTGAGCCACAACGAGCGCGGCACCTACCTCGTCAAGCAGAAGGAAGCCAAGAAGGCCAAGGAAGTCGATGTGGCCTGGCTGAAGGATTACGTCGAAGCCAAGAAGTAGCACCAGGAAGCAAGAAAAAGGACCAAGAAAGAACCATGAACAAACCACTTGTCGGTATCCTCACCGCCTGCGTTCTCCTCGTGGGCGCGGCGTCCTCGCACGCCACCATGCCCATTCAGAAGGCGGCCAAGGAAGCGGGCTTCCCCGCGACCAGCTGCGTGTACTGCCACGTCGAGAAGATGCCCGCCAAGGGCAAGGCGACGTACAACGACCGCGGGACGTTCCTGGTCAAGCAGAAGGAAGCCAAGAAGGCCAAGGACGTCGATGTGGCCTGGCTGAAGGACTACGTCGAACCCAAGAAGTAACCGGCCGGGGGCGGCCGCTTCGGTATCTCAGATAGCAAGGAGTCAGTGTCCATGAACAAACCACTCGTCGGAGTTCTCACCGCCTTGGCCCTTCTTGCCGGGGCGCAGCCGAGCCATGCCACCATGCCCATGCAGAAGAAGGCCAAGGAGCTCGGTTTCAAGGCGGAGAACTGCCTCTACTGCCACAACGAGAAGATGCCCGCCAAGGGCAAGGTGACGAACAACGATCGGGGTGATTTCCTGGTCAAGCAGAAGGAAGCCAAGAAGGCCAAGGAAGTCGACGTGGCCTGGCTGAAGGACTACGTCGAACCCAAGAAGTAGCGCCGTCCGTCCGCATCCGGTGAACGGCGCTGCTTTCTAGCAGCGCCGTTCCTCTTTAGGCCCTCGAAAGCAGGAACGCCAATGAGCAGGGAACGTACGTGTAGCCGCAGGCTGAGCCTTGCCCCCCGGGGGCTGGTCTTCGCATTCGTCCTCGGGCTCCTTCTCGCCCCCGCCGGGGCGCGGGCCGCCCAGAACGTGAAGGCGCCGTCCAACGACGATTGCCTCGCCTGCCACTCCGATCCCGAGGCCAAACGGGAGAGCGGTTCGTCCATCGCCGTCCTGCCCGAACCCTTCGGCAAGTCCGTGCATGGCCCGATGAGTTGCGTGGATTGCCACGTCGACCTCGCGACCACCGCCGATTTCCCGCACCGCGCGAAGCTCAAGAAGGTCGACTGCGGGTCGTGCCACGAGGACGTGCCGAAGGATTTGCGCCGGAGCGTCCATGCCCGGGTCACCGCGGGCCCGGACGGGCCCGACTGCGTCTCCTGCCACGGGCCGGCGCACCAGATCCTGCCGCGCACCGATCCGGCCTCGATGGTGGCCAAGGCGAATCTCGCCGGCGACCTGCGGCTCGTGCCACAGCAACCCCGACTTCCTCGCCCGTCACAAGATCCCGTTCGCGCGCCCGGTCGATGCCTATCGGCTGAGCGTCCACGGCCGCGCGGTGGCGCGGGGGAACCAGGAGGCGGCCTCGTGCTCCGACTGCCACGGCAGCCACGGCGTCCTGCCCTCGCGCAGACCGCGGCTCGAAGACCAACCACTGCAAGGTTCCCGAGACCTGCGGGTCGTGCCACAAGGAGGTCGCGAAGATCTACGCGGACAGCGTCCACGGCAGGCGGTCGCGCGCGGGGTGACGGGGTCTCCGGTCTGCACCGACTGCCACGGCGAGCACGCCCTCCTGGCTCCGAGCGAGCCCAACTCGCTGGTGAACCCGGCGCGGGTCTCCACCGTGACCTGCGGCCGCTGCCATGCCGACGAGCGGCTGGCCGAGCGCTACAACCTGCCCAAGGACAACGTCCCCGCCTACCAGGACAGCTACCACGGCCTCGCCCAGCGTTCGGGCAAGCAGACCGTGGCCAACTGCGCCTCCTGCCACGGCGTCCACAACATCCTCCCCTCCACCGACCCGCGCTCCACCATCAACCCCGCGAACCTGGCGAAGACCTGCGGCGCGTGCCACCCCGGGCGCCGGCGAGCGCTTCGCCATCGGCTCCATCCACGTGAAGGCGGCGGGCGGGAACGAGCACTGGGTGGTCCGCTCCATCCGCATCGCCTACCTGATCCTGATTCCCCTGACCCTCGGCGGCATGCTGCTCCACAACCTGCTCGACTTCCTCGCCAAGCTGTGGCGCGGGACGCAGGCGCGGGCGACCGGGAGGAAGTCCCGCGGATGAACCTGCACTTCCGGATCGCCCACGCGCTGGTGATCGTGAGCTTCCCGCTGCTGGTCATCACCGGCTTCGCCCTCAAGTACCCCGAGGCCTGGTGGGCGGCGCCGCTCCTCTGGTTCGAGAACGGCGTCTCCTTCCGGGGCGGCCTGCACCGCATCTCCGCGGTGCTCCTGATCCTCTCCTTCGCCTACCACGTGATCCACCTGATCCTGGTGCCGAGGGATCGCGTGCTCCTGCGCCAGATGTGGCCCCGCCTCAAGGATGCGACCGACCTCCTCGGCGTGATGCGCTACAACCTCGGCCGCGTCGCCACGCAGGCCCGCGTTCTCGATGTTCAACTACGCGGAGAAGGAGCAAGACGACGAAACCGAAGACGAGACATAACACCGCCCTGGTGATCTTGAAGGCGGTGACGAACCCAGACAAAATCGATGCCCATGACGCCGGCGACACCGTTGCGTTTGCCGTCGGGGGCCAGGAAGTTGATTCCCGGCAGTCGCCCCCAGGACTGCCGGGGTTGCCGAAGCCGGGCGGAGGGGCTTGAGGCAGAAGTGCCACGTTGAGCCCGTTGTGCAGTTGGTCGCTGTTGAGCTTGCCGGCGCGGTCCTTGTCCCAGTCGGTGAACCAGCGGTCGGCCAACTCGCTGTGGATTTCCGACAGGGACAGCCGACGGTCGTGGTTCTCATCCCCCTGCTCCATGAAGATCGGGGCCACGAAGGTCCCCGGCCCGAAGTCGGCGGGCGGAGCGGGTGGGGCGAGAGGTGCGGCCTCCCGGCCCGAAAGCCGGCCCAGGTTGGTGGTCGGGGCCGCCCATGCTGAACGGGGGCCTGCCGCCCGCCGGTTCCATGGCGTCCCACGGATCGGGCTCGACGCGCAGCCGCGCGGTCCACACAGTGCTTGGATCGAACAGTTGACCGGCGGGGCACGCCGGATGGGCCACCCGGCGGGGGCAAGCCTTGGAGCCG
>CAWEHG010000030.1:0-7575 GCA_963808715.1 Ignavibacteriota bacterium | reverse complement strand
TAGAGCGAAGACATTGCTCGAGAAGACCAGAAACGGGTCCGCCGTGATCGCGAAGATCGCGGGGATGGAATCCACCGCGAAGATCAGATCCGTGAATTCCACCATCACCAGGGCGAGGAACAGGGGGGTGGCCAGCATCGTTCCGGCACGGGCCGATTCCACGACCTCATCGCGGAGGTTCTCCGCCCCCGGTGTCGGGGCTTCATGGGAGGCGGTGGATCCGGCCCGGACGAAGAAATGCTGTCCGTGAAATCGCTGGCTGATCGGGAAGAGCCGGCGGGTCATCCGCACGACGATGCTCGCATTCGGATCCGTGTTCTTCTCCTTCATCACGAGCATCTTGAGACCGGTGAGGATCAGAAAGCCCCCGAACACGTAGATGATCCAGGCGAACTCCTGGATCATCGCGGCGCCACCGCGATCATGGCGCCTCGCATGACCAACGCTCCCACGATCCCCCAGAACAGCACCCTGTGCTGGTAGATCGGGGGAACCGCCAGGAACCCGAAGATCATGCTGATAACGAAGATATTGTCCACCGAAAGGGATTTTTCAACCAGGTAGCCGGTGAGGTATTTCACCGTGGCCGACCACCCGTCATTATAGATGACACCCACCCCCTCGACCGCCTTCGGCGCCGATCCCATCATGTCGGGGGTCAGTCCCAGACCGAGCCAGTGCTGTTCGTAACCGTAGTAGATGAAGAGCGTGAACAGCAGCCCCAGGAAGATCCAGAAGGCCGACCAGCCGAGCGCCTCACGCACCGACACGACATGGGCTTTTCTGTGGAACACGCCCAGATCGAGGGCCAGAAGGAAGAGGATCAAGAAGGTGAAACCGCTGTAGATCCAGATCATGGGGTCTGATTCTCTATGTTGGTGCTGGGTCTGGCCAGTATCCGGCCGCGGCGGCTTGATGTCCGGGCTGGCGCAGAGGGCCCTATTGCCGCCTATGTAACGCCATATCCATGGGGGAGAGTTCCGCCCACCCCTCCGAAATGGAACCGGAGCCCCGGCAAAGGCACCGCTGCGAGCGACGTCAGGGGAAAACGGAACCGGCAGGCGGAACCGGTTTGGGGGTTTTGGTGTTCTGGACCTCAAGCCCCATCGACCATCAGCGCTGAGGAGGACCGTGAAAACACAGTTCGCGAGAATGACGACACTGTTTCTGGCGTTTCTGACGGTCGTTCTGACCCCTGCGGCATCGACACAGGTGATCGAGGTCACCGGCGACGTGACCAAGCTTCCGGTCTCACCCAACCGGGAGGATGTCAAGGCGATCGGTATGGGCCGAACGCAGATCGCCAACGGGTACACGCTCAACGGGATGCTCTACAACCCGGCGGTCCTGGCGCGCAGCAAGACCCGCATCGACATTCTCACACTCAGCGGGGAGGTGCCAAAAGACACCCCCGATGCGCTTGCACTCCTCCGCGACGACTACGAGCAGTTCACCACCGGCCAGTTCCTCAAGGACATCAACGCCGGAGCGAAGGAGCTTCAGGACTATTTTAAGGGGGTCCCGGGGGCGGACCAGTCCCACGCACTCTCCCTTTTGAACAGAGGCCTCGACTTTACGCGCCAACTCCAGGAAAAGGTCCTTGGCACGCCTGAGGTTCCGATGGTTCACGGCGATCGGTGTGATCCCTGCAATTCAACTCCAGATCGGCAACTTCGGGTTCGCACTCTACGGCAACGTTCAGGCCGGATTCCAGTCCACCCCTACGGCCACCACGAACCGCCTCTACACGCTTCGTCTTCCGGCCAATCTTGAGGATCTCACGGCGGATGACATTGATAACCTGCTTGAGATCGTCGGGGGACTGTTTGACAGTAATGGGGACCTGAGCCTGGACGGCGCTATCCCGATAACCTATGCGCTGGGGTTCTTTGACATTGTGGGGGCGGCAGGCTACGGCAGGCAGATCACCCCCGAACTGAGTGTCGGCGGCACATTCAAGGTCATCAACCGCCGCTTCTCCAACAAGATCATCGACGCCAGCAACTATGGCGACATCATGGGGGAGCTCCGGAGCGAATTCAACGCTTCCGTCACGGGCGTCTCCTTCGACCTTGGGGCGATGTACCACGTTCCCAAAACCGGACTGGACCTGGGTCTGAGCCTGCAGAACGTCATTCCTATGAAGAGCCTTGAATCGACGGTCACCGTCCGGGCCGTCGTGTACGATTCCCTCGGGAACCCCTACAACGTCAGGGTCAAAGCCCCGTTCGAACTCACGCTCCCGTTCCTTGCGAACCTCGGTGCCAACTACCGGATCACGAAAAGCTGGGATGCCTCGCTTGACTGGGTGGACATCGCCTCGCAGGACGACAAGTACGAAGACTACTTCGACCGGTTCCGGATCGGTACCGAATACCGGCTGGATGCCGTCCGCGACAAGCTTGGCATCGCCTTCCGCGGCGGACTCGCCGCAGCCCACCCCACGGCGGGGCTCGGAGTCAACATCTACAACATCGTCCAACTCGACGCCGCCTATGCATTCGATCCATTCTTCAACGAGTACGCCTGGTATGGTCAGCTGAGGATCGGCTGGTAGCCTCCCCTCGTTCGGCCGCGAGTCGAAAAGCCCCGTCACTCAACGACGGGGCTTTTTCATTGTGGTGAGATTGACTACATTTCGCCGGGCGAACTCCTGCGCCCGAAGTCTTCTCCCATGGTGAGGTCTTTATGCCCCCCGACACCCCTCCTGTCGAAAGCCGGCGATGGCCGTACATCATCGCCGGGTGCGTGCTTGCGCTCAGCCTGATCTCCAATGCCGCTGGCGGGTACGGGCTCTTCCGCGACGAGCTCTACTATCTCGCCTGCACGATGCGTCCCGACATCGGCTATGTGGATCATCCCCCGCTCTCCATCTGGATCCTCACTGCAAGCAGGGTCATGTTCGGAGACTCCACATTTGCCGTGCGGCTGCTCCCCGCCATTGCAGGGGCGGCAACGGTCCTGCTTGCCGGGATCCTCACCCGGCGTCTCGGAGGGGGAGCCGCGGCACAGGTGCTGGCCTGTTCCGCCACTGCTCTTTCGCCCGTTCGCCTGGGGATCAGCAGCATCTATTCGATGAATGTTTTCGACATCCTCTTCTGGACGCTCACCTTTCTCGTCCTGCTCGATCTCATCGATGAGGAGCGTCCCCGCGCGTGGCTTCTCCTCGGACTGCTGCTCGGGCTGGGGATGCTGAACAAGATCAGCGCCGGATGGCTCGCAATCGGCATAGCTCTTGGTATGGTGGCCACCACGCATCGCCGGTGGCTGCGCACTCCCTGGCCCTGGGCCGCCGCCGGGATCGCGGGGTTCGTGTTCCTCCCTTTCCTCCTCTGGAACATCACGCACGAATTCGCCCATCTGGAATTCGCCCGGCGCGCGGCCGAGATGAAGTACGCCTCCCAGAACCCCGCCACATTTTTGCGGGAACTGATCCTGAGCAACAACCCCCTGAGCATGCCGATCTGGTTGGCGGGGATTCTCTTCCTCCTCCGGACGGCGCGTCTCAGGATGCTGGGGGTCGCACTGCTCGGCGTCCTGGCGATCCTCTTCATCAACTTCCACTCGAAGTCCGACTACTTCACCCCCGCGATGCCCCTGCTCTTTGCCGCGGGGAGTGTCGCGATCATCCGGATACTGAACAAACCTGGTTGGCGCTGGTTGCCGGCCGCATACATTCCCCTGCTCATTGGCACGGGGATCCTCATTGTTCCGATGGCCCTCGATGTACTCCCGCCGGAGGGGTTTCTCAGGTATCAGGCTGCGATCGGCCTCGCCCCTTCTTCAGTGGAGGGCCACAGGTTGAATGGCCTTCCGCAACACTATGCCGACCGATTCGGCTGGAAGGAGCTCGCGGACTCTGTGGCGGTGGCCTATCGCAGATTGACGCCGGAAGAGCAGCGAAACAGTATCGTACTGGCGGGTAACTATGGCGAGGCCGCGGCGATCGATCTCTTCGGAAAGCGGCTCGGGCTGCCTGGAGCGATATCGCAGCATAACAGCTACTACTACTGGGGATTCAACGAGTGGAAGGGACAACAGGTGTTCATCGTTATCGGCCGCTCGGCGGACGACCTGCGCGGGTCATTCGAGCGGGTGGAGGCTGCAGGAACGACCTATGCCCGATGGGCGATGCCGTACGAGAACGGGAAGACGATCTGGATCTGCAGGAACCCCAAGGGCCCCTTCGCGCCGGCATGGCGTTCAGGCAAGGACTTCATCTGACCGTCGCAGGACCCGCGCGGCGATGTCCAACAGCGGATCGGTTGAGGCGATCATTGCTTTTCATGGTGCGACCTCAGTATCTTGTCGCGTCCGTACACTCCCCACAAAGAGCTCCTATGAAATCTCTCCTTGTTCTGACCGCCGCCGTGGCGTTGCTTGCCCCCTCGTCTCTGCGGGCCCAGGAGCGGTTCTTCCTGGGAGCCACCGCAGGGGCAAGCAGTACGAAGTTGAGCGGAGACGTGCCGGAAGACGGCTCGTACACGTCAAAGATCGGTTTCAGTGCCGGGCTGATCGGGGAGTATGCCCTCTGGGATGACATCCACCTCAGCGTGCAGCCATCGTACGTCCGCCGGGGCACAGGTCTCGCCTTCGATGTGGGCGAGGTGGATCCCCGCGACAGTGTGGAGCTTTCTCTTGACTACTTCAGCATTCCCATGATGGCCCGTTTCCTGGCGCCCGGAAGGGTGTGGTTCGTCAACGGGGGGCTGGATCTGGGTTTCCTGCTGTCCGCCTCGCTCAAGAACGTCCAGACGGAGAGTACGGCCGACGTCAAAGGACTCCTGAACGACGTAGACCTGATGATGATCATAGGGGTCGGCGGGAACATCCGGCTGGATCCGGCCATCCTGACGCTCGAGCTTCGCTACGGGCAGAGTCTCCTCAATGCGGGGTCGAATGACCAGCTGGCGGCGAAAGCCGGGATCACTCCCCGATTCCGATCCAGTGGATTCCAGTTCCTGCTCGGAGTGATGTTCCCCCTGTAGCACCGGGGCCCGTTTCGCCGTTCTTCTCACTACGCTTTCGAGTCCGGAGGTCCCGTATGAATCGAAGTCCAAGACTACCAGCCGCCCTCTTCCTGCTGGTGCTGGCACTTTCCCCGAACGGACGATCCCAGGAAACATCCGCCGCCGCGCCGGGAACCTCATCCGGCACACGCATCGGGGTGATCGCAGGGCATGAATTCATCCCCTCGTCGTTCATCAGGGACCCGTTCGTCCGAACGTATTTCAGGACCGGCCTCGGCTTCGGATCCACGATCAACTTTGCCCCTCCGGTACCCACGGTGAATGGGAAGCCCATCCTCGGACCGACCGGTGACCTCCTCTTCGCCCTGTTGGACGCGGAATACCAGTATGCGGTGCGCCCATGGCTTGCGGTCCGAGGACGTCTGAGCGTCGTCGGTCGCATGGCCGACGAAACGCCGGCATTGGTCTCTCAGGGGGTCACGCTGTACTACGGGTTCGACCTGGGCTGGCTTTTCCGGGTGGCAACGACAGAACGGCTCTCGGCGTCGGGCTCGTTGGGTGTGAAGAATTCCTCGACGACCGACGTATACCTCCAGAGATTCATCGAGGGCATCATCGACAACGGAGCGATCCTCCCCGGGAACAGACTCGTCCTCGAGACCCCCACCCTTCGCGGCACCGCGGGATTCCACGGGGCTTACGTCCTCAGTCATTTGACCGGGGTGACGATCAGTGGTACCCTGGACTACGGCGAGTCGCTCGACAGGAGCGCTCCCGACAGGTGGTTCTATAGTGTTTCCGTCGCCCTGGACTTCAATATGCACTCGGACGACGGCACGCCCATCGGATTCGTGGTGGGAGGGAGGACCGGCTCGGCCCCGGACATTCAGGCGACCGACAGCCGCACCTCACAGTCCATTTTCGGCCGGATCGCCTACACTGGTGCCGAGCAGTTCGCGCTCGGACTTGACCTGGGCTACCAGTTCCTCCCGATCCGGGATCTCCCGGAGAAACAGAACTTCCTCTCGGCCGTCGTGGACATCCGGCTCTACTTCTGAGCGATGGTCGCTCCTCTCAACACAACAACGCCCGGCGGCTGAAGCCACCGGGCGTTGCGTTGATACTCTCGTATGGACCGGACTCAGAGCGAGAAGTTGTAGCCCACCGTGAACGAAAAGGCGTTGTAGTTCACGTCCAGCAACATGTAGCGGGCGCCCACCTCGAACCCGTTCTTCTGGAATCCCAGGCCGATCGGCAGCATGAACCGCGTCGTGTTCCCGGTGGCTCCGACAAAGCTCCCTTCGTAGGTATAGGAAACGAAGTACAACCCGCCTTCGAGACTCCCGTAGAGCCCCCCGGTGAAATAGTACTTTCCGCCGAGGAAGATGTTGAATGCACTTGGCTTGATCGACGTATTCGCCCCCAGGTCCTTGCTCGTCCAGGCAAGATACCCCGCGGTCGCGGTAAAGACCCCGCGGTTATCCATCCCGTACTGGTAGCGAACGTTCCCGCCGTACCCCAGTCCGGCCACTTCGCTGAAATCCCCCACGGGCACCGATACCTCGAAGCTTGCTCCAAGTGATGACTTGCTCCAGCCGGGCTCGCCCTGGGCGAAGGTCACCAGCGGGACGATCAGCAGGAACGCCACGATTGCGACACGAGACAGTTTCATGGTACCTCCTCTGTCATGTATTGTTGTGTGTGAATGCACCATGGCCACACTTCACTCACCACCGCGAAAAGGCATTGAGGGTAACGCCCTCACGCTACTTCTTCTTTTCTGCGGGCTTGGGAAGCTTGACGAGGGGCATCTGGCTGGTGATCTGAGCATCGACGAGCGTGAGGATCTGATTCTCCACCTGGAGAAACCGCGCCGCCATGACCGGTCCCAGTTGCTTTGACACCTTCTTGTAGGTTTTCTCCAGCAAGTTGGTCCTGTCGTTCGTGATACTGATCGATTCCTTGATGAGCTGATCCGCGGTCTTGTCGTCGATGGAGTCGTACTTTGCGGCGAACGTCTTGATCGCTGCGACCCGCCTGTCACCCAGTTTGGCCAGATCATTGGAATACTCACGGTAGAGCGGCCAGAATTGCTCGGCCTGCTTCTCCGTCATAGGAAGGGAAGCCGTCAGGATCGCGACCTTCTGGGTCTTGAGGTCCTGGCGCATCAGCTCAAGCGTGTTGTCCTGAGCAATGGCGATCGTACTGACCAACAGCAATGCGACAGCAAGGATGGACTTCATTATGTTCTCCATGATAAGATGATTAACGGGCTCCTTTTTTGGACAGCCCTGGCGCATGACGCTAAGGAAATGCATCCAGAGGGGCCTGCCAGAGATGGTCCCGGGGAACAACGATCGGTGGGACATCAACCCGACAAAACTATTCATAATCCAGTTGAAATGCAAGGAGGCGCCCTCTCAATTGCAGCGATGCCAAGGTCTCCCCGTGGATAAGTTGTTGTTCCTGATGGCGTGTTTGGCTATATTTGGAGCGATTCATCCTCCTGGGAGCGCGTGGTGTTTCGCCAACGTCGACCTGCGTTGCGCGAGCGATCTCGCTTTCGGTAAGTCCCCAGAAGGTTCCAGGAATTCCCGCCTCATCT
>CAWEHG010000029.1:0-25282 GCA_963808715.1 Ignavibacteriota bacterium | reverse complement strand
GTAGGGTTCATGGCGCTGCCGGCGGGAGCCGTCTGATGTGGCGGATCTTTGCCTCCATTGTACGGACTCCCGGAAACAACGTCAACCCCCGTTGGACCGCAGAGTGGCGGCAGCGTGTCTACCAGAGGCCTGGAACGAGCCGGTATCGCGTTTGATGCAGATAGTCCGCGTACCCCGGAAGGTTCTTCACGAGGACCACCTCTTCGTTCCGGATGCGCGCGACCAGCATCGGGACCATCCACACCGACGCCGCGATCCCCCACCACGAACCGAGGGCGATCGGGCTGACGACATAGATCATCAGCACGGCGACATACATCGGGTGACGGACGATCGCATAGGGTCCCGTGCTGATGACCCGCTGTCCCTGCTGGATCTCGATCACCCGGGACGCGTACCGGTTCTCGCGCATGACGCGGGTGAACACCACGTAGCCCAGCAGGATCATCACATCAGCGGCCAGCACGGCTCCAACGGGAACGGCGGACCAGCCGTAGCGCCGGTCCAGCCCGGGGATCACGAACGCTGCAACGAACAAGAGCAGCGAAAACTGCTGGATCCTCCGTTGTTCGCGCTCTTTCTCGCGGACCTTCATCCGTCCGGCGATGAGTCCGGGGTCGACTTTCAAATAGTACACGATGAACGCCAGTGACGACAGGCCGAGGACCGCTGTATAGACCCACGCGTGCCAGTAGGCGAGGGTCCCTGCGGAGACAAAAAGGAACAGGGCGAGTACCACGATCACAAGAGACCATCTGCCCAGAGCCTTGAATGCGACGCGTCCGGCATCCTTGGCAGCGGGATCTTCCCTAAGGGCGTTATCCATGGCATCCTCTCGAGAACGTTTCCAAGTCGCTTCTTGGCCAAACAGCAGGGGGTTCTTTGCCTTGGTACGCTGGCGGAGGAGGAACGTTTCAGGGTGAGCTATCGGGCCACCCCGGAATTCGAGCGGTCGAATACTCTTCAAACCTCAAGGGGAGGGGTCCCCTGCTGCCGGCACCCTCGAAATCGAGTCGTTTGCGAGCTTTGACAACGCGCGATGGGTGGTCACCGAGCGGAGCAGAGAGCGGGGCACAACAGAAGGGCTCCGGGATATCCCCGGAGCCCTTGGCATAACTCGGCGGATTACTTCTTCGCTTTTTCGGCGGCCATCTGGGCCGCGGTCCACGGCGGCACCACGCCTTGCATACGCGCATAGGCAATGGACTGCCCGAGATGTTCATGCGCGTGCGATAGGCCCACCATCAGCACGCTGCGCACGGTCATCTTCTGTCCGAAGAAATCCACCGTATTCTCCAGGCTCGCATCGGACATCGACCCGATGCCGCTCTTGAGGAATTCGAACGACTTCACAAGCTGTTCGGCGACGACCTTCTTGTCCGTCGACATCGTTTCCCACTTCTTTTCGTCCGCCGGCGAGTTGATCACGATCCCTTCCGGGAGCGTCAGTCCCGCGAATTTCGCGAACAGATAGTTCCCGAAGGCGATGTGCGAATAGACCTCGATGCCCGAGCGCACTTCCTTGCTCGGACGCCACATCAGCTTCTTCTCTGGGACGGCGTTTTCGAGATCCAGGATCTGCTTCTGGACATACGAGAGCTGGCCGATCAGGTCAGCGCGAAAACCCTTCGTTTCCTGCGCCAGGCCGGTCGTGACAGCGGCCAGCAACAGAAGACCAGATACGGCGGTAAAGAGAGAACGTCTCATACAAACCCTCCAGTTGTGTGTGAAGCGGGTGGATCGTTGATAATCTATTTGCCCAGCACTTCTTCGAAGAAACTCTTCATTGCCAGCCATGAACGGCGGTCGGCGTTCTCGTTGTAGGCCGCTCCCTTGCTGTTGTCCCCACCTGCGCGTTTGTCCGTGAAGCTGTGCACGGCCCCGCTGTACTGCACCAGCTGCCAGTCGACGCCTGCCGCACGCATCTCGTCCATGAACGCCGTCACGTCCGCCTGCTTCACGTAGGGATCGTCCGCCCCGTGCAGGACCAGCACCTTCCCCTTGATGTTCTTTGCATCCGCGGCGTTCGGCGTGGCGAGCGAACCGTGGAACGAGACGACGGCTTTCACGGGAGCGCCGCTGCGCGCGAGTTCCAGGGAAGCGCTGCCCCCGAAACAGTAGCCCATCACGGCGAGTCTTTCGGGATCGACCACGGACTGACGGGCAAGCTCGTCCAGTCCCGCGCGTGCCCTCGTGCGCAGGAGCTGGCGGTCCTGATAGTACTTCCCGGCCTCTGCCGACGCCGCCTTCGCGTCCTTCGGGCGGATCCCCTTCCCGTAGATGTCCGCCGCCAGGGCGACGTACCCGAGGGCTGCGAGCTGCTCGGCCCGCATCTTCGTGTACTCCGACGCCCCCAGCCAATCATGGATGACCAGCACGCCGGGGCGTTTCCCGGTCAGCGAAGGATCATGCGAGAGGTATCCCTGGAGCACGACGTCACCCGATTTGTACTCCACCACTTCGGTCTTGACCTGTGCGAACGCCGATGCCGTGACCGTCAGCCCTGCGAGGATCAGTGGAACCACTTTCATCTGTGCTTCTCCTGTTGTGTGAGTGAAGAGTGCCACTATTTCTTTCGTTCGCCCGCCCGGTGGTACTGCTGCGGCCACGAGGTCTCCGTGCCCAGGACGCTCTGTGCCTTGAGCGCCCAGTAGGGCTCCCGCAGCATCTCGCGGGCCAGCAGAACGATGTCGGCCTTGCCGGACGACACGATCTCTTCCGCCTGGGACGGTTCGGTGATGAGCCCCACCGCCCCGGTCATGATGTTCACCCGCGAACGGATCGTGGAGGCGAACGGGACCTGATACCCGGGACCCAGTGGAATGGTGACGCCGGGGACGAGTCCGCCGCTGGAGACGTCGATCAGATCGACCCCCGCATCCTTCAACGCGGCGCTCAACGTCACCGACTGTTCGAGGTCCCACCCCGCTTCTTTCCAATCGGTCGCCGAAATGCGCACGAAGAGCGGAAGGTACGCAGGCATCTCGCCGCGGATGCGCCGAACAACCTGCAGCGTCAGCCTCATCCGGTTCTCCAGCGTTCCGCCGTACGCGTCGGTCCTGCGGTTGGTCAGCGGCGAGAGGAACTGGTGAAGCAGGTAGCCGTGGGCGGCGTGCAGTTCCAGGACCTTGAACCCTGCCTTGAGCGCCCGCCGCGCCCCGGCGGCGAACCCCTCCACGATGTCTTCGATCCCGGTGGTCGTCAGCGCACTGGGGGCGTGATAGCCCTCGGCGAACGGGATCGCGCTGGCGGAAACCGTTTCCCATGCCCCCGACCCTTCGAGGCTCTTTCCTCCGGCCCATGGAGGGGTCGTGCTGGCCTTCCGGCCGGCATGCGCCAGCTGGATCCCAGGAACGGCCCCCATGCGGGAGAGGAAGCGCGCGATCCTGGCGAGCGGTTCGATCTGCTCATCGGACCAGAGCCCCAGGTCCCCGGCGGAGATGCGCCCCTGGGCGGTCACCGCGGTCGCCTCGGTCATCACCAGTCCGGCACCGCCCACGGCCCTGCTTCCGAGGTGCACCAGGTGCCAGTCGTCCGCCATGCCGTTGACGGCACAGTACTGGCACATGGGTGAGACAACGATCCTGTTGCGGAGAGTGACGCCACGGATGGATAGGGGAGACAGTAGAGAAGAGGTGATGGGCGACTCTGGCATACCGCTCATAACACCAGAATCTCCTGATTGGTTCGGGCTGGCGGCGATCAGGCGTGCCTGGCGGTCCGCCCCGGCAGGTGTTCAGATCCCCAGGTGGAAGGTAAGACCCCCGCCTCCTTGTCCATCGAGGTACGGATAGAGCCCAGCCGAGGCATTTCCCGCATGAATGAAATACAGTGTGAGATCGAACAAAAGGAGGAATCCCCCCTGCAGGAGCAGGCTGTTTCCGTACCCCCGGAGCCGTTCGGCACTTGAGGAGCTCTTCGCCCGCTCCTTGAGGTAGAACCCTGCCGTGATGTACGCGACGTCCAGCCCGGCGTTTAGCAGAAGGAAGCTCTGGAGTGATGAGTGATCACGGATGATGTCCGCGGCGCTCATGGTCGCCGGATCGGCCGAGACCGCATCCATGTAGCCGAACAGGGCGATCCCGAGGTTCACCGTGTTCCATAACGCATTGAACTGATGAAAGTACTTCGCTTCGCCGTGGGCCCGGAAATTTCCGTAGACGCCCACGAGGATGTTCCCGGCGGCCCAGGAGCCGAGCACCAGCATGGCCGTGGTGTTCGTCCGGATCCGGTCCTGCTGGAAGGCGCGAAGCTGCTGAAGGGATGGTGTCTCCTGGCCATACGCCGCACCCACCGGAAGCACCAGCGCTGTCGATATGATCAGCGGATAGAAGATGTGTTTCATCTCTGAGGGCCTCCCACAGAAGCTGGTCCACGCTTCCTCGTCCAGCGATGGTACAGGCCGAAGATGCTGTAGCGGTCCATGAAGCGCCCCATGCTCTTGCCCATGGCCAGGAACTCCCCGATGGCTTCCTGCGTAGGAGATGTATGGCCCAATTTCAAACGGACATACTGGCGCAGCTCCTTCGTCAGCGCGAGGAAGTAGAACGCGACGACCACCGCCGCATATCCGACCTGCCAGGGATCGCCCGTCCGCCACCCAGAGCCACGCGATCATCAGAAACATCCAGGCCCAGCGCATCACCAGCAGACTCCCCAGCACAGCCCCGCGACGCAACCCGCCGCGTTGGTGACGATCACCCCGACCCAGTCGATCACCACCATGCCCGCCGATCATGGGAGACTCACCGCGTCCACCCTTGAACCGTAGTACACGGGCCAGTTGTGACCCACCACGGCCGCCGCCGCGAGGATCAGGTGATACGGCATGCCGGGGACCAGTGCCATCATGCCAAGGTCGGGACCAGCCACCTTGAGCATGTCCAGCACGGCGGTAAGGCATCCGAAACGGGTGCCGGCGTGGACCCGCATGGTCGTTGCACTCACCGTGTCCATCACGAATGTGGTTTCCGTTCCAGGCACATTAAGCTCGACCTTCGAGATATCCTTCTCCGGGATCACCCGCGCCGCGATCAACCGGGCGAAGGAAATCCCGCCGATCAGATATCCGGCAAGGGCACTCCGGCCATCAGGAACCAGTCCATTGATCCTCCACGATAATGGGTACCCTTCCAGTAACATCCCTTCCAGCCCCATCTCTCAGGGACATCGGCGGCTGGAACTTTGTGGCCTGATTGTAGAGCGGATTGGGATCGATCTGGCTCCGCCCGCATCGACGTTGAAGTAATGGATCTGCTCGTAGTCCACCGGCGTGCGCTGGCTGCCGATGTGGACCACGTCCGCGATCAGCCGGATCCGCATCGTCCGGCATCAGCTCTCCGGCAGATCATATGTGACGCGGACGTTGACATCCCAGAGAGACGGGAGTGTGGCCCGCGGTTCCCCGTTGCGGAGGAAGTTGTACTTGAACCCGCCGGCTTTCGATCCGCCGAACTCACTGAGCGGAGTTCCGGACTCCCAGAGCAAAAACAGTCCGAGGGTGAGATCGAAATCAAACCGGTACGACGCAGAGAGTTTCATCACATGGGTCCGGTCATTCGGCAAGCAGGCCTGTTGCGTTGACAAGATTCTCGACGTAATCGAAGGATTTATTGGCGTTCGGAAGGCGCGATTTCGAAATCGGAGTTGAACAGCCCCGGATAGTTCCCCCACTTCTGGAGAGAACATACGAGAGAGGAACCAGGGATTTGCATTCCCCGTCTGCCGGACGCGAATTCGAGCCCGGTGTACTTTCTCTCGGGCACCGGAAAGGAGGAAAGCGGCGACCTGCCGGGATTGGCAAGTGTGAACCGCTGTGAACCCGGCGGGTCTTCCGCATCTTCGATCGCATCCACAAGTCGTCCGGAAATACTCCTCGTGACGCCGGCAATCCAGACTGCCGGAGATCTGCCGTTCGTACCCGAGTGTGAACTCGTCATAGGACTGCCCGCGCATCCCTTCGATTTCCGGCTGGATTGTCGAGACGACATTCACCAGGGGCCTGCCCGGCCGGGTTCGTCCGTGGGTCCTGCCGGTAAGCGAAAACCTGCTGGCCGCTCCGGCGATATGGTACAGGGTGGACGCGTAGGTCAGGAGGTCCTGGCAGAATCGTCCGTAGGATGCGGTGATCTTGTCCGTCCTCACCGAGCGGCCGAATCACGAGCCCGCCCTCGGCTGCCATTGCCCCAGGATCCGTTGGGCCACCTTGCCGTCGGATCCGATGATGAACTGCCCGTCCCAGCGAATACCGGCGTTCAGGGTTACGTATCGTCGATATTCCATGAATCCTGTAGGAAGGCGGACATCCCGCGGTTGGAGATCGTTCCGCACTGGATGTACTTCGATCGTCGTGTACGCAAAGGGATTGAAACGTTGGATCAGGGAGACACTGAACAGGGCATCCAGCCTGTTCTCCCTGTACTCGAGCCCCCCTTGACGGGTGCTCGCTCAGTCTGCAGGTCCCGCGCAGGACGCACCGAGGATTGTGCTCCGGTTGTCCACACGCATCGGATACCCGCCCGACCAGGTGGCGGTCGCTTCGTCAACGAACAAGGGCTGGCTTTCACCCACTGATGTCGCCGGCATGTAACCGGTCGTTCCGGCCCATCCAGGAAAGGGATGACTCAAGGAGCACCTCCTCGCTCACCAGATGTGTTCCCTTTATCCGTACCCCGATTCCTCCCAGTGTTGCACTGCCGAGATACGGATCCGGATTGAGGAACTTGACCGGAGTCCCGAACTCGCCGAACGTCTGGCCGACCGCATCGCGGGATGTGGGTCCCCCGAGATCGACAGCATGAAGAGAGTGCTCGTCCGATACCTTCCAGGTCATGTTCCCCGCCACGATGTGACTGACGGTCCGGTCCGGATAGTATCCGGTGCCCGGCACCTCGACCTCTTCGGTACGAGAAGACCGGGCTGTAGGCAACGAAGAACCAGAGACGATCCAGGATGATCGGTCCGCCGAGGCCGAAGCCCACATCGAACTGGCGAACTTCCCCTTGGCCGGCTCCAGGGACCCCCCGCGCGGAGTTCCCGAAAGATTGTTGTTGGTGAAGTACCCGAACACCCGTCCGGAGAACTTGTTCCCTCCCGAATAGCGTGACGACGTTGACCACGCCACCCAGAGTTCCCCGGTACTCCGCCTCGTAGGCCCCGTTCTTGACCTCGATCTCCCGGATGATGTTGTACGGGAGGCTCGCACCGGTGAGGCCCCGGTATGGATCGGACACCTCCACGCCGTCGATAAAGTATCGGTTCTCCATACCTGTGGCGCCGGCGACGTTCACACCGTCGCCCAGATAGCTTTCGTTGGCCTGCGGCAGCAGGATGACGATCCGGTCGTATGTGCGCTCCACCGGCAGCGAATTGAACTCCTCCGGAACCAGGCTTCCTCCCACCTCCGTCGAAACAGGGTCGATCACCGGGTGTGGAAAGGACCGTGACCTCCGGCAGCGCGAGCGTCGTCTCCTGCAACCGCACCTCGCCGATTGCGGCCGTGGCCCGGCCGTACCCGTACTCCCGAGACGGTCGAATCGGTGACTTCCCTACGAAAATGGGAGATGCGTACCGTGTACTCACCTACCGGAAGGGCCGGGATCTGGAATCTTCCCCTGACCTCGGTCGCGCCTCCCGTTCCCCTGCAGATCGGCGGAGCGGACGGTCACCACCGCCCCGGCCAGCGGAACGTTGAGGTATCGGTTACCCGTCCATCGATGTTCCGGTGGTTTCCTGTCGCGGAACAGGAAGGAGTGAAGAGCATCAGTATCAGACACCGACGACGCAGACACCAGTGCCGCCATTCTGTTCTCTCCGGCATAACCCCTACCCGTGTGGGAACATGGCTCCGGCTCACCGCTTGAGGATCACCGCCTGTATCTTCTGTTTGATCGCCCGGATGACCAGCGGGTCATCGTTCCAGGCCCCGAGATTCACGGTCGCGACGCTCTCGGGCAGACGCGCTTCCTCCGACCAGCTCCGGCGTGTCAAACTGGCTGTGGATCGCATCGGCGCTGATCGCTGCCGAGAAATAGAGCAGCCGCCGGATCCCCTTGCGGCCATCTGTTCGACCGCCGGGGCGACCTTCGGCTCTCGGAATTCCATCCAGCCCAGGCCCAGATTTTCGCGGCGGAAACCATCCCTTTCAAGACGTCCAGAATCTCTTGCGGAATTCCAAGTTCCTGGGCGGTCTCCGTCGGCCATTCGTGCGTCCCATTCCTTCGGCTGACCATGCCCCACCAGCAGGATGCCGGTCTGAGCTTTCGGGTCCCGCCAGGTTCGCGCGGCCGCGGCGGACGAACATCTCCTGCCAGAGGCCCGAATCCCAGAGCGGACCCGTGAACTGCACGGGCACGCCGACCCGTTCTTCGATTCAGGTCCCGGATAAGCTCCTCCCCTTCGGCTGTGTGATTGGAGATGGTGAGAAACACCTCACTGACGATCATCCGGCTGGCGCCGTCGTTGAGCGCCTGGATGAGCGCGGCATCCGGTCTCGGTTCGTCATCGAGAAATGAAATGTAGAACCGTGTGCTGGTGTCCCCTCCGGACCGGTAGGCACGCTCCAGACTGTGCAACATCTGCGCGTGCATCCGGTGATGGTCGCTTTTGCCCACCTTCAGGTATTTCTGCCGCAGCATGAAGGCGAAGATGGGCCTGACCGGAAACGGGACGAACGCGATCCCCTGCTCGTCGAACTCCCGGAACTGGTTGATCCATCCGATGGGATCGTAGGTTGCCGGTTCACCGTGGGTGAAGTAGACAATGGCAAGGTGCCCCTTGCCCGGATCTCCCGCTGTCCGCGTGAGCACGGGCACCTCCCGGGTGATCCTCGCGTGCGAGGAACCGTCCGGTCATGTACCAGTAGCCCGCGCCAAAACAGGTCACCGCCAGAGAGCCGGCAACGCGACGAATCCGCCCTTGAACTTCCAGCCAAGAGAGCGGACGACGGCGATCCCGCCACGAGCAGGTCAGGACGAGGTACAGGCTCATCTCCAGCGGATGGACCGTCAGGTAGTGGACCGAGAGCATCCCTCCGCCGGTTGCAAGCAGGATAACCACGAACCACCAGAGATCATTCATCGTTCCTACTCCTTCCTGTTGTGACATCTGATGTCGGGCCGGGAGATCATCCGCATATCTCCGGTGAATCCATCCACCTCTACCATCGTGCCGTTCGTGAGTCCGCAGGCCCGCGGCACCGAAACCACCGCCGGAATCCCGTACTCGCGGGCGATGATGGAGCTGTGGGAGAGAATCCCGCCGGACTCCGCCACCACCGCTCCGGCCCGGGCAAAAAGCGGAGTGAGACCGACATCCGGAATAGGGGATGACCAGGACATCGCCGTGCCTGAGCCGTCATACTCCTGCATCCCGCGGATGACCCGGGCCGGCCCGCTGTACCGGCCGCGAGACGTGGGGATCCCCTGAGGCTTCCCGGACGTCCGCTTCAGCGGCGGCGCCTTTCGCCGAAGATGATCGGAGGGACATCGACGTCCTGGCACTCTTGCATCTCCAGACGGCGCCGGGCCACGCGGTCCCCCGCCACGATACCGCGCCGCCGCAGCACCGAGAGGTCCCGGAGTCTCTTCATGGGTCAGGTAGAACACGTCGTCGCTGGAGGCAGCACACCCCGCCGAACGACGCTCGGCAAGCGCAAGAAAATACTTCCGGAAGAGACCGTATCCGAGCGTATAGAGATCACCCGACCTGTGCACGGTACAGCAGGAATTGCCTGGCCCGCTCGTGCAGGAAGCGGACCCACCGCCGCGGAGCCCCCTGAAGGGGAGATCTTCAAAACGGAGCTTCGTTCCGAGCCCGCCGGCGGAGGCGTGAATGGACGTCACCATCCGGAGCACCAGATCGGGGGTCTCACGCCAGGGAACGGCAGAGAAATCCACACCGAGATTGCTGAGATGGCCGAACCGCCGCAGACAACCATGCCATCTCCTCGCTCAGCCTCGCGATTCCGTCGATGTGTCAGGAGCTCCGTGTATGTTGCACCATCGGCGACCCGCGCCCGGAGCTCCGTCACCCAGACCTTCAAAGTACCCGTGGTGCGCGGCCGCCAGCGCATCGTTTGGATCCAGGCCTGGGCGCCGCCTTCCGAGCCAGATCGAATTGCTCGTAGTCCACACCCGTCCTTCCGCAGCGCTCCCTTGAAAGAACGGTGGTACATCTGCATCATGAGTGGCACGAGGATATTGTGGTAGGCGGTCCGCTGATCCAGCGCGAAGAGCGGTCGATGGCGGCGAAGATCTCCGGAGGAGGCATGCCGGTGGTTTCCGCCTCCTGGAACGGACGGTACGCCTCGCGGGCCTCTGCCACGAATCGTTCCACCGCCGGGGCGCAGCGCCATTTTCGCCAGACGAAGCGGGCCATCCGCGGCAGATGGCGCAGAGTCTTTGGTCCGGGCATGTATTTCGGCCGCTCCCCCCCCTCCACTTCGATCCCCATCAGCATCTCCAGGCTCTCGCGAGGCATGCCGAGGCTTGCGAAGATCTCCCCGAACGCACCGATGTTGAAGTACGCCCGGT
Source organism: Ignavibacteriota bacterium (assembly GCA_963808715.1). Taxonomy (GTDB): domain Bacteria; phylum Bacteroidota; class Ignavibacteria; order UBA10030; family UBA6906; genus CAWEHG01. Next base: position 14,750 of record CAWEHG010000029.1, on the reverse strand, counting down.
AATGGAACTGCCGCGCGAGCGCCGCGGGTCCAGAGTGTTCGGGCCGATCAGCTCGGTGAGGATGCGCACCCAGGCACCGTTGACCAGAGGGATGTTGACGGACCAGATGAGGGGTTTGATGAGCCCGGGGAGCATTTCCCGTGCCATCACACAGGAGTAGACGTCAGGTTGCTGGAGGGCAGTGATCCGCCGCGCCTGAAGCCAGAGAGGTGCTCCCCGTCGTGTACCCACTCGAGGTCCACGGGGGTCCTCAGCCGCTTCTCGATCCTCCGGGCGCCGTCAGCCACCTCCCGGATCACCCGTTCTCGGGACATGGCGGACTCTCCGGGCGGGCAGTCCAGCCTCCCCAGCGGCTCACCCAGCGCTCCGGCGTCACCCCCTGCTGTACCAGTGCGTCTCCGCGTCCGCACACGGCCTCGACCACCATCTCGTTGCAGGCCGGTCATAGGATTCCTGCTGAAAGCGACACCGGAATAGCTTGGCGTGACCATCCGTTGCATGATCACCCCCATCCGCACCTGTTGGTCGGGCTGCCCTTTCCGGCGAGCGTATTCGCGGACCGCTTCGGCGTGAGCGGAATCCCAGACCGTGGCGATGGCATCCGCGACCCCGTCCACTCCCCGAACGTCCAGCAGCGTGGCGAACTGTCCGGCGTAGGAACTCCCCGGGTCCGTCCTCCACGTCGGCGGACGAACGGACCGCATAGGACGGCGGAGGATCGAGAACGGGACCAGTGCGGCACGGAGGATGGATCGCAGGACCGGGTCGTTGCGGTACGCTCCCACGCATCGAGGGTACAGCAGACACCCGACGGAACGGTGAAGCCGTGACCGATGCAGCGCGCAAGCATTTCGCGCCTTGGTCCCCGCGCGGGCGCGCCCCGCACTGCACAGGTCGATCAGATCGGGCTCCTCGGCCGGCTTTCCCTTCCGATCATCCGTGTTCCTACCGCCGCAAGGTCGCTTTCGTGAAGTAGTAGTCGGGGATCTGCCTCGTCGAACGGACCTGTTCTACGACGAATTCCGTCCCTCCCCCGGTCTTCAGCGCATCTTTCACCACATACCTCCGCAGCCACCCATTGACCTTCGATCGGGACGACGTTACGGACATCGGTGGTTTTGAGCAGTTTGCCGCTGCGCGCAAACCGCTTCTCCTTCATCACGACGAAATCGATCCCGGTCCACCCAGATCGTTCGCGACTGGTACGCAACATCCCCCCCTTTCGTTCAGGTGCAGGACCCAGCAGGACCGGCCCGGCGATCGTATCCTCGCCCGCCGACCTCAGCGTCATAGTCCGGCGCAAGGCGGGATCCTCCAGGAGGTCCTCGTACGACAGGTCCGAACCCATGACCGACTGCCGCAGCATGTGCCCGGAAATCAGGATCGTCCGGTCGGTGGAGGGTGCATAGGTCCACAGCTGATCGTCCAGTTTCAGCATCTTCGTCCCCTTGTCACGGGGGGCGACAGAAACTCGGTGAAGGTTTTCTAACCCGCGCATCCACGACTTCATGCGGACGGTTCTGACCTCCCGGCGCTCCTGAATGCGCATTTCGCCCACCGACACCTTGGTGCCCGGAGCGATATTCTGGTCCACGCGTTTCAGGATCTCGGCTCCGGAGGGCGACTGCCCTGCCGCATAGGCACCAGGCAACAGATCCACAGGCCTGTGGCGAGCGCCGGCAGGTTTCAACAATGGTCTCATGACTGAAGTTCCCTGGTCAGTTGTGCGGTCTGGCGGCGGAAGATCCCGATCCCGGCCACCGAGGTGCCCAGAAGCGTTGCCGTGAGGCCGGGGAGAAATCCGATGACATACGATGAGGGAGTCACGCGCGCACGAACGACGTTGGCTGAGCATGATCGAGGCGTTCTTCATCATCGATCCGATGTCGATCCCGGTTTCTGCAGATAGGTGGCCACCCCGAGTCCCAGGGCGGTCCCGACCAGTGAGCCGATGATCCCGATCATGACCGACTCGGCGAGCATCGCCTGGTAGATCCTGCCTTCGGTTCTCGCCCATGGCGAGCCGCAGGCCGAACTCCCCGTAGCGCCGAAGGCTGGCCATCAATCCGGCGTTCCAGAGGACGATCGACATGACGATGATGAAGATCACCAGCAGGGCCCCGGTCAGGTAGTCGTACAGGTCGAGCGTGGCTCCGAGCCCGGCCTGTTCTCGCAGCGTATAGATGGTCGGAGCGAACGCGTCCGTGGTGTCTGCCGTGTTGCGAAGAGCTGCGACCACCCGCCTTGCTTCTTCATCATGGTAGAGCCCGTCGGGGAAGTAGCCCATGATCTCCCCCGCCGCATCTGGCCATGTCGAGGGCCTCCCGCATATCCTCCAGGTCGGCGATGATCGTCCCGCGGTCGAGCGCGGTGATACCGAACCGGATGGTGCCGCCCACGATGAGGTTGGAGGTCGTGAAGCTCCCGTGGCGCGTGGAGCCGATGAACGTGGCGGTCTCGCCGATGCGCACCCCCAGCCGCGAGGCCAGCTCGTCGCTGAGCAGCGCTTCGCCCCGGCGAACCGGGAGGCGGCCCCGGATCACGGCAGCCGGGAGATTCAGCGTGCCCGGCTCGGCGGTCCCCGGTCGGAGCAGGTCCACTCCGAATCCCACGACCGGTCCTTGCGCCCTGGTCTCTCCCCGTTCATCGGGGATGTCGATCAATCCGCCGAACCGGATCCGCGGGGTCCAGAGCATCTCCGGAAAGCGCGTGCCGCAGCGAACCGAGAAGCGAATCCACGCCGAGCAGCGCGAGGTCGTTCGGAATCTGGTCCTCTTCCGCGGCGTAGGCCCGGGTCATGATCCGCACATGGCCGGTGGTGAAGCGGGCGCTCGCGCGTACGAAATCCCCTTCAAGTCCCGTGATCCACGCGTGCAGCACGACCGTGAGCATCACACCGGTCGCAACGGTGATGATCGGGAAGAGACTTCGCGACGGATCGCGCAGCAGGCCTTTCAGAAGGAAGCGGATCATGAGAACTTCCCCCGCAGGGCGTCGGTCGGCTTGAGCCGCGCGATCCGCCGGACCGGGATGAAGCTGACCACCGTGGTGACGATGCAGAACGAGGAGGGTGGTTCCCGCATCACCAGTCCGACCGTAAAGACGGGGAACAGGCGTTCGCCGATGGCGAACCCGTAGGATTCCGTGGTCGGCGGAAGCTCCCATCCATGCCGCGCCAGCGTCCCCGAGCAGGGGGACCCCGTAGGCGGCCGCAAGCAGCCCGCCAGGATGCCGTGGGCCGAACCTTCCAGCGTGAAGAGACCGATCACCCTTCGCTCGTGTCATCCCCAGGGCCATGAGCGTCCCGATCTCCCGACGGCGGCGCCAGACCGAGAGGACCTGGGTGTCAAATATGGCCAGCATGGCGAGGAGCAGGAGGATCAGCATATACCACCGAGGATGCCGATCGTCTTGGAACGGACGACTTCGCGGATGTCCTTCAGCAGGTATTCCAGGTCCCTGAACTGCCAGGCGGTATCGCCGCGGCGCCGGCGGGCCCGGCGGCAAGAACAACAGTGTGGCCTCTCCCTCCATCCGTGCGAGCTGCCGCAGTGTGTCGATCGGCACCCAGAGCTGGTTCTTGTCCACCGTTGCACCGATGTGGAGAAGACCGCGGCGATCTGCACGTCGCGCGCATCGAATGTCCCCCGGGCATCGCGCCACAGGAGGGTCACTATCGTCAGCCCGTGGCGATCCCCGCACTTTTCGCCATCCGGGCAGCCCGAAAGCGCCGGGATCAGCCCCCGGGGGGCCGAGCAGGGAGGAGGGAATCGGACGACGGTTTGCGCGGGATCGATCCCCTTGATCACCACCGGACGCACGCGCCCGCGGACATAGAGCGACCCCTGAACAACCAGCATGGGCGTGCGCTCCCCGTCTCCACAAGGGCGGCCGAGCGCCGGGGTCATGCGCCCGTGCGCATCGCCGGAGCGTCAGCGGATCGTAGGGATCGTATGCCTCGTGCCAGTATTGACCGCCCCCGTATTCGGTGTCGATCATGGCCTGCGCCACCTGATTGTTCATCCCCTCGAGCAGCCCCTGTGAGGCGATGATCGCGACGAAAGAGAACGAGAGAACCAGCACGTTGAACCAGGTTCGCAGGCCGGCCCCGAGCAGGTTTCTGAAGGCGAGCCGCGGGAGCATCATGGCCGGCCTCCCGTCTCCCCGGCCTGCGTTCGTCCCGCGCCACACTTCCGTCCACCAGGGATATCCTCCGCTCGCAGATAGCGAATCACCTTTTCATCGTGCGTGGAAAAGAGGAATGTCGTCCCCAGTTCCCTGTTGAGCCGCTGCATCGTCTGAGGATGCCATGAGAATTGGCCGCATCCAGGTTCGCGGTCGGCTCGTCGGCCAGCACGATCGCCGGTCTCTTGACGATCGCCCTGCAGATCGCGACACGCTGGCTCTGACCTCCGGAAAGCTGGTGAGGCCGGGATTCGCCCGGTCGGCCAGCCCGACCATCTCCAGGGCCTCCATGACCATCGCTTTCCGGCGCTGTGAGGCGCTATACGCAGCAGCAGGAGCAGGGAACTCCACGTTCTCGTAGACCGTGTACACGGGGAGCAGGTTGAATGTCTGGAAGATGAATCCTATCGACCGGTTGCGCAGCGACGCCGCGGCGACGTGGGAAAGAGACCCTACGGATTCCCCGAGGACCGTGGCCGTACCTTGGTCGGCACGTCGAGTGTCCCGATGATGTTGAGGAGCGTGGTTTTCCCCGAGCCGCTGGGTCCCACCAGTCCGGCGAATTCACCCCGCCTGATGGAAAGCGAGACACCGCGCAGGGCATCGATCGCTGTGTCACCCATTGGATATCGCTTCGCGAGATCCCGGGTACTGATGAGTTCCGCATCCTGCATCGGCATGTGCGTCCTATGTCTGCTTTCGCTCCGGCGCCCCGCGTCCCCGGTACACCTCTCCCTCCGGAGGTCGTGCGCCGTCTGTCTTAATGGTTGAAGACCACCGTCAGCATGCCGCCGTTCCCCGGGAGCGGAATGCCCTCACGGGCCGGCGCGACCAGCAGCGGCTGCGCGGGGTTCGCGAACAGGATCAGGTGGAACACCCAGTCGTCGTACGTCCGGCGCAAGCTGAAGTAGGCGTAGAGGTCCCACTCCTGCGTGTCAACGTACACGATCGCGGAGACGTCGTCGAGGATGGTCACCGGGGTGGAAAGCGAAAGCGCCGCGACGGAGGCCGGTTGACCGGATCCCAGGGGAGCGGTCGTGTACTTCTGCAGGAAGTACTCTCCCAGCAGAGTGAGCCCGTTGCCCACAGAGAACGTGTAGTCCGAACCCAGGGTGAGCGCGTGCTGCCAGGGATAGGCAAGAAGATCGGTGCGCTGGTGCGTGAGGGTCGCCTCGAACCAGATCCCCGGGCCGACATCCCACTTTCCGTCGAGCCCCACCCTGTCCTCGGGAAAGTCGAACGTCTGAGGGGCGTTTCCCGCATATGTGGGGAGTCGCAGCGTCAGCTCCGCCGTCCTGTGGTGATAGGACAGCCCCGTCTCACCGGAGAGCAGCGGGAATTGTGCCCTGCCGCCGTATTCCACCGACCCTTTGCGGGAGGGGATGACTTCCCATCCCTTGACCTCGTTCTGGCCGTAGATCCCCCAGAACCAGAGGCTGGCGGTGGAGGCAACGGAGAGCTTCCCGAGGGCCGCGTACACGCCGCGGGTGATCTGCAGAGGATCGCGCGGATCGATCGCGTCGAACCACATGAGCGGCCGAAAGAGCGCCGCAGAGCCGAAGCTGATCTTCTGCAGCCCCGCGCGCGCCTCGAAGCTGGGCGCGGCGTATCGCAACCACAACCGGTAAGGATCGACCGAAGCCTCCGTGACAGGTCTCTGCTCCCGCTCGACGGTCCCCGAGGCGAATATGTCGAAGGCCAGCTCAGCATCCAGGGTGCGCTCCTCCCCCACCGACAGGGTTCCGAACAGCGAAGGGATATAGCGGAGATCCGACCGGACCGTCAGGACCGGATCGCCGGTGACCCTTGCCAGCACCGAGGCCTGGCCGCGGAGTTCCACCGATTGTCCCAGCCCGGTACAGGCAACCCCGACCAACAGCAAGGAGAAAACGCCGATAGGGAGGTGCCACCGGAAAAGCTTCATGCGGTCTTTCGCCGGAAGTGTTCAGCAGAAAGGTACGCGTGGTCCACCGCATAGTCAACCGCCGCGCGGAAAGCCGAGCGGCAAGCCGAGCCGGCGTGCTCTGATGCCCCGGTTGTGCATCATGCGTGTATGAGGAATCTATGGCGTACATGCCGCGGGATCGGTAGGTCCGTTCTTGACTCTTCCCCCCAAAAGTCGTATCAACCCTTACGTTCTTTCACATCGATGCCATCGCAGGGAGGAGTCATGGATATTCGTCCAGGGCTGTTGGAGCATCCGTTCTATCAGGCATGGACCAAAGGCGAGTTGTCGGTCGAGCAGCTGGCCCGCTATCACCAGGGCTACGCCCGGTTCATCGAACGGTTTCCCTCCTACTGGCGAACGGTCATCGATACGTTCTCCCCGGATCCTGCCGGAGACGCGGTGGTCAGGGACGAGCAGGACCATATCGAACTCTGGAACCTCTGGGGCTCCGCCCTTCCTCCGACCGGTGACGCGCCCGGCATGGAAAAGACCATCGCCGCCTTCGACGCCATGCCGCCTTCCCGCTTGCTCGGGGCCATCCACGCATTCGAATCACAGCAACCCGAGGTCGCAGCTACCAAGAAGGACGGGCTGCTGCAGCACTACGGTTTCCGCCCGGACCAGCTGACATACTTCGACGAACACCTCAACGAAGAGAAGCACATCGCCTACGGTCTCGGGCTCGCAGAACGGTTCGTGGATCCCGCGGAGTTTTCCGAAGGGGTCCGGAGCGGAGCGGCGCTCGTGTACGAGTCACTTGACGAATTCGTCCGGTAGTCACCGCGACGGCCCGGGACGGACGCCAATGGTGCAAGTGTGGAGGGGACTCTCATGACAGCCAGCAGTGACGTTCGGGGAGGGGGCCAGCCGGGCAACCGTAAACAGATCGCGGTGGACTTTCTCCACCTGGTCGTGGCGGGGCAGATCCCGGAGGCGTACCGCAAATACGTGGACATGCAGGGGACCCATCACAACCCGTTCTTCCGCTCAGGGTTCCCGGCGCTGCAGGAAGCGATGGCCGCCGATCACACGAAGTTCCCGGGCAAGCGGATCACCGTCCGCAACGTGCTGGGCGACGGGCAGTTCGTGGCGGTCCATTCCCGGCTTGACTTCGGCGAGGACGAACGGAGCTATGCGACCGTCCACATTTTCCGTTTTCATGGCGACCGGATCGTGGAACTGTGGGACCTGGGGCAGGCCGTGCCGCCGGAGGCCCCGAACGAGGACGGGATGTTCTGAGGCGGCATCAGGAGGAGGGGGCCCGGAGTGATCGTTCTGCGATTCGACGTCAATGACGGCGCGCTTCGCGAAGCCTTCCTTGACCACCTGCTCATGGACGCGTTGACAACTCTCGGCGTCGACGAACCGCCACGCTGGGGCGCGATGAGCGCGCAGCATATGCTCGAACACCTCCGGTGGGCCTTTGCCTGCTCCACCGGAACCCTTGAGGTCCCCTGCACCACCCCGCCACACCTGCTGGAACGGGCCAAACGCTTCCTCCACGACAACAGGCCTACACCGCACGAGTTCAAGAATCCACTCCTGGGAAACGATCCTCCTCCTCTTCAGTACGTGGACATCCGGGAAGCGAAGAGCGCTCTAGGAGAGGAGATTACTGCGTTTATCCGGAAATGGCGCGACCACCCCGATACAGTCCATACACACCCGCTCTTTGGTCCCCTCGCCATGGATGAATGGCAGAGGGTACATTTCAAACACGGCCTTCACCACCTGCTGCAATTCGGTCTGGTCGGTGAGCCTGCGACATAGGAGGATCCCGCCAGGCCCTTCCCCACGGTCGGCGACCCCTATCGCACAAGCATGAGCGTCCTGGTGATGGAATGTCGGCCCGAACGGAGGCGGCACACATAGAAACCGCTCGCCACCCCCCGGGCTTCCCAGGTGATCCGCAATGTCCCCGGCCCACGATATCCTTCATCCAGGACCGCCACCTCCCTGCCGAGCGGATCATAGACCGCGAGTTTCACCCAGCCGGCCGTCGACAGCTGCGCGCTGATCACTGTCGACGCATTGAACGGATTGGGATATGACCCCAGGGTCATTCCATCCTCGCCCGCCACCTCTCGCTCCGCATCAACCCCTGTCGTGCCGAACACCCGATTCAGCCGCTTCCAGATCTCCTCGTTGAGCTGGAACGGCACCATCGAGTTGTCGGGCGCGTCTCCCATCCTGATGAAGACCAGGCTCATGCTCGGGACCACGTTGACGAACTGGCCGTTCTTTCCGAGCGCCGCGATCATGTCGTTCGGCGCCGACGGGTTCATCGATCCGGGGAAGACGATCTGGGTCTGCGGGACCATGAAGGAGCTCTTGCCGTTGAGCCACCAGAGGTATCCGTACGACAGGTTCAACTGCTGCGAAGTCGTGGTCATCGCGCGGAAGTACGCCGTATCAGAAAGCACCGGCGTCGTATTCCAGCGCCGCGGTTCAAGATCAACAGGCCGAACCGGGCCATGCTTCGCGCAGTGCTGGCAAAGACGTTATTGTAGCCGGATTTGAAGAAGAGCCCGGTCATGCCGGTCTTCACGGCGATCCTTGTCTGAAAGAACTGGTTCAGGGTAACGCCGGTGGCCGAACGGACCACCGAATCCAGCAACGTGTACGGCGCATTGTGATACGCCCAGCGCGCCCCAGGATCGGCTTTATAGACCAGACAGCCCCTCTCCGTGCAATACGGGTCGGCGACGCCGTCATCCAGCCCCGTGGTCATCGTCAGCTGATGACGGACCGTGATCTTCTCTTCGTTGGCGGACGGCGTGGAGGTCCATCCTTTCCCCAGCCACCGTGACGTGGTATCGGAGATCTTCAGCGATCCCTCCTGTTGCGCGATCCCCACGAGCACCGAGGTCAGGGTCTTTCCGGCTGAGGCCCAGTACCAGGCGCTGTCTTTGGTGAACGTCCCGAAGTACTGCTCGATCGCGATCCTGCCGTCCTTCAGGAGGAGGAAGGCCCGAGTATTCTGGGAAGCAAGGTAGTCGCGAAGGGAGTCAATGTATGCGGTACTCCAGCCCAGGGAAGCCGGGGAGACAGTCTCCCACGTCGATCCGACGGTCGGCGGGAAATAGAGCTGAGCGGCGGCCTGCCGGTTCACCCCCCCCACAAGACTCAGAAGGAGCACAAGATGCGTGACGGGGTGTCGGGTCATGTCGTTGCCTCCAGGATTCTCCTGTGCGGAACAGCCTCCTCCTTCTCAACAATCTCCGTGCCGGCGTTGCACATGGACCAGAGCTGTAAAATGGGGCAACCCTGCGCACCATGGCGGCACGGGAGGCTGGAGGGAGCAAGGAAGGGCGGGAAATGTGAGCAGTTGCGCGGGAATTCGAGGGATCCCCGCAACATCACGCCGCCGATCAGCGTATAGTAATATTTGATCTGTCCGGAACGCCCCAAGTGCTTCAACACTTTCACTGGAGGTCCTATGATGAGGTACCTTTCCCTGGCAACACTTCTGCTCTTCGCCGCCGGCTGTTCGAAAGGCCCCGGCACATCGGGCATTGACACGTCCATGATGGACCGGTCCGTCCCTGCCCAGCGGGACCTCTACCGCCACATGAACGGCACCTGGCTGCAGAAATTCGAGATCCCGGCGGACAAGTCGAACTACGGCGCGTTTTCGAAACTCGCCGACGAGGCCGAGAAGAATCTCCGCTCGATCATCGAAGAGGCGGCCCGGACGACCCCCAAGGAGCAAGGCTCCGCGGCTCAGAAGGTCGGCGACATGTACGCCAGCTTCATGGACAGCGCCCGGATCGAGCAGATCGGGATCGACGCTATCCGCGCCGACCTCCAGGCGATCGCTGCCGTCAACACCCCCGCGGAGATGACCGATCTGGCAGGGAAACTCTCGCGCGAAGGGTTGTTCGGCCCCTTCGTCCAATTCGTCCAGGCTGACGAAAAGAACTCGACGCAGTATATCGTGAACTTCTACCAGTTTGGCCTGACCCTCCCCGACCGCGACTACTACCTGCGCGAGGACGAGAAGTTCCGGGAGTTCCGCTCCAAACTCGCCGCCCACATCGAGAAGATGTTCACGCTTGCCGGCCTCCCCCGATCCATCAGCTTCCTCCAGCAGGGTCGTGAAGCTCGAGATGGCTTTGGCGAAGGCACAGTGGTCCAAGGTGGAGAACCGGGACCGGGACAAGACCTACAACAAGATCCCCCTGGCGGGAATGGCCGACGCGTACCCGGGCTTCAACTGGAAAGCCTATGCCGACGCGGCCGGGTTCGGCTCTCAGACCGACGTGCGGGTCTATCAACCCACCTATCTCAAGGCCCTGGGCTCCCTGTTCACCTCGGTGCCGCTGGCCGACTGGAAGACCTACTACACCTGGCGCCTCCTCTCCGGCAGCGCCCCCTACCTGAGCAACGCGTTCGTGCAGGAAGATTTCGCCTTCAGCGAGAAGACCATCCAGGGGATCCAGGAGATGCGCCCCCGGTGGAAGCGCGGCGTGAGCGCGGTCGAAGACGCGATGGGAGAACAGGTCGGGAAGGTCTACGTCGACCGGCACTTCAAGCCGGAAGCCAAGGAACGGATGGTGCGCCTGGTCGCCAACCTCCGTGATGCGTTCCGCGAACGGATCAACGGACTGGAATGGATGAGCGCGGAGACGAAGACCAAAGCCCTCGAGAAGCTGGCGAAGTTCGGGACGAAGATCGGATACCCGGACAAGTGGCGGGACTACTGCCGCCCTCGACGATCGCGGCGGGTCGACCTCGTCGGCAACGCTCGAGGCGCGACGCGCTTCGAGTACGATCGCCAGCTCGCCAAGCTCGGCAAGCCGGTCGACCGCGACGAATGGCTGCATGACGCCGCAAACGGTCAACGCCTACTACGACCCGTCGATGAACGAGATCGTCTTCCCGGCCGGCATCCTGCAGCCGCCGTTCTTCGACCCCGACGGCGGACGACGCCGTGAACTACGGCGCCATCGGCGCGGTGATCGGGCACGAGATGACCCACGGCTTCGACGACCAGGGCCGGCAGTACGACGCCGATGGCAACCTGAACGACTGGTGGACCAGGAGTGACGGCGAGCAGTTCGAGCGCGCGCCCAGGCGATGGTGGAGCAGTACGATGCCTTCTCGCCGATCGACACGACTGAAAGTGAACGGCCAGCTGACGCTCGGCGAGAACATCGCCGACCTGGGCGGTCTGACGATCGCCTATGCCGCGTGCAAGCGGTCGCTCAACGGCAAGCAGGCCCCGGTCATCGATGGCTTCACCGGCGATCAGCGGTTCTTCCTTGGATGGGCGCAGGTGTGGGCGCGCAAGTACCGCGACGATGAGCTGAGGCGGCGACTCCTGGTGGACGTCCACTCTCCATCGGAGTACCGGACCAACGGGATCGTGGCGAACATGCCGGAGTTCTATGCCGCGTTCGACGTCAAGCAGGGGGATCCCCTCTTCCGGCCGGAAACGGAACGGGTGAAGATCTGGTAGGAGGTACCGCTGCAGGAGCCCGGCCGATCCACCGACCGGGCTCCGAGCATCGATGGATCTTAGTGTGCTGCTTGCATCGGCGGGATCGGATCATGGGTCTTGTTCTTGACCGGCGGCAGCGATCTCAGATACGCGAACATGGCCCTGAGGTCGTCGTCGGTCATCTGTCCGATGCTTTGCCACGGCATGGGTGGGAGGATGTCACGGGAAGAGCCCATGAACTTTCCCGTCCGTAACGTCTTGATGAACATCTCCTCCGGCCAGTCCCCGATCCCCGTCTGACGGTCCGGGGTGAGGTTGTACGCGAAGCTCACCCCCCAGGGACCCGCCCACGCAGTAAGGTGCTCATTGGTCACCGCCATCCACTTGCCGGGACCCAGAACTTCCTGCGGGATTCGGCCAGCGGGGCATCGGCCGGGTGGCCCGAGAGGAGCCGCGTAGTATCGGAAGCCGGCTCCGCGGGCGTCATGATCTTCGGGGTGTGGCAATCATTGCAGCCCCCCACCATCACGAGGTACTTCCCGCGCTCCACTTGCGACTGCCCACCCTCCTGCTTCGCACAACCTCCAACAAGCCCCACTGTTGCTGCCACCAGAACGATGGGAATTCCCATGGACACGATCCGTCGCTTCATCGCAAACCTCCCTGATTGTGGTGGATTGGTGGAACAGAGTTGACCGGGCGAACGCGGTCCGCGCCGTCGAGGCGCAGGCCGCCAGGCCCGGGTGGATCGATATCCGTCAGACAGAGGGTCTCGTCGAAAGAAGCCGGGGATCTTTGAAACCGAAGCGCGCCATGTGACGCCTGGCGCAAGAAGGGTTCGGAGGACGCTGGACGTGCCGCTGCGTCTCCTGCCGCGAGAGGATGCGATGGGGATGGCCGATGGGGGATAGCAGGACTTTGAACACATCGGCATGTTAAAAGAACGGGGACTGCCCACAACACGTCCATAGTATCTGGTCGGGGGATCAGAGTCAAGACCCCTGTGATTACCGGCTTCCCGGTCCGGCCCCCTGGATTGACAATGGGCCACCGAGTGGGTAGATTCTTGCTGCAGCGAGGCTCGCGCACTGACACCGGGAAGGCCATCAAACGAGGAGGAGCGGTGCATGTTCGTTGCTTATGATCCCACCGGGGTGATCCACGGCTGCCCCGCTCGCGCCACACGGACCGTCTGGCCGGTCGTAGCGCTGCTCCTTCTGGTCGCACCCGCGCTCTATCCCCAGGTCACCACCGACCTGACGATCACGATGTCCGACGGTGTCCTGCTGGAGGCCACCATTTCCACCCCCGCAGGCGCGGCCCCCCCGACAGGCTTTCCAGGGATCGTCTTCATCCACGGCTACGGCGGCAACAAGACCGACTACGCGAATGTCGCCCAGTACCTGACAGCCCAGGGATATGCCTCCCTCCTGTACAGCGTGCGGGGACAGGGAAATTCCGGCGGCCTTTCCACGACCATGGGGGAACGGGAACGCCTGGACCTGCAGGCGGTGATCCGGTTCTTCCGCTCCTTTGCCGGCATCGATTCCGCACGGATCGGCGTCGCCGGCGGCTCGCAGGGAGGCATCCATGCCTGGATGGCGGCGGCGTACAACATGCCGGGCGTCATCGCGGTTGCTACCCTGGTGGCACCGCCGTCGTTCGCCCTCGACCTGATCCCGTCCAACTGCTTCAAACAACAACTCTGGGCCGAACTCTCCCTCTCCACGGTCCGCTACGACCCGCAACGGGAATTGCTCAGGGACTTCATCGTCGCCGGACAATACGACAGCGTCCGTGCCATCGTCTCCGCGAGGGATCTCGAGCGCCTCCTCGACAGCGTCCGGGTGCCGGTCATGCAGCTGCTGGGCTGGGCCGACGTGATCTTTCCGGTCAACGGCGCCATCCGGACACTCCAGCGGCTTTCGTCGCGCGGCGTGCCCATCCGGTCGTACTTCGGCACGAACGGCCACGGGGAACCGCTGAACCTCAACGAGACCTTTTTCATGCTCGCGTACATGACCTCCTGGTTCGATCACTGGTTCAAGGGGACACCGCTGGAGCGCGCAGAGGAGCCCTTTGTCGTCTTCGCCGACAACCGCCCGGGATGGCCGCATCGTGAGACTGTGGGCTGGCCACCGCAACCGGCAGGCGGCGTTCGACTCTTCCTTTCGGGAACGGCGATAAGGTCGACACCACCCGTCACCAGCACTGAAACACCGTTCTCCCTCACGTATGATCCCGCCTATACCCCCGCGCAGGGATGGGCCGATGGATACCAGGGAACATCGTTCCTGAAGGCGTTCCGGGCAGCACCGGCCCGGTTCCTCTCGGCCCCGCTCGCGGACACGCTCGACATCACGGGCATCCCGCGTGTCACGCTTGTGACACGTTCGCCGGGCACACAGTATCAGGCGAACGTACGACTTTTCGACGTGATCCCGGCCGACACCGGACTGGTCTGGACCGTGATCACCCACGGTGCGAATGGCGTCATCACCCCGTACCCCGGTTCCGCCTCCACACGGGTGATCGACTGCGAGGCACTTTCCCATCACGTCAGCCCCGGACATCGGATCGGACTTGAGGTAACGTCGCTCGACCTCTACGACTCACAGCGCGCCCATATCATCCCCTATTTCGCTGGAACCTCTGCCACCGTGGTAAACACTCCGGATCTTTACGCGACGCTGGACCTCCCCCTGATCGGGAGCGCCACGTTCACCTCGGTGACGGCGAGCGCGACGGATCTCCCCGGCGAGTTCATGCTGCATCAGAACTACCCGAACCCGTTCAATCCCACGACCACGATCGAATATGCCGTCGCACAGGCCCGCGGCCAGGGGGCCGGGACCGGCCGCGTCAGACTCGTCGTGTACGACCTCCTGGGCCGCGAGGTGGCGACGCTGGTCGACGAAGTGCAACCCGCCGGTAACTACGCGGTCACGTTCGACGCGGGGGGGCTGGCATCGGGGACGTATGTCTACCGGCTGTCGGCCGCGGGAAGATCCATGACGAAGCGAATGGTCGTGGTCCGGTAGTGATCGGAAGGCCGGGGGCCGAACCCTTGGCCCCCGGTCCTGTCGGTCTCCGCATTGCTTCTCCAGCTCCCCTCGCGTACATTGTGTCTCATTCCTTCCCAACGGAGACCCGCTGATGCGCACCATTCCGTGC
>CAWEHG010000028.1:0-23470 GCA_963808715.1 Ignavibacteriota bacterium | reverse complement strand
TCTGGTCTTGAACGCGGACGCGGGCAGGGGGGAACGTTCCGGTCGGCATCGTGACGGGGCAGTTCACACCCCGCCACGACGGCCGATCCGGACAACTACTTCATCAGCTGCATGCGGCGTGTTTCCGTGCGATCGCCGCTGGACAGGCGGTAGATATACACTCCGCTCGAGAGCCCCGTGCCATCGAACCGCACCGTGTGTTGGCCTGCCGTCTGACGCTGGTCGGCAAGTGTGGCTACTGCGCGGCCAAGGACATCATACACGCGCAACGACACATACGCATCCCCGGGGAGCGAATAGGTGATCATCGTCCCGGGATTGAACGGATTCGGGAAGTTCTGCTCCAGTGCGAACGCGAACGGGATCGCCTCTTCTGGCCGGGCAACGTCCGTCAGCGGACCGGCCTCGTCGGCCCCCATGTACGGCATGGTCGAGCTGCGCGTGTCGCCATCGATGTCCTTCGGGTACCAGCCCGTCGGAGTCCCCGCAAAAACGCTCGATGGGGTCGAAACCCAGTGAAGGTCGGTGACACTCTTGAACTGTCCGGGGCCGCCGAACGGATTCGCCGGGTTCACGCTGATGCTGTGGGCATCCTGCCCGGACGCGGTCTTCCAGTTGGCCAGCGTCTTGCATTTGGTGCCGTTGAAGTTGCCGACATATGCATTGGCGCCCGCGACGAACAGATCATTGTAGTCGGACGTGAGGATGACGTTGGTGTTGTTGGTTCCCGCGGTAGATGGCATACGCGCTATCGTGATTGACGGTGTTCACGATGATGTTGTTCTTCAGAGTAGCATTCTGCAGGGAATCATCGTACACACGGATGCCGTACACTGGATTGGAGGTGATATTCGTATTGTTGATGTAGATCGTATTGAACCAGACATTCACCTGCTGTCCGTAGGCGTCGATCGCGATCCCGTTGATCTCGGAGGGATAGCTGGCGGCGTCGCCCGTATAGCTAAAATCGCTGATGAAATTGTTGGCCACCCATGCCACCTGCCCCTTGGGAGCATCAAGCGACGTATTGTACAGAAGGATGCCATACAACGGCTTCAGTGTGGTCTGCGCGAGGACCGTCGCCTTCAGCGTTATGAGCTTGTTGGAGGTGATGCTGACGCTGCCCGTCCAGGACTGGAAATAGATCGCATTGATGCTGTTTTGCACGTAGCTTCCGGCAAGCGCTCCGAGCATCGAGATGGTGTTTTCGGTGATATTTGTGGTGCCGGCGGCCCCCCAGATGCTCATCCCTTTGTGCTGGGCGAAGATCGTATTGCCGGTGATGTTCAGCCCCGAGCCTGCAGGCACAGTCCCCCCGTCGGGTTTGTAGATCCCGTAGTAGAATGCAGAAGTTGTGGTTCCCTGGATGAGACAATTGTAGATGCTCAGATTGTCAGCCGCACCGGATGCCATGGCAAGGCAGTTGATGCCGTACGTCCTGTTCCCGGAGGCGGAGGCCACCTTGATCCCTGTGGGGACGATCTTGAGGTGTTTGATGGTCACGTTGTCCGTGTTCCCGCTTAGCCGGATGCAGTAGCGGCCGTTCGTCGGATCGTTGATGGCAAACGTCATGTCCTGTGTCTTCCCACCCGGCGTGTTCGACCCGTCGATGGTGACGTTGCCGACGCTCCCGAGACTGAGAGTATTCCCGGTGATGGTGAAGCCGGCATTCGCCTTGTTCCCTGAGGTGGTGACGGCAGTGAATGTGACCGTTGGGGTCTTTCCGGTAGTTCGGCTTGATGAGAGGCTGTTCCCGCCGGTCAGCGCGGAATCGGTGATCTCCAGACCCCCTGTTTCCGTGAGATCGCCGTTGATGAGAAACGTGACGGCGCCGGAGGCGTGTTTCGTATTCAGGTCGGCGATCGCCGCCGAGAGGGTGGGATAATCCGGCGTGCCGGTCCCCCCGATGATCTTGACCCCGGTCAGGTTTTGCGCCAGCACGAGGGTGGGGACCAGGAGCAGTCCCAGCAGAGCGGTCCACAGACGGAAACGAGGTGTCATTGTGCCCTCCGATGTGAGAAGAAGTGAAATGGTTGGTTGGTAGTGCGACAAAGAACGTCCTACTTCAACAAGACAAGCCTGGTGCTCTTCGGGGCGCCTGAATGCTCCAGTCGCGCCAGATAGACGCCGCTTCCGAATCCGGACGCATCCCACGGTGTCCGGTGGGCGCCGGCCGGCATCTCCTGATCGAGCAGGACCGCCACCTGACGACCGAGAAGGTCATACACGGCAAGCGTCACGTGACCGGCAACCGGCAATTGAAAACCGATGACCGTCGAAGGATTGAACGGGTTGGGATAGCCGTTGTCCAGCACGCATCCCCGTGGTGCCGACGGCGGGGGATCCCCGGCCCCTGTCAGGATCGAGAGGGATTCTCCTGTCCTGAGGATCTGCATGGACGCGCCAACAAGGGCCGCATTCTGGACGGCGTTGGGTTTTCCCGGCCTGTGGAAGACCGGGAAGTCGATCTGCACGACGGCGCGCGCATCGAACAGGATGAGCGGCGTGGATGTCGCGGAAACCCCGCCGGCTTCGATCCTCCCGCCGGTGACCGTTGCGGTGGCTCCCGCATCGATCAGCAACCCCAGCGGGAGCTGCTGCCTGGCCATGGACCAGAACATCCCCATGATCCGACTCTCACTGAAGGTGTTCCCGGTCGTATTATCGGTGTTCTGATAGAACCGGGGAATGGGCTGGATCCCCCGAAGAATGTTCAGCCCCGGAAGATGGGTCAACGTCCCGTAGTATGCGCTGTACGACAGGTAGATCCCCGCCAGGACCTTCTCCCCGGCGAGCATGACATCTTCAGAAAGGAACAAGAGGGGAGTTCCGGTGGCGACCTTGTCGGAGAACATCTGCCCCATGATGGTCGACGGGTCCAGGAACCGCACGAGACTGTCCGGCACGTTTCCGGCGAAGACGAATCCCCCGCACGACGTGCCGGCCGCGGCCAGAGCGGGATCGTTCTTCTGGTTCTCGTTGGCCCACAGGACACGTGATGCCCTTCCCAGGGAGGCCAGCGCGGCCACGACAGCGTTCGCAGAGGAAGGTGTGCTCGAAGAAGCGAATATGCCGATGGTGTCGGTCGGATGGGCGACAGATCCCAGAAACTTCTGCAGACTTCCGGTCGAAGCGGACCAGTCGGTGCTCCTGCCGCTCCCGTCAAGGATCACCGGGCCCGGCGGGGAAGCGAACTGCTTCGGGAGGAATGCCGTTGCGGTGGAAGGGAGCTGGATGCTGCCCGTGTTCAGGTCGATGGTGGAGCCCGGCAGCAGCTGGTCAAAGAGCATGTTTCGCAGCGAGAAGGGCTTTCCTGATTCGATGACGTACTGTGTGCCGCTGGTCCACCGGAGGAACGACACCGCGCTCCCCCCGAAGACCTCTGCCATTCCGTCCGCGCCAACGCCGAGCGCTGAATTGACGTCCACACCGACGCCGGTGATGGACCGGCCCGAGGCGTCCCTGTATCGTGCGATGAACGCCGGCAGGCGTCCCAGACGTCCCCGCTCATTGGTGTGACTCTCGGCGAGCACGCCGGGGACAAGGGAGAGGAAGTCGTCCACCAGCGTGATCGACCCGGTGGGCGTGCGCAGCAACGCTCCGTTTTCCGAGCTCCCACCCGTGTAGGCGACGTCGCTCAGGACCATCTCCCCGGCGCTGGTCCCCCCGATCACTCCGCCGCGCAGGAAGACCTCTTTGAGCGCCTGCTGTGTCAGGGTCCCTTTCCAGAGCCGGACGTACTGGGCCTGGTCGCCTCCGCGGAGGAAGATCCCGTCGTGCTGGAGAATGAACCGGTACGTCGCCGAGTCGTTCGCTTGCGTGGTGGAGGTGATCTGGCGATTCGACACGGTACAGGGGCTGAGCCAGGGGAAGTAACCCGAGAACCATGTGGTCGTATCGGCGTAGTGCAGGACCGCGATCTTCCGGTTCGGGGCGTGGGTCACCAGCCAGCGGTAGGGAGTATCCGACCAGTCGTTGTAGTTCTCGCTCCCCCCGCCGACCAGGAGGACCGAACCCTGGCCCAGCAGCAGCTCCGGAAGGAGGAGGAGCGTGACCAGCAAGCAGGGTAGAAATGTGTACGTTCGTCGGATCATCGTGTCGTGGTCATGCCTTGATCGGTGCGAAGAGGGCCCCGCTCAGAAGCCAACGCGCAGGCTCAGGACGCCGGCGTTCCCGAGTTGGCCGAACGCCGCATAGGCGAAGTCCACCTGTGCGCTCATCCCGCCAAGGTTCGCCTTCACGCCCACTCCCGCGCTGATGTTCTGCTCGTCGTAGCCCACTTTGTACCCTGCCCGGACGAAGATCATCTCGTCCCAAACGTATTCCCCGCCGAACCCCATCTGGGTGACGTTGTCGTTCGGATCGCTGACCGCGGCCGTGAGGGTCACCCGCTGCGCGTCAAGCTGAACCGGTTCGAACGAGATCCCGACGTTGAAGACGCGCGGCAGGGGGGACTCCTCGGCGACCCGTTCCACCCGGGGGTCGTAGGGATACGTTGGCCCGGATTCTGCGATCTCCTGCGCTTTGTTGTCGATCGGGGCCCCCGTGAACGTCACGGTTCCCCCGAAGTTCGCGATGCGCATGCCGATCCGGAGATTCAGGAAGTCTGTCGTGTAGACGGAACCGAAATCGAAGGCGAAGGTGGAGCCCTTGGTGTCCCAGATGTACTCGTGGATGTACTTCGCCGTCCCGCCGAAACTGAAGCGGTCGATGACCCTGAGTCCGAACGAGAGGCCGACGGCATAACTCCCCGCGCCGAACATCTCTCCTGTGCCTTCAGGCTCCGTCTCCGTGGTGATCTCCATGTCGCTCATTCCCAGGGCGGTCACGCTGAGACCGATGGCCAGGGGGCCGAAGTCGTGAGCCGCGCCGACGAAGGAGATATGCGTGTCGCCGACCCAGTTCATGCGGGAGAAGATCACCTCGGTCCCCTCGGTGTAGGCCAGGGCTGCCGGGTTCCAGTAGAGTCCCTGCACGCCCCGGGCGGAGGCGACAAGGGAGTTGCCGATGGAGGCGCCGACGGCCTCGACGGGGATCTTGAGGAAGTTGGCGGTCGCATGCCCGACGTTGCTGAACTCCTGTCCGGTGGCCGGGAAGGGGACGGTGGCGCAAAGCAGCAACGCGATGCCCAGGGTGATCCAAGGTGTTCTCATGTCAGGTCCCTTTCCTATCGCACGATGGCGAATTTGCTGACCCGTTCGCCCGCGTCGGATTTGACGTGGTAGAGATAGACGCCGGTCGCCACCTGCTGGTTGGAGAAGGAACGGAGGTCCCAGAATTCCGTCCCCTGACCGCTGGTGTGTTCGATCGTCTTGACCAGGTTGCCGTCAAGCGTGTAGATCTTGATGGTGCACACTCCGGGGAGATTCGTGAAGACGAGGTCCCTGACCGGCTCTCCCAGCTTTGGATCGCCCAGCCGCTTCCGCTCCCACAGGGCGGAGATGATGTAGGGATTCGGGACCACCTTGATGTCGCTGAGCGACGTATGGGCGGAGCTGACAGGCCGGGCCTCGGCGACGTTCTCATACTTGGACGTCGACGCCGGGAGCTGCGCGATGCCGGATTCGACCCCGTCGATATCCATGACGGTCACGCCGTACGAATAGTAGAAGTAGTTCTTCGTGACGGCCGGGTCGCGCCAGACATATGCCAGGGGATCGACGGTGTTCTTTGTCGTATCCCTGGGGATGGTGGCGTACGGTGTTCCCCACGTCGTCCGGCTCGGATCTTCGGTCTTGTAGACCCGGTATTCCTTGACGGCGGACTTGCCGGTGGCAGGGTCGAGGTACGAGAGCTCCTGCTCGTTGCTCCATGTCAGCGTCACGCTGTTGTCCAGTGCGCTGTAGTCCAGTGTGGGCCTGGGGGGCGGAATGATCTGGAAGCCGTTCCTGTAGACATCGTAGAGACGCTCGGCATTGGTATAGAGCTGGTTCCGGTCCTTTCCCGCGACCAGGGCAAAGATGAACGTGAATTTTTCCCCGGGGTCCATGTGGTACGGGCCGCTCGCAGCGACGCCGTCCACGCCGTCGCCTCCGTCCTGCGCGCCGGTCAGGGTGTCCTGAAGCCGCCAGTCGTCGATGTGGGGATTGGGGCCGTGGAACAGCGTCGGCCGGGAAGGGTTCTGCCGCAAGGCCTCGCTGCCGCTCATCCAGCCGTAGAACACCGTGTCGTCCACCACGTTGTCGCCCCACGCGGAGCTGTAGACCCCTGAATAATGCCAGTCCGTGATCCCCCGGCGGGTCCCGTTCGGATCCGACCGCCCACTGGCATTGACCTTCGGGGTCTCCAGGAAGCGGAGCCCGAGCAGGAACGGTACGGAGCCCGGTTCCCAGGAGGTGGTTCCCTGGGGGTCGACGACGTAGGTCAGCTGCTTCGTGGAATCCCACACGTAGTAGTCGTCGTCGAATTCGTTGACGATCCCGCCGCCGTCGAAGTCGTAGTAGAGGCCGAAGTAGAGGCCGTCCTTGGCGGCGGTGGTGTCGTTGATGATCTCGAGCTTGTAGATGATGTAATCCTGGTCCTTGGAGGTGCTCCAGGCGTAGCTCGTCTGCTGGACCTTGATGCCCAGCTTGTTCACCTGGGCGTTGGTGTTGTCGCGATAGACGCAGTAGGAATCCTGCTGGGAGACGATGCTGTCCCTGAGTCCGTCGGCGGTCCGCACAGGCCAGTAGGGCGTTCCGGCGTTGTCGACCGGCCAGGTGGTCTTGTCGGTGCTGAGGGCGATCTTGCCGACGGTCTTGTTGTTGAAGCCCGGAAGCGGGTCCCATTCCTTCGTGCCGTTCCCGCGGGCGTTGGCCACGTTGGCGCCGTAGAGCCCGCTGGTGGGGATCCCCACGGCGAAGCTCATCTTGTACAGCTGGTCGTGGTTGGTGTTGATCGTCCAGCGGCCCCGGGGGAAGGTCCCGGTATAGGGGTGGAACTGCCCCATGTTGGTGACCACTTCACCGAGCTGGTTGACGTTGATGACGTTCTGAGCCCGATCGATCGCTCCCGTCGGGTCGGCCGGGAACGCCGCGGTCTGTTCCTCGCGGGCATCGCGGCGATGCTGGGCGTTCAGGGGCGGGAGCGCGGCGGCGATCAGGATCACAAGGACGAGTGCTGCTCTGTTCATGGATGGCATTCTCCTCTGGGAATCGGGTTGCATGCGGGGCGATCAGAAGCCGATGTCCACACCGAGATAGACCGTTCTCGGGGCTGAGTAGTTCGTCGGGTCCTGCTGCCAGTCGGGCGTGGCCTTCACGGACTCTTCGCCGGACTGGTCGGGAGAACCCGTGGCGGGGTACACATACACCACGTTCTTCCTGTTCAGCAGGTTGCGGACATCGAGGAACACCCCGAGTTCCAGCAGGCCCAGGTCGAACGCCTTGCGGGCGTACAGGTCGACGGCGAACTGCGCGGGGAGCCGGGCGTTGTTGGGTTCCGCGACGTAGATCGCTCGCGCGGGATTGTACGTGTAGGGGAGACCGCTGCCGTACTGGGCGATGAAATTGAACGTGCTGTTCTGGAACACCGGGGCGAGGACCCCGAACGGTCCTTCGTCCTTCCCGAAGAAGAACGCGATCTGCGCGTTCCCGGTGTGCCGCTGGTCGAAATCCAGTGGAAGGAAACGCAGGGATTGGACCCCCACGATGTTGTAGACGCCCGATGTACCGTTCCTGCTGTGACGACGAGCTGCCTTTCGCGACCGCATACGTGTAGTTCACGGCCAGAGAGAGATTTTGGAAACGGGCCTTGAACGCGGCTTCGAAGCCGTTCACGGAGGCGAAGTCCTCGTTGACGTAGTAGGCGTACGCGTGCGGCTCGTAGACCCACGCTACGCCGATCAGATCCCAGATCTTCTTGCTGAAGACCGTGACCTGTCCGGTGGCGCTTGCGCCGAGGGTGGCCATCACGCCGAGTTCATAGCTGGAGGTCCTCTCGGGTTTCAGGGTCGGCGAACCGAACAGCGTGGTCCCCCGGTTGGCGAAGTCCCTGTCCAGGTTGTTATAGAGCGTCTGGTATTCCGGCCGCTGGAAGAACTGCCCGTAGGTGAAGTGGAACACCATGTAATCGGTCACCGGATAGGCGATCCCGACCCGGGGACTGAAGACCGACTGGATCTCGGTGTTCAACGGTTCGAGTTGCGGGTTGTCGGGGTCGAAGGGGTCCTGGGGATACGAAGTGGCGGCATCGAAGAAGTCGTATCGCAGGCCCAGATTCAGCACGATGGTCTCGAACTCGATCTTGTCCTGAACATAGGCGGAACCCTCGAACGGTTTCTTCCGGTAGTCGTTGATCACCTGGTCCGTAGGATTCACCGGGTTGCTGTTGTAGTAGTACTGCAGATCATTCGACTTCAGTTCGATCCCCCCCTTCATCAGGTTCAGCCGGTCCACCTGCCAGGTGAGGTCTCCCTTCAGGGCGTAGACGCGTGTCGTCTGTTCCTCGTAGACCGAGGACGACATGTTCTGATAGAAGAGGGAGTTGGAGAACGTGGTGAACAGGGCGCGGGTGTATTGCGAGGGATCCCAGTCGTTGACCGCCCGACGGTAGTCGTAGCGATAGTAAGAGAGGCGAAGGTCGTAGAACAGTTCGGTGGACGGGGAGTGGCGGAGTGTCAGCCCCAGAAGGTTGCTTTCATTGGTATTGACGTAGGTGCTGTCGGGGATGAACCGCTGCGAATGGCTGTACGACTTCCATTTCCGTCTGGCGTAGTTGTCCAGAAGTCCGATCCTGGCGGACCCGCTCGGGGACCAGGTGAGCTTGCCGACGCCGGTGAACAGGTCGTTCCAGCCGAAGGGTTTGTCTTTCGAGAATTCGACGGACTGTTTTCCGGAGGAGGTGTTCTGGGTCAACCCGGAGAAATAGTAGTTGTCCGCGTCGACCTTCTTGCCCGAAAGCAGGAACCCGAACGGTCCCTCACTCCACAACGGTCCGCTCACGGTCCCTTCCCAGTACCGTTCGTTCAGGTCCTTGCTGGGGCCCGCGATACCGAGGTTCGTCCGCTTGTACGAGAGATTGGCGCGGAAACGGCCCCGGTCCTCCTTCGTCACGACGTTGACGACGCCGGAGAGGGAGTTGCCGTACTCTGCGTTGAACGTGCCGGAGAGCAGTTCCATCTCCTGGATCGCCTGGTTGTTCACCTGCAGGACCGCACCGTTGAAGAGGGGATCCTCGACCCGGTATCCGTCGAGGTAGTACCCCACCTCGCCCGAGCGGCCGCCGCGCACGTGCAGGGCGCCGTCGTTGATCACGCCGGTCTGGAGCTGGAGCACGGCGGTGATGGAGTTCACCGGCAGGGCGGCGAGATCCTCGGCGCTGGTGCGCTGCATCGTGGAACTCTGATCCCGCTGGATCGTGACCCGTTGCGCCTGGATGACGACCTCCTCCATGTCGACCGACGCGGAGGCCATTCTCACGTCGAGCGTGGTCGTCCGGTCCACCTGAATGGAGCTGCGGTACGTCATGCGGTTGTACCCGATGCAGCTCACGGCGACCTCATAGGCGCCCGGGGGGACGTTGATGATGAAGTAGTATCCGTCGACATCGGTGCTGGCGCCCAGCGTGGTCCCTTTGAGCAGGATGTTCGCACCGACCACGGCCGCGCCGGATTGCCGGTCGGTGACGCGGCCTGCCAGTTTGCCGGTCGTGCCGCCGAGCGCGACCGAAGCGCACAGGAGCATGGTCAGGGCCAGGTTGCGGATGGTGTGTGTCATGCGCACGCTCTCCTTCGAAGAGGTCATCGTGTGTATTGGTCGGTCTCGTGCATCGCCTTCGACACGGCCCCCATGACGGGGGTGATGGCGTCCTTGTTCTTCAGGGCGAGGGCCGTGACGATGGCATTCATCAGAATGGAAACCGCGGAGATCGAATTGGTGTAGAGCATGTTCTTCGTCTGGACCACGATCACCTGGTCGGCATGGAAGGTCATGGGTGAGGTCCTGGCGTCGGTGAAGGCGATGACCTTCATCCCCCGCTTCTTCGCGAAGGCCGCCGCGTCGATGGTCTCGCGCGAATAGGGGGGGAAGGAGAAACCGACGGCGACGTCGCGGGGGCCGGCCAGGGCGAGCATCTCCACGAAGCGCATCGGTCCGCCGGCGAGGGACTGCGCGCGGACCGCCACCTGGCGGAGTTCGTAGGCCAGGATCTGCGCGAGCAGGGCGGAGATGCCGAGGCCCATGGTGTAGACGTGTTCCGCCCGGAGCAGCAGCTCCACAACGTCGTTGAAGACGGCCCGGTCGAAGTGGGAGAGTGATTCGTTGATGTTCTGGAGCTCGGCCTCCACGACGCGTCCGAGCGCCTCGTTGTGCATCTGCTTCTTCAGGTCCTCCAGGAAGCGTCGGGATCGTGGAGAGGTCGGAATGCAGGGCCCCGACGGACTCCTGCTGGAGGTCGGTGAAGCCCTTGTATCCGAGGCTCCTGGCGAACCGGACGATCGTCGGCTTGCTGATCTTGAGCCTCCGGGCGAGCGTGTCGCTGGTGACGAACGCGAGCTCGTTCGGCTGCTCCAGGATGTAGTTGGCCACCTTCTGCTGATTCTCGGGGAGGCGCCGGAAGACCGCGACGATCTTCTTGTGCAGGGCCTTCTGGACCGTGAGGTGGTTGGAGCGGGAGCCTGTGGTGGCCATGGCCGGGTCTCCGGACGCTATTGGTAGTTGATCAGGACTGCGATGGTCAGCAGGATCAGCGCGGCGGCAAAGAAGTAGATCTGGGCGGGCAGCATCCAGCGGAACCACTTCTCCCAGGAGATCTGTGCCATGCCGAGCACCCCCATGGTGACCCCGGAGGTCGGCAGGATCGGATTGATCCATCCTTCGCCGAACTGGAAGGCGAGCACGGCGGTCTGGCGGGTGATACCGACCGCGTCCGCGAGCGGGGCCATGATCGGCATGGTCAGGGCCGCCTGGCCGGAGCCGGAATGGACGAAGAAGTTGATGACGCACTGGGTGACGAACATGGCCTGCGCCGCGAACACCGGATGGACCTGGGCGATGAGGCCGGAGAGGCCGTGCAGCATGACGTCCAGGACCCTGCCGTCGTTGGCCACCACCAGGATCCCACGGGCGCGTGCCGATGATGAGGGCCACCCCGATCATGCCCCCCGCGCCCTTGCGGAAGCTGGCGGCCAGGTCGTCCAGCGACAGCCTTCCCGCCCATCCGCAGGCGATCCCCGTGGCGAGGAACAACGCGCCGATCTCGGTGATGAACCAGCCGAACGCCAGGACGCCGTAGACGAGGAAGAGCATCGCGGCGCCGAACAGGAGCAGCACCAGCGCGTGCCGGCGGGTCATGGCCGCCGGTTCCAGTCCGGCGCCGGAGATCCGCAGTGCGGCGCGCCGCTCCTGGTCCGCTTCGTACACGGGACTGGAACGCGGATCCCTCCGGACGCGGTTGGCATGCAGCATGACGAACGTGATCATGGAGACCGTACTGAACACCCAGACGACGATGCGGAATTCGATCCCGGAGTAGAGGGGGAGTTCGGAGATGCTCTGGGCGATCCCCACGGTGAACGGATTCAGCACCGCCCCCGCGAACCCCGCCGCCGCCCCCAGGAAGGGGATGGAGGTCCCGGTGAGGGAGTCGTACCCGAGGGAGAGCGCGAGGGGGATGAAGATCAGGACGAACGGCATCCCCGACTCCGCCATGCCGAAGGCCGCCCCGGCGATCGAGAAGAGGGTCATGGAGACCGGGATAAAGAACTTCTGCAGGTGGGGCTTCTGCGCGAATGTCTGACCGAGCCGTTGCACGGAGACGGAGACCGCGCCGGTATCCTGGATGATCATGAACGCCCCTCCGATGACGAACAGGAAGGCGATGATCTGCGCGGCCTGCATGAATCCCTTGATCGGGGCGCTCAGGACCTCCGCGATCCCCTGCGGCCGGCCCGGCACCTCGGCGAACGATCCGGGGACGACGAGCGTCTTGCCGTTCCGGACCTCGCGCGTGTATTCGCCGCCCGGGACGATCCAGGTGATCACCGCGACGAGCACGACGACCGCGTAGATCATTACCAGGGTGTTCATGGTGAAGCGCTTGTGCATGGGGGCCTCGTTCTGGTCCGGGAAAGTGGGCCTTCAGTCGGGATGGATCAATTCGAAGGCGATCCCGGCCGACGTCGAGAGGTCTTCCAGGAGCAGGAACTCCTCGTGCGTGTGCGGCTTCTGGGCGCCGATGCCGAGATTCACGGCGGGCATCCCCTTGGCGTTGTACTTGTTCGCGTCGCTTCCGCCGGTATACGAGATCGGCTGCGGGGTCAGCCCCTGAGCGCGGAGCGCGTCTTCGAGCCGGGCGAGAAATGGCGCGTCGGACGGCAGGACATACGGCGCGAAGTCCACTTCGGACGTAAAGTCCAGAGACCCGTGCCCGTTCATCGATCCCCGGAAGTTTCCTTCGATGAGGCGCAGGCGCTCCAGGGTCTGGTCGGCGGAAAACGAGCGGACCTCCCCCTTGATGCTCACCCGGTCGGGCACGACATTCGTTGCGCCTCCGCCGGTGATCCACCCGACGTTGGTCGTCATCGTCCGGTCGATGCGGCCGATCTGCATGGTCGCGATCGCGCGCGCAGCCAGGGCGATCGCATTCACCCCATCCTCCGGCGCGACCCCCGCATGCGCCGCTTTGCCGTGGAAGGTCGCTTCGAAGAGCGACAGGCCGACGCACTCGCGGACATAGATCCCGGGCCGCCGCGAACTGTCGAACACGTAGGCCGCTTCCACGCGATAGGGCGAGAGGTCGATCTTCTCCGCGCCGAACAATCCGATCTCTTCGGCGACCGTGTGGACCACGAAGAAGTTCCGGTGCGGCAGCGCCTTCCTGGTGATCTGCATCAGCAGGTAGGTGAGGATCGAGAGGCCCATCCGGTTGTCGGCCCCCAGGATCGTCGTGCCGTCGCTGGTGATGCGGTCCGCGAGGATCTGCGGCCGGAGAGCGGCGGTCGGCTGGACCGTGTCCAGGTGCGCGGTGAGCACGATGGCCGGTTCGTCGGCGCGGAAGTCCGGGGGGAAACAGAGGAGGTTCCCGGCATTCCCGCCGATGGACGCGCCGGTGCCGTCCTCGATGACGCGGACGCCGTACGGGCGCAAGACCGCCGTTACGGTGTCGGCGATGGATCGCTCGTGCAGCGAAACGCCGTCGACCGCGGCGAACCGGAGGAACAGATCGCGGAGCTCCGAGGATTCTGCGGAGGTGAGTGTCATGTATATGCCTGTTACAGACGGAGGAAGGGAGTGTAACTGCTGTTACAGGCAAGTTACACGAAAATCAGGGAATGTCAAGAGGGGAGGGGGACTATTCTTCCAGCGTGGAGAGATCTCCTTCGTCCAGCCCCTGCGCGCGGGCCTTCAGGACCCGCCGCATGATCTTGCCGGATCGGGTCTTCGGCAGCGACTGCACGAATTCGATCCTCTCCGGTTTTGCGATGGGGCCGATCTCGTGGGCGATGTGTGCCTTGAGCTCGTCAACGAGCTCTTCGCTCTTTTCGAGGCCGGCCTTCAGGATCACGTAGGCGTGGATCGCGACCCCCTTGATCTCATGAGGCAGTCCGATCACCGCCGCCTCGGCCACGGCGTGGTGGCTCACGAACGCCGACTCCAGCTCGGCCGTTCCCAGACGGTAGCCGCTCACCTTGATCACGTCGTCGACGCGGCCGATGATCCAGAAGTAGCCGTCCTCGTCCTTGCGCGCGGAGTCGCCCGCGGTGTACATGCCGGGATATCGGCTCCAGTAGGTCTTGACGTACCGGTCCGGGTCCTTGTAGACGGTCCGGAGCATGGCGGGCCAGGGCTTCTTCAGCACCAGGAATCCCTCCTCGCCGGGCTTCACGGAATTCCCGTGGTCGTCCACCACGTCCGCCTCGATGCCGGGGAACGGTTTGGTGCCCGAACCCGGGCTTGAGGGGCATGGCCGGCATCGGCGCGATCATGAACATGCCGGTCTCCGTCTGCCACCAGGTGTCCATGATCGGACACCGCTCCTTGCCGATGTTCTTGTGGAACCACCGCCATGCCTCCGGATTGATCGGCTCGCCGACGGACCCGAGCAGACGCAGGGAAGAGAGGTCGTGGCGGTTCGCCCAGGCGGTCCCGAACCGCATCAGCCCGCGGATCGCGGTGGGGGTGGTGTACATGATCGAGACGCCGTACTTTTCGACGATCGACCACCAGCGGTCGGGGAAGGGATACGTGGGGGCCCCTTCGTACATGACCGAGGTGGCGCCGGCGATGAGCGGGGCGTACACGATGTACGAATGCCCGGTCACCCAGCCCGGGTCCGCCGTGCACCACCAGCGGTCCTCCTCCTTGATGTCGAAGACGTCCTTGAACGTGGCGTGCACCCCCACGGAATAGCCGCCGTGGGTGTGGAGGATCGCCTTGGGCTTGCCGGTGGTGCCGGAGGTGTAGAGGATGTAGAGCGGGTCCTCCGCGTCCATCACCTCGGTCTCGCAGCGAAGGTTGTTTCGCGCCAGCGGCATCGACATCAGGTCGTGGTACCAGTAGTCGCGGCCGGCCTCCATGCTGACCTCCCGCCCCGTGTGCCGCACCACCACCACGTTCTCCGGCGCGCCGGTCCGCTTGAGCGCCTCGTCCACGATCTTCTTCAGCTCCACCACCTTGCCGTTCATGTACCCGCCGTCGGCCGTGACGATCACCTTCGACTCGCTGTCCTCGATCCTGCCGTGCAGCGCCTCGACCGAGAATCCGCCATAGACCACCGAGTGGACAGCCCCGATCTTCGCCGTGGCGAGCATGGCGATGACCGTCTCGGGGATGCGCGGCATGTAGATCGTGACCCGGTCCCCCTTGCCGATCCCCATGCTCTTGAGCGCGTTCGCGAACTTGCAGACCTCGCGCGCCAGGGCGTGGTAGGAAAAGGTCCGAACGTCCCCCTTCTCTCCCTCCCAGATCAGCGCGAGCTTGTTCCTCCGCCATGTCGCCACGTGACGGTCGATCGCGTTCAGGACGATGTTGGTCTTGCCGCCGACGAACCACTTGTAGAACGGCTTGTTCGAGTCGTCGAGGACCTTGTCCCACTTCTTGTACCAATCCAGCTCCTCGGCCCGCTTCGCCCAGTACGCTTCGATGTCCTTCGCGGCGAGCTGCCGCACGGCCTCCGGGTCCTTCACATTGGCCTGGGCCAGAACCTCCGGGGACGGGTAGACGACCTCGCCTTTAAGACCTCCGGTTGGGGTAGACATGGCTTGCCCTCCGCTGAGATGGGTGAAAAGGGTCAGGAAACAATAGTGCGAAAAATACCGAGAGGCGGACTCTGATGCAATCGCAAAAGCCGGGCTATTCGGGGGTGAACTGTAGCGTCCACGCGTACCCGCATGGCGGGTCCGTCCTTGCAGGCTCGGGGATCCGGACAGACAGCCCTTCTCCATCGGTCTCCCAGGTGAGACTCGCGGAACTGCCAAGCAGGGTGATCGTCGTTCCTGGCTTTGGCCTGAAAGCGCTTATGCGGATCTCCTGCCCGATCCCGGACTGTCGGCGAGCAGGATCGACGTTGACGATCCCCGACGGGCCGCGGGTGAAGCGGGCGTTCCCTTCGGCGTACGGGGGGACCGGCCGCGTCCCGTAGATCGCGCTCCCGTTCACTTTCATCCATCTCCCGATCTCCGCAAGGCGATCCAGGGCGGCCGGGGGGAGTGTCCCATCGGGCGCCGGGCCGATGTTCAGAAGGAAATTGCCCCCCTTGGCGACAATGTCGACCAGAAGCTCGATCAGCCGTCCGGCCGGTTTGTAGGTGTCGTCCGGCACGTATGACCAGGAGGTGGCCATGGTCATGCAGGTCTCCCAGACGTAGTCCGGCGGTCTTTCGGGGATCTCCTGCTCCGGTGTCCGGTAGTTCTCAAAGCGGCCGGGGACCGCGCGATCCACGACGATCAGTCCGGGTTGGTGAGAGCGAGCCATGGCGGCGATCCGCGGGAATGTCGATGTCCTGTCCCCTGTTGCCGGGGTTGACCCAGCCGCCATCCAGCCAGAGGATGTCCATCCGGCCGATACCGTGTCATCAGCTCTTCGATCTGTCTGAACGTGTACTCTTTGAAGCCCTGCCACTTCTGCGGATACTTCTCGACCGCGTAGTTGACGTTCCGGTCCTTCGGCGGGAAGTAGGGCCACCAGTAGTCGGGGGAGTGCCAGTCCGGTTTCGAGAAGTAGGCTCCGATGCCGAACCCTTTTTGCCGGAATGCGCTGAACAGTCCGAAGGCGATGTTGGCGCGAGGATCTGTGCTGAACGGACAGGAAGGTGACGTGATCCGGTAGTCGGTCTGGCGCGTGTCGAACATGCAGAACCCGTCGTGGTGCTTCGTGGTGAAGACCACGTAGCGCATTCCCGCGGCTGCCGCGGCGGCGGCCCATCGTTCAGGGTCGAACTTCACAGGGTTGAAGGTCTTCGGCAGGTTCTCGTAGGCCCTGCGGTATTCCTGGTAGTCGGCGGCGTGCGGGCCTTTCCGGGCGCACCAGGGTTCGTCCTCGGGACAGAGGGACCAGCTTTCGACGATCCCCCACTGGCTGTAGGGGCCCCAGTGGAGGAGCAGCCCGAACTTCTGGTCCTGGAACCACTCCAGTTTCTTCAGGACCAGCGGGTCGGTCTCGCGTTCGGGGCCGTCGCCCGCGGATACGAGACGGGGAAGGACCAGCAGAAGAGCGAAACAGGCAGCTCTGGTCGACAGAGGAATTGCCATGGGGAATGTGCTCCGGTGAAGGTCAAATTCCTGAGAGCGCGCCGGCAGGCCGGGCGCAGGGTGGAAAGTAGTGAAATTCATGGCCCGTGACAAGTCCGGGGGGCTGCAGCGATCATCGCCGTGGGGGAAACGCGGGGTTGCGGGATAGCCGGCGACTTTCGTATATTGTTCTATTCGACAGTTGTGTCCACCGGGGAGTAAGAGAACGAAGGAGAAACCGCATGGCAAAACTCTACGCGTCCAACAAGGACGAATCCGCACGTATGTTCGATAGCAACTTTCTCGAGTTCTTCACGCACGTCCACTGGAGCGTCCCGATCATCATTTTTCTGCCGATCGTCAGCTATTTCCTCTGGGCTTCGGTGCAGGAGGCGTTGCTGGGGACCGGAGCAGTGGTCGGGATCTTCCTCGCCGGGGTCTTCTTCTGGACCTTCTCCGAATACACCCTGCACCGGTTCGTGTTCCATTATGAGCCCACATCCTCGATGGGGAAGAAGCTCCACTTCATGATGCACGGGGTCCATCACGACTATCCGAACGATTCCACGCGGCTGGTCATGCCGCCATCCGTCTCGTTGCCGCTGGCGGCCCTGTTCTACGGTCTTTTCTACGCCGTCCTGGGACCGGTCGTCATGAAGCCGTTCATCGCCGGTTTCCTCTTCGGCTACATCCTGTACGATGAGATCCACTACGCCACGCACCACGCTCCGATCAAAAGCGGGATCTTCCAGAAGGTGAAGCACCATCACGTGCTCCATCACTACAAGGATCCGGAGCGGGGATTCGGCGTCAGCTCTCCGTTGTGGGATCACGTGTTCGGGACCTACTACAAGGTCGACGAACGTCCCCTGAACGCGGACGACGTAAAAGCCTAGACCCGCGTGCCCCGGGGCCCATTGCGCCCCGGGGCTGGCGGTCTCGCTGTTCTCTGCAGTTGCCTTCCTACCCCCTGGCCCTGATCCCGGGCCGATGAAAGGTTCATTCGTGCTTCTGGCGATCAACCTGACCCTGCTGTTGTTCATTGCCACCGTGACGGCGCACATGTTCATGAAGGACGCCGGTCCCGGGCGAGTGGCGCTCGCCTCGGCCTCAGGGGTACCACTGGTAAGCTGGGTGGTCACGCTGGGTCTCGGCGCTTTCGGGGTCCTTCGGCCGATCACGGCGACGATCTTCCTGGCTGCCATCGCCGGTGTACTTCTGCCGTGGGGACGGTTTCTGTTGAAGGACCGTCCTGCTGCCCGGGAGGAATCGATCACCGCCCCTTCCTGGATCGTCCGGCTGTCCGCCGCCGTCTGTATCGCCACCGTTACCGTTACTGGAGCGAAACTGCTTCTGCGTGGCTGGACCATGAGTGCGGAAGACCTTCTCTATCACGCCCCATTTGCGGCGAATGCCCTCCGCGTCGGGGAACTTCGCGGAGAACAGCCTTCTGTGGATGGAGTTCTATCCCTTCAACGCCGACCTCTCGTCGTTGTGGCTCTTTCTGCTGGGTGGAACGGACGGGGCGGCCGTTCTGGCAGGTGCCTTTTGGGTGGTTTTGTTCGGGATCTCGGGCGGCATGCTGGTCAGGGCCCTCGGCGGTTCCCGGGCTTCGGCGATGCTCACTGCTGCGCTCCTGGTCGGTTCGACCCGTCGTCAGGGGGGAGGCCGGAGGTTCACCTCCCCCGATCTTTCCGGTGCCGCGATGTTCCTCGCGGCTGTTGTGTTCCTTCTCCCGCAAAGTGGGGAGACACGCCGACCGTTGTTGGTGCTGGCTGGATCGCTGGCGGGTTGGGCGACGGGGAGTAAGATCCTGTTCGTCCCTTCCGTGCTGGTGTCGCACTGTGGTTGGTCGCAGCCCCAGGCTCTCGCCCTCCTTCTCCCGGCGATTCGCCTCGGCGGTGTATTCCTTGCCGCCGCCACGGTCACGGGTTCGTACTGGTATCTGAGGGCACTGGTGGCGACAGGTGACCCGGTCTTCCCGGGGAGTTTCGGCCCGTTCCATGGACCATTCACGGCGTGGCACCAGTGGCAGACTTCGTTGTTGGGGCAGCTGGTTCAGGGAGACGTCTTTTCGTCGGCATCCCTCGCGACACTGAGCCAGTACCTTGAATGGCCGGTAGGGCTTTGCTCTCTGTTTCTGGGATCTTCCGGCGCTCGGAGGCGGTTTCTCGCGAAGCGCCACGCGACCTGGCGCGCACGGTCTGACGCTGCCTGCGCTTGTCGCGTCTCTGTCCATGGTCCTCTTCCCGCTGCTTCCGTTCTCCGGAACATTCGATATCCCTGACGGCGAATTGATCGCGGTACCGAGGTATCTCATCCTCCCGTTCGCGCTGGGGGTGATCGCCTTCGTCCACTTCTGGGGGGAGCGCCCGGCGGTTTTGCTCCTCGGTTCAGCGCTGGCGATGGTCTCGCTGGCCTACGGGGGACCGGTGTTCGTTGTGGCCTCGGTCATCCTTGCGCTTGTGGTGTTCCTTGGGGTGACCGGTTGGTCCGGATGATCACTGGGGCTGCGAGGAAAATCTCTGGCGACGGCTGCTGGGTCCTGTTCGGGTGTATCGTTCTGTGGGTCTCGTACGCCCGGCAGGTGGCGGACAAGACCATGTTCAGCTCTGTGTATTTCGACGACGAACGGGGAAGCTCCTACAGATTCCTCGAGGGCCTGCCGCCCGGGTCCCGGATCGCATGGTTCGGGCCGAGCAACGAGTACTACCCGTTCTACGGTCGCCGGCTCCAGTTCACTCCCGTCGTTGTCGAACCGGACGGTACCTGGCGGCCTCCTCTGCGCCGCCTCTGGGAGCAGGACGCCGCGGGGGTCCGGTGGTGGGGGCGAGGCCGGGAGCCGGATCCGGCGACACTGGCGCAAACCTCCGGTCTCTCGGGATCGACTACGTGGTTCTGCAGAAGATCGATGGGGTCTGGCCCGTCCAGGATCGGATCCTGGACAGGGATGCCGAAGCGCCGCTGGTGTACGGCGATTCCTGCAATAAAGTACGGTCAATCAAGAGGCCGTAGGGGAGAGGCCATCCCGATGTCACCCCGGAAGAACGGCGACTGCCATGGCGAGCGCCATGGCAGCCGCTGTTACAGGTCCTTTGAGGGACTGCAGGGACTACTTGACCAGCAGCATCTTCTGCACAAACACCTTGTTTAGCGCTCGCAGCCGGCAGATGTAGAAACCGGTAGCGGCGATCCTATCACCATCATCCCGTCCGTTCCATGTTACGCGGTGCAGACCCGCGACCGACTGTCCGCTGGCAAGCGTATTGACCCGCACACCGAGGCTGTTGAAGACCTCGAGTTGAACCTCCGCGGCCTCCGGCAGGAAGTATTCGATCGTGGTGCTGGGATTGAACGGATTCGGATAGACACCGATGAGCGACAATTCGGTGGGTAGTGGCCGTTCGTTCGCCAGCAGTCGCTCGGGCTGAGATTTCGGCGTGGTCTGTTTCTTGGCGAGGAGGACCTCGTCGAAGAAGTACTCGTCGCCGTTGGCGTCTAGGGAGCGAGCCAGAACATGAACGTCCGTCGTTCACGGTCCCGGAGAAGTTCTGGGTGGTGAACTCGACGGCGTAGGTGTTCCAGGCGGTGGTCAGGTTGAACTCCTTGTTGAGGCCGTAGCTGGCGTACGGCGCACCGTGTTGCTGGACGTTGATGGTGACGTCGTTGCCGCTGGAGGAGCGCGCCTTGAAGCTGAGGGTGTAGACGGTGTTGGCCTCCAGGGTGACGCCGGGCTGGTAGAGCTGGACGTTCGAGCCCTCGGTGGCAATGGAGATGTGGCCTGCGCGGGGACTGCCGGACCCGGCCGGGGTGTTGTCAAACGAACCCGCGCCGTTGGTGTAGAAGACCCATGGCGTGGTCCCCGTCTCGAAACTAAAGTTGGCAAGAATGGAGACGACGGGCGGCAGGGTGACGACATGGAGCATGGCCGGGTTGCTGGTGACCGAACCAAGGCCGTTGGTGACGACGCAGACGAATCTGGCGCCACTGTCAGCCTTCGTGACCGCCGGGGTGGTGTAGGAGGCGGCGGTGGCCAGCGGGATATCCACGGTGTTCTTCTTCCACTGGTAGGTCAGCGGAGCGTGCCACTGGCTTCGACCGTGAAGGTTGCCGTCCCACCCACGGACCACGTGGTCCGTCGGATGCGTAACGATCGCCGGCGGGACAGGCGTGGTCTGCTTACTTGGCGAGGAGGATCTCGTCGAAGAAGTACTCGTCGCCGTTGGCGTCATAGGGGGCGAGCCAGAACATGAAGCGTCCGTCGTTCACGGTCCCGGAGAAGTTCTGGGTGGTGAACTCGACGGCGTAGGTGTTCCAGGCGGTGGTCAGGTTGAACTCCTTGCTGAGGCCGTAGCTGGCGTACAGCACGTGTTGCTGGACGTTGATGGTGACGTCGTTGCCGCTGGAGGACCGCGCCTTGAAGCTGAGGGTGTAGACGGTGTTGGCCTCCAGGGTGACGCCGGGCTGGTAGAGCTGGACGTTCGAGCCCTCGGTGGCAATGGAGACGTGGCCTGCGCGGGGACTGCCGGACCCGGCCGGGGTGTTGTCAAACGAACCCGCGCCGTTGGTGTAGAAGACCCATGGCGTGGTCCCCGTCTCGAAACTGAAGTTGGCAAGGATGGAGACGACGGGCGGCAGGGTGACGACATGGAGCATGGCCGGGTTGCTGGTGACCGAACCGAGGCCGTTGGTGACGACGCAGACGAATCTGGCGCCACTGTCAGCCTTCGTGACCGCCGGGGTGGTGTAGGAGGCGGCGGTGGCCAGCGGGATATCCACGGTGTTCTTCTTCCACTGGTAGGTCAGCGGAGCCGTGCCACTGGCCTCGACCGTGAAGGTTGCCGTCCCACCCACGGGCACCGTCTGGTCCGTCGGATGCGTAACGATCGCCGGCGGGACAGGCGTGGTCTGCTTCTTGGCGAGGAGGATCTCGTCGAAGAAGTACTCGTCGCCGTTGGCGTCATAGGGAGCGAGCCAGAACATGAAGCGTCCGTCGTTCACGGTCCCGGAGAAGTTCTGGGTGGTGAACTCGACGGCGTAGGTGTTCCAGGCGGTGGTCAGGTTGAACTCCTTGTTGAGGCCGTAGCTGGCGTACGGCGCACCGTGTTGCTGGACGTTGATGGTGACGTCGTTGCCGCTGGAGGACCGCGCCTTGAAGCTGAGGGTGTAGACGGTGTTGGCCTCCAGGGTGACGCCGAGTTGGTAGAGCTGGACGTTCGAGCCCTCGGTGGCAATGGAGATGTGGCCTGCGCGGGGACTGCCGGACCCGGCCGGGGTGTTGTCAAACGAACCCGCGCCGTTGGTGTAGAAGACCGTCGGCGTGGTCCCCGTCTCGAAACTGAAGTTGGCAAGAATGGAGACGACGGGCGGCAGGGTGACGACATGGAGCATGGCCAGGTTGCTGGTGACCGAACCGAGGCCGTTGGTGACGACGCAGACGAATCTGGCGCCACTGTCAGCCTTCGTGACCGCCGGGGTGGTGTAGGAGGCGGCGGTGGCCAGCGGGATATCCACGGTGTTCTTCTTCCACTGGTAGGTCAGCGGAGCCGTGCCACTGGCCTCGACCGTGAAGGTCGCCGTCCCACCCACGGGCACCGTCTGGTCCGTCGGATGCGTAACGATCGCCGGCGGGACAGGCGTAGTACTTCAGCGGCGGATCTCGTCGAAGAAGTACTCGTCGCCGTTGGCGTCATAGGGAGCGAGCCAGAACATGAAACGTCCGTCGTTCACGGTCCCGGAGAAGTTCTGGGTGGTGAACTCGACAGCGGTGGGTGGCTCCGGCGGTCGTCAGGTTGAACTCCTTGCTGAGGCCGTAGCTGGCGTACGGCGCACCGTGTTGCTGGACGTTGATGGTGACGTCGTTGCCGCTGGAGGACCGCGCCTTGAAGCTGAGGGTGTAGACGGTGTTGGCCTCCAGGGTGACGCCGGGCTGGTAGAGCTGGACGTTCGAGCCCTCGGTGGCAATGGAGATGTGGCCTGCGCGGGGACTGCCGGACCCGGCCGGGGTGTTGTCAAACGAACCCGCGCCGTTGGTGTAGAAGACCCATGGCGTGGTCCCCGTCTGGAAACCTGGCAAGGATGGACTGTACTGCCCCCGCCTGTGTGACGGTTACCAATTGTGGGCTGCCCGCTGCTCCAGACGCCGTCACAGTGATCGTGGCTGTGCGGGGCGCGAGCGACGTATTTTCTTTGAAAATGACGAGGGCGATCGTACCACTGTTGGTACCGGAAGCGCCGCTGCTGATCGTGGCCCAGGCTGCGTCGGAGGGAGGCGGTCCCCAGGGCATGCTCCCGCCGCCAGTGTTCGACACAGCCGAACGTCGTCGTACCGGCCTGGGGCGCTCTATCGGACGGTCAAGCCGGTGTTACGGCAAGGATCGGCGGTCCGTCCGCCTGGTGGATCGTCACGAGTTTGGGGCTGCCCGTGGCACCTGCGGCTGTCACGGTGATCGTGGCGGTGCGGGCAACGCCGGTATTCGCAGTGTAGCCGACGGTGATCGTCCCGGCATTCGTGCCGGCGGCACCGCTGGTGATCGTGGCCCATGCGGCGTCTGAGCTCGCGGTCCAGGCCATCGAGCCGGGGCCCGTGTTCGACGTCAAAGGTGGTGGTCCCGGCGGTATTACTCACCGGTCTGTCTGGAGGGGTGACGGCCAGGATCGGCGGGCCGCATGCCTGGGTGACCGTGACCAGTTTTAGGGCTCCCCGTTGCGCCGGCTGCTGTCACGGTGATCCTGGCGATCCTTGCGGCACCGGTATTCGCGGTATAAGCTACAGTGACGGTCCCCGCATTGCTCCCTGAGGCACCGCTGGTGATGGTGGCCCAT
>CAWEHG010000027.1:0-18043 GCA_963808715.1 Ignavibacteriota bacterium | reverse complement strand
CGCGGTCGCGGCGCTGCATACCGTCGGTCTGGGTGCGATCGGTTCCGCACTGCTGTTCCTGGGAACGGTCGGCTACCTTTCGTACCGGCACGGGAGGCTCTTCTGTAATACCCTCTGTCCGGCCGGGGCCATACTGAGCCTGCTTTCCCGCTTTGCGATATTCAAGATCGTGGTGGATCACAGCACCTGCCTCGAGTGCGGCCTCTGCGAGCGGGTGTGCAAGGCCGAATGCATCGACAGCGACAACAAGCGGATCGCTTTCGAAGCGTGCGTGGGGTGTTTCAACTGCATCCAGGCCTGTCCGACCGTCGGACTGAAGTTCTCGAAGCCCTGGGATCGGTCCACCGGCGAAGGATCTGTGGACCCGGGGCGGCGCCGTGTGCTTGCAGCGTCGGTGGCGCCCTTCGCGGGACTGTTCGCGGGTGCGCCCGATTCGACCAGGGTCCCGGGTGTGTTGAAGGAGTCGCTGCGGCCGGTCACCCCTCCGGGGGCGATGGGCGAGCGCCATTTCACCGAGAACTGCACGGCCTGCCACCTGTGCGTCAGTGCGTGTCCTTCGCATGTGCTGGCGCCGACGTTCCTCGCCTACGGCGTGGCCGGCCTGCTGCAGCCGCACATGGACTACGCGGCCAGCTACTGCAACTACGACTGCACCGCGTGCGGAACGGTCTGTCCCAGCGGGGCGATCCGCTCCCTGCCCCAGGAGACGAAGCGCCTGGTCCAGATCGGGCAGGCGCGGTTTCTGAAGGACGAGTGCGTCGTGGTAAAGAACAAGAAGGACTGCGGCGCGTGCTCGGAACACTGTCCGACCAAGGCCGTGCACATGGTTCCCTACGAGGGGAAGCTGGTCATCCCGGAGCTGACGAACGATCTGTGCGTTGGCTGCGGCGCATGTGAACACGCCTGTCCCACGAGGCCTCAGAGGGCGATCTACGTCGAGGCCAATCCCGTTCATCTCCAGGCGAAGAAGCCTGAGATACGGAAACTCGAACCGGAGAAACTTCCTGCGGGCGAATTTCCGTTCTAGCGCCGCAGATCCTTCGCCTCCCCCGCTCCTCACGCACATTTGTGATGAATTCTCCCTATACTACGCCGGTGTGATGCGGGGATCCTTCCGGCCCTGCCGTTGCCCGTGCCTGTCCGATGGAGTTGGGCTCATGACCCATGAACGGCTTCGCGAGGATGCCCTCATGCTGTTTCATGAGGGGTTGGCGGCCGTCGACCCGCGGAACGCCGTGCAACGATGGGTGCACGCGGAGGGGGGACCCTCAGATTCGGCACGGGCGGGTCGGATGGCGTGACGGTGGACCTGGCTGCCTGCAACGAGATCGTGGTCGTCGGGGCCGGGAAAGCCTCGGCCCGCATGGCTTCCGCCATGGAAGATCTGCTCGGCGACCGCATGTCTCGGGGGGTCGTGGCGATCCCTCACGGTCAGTCCTCCGGCCTCATGCGAATTCGGGCAATGCCGGCCGCCCATCCGGTACCGGACGAGGAGGGGGTCGCCGCCGCGCGGGAGATCGCCGGGCTTGTAAGCACGGCGACAGAGAACGATCTCGTCATTGCGCTCTTCTCGGGGGGTGGCTCCGCGCTGCTGCCGGCACCCGCAGGAACGATCAC
Organism: Ignavibacteriota bacterium; assembly: GCA_963808715.1. GTDB lineage: Bacteria > Bacteroidota > Ignavibacteria > UBA10030 > UBA6906 > CAWEHG01. The sequence continues at coordinate 16,426 of CAWEHG010000027.1, read as the reverse complement.
CCTTGAAGAGAAACAGCGTGTTACCAGGTTGCTGCTTCGTTCCGGGGCTGCGATCGGGGAGGTCAATGCGGTGCGGAAGCATCTCTCGTTCTTGAAGGGAGGGAGGCTCAGCCGATCGGCCTTTCCGGCAAGGGTGGTGTCGCTGCTTCTCTCGGACGTCATCGGGGACGATCCCGGAACGATCGCCTCGGGGCCTACGGCCCCTGACCCGACCACCTGTGCCGATGCGATCGCGATCCTGCGCAGGTACGGATGCGAGCGGGAGATCCCGTCCGCGGCCCGAGAGCACCTCGGGCGACCGGAGGCGGAATCGCCGAAACCGGGTGATCCGGTGTTCGCTCGCGTGCACAATTTCGTCGTGGCCCGGAATGCCGACGCGCTCGAGGCCATGGCGCGGAAGGCCAGAGTGCTGGGCTATGCCCCGGTCATGATGCAGGGACCTGTGCAGGGAGAAGCGCGGCACGCCGCAGTGGAGTACGTCGCGAAATGCAGGGAGATCGCCGCCGTGCCGCGCACGAGCCCCCTCTGCATTCTGTCAGGCGGCGAAACAACGGTGACCGTCAAGGGGAACGGGCTCGGGGGCAGGAACCAGGAATTCGCCCTCGCTGCGGCAAAAGCCATGGAGGGGTGGGAAGAAGCCCTCCTGCTGAGCGCAGGCACGGATGGGATCGACGGCGCGTCGGAGGCTGCGGGAGCTTTCGCCGACGGCCGTACCTGTTTCCGGGCGCGCTCCCAGAACCTCGATCCGGACCTCTTTTTGGAGGAGAACGACTCGAATTCCTTCTTTTCGGCGCTGGGCGGTCTGCTTGTGACGGGTGCCACAGGCACTAATGTGATGGATGTGCAGATTCTCCTCTGTGCGTAGACATGGGTGACGCGCGGACCTTTGTTTTTTCTTTTGTAATCCGTACTATTGCGTGTGACTATGGGTGGGCACGGACATGAAAAAACTGTCGCTTGCGGTATTGCTGCTGTGTGTGGCGGCCGGTCGAACCGCCGCGCAGGAAGAGGACTATCAGAAATGGCTGAAGTCCGAAGAGGAGAAGTTCCAGCAGTTCAAAGAGGAACGTGACAGGGAATTCACCGAATTCCTCAAGAAAGAGTGGCAGGGCTTGCAGCTGATGTCAGGGAAGGCTGCGGACGACAAGCCCAAACCGGTCAAACTCCCCGTGGCCCAGGTCCCGCCGGCAAAGGCCAGGGATACCGTCAAGACGCGGCCTGTTCAGCTCCCGCCGCCCCCCCGGGAACAGCCGAAGCCCCCGGTGGTCAAGGCGCCGCCCCCCGTGAGTGTTGAGAAGAACCCGTTGCTCGTCAAGGTTCCGTTCTACGACGCATCGGTGGAGATCCGCTGCGACGAGGCGTTCAAGATCCCCGTGCCGGGCAAGATCACCAAAGAGGCCATTACGGCTTTCTGGGCGGCGATGAGCAACACCAACTACGAGGACCTCCTGACGCAGGTCCGGTTCCAGCGGGAACGGATGAAGCTGAACGATTGGGGCTATTGCGTTCTGCTCGAACGCATTGGAGAGGGGATCAACGGCGGAGCGCCCAACGCCGGGACCCTCTTTGCATGGTTCATGCTGTCGAAATCCGGCTACGAGGCCCGGGTCGGTTTTGCCGATGACAAGGTCTTCCTCATGCTCCCCGCGCGGAACAACCTCTACGCGATCCCCTATTTCACATTCAGCGGCAAGGGGACCAAACGGTACTATGCCGTGCCGGTGAGCCGCCAGACCGGGCAGGCGGGGACGGAATTGTTCACCTACGAGGGGTCGTACGAAGGGGCGGAGAAGGCCATGGATTTCGGGATCGGCCAGTTCCCGCAATTCGGCGAGGCCAGGGGGACGAAGAACCTTCGGTTCATCTGGGACGGCAAGAACGTCCCGGTGCCGGTCACGTACCGCAAGGATGCTGTGGAGTTCTTCGAATACTACCCCCAGACGAACTTTGAGGTCTATTTCTCAGCCCCGGTCTCCAGCGAGCTTTCGACCTCACTGCTGTCGGACCTGCGCCCGGTGGTCCAGGGTCGAACGGAACTCGAGGCAGTGAACATCCTCCTGCGGTTCGTCCAGACGGCCTTCCAGTACAAGACCGACCAGGAGCAGTTCGGGCGCGAGAAGCCGTTCTTCCCGGAAGAGACCGTCTACTATCCGTTCTCCGACTGCGAGGATCGCTCGGTCCTGTTCGCCTATCTGGTCAGGAACCTTACGGGTCTTGAGGTCGTGGGGCTGGATTATCCCGGCCACATTGCGACCGCGGTCCGGTTCCCCACCCAGGTTCCCGGCGAATCGGTCGGGTATCAGGGAAAGCGATTCGTCGTCTGCGACCCGACCTACATCAACGCCGGGGCCGGCATGTGCATGCCGCAGTTCAAATCCGTGACCCCCAACGTCATCGCGTTCGGGAGGTGAGCATGAAGACCCTGGGAGTGTTCGTTCTCGTGCTGTTCTCCGCCCTGTCGTGGGGTCAGGAGCAGCAGAAGGTCCGCGACCGGTCGAAGGACAATTTCGAAGAGCTGGAAACCGGCCGCATGACGCTCCGCTTTCTCAATGCGCTGACCGGGAAGCCCGTCCCGGGGGCGGAGGTGACGGTGGCTGGTGCCGATCCGCTGACCACCGACTTCGAGGGGAAGGTCGTGCTCGCTCCTCCCGGTGAGGACGGCACGTATCCGGTGAGCGTACGGGCCGAGGGATTCATCCCCTCGGACTTCAACATCGAAGTGGAGACCGGCGCCCTCTATTTCAACCGGTTCTCTCTTTCCCCGATCCTGGACCTCCGGTCTCTGCGGGTGGTGCTGGACTGGGGGAATGCCCCTCAGGATCTTGACCTGCATTTCGTGAAGGATGGAGGGTATCACATCTCGTACCGCGACATGTCAACGGCTGAAGACGGTGCGGCCCGGTTGGACAGGGACGACACGGACGGTTATGGGCCGGAGACGATCACCGCCAGGGAAGTGGGCCGGGACGCTCGGTACACCTGCTTCGTGCACGACTACTCGAACCGGCGCCGGAGCGACTCGGCGGAACTCGCGCAGAGCAAGGCCACGATCAAGGTCTACGGGCAGGGAAAATTGTTGAACGTGTTCGAGGTCCCCAGAGGCCGTCCGGGGATCCGTTGGGACGTTTTCACCATCCACGGAGGGGTGATCGGGGAGGTCGGGTCACTTCACCAGGATTGACAAACCACCATCAACCAGGAGGAACTCACATGCGTATTCTCGTGTCGTTGTTCGGCGTGGCATTGGTCGCTCTGATGCTCGTCGGTTGCGGCGGTTCCAAGGAAGCAGCCCAGACCACCGGTGACGTGCCGGAGTGGTTCACCAATCCGCCCCAGGACCCGAACTACCTGTTCGCTGCCAATACGGCCACGTCCCAGGACCTGCAGCTGGCGATCGACAAGGCGGTGACCGGGGCCCGGACCGAGATCGGCCGACAGATGGAGGTCAAAGTCAACGGTCTGCAGAAGAAGTTCGAAGAGGAGACCGGTGTGGGTCAGGACGCCCAGCTTCTGTCACAGTTCACCTCCGCCAGCAAGACCGTGGTTTCGACGCAGCTCTCCGGCAGCCGGATCAAGTTCCAGAAGCAGCTCCGCGAGGGGAACCTCTGGCGCGCGTACGTGCTGATGGAGTACCCGATCGGCGCGGCGAGTGAGGCGATGATGAAGGCGATCAAGGCGAACAACCAGATGTACACCCGCTTCCGCGCTTCGGAGGCCTACAAGGACCTCGACAAGGAAGTGGAGAAGTACGAGGAGTTCAAGAAGCAGCAGGCCCCGACCCCGTAATGCGCTCTCGCGTTGTCGCTGCTGGTGACGCTCGTGCTCCTGGGATGGGCCGCGGTCGCCCAGGCCCAGGAGTACCCGCGGTGGTTTCTGCGGCCCGGGGACCTTCCCCGGGCCGACTTTGCCGCCGGCTACGGCCAGCCGAGCATGTACCTGGATACCACCGGGGGACCGGCGTTCGCGAACGCGGTGGAGAACCTCGTCCGACTTCCGTTCCGCGGTGTTCGCCGGTTCTGCAGGCGTTCTGGACCGCGGAATTCGGCACGATGGTCGTCGGTTCCACGCGTGACCGAACAGTATGATACGGCATCGGTGGAGTCTGAATCGCGAAGGCTGAAGGTTCTCCATCAGCACAAGACGTCAGAAAATGACGCTCGTGCTGGCAGGCAGCGGCGCGAGATCGACGAATCGAAGCGGGCGCTGGTGAACGTCCGCGCCATTCCGCGGCCTACGTGGACCGAGCGCCCGCCTTCTTCAACGACGCACATGTACGCTGTAGGGATGTCGGCGGAGTACTTCTACGAATCCAGTTCCTGGCTGATGGCGGAATACGCCGCACGCCGCGAGCTGGCGCGTAGCGTTACGAGCATCCTCAAGTCTCTTCAGCGGGTGAGCTCGGTGGGACAGGAGGTGCGGGACGAGACCGTGGCCTGCCGCCTCACTGACGTTGCAGTGGTCGAGCGTTGGAAGGATCCGATCAAGCGGATCCATTATGTCCTTATCCGGATGCCGAAACCCTCAGGACCGCGGTAACGCGTTCGGCCTCCCGCCGACGACGCCCCCAGTGTTGTCACATGCCTTGCGACGAGGGAAGGAGAGTCCATGACGCCCACCCGGCATATCGCGCCGCTCTTCGTTGCCCTGGTGTCCGTGATCTGCCCTGCCCCGGCCCAGCAGTCGTTCGAAGAGTTCAAGCGCCAGCAACAGCAAGGGAAGGTGGCACAGCAGGAGGCCTTCGAGCAGTATCGGGCCGAAGTGACAGCCCGCTACGAGGAGTTCGTGCGTGAACATGATCGTGCCTTCCAGGAGTACACGAAAGCGATCGCCGGTTCCTGGGGACAGAAGAACGTCCTCACCAGCACGAAGACCCGATGGGTCGGATACCGCCGCGACTACTCCGGGCGCGAGCGGGTGGACTTCGAGAAGGGACGGGCGGGTGTCGAGGTCCTGATGGACCCGGCGGAAGCCCGCGATCCCCAGGCGGTGAAACGCCGCATCGGTGAAGAGATGTCCAGGCTGCTGACGCGCGAGGGGACGGAGGATCCGCTGGAAACCCGCGAACGCGTCCCCGAACTGCAGGAACCGCTCCTGAGCGGCCAGGTGGAAACACGCTCCGGGAAACCGGTCACCGCAGCCACCGTGCCCGAGTTCGTGGAGGAGCTCCTGTCGGCCTCGACGCCGCAGCGGAAGGAGATCGTCGGCAGCGACGGACGCTCCCGGGTGGCGGTGACCGTGGATTTCGCCCTGATCCCCAACCATGTCCGGGTCCGTGCGCAACAGTACAAGGAATTGATCCTGCGGCAGAGCCGGGAACACCAGGTGGATGCGGCGCTGCTCTTCGCGGTCGTCCACACCGAAAGCAATTTTAATCCGCGTGCGCGCTCCTCTGCGCCCGCCTACGGCCTGATGCAGCTGGTCCCCTCCTCGGGAGCCCGGGCTGCGCACGTCTTTCTCTTCGGCAGGGACGAAGTGGTGAGCCCGGACTACCTGTATCAGCCGTCGAACAACGTCCTGCTGGGGAGCGGCTACCTCCGGCTGCTGATGACGCGCGATTTCAAAGATGTCCGCGACGACCGGAGCAGGCTGCTGTGCGCGATCTCCGCGTACAACACCGGTCCCGGAAACGTCGCAAAAACCTTTACGGGCAAGCGCAACATCCCCGACGCAGTGAAGATCATCAACGGCATGACCTCCGACCAGGTCATGTCAAAGCTGCGCTCCTCCCTTCCATACGACGAGACGCGCGCCTACGTGCGCAATGTCTCGGAACGAATGTCCATGTACAGCGAATGGCGCGAACATGACTGATCGACCGAATAGCCCGTCCCTTCGCCGGAGACGCACCGCCGCCTGGATGTGCCTCCCCGTTCTGGTGGCACTCGCCACGGTCCCGGCGGTGGACCTCCCGGCGCTGGCCCAGGACAAGCCGCCCGCTCCCCCGTCGTGGTATTCGAAGCCGAAGGCGGATCCGCAATACCTCATCGCCAAGGCGTCGGCCACCTCCAAGGACAAGCAGCTGGCCATCGACAAGGCCCTGCACGATGCCCGGGTGGAGCTGGGCAAGATCGTCCAGACCCGGCTGGACAGCGTCCGGCGGGCCGCGGAGCGGGAAGCTTCCCTCGATCTCCAGGGGACGGAACGATACCAGAAAGCAGAGGAGAAGATCGCCGCGGACCTGAAGGGGAGCCGCGTGCGGAACCAGAAGACGTCCAAGAAGGGGAAGTCGTGGACGGCCTTCGTCGTGGTGGAGGTCCCCGTAGGGGCAGCGAGTGATGCTCTGGTTCGCGAAGTGAAGGACGACGAGCTGCTCGTGCAAACACTGGGTCCCACGCAGGCCTTCCGCGCGTTGGAAGCGGAGGCCTCCGCCTACCAGAAGCGCGTGGCATCATCCAAGAAGAAGTGAGGACCCATGACCCTCAACTCGATCGCACACACAGGAATCGTTCTGGCGCTGGTCCTGGCCGGCTGCAGCACGAAGGAGCCTTCAACAATGCAGAAACAGCCCTGGGGGAAGACCCCCGACGGCACGGATGTGGGGCTCTACACCCTTGCCAACGGGAAGGGGATGGAAGCGACCATCACGACCTACGGCGGCATCGTCGTGTCGCTCATCGTACCCGACCGCCACGGGAAACCCGGCGACGTGGTCCTCGGGTACGACTCCCTGGCCCAGTACGTCGCCTCCAATCCCTACTTCGGCGCCCTGATCGGGCGCTACGGCAATCGGATCGGCGGTGGCTCGTTCTCCCTCCACGCAAGATCCTATACTCTGGCCACCAATGACGGGCGGAACCACCTTCACGGGGGACTCAAGGGCTTCGACAAGGTCGTCTGGACGGTGGACGAGAAAGCGAGTGATCCCGGGAAGACGCTGGTGCTGACCTACGTCAGCAAAGACGGCGAGGAAGGCTACCCCGGCACGCTCTCCGTCCGTGTGGTGTACGGGCTGACCGCGGACAACGAGCTCACGATCGACTACAGCGCCACCACCGATAAGTCCACGGTGGTGAACCTGACCCATCATTCCTATTTCAATCTGGCGGGGAAGGGGAGCATCCTGGACCACGTGCTCTCGATCGCGGCGGACCGGTTCACGCCGGTCACCACGGGTCTCATCCCGACGGGGGAGATACGGAGCGTTGAGGGAACCCCGTTCGATTTCCGGGATCCAACCCCGATCGGAGCGAGGATCGGTGCGGCGGACGAGCAGATGACGCTGGGCGGCGGCTATGACCACAACTGGGTTCTGAAGCGGGCGGGAAGCGGCCTCACCTCCGCGGCGACGGTGTTCGAACCTTCCTCGGGCCGGGTGATGGAAGTGCTGACCACTGAGCCCGGCCTCCAGTTCTATTCGGGGAACTTCTTGAACGGCACCAACCGGGGGAAGGGCGGCTTGGTGTACCAGTTCCGGACCGGCTTCTGCCTGGAATCGCAGCACTTCCCCGACTCGCCGAACCGCCCGGAATTCCCGTCCACGACACTGGAACCGGGACAGCGCTACGCGTCCAGGACCGTCTACAAGTTCTCGATCCGGTAAGAGGGGCGTATGGGTTCGCACAAGGTGATCGCCCTGGACCTCGGGGGCACGAAACTGGCTGGTGCGCTGTTGACGGAGGACGGGACCATCGTGCAGAGGATCTCTCGCCCGCTCGTGAAGGCCGCGGGTTCGGAGGTGGGTGCGTTGGTGGTCGAGCTTGCGCGTACGCTGGTGGCCGAGGCCGGCGAGACGGTGGCCGGCATCGGCATCTGCGTTCCCGGGATCTATCACGCGCAGCAGGGGACCGTCTGGGCTCCGAACATCCCGGGATGGGACGACTACCCCCTGTTCCGGGAGATGCAGGCGGCGCTCAAGGGGACCGGCGTGCGGGTCGCCATCGACAGCGACCGGGCCTGCTGCATTTCGGGAGAGGTCTGGCGAGGAGCGGCGCGCGGGTGCCGCGATGCGGTGTTCCTTGCGGTCGGGACGGGGATCGGTGCCGGGATCCTGGTGGACGGGAAGATCCTGCGAGGAGCCCACGACATCGCCGGCGCGATCGGCTGGATGGCACTCACGCAGCCCTTCCGCGAGGCCTACGGGCCCTGCGGGGATTTTGAATACCACGCCTCCGGCGAAGGGCTCGCCCGCGTGGCACGCGACATCCTCGAGGCGGATGCAGCCCCGCGCAGCCTGCTGCGGGGCCTGGAGGTCGCGCATCTGACCGCGCGCGACGTGTTCGCCGCCTATGAAGCGGGCGATCCGGTCGCGGAACGGGTGATCGGACAGGCGATCGTCTACTGGGGCCAGGCGACGGCCAACATCGTCAGCCTCTTCAATCCGGAGAAGATCCTCTTCGGCGGAGGGGTCTTCGGTCCGGCGCGCCGGTTCCTCGAGGAGATCCGGCGGGAAGCCGCCCTGTGGGCACAGCCCATCAGCATGCGGCTGGCCTCGATCGAAGCATCCGCACTGGGCAACGACGCTCCTCTGTATGGCGCCGCTTTTCTCGCGCTGCACCACCCAGGCACCCAGGCATACGCTCCGGAGGGCACGAAGGCATGACCCATCATCGGCTGCTGTTCCCCGTCGCCTGCGGAGGCATGCTGCTGTTCGGCGTGGCCATGGTCTCCCTGGGAACGGTTAATACCTTCCTCGCTGCCAGCCAGGGATTCGACGAGGCGACGATCGGCTCGCTGGCCGCATTGCTCCCGCTGGGGATCCTGGCCGGATCGCTCGTATTCGGGCCGCTGGTGGACCGGTTCGGTTACCGGCTCCCCTTCGCCGGCTCCGCGCTGATCGTGAGTGGCGGATTCGAGATCATTGCGCTCACAGGAGCCCTGCCGGCGTTGCAGATCTCGTTCTTCCTGATCGGCCTGGGAGGCGGGATCCTGAACGGTGCCACCAATGCCCTGGTAGCGGACATCAGCGAAGGGGCGCGGGGGTCCCGACTCAGCCTGCTCGGGGTCTTCTTCGGTATCGGAGCCCTCGGCATGCCGGCGATGACCGCTCTGCTGCTGGCCGTGCTTCCGCTCAGCAAGGTCATCACCGCCATCGGGGCGGTGATCCTCGCCGCGTCGTTTTTCATGTTCTCGGTCCACTTCCCGTCGCCGAAGCATCCGCAGGGATTCCCGCTCCGGCAGGGAGCCGAACTTCTCCGCGACCGGACCCTGTTGATCCTCTCGTTCGCCCTCTTCTTCCAGAGCGGCCTCGAAGGAATGGTGAACAACTGGACCGTGCTCTATGTGCGGCAGGAGTTGGCCCTGGACGCCGGGACCGCGTTGATCACGCTCACGGTGTTCGCCGCGAGCCTCGCCGCAGCGCGCCTGTTGCTCGGGTTCGTCCTGCGGCGGACCGCGCCGCACGTGGCGGTCTGGGCCTGCCTGCCGGCCGCCCTGCTGGGAAGCGTCCTGCTGATGCGCGCCGGCGGCGTGGCGATGGCGTACGCCGGAGTGGCCCTGCTGGGCCTCGGCCTCGCGCCGGTGTTCCCGGTGGTCTTCGCGTACATCGGCGAGCTCCATCCGCGGCTCACCGGGACAGCCTTCGGGATCGCCCTGGTGATCGCGCTGACCGGGAACACGGCGATCAACTACGGCGTCGGTCTCGCCGCGACGTCCGGGGGCCTGGACATGATCCCGCTCTTTCTCGGGGCCGGCGTGGTCGCCGTAGCCGTGCTGTTCGGGGCGGGCGTCAGCACCGTGCGGCCGCACGGTCCGCCGGACGCCCCGGCGTGAACCAGCGTTGATTCCTCTTCTCAGCTCCCAGGAGTGACCATGCTTGCCAGAGAATGGCTGAAGAACACCCGCGCCGTGATGGACCAGATCGAACAGACCCAGATGGAGCCGATCCGCGCGGCCGCCGCCCTGATGGCGGACAGCATCCAGGCCGGACGCTGGGTGCATACGTTCGGTTGCGGACACGCGACGCTCCCTGTCGAGGAAATGTACCCCCGGATCGGGGGCTTCGTGGGTTTCCACCCGATCGTGGAGCAGTCGCTGACGTTTTTTACCCGGATCGTCGGCGAGACGGGGATTCATCAATTCCTCTTCCTGGAACGGGCCGAAGGATTCGGCAGAGAGATCATGAAGAGCTACACGTTCGACCCGAGAGATACGATGTGGCTCTTCTCGCACACGGGGATCAACGCGGTCAACATCGACATCGCCCTCGAGGCGAAGAACCAGGGGATGAAGGTGATCGTGTACGGCTCGGCGGCGCAATCCGTCGGAAAAACGCCGCGTCACTCCTGTGGCAAAACCCTGTTCGAGCTCGCCGACGCCGTTGTGGACACCTGCGTGCCGTTGCAGGACGCCTCCGTGCCGCTCAAGGATCACTTTGACAGGGTGGGACCGGTGTCGACGATGGCCTTTGTCACTGCGGTCTGGATGACCGTCACCACCGTGGCGGAGATCCTGGCCGATCGCGGCGTGAAGCTTCACATCCACCCCTCCCACAACATCCCCGGCGACACCACTGCGCGCCAGCGGCTCGACGCCGCTCTGGCAGAATACAAACGGCGCGTGGCGGGCGTGTGATCCGGAGCGGCCCCACCATACGGCGGTCCTCGACCCGTACGGTCCGGGAAGAAACGTTGCGCCGGGCAACGTGGTCAGGAGTTCTGCTGTTGCTGAGCCTCCTCCCCCTGCAGGCACAGGAACCCGACTGGAAACGCGTGCACGAGACGACCCTGCGAGGGCTGGACCACCTGTATGCCCTCGAGGTGGATGACGCCGTGGCAGCCTTCGACAGCGTGTCGCGCATGGCCCCCGGCGATCCCCGCGGACCGTTCTTCCAGGCAATGACTTCCTTCTACGTCTACGGCCTCAACCGCCGGCCTTCGGACCTGGAGAGATTCTTCGAGCAGTCGGAAACAGTGATCACTATCTGCGAACGGCTTATCGACCGGAACGAACGGGATGCCGTGGCCAAGTTCTACCTCGGCGGGATCATGGGGTACCGGGGCATCGCCTACTCGAACGAGAACTCGTTGCTCAAGGCCGTCAAGGACGGGCGACAGGGATACTTCCTGCTCGAAGAAGCGGTCAGCCTCGATCCGACCCTCTACGACGCGCATATGGGGTTCGGCCTGTTCCGGTACCTGGTGGCAAAGGTGCCGCGATCGATGAGCTGGATCCTCAACCTGCTCGGCTTTGACGGAGACCTCCAGGGCGGACTCGCATCGCTCAGATTGGCTGCAGACAAAGGGATCTACACGAGAACCGAGGCCGCGCTCTTCTATGCGCAGTTCATGTTCTCCGAGGACAAACGCGACACCGCCCTGATCTACCTGGAAGAGCTGCGGCGACGGCATCCCGAGAACACGCTGTTCATCGTGCTCTATGCGGCCTGGCAGCGGCAGATGAACAACCTGGATGAGGCTCAGAAGGCGGCGGAACTGGCGGTCGAGATGAATGCCCGGAAGAAGATCCGGTACGGCGAAGAGCTGGCGTTCAGCACGCTCGGGAGCATTCACTTTCAGAAGAACGACTTCGGGAAGGCCCGGGAGAACTACCTGAAGTACATGGAACAGACGCAGGTCAAGGAACGCACCCCCAACATGACCTATTTCCGCGCGGCGATCGCCTGCGATGTCGCCGGCGATCGGACCAACGCGGTCAGGCTCTTCGGCCAGATGAAAAAGGCCGACGATAGCGAGCGTCCGCGGGAGGTCTTTCAGTACCGTCTCGCCCAGAAGTACCAGCGGCGGCCCCTGGATCCGCCGGAGATCATGAACATCAAGGCAGAGAACGAGGCCTCCAGTGGCAACCCGGAAGGGCTCTCGCCCTCTACCGCGGCGCGGCAGCGGCATCCGCGGGATTCCCGGATGCCCGAGTCCGGGCGCTCTACGGCATCGTGCAGATGACCTACGAACTCAAACGGTATCCGGAATGTCTCGCCGCGGCGGATTCGGCCCTTGCGGTGACCCCCGTGGAAGAGATCTGGATCCCGCCGCACGTCCTGTTCAAGAAGGGGCAGGTCCTCTCCAGACTGGGGCGGCCGGCGGACGCAGAGGCCGCTTACGAAGCGATCTCCGACCACGACGACTACGACTTCCAGAGTTCCCTCGAGCGGAGAACCGAAGATGAGCTCCGTGCGCTCAAACGCGAATAGGAGCACGCTCTCCGTGTTCCCTCCGGCCCGGGCTTCCCTCCGGACGACAGGGAGCCGCGGCCCGCGGTCGTTGCTCAGGCCCGGCGTGCTGCTCTGCGCCGTGGTGCTCGCCGCCGCCCCTGCCGATGCGCAGGTGCCGTTGTCGGTCCCTCCCCTGGACCACGTGCCGGAAAGCTACCTCTGCCGACGCGCGGGTTCTCCCGTCGCCGTCGACGGACGTTCTGGAGGAAACGGCCTGGAAAGCCGCCGCCTGGAGCAACCCGTTCGTGGATATCCAGGGTTCTGCCCGGCCCCGCCCGAGGTTCGCCACGCGTATGAAGATGCTCTGGGACGATTCCTGCCTGTACGTCGGGGCCTGGCTGGAGGAACCCCACGTCTGGGCGACGATCACCAGGCGCGACGAGGTGATCTTCCATGATCCCGGACTTCGAGGTGTTCATCGATCCGGACGGCGACAACCACCAGTACTATGAGTTCGAGATCAACGCCTTCAACACCGGCTGGGACCTGCGCCTGGTGAAGCCGTACCGCGACGGCGGTCCGCCGGTGGACAGCTGGGACATCGCAGGTCTGGCCACCGCGGTGCGCGTGGCAGGGACCCCGAACGATCCCCGCGACACCGACAGCGGCTGGTGCGTGGAACTCGCCTTCCCGTGGAAGGCGCTTGGGGAATTCGCACGGGTGCCGGCTCCTCCCCGGATCGGCGATGTGTGGCGCATCAACTTCTCCCGCGTCGAATGGCAGGTGGAGATCCGCGACGGGAAATACGTCAAGGTCCCCGGGCAGAGCGAGGACAATTGGGTATGGTCGGCGCAGGGGGTGGTGGACATGCATCGCCCCGAGATGTGGGGGTTCGTACAGTTCGAAGGACCTCCCGGACCCCCCGCGTCGGTCCGTCCGGACCCCTCGAGGGAGGCGCGGAGCATTCTGATGGCCGTGTACTACGCCCAGCGGGAGTACCACCGCCTGCATGGCACATGGGCCGCCCGGACGGAGGACCTCGAGCTCGGGTCCCCTCTCCGTGGTCCCGAGATCACCTTGACCGGCGATGGGTACGAAGCGAGCTACCCGTTCATCGACGCCTCAGGTCGGCCGGCGAGGATCTTCATCCGGCAGGATTCCTTCATACGGCTTGAGCCGCAAGCTGGCCGGTAACCCCGGTCCGGGAACGATCACGTGGAGACGACCATGAACCGCACGACGTTTCTTGCCGGACTGTTCGTTCTTTCCCTGCCCGCCGTGGCTCTCGCGGACATGCCTGGCGACACCGTTCTGGCCCGCCTGGTCGGACGGTCCAGGGATGCTGTCAACGGGTACGTCCGGACGATCGCCGGCGACCCGATCGATTACCATTCCGCGAACCCGCTCGTGCGCAACGCGCTCCTGGTCCGCGCCACGGACGGCCGCAGGATCGCCGAGTGGGAGACCGCCCCGGTCTCCGCGACCGCGAAGGCAAAGAGCGCCACGTTCGTCTGGCTCGCGGCCCTCTCGGGAAGCAAGGGGGCGAAGAAGTTCACCCTGGCGATCGGCGGGGCCGACGCCCTGACGTTCACGACTCAGCAGGATTCCACGACGAAGAGCTGGACGGCGGCCGGGCCTTCGGGGGCCAGTCTGACGTTCTGCGCCACGGAAGCGGACCGCTTCCAGGATCTTTTCGGGTACATGTTCCTGACCGTTCCGGCGCCGCTGTTCACGAAGGGTGCTCCTCTCACGATCCGGGTCACCGGCGAGCAGGCGGAGAGCCAGGCCTGGTTCATGGTGTTCCAGCATCCACTCGTGGGGAGGATGCGCACACGGGCGCTTCCCGCGCTCGTGTCGGCCATCGACACGATCTGCCAGCCGGTGCAGGTGGACCTCGAGCACTATGGAGTGCCGAGAGAGGTTCGTGTAGGAGCCGATTCGATCCACGCGATCCCGGTGAGGCTCGAGTGGGGGGTCCGCACGGTCTCGATACCGTTCCCTGCGGTGGCCGCCGACCGGGAGGTCTCCGTCGGCCTCTTCGAGCGCGGCAAACCGACCATACGTTTTCCGGTCCTCCTCAAGCCGGTCACCCGCCGGACCTTTTATCTGTTGCCGCATTCGCACACCGACATCGGCTACTCCGCCCACCAGATCAAGGTTGAGCAGGACCACATCCGGTACATCGACCGCGCGATGGCGCTCGCGGAATCCACGCGGACCTTCCCCGAGGGCTCGAGGTTCAAGTGGAATATCGAGGTGGCCTGGGAGCTGGAGTGATACCTGGCGCAGGCAGCGCCCGAGCGGCGGGAGCGTGTGGCGGCCGCGATCCGCGATGGATCTCTCGGGCTCAACGCGCTCTACACGAACACGTTGACCGGGATCCAGAGGCCCGAGGAACTGCTCCGGACGACGGCATTCGCCAGGAGGTTCGCGCGAGAAGCGGGGGTCCCCCTCACATCCGCGATGATCACGGACATTCCGGCCTACTCCTGGTCCCTGGTCACGGCGCTGGGACTCGCAGGGGTAAAATACTTCTCCAGCGGCCCGAACTACATGCCGCAGCTGCCAGACGGCGGCGACCGGATCGGACATGCTCTCCGGGCGTGGGGCGACCGGCCGTTCTACTGGACCTCGTCCAACGGTGAACATCGTGTCCTGATGTGGATGGCCGGGCACGGGTACTCCTGGTTCCACGGATGGGTGCTGGGCCGGCTGAATCTGGCCAATCCCGCCCCCATCTTCACCTACCTCGAGGACCTGGACAGCCTCAAGTATCCCTACGACATGATCCAGCTTCGGTACACTGTGGATGGGGACAACGGCCCTCCGGATGAGACGCTGGCGGCGACGGTCCGGGACTGGAACGCGGCCTACGTCTCCCCGCGTATCGTGATCGCAACCACGGCGGAGATGTTCGACAGCTTCGAACGCCGCTACGGTGCGAACCTCCCAACGTACTCGGGTGATCTGACCCCGTACTGGGAAGACGGAGCCGCGTCGACGGCGCGGGAGCTGTCCGCCAACCGGGAGGCGGCGGAGCGTCTGGTCCAGGCGGAGGCGATGTTCGCGCTCGCGCCTTCCGGATCGCCCCCGGCGTCCAGGGTCGATTCGGCATGGACGGACGTCCTGCTCTTCAGCGAGCATACCTGGGGCGCCTACAACAGCGTCAGCGAACCGGATAGCCCGTCGGTGAGCGCACAGTGGGAACACAAGAAGAACTTCGTCGACCGCGCGGTCGCAGGCGCGAAGGAACTGCTTTTCCCGCCGGTGGTGTCCCGCGACACCCTGTCGGCCATTGACGTGGTCAACACCGCATCCTGGTCTCGCACCGACCTCGTTCGCATCCCAGGAGCACTTGCGCTTCGGGGAAACAGGGTGACCGACGACCGAAGCTCACCCCTTCCGTCCCAGCGACTCCGGAACGGAGACCTTGCCGTCCTGGTGCGGGACGTTCCACCGCTGGGGAGCAGGAGGATCCGGTTCGAAGCAGGTGACCCTGTGGCACCGGCAAACCCCGTTCACGCCGAGCCGGGGATGCTCACCGGCAAAGAGATCTCACTGAGCATCGATTCGAGGACCGGCGCGATCCGGAGCATGGTCTGGCTCGAGAAGCGGCTTGAGCTGGTGGACGTTACCCGTTGGGCCGGTATGAACGAATATCTGTACGTTCCGGGGACTGATCCGCGAACATTGGTGAGGGATTCAGCGGTCACGATCCGGCCGGGAGAAACCGGGCCGCTGGTGGCCTCCTGGATCGTGGAATCGAAATCCGCAGGAACGCGGGAGTTGCGGCGCGAGATCTCGCTGACCGCCGGTCTTGGCGGTCGCGTCGCCATCACGGATCTCATCGACAAGCTCCCCGTGCGAACCAAGGAGAGCGTCCATCTGGCGTTCCCGTTCCTGGTACCGGGGGGCGAGGTGCGGCTGGACCTCGGGTGGGAGGCGCTGAGGCCTGAACAGGATCAGTTGCCCGGTTCCTGCAAGGACTTCTTCTGCATGCAGCGCTGGGCGGATGTGTCGAACGGCGAGTTCGGGGTGACCCTGGCAAGCGTGGACGCCCCGCTGATGGAGATCGGCGAGCTGACCGACGAATCCCCCGGACCGCGCGGAGTTCGACGATGGCGAGAGGAGCTCTCCGCGTCGCAGACGCTCTTCTCATACGTCATGAACAACTACTGGCACACGAACTACAAAGCCGAACAGGAAGGAGATGCCCTCTTCCGGTACTTCCTCCTCCCGCATGGCCGGTTCGACCGGGGATCGGCGTACCGGTTCGGCGTGGAAGCCAGCCAGCCGTTGCTGCTGCGGGCCGTACAGCCGTCCGGGGATGTCCCCGGACTCCCGTTGACGCTGATCCCCTCGCAGGTCGCCGTGACGTCG